>CAWKOD010000014.1:0-276320 GCA_963850885.1 uncultured Alphaproteobacteria bacterium | reverse complement strand
TAGCCGGCGACTGCCACCGGCGACAGGGCTGCGATAACTTCGCATCACCATCGAACCAAAAACATATTTGGCAACTTTCATTAGCGCAGACTGGCGCGTGATCGGCGACGCATGCATCGCATACCAGCCTCCTTGCGCCTGACGGCCAGATCACGCGAGCAACGCGCGCCCATGCCCGACAGATTGCGATGCACGAGCCGGAATTGCGCGTGGCCGTTTATGGCGATGCAGGTAGCTGGCACGTTAGGGTGTACGCCGCAGCGAAGCCCGCTCATGACTTACAGAAGCGCGTCAACCTGGTTTCGGCGAAACTGAACGAGCGCTACGACCTCGAAGACCTGAAGTGCTGGTGAAAAACTCTGGACCGCCTAACCGTCCCGTTTCCGCGCTGCCGTTATGTCGAAGTGCATCAGCCAGCCAAACGGCTGCAAATCATTTCTCGGTGTCAAGAAATTCAGTTGTCGCAATATAATCGCGAGCGGCTTTGATCAGGAGCCATAGCATCTTCTGGTCGGCACACTCTTCGCGCTCCCCAAACAAGTACTCATCTCGCAAGACGTGATCTAACGCCAAAAACGCGCCAGCTGCCGTCGTCGCGGGCGGTTGGTGTTCAAGAATTTCGTCCTGGGTGCGAGACCAAGTCTCTTCAGCAATCCTATCCCAATCCTGATCCGCAATCTGTTCAGTCCCGGCTTCTTGGTCGAAGGCCGCTCGCTCGGCCTCATAGCGTTGCAGCAATGCCAGCAACGGATCGGAGGTGTCGGCGCTCGTTGTCACCAGTGGCTCCGCACGGACACGGCGCGAGCTACTTGTCATGTGGTTCCTCCCCTAGACCCCGAAACGCTAGCTGGGAAACCGAAAGTACAAGCTTCGCCATTCGGAGGCGCTCCGCACCGCCGAACCATTCGCAAATGAAGGCACGACAGTCGGTCAAAATTAAGGAAATTAGGAGCGCTCTGATCGCGGCCCAAGTGGTGCTGCGTGACAAATCCAGAGCCCCGGCTGGGCTGGTCAGCGTTAGCAGTCCTTCCGTTTCTGCGAGCCGCGCGGATCCCGCTACCATCAACTGCACTAACACCTTGAGAACGTCGCCCGTAGGTCCCCGGGCGTCGGCATTCTTTGGCTGTGTTGCGATGTCACCGATGCCTTCCGACAGGCGGGCGACGCCGCGGCCTTATGAAGACTTTTCACTGTTCTCAAGCCGCCTAAAGGCAACGGCCTAATGCCCCTCAATACCACGACTAGGTCCTCGCCGGCTCGGCACTACGTGCCTTCCACGATCTCGATCGGCAGCTTGAGATCGATCAGGCGCGCCTGCAGAAGGGATAGCGACAGCATATCCTTCGCCGTTGAACTCGAGGAGCGGCCCGCGTCCAGAGTTGCGCTCAAAATTGTAAGTCCAGACCCCAGTCAACTAGGCTGCATATTCAGCACGCGCCCTACCGGGCGCCTTGCCGGTCCAGCGCTTGAAGGCATGCGAGAATGCGCCGACGTCTCGATAGCCCAGCAACCATGCAATTTGGGAAATGGCCAAGTCCCGGTCGGCCAGATGACGATTGGCGAGGTCCGATCGAAGACTGTCCAAGAGTTCTGAGAATGTCAGCCCTTCCTCCGACAGCCGCCGGGCGAGCGTCCGCTGGCTTACTCCGAGTTGCCGGGCAATCTCGCTGGTGCGTGCCTTGCCGTGCGGCAGCAACGGAACCACGGCATTTTCAACGCTCGATCGGAATGAACCGCGAGTTCTTGGTCGATAAGCAATTGCTTCCTCGCAATAGGAAATCAAGAGCTTATTGAGGTAGGGATCAGCGCTGGTAATGGGTGATTGCCTGATGTTGTTGGAGAATGTGACGTCATCGGCAGCAGCGCCGAATTCAACATTGCTTCCGAAAACTTTTGCAAATTCTGCGTTCCTTGGCCGGTGGTGCATCAGCCGCACACGGTCGGGCAAAAGGCGAATGCCGGTTAACTGCCGACAAATTCGCACCACCGTCGTCATCGTGCACTCGATCTGGTGTGTATCCAGATGGCGGCCGATGCCAATACAATGAAATGAAATTCGAACGAAGCTGCTGTCCACGCATCGTAGCGAAACTCCCTCGTTGACGATGGAGCTGTACCGCGCGGCTCTGTGCAAAGCGTCGATGAGCGTTTCCGAGGAAGCGAGCAAGTAATACAGCAGCCCCAGTTCGCGAAGATCGGCGGTCTGAGCTAGGTGAAATCCGAGAAGGTCATCCTTCAGAGCGGCGGCGGCAAGATTTAAGAACTTGATTTGATCGCGCACCCTGATGACGGCCTGAGGGTGCTCGATTTGGTGAGAGGTTAGACCGGCTGTCCTTAATAGCGGCTCCAGCGCGATGCCCGCTGCCTTTGCCCGGGCATAAGCCAGCTTGGTCATGCCGCCGATTGTGCTTGGAAGCCTATCAGCGTGGCTGTTGGCATGAGCGTTTCGTTCTCGTGTCATAAGCGCGATCCTTGATCGATTGACCTCAGACAGACTGGCACGGGCGAACAAGTTTTTGGCAGACGCCGACAATTCCACTCGGGAAAATCCGCGCCATGTATTCAACATCCCGAACTATGCCGCGTAGGCCGTGGAAGGAAAGCATGCCCGAGAATATGAAATTTCGGTACTACCTGTTCGGCAGTGACGGCGTCTGGAGGATCTCAACGCGAACGCTTAGCCGGATGGTATTGCCGCAGTATGCAGGCACCAAGCAGAAAACTCTCGATGTCCATTGTTGGTATGAGGGTGGGGCGATCAAAACTGACATCAGACCAAGTGTGATGGCTTTCGACGCAGAGGGCCGGTGGGACCGGGCGTACAGTGTTCAAGGCGGTTTAGCAGTGTTGGCAGCCGCTGATATCACAGCCAGAGCCAAACGCATGACGGTTGCCGACTTGGGGCCAGTGATCGACGCCAAGGAACGGATGGAGGCCCATCGCTGGAAACCGACACAGGCTGAGATAGATCGGGTGATGCTCGACCTGCTTGGCGGCAATCATCCGCGCCGCCGTCACATTCCATATGTGAAGCCAGCGCAATTGAAGGAAGGGAAACAGAACGCCACGGCCGCTCTCGTGCCAGCGACGGCGCAGAGCTTTTCACTTTCAGCATCAAACCTCGATCCCTGATCGATTGGCTTCAGCTCAGCTTGGCATGTACGGACAAGCTTTTGGCCGACGACAGCAAGGCACTCCCAGAAAATCGCGCCTATCTTCCCGCCAACACCACGAGGGCGACGCAGCCTTGTGGTCTTGGTTGAGACAATGGTGCTCGCATGAACCCAGACCAATTTGCGACGACAAAACATTGGGAAACATGGTCAACGTCACGGGTTTGTTGCGTGCCAGTTCTAAGGTGGTCGTGATGGGCAACACGTGCAGCAAACGCATTGAACTGCCAAACTCGTGCGCATCCATGAAGGCCCGTCAGTGCGCCAAGATAGCCGAGCTGCGACAAGTACTCCTGCGAGCCGGTTATCCCTCTATCGACAAGCAGGCGTCCGCGCTCGGATTGAGCCGGAGCACCACTTGGGCCGTCCTACAGGCCAATCACAAATCGTCGGGACTTTCCGGCTCAGTCATTAAGCGCATGTTGCGCTCGCGTGACTTGCCCCCGGCAGCAAGGCAATGGATAGAAGAGTACGTGGCGGAAAAATTGGCGGGCACATACGGCCACGGACGCAAGCCGTTGCGTATTTTTCGGGCCCAGGTCGACCTTCAGGACGGTGCTGCGCTAGGCATCCCATGTGCCCCGCAGAGCCTACGGGACGAATTGAGTTGATTGCATAAGGGTATGCTCGGCACCTACGTCGATGACGAGGCACGAGTACAGACATTTGCTATCCTATCGTCGGTCTCGTCACTGTGTTTGGCTGTTAAAGTTGGGGCGAGGGTAAGGTAGGGGGACCGGTCATGCGTGCCTTCGGCAGCTTCGTAACGTTGGTGGCGTTTTCGCTAACAGCTGGCCTATCGTCTGGCTGGGCGGCGGATCAGTCGCTCCCTCTAAAAGCCTCGCCTCGCGCCCTTGCAAGTCCCGGCCGCTTTTGGGGCGAATTGGAGTTTCTGTATTGGCAGACCAAAGGTGATGCCCTACCCGCGCTGATGACCTCGGGCGCCACTGGCGCGCTCGGAGCCCCTGGAACTACAGTTTTGTTCGGCGATTCGTCTGTCAATCAAGATTGGCGTCCAGGAGGGCGGATCAGAGCCGGCTATTGGTTTGATGACTTTCACATCACCGGGCTTGAGGCTCATTTCTTTGGTCTCGCAAGTACCTCGACCAACTTCAACGCTTCATCAGCGGGCGTTCCTCTCCTTGCACGTCCGTTTTTTAACGCAGACCCGGCTGTAAATTCTCCAGACGCACTGAACGTTGCTTTCCTTGCGGGCGGACCGGGCCAAGTGTCCGTCAATGAATCAACACGGCTCTTCGGAGCGGGTGCTGCCTATCAACGTCAGCTCTGCGCACGCTGTTTCGCGGGCTCGGTCACTGCAATGGTCGGGTATCGCTACTTGAAGCTGAGCGATGACTTGCGGATCGCAAATAGTACCAACAGCATCAATCCTCTTCTCCCGCTCGGCACATTTGCCGTGTTGGACCAATTCGACACTCGTAATCAATTCAATGGTCTTGATCTAGGCCTTACTGGTTTCATCCCCCATGGAGCGTGGAGAATCGATTGGCTTGCCAAGGTCGCCTTGGGAACAACGTCGACCAACCTCAACATCAATGGCAGCTCTAGTTTCACGCCTCTGGGCGGTCCGACGACCGTATTAGCAGGGGGACTCTTGGCATTACCGACAAACATCGGTTCACACAGTGATAGCCGCTTCTCTACGGTTTCCGAGTTCAACGCTAAATTGGGCTACCAGTTTACGCCTCAGTGGCGCGCCTTTGTTGGCTATAACGTGCTGTATTGGACCGGCGTGGTGCGTCCTGGCGGAGCGATTGATACGACCGTCAATTCCAGTCAGCTTGCGCCGGCTGTGTTGGTCGGCCCGGCGCGGCCCGCTGTGCAATTCAATTCTACGGATTTCTGGGCGCAAGGGGTCAGTGTCGGGATAGCGTTCAATTACTAGGTCGATTTAGAGTCCGACCCGGATCAGCCGCGCAGCATTCGCTCTTGCGAGGACATCGTAACAACTCGCGACCCTACAACGCGTATGTACGTTCAGAATCATAAGCGGAAATACTCATAACGAGCCTATGTGGTCCGCGTTGCTCCCGATAGCTGACATCGCTCGGGGGAAGTCCGCACGGCTAAGCGAACAATATCTCAGCCTGACGGGGATTATTACCAAGCGTCGTAGCCACGACAATCATATCACCCCCGCAATCGAAACGCTTAAAGCCGATCTTTTTGACCACAAACCGAGCAAAGTGGTCATTCTGCATCGACGGGAAATTCTGCGGCGTGAAGCACCCTTTGAGGCTCTACGCGATGAAGCCACCAACAAACAATGGGAAACCCGCCACGGCACTGTGACGTGGTACGTGGCAAGGGCCACGGTCCGCGCACACGGATCAGGGCCGAATATGGGTCCGCCGAATTCTGGGCGGAATACCACGGCGTGATGGAAGGCACGCCGTTGCCGCCAAAGATCGCGAAGGCGCACACGCTGGCCTGGGCAATCGAGCGTTACCGCAAAAATGTCCGCCTGGACAGGCATGTCGCCGGCGACACGAAAGCAGCGCGAGAACATCTTCCGGGCCGTGACCAAGACTGCGGGCGCGGCGTTGTTGCGCGACATCACGGAGGAGGCAATTCGGGAAGGCCGCGAACGCCGCGTGGCGACACCACATGCCGCGAATAATTTTCTGAAGGCGATGCGAGGATTTTTTGCGTGGGCCATTGTTGAGGGCAAGCTGATCACCCTCGACCCGACCAAGGGCGTCAAGCTGCTATCCGAGCCGAATGTCGCGGACGGTTTCCATACGTGGTCGCAGGAAGGGCTCGACAGGTATGAAGCGCGTTGGCCAGTCGGGACGCGCGAACGGCTCGCCTTCGACCTGCTGCTTTACACCGGCCTTCGGCGTGGCGATGCAGTCCGCGTCGGCTTGCAGCACGTCCGCGATGGCGTGACTTCGATCCGCACCGAAAAGCAACTCGAGGGGCAAGGCGGGTGAGCTTGTGACGATCCCAATCCCTGAACCTCTCGCCGCCTCGATCGCGGCGACCAAGACCGGCGATCTCACATACCTCGTGACGCCGGCAGGGCGACCCTGGGTGAAGGAAAGCTTCGGGACGTGGTTTCGGGAGGCCTGTCGCGCAGCGCGCTGCCCTGGCTCAGCGCACGGGCTCCGCAAGGCCGGTGCAATCCGCGCCGCCGAGCGCGGCGCCAAGCGGCAGTTGACGGCCATCTTCGGATGGTCGACGGGCAAGATGGCGCAGCACTACACGCGCTCGGCCGACCGCGCGAAGCTCGCACACGATGGCGCTCAATTGCTTTTGCCGGCACAAACCGAGAACGAAAAGCTCCCGCACCTTGGGTCCGGTGCGGGATCGAGCGCAAATCCGCGCACGAAATCAGGAGCTTGAAAATTATGTGGTGCCCAGGAGAGGACTCGAACCTCCACGCCTCGCGGCGCTAGTACCTGAAACTAGTGCGTCTACCAATTCCGCCACCTGGGCAAGGTGCTCGGGTTGAGTGCCTCCGGGCACTCGCGGCACAGATAAGGGCGCGCCTTTTGCCTTGTCAATCGAGGCGGCTTTTCACCGCTGGACGGGCGCAAACCCTTGCTGTATTCGGCGGAGGCCGGACCCCGCCCGCGAGCGCAGTGCCATGACCCTCCAGGCCCATAACGACACGCTGATCACGATCTTCGGCGGCTCCGGCTTCCTCGGCCGCCATCTGGTCCGGGCGCTGGCCAAGCGGCATTACCGCATCCGCGTCGCCGTGCGCCGGCCGGACCTCGCCGGCCACCTGCAGCCGCTCGGCCGGGTCGGCCAGATCCATGCGGTGCAGGCCAACGTGCGGCACACCGGTTCGGTGGAAGCTGCGGTGCGCGGCGCCGACATCGTCATCAACCTGGTCGGCATCCTGTACGAGCGCGGGCGGCAGCGCTTCGACACCGTGCAGGCGTTCGGCGCCGAGCAGGTGGCGCTGGCCGCCGCCAATCACGGCGCGCAGATGATCCAGGTCTCCGCGATCGGCGCCGACGAGAATTCGCCGTCGGGTTACGCCCGCGCCAAGGCCGAAGGCGAGAAGGCCGTGCTGGCGGCAAAACCCGACGCCACCATCTTCCGTCCGTCGATCATGTTCGGTCCGGAGGACAACTTCTTCAACAAGTTCGCCGCGATGGCGCGCCTCCTGCCGGCGCTGCCGCTGATCGGCGGCGGCGAAACCAAATTCCAGCCGGTGTTCGTCGGCGACGTGGCCGAGGCCATCGCCCGCGCGGTCGATGGCGAAGCCAAGGCCGGCGCCACCTACGAGACCGGTGGGCCGGAGGTGCGGACCTTCAAGCAGCTGATGGAATATGTGCTCCAAGTCACCGAGCGCCGGCGCTTCCTGATCCCGCTGCCGTTCGGACTCGCCAAGCTCCAGGCGACATTCCTGCAATTCCTGCCGACGCCGCTATTGACCCCCGACCAGGTCGAGCTGCTCAAGAGCGACAACGTGGTGTCGGCCGCGGCCGAACGCGAAGGCCGCACGCTTCACGGGCTCGGCATCGTGCCGACGGCGATGGAGGTGATCGTGCCGTCGTATCTCTGGCGCTTCCGCAAGACCGGGCAGTTCAAGACCGGCCGCTTCGCTTAAGCACCGGCTATTTCCCGAGCGCCAGCGCGATCAGCCCGAGCGCGCCGACCAACACGCGCCACCACGCAAACAGCCCAAAGCCGTGGCGCTGCACATAGCCGAGGAACGTCTTCACCACGATCCAGGCGCAGACAAACGACACGGCGAAGCCCACGGCGATCAGGATCGTGTTGCCCGAGCTCATCTGGCCGTGAGACTTGTAGAGATCGTAGGCGAACGCGCCGGCCATCGTCGGCATGGCGAGCCAGAACGAGAACTCGGCGGCGGAGCGGCGGTCGGCGCCGAGCAGCATGGCGCCGACGATGGTCGCGCCGGAGCGCGACACGCCCGGCACCATAGAAAGGCACTGCACGACGCCGATCATGAAATACATCGGCAGCGTGAATTTCTGCGCGTCGTGATAGCGCGGCTTGAGATCGAGCATATCGATCCACAGCAGCACCGCGCCGCCGGCGATCAGCGTGAAGCAGATCAGCCATTCGTTGAACAGCACGCTCTTGATGAAGTCGTGCGCGATGCGCGCCGACCACCGCCGCCGGCAGGAACGCCAGCAGGATGCCGATGACGAAGCGCCGCGCCGCCGGATCGGTGAAAAATCCGAGCGCCAGTTTCCACAGCCGCACGAAATAGATCGACAGCAGCGCGAGGATGGCGCCGAACTGGATCAGCACCGCGAAGGTCTTGCCGAAGTCCTCGTCGGCGAAGCCGAAGAAGCGCTGCACCAGCAGCAGATGGCCGGTCGACGAGACCGGCACGAACTCGGTAAGGCCCTCGACGATGCCGAGGATGATCGCCTTGATAATGTCGAAGGTCATGCAATGCTCCGGCGCAAAATCGATCCGTGCTTTTTCGCCCAACCGCTCCGCCCGGGCAATGGCAATGGCATGACGCTCAACAGTTTGGCGACCGAGCGGTATGATTGTCCCGCCATACGGAATGACGGGTTGGGACTTTTTTCGCGCCCTGTTAGGCTGCGCCGCTGATTCCCGCCGCGTCGGCCCGCTATCTCAAGGCCTCAATCCTTTGGCTCAATGCTGACACTGTTCCATCATCCGTTTTGCCCGCATTCGCGGTTCATCCGGCTGGCGCTCGCCGAGCATGGGCTGGAGCACCATGTCATCGAGGAGCGGGTGTGGGAGCGGCGGGAGGAATTCCTGATGCTCAACCCGGCCGCCACCACGCCGGTGCTGGTGGCGGAGGGCTATCCGCCGGTGCCGGGCGCCGCCACCATCGCCGAATTCCTCGACGAGACCGGCGGCGCGCAATTGCACGAGCGCCGGCTGATGCCGGTCGAAACCGGCCAGCGGGTCGAGGTGCGCCGGCTCACGGCCTGGTTCAACGAGAAGTTCTTCGCCGAGGTCAGCGGGCCGCTGGTCATGGAGCGCTTCTACAAGCGGCTGATGCGCATCGAGCAGGGCGGCGGTCCGCCGGACACCGACGCGATCCGTGCGGCGCGGATCAATGTCCGCTATCATATTGCCTATATCGGATGGCTGGTGCGCACCCGCGATTGGCTGGCCGGCGACCAGATGAGCCTCGCCGATCTGGCCGCCGCCGCGCATCTGTCGACGGTGGATTATCTGGGCGATGTGCCATGGACCGAAGACGAGGTGTCGAAGAACTGGTACGCGCGCGTGAAATCGCGCCCGTCGTTCCGCCCGCTGCTGGCCGAGACGTGGCCGGGCCTGGCGCCGGCGCCGAGCTACGCCGATCTGGATTTCTGAACGACCCCGCCGCCATCAAAGCAGCGCTGATCGAAGCCGCCCGCGCCCGCGGCTTCGACGTGGTCGGCATCACGCGGCCCGACGCGGCGCCGCTGTCGAAAGCGCGGCTGCAACAATTCCTCGCCGAAGGCGCCCACGGCGACATGATCTGGATGGAAACCAGCGCCGAGCGGCGCGGCGATCCGCGGACGCTGTGGCCGGACGTGCGCTCCGTCATCATGCTCGGGTTGAACTACGGCCCCGACCACGATCCGCTCACCATCCTCGAGCACCGCGAACGCGGCGCGATCTCGGTCTACGCCAAGGGCGAGGACTATCACGACATCATCAAGCCCAAGCTGAAAGACGTGGCGCGCTGGCTGATCGCGCAGGCCGGCGGCGACGTGAAGGTGTTCGTCGACACCGCGGCGGTGATGGAGAAGCCGTTGGCGGCGGCGGCCGGGATCGGCTGGCAGGGCAAGCACACCAATCTGGTGTCGCGCGATTTCGGTTCGTGGCTGTTTCTCGGCGCGATCTTCACGACGCTCGAATTGCCGCCGGACGAGGCGGAGATCGATCACTGCGGCACCTGCCAAGCCTGTCTCGACGTATGCCCGACGGCGGCGTTTCCGGCGCCGTACCGGCTCGATGCGCGGCGCTGCATCTCGTATCTCACCATCGAGCACAAAGGTCCGATTCCACGGGAGTTTCGCCCGCTGATCGGCAACCGCATCTACGGCTGCGACGACTGCCTCGCGGTGTGCCCGTGGAACAAATTCGCCCAGCAGGGACGCGAGGCCAAGCTCGCCGCCCGGGACGTGGCCCGCGCACCGATGCTCGCGGAGCTGGTGCAGCTCGACGACGCGGCGTTTCGCAAGACCTTCGCCAAGACCGCGGTGAAGCGCACCGGCCGCGACCGCTTCATCCGCAATGTGCTGACCGCCATCGGCAACTCCGGCGATCCGTCGTTCCTGCCGCACGTCGAACGGCTCCTGGCCGACAACTCGCCGCTGGTTCGCGGCGCCGCCGTATGGGCGCTCGGCCGGCTCGATCCGGCGCGCCTGATCGCGCTCGCGCCCGCGCACGCCGGCGAGCCCGATGCCAGCGTGGCCGAGGAGTGGGCCGCCGCTGCCGGAGCGTGATAGGCTTCGCGCAACAAACGTCAGGGAGAAACGTCATGGCTGCACTCACACGCCGCACCATGCTCGCCGGATTGTCGGCGGCCGCCGTCATTCGCCCCGAGCGCGCCTTCGCGGCCTGGCCGGAGCGCAACATTTCCCTGATCCACGGCCTGACCGCCGGCGGCGGCGTCGACGTCAGCGCCCGCGCGATCGCCGAAGGCCTGTCGCGGAAGCTCGGCCAGCAGATCGTGGTCGAGCCGAAGCCCGGCGCGGCCGGCACGCTGGCGGCGGCGCAGATGGCGCGCGCCACGCCCGACGGCTATTCGCTCGGATGGATTCCGAGCGGCCACGCCGTCACCGCCGCGACCTACAAATCGCTGCCTTACAATTCGATCGACGACTTCACCATCATCGGGCAGGCGATCGAATTCCCGTTCATGATGGTGACCTATCCCGATCACACCGATCCGCACCATCCCCGATCTCATCAAGGCCGCGAAAGAGCGCGCGGAGCCGATCCTCGGCGGCGTGCCGGGCGCCGGAACGCCGCAGCATCTGATGCTCGAATATTTTTCGCGGCTTGCCGGCATCAAGATCACGGTGGTGCCGTTCCGCGGCGGCAATCAGGCGCTGACCGAGGTGCTCGGCAAGCGGCTCGACTTCCTGGTCGATCCGCCGGTGGCGCTGATCGGCCAGATCAAGTCCGGCGCGCTGCACGCCATCGGCACCACCGGCGGCACGCGTTATGCGCCGCTGCCGGAGGTCGGCACCATTGCCGACGCCGGGTTCCCGGGATTTTCCGTGACGTCCTGGATGGGCCTCGTCGGGCCGGCGAAGCTGCCGGCGGCGATCGCGGCGCGGCTCAACAGCGAGATCAATGCGCTCCTCACCGAGCCTGCGATGATCGAACGCATCCACGCGCTCGGCAGCGAGCCCAAGGGCGGCACGCCGGACGATTTCAAGGCGCTGATCGCCAGGGATATCGCGCGCTGGACCAAGGTGATCGCCGACGCCGGCATCGAGCGCATCTGACTCGTCGATCAGATGACCGCGCTGGTCTGCCTCGGCCTCGGCTATTGCGCGCGGTTTTATGTCGCCGAATTCGGATCGCGTTTCGACCGCGTGATCGGGACGTCGCGTTCGCCCGACAAGAAAGCCGGTGCCCCGATTGAGATGCTCATCTTCGACGGCATCCATCCATCGCCGGAATTGCGCGAAGCGATCTCGGGCGCCAGCGCTCTCCTGATCTCGGCGGCGCCCGGCGACGCCGGCGATCCGGTGCTGGCCGCGCTCGCGGACGACATCGCGGCAGCTTCGAAACTGCAATCGATCGTCTATCTGTCCTCGCTCGGCGTCTACGGCGATCACGGCGGCGCCTGGATCGACGAGACCGCGCCGACCATTCCGCCGCACACCCGCGGCGCCGCGCGGGTCGACGCCGAGCTTGCATGGCAGGCGCTCGGCCGGCAACGCAGCACACCTGTCGCCATCCTCCGGCTCGGCGGCATCTACGGTCCGGGACAGAATGCGTTCGTGCGGCTCGTCGCCGGCCGCGCCCACCGCATCGACAAGCCGGGCCATGTCTCCAACCGCATCCACGTCGCCGACATCGCCCAGGCGATCGACGCCGCATTCGCGCGCCGCTTCGACGGCATCGTCAACGTCACCGACGGCGCGCCCGCGCCGCCAGGCGACCAGATCGAGTTTGCGGCAAAGCTGCTCGGCATTGCGCCGCCGCCGCTGCTTTCGCTCGACGAAGCCAGGCGGACGCTGTCGCCGTTCCTGATGAGCTTCTACGACGGCTGCGCGCGGGTGCGGAACGACAAGCTCAAAAACGCGCTCGGCGTCACGCTGCGCTATCCGGATTATCGCGCGGGATTGCAGGCGCTGCGCGACGACGGCTTCGCGGCGCCACCAGAAATCTAAAACTCCGCCACCGCCGCGATCAGCCGCTCGATGTCCTCGGGCCGCGACAGCCGATGATCGCCGTCCTTCACCAAGGTCAGCACCACGTCGTCGCGGGCGAGCCGCGACGACAGTTCGACCGCGTGCTGCCACGGCACGTCGGGGTCCTGCACGCCTTGCAGGATCCGTACCGGGCATCCGGTCTCGATCAGCCCGCCGAGCAGGAGATGCTTGCGGCCGTCCTCGATCAGTCCGCGGGTGATCGGATAGGCGCTTTCCGAATATTGCGACGGCCGCTGCCAGGAGCCTTCGGTCTCGATCTGCCGCTTCACCTCGGGCGAGAAGTTCTTCCACATCAGCTCTTCGGTGAAATCGACCGCCGGCGCGATCAGAACCAGGCCGGCAACCGAGCCTGCGGCCTTGCGCTCCTTCAGCGCCCGCACCAGCAGCAGCGCGAGCCAGCCGCCCATCGAGGAGCCGACCAGCACCTGCGGGCTCTTGGCGAAGCCTTCGAACACCGCGACGCTGTCCTCCAGCCAGCGGCCGATGGTGCCGTCGACGAAGTCGCCGCCGGATTCGCCGTGCCCCGAATAGTCGAACCGGATGCAGGAGCGGCCCTTGTCGCCGGCCCAGCGGTCGAGCGCATCGGCCTTGGTGCCTTTCATGTCGGACTTGAAGCCACCGAGCCAGAACAGCCCCGGCGCCGCGCCGTCCCGGATTCGCACCGCGATCCGGCGCGCCGCCGGTCCGGTTCCCACATCGATGGATCGAAGGACGCTCGCGTTCATGCCCGACGTGTTTCGCTGCAAGCTGCCGTCGGATCAAGGGGACGGTGCCGTAAAGGCAGGGTTATTCAAAAGTCGCGTTAAATCCGGCCATTTTGGCGCCAATGGCGTTGACATATGCCCGGACAATCCCGATTCTGTAGGCTTCCGAAATAGCAGGGAGTTCGCCCCCATTCGTCGCCCGCAGAGATCGCAAGCCCCCGTCCAGAAGGACGGCCAGCGCATCAATGAAGATATCCGCGTTCGTGAGGTTCACCTGATCGACAAGGACGGCGCCAACCTCGGTACCATCCCGATCGCAGACGCCCTGGCCAAGGCCCTGGAGGCCGGCCTCGATCTGGTCGAAATCTCGCCCAACGCCGTGCCGCCGATCTGCAAAATCCTGGACTACGGCAAGTACCGATTCCAAGAACAGAAAAAGCAGGCCGAAGCCCGCAAGAAGCAGAAGGTCGTCGAGGTCAAGGAGATCAAACTCCGCCCGATGATCGACGACCACGACTACCAGGTGAAGATGCGCTCCATGGAGCGGTTCTTCGAGGAAGGCGACAAGGTCAAGGTGACGTTGCGCTTCCGCGGCCGCGAGATGGCCCACCAGGAGCTCGGAACGCGGCTGCTCAACCGGGTCAAGGACGACACCACCAAGATGGCCAAGATCGAATCGGAGCCCCGCATGGAGGGACGCCAGATGGTAATGATCCTGACGCCGCGTTAACTCCTTGATCCAGCTTTAGAACTACCCAATCAAGCGCCCGCGACCGGTTCGCGGGCGCTTGCCTGTCGCGGTTGTCATTTCGGCCGCCCTCTGCCATAAACCCGACCTCTCACCGCCCGGCTAACAAGGGCTGCCGTGGCGGCGAGGCTGATCACTCAGCACGCTCGCATTGAGCAAATCCGGCGGGACCGGTTCTTTGCCGCGTCCGAAGCCGCACTTTGAAGGAGAGCAAAATGCCCAAGCTGAAGACCAAGTCGGGCGCCAAAAAGCGCTTCAAGATCACTGCCAGCGGCAAGGTGAAGTCGTCGATGGCCGGCAAACGCCATGGCATGATCAAGCGGACCAAGAAGCAGATTCGCCAGCACCGCGGCACCCGTGTGATGTTCAAGGCCGACGGCGACAACATCGTCAAGTTTTTCCTGCCCAACGGCTAACGGATCGGCGCGCCGCATTTGCGGCCGTACCATCCCATCGTCGCAGGCTTAATATTTCAGGAGATCAGTCATGGCTCGCGTCAAACGCGGCGTCACTTCTCACGCCAAGCATAAGAAGGTCTACAAGGCGACCAAGGGCCACTACGGCCGTCGCCGCAACACCATCCGCATCGCCAAGCAGTCGATGGAAAAGGCGATGCAATACGCCTACCGCGACCGCAAGAACAAGAAGCGCACCTTCCGCGCGCTCTGGATCCAGCGCATCAATGCCGCCGTGCGGCCGTTCGGGCTGAACTATTCGAAGTTCATCGACGGACTCGCCAAGGCCGGCATCATGGTCGACCGCAAGGTGATGTCCGAGCTCGCCATCATGGAGCCGGCGGCCTTCCAGGTCATTGTCGAGAAGGCCAAGGCCGCGCTGCCGGCAGCGAAGGCGGCCTGACGCAAGCCGCTACCTGCGCGGCGGCACCTTGGCGAATTTCGCCGCGGTGTCGCGCGCCACGCCGGCGCGGCAGAATGCGGCAGCCGAGATGTACATCGTGCCCTCGCGGCCACCTCGCGCCTTGGCATCGCAGCGCTTGACCTCGGCGTTGTAGGTCTTGCGCTGCGACTTGCTGAGCTTGGTCAGAAAGCCGGCTTCGCACTTCTCCCGCACGATCTCGCCAAGGGAGGTATCGCCGGTCGCCCCGTAGGCACAGGCCCCCATCACGTCCAGCGCTTCCCGGCAGGACGGCGCCTTACGGACGGCCTCCTCGCGCGCCTCGTGAGTGAATTCCTGCGTCGGGCAGTCCTTGGCCAGAGCCGGCGGGTGGCCGGGCAAGATCAGAACAACGGCCGAGAGAGCCAAAACCATGCGACCAAGCATCGAACCATCCTCGTCCGAACCAACCGCAGGACTGTCCCACAGCGCTTTTTGAGTGTCACTGCGGGACTTGACCAGATAGAGGCCGGACGGCCACAACCGCCTGCGCCCGCGAGGATTGAATGACCGATATTGCCGCCCTGGAAAGCGAGATTTCGACCGCCATCACGGCGGCCGCCGACGAGGCTGCGCTGGAGGCCGTGCGCGTTTCGGCGCTGGGCAAAAGCGGCTCGGTGACGGCGCTGCTCAAGACCCTCGGCGGCATGAGCCCGGACGAGCGCAAGGTGCAAGGTCCGGCGATCAACGGGCTGCGGGATCGGGTCAACGTGGCGCTGAACGCGCGGCGCGAAGGCTTCAAGGGCGCAGCGCTCGACGCACGGCTCGCCACCGAGACCGTGGACGTGACCCTGCCGGTGCGCGAGGCGCCGACCGAGGTCGGCCGCGTCCATCCGATCAGCCAGGTGGTCGACGAGCTGACCGCGATCTTTGCCGACATGGGCTTCGCCGTCGCCGAAGGGCCGGACATCGAAACCGACGACTACAACTTCACCAAGCTGAATTTCCCCGAGGGCCATCCGGCCCGCGAGATGCACGATACGTTCTACTTCCCGCCGAAGCCGGACGGCACGCGGATGCTGTTGCGCACGCACACCTCGCCGGTGCAGGTGCGCACCATGCTGAAGCAGAAGCCGCCGATTCGCGTCATCATCCCGGGCCGCACCTATCGCAGCGATTCCGATCAGACCCACACGCCGATGTTTCATCAGGTCGAGGGCCTCGTCATCGACAAGGGCGCGCATCTCGGCCACCTGAAGTGGATCCTCGAGGAATTCTGCAAGGCGTTCTTCGAGGTCGACAACGTGAAGATGCGGTTTCGCCCGTCGTTCTTTCCGTTCACTGAGCCGTCGCTCGAAGTCGACATCCAGTGCAAACGCGACAAGGGCGAGGTGCGCTTCGGCGAGGGCGACGACTGGCTGGAGATTCTCGGCTGCGGCATGGTGCATCCGAACGTGCTGCGCAATTGCGGGCTCGATCCCGACGCCGTGCAGGGCTTTGCCTGGGGCCTGGGGATCGACCGCATCGCCATGCTGAAATACGGCATGCCGGACCTGCGCGCCTTCTTCGAGGCCGATGTGCGCTGGCTCGCGCACTACGGCTTCCGGCCGCTCGACTTCCCGACGCTGGCGGGAGGGCTGAGCCCGTGAAGTTCACCCTCTCCTGGCTGAAAGAACACCTCGACACCGACGCGACGCTCGACGAGATCGTGACCAAGCTCACGATGATCGGGCTCGAGGTCGAGAGCGTCGAGGACAAGGCCAAGCTGCTGGCGCCCTACGTGATCGCGCGCGTGACCGAGGCGAAGCAGCATCCCAACGCCGACCGGCTGCGCGTCTGCATGGTCGACATACCCCTTGGGCGACGGCAAGCCGATCCAGGTCGTCTGCGGCGCGCCGAATGCGCGCACCGGCATGACCGGCGTGTTCGTGCCGCCGGGCGCCTTCATCCCCGGCAAGAACATGACGCTGCAAGTCGGCACCATCCGCGGCGTCGAGAGCCGCGGCATGCTGGTGTCGGAGTTCGAGCTGCAAATCTCCGACGATCACGACGGCATCATCGATCTGCCGGCCGACGCGCCGGTCGGGACGGCTTACGCCAAATACGCCGGCCTCGACGACGCGGTGCTCGACATCAACCTGACGCCGAACCGGCCGGACTGCACCGGCGTCAACGGCGTGGCGCGCGACCTCGCCGCGACCGACATCGGCACGTTCAAGGAACGCACGCCGAAGCCGGTCAAGGGCGAATTCCCCTGCCCGGTGTCGGTGAAGCTCGACTTCGGCCAGACCCATCCGCTGTGCCCGGCGTTCGCGCTCCGCCTCGTGCGCGGCGTCAAGAACGGCCCGTCGCCGGAGTGGCTGCAGAAGCGGCTCAAGGCCATCGGCCTGCGCCCGATCAACGCGCTGGTCGACATCACCAACTTCATCACCTACGACCGCGGCCGGCCGCTGCACGTGTTCGACGCCAAGAAGGTGAAAGGCAATCTCGTGGTGCGCCGCGCCGCAAACGGCGAGCAGCTCCTGGCGCTCGACGGCAAGACCTACACGCTCGACAACGCCATGTGCGTGATCGCCGACGACAACGGCGTGGAGTTGCTCGCCGGCATCATGGGCGGCGAGGCGTCGGGCTGCGACGAGAACACCACCGACGTGCTGATCGAGTCGGCGCTGTGGGAGCCGATCAACATCGCGCAGACCGGGCGCAAGCTCGGCATCAACTCCGACGCGCGCTATCGTTTCGAGCGCGGCGTCGATCCGAATTTCATGGTGCCGGGGCTCGAGCTCGCCACGCAGATGGTGATCGAGCTGTGCGGCGGCACGCCGTCCGAAGTCACCGTTGCCGGGAAGGCCGAAGCTCCCGAAAAGATCATCGACTTCCCGACCAGCGAATTGAAGCGGCTCGCCGGCCTCGATCTCAATCTGATCGAGATGCGCCGCGTTCTCACCAAGCTCGGCTTCTTCGTCGCCGGCCAGGACAGCCGGGTGAAGGTCGCGGCGCCGTCGTGGCGGCCCGACATCGAGGGCAAGGCCGACATCGTCGAGGAGATCGTCCGCATCGTCGGCGTCGATCGCATTCCGTCGACGCCGTTCGGCCGCGGCGACGCGCCGCGCAAGCCGGTGCTGACCACGGCTCAGGTGCGAACCCGCAAGGCCAAGCGCGCGCTCGCGTCGCGCGGGCTGACCGAGGCGGTGACCTGGTCGTTCATCTCCAAGCCGCAGGCCGAATTGTTCGGCGGCGGCAAGGCCGAGCTGGCGCTCGCCAATCCGATCGCGGCGGAATTGTCCGACATGCGGCCGAGCCTCATTCCCGGCCTCGTCGCGGCCGCGCAGAAGAACGCCGACCGCGGCTTCCCCGACGCGGCTTTGTTCGAGGTCGGCCAGATCTTCACGGGCGACAAGCCCGAGGATCAGTTCATGGCCGCAACCGGCGTGCGGCGCGCGATGGCCAAGGCGAGCGGCGCCGGCCGCCACTGGTCGAGCAAGTCGGCCGACGTGGACGCCTTCGACGCCAAGGCCGACGCGCTCGCGATGCTGGCCGCGGCCGGCGCGCCGGCCCAGGCGATGCAGGTGGTGCCCGGCGGCCCGGCCTGGTTTCACCCCGGCCGCTCCGGCACCATCCAGATCGGACCGCAGAACATTCTCGGCTATTTCGGCGAGTTGCATCCGCGCGCGCTTGAGGCGCTCGACGCCGAGGGCCCGCTGGTCGCCTTCGAGGTCATCCTCGAACGCATCCCGGAGGGCAAGGCCAAGGCGACCCGCGCCAAGCCGGTGCTGGAGCTCTCGGCGTTCCAGCCGGTGACGCGCGACTTCGCCTTCGTGGTCGATCGCGCCGTGAAAGCCGCCGACATCGCGCGCGCCGCGCAGAACGTGGACCGCAAGCTGATCGCCGGCGTCAGCGTGTTCGACGTCTACGAGGGCCAGGGCATCGAGGCCGGCAAGAAATCGGTCGCCATCGCGGTGACGATCCAGCCGCGCGACAAGACCATGACCGATCAGGAGATCGACGCGCTCGGCGCCAAGATCGTGGCCGAGGTCAGCAAACGCACCGGCGGCGTGCTGCGCGCATGAGCGCAGTCCTCCAGCGAGTCTCGTCATGCGGATGATGTCCCCCGATGAAGTTCCCCGCGTGAAGACCATCGGCATTTTGGCTGGCTGCGCGGCGCTGCTCTTCATCGCCGCCGCGTGGCTCATCGCCGGAGGCGACGCGGACTACGGGATGTACAGCTTCCCGCCGCTCCTGATCGGGATGGTCCTGCTGTTCATGGCGCTCGCGCTCCTCGTGCTGCGGGCGATCAACCGGCGCCAAGACCAGCACCAGGACCCGACGCCGCTCCGGCGCATAGCGCGTGGATCGCGTGCGCGACGCGGGCGTGACCGCGCCGCTTCGCTTCGCTAGGATCGTCCCAACAATCGTTCAGGGAGTGGCGTCATGGACATGGGCGTGAAGGCCGGCGGCAACGCCACCACCATCGAGCAGCCGAAAAACAAGCCCAGCACGCGACCGCCGCAACTCCAGCGATCTCGATCTCTGGCTGGAGAAGGCCGAGGCGATGGGCGAATTGAAGCGCATCACCGCCGAGGTCAGCCCCGATCTCGAAGCCGCGCACATCACCTATCTGGTCGGCCTGGAGAAAAGCCCGGCGCTGTTGTTCGAGAACATCAAGGGCCATCCCGGCCACAAAGCGCTCTACAACATGATCGGCTGCAACCTGTCGCGGTTCTGCCTGATGATCGGCGAGGAGCCGGTCGATCATCCGCTGAAGGCGGTGCAGCTGTTGCAGAAGAAGCTCGGGCGCAAGATGGCGCCGGTCGAGGTGCCGGCCGAGAGCGCGATCTGCAACCAGAACATCGTCGAAGGCGACAAGATCGACATCCGCATGTTCCCGGCGCAGCGGATGTGGCCGCTCGACGGCGGCATGTATCTCGGCACCGCCGACTCCGTCATCACCAAGGATCCGGAGACCGGCCGCATCAACGTCGGCACCTACCGCATGATGATCAAGGGCCCGCGCGAGATCGGCGTCTACACCTCGCCGGGCAAGGACGCCAGCACCGACCGCGACAAGTGGTGGAAGATGGGCAAGCCGATGCCGATCGCAGCCGCCTACGGCATCGATCCGCTGCTGTTCCTGGTCGGCGCGATCGAGCCTGCCGAAGACCGAAAGCGAGTACGAATATTATTCCGGCATCAAGGGCTCGCCGATCGAGCTGTTCACCTCCGACCTCACCGGCCTGCCGCTGCCGGCGCACGCCGAGATCATCATCGAAGGCCATCTCTATCCGGACGAGACCTTCGCCGAAGGCCCGTTCGGCGAGTTCACCGGCTATTACGGCCGGCCGAGCGGCGCCACGCCCTACATGCGCGTCGAGCGGCTGCGCTACCGCAACAACCCGACGCTGACCTGCGCGCTGATGGCCGACGGGCCGTCGAACGAGTGCGGGCTGTTCTGGGCGGCGTTGCGCTCCGCCGGTATCTGGGCCGATCTGCAAAAGCTCGGCGTGCCGGGCATCCAGGGCGTGTGGTCGATCCCCGAGGCCGCCGGCTGGGGCATGACCGTCGTCTCGATCAAGCAGATGTACGCCGGCCACGCGCCGCAGGTGATGGCGCTCGCCGCGCAATGCACCGCCGGCGCCTATTTCGGCAAATACGTCATCGTGGTCGACGACGACATCGACCCGAGCAACGTCGGCCAGGTGCTGTGGGCGATGGCGACGCGGTCGCGGCCGGCGCAGTCGATCGACATCCTGCGCGAGACCTGGAGCACGTTCCTCGACCCGAGCCTGAACCCGCCGGAGATCAGGCCGTGGGGTTCGAAGGCGTTGATCAACGCCTGCATGGACTACAAGCACATCAAGTCGTTCTCGCCGCGCACCAAGCTCGACAAGAAGATGTACGACAACGTGGTGTCGCGCTGGACCGAGCTCGGCTTCGCCGGCACGGCGCCGGTGATCAACGTGTTCGAGGACAAGACCAGCGCCAAGGACGTCACATGAACATCCAGAACCAGCCCAAAGGCTCGCGCGAGCGCACGCTGGACGAGGTCAAGGCCGAGTTCATGCGCCGCGCCGGCAAGCTCAACCCGTTCGAGGACATCAAGCGCGAGGACGCCGAGCAGGTGATGGCGGCGCTGAAAAGCCTCGACAAGGATCACTGGGCCGAGGAGTGGAGCAAGATCGGGCTCGGCTACGAGGCGAAGGGCGACGCGGCCGCCAAGGCCGGCGCGAGCGGCAAGGAGCTCGCCGAGATTTACATGCACGCCTTCGACGCCTGCCGGGTCGGCCGCTATCCGTCGCCGACCTCGCCCGGCAAGCTTCAGGCCTTCCAGCATTCGCTTCGCATGTTCCGCAAGGCGGCCAAGCATTTCGATCCGCCGCTCGAGATCATCGAGGTGCCGTTCGAGGGCAAGAAGCTGGTCGGCTATCTGCAGAAGCCGCCGGGCGTCACCAAGCCTGCCGTCGTCATGCACTGGGGCGGCGTCGACGGCTGGAAGGAAGACCGCCTGAAGATCGCCAAGACCGCGATGGACGCGGGCCTCGCCTCGCTCACCATCGACATGCCGGGCAGCGGCGAGAACCCGGTGCTGTACGGCGATTCCGCCGCCGAGCGGACCTATTTCGCCTGGCTCGATTATCTGCCGACCCGCCATGACGTGGACGGCAAGCGCGTCGCGGTCTGGGGCGGCAGCTTCGGCGCCTACTGGGCGGCGCGGCTTGCGTTCACGGCGGCGGACCGCATCAAGGGCGCTGTGTTCCACGGCGGCAACGTGCATTACGGCTTCCAGCCCGAATGGCTGGTGCCGGCGTTCACCACCGGCGGCGCGACCTATCTGTTCGGCGCGGCGAGCCTGCTCGACGCGCGCGGGCGCGCCATGGGCGTGAAGACGATCGAGGAATTTTTGGCGGCCGTGGCGCCGCTGTCGCTCAAGACCATGGGCCTGCTCGACAAGAAGTCGGCGCCGCTGCTCGGCGTCAACGGCAAGCTCGACGACCAGGCGCCGATCGCCGACGTCTATCTGCTGCTGGAGCACGGCAATCCGAAGTCGGCGCGGGTCTATCCCGAGGGCCACCACATGGGCCGCACGCCGGGCCAGCATCCCGACGAGATCGCCAACACGATCGTCGGCTGGCTGAAGGAGCGGCTCGGCGCGTAGCGCTTCAGCCTGCGCTACGACTTCTTGCCCTTGCGCGCCGGCTTCTCCGGCGGCTCGCCCTCGGGCTCGGGGCTCGGGCTGACCCGTGATGCGGCGGACCACCGCCTCGGCCGTGCGGGTGCCGGATTCCCAGGCGCCGCCGACGGTGCCCCACGCGGTCTCGTGTGCCGCCTCGCCGGCGAAGAACACGCGGTTGCGGATCGGCTCCGTCAGGACGCGGCGCGCGCCCTGCCAGCCCGGCGCCGCCGTCGCGATTGCGCCCTGGATCCACTGATCCTTGCTCCATTGCGTCACTTGGGTGCGGCCGAGCGCCTTCTTCACGCCGGGACCGAACATGCCGCTCAGCCATTCCACGGCGAACTCGACCATCGCCTTGTCGCCCTGCGCGGCGAGATCGCGGCCGAATTTCCCGCCGACCGAGACCGTCGACAGCGTCGAGCCGCCGATGTTGGCGGTCAGCGCGCCGGTGCGCGGACCCGACGCCTTCTCGAACACCACGTCGTCGCGCGGCAGACCGAGCGGATTGCCCGGCAGTTCCAGTGCGATGTGGTCGAAGCTGCCGAGCCGGAGCTTCTCCATTGCGTCCTGGTGGCGCTTCGGCAGCCCGCCGTCGAACTTGATGCGATCGAGGATCACGTTGGTCGACGCCGTGATGATGCAGTGGCGGCCGACGATCGCGCCCTTGGTGGTCGACAATTCCACCTTGCTGCCGCGGCCGATGATGTCGACGAGCTTCACCGCGGTGTCGAGCTGCACCGGGACGCCTTCGGCAAGCTTGGCGAGCAGCGCGCCGTAGCCCTGGCGGCACAACGCATTGACGTCGCGCTCGCCGGCGCGGCTCAGATCCACCGCCGAAATCTCGCCGAGGTCCTTTGCGCTGGTGTAGGGGCCGAGCGCGAATTCCACCGTGGACTGCCATTCGCCGAGGTCGCGCGGCAGCAATTTGCGCACAGTCGGTATCGGGTCTGCCGCGC
Source organism: uncultured Alphaproteobacteria bacterium (assembly GCA_963850885.1). Taxonomy (GTDB): domain Bacteria; phylum Pseudomonadota; class Alphaproteobacteria; order Rhizobiales; family Xanthobacteraceae; genus Z2-YC6860. Next base: position 253,357 of record CAWKOD010000014.1, on the reverse strand, counting down.
GTACCGTCGGCGATCGCGCGATTGGCGCGCACCGCGGCGGCGAGATAATCCTCGAGCTCGCTGTCGCGGGCATTGCGCCGGCCGATGCGGATGCGTTGCGCCGACGGCGCCGGATAAATCTCGAGCCCGGTCCGCGCCGCGAGCTGCGTCAGCGGATTGATGTCCGGGTTGTGAATGAGATGTGCGCCGCGATCGAACGGCACGCCGAAGCTTTGCTGCTCGACGATGCAGCGTCCGCCGATCCGGTTCGACGCCTCGACCAGGATGAAGCTGCGGTTGGCTTCGCGCAGCCGCCGCGCCGCCGCGATCCCGGCGGCGCCGGCGCCGACGATGATGCAGTCCACCTCGCCCGAAGGGAGGCCGGAGCGCTGGGCGAACGCCGGACCTGTCGTGAACGCCGCGGCGGAGCCGGTCAGGAAGCTTCGGCGGGACAGAACACTCATGGTTCGCAATTCATGGTTTGCAATTGGTTTTACGCTGCACCGCGACGAATGCGTTTCTTGCGCAATTCTTGGCAGAACCAGCGGCCAAGCGCAAAGCCATGGCTAACAATTCATTGTCATCGGCCCAACGCAATGAACTGGATCGCAACGAGTCTCGTCTAACTTGCGTCGTAATGACGCGACGTGCGGTCTAAAAAATACGCGTTAATTTGGGTTCGGTTGTCATGGATTGGATGCTCAGTGGGGTCGGGCAAGCACTAGCCCGGTATCTGGAGCGGCCGGTAGAGGGCTACGAGCCCTTCACGCCGAGCGACCCGGAGGCGTTGCGGGCCGCGCTCAAGCCCGGCGACGTGCTGCTGGTCGAAGGCGACAACCACATTTCCGGCGTCATCAAATACCTCACCCAGTCGACCTGGTCGCACGCCGCGCTCTATGTCGGGCCGATCGGCGAGCGCACCAGCGAAGACGGCGAGCCGCTGGTCCTGGTCGAAGCCGTCCTCGGCCAGGGCGTGGTCGGCGCGCCGCTGTCGAAATACCAGAAATACCACACCCGCATCTGCCGCCCGATCGGGCTGACCGATGACGATTGCGCGCGGGTCTGCACCTACGCGGCCGAGCGCATCGGCTTCGACTACGACGTCAAAAACATTTTCGATCTGATGCGCTACCTGTTCCCGCTGCCGGTGCCGCAGCGCTGGCGGCGGCGCATGATGGCGATCGGCTCCGGACACCCGACCCGCATCATCTGCTCGGCCTTGATCGCGCAGGCCTTCGAGCATGTGCACTATCCGATCCTGCCGAAGATCACCCGCCTGGAAAGCGAGACGGCGCGGCGCGAGATTCTCGAGATCCGGCATTCCTCGCTCTACGCCCCGCGCGATTTCGACATCTCGCCCTACTTCGCGCTGGTCAAGCCGACCATCGAGCGGGGCTTCGACTACCGCCGGATGGCCTGGGCCCACCTGCCGCACACACTTGAGTTGGCGGCGGAAGAGGCTTTCGCCCTGCCCGAGGAAGCTTCGGCCGAGCTGATGTCCGTCGAAGCACCTTCGATTGCGCCGGCGCACTGACGCACTTTCCCCAACAGACTTGCCCCATCGCCTGAGCCGACATACCTCTGCCCGGTTGCGGAGGATTCGATGTTTGACGCCGCCATCAAGGCGCTGGTTCAGATGTTCTCGCCGCCGTTCCGGCGGGTGCTGCTCAAGTCGATCGGGCTTGGCCTCATCCTGATCGTGCTGGTGGGCATCGGGCTGAACCGGGTGTTCTCCTGGATGGCGACGACGGGGGCCACCTGGGCCGAAGCGACCGCCGGCGGGCACACCGCCTGGCAAATCCTCGCCTGGGTCCTGTCGATTGCGGCCACGCTCGGCATCATCACCGGCGCGCTGTTCCTGATGCCGGCGGTGACCGCCTTCGTCGGCAGCTTCTTCGTCGACGAGATCGCCGACGAGGTCGAGCGCACGCATTATCCCAACGAGACGCCCGGCACCGCGCTGCCGCTGTTTCGCGCGCTGATCGAAGGCGTCAACACCGCGCTGCTCGCGGTCCTGGTCTATCTCTGCGCGGTGCCGTTCCTGTTCGTCGCCGGGCTCGGCCTTGTCATCATGTTCGTCGCCAACGCCTATCTGCTCAGCCGGGAGTATTTCCTGCTGGCGGCGATGCGGTTTCGCCCGCCCGCCGAGGCCAAGGCGATGCGCCGCGCCCACCGCGGCCAGATTTTTCTGGCCGGCCTCCTGATCGCGATGTTCGTCTCGATCCCGATCGTCAACCTCGCCACGCCGCTGTTCGCGATGGCGATGATGGTGCACATGCACAAGCGGCTGTCGCAGCGGCGCGTCGAATTTCACGAACCGAAGCGGGCCTAGACCGCGACGGTCTTGCCCGGCCATTTGCAGAGATCGGCGATCACGCATTTCTCGCACAGCGGACGGCGCGCCAGACAGACGTAGCGGCCGTGCAGGATCAGCCAGTGGTGCGCGTGCATCATGTATTTTTCGGGGATGACGTCGAGCAGCTTGAGCTCCACCGCCAGCGGGTCCTTGCCGGGCGCCAATCCGGTGCGGTTGCCGATCCGGAAGATATGCGTGTCCACCGCCATGGTCGGCTGACCGAACGCCATGTTCAGCACCACGTTGGCGGTCTTGCGGCCGACGCCGGGCAGCTCCTGCAAGCGCCTCGCGCGTGCCCGGCACCTGGCCGCCGTGCTCGGCGATGAGCTTGTGCGACAGCGCGATCACGTTCTTCGCCTTGGTGCGGAAGAGCCCGATGGTCTTGATCAGCTCGCGAACGCGCTCCTCGCCGAGCGCCGCCATCTTCTCCGGCGTGTCGGCGAGCTCGAACAGCGCCGGCGTCGCCTTGTTCACGCCGGCGTCGGTCGCCTGCGCCGAGAGCACCACCGCGACCAGGAGCGTGAACGGATTGACGTGCTGCAACTCGCCCTTCGGCTCCGGCATCGCCGCCTGAAACCGGCGGAACGCTTCCTCGACCTCGGCTGGGTCCAAGGCTTGGTGAGCGTGCTTTGGTTTTGCCGTGCAACGCCTTGTCGTCGGCCTTGGCGCGCGCCTTCGCGCGGCTTGACCTTGGCGGCCTTGCCCTTCCTGGCTTTTTTCACCGCCATCGTTGTCTTCTTGGCGGTTTTCCGGGTCTGCTTCTTCGCCATGATTGTCCTATATTCAGGACAGCATGACGGCACCGAACCACACAGACAACGACCCCACGGCCGAGCCCACGCTTTTTTCGGCGATCATCACGCCGCATCGCTCGCTGTCCGGGACGGGCTTCCTCGCCGTGATGGCGCTGGTCGGGGGCTTCAGCTTCATCGGCGGCATGTTCTTCTTCCTGCTCGGCGCCTGGCCGGTGATCGGCTTTCTCGGGCTCGATGTGGTGCTGGTCTATTGGGCGTTCCGCGCCAACTACCGCGCGGCGGCGGCCTTCGAGGAGGTCACGGTGACGCCGTCGGAGCTTCGGCTTCGCCGCGTCAGCCACCGCGGCGAGGTAGCCGAATGGACGCTCAATCCGCTCTGGACCAAGCTCGACCGCGAGACCAACGAGGAGTTCGGCCTGCTGAAATTGTTTCTGGTGTCGCGCGGGCGCAAGTTTCCGGTCGCCGGCTTCCTCTCGCCGAAGGAGCGGGAAAGTTTTGCCGCCGCGCTGTCGGCGGCGCTGGGCGAGGCCCGGCGCGGGCCGACACGGGCGATCGTTTAGGGTCAGAAATCGGGTGGGCTTGCCGCCCGTTGGCGGCCTAGATGGAGAGCAACATGATGGAGACCGCCATGCTCTCGCCCGAACGAATATCCGATCCCGTGCCGCTGTCCTCCTCGGCCGCCGATTACGACGTCGTGCGCCGCGCCATCGCTCACATCCGCGGCAACTGGCGCACGCAGCCGGAGATCGAACAGATCGCCGAAGCCGCCGGCGTCACGCCGACCGAGCTGCACCACCTGTTCCGCCGCTGGGCCGGGCTGACGCCGAAAGCATTCCTGCAGGCGCTCACCCTCGACAGCGCGCGCAATCTGCTGCGCGATTCCGCGAGCGTGCTCGACGCCTCCTACGAGGTCGGCCTGTCCGGCCCCGGACGCCTGCACGACCTGTTCGTCACCCACGAGGCGATGTCGCCCGGCGAATGGAAAACCGGCGGCGAAGGCCTGACGGTTTACTATGGCTTCCATCCCGCCCTGTTCGGCACCGCGCTGGTGATGGCGACGGACCGCGGCCTGTGCGGGCTGGCGTTCGCCGACCCCGGCGAGGAAAAAGCAGCGGTCGCCGATATGCGCGGCCGCTGGCCGCGGGCGAACTTACGTCGAGGATTCCGCGCGCACCGCGCCGCTCTGCGCGCGCATCTTCGACAAGAAGCTCTGGCGGGAGGACCGGCCGCTTCGCGTGGTGCTGATCGGCACCGACTTCGAGGTGCGGGTGTGGGAGACGCTGCTGCGCATCCCGATGGGCCGCGCCACCACCTACTCCGACATCGCCGGCAACATCGGCAAGCCGAAAGCGCGCGCGCGCGGTCGGCGCCGCGGTCGGGAAAAACCCGATCAGCTTCGTGGTGCCGTGCCATCGCGTCATCGGAAAATCCGGCGAGCTGACCGGCTATCACTGGGGCCTGACCCGCAAGCGCGCCATGCTGGGCTGGGAGGCCGGAACGGTCGCGGCCTAGCCTCGATTGCTCCTCGCTGGATTGATCGCTATCTAACCGGCGATGAGCAATGGATCGAAGCAGAAGCGCCGCCCGGTGATGCTGGTCGTCCTCGACGGCTGGGGCTGGCGCGAGGAAACCGCCGACAACGCCGTTCGCCAGGCCAACACCCCGACCTTCAACCGGCTGTGGGCCAGCGGTCCGCACGCCTTCCTGCGGACCGACGGCCGCGAGGTCGGACTGCCGCCCGGACAGATGGGCAACTCCGAGGTCGGCCATCTCAACATCGGCGCCGGCCGCGTGGTGATGCAGGACCTGCCGCGCATCGGCGACGCCATCGCGTCCGGCGAGATCAAGCAGGCGCCGGCGCTGACCGGCCTGATCGCCGCTTTGAAAAAAAGCGGCGGCACCTGCCATCTGATCGGCCTCGTCTCGCCCGGCGGCGTGCATTCGCACCAGGACCACGGCGCGGCGCTGGCGAAAATCCTCACCGAGGCCGGCGTGCCGACGGTGGCCCACGCCATCACCGACGGCCGCGACACGCCGCCGCAATCGGCGGGCGACGATCTCGAAGCGATTCACCGCGGCGCTGCCGAAGTCGGTCCCGGTCGCCACCGTGGTCGGCCGCTACTACGCGATGGACCGCGACAAGCGCTGGGAGCGCGTCGGTCTGGCCTACAACGCCATCGTCGAGGCCGAAGGCCCGCGCTTTGCCGATCCGCAGGCCGCCATCGCCGACGCCTATGCCAAGAAGCAGTTCGACGAATTCATCGTGCCGGCGGTGATCGGCGACTATCGCGGCATCAAGGACGGCGACGGCGTGCTGTGCTTCAACTTCCGCGCCGACCGGGTGCGCGAAATCCTCGGCGCCATGCTCGATCCGGATTTTTCCGGTTTCCCGCGCAAGCGCCAGATCAAATTCGCCGCGGCGGTCGGCATGGCGCAGTACAGCGAGCGATCTCGACACGCTGATGCAGACGATCTTCGCGCCGCAGAGCTTTCCGAACATCCTCGGCGAGGTCGTGGCCGACGCCGGCCGCACCCAACTGCGCATGGCCGAGACCGAGAAATATCCGCACGTCACCTACTTCCTCAACGGCGGCCGCGAGGAGCCTTACGCGGGCGAAGACCGCATCATGGTGCCGTCGCCCAAGGTCGCGACCTACGACCTGCAGCCGGAGATGTCGGCGCCCGAGCTGACCGCCAAGGCGGTGCGAGGCGATCGACTCCGGCAAATACGACATGATCGTTCTGAACTTCGCCAATCCCGACATGGTCGGCCACACCGGCAGCCTGCCGGCCGCGATCAAGGCGGTGGAGGCGGCCGACACCGGGCTGGGCAAGATCGCCGATGCGATCCAGCGATCGGGCGGCGCGCTGCTCGTTACCGCCGACCACGGCAATTGCGAGCTGATGCGCGATCCGGTGACCGGCGGTCCGCACACCTCGCACACCACCAATCCGGTGCCGGTGCTGCTGGCGGGCGGCGGCGACGCCAAGCTTGCGGACGGCCGGCTCGCCGACCTCGCGCCGACCATGCTGGCGCTGATGGAATTGCCGCAGCCGAAGGAAATGACCGGCCAGTCGCTGCTGCGGAAAAGTTAGAAGTCTTTCAGCCCGAGCACATCGGCCATCGAATAAAGCCCGGGCTTCTGGTTGCGCGCCCAGGCTGCCGCGTGCAGCGCGCCGCGCGCGAAGATCATGCGGTCCTCGGCGCGGTGCACGAGCTCGATCCGCTCGGCGGGGCCGGCGAAGATCACGCTGTGCTCGCCGACCACGGTGCCGCCGCGCAAACTCGCAAAGCCGATGTCGCCGGGCTTGCGCGCGCCGGTCTCGCCATCGCGGCCGCGCGCCGAATGCGTCGCGAGATCGATGCCGCGGCCTTCCGCCGCCGCGCGGCCGAACATCAGCGCGGTGCCGGACGGCGCGTCGATCTTCTTGTTGTGATGCATCTCGAAAATCTCGATGTCGAAGCTGTCATCGAGCGTCTTCGCCACGCGCTTGGTCAGTGCCGCCAGCAGATTGACGCCGAGACTCATGTTGCCGGACTTCACGATCACGGCGCTCTTGGCGGAGTCCCGGATCTTCGCCTCTTCATCGGCCGAATGCCCGGTGGTGCCGACGATATGCACCTTGCCGGCGGTCAGCGCGGCAAAGGCCGTGCTCGCCTTCGGAACGGTGAAATCGATGATGCCGTCGGCATTGGCGAGCAGCGCCTTGGCGTCGGCGGTGAGCTTGATGCCGTTGGCGGGCAGCCCGGCCAGCACGCCGGCGTCCTGGCCGATGCAGCGGCGAGCCCTCGCCCTCGACCGCGCCCGCGAGCACGAGCCCCTTGGTCTCGGCGATGGCCTTGACCAGCGTGCGCCCCATGCGCCCGCCGGCGCCGGCCACGATCAGCCGCATGTCGGCCATGGATCAACTCCTGCAATCAACTCTCAATCAACTCTTGCAAATGCCGCGCGGGTATAGCGGGACCGCGCCGACTGGGAAAGCCGTCACATCGCGGGCGGAGCCGCGCCGCGGACACCGGCCTTCTCGATCGACTTGGCGACCAGGCCCGATTTGATCGCAGTCTCGGTGAACGCCTTCACGTAGGCCGCCGCCGCGGGCTTGTCCTTGCCGTAGCCGACCGCCAGCGCGTTCCGGCCGATCGCGCCCGGCACGATGCGCGTGCCCGGCATATCAGCCTGGTTGGCCACGGTTTGGTAGAGCAGATCGGCGAAAGCATCGGCCTCGCCATTTTTGATCATCTCGAACGCTTTTTTGTGGTCGGAGAGCGGCACCAGCAAGCGCGTCGCCTTGCTCAATTTCTGGCGCACCATCTCCTCGTTGGCGCTGCGCTCGTAGACCACGATCCGGCGGCCAGGCTGATCGGCGTCGGCCAATGTCTGGATCGGCGAGCCCGCGATCACGAGCAGCGACAATTCCATTTCCATGAAGGCCGGCGCGAAATCGATCAGGCGGATTCGCTCAGGCGTCGGCGCAAGAAACGTGACATCGGCCTTGCCGTCGCGCACCGCAGCGACCCCGTCGGGCGGCGCCTTGAACACGATCGCCTCGTAAGGCACGCCCAGTCGCACGCGCCATCTCGACGCCGAGATCGGCAGCAACGCCGGCCGCCTGGCCGCCCGCATCCTGCTTCGCCAGAAACGGAATCGTCACCATTGCGGCTCGCAGCTTTCCGGTCGGCGCAAGCTGCGCCTTCTGCTCAGGTGTGGCGGACTGCGCCAGCGCCACCGATCCGGTGAACAACACGACAAAACAAGCAGAAATGCACGCATGAACGCCCCTTCATAACGCGACGAAATCTTACGGCTGCGGACCGTCGTAGCCCTCGACGATGATGAGATCGGTGATCGCGTTGGCCTGGCGGATTTTCAGGTTGGCCTGATACTCCGGCGAACGATAGCAGGCGACGGCGGTCGCGTAGTCCGGAAACTCGATCACCACGTTGCGGGAGCGGCTCTGGCCTTCCGGGCATTCGTACTTGCCGCCGCGAACCACGAACTTGGCGTTGAACTTCCTGAAGATCGCCGGGTTCGCCGCCGCATAGGGCTTGTAGCCCGCTTCGTTGTTCACCTCGACGCGTCCGATCCATAGCCTTCGCCATGTCACGCTCCTTACTTGCCGTCGTAACCTTCGATCACGACGACATCCGCATCGGCCTTGCCTTGGCGCAGCGCCTTGGCGGCCTGGTAGTCGGGCGAACGATAGCAGGCGAGCGCCGCCTCGTAGCTCGGAAACTCCAGCACCACGGCGCGGGAGCGCGGCTTGCCTTCGGTGATCTCGGAGCGACCGCCGCGCACCAGGAATCGCGCGCCGTATTTGCCGAACGCCGTCGCGTTGGCGGCCTGATAGGGCTTGTAGCCCTCGGGATCGTGGATATCGACGTGGACGAGCCAGTAACCCTTGAGGGCGGCTGCCGCGGGCGGCGTCCCGATCGGCGGCGGCTGCGGACCGTCGTAACCCTCGACGATCACGAAGTCGCAGACCGAATGCGGCTCGCGCAGCGGATGGGCGGCCGAATATTCGGGCCCATGGTAGAACGCCTTGGCCTCGTCGAACGAGTTGAACTCGCGCAGCACATTGCGCGCCCGCATCTTGCCTTCGACGACCTCGCGGCGGCCGCCGCGCGCCAGAAGCTTGGAGCCGAAGCGCTTGTGCGCGGCGTCGGCCATGTCCCGGTAGGCCTGGAAGCCCTGCATATTGCTGACGTCGAGATGCGGAATCCAATAGCCTTTTGCCACGGTGTCCTCCTGCTATCGCGTCGCGCCGGCGATCTCGGCGACGATCGCCTCGGCGGCGGCCTTCGGATCCGGCGCCTCCAGGATCGGCCGGCCGACCACCAGATGGTCGGCGCCGGCGGCGATCGCCTTGGCCGGCGTCATGATGCGCTTCTGGTCGCCCTTCTCGGCGCCGGCCGGCCGGATGCCCGGCGTCACCAGCACCATGCCGGCGCTGGCGATGCCGCGGAGGTTTGCCGCCTCCTCGGCCGAGCAGACCAGGCCATCGACGCCGATGTCGCGCGCCTGCGCGGCGCGCTCGGCAACGAGCTCCGGCACGGTGAAGTCGTAGCCGGCGGCGGCGAGGTCGGCATCGTCGTAGGAGGTCAGCACGGTGACGGCGAGGATGCGGAGGCCCGAGCCTTTGCGCGCGTCGACCGCCGCATGCATGGTCTGCGGATAGCCGTGCACGGTGAGGAAGGTGGCGCCGAGCTTCGCCACGCTCTCGACGCCCTTGGCGACGGTGTTGCCGATGTCGTGCAGCTTGAGATCGACAAACACCTTCTTGTTGGCGCGGATGAGCGTTTCGGCAAAGCTCAAGCCGCCGGCGAAGGCGAGCTGATAGCCGATCTTGTAGAACGACACCGCGTCGCCGAGTTTTCCCACCATCGCCTCGGCGGCGGCAACCGACGGCAGGTCGAGCGCCACGATCAACCGGTCGCGCGCATCCATCATGCCATCTCCCGCGCTGCGTCGGCGAGCCGCGCCACCACGTGCTTGAGCGAAGCGGCGGCGCGCTCTTCCTTCAGATTGTCCATTTCGTCGAATGCCTCGCCTGCCCGAAACACCGTGATCTGCTCTGGCAGCACCAGCGCGCCGCAGCCGAGCTCCAGCACCTGACGCAATGCCATCAGCGAGCGCAGCGCGCCATACGGGCTGTCGGACGCGCCGCCGATCGCGAAAGCGCGGTTCTTGAACACGGCCAGCGGCGGCTCGTTGCGCTCGCGCACGCGCGAAATCCAATCGATGGTGTTCTTCAGGAGCGGCGTGACCGAGGCGTTGTATTCGGGGCTTGCGATGAACACGCCGGAATGCTCCGCCATCATCCGCTTGAGGCTGCGTGCATGGGCCGGCACACCGGACTTGGCCTCGTCGTCGCCGTCGTAGATCGGCAGCGGATAGTCTTCCAGCGAAATGCGGGTGACCTCGGCGCCGGTCAGCGCCAGCTCCTTGGCCGCAAGTGCCGCGAGCCGCGCATTGTACGAGCCGGTGCGGATCGAGCCGGCGAAGACGAGGATTTTCGGAACAGGCATGAGGCCAATCATACACCGGCCAAGCGGCGCACCAAAAATGATAAGGGCCGGGTCCAGGCCCGGCCGTCACGACATTCCTAGCTACGAGAATTGGCAACAAGAATTGTCAGTTCTTGCGATAGACCCACACCCGCGCCGGCGGCAGATTCTGCCAGATCAGCTCGGGGGCATGTGCCGCCACCTCGGGACGCTTCGGAATCGGCGTCACCATCGCGTAGGTGAACTGCACGAACGGCGCGTCGGCCGCCATCAGTCCGAAGGCTTCGTCGATCAATTGAATCCGCTGCTTGAACGGCTTGGTCGGTCAGCGGCAGGCCCGACACCACCGCGGCGGCCGGCTCGCGCAACAGCCCGCCGAGCAGGTGCTGGATGCGGTAGGCGTCGCCCTGGATCACGGTCGCGTCCGGATAGCGGGTGCGCAGCAGGCGGCAGAACGATGGATTGAATTCGACCAGCACGAGCCGCGCCGGATCGATGCCGCGCTCCACCAGCGCCTTGGTCACCGCACCGGTGCCGGAGCCAAGCTCGATGACGGGGCCCGCGATGTCCGGATCGACGCAGCGCGCCATGGCGCGCGCCAGCATCTTCCCCGACGGGGTGACGGCCCCCATCGAAAGCGGCTTGTCGATCCAGTGCCGGATGAAGGCCACCTCGTCCAGGAAACGGAGACCGCTTTTCCGCTCCAAAAGACGGATTCGCCTTTCGATCTTCTTTTCAAGCATCTGCAACGCAAGCAATGGCATGGGGGGATACGACTTTACTCAAACTGAGGGCGGCCGGACGGACTGAGGACCGCAGACTGTAATCGGTAAATGCCTTGCAGGCCAGAGGGTAAGCCGGGGTGGATGTCGCTCACCGGACACTAGCTCGACCTGGCGCTGTTGCCGAAGAAGTCCTTGACCTTGGCGAAGAAGCCGGACGCCTCCGGCTGGGTGTCCTTCGACGACAGCTTCTCGAACTCGGCCAGAAGCTCGCGCTGGCGCTTGGTGAGGTTCTGCGGCGTCTCGACCACCACCTGGACGTACATGTCGCCGGTCTGTTTGGAGCGCAGCACCGGCATGCCCTTGCCGGTCAGCCGGAACCGCCGCCCCGACTGGGTGCCGCCGGGAACCTTGACCCGCGCCTTGCTGGCGTCGATCGACGGCACCTCGAACTCGCCGCCGACCGCCGCGGTCACCATCGACACCGGGACGCGGCAGTGCAGGTCGGCGCCGTCGCGCTGGAAGAACGCATGGGCGGCCAGCGACAGAAAAATATAAAGGTCGCCCGGCGGCCCGCCGCGGACGCCGGCCTCGCCTTCGCCGGCCAGGCGAATGCGGGTGCCGTCCTCGACGCCCGGCGGGATATTGACCGAAAGCGTGCGCTCGCGCGTCACCCGGCCCGAGCCCGAGCAGGACGGGCATGGATCCTCGATCACCTGGCCGCGGCCCTGACAAATCGGACAGGTGCGCTCGAGCGTGAAGAAGCCGCCCTGGGTGTGGCGGATGCGGCCCTGGCCGTTGCAGTGCTGGCAGGTCTTCGGCTTGGTGCCGGCCTTGGCGCCGCTGCCGGAGCAGGTCTCGCAGGTCACCGAGGTCGGCAGCCGCATCTGCGCGGTCTTGCCGGAATAGGCGTCTTCCAGCGTGATCTCCATGTTGAAGCGGAGGTCCGCGCCGCGCTCGCGGCCCGAGGTGCGCTGTCGCGCGCCGCCCATCCCGAAGATGCCTTCGAAGATGTCGGAGAAGGCCGAGCCGAAGTCGGCGCCGAAGCCGTGCGCGCCGCCGCCCATGCCCTGCTCGAACGCGGCATGACCGAAGCGCTCATAGGCGGCGCGCTTGTCGCGCGTCCTTGAGCACGTCGTAGGCCTCGTTGAGCTCCTTGAATTTGTGCTCGCAATCCTTGTCGCCGGGATTGCGGTCCGGATGGTGCTGCATGGCGAGCTTGCGGTACGCAGCCTTCAGGTCGGCGTCGCTCGCGCCGCGCTGAACACCCAGGACTTCGTAGTAATCTCGCTTTGCCATCACCGGCATGCCTCGCCCTCATGCCTCGCCGCAGATCGCGGCGCTGTTCGCAGTTGTCTCATCCGCACTCGAAAACAAATGGCCCGGCGCTGCTGCGTCGGGCCATCGTTGTTCTCACTGTCTATCGGCCATGATTCCAGGTCCGCGGACGTTTAGGCGGATTTCTTCTTGTCGTCGTCGACCTCGGTGAACTCCGCGTCGACAACATCGTCCTTCTTGCCCGGCTCGCCACCAGGCGCTGCGCCAGCACCCGGCCCGCCGTCACCCGGCTGGCCTTCCTGCTGCGACTTGTACATCGCCTCGCCGAGCTTCATCGAAGCCTGCGCCAGCGCGTTGGTCTTGGCCTGGATCGCATCCGCGTCATCGCCCTTGAGCGCTTCCTTCAAGTCGGCCATGCCGTTCTCGATCGCCTTGCGCTCGGCCTCGCCGACCTTGGAGCCGTGCTCGGCCAAAGCCTTTTCGGTCGAGTGCAGCAAAGCCTCGGCGTGGTTCTTCGCCTCGACCTGGGCCTTGCGCTTCTTGTCCTCGTCGGCGTGCGCTTCCGCGTCCTTGACCATCTTCTCGATGTCGGCTTCGGACAGACCGCCCGAGGCCTGGATGCGGATCTGCTGCTCCTTGCCGGTGCCCTTGTCCTTGGCCTGGACGTTGACGATGCCGTTGGCGTCGATGTCGAACGTGACTTCGATCTGCGGCACGCCGCGCGGCGCCGGCGGCAGTCCGACCAGGTCGAACTGGCCGAGCATCTTGTTGTCGGTCGCCATCTCGCGTTCGCCCTGGAACACGCGGATCGTGACCGCCTGCTGGCCGTCCTCGGCGGTGGAGAACACCTGGCTCTTCTTGGTCGGGATCGTGGTGTTGCGGTCGATCAGCCGGGTGAACACGCCACCCAGCGTCTCGATGCCGAGCGACAGCGGCGTGACGTCGAGCAGCAGCACGTCCTTGACGTCGCCGGCCAGCACGCCGGCCTGAATCGCCGCGCCGATCGCCACCACCTCATCGGGGTTGACGCCCTTGTGCGGCTCCTTGCCGAACAGCTGCTTCACGACCTCCTGGACCTTCGGCATGCGGGTCATGCCGCCGACCAGAACCACTTCGTTGATCTCAGCAGCGCGTGATGCCCGCGTCCTTCATCGCCTGACGGCACGGCTCGATCGTCTTCTGCACGAGGTCATCGACCAGCGCCTCGAACTTGGCGCGGGTGAGCTTCATGGTCAGATGCTTCGGACCGGACGCATCCGCCGTGATGAACGGCAGGTTGATCTCGGTCTGCGTGGTCGAGCTGAGCTCGATCTTCGCCTTCTCGGCGGCTTCCTTCAGCCGCTGCAGCGCGAGCTTGTCGCGGCGCAGATCGATGCCCTGGGTCTTCTGGAATTCGTCGGCCAGATAGCTGACCAGACGCATGTCGAAGTCTTCGCCGCCCAGGAACGTGTCGCCGTTCGTCGACTTCACTTCGAACACGCCGTCGCCGATCTCGAGGATCGACACGTCGAAGGTGCCGCCGCCGAGGTCGTACACGGCGATCAAGCCCTGCTTGGCCTTGTCGAGGCCGTAGGCCAGCGCCGCCGCGGTCGGCTCGTTGATGATGCGCAGCACTTCAAGGCCGGCGATCTTGCCGGCATCCTTGGTGGCCTGGCGCTGGGCGTCGTTGAAGTAGGCCGGGACGGTGATGACCGCCTGTTCGACCTTCTGCCCGAGATTGGCCTCCGCCGTCTCCTTCATCTTCTGAAGGATGAACGCGGAAATCTGCGACGGCGAATAGGTCTGGCCGTTCTCTTCGACCCAGGCGTCGCCGTTCGATGCCTTGGCGATCTTGTAGGGGACGAGCTTCTTGTCCTTCTCGACCATCGGGTCGTCGTAGCGCCGACCGATCAGGCGCTTGACCGCGAAGATGGTCTTCTCAGGATTGGTGACCGCCTGTCGCTTGGCGGGCTGTCCGATCAGCCGCTCACCGTCATCGGTAAAGGCGACGATCGAAGGGGTGGTGCGCATGCCCTCCGCGTTCTCGATGACGCGGGGCGTTTTGCCTTCCATAATGGCGACGCAAGAATTGGTGGTGCCGAGGTCGATGCCGATGACCTTGCCCATGGTGTACCCTCTCTTTCACGGCAGGCCGGTTGAGCCCTACAAGGCGCCCTTACCCAGCCCCCAAATTGACGTTTCGCCGCTCGGTGCGGCGTCCTGGCTCATATAGGAGGGACCCCTTGCGCCGCAAGGACTTGATGGCCCTCCGGGCAATTCCGGCCGTCCCGGCCGGTTCTACCGCCCTGCCCCCGGCGAGCCGCCGATATAAAGAAACAGGTTGGAGCTGAACCCCCCGAGCCTGATGCCGGTGTGGCCGATCACCGGGGCGCTGCCCTCGGGCGCCAGCGAGGCGAGGTGCTGCCACGACATCAAAATCAAATTCCTCTCGTCCGCCCAGTCCGCCTTGCCGAGCCAGCGGCACGCCAGCCCGAAGCTTTTCGTCCAGAAATGCAGCAGCGGGATCGCGGTGTGATGCTCGACCGGGAAGTACCGGTTCGGCACGCTGATGAAGACCCGTTTGGCCACCCGGGACAGTTCGCGGACGAATGCCGCCTGATGCGGCACGCTGCCGACATGCTCCAGGACCGCGTTGGACGTTGCGATATCGAAGGCCTTGTCGGCGAACGGCAACGGCCGGTTGGCTTCGATCCGGAGGTAGGTGACCTTCGGATAGGCGGCCTTGAACGCCGCGCCCTCGCCCAGACCCGCGGCCGTGATGCGCTCCGGGTGCGGATATTTCCGTTCCAGCATATTGGCCGCATCGGTCACGACATCCGAGACGCCGACGTCCAGTATCGTTTCGTCCGGCGCCGGGCGGCAATGCCGGAGGATGTCGGCGTAGATGCGATCGCGCGCCACCACGGCGAGCCGCTCGCCCCATGAGCGCGGCGCCGCGACCTGGTAGTATTGCTCGTCCATGCCGGTGCCCGAGTCGGCCATAAGCGCTAAGACCTTGCGCGCCATGATCTAGCGCTTCACCCGGTACACGGCGAAAGCCTGACCGGCCGTATTGCCGACCGGCTCGAGCCAGTCCGGAACCGCGCCGGCGCGGAGCTTGCCCCACAAGCTGAGGCTGCGCTCGGGCTCGGCGAGGCCGTCGGGCGGCCGCGGGCCGCAGACCATGACATAGGTGACCCGGTTCTCCGCCAGAATCGTGCGAGCCTGGTCGGGCGGCTCGGCGAGGCTCCGGTGCGCGGCGACAATCCCCTTCGACAGATGATGATAGGGGCCGGCCAGAACCGAATGCGGCGTCAGCGCCAGCAGGTACGGTCCCCAGCTCACGTCCGTCGCGACGATCCCCGGCG
The DNA here is from genome assembly GCA_963850885.1 of uncultured Alphaproteobacteria bacterium. Taxonomy (GTDB): domain Bacteria; phylum Pseudomonadota; class Alphaproteobacteria; order Rhizobiales; family Xanthobacteraceae; genus Z2-YC6860. The sequence goes on along the minus strand of CAWKOD010000014.1, from coordinate 237,914 downwards.
GCAACTGCGCCAGCGGCGTGTAGCTCGCGCTCTGGATGCAGGCCTTGCTGCCCGGCCGGTCGAACGGATCGCGGTCGTCGAGCCCGGCCGCATAGGCGATGGTGATGGCGCTCGACGATAGCGCGAGCGGCGTCAGCGCCAACGCGGCGACGAGCCGCGCCACGAATGTCTTGAGCCGCAGCGCCGCGAACAATCGCAGCGCCATCGCGGCGACCATCGGCATGCCGAGCCAGATCGCGTAGGAGTAGCCGCGGATCGCACCGAACGTCACCGCCACCGCGATCAAGAACGCCGCCGCTGCCGCAAGCGAACCCATGTCCCGGCGCGCGGCGCGGTCCTGCAGCATCAACAGGGTCGCGACCACGGCGAGCGCCGGAAAGGCGGCGATGGCGGCGCCGGTCACCGGATTCTTCTGAAACACGGAAATGAGCGGCTGCATCTCGCGCACCTCGGCGAGCCAAATCGGCCGGATCGCCGGATCGACCATGCCGAATGGTCCCTGCGCACAGGCCGGCTCGATCAGCAGCAGGGCCGCGACCGTCAGGCCTGCAGCGCTTGCGATGGCGAAGCACGCGGGTCGCCCGGTCCTCATGCTTCAGCCAGCCGGCCAGCGACAGTGTCAGGCCGCCGCACATCACCGCGGCGAGCGTGTCGACCGCGATGCTGTCGCAGGAATGACGCACCCAATGCTGCGCCCCGATGGTGACGAAGAAGCCCGCGATCGAACCCGCCGTCAGCCACCAGCCATACGAAACGAGATCGGCGCCGTTCTCCCGGTTGACCACATAGCGGAGCGCGAACACCGCGCCGCAGCAGGCGAGATAAGGCACCGACTTCGAAACCGATCGCCATCGCGGCGCCGCTGAGCAGGCCCGCCGCGGTCGGTCCCCATCGCCAGCGGTCCGACCACACCGTCGCCGCCACGGTCAGCATGGTCAGCGCGATCTGGACGTTGTGATGGTCGATGCGGCCCGGCGTGAACTGCTGATAGGCCGGCACGCCGACGAGTGCGAGCAGCAGCGCCACCGTCGCACCCTCGCGGCCGGCGACGCGCCACGCGATCGCCGCCATGCCGGCAATCGTCGGCCACAGCCAAAGCAGCGGCCACCATGCGCGCATCAGCCGCTCGGCCGAGGCGCCGTCGGTGAATTGGCCGAACAGAAACAGCAAGCCGGCAAGCCCGGCATCGATCAGGCGCGACCAGTGGGTGTCGTAGCCCTCGGGCGGCTGCATGCGCGCCTGGTGCAGGTCGAACCAGCCCTGGCCGCCGAGCCAGCCGCGCAACTGCGCGAGCCGCGTCGCGTCGTCGGTGTCGAGCAAGGTCTCCGCGGTCTGCGTCCAGAATTGCAGCAGCAGCGCGAGCGCGACCAGGAGCCACACCAGCGTCACAAGCGCTGCGAAATTCGGCTGGCGCAGCAGGTTGTTGGGCATCGAAGCCGCCGTTTTGGGGGTGTCTCGGACCCAACAGATGGCGCAACAGGGTTGAGTTTCGCTTAACGGAGCCGCATACCGGACCCATGACGCTTCGCCCCCAGCTTCGCTCCGTTTTGGCTCAGATCCTGAGATCGCTGATGGCCGGCGCGGTTGCGGTAGTGCTTTCATTGGCACCGCCGCCCGCTACCGCCGCCGACGCGGTATTCCCGATCGGTTCGCGGCTCGGGTTCGTTCCGCCAAACGACCTCAAGCCCGCCACGACCTTCCCGGGCTTCGAGAACGAGCAAAAAGGGGTCTTCGCCCGGCTCGTCGCCTTGCCGGGCAAGGCTTTCCCGGAAATCGAAAAGACCATGACCAACGATGCTCTCAAGAAGCAGGGCATGACGGTCGAAAAACGCGAGTCGCTGCCGCTCGGCAGCGGTAACGCCATCCTGGCGATCGTGCGCCAGGACACCGCCGCCGGACGCATTCGCAAATGGCTGCTGATCGCGCCGATCGATGACCTGACCGCCCTGGTGTCGCTGGAGATGCCGGCCGCGGCGCCGGCGCCCTACACCGATGCGGTCATCCGCGCGTCGCTGACGAGCCTCACCACGCGGCCGCACGTGCCGACCGAAGAGCAACTGATGATGGTGCCGTTCAAGGTCGGCGACCTCGCCGGGATGCGGCTCGTCCGTGTGGTGCCGGGCGTGGCGGCGCAATTCACCGACGGCCCTCAAGATACGTTGGAGGCGACCGAGCAGGCCCATCTGGTGATCGCGGCAGCGCCCGGCGGTCCGGCCGAGAGCCGCGACCGCGATCAGTTCGCCCGCAACGCGATGAGCGGCCTGCCGCCGTTCAAGGAATTGCGCATCACCAACGCGGAGCCGATGCGCATTGGCGGCCAGCCCGGACATGAGGTGCGGGCACAAGCGAAGGATCCGCAAACCGGCGCCGACGTCGAGATCGTGCAGTGGCTGCGGTTCGGGACCGGCGCCTATCTGCGCATCCTGGGCTTCGGTCCGAAGGACAAATGGACCGACACCTTCATGCGCTTCCGCGCCATCCGTGACGGCCTGGAGCCGAGGTAGACGCGGGCCGTAATTCTACTGCGTGGGATTGTCGTTGGCCGGCGGAGCCTTGCCGCCGCCCTTGGCCACCGCAACCAGCGCCGGCCGCAGCATCCGATCGCCGATCAAATAACCGGCCTGCATCACCTGGATGACGGTGCCCGCCGCCACGCTGGCATCCTCGATCTCGTACATCGCCTGATGACGGTTGGGGTCGAACTTCTGGCCAAGCGGCTCGATCCGTTTCACGCCGTGCTTTTCCAGCACGTTCATCAGCTCGCGCTCGGTCAATTCGACACCTTCAAGCAGCACCTTGGTCGGCTCGTCGGCCTTGGCGCGCAACTCGTCGTCGAGAGCCGCCATCGCCCGGTGCATGTTGTCGGCCACGCCCAGGATGTCCCGGGCGAAATTCGAAATGCCGTAGACCCGTGCGTCGGCGACCTCACGCTCGGTGCGCTTTCGCATGTTGTCCATGTCGGCCAGCGTGCGCAGCAGCCGGTCCTTGGTCTCGGCCAGCTCGCGATCAAGCGAGGTGGACGGCTTCGGCGCGACGATCGGCTCGGGCTGCACGGCGGGCTCGTTCGCCGGCGCGGGATCGTTGTCGATCGGAGGGCGGGTGTCGCTGTCGTTCATGATGTCCGGGATATCAGGGCAGATGCGTTAAAAATCAAGCCGTAATCTTCAAAACCGGGTCGGATCCTTAGCCCCCAACCAGCTTGCTCACGACCTTGGCGGTGTAATCGACCATCGGGATGACCCGCGCGTAGTTCAACCGCGTCGGGCCGATCACGCCGATCACGCCGATGATGCGGCCGGCGCGGTCATGATACGGCGCGATGATGGTCGAGGAGCCCGACATCGAGAACAGCTTGTTCTCCGAGCCGATGAAAATGCGCACCCCCTCGGCGCGTTCGGCGCGGCCAAGCAGGTCGATCACGTCGCGCCGCGATTCCAGATCGTCGAACAGGTGCCGCACCCGCTCCAGGTCCTCGAGCACCTTGAGGTCTTCGAGCAGATGCGCCTGGCCGCGCACGATGAGCTGCCGCTCGGTGCCGCCCGACCAGCTCGCGAGCCCGTCGTCGATCACCTTCTGGGTCAACTGATCGAGCTCGGCCTGCGCCGCCGCCCGCGCCTGCTCCAGCTCGGTCCGCGCCTCGGCGAGCGTCTTGCCGCGGATGCGCGCGTTGAGAAAATTCCCCGCCTCGACCAGCGCCGAGGTCGGCAGCCCGATCGGCAGATTGACGACGCGGTTCTCGACCTGGCCATCCTCGCCGACCAGCACCACCAGCGCCCGTTCCGGCTCCAGCCGCACGAACTCGATGTTCTTCAGCCGCACGTTCGACTTCGCGGTGAGCACCACGCCGGCGGCGTGGGTCAGACCGGACAACAGGCCCGTGGCTTCGGTCAGCACGTTCTCGACCGAGCGGCCGGCGCCCGCGACCTGGGATTCGATCTGGCGCCGCTCGCTCTCGTTGAGGTCGCCGATCTGCATCAGCGCGTCGACGAAGAAGCGCAGACCCAGTTCGGTCGGCAGCCGCCCGGCCGAGGTGTGCGGCGCATAGATCAGACCGAGCTGCTCGAGGTCGGCCATGACGTTGCGCACCGAGGCCGGCGACAGCGGCGTGGTGATCAGTCGCGACAGGTTGCGCGAACCGAGCGGCTCGCCGGTGGTGAGATAGCTCTCGACGATCTGACGAAAAATCTCGCGCGAACGCTCGTTGAGCTGCGCCAGGCTGATCTGCGAACTGCCGATGGGCACGTCTTGCGCCAACTGAACCCTCTCCTCCGGCACCAGAATTGTCCATTCGGCGGCAAGAATTCAAGCAAGACTTCAAGCCGGCCCCGCTGTTAGCCTGACGCCAGCGGCGATCCGCGGGGAGGACAATATGAAAGCACCTTACACACTGTTGCTGCGGCATGGGCGTGGTGATTTGCCTTATGGCCACGCCGGTTCGGGCGCAAACCGTGATCGAGGAATGGGGCACGGCCAAGTTCCCGGCGCCGCCGCCGCTGAAGCCGGCGAAAATCGAGGCCAAGGAGACCGCACTGCTGGTGATGGATTTCACCAAGCAGACCTGCACGCCGGAGCGCCGCAAGCGCTGCGCGGATTCGGTACCGAAGGTGGTCAAGCTCGTCGCCGAGGCCCGCGCCAAGGGCGCGCTGATCATCTACAGCGTCGCGGTGCCGAATTCGGTGCCGGCCGATATCCTTCCGGAGCTCACACCCGCCACCGGCGAACAGGTGCTGCCGCCGCTCGGGCCCGACAAGTTCATCAACAGCGACCTTGAGAAGACGCTCAAGGACAAGGGCATCAAGACCGTGGTCGCGATGGGCACCCAGGCGCAGACCTCGGTGCTGCACACCGGATCAACCGCGGCGCTGAAGGGCTTCAAGGTGATCGTGCCGGTCGACGGCATGTCGGCCGACGAGGTGTTCCCCGAGCTTTACACCGCCTGGCATCTCGCCACCGCGGCGCGGATCAGCAGCAACGTGACGCTGACGAAGTTCGAGATGATCGGGTTTTAGGGCGCGCACTCGTGAGCGAGCAGCCATAGCCTGTGGATGCGAGTTGGATGAAGGCTAGGCCAAGCCTTACCGACACCCAGGTCGGGACGCTGACCGCAACTCAGGTCCCTGCGCTCTCCGCGGCTCAGATTGGGGCGCTGACCACGACCGAGATCGGCAATCTGAACACCGATCAGGCTGGCGCGCTGACATCCACGCAAATCGCAGGTCTGACCACCACGTACTTCGCGGCACTCTCGGCAACAACCGGTATCCCGTCTTTGAGCACCGCCGCGATTGCCGGCATCAGTACGGAAGACATTCATGCCCTGACCGCGACACAGGGCAACGCCTTTGCACAAACTCAGATCGACGCCATGACACTCGCTCAGACCCAGGCGCTGATCGAGGTCGTGACTTAAGTGAAATAATCGAACCCCGGCCCGCGGGGATACCGCCGTCTAAGCAACGGCAGTCCGATGGGCCCGCAGGAAGGACCGGATCTGGCGAACCGCCAGGGGAATCCGCTCCTTCGGATCCTTCCACGGAAACATGCTGACCTCGGCCTTGGGCGCGAGCATCGCGGCCTCCATGGCGACCGCATACGGATGCGACGGGACATCGTCCGGCAGGATGAGCACCGGCGTCTGGCAGTTGCGCACGAAATCGCGCGTCACGGTGAAGACGAAATCGGGATTGGTGCGGTACATCCTGGTCAGGAATTTGTCGACCGTCGCCATGGTGATCTCGGGCCGCCGCGCGACCAGCGCCGGACCCCAGCCCTTCATGTTGTTGTCGTAGAACAGGTCGCGCATCTCCGGACGCGAACCGCTGGGCTGCGCCAGCACGGCGGCGACAATTCGATTGGGCGCCCGCTTCAACAGGTTCCAGATGAAGGGGCCGCCGATGCAGAAGCCCAGCACCATGAATTTGTCGATGCGCAGGTGATCCATCAGCCCGATATGGTCATCGGTGTAGGCGTCCCAAGGTCGGTCGACTTCGAGCGGGCCGGTGGACTGGCCGCCATTGGCGTTGCGCAGGTCCGCCGCGATGCAGCGGTACTCGGCCTTGAACTCCTCCATCGGGTTGAACGGCGAGCTCGTGCCTTTGAGGCCGGCGATCGTCGAGTTCAATCCGCCGCCGGCGATGACCAGCAACGGGAAGCCCGAGCCGGTCTCCTCATAGCAGATGCGAACGGCGCCTTTTTCGTAGAACGACATGGCAGCTCCTTGCTGAGCAAATGCGTGCGGCGCGACCGCGACCGCAGTCGCCGCGGCGCCGGTTGCCAGAATGTTGCGTCGGACCGAGTCCATGGTACCCCCTTGAGATCGTCAGGCACGAACTGCGATCCGCCTTTTTAGCATAAGCGCGCGTTGGTGCCGATGGGCCCAAAGCCTTTCTGTGGCGTCTTTCGAACTAACCCGTCTATTCCATCTTGACGTTCGCCGCCTTGATGATCGGTGACCAGCGCGCGATCTCGCTCTTGACCAGCGCGAGAAACGGCTGCGGGCCGCGATTTGGCCTTTCGGGAATATCGCCACCGAGAACACCGAGGCGCTTTCGCGTGGCCTCGTCGTCGAGTGCCTTGTCGAGCGCATCAACCAGCCTGTCGAGGACCGGCTGCGGAGTCGACTTGGGTGCGAACAGTCCGTTCCAGGCAGACGCTTGAAACGCGGGCAGTCCAGCCTCAACGGTGGTGGGCACGTTCGGCATGGCCGGATTACGCGTGGCCGATGCGATCGCATAGACCTTGATCTTGCCGGGCTCGAGCTGCGGACCACCGGTTACGATATCGGCGCACATGTAGTCGACTTGCCCAGCGACCAGCGCGTTCATGGCCGGAGCGCCACCATTGAAGGGCACAAGCGTCGGCTTTGCACCCAGAATCGAATTGAGCAGCAGGCAGCTGGTGAAAAAAATCGAGCCAACTCCGGCATGCGCCTGGTTGAGCTTGGTGTCGTTCGCTTTCACATAGGCGATGAATTCCTTGAAATCCTGTGCCGGAAAATCCTTCCTTGCCGCGACGATTAATGGAAACGCGGTGACCATGCCGATCGGCTCGAAATCGACATCGGGCCGGTAGGCAAGGTTAGGATAGAGCGCGACCGCGGCGGCGTGCGTCCCCATCTGGCCCATCAGAAGAGTGTAGCCGTCTGGATCAGAGCGCATCGCGCGGGTCGAGCCGGTGGTGCCGCCGGCGCCGGAGACGTTCTGCACGACGACTTGCTGGCCCAGCGTACGCGACATGTGGTCTGCGACGATACGGGCGCCAACGTCGGTGCTGCCGCCGGGTGGGAACGGCACGATGAGCGTGATCGGGCGCGCCGGATAGGCTTGCGCCGTTGCGGTTCGCGATACGACGGGCAGCGTGGCGGCACCCACCGCCAGATGCAGAAAAGTTCTGCGATGGTAGTTTCATGGCCGCCCCCCTTTATTCATTCTGGAGAAAGGGTAGCAAATTTAGCTCCCGACGTGATGTCGCTAATTGACGCAAAGCGGCCATGGAAAGAGTGAGTGATTTTATACAGAAGTACCGCCCCGCAGCTTTTCGTCCGCTGGCAGACAAGCTGATCCTTCGCGCATTCCTCGTGTGATCAAACATCGGCGCACATGGCGAAAAGGCCAAATGTGAAGAAAGCAATCGCTGAGGAACTTGCCCCATAGTATGTTGTCCGTGGGTCACCTGATGGCGGCTTCTGGCACGGAGCAGGCATCGGCGGGCCACCGCCGAATGTCCGCTTTCGTACGTGAGGGGTCCATGACGGGACGGCTGAAGGGCAAGGTGGCGCTGGTCACAGCCGCGGGCCAGGGCATCGGCCGCGCCATTGCAACGGCCTTTATCGACGAAGACGCCACCGTGATCGCGACCGATGTCGACGACAGCAAGCTCCAGGGGCTGAAGGCCAAGCAACGCATCGCGCTCGACGTCCTCTCGGCCGAGAAAATCGACGCGCTGGCCAACGCCGTCGCCAAGGAATTCGGCGGGCTGAATGTGCTCGTCAATGTCGCGGGCTATGTCCACCACGGCAACGTGCTTGACGCAACCGAACAGGACATCGACTTCTCGTTCGACCTCAACGTGAAGTCGATGCATCGAACGATGCAGGCTTTCATCCCGGGGATGCTGAAGAAGGGCGGCGGCTCGATCATCAATATGTCGTCGGCGGCGTCTTCGATCCGGGGTGTGCCCAACCGCTACGTCTACAGCCTCACCAAGGCCGCCGTGATCGGGCTGACCAAAGCGACCGCGATGGATTTCATCAAGCAGGGCGTGCGCGTCAATGCGATCTGCCCCGGCACGATCGAATCGCCGTCGTTTCGCGACCGCGTCGCGGCGCACGCCAAGCGCTCCGGACTTTCGCTGCAGGCCGCGGAAAAAGACTTTATCGACCGCCAGCCGATGGGGCGGATCGGCACCGCCGAGGAGGTCGCCATGCTGGCCACCTATCTGGCCTCCGACGAATCCGCTTTCATCAGCGGCCACACCCACCTGATCGATGGCGGCTGGGCGCTATAGCTGGGCGAACCGGCGGTGACTGGATATTAGCGAGAGGTGAGTGTATGGCAAAAAAGCTGCTTTTGACCGGCGACGTCAATCTGATGAATGTCGCCGAGGCCGCGGAGCCGTTCCGGAAAATTGTCGACGAACTCCATGCGGCGGACGTGGTGTTCGGCAATATGGAATGTTGCCTGCATCTGCCGGCGTCCCGTCATTCGCACGCCAACGAGGGATTCTTTGCCGATCCCGTGGTGGGCGGTGAGGCGCTGAAGTTCGCCGGCATCCATGCCGTCGGAATCGCCAACAATGTGAACTATGGCGCCGCCAATATCGCAGCCTCGATCGCGCGTCTCGACGAGATCGGCGTCCTACCACACCGGTGCAGGCCCCAATCTCGCAGCCGCACGCGCGCCCGCAATCGTGGAACGCAATGGCCTGCGCGTCGGCGTCCTGCAGCGCAGCTCGGTTTACTGGCCGACCGACCACGAGGCCAGCGATGACGCGCCGGGCATCGCGGTCCTGCGCGGCCATACCGCCTATCAGGTGCCGATGGGCCGGGCGCACGCGGGAATTCCGCCGCCCAATCGGCCCGGCGTTCCGCCCACGATCATCACCTGGGCCGACCCGGCTTATGTCGCGGAGTTTCGCAAAGATATCTCGGCGCTCCGCCCGCAGGTCGACATTCTCGTTGCCTCTTGTCACTGGGGCCTCGGACGCGAGCCGATGCAATACATGACCGAGATCGGCCACGCCGCCATCGACGCCGGCGCCGACGTCGTCATGGGCCACGGGCCGCACTATTCGTTGCCGGTCGAACTCTACAAGGGCCGGCCGATCTACTACGGTCTCGGCAACCTCTGCTTCAAGACCGGCCATGGTGGACGTGCGCACGCCGACTGGATCGGCATGGTCGCCGAGGTGACGTTCGAGAACGGCAAATGCGGGGCCGACAACTTTCGCTTCGTGCGCCACAACGCCGGCTATGAAACCATATTCTGCCGGCCGGCGGACGAGACCGAGGTGCTTGGCGACCTGGCCGCGCGCAGCAAGACGCTCGGCGCCATGCTCACCGCCAACGGGGATCGGGTCCGCGTCGCGCCTGTGAGGCGCGACGCTTTCCAGGACGCTAGTCCGCCTTGATATTGGCGGCACGGACCACCTTGGCCCACTTCTCGGTTTCGTCGGCGATCAGTTTTCCGAAATCGGCAGGCGAGCCGCCAATGGCGATGCCGCCGAGATCAGTGAACCGCGCCTTCATCTTCGGGTCGACCAGACCTGCGTTGATCTCTTTGTTGATCTTGTCGATGATCTCGGCAGGCGTTCCCTTTGGCACGCCCACGCCGAACCACGCGCTCATCTCGTAGCCGGGCACAAACTCCCCGATGGTCGGAAGGTCCGGCAGTGCCTCCGAGCGCTTCGCGCTGGTTATCGCAAGGTCACGCAGCTTTCCCGCCTTGATGTACTCGATCGATGAGGGAAGCGAGGCGAACAGGACATCCACTTGTCCGCCGAGCAGATCCGTCAACGCCGGCCCATTGCCGCGATACGGCACGTGGACCAGGTTGACGCCAGCCATCATCTTGAACAGTTCACCGGCAAGATGGCCCGCGCTCGCGTTCCCGGCCGAGGCCATGTTGACTTTGCCTGGATTGGCTTTGGCGTAGGCGATGAATTCGGGGACGGTTTTGACCGGGACGGATGGATTGACCACGATCACATTGGGGATACGGATGATGCCGGCGGCCGGCGTGATGTCGCGGATGAAATTGAAATTGAGCTTGGCGAACAGAGCTGCGTTGCTCGCGTTCGGAAGACCCGCCAGCAGAAGCGTATAGCCGTCAGGGGCCGCATTCACGACGGCCTCGGTGGCGATGTTGGTGCCGCCGCCCGGTCGGTTCTCGATAATGAATGGTTGACCGGTCCGTTCCGAAAGCCATTGACCCATCAGACGCGCGACAATGTCGTTTCCTCCGCCGGGGGCAAAGCCAACAATCCAACGCACCGGTCGTGACGGGTAGGTCTGAGCCCTTGCGATGCGAGAGGCGGCCGGCAACGCGGCGGCGCCCGCAGTCAGACGCAGAAATTGCCGACGGGGAAGTTTCATTGCGATCCCTCACGGTCTTCGCAATACGGCGTGCGCCAAACGCTACGCCCCTTTCACAGGAGCGAGAAGGGCCATGTCCCCGCCGCGACACTGAACGGACACGGGCTATTCGATTCCTGCGCTCACAAATATGCCCTTCGCTTCCGCAGTTCCGAGAAAGCGGACAAACGTCAGGCCGCCTTCGGATTTTGGTGCGGGTGCCGCGGCATAGCGCGTGTAGTTCTGGATGTCGGCAGGCAGCGGGCCGACAAGTTGCAGACCTCTGCCACGACAGTTCAGAATTTGCGCCACCGGCATAAAGCCGATCTCCTTGCCTTTGCCCTTGGCCAAAGGCTCGATCATGTCCGTGCCGGTGTAGCGCTTGGTTTTCGCCTGAATGTGTTCAGCCAGACCCAGCCGTTGCAGCAATCCCTCGACGTACAGCCCGCTGGACGCCCGATTGTAGATCACTGACATCCGCGTCGAGCACCGCGCGCTTGAGCGCGTCGGTCGTCGAGACATCAGGCTTCGGCGCGCCGTCACGGATCACAACCCCGACACCGACCCGGCCAACCGACACCCGCGCGGTGCCGTCGACTGTGCCGGATTTTGCCAGCTCGTCGAGGGCCGCATGCGGCGCGATCACGACATCAGGTGTTGCGCCAGCGCCAACCAGACGGCGGATTTCCGGGGTGGTGGCAAACGTGATCTTGACGTTGTTGCCGGTCCGCTTGCGGAAGAGGTCAGCCGCCGCGACCAACCCTGGCTCCACGGCAGCGCCGCTCAGCACGTTGATCTCGACGGCGAGCGCCATGATTTTTCTCACCTCGATGCTGTCCGATGAGACACATTAGACGCTTTTTCACTGAAGCGTCGATTGCCCACCAAGTCGGTTTCCAAATGGTGATCGCGACAATATCAACGTGCGGGCACGCCGAAAGTGTCGCCGCGGTGCCGCGCGCTTACTGACGGATCGGCGGGCGGCGTGCGTCCCTTGAGATAAGACGGCGATGCGACAGCAATAATGTGCGCTGGCGCCAACACCCGCGATACCAGACCCGGCGCCAGCTCAATGCCGCCGCCGATCGCGGCATCGAACCCTTCAGCGATCAGGTCGATCTGGCGGTTCTCGAATTGCCAGTCGGGGCGAACAGCGGGATAGCGTTTCATGAATTCCGGCAGAAGCGGCAGGATGTATTCGATCCCGAACATCATCCCCATGCTGACCCTGAGCACGCCCGCCGGTTCGCCGCGATCAGTCGCCATCGTCGCGATGGATTCCTGCAAGCCGTCGAGATTGCCTCTGATGGCGTGGAGGAAGCGCTCACCGGCTTCGGTCAGGGTGAGCTTGCGGGTGCTGCGCTGAAACAGGCGGATGCCGAGATTACGCTCCAAGGTCGCGACGTTGCGGCTGACCGCCGCCGGCGTCAGCGACAGCCTCCGGGCCGCCGCCGAAAAGCCGCCAGTTTCCGCGCTGCGGACAAAGGATTCCAGGTTGGCGAGGGTTTCCATGGCTATCTTCAAGCAATACTTGAAAATAATTCTATCGATTAATGGCTAATCGCGCATCAATAAAAGTGGCGATATCCCCTCCGGAAACAACGCCAACCCCAACCGGAGTGAACGCCCATGACCGCAGTCCGCAGTCCTCAAGAACGGCCTCAACGCCCTCCTGACCCCGGAAGAGTCGGTCCTGGTCCTGATCGACCACCAGGCCTTTCAGTTCGCCAACCTGCACAGCCACGAGCCTACGATGATCGTGAATAACGTCGTCGCGCTCGCCAAGACCGCGAAGGTTTTCAACGTCCCGGCCATCCTGACCACGGTGCTGGAAGACCGCGGCGGCAAACTCATCAAGCCGCTGCAGGACGTATTCCCAGACCAGAAGCCGATCGACCGCACCTTCATCAACACCTGGGAAGACGCGCGCGTCGTCGACGCCGTGAAGAAGACCGGCCGCAAGAAGATCATCATGGCCGCGCTCTGGTCTGAAATCTGTCTCGCCATGCCGGCGATCCAGGCTGCGGGCGAAGGCTACGAGGTTTACGCTGTCACCGATGCCTCTGGTGGCGTGAGCGCGGAAGCCCACGAGATGGCGGTTCGCCGGATGGTCATGGCCGGCGTCGTGCCGATCACCTGGATGGCGGTGGCGGGCGAGTTGCAGCGCGACTGGGCTCGTGAGGATCAGGCCGCGAAGCTGGCCGAGGTTTTCCTGGAGCATGGCGGCGGCACGGGCATCACACTGGCGTGGGAGCTTCAACTGCTCGGCCAGAAGGCCGGCGTTGGCGCGTAGTCCGGCGCAACGCCAGAACGGCATTCTCAAATCATTGGAGTCACGTCATGACAAGCAATCAATCAGGCGAAGCCGCAAAGGCTGTTGTTCGGCGCAACACCGAAGAAGTGCAAGGCGGCGGGAATTTCACGATGTTCGAAGAACTCTTCGCGGACGACTTCCTCGATCACACGCCGCAGCCGGTCGAACCCCCGACACGGACGGCGCGCGGCAACTCTACAAAGCCCTCCGCGCGGCGTTCCTGGACTTCCACGCCGATATTCATTGGCAGTTGGCCGATGGCGACCGGGTGACGACCTACAAGACCTATCATGGGACGCACCGGGGAGAATTCCTAGGCGTGGCGCCAACCGGGCAAACGATTCAATTCGAAACCGTCGACGTGATGAGCGTGCGCAATGGCAAAATCGCCGAGCATTGGGGCGTCGCCAACCTGTTCTCGCTCATGCAGCAGCTTGGCGCTTGGTCCGCCCGAGATGGCAGCTAAATCCTGAATTCGCTTCGTCAATCAACCTCACCTTAGGGAACATCCCATGACCATTGGCATCATCGGTTCAGGCGCTATCGGCACAGCCTTCGCCCGGACGCTGGCCCGCGCCGGCATCGAGGCGACCATCTCGAACAGCCGCGGGCCCGGACTCGCTGCAAAGAGCTGGTCCGCGAGCTTGGTCCCTCGATCAAAGCAGGCACACGCGACGAAGCCGCACACGCCGACATTGTCTTGATTGCCGTCAATTGGACGAAGCTCCCGGCGGCGCTGGCGGGACTTCCGGATTGGAATGGGCGCATCGTCATCGACGCCAACAATCCGATCGAGCCGCCGTTGTTCAAGCCGTTCGACCTCAAGGGCCGCGTGTCGAGTGAAGTGGTCGCCGATCTCGTGCCCGGCGCGCGTGTCGTGAAGGCGTTCAATCATCTGCGCGCGGAAGTTCTGGCCGCGGACCCGCAGGATCGCGGGGGACGGCGCGTGCTGTTCTATTCCGGCGATGATGCTGCGGCGAAGGCGGAGATCGCGGCGCTGATCGACCGCATCGGCTTCACCGGCATTGATCTTGGATCGCTTGCGGTGGGCGGCAAGCTCGCGCAGTTCCCCGGAGGACCGTTGCCGAACCAGAACCTCGTCAAGATTGCGTAGCCCGGCGTTGGCCGGTGCGGCGAAGCCGTTCCCGTTGCTGAGGGGAGAAAACAATGAAGACATTTCTGCTGATCACGATCGGCTTGATCCTGAGCCTTCCAGTGCATGGACAAGAAGGGAGTGCCGTCATGAACGATGTCACCATTTGGTATGACGCCTTCAACAAACGGAATGCGGCACTCGCCGAGCCGGTCATGAGCGAGAACTGGGTCGACATTCCGGCCGCCCCGGGTCAGCCGACGGGCCGGGGCGGCGTCCAGTTCATCCTCGACGATCTGACCAAGACCTTTCCCGACTTCAGGATCACCCCTGCGGAAATCCTTCGGGACGGAAACAAGGTCGTCGTGCGTTCGGAGCTCACCGGCACACATCGAGCGCCGTTCATGGGCTTTCCAGCGAAGAACCGGAAAGTGACCATCCAGACCATTGATATCCATGAATTCAAGGACGGCAGGATTATCCGGACTTGGCACAGTGAGGACTGGCTGACGGCACTCCACCAAATGGGTGCGTTCGAGAAGTAGCGACAAACCGAACGTACGTTCTTGAAGTCACTCCGGGCCCTTCCCGAGCGCTAGCCAGAGCCGTACGATGCCTTGAACGCGGCAACGGCACGCTGTCGTTTTCGGACGTCTGCAAACTGGTGAACACAAACCGGAGGCAGACCAGGGAGGATGTTATGGACGACCAGGGCTTCGATCGCCGTAATTTTCTGAAAGGCGCGGTTGTTGGCGGCGCCGCGGCTGCCGCCGGCACCGTTGCGGTCGCACCAACCGCCGACGCGCAGGCGCAGCAACCCGCCGCGCCCGCGGCGGCTCCCGCAAGTCCAGGCTACGCATTCCTGAATATCGAGGAGGCGGCATTCGTCGAGGCGTTGGTCGATCACATGGTCCCGGCCGACGATCTGACGCCCAAGGGCACCGACATCGGCCTGAACATTTACATCGATCGGGCGCTGGCGGGCGGGTGGGGCAAGGGCGAGCGCCTCTACATGCAGGGGCCGTGGAAGCGCGGCACGCCGAACCAGGGTTATCAGCTGCCTCTCACGCCCGCCGATCTGTACCGCTCCGGCATCAAGGCGACCAACACGCATTGCCTCAAGACCTACGGCAAGTCGTTTGACGCCCTTAACGAGCAGCAGCGCGAGGAGGTGCTGGTCGGTCTGTCCACCGCCAAAATCACGTTCCCGGACGGCCTGCCGGTGCGGACGTTCTGGGGCACGGTCTATCAGACCGTGATGGAGGGCATGTTCTCCGACCCGATCTACGGCGGCAATCGCGACAAGGCGGGCTGGAAGCTGATCGGCTTCCCGGGCGTCATCGCGGTGCACCGCGACAACGTCGAGAAGTATCGCGGCAAGAAATACACCGCCGACATTCTCGGCATTGCGGACATGAGCTGAGGGAGGGCGGCATGGCAACGAAGCTGAAGGAAGTCGATGTCGTCGTCGTTGGCCTCGGCTGGACCGGCGGCATTCTCTCGAAGGAATTGACCGAGGCCGGATTGAAGGTGGTCGCGCTCGAGCGCGGCGCGCTCCCCAATCCGAGCAAGGACTTTGCGGTGCCGAACATCCGCGACGAACTGCGTTACGTGGTGCGCCACGAATTGATGCAGAACGCCGCGCGCGACACCCTCACCATCCGCAACAACCCGTCCCAAGAGGCGCTGCCGATGCGGCGGCTCGGCTCGTTCCTGCCGGGCGAGGGCGTCGGCGGCTCGGCCACGCACTGGAGCGGCCACACCTGGCGGTGGACCGATATGGAATTCAAGGTGCGCTCCATGTACGAGGAGCGCTACGGCAAGAACTTCATCCCGGCCGACATGACGATCCAGGACTGGGGCATCACCTACGACGAGCTCGAGCCGTACTACGACAAGTTCGAGTACACCGCGGCGGTCTCCGGCAAGGCGGGAAACCTCAAGGGTCAGATCCAGCCCGGCGGCAACCCGTTCGAAGCGCCAAGGGCGCGCGACTATGCGCTGCCGCCGCTGACGCCGATCCTCTCAAGCGTCATGTTCGCGGAAGCCGCGAAGAACAACGGCTATCATCCGTTCCCAAGACCGTCAGCCAACGCGTCGCGCGCCTACACCAATCCGGACGGCTCGAAATACGGCGCCTGCCAGTACTGCGGCTATTGTCAGCGCTTCGGTTGCGAGGCGAACGCCAAGGGCAGCCCGTTGGTCTCGGTGATCCCGATCGCCATGCGCAATCCGAACTTCGAGCTGCGCACCAATTCGTGGGTCACCAAGGTGCTGAAGGACTCCGATGGCAAGCGCGTCACCGGCGTGACCTACACCAACGTGCTGAACGGCGAGGAGTTCGAGCAACCGGCCGGAATCGTCCTGCTCTGCGCCTATGCCATCAACAATGTGCACCTGATGCTGCTTGTCCGGCATCGGGGCGCCGTACGATCCGGTGGCGCAGACCGGCGTGGTCGGCAAGAACTACTGCTACCAGAATGGCGTCGGCGCCACGCTGTTCTTCGAAGACAAGTCCTTCAATCCGTTCATCAGCGCCGGCGGCTCGAACGTGACGATCGACGACTTCAACATCAATTGGGCTTTCGACCGCGGCCCGCATGGCTTTGTCGGCGGCTACAACGTCGCGGGCGGCTTCAACTCCGCGCTGCCGATCGGCTACCGGCCGGTGCCGCGCGGCACGCCGCAATGGGGCAAGAATTGGAAGGCGGCGACCGCCAAGTGGTATCAGACCGCGATGACCATCAACGCCAGCGGCAGCGTCGCGGCGAACCGATACAACTGCTTCGATCTCGACCCAACCTATCGCAATGCGTTCGGTCAGCCGTTGATGCGCATGACATTCGACTACAAGGAGAACGAGCAGAAGATGGGCCGTCATGCGGCCGCACTCGTCAACACCATTGCCAAGTCGATGAACCCGACGCGGCTGAATGAGGCTTCGGCCCGCGACAGTTGGACGGTGGTGCCCTACCAGAGCACGCACAACACCGGCGGCACCGTCATGGGCACCAATCCGCGCGACAGCGTGCTCAACAAGTATCTGCAGAGCTGGGATTGCCACAACCTGTTCGTCGTCGGCGCCAACGTGTTCCCGCACAACGCGTCATACAACCCGACCGGACCGGTGGGCGCGCTCGCCTATTGGACGGCGGACGCGATCAAGAACGTCTACCGCAAGAACCCCGGCCCGCTGGTGCACGCATGAAGCACCTTGTCGTGCTGATGGCGGCGGCCACTCTGGCCGCCGCCGGAATGGCCCGTGCCGACGGCGACGCCGCGCGCGGCGAGAAGAAGTTCGAGGAATGCGCCGCCTGCCACAAGATCGAGCCCGGCGAAGACAACGTCGGACCGAGCCTGCACGGCGTTTTCGGCCGCAAGGCCGGGACGCTCGCCGATTTTCGCTACTCGCCGGCGCTTAAGCGCAGCGGCATCACCTGGACCCCGCAGACGCTCGACACGTTCCTGGCCGACCCGCAGAAGGTCGTACCCGCCAACCGCATGCCCTACGCCGGATTGGCGGAGGCGAGCGACCGCGCCGACCTGATCGCCTACCTGCAGAAGGCTTTCCCTTAGAATCCAATTCAGTTGAATCGGGAGTCCGCGCCCTCGTCCGTAAACCCGTAAAGCCGCGCCGGATTGTCGGCGAGGATTTTCCGGCGCACGATCGCATCCGGCGTCCACTCGTTGAACAGGTCGAGCAGATGGCCGGCGTTCGGCATCTCGCCCTCGATACGCGGATGCGGCCAATCGGTGCCCCAGATCAATTGATCCGGGTTGGCGGCAATGAGCGCCTCGTGGAACGGCCGCGCGTCGGGATAGTCCGGTGCCCGCGTGCTCAACCGATGCGCGCCCGACATCTTGACCCAGCAGCCGCCCTCGCCGAGCAACCGGACCAAACTCTGGAAGCCCGCCGTGTTGATCCCGGCCCGCGCATCGGTGCGGCCCATGTGATCGATCACCACCGGCAGGCCGATCGATTGGATGATCGGAATCGTATCCGGCAGGTCCTTCACATCGATCCACAATTGCATGTGCCAGCCGAGGTCCTTCATCACGGCGCGGAGCTTCTTGGCGTTCTCCAGCGTCACGCCGCCTTGATAATGCAGCTTGCCGTCGCGGAAGAAATGATTGAAGCGCAGCGCGCGGACGCCGAGCGCATCCCATTTGCGCAAGTCCGCCACCGGCACGGTCTCGTCGGCGACGGCGACGCCGCGCAACCGCTTCGGATGCCGGCTCAGCGCATCGAGCATCGCGGAATTGTCGCGGCCGTGGGCGCTGCCCTGCACCAGCCCGCCGCGGGCAAAGCCCAGCGTGTCGAGCATGTGCAGATATTTTTCCAGCGGCGCGTCCGGCGGCGTGTAGCTCCGGGTCTCGGCGTAGGGAAACCGCGAGCCCGGACCGAACACATGGGCGTGGGTGTCGCAGGCCTTGGGCGGCGTCGGGATTTTGGGGCGGACGGGCGGAAGCGGACCGGGACAGGCGGGTATCATGGCTGCGAGGCTTTCGGTTGACGGGCGATGGCGCCGGCAAATCTGTTATGGTCTTGCGCAACAGGTCAATAAGGCCGGCGGTGACGGGAGAGGTGGGATGAAGGGCCTGCTTCGTGTTCTGATGGCCGGAGCCTTGGCGCTCCTCGCCGTCGCGGCGAACGCCCAGAGTTATCCGAGTAAGCCGATCAGTTTCGTGGTGCCGTTCGGCCCCGGCAGCGGCAGCGATCTGATCGCCCGCATCATCGGCCAGCGGCTTGGTGTCGTGCTCGGCCAGAGCGTCATCATCGAGAACAAGCCCGGCGGCAATGGCGCGATCGCGGCGGTGCAGGTCGCACGATCAGTGCCGGACGGCTACACGATATTGCTCGGCTCCAACTCGCCGATGTCGGCGGCGCCCAGCCTGAACAAAGCCATCGGCTACGATCCGATCAAGGATTTTATCGCGCTCTGCCGCATCGGCAGCTTCACGCAGATGCTGCTGGTGAATCCGGACATTCCAGTAAAGTCGATCCAGGAATTGGTGGCCTATGCCAAGGCCAATCCCGGCAAGCTGTCGTTCGCAAGCGTCAGCGCCTCGTCGGTGGTCGCGGGCGAGACGCTGAAACGCGCCGCCGGGATCGACCTGTTGCACGTGCCGTACCGCAGCTCGCCACCCGCGGTGCAGGACGTGCTGAGCGGCCGGGTCTCCATGGTGTTCACCGACATGGCGACCGGGCTGCCGCATCACCGCTCGGGCGCGCTGCGCGGGCTCGCGACGACGCGGCTGCAGCGCAGCGCGCTGGTGCCGGAACTGCCCACGCTGGACGAGGCCGGCGTCACGGGTTTCGACATGGACTCGTGGGCGGGATTTTTCCTGCCGGCCAACACGCCGCGCGACATCGTCACCCGGCTGAACACCGAGCTCCGCAAGATCATCGACAATCCCGAGGTGAAGGCCCAAATCGCCGCGACCGGCTTCGAGGCGTTTTCCAGCTCGCCCGAGGAACTCGATGCCTTCAATCAAGGCCCAGCTCGTGAAATGGACCAAGATGATCAAGGACGCTGGCATCCAGCCCGAATAAGGCGGGCGTCGGGGGCTGGCTTTTTCGGGGTCATGGTCTAAAAGCCTGACCAATACCCATTTGCACCCATTTGCGCCGAGTCAGGAGAATTCCATGCGGCCGAGCCGCCGACAGCCCGACGAGCTGCGCGCCGTATCGCTCGAGCGCGGCGTGGTGAAATACGCCGAGGGCTCGTGCTTCGTGAAGTTCGGCGACACCCATGTCCTGGTGACCGCGACCTTGGAAGACCGGCTGCCACCCTGGCTCAAGGGCCAGGCCCGCGGCTGGGTCACCGCCGAATACGGCATGCTGCCGCGCGCGACTCATACGCGAACGCGGCGCGAGGCATCCTCCGGCAAGCAGAGCGGCCGCACCGTCGAGATCCAGCGGCTGATCGGTCGCAGCCTTCGCTCGGTCGTCGACCTGCCCGCGCTCGGCGAGCGGCAGATCAGCATCGACTGCGACGTGATCCAGGCCGACGGTGGCACCCGCACCGCCTCGATCACCGGCGCCTGGGTTGCCTTGAACGATTGCATCACCTGGATGCGCACCCGCGAGATGATCAAGGACAATCCGCTGCGCGACCATGTCGCCGCGATCTCCTGCGGGGTCTACAACAACACCGCCGTGCTCGATCTCGACTATGCCGAGGATTCCGAGGCCGAGACCGACGCCAATTTCATCATGACCGGCGAGGCAACATCGTCGAAGTCCAGGCCACCGCGGAAAAGACGCCGTTCAGCGAGGAGCAGCTGCTCGCACTGCTCGCGCTGGCCCGCAAAGGCATCGGCAAGCTGGTCGATCTGCAGAAGATGGCGGTAATGTAGGAATGCCGCATCGCCCGATCGCCGGCCGTCTCGTCATCGCGACCCACAATCCGGGCAAACTCGCCGAGATGCGCGACCTGCTGGCGCTTTACGGCGTCGATGCCATATCAGCAGGCGAGCTGGGCTTGCCCGAGCCGGAGGAAACCGGCGCAAGCTTCCGCGCCAACGCCCGAATCAAGGCGGAAGCCGCGGCTAAAGCATCGAATCTGCCGGCGTTCGCCGACGACTCGGGGCTCACAGTCGACACACTCGACGGCCAGCCCGGCATTCATTCGGCGCGCTGGGCCGGGCCGGACAAGGATTTTCGTTTCGCGATGAATAAGATTCAAAGTCTGCTGATCGAACGCGGCGCCAAAAGCGCAGAGCGCAGGCGCGGGCATTTCGTCTCGGCGCTGTGCGTGGCGTGGCCCGACGGCCACGTCGAGGAATTCGAGGCGACGGTCGACGGCACCGTGGTCTGGCCGCCGCGCGGCACCTTGGGCTTCGGCTACGATCCGCTGTTTCTCCCGGACGGCCAGACCCAGACCTTCGGCGAGATGTCGGCCGAGGAGAAGCACGGCCTGCCGCCCCATGGCCGCGGCCTGTCGCACCGCGCCCGCGCCTTCCTCAAGCTTGCGGAGGCGTGTCTTGCCAAACGCTGACGCAACATTCGGCGTGTACGTGCACTGGCCGTTCTGCCTATCGAAGTGCCCGTACTGCGACTTCAACAGCCATGTCCGTCACGCCGCCGATCGACGAGTCGCGCTTCCTCCGCGCGTTCCAGGCGGAAATCGCCGCGACCGCCGCACAGACCCCCGGCCGCACGGTGTCGAGCATCTTCCTCGGCGGCGGCACGCCGTCGCTGATGCAGCCGGACACCGTCGGCACCATTCTCGACACCATCGGCAAGCACTGGATTGTGCCGCCGAATGTCGAGGTCACGCTCGAAGCCAATCCGACCAGCGTCGAGGCGACACGCTTTCGCGGCTATCGCGCGGCCGGCGTCAACCGCGTGTCGCTCGGCGTGCAGGCGCTCGACGATGCGTCGCTGAAAGAGCTCGGCCGGACTGCACACCGCGCAGGAAGCGCTCGACGCCGTCGCCATCGCGCGAAAATCGTTCGACCGCTATTCGTTCGATCTGATCTACGCGCGGCCACGGCAGACGCCGGCGGATTGGGAAATCGAACTCAAGCGCGCCATCGGCGAAGCCGCCGAACATCTGTCGCTCTATCAGCTCACCATCGAACCGGAGACGCCGTTCCACGCGTTGCACAAGACCGGCAAGCTGGTCATTCCCGACGAAGACACCGGCCGCGCGCTCTACGATCTGACGCAGGAGATTTGCGCGAACGCCGGCCTGCCGGCCTACGAGGTGTCCAATCACGCCCGGCCCGGCGCCGAATGCCGGCACAACCTGGTTTACTGGCGCGCCCACGAATACGCCGGCATCGGCCCCGGCGCCCACGGCCGGATCGACATCGACGGCCGCCGCCACGCCACCATGACCGAGAAAAAACCGGAAGCCTGGCTGATGCGGGTCGAGTCGCTCGGCCACGGCACGATCACCGACGAGCTGCTCACCTCCGAAGAGCGTGCCGACGAATTCCTGCTGATGGGGCTTCGCCTGGCCGAAGGCATCGACCCGGCGCGCTACCAAGCGCTGTCCGGCCGGACGCTCGATCCCGATCGCATCGCGACGCTCAAGGAACACGGCTTCGTCGAGAGCGACGGCGACGGTTGCCTGCGCGTCACCCCGGCCGGTTTCCCGATCCTCGACGCGGTGGTGGCGGATCTCGCCGCCTGACGCCCTCGCGGCGGTCTGCCGGAAACGCTAGGCTCGCCCCTCCGGGGAGCGAACCATGTCCACACAAACATTTCTGGTCTCATCGCGCTTGCCGCGCTGATTGGCGCGGCGCATCCGCCCGCGGCACGCGCCGCCGATGCGGTGAACGTGGTCACGCCATCGGTCGTGATCTTCGCCATCCCGTACTGGATCGCCGAGCGCCAGGGCTATTTCAAGGATGAGGACATCGCGCCCACGCTGGATATCGAGCCGAACGGCAAGCGGATCACCGAGCGCCTGTTGAGCGGCGCGACGCAGTTCTCCCTGGTCGGCCCCGACGCCGTACTGATCGACGCCACGAAGGGCGGGCCGCTCCGCATCCTTGCCGGCATCGTGCGGAAGCCACCGCTGTTTTTGATCGCCAAATCGTCGATCAAGACCTTCGCCGACCTGCGCGGCGCCAACATCGGCGCGCTGTCGCTGACCGAGGGCTCGAGCAAGCTCCTGATCAAGATGGCCAAGGCCGAGGGGCTCGCGGCGGCCGATCTGAAAATCAGCGCAGTCGGCGGCGCGCCCGCCCGCCAGACCCTGCTCAAGGACGGCAAGATCGACGCCGGCATGCAGCCGCTGCCGCTCAACCTGGAAGCCGAGGCGCTCGGCTTCAACAATCTGGGCTGGGCCGGCAAATACGAGCCCGACTGGCAATTCACCACCGTCAACGCCAACGGCGATTGGGCGCGCAAAAATCCGCGGATCGCGACCGGCTTCGTGCGGGCGCTGCTGCGCGGCCAGCAGTTCATCTGGTCGAACCCGGACCAGGCGGCGCGGATCGCCGCCGACGTACTCAAGACCGACCTGGCGCTGGCCCAGCGCTCGCTCGCCGAGGCGATCCGGCTTGGCATTCTCGATCCCAAGCTCGATTGGTCCGAGCTTGGCCTGCAGCGCATCTACGAGAACATGCAGGCCGACGGCGCCATCCCGGCCGAGCGCAAATTCGAATTGGGCAAGGTGACCGACGCCGAGTATCTGCGCGCCGCACAGGCTTCGGCCAACGAGCAAATAGCAGCGCCGGCGCGAATGCGGGCGGCGCACCTCGTCATCGCCACAATATTTGGCTAGTTTCAGCCCGATGCTGATCTTCGGCACCGGGCGAGAATGCCAATGCTTGCACGCGTTGATCCCCCCGGACGGCGGGTTTTATGCGTGTTTCCGCGCTACACGCCGTCGTTCGGCACGTTCGAGTTCGCCTATCCGCTGACCGACGGGGTTCGCGCCTTCATGCCGCCGCAGGGCCTCCTGGTCATCGCGGCAGCGGTGCCGACCGGCTGGCCGGTTCGTTTCATCGACGAGAACATGGCGCCCGCCACCGACGACGATTTCGCCTGGGCCGAGGTGGTTTTCGTCAGCGGCATGCATGTGCAGCGGCGGCAGATCGACGACATCCGCAGCCGCGCCCATCGATTCAACAAGGTCGCGGTGTTGGGCGGCTCTTCGGTGTCGGCCTGCCCGGAGAATTATCCGGACTTCGACTACCTGCATGTCGGCGAGCTGGGCGACGCCACCGACGATTTGTTCGCGCGGCTCAAAGACGATGTGACGCGCCCACAGCATCAGATCGTGCTCACCACAAAGGTACGGCGCGAGCTGTCCGAATTCCCGATCCCGGCCTACGAGCTCGCCCAGATCGACCGCTATCTGCTCGGCAGCATCCAGTTCTCCAGCGGCTGCCCGTACCAATGCGAATTCTGCGACATCCCGGCGCTCTACGGCCGCGTCGCGCGCTACAAGACGGCCGAACAGGTCTGCGCCGAGCTCGACAAGCTGGTGGCCTGCGGGTTGTCCACCTCGGTGTATTTTGTCGACGACAATTTCATCGCCAACAAGCGCGCGGTGCGCGAGATGCTGCCGCACCTGATCGAGTGGCAGAAGCGCAACGGCTATCCGCTGCTGCTGTCGTGCGAGGCGACGCTCAACATCGCCAAGCGGCCGGAGATCCTCGAGCTGATGCGCGAGGCGGCGTTCACGACGATCTTCTGCGGCATCGAGACGCCCGACCCGGAAGCGCTGAAGTCGATCTCGAAGGATCACAACATGATGGTGCCGATCCTCGGCGCCATCGAGACCTTGAACGGCTTCGGCATGGAAGTCGTGTCGGGCATGATCATCGGCCTCGACACCGACACCCCCGACACCGGCCGGTTCCTGCTGGATTTTGTCGAGAAGTCGCAGATCCCGTTGCTGACCATGAACCTGCTGCAGGCGCTGCCGCGCACGCCGCTGTGGGACCGCCTCAAGCGCGAACGCCGGTTGATCGAGAATGACGATAACCTCGAATCGAACGTGGTGTTCAAGATGCCTTACGACGAGGTGGTGGCGATGTGGCGGGAATGCATGCGCGTCGCCTATCAGCCCGAAGCGCTGTTCGGCCGCTACGAGCACCAGATCCGCGTCGCCTACGCCAACCGCAAGCGCCTGCCGAACAGTCCGCAGCGCGCATCATGGCGCAACATCCGGCGGGCGCTGATCATGCTGTCGCGCATTTTCTGGTTCGTCGGCGTGACAGGCGATTACCGGCGCGTGTTCTGGCGCTATGCCCTGGCGCGGCTGCGGCGCGGCGAGATCGAGTTTCTCATCAGTGTGACGTTGCTCGCCCACCATCTCATCCTGTTCGCCCGCGAAGCTTCGGCCGGACGCCGCAACGCGTCGAATTACAGCGCCAAGCCGATCGAAGAAGTGCTGGTTGCGGCCGAATAGGCGGGGGACGATTTCGGCGTCAGATCGCGGAGGCGCCGAAGGCGCGCGGCGGCGGGCTGATGATCTGGCCACCAGTCGGGCCCACCTTCATCACGGCAAGCCCGCGCTCGTTGGTGCCGTCGGTGCGGAACCGGAACAGCCCATCGATCCCGGTAAATCCTGACGCACTGGTCAGCACCTGCTCGGAGAAGCGTTGCGGCCCCTGCGTCTTGACCAGCGCCGCCACCAGCGCGACCGCATCGTAGGACAGCGTCGCCGTGCGCACCGGGTCCTGGTTGTAGCGCTGGCGGTAGCGGGCGGAGAAATTGCGGAAGCCGGTGCTGTCGGGCGCCGCATACCAGCCGCCGTGCAGCCGCGCGTCATTGAAGATGCGCGGATCGTCCCACAATCCGGTGCCGAGAAGTTGCACGCGCCTGGTGTCGAGATTGGCCGCGGTGAGGGCCTGCACGACCGACGGCACCACCTCCGGACCTTCGGGAATGAACACCGCGTCGGCGCCGCGTGACGCTTGCGCGATCACCTTGGACGGTCCCGCGATCCCGGCCGGGGTGAGCGCGTAGCGCTCAAGCCCGACGATCCGTCCGCCCTTGCGCGCCACCACCTGCTTGAGCTCGCCTTCGACCACGTTGCCGTAGGCGCCTTCCGACAGCATGGCGACGAACGACCGCTTGCCGCTGGCCATGGCGTAATCGACGATGCGATCGACATCGGATTCCGGCAGGAAGCTCAGAAGATAAACGCCGCGCGTCGCCACCGTGGCGTCGGTCGAGAATGCGATCACCGGCACACCGCGCTGGCGGGCGGCCGCGCCGACGACGCCGACCGAATGGGCGAACAACGGCCCGATGATGATCTCGGCACCCTCGGCGAGCGCCTGCTGGGCCGCCTGCTGGGCACCGCCGGAGGTGCCGCCGTCGTCCTTGACCAGAAGCTGAATGTTGGGACTGTTGAATTCGGACAGCGCCATTTCGCCGGCGTTCTTCATCGACAGCGCCACGGTCCCGGCGTTGCCGCCGGCCGACAGCGGCAGGATAAGCGCGACTCTGACCGCGCCGGTGCCGATCTCACTCGATTGCACCGGTGGTGCCTGAGTGCCGGGCGGAGGATTCTTGTTGAACACCTCGGAGATGCCGGAACAGCCCGCCAGGATGGCCAACGCGCCAGCCAGCACGGCGCCCACCGCTAGCTCACGCAGCCTGCGTAAACCTGGCTGCGGGGCGCGGCGCGGCAGGGCGTGCATCGGGGCCTGCGAGGCCGGAATCATGGACGATGTCCTCGACAGCAAAAGCGAACGGCAATGCCAGTCCACGTTGGCAAACAGGCATAATGAGGACGATAGGTTAACCAAATGGAAAGGATAAAGATCGGTTTCCGGCGCCGTTTCGGGCCCATTCCGCGGCGATGACGCCACCCGGGCCGGCCGGTACACTGCCCCATGCCCGAAAATCCAGCCAAAGACCGGACCAAGGACCGCACCAGAGATCGCACTAGGTCGTATGTCCTGGCCGGGCAGCCCCTCGAGCCGCCGCGGCTGGCCGCCGGACTGCACCTCGTCGCCACCCCGATCGGCAACCTGCGCGACATCACGCTGCGGGCGCTGGAGACCCTCGCGGCGGCCGACGCGATCGCCTGCGAGGACTCGCGGGTCACCCGGAAGCTGCTCGACCACTACGGCATCACGACGCCGCTGACGCCGTACCATGAGCATAACGCCGTGGCGGCGCGGCCGAAGCTCCTGGCGCGGCTCGCCGCCGGCGAAGCGATCGCGCTCGTCTCCGACGCCGGCACGCCGCTCATTTCCGATCCGGGTTTCAAGCTCGTTCGCGCCGTCTGCGAAGCCGGATTGCCCGTAAGCGCGGTGCCAGGCCCATCGGCGGCGCTTGCGGCTCTCGCCGTCGCAGGCCTGCCGACCGACCGGTTCTTCTTCGAGGGTTTCCTGCCGCCGAAGGACGGCCCGCGCCGGACCCGCATCGCGGAATTGGCGCGCATCCCGGCGACCCTCATCCTGTATGAAAGCGGGCCTCGCATCGGACGCGCACTGCACGCGCTGGCCGAGGGTCTTGGGCCACGGCAGGCCGCGGTCTGCCGCGAACTCACCAAGCTGCACGAGGAGGTTCGCCGCGACGATCTGGCGGCGCTGGCGCAGGCCTATGACGCAAATGCCAAGGACACTGCCAAGGATTTGGCCGAAATTCGCGGCGAATTCGCCATCGTCATCGCCCCTCCCGCAGACGACGAAGACGCCGCGGACGCCGACGCGGTTGACGCGCTGCTGCGGCGCGCGCTGCGGCACGCTTCGGTGAAGGATGCGGTCAGCGACGTCGCCGCCGCCACCGGCCGGCCCCGGCGCGAAATCTATCAGCGCGCGCTGGCGCTGAGTGACGATCAAGAAAGCGAAGATGGCGCGGAACAGTAACCCAAGACCGGAGCGCGTGGCGGCGCATCTCGTCGGGCTCTCGGCGGAAAGCCGCGCTGCGGCCTATCTCGTCGCCAAGGGCTATCGTATCGTCGCCCGGCGCTTCCGCAGCCCGGTCGGCGAGGTCGACATCGTCGCCCGCCGCCGCGGCGTGCTGGTGTTCGTCGAGGTGAAGGCGCGCAACACGCTCGACGACGCCGCCCTGTCGCTCTTGCCGCGCCAGCAACAGCGCATCGCCGCCGCGGCCGGCGCCTGGCTTGCCGCGCATCCCGAAGATGCCGAAAGCAACATCCGGTTCGACGCGGTGCTGGTCGCGCCGGGAAAGATCCCGCGCCACATCCCGGCAGCCTTCGAGACCGAATAGGTCGCGGTTTCTTGTTTGAGCATGATCTTATCCGAAAACCGGGTCCCACTTTCCGGCATCAAGCTCTAAGCGACGCGCAGGCTCTGCGAGAACGCGTCGACCTGATCGCGGATGCGGTGCGCGACGGCGCCGAGCTCCTCCGCCACCGACCGCACGGCGGTGACGTTGGCGCGGGTGTTTTCGGTGGCGTCGCCGACCCGGCTGACTTCTTCGGCGGTCTCATGCGTGCGCTTGGCGGCAACGTCGACGCTGCGCGCGATTTCCTGCGTCGCCGCGCCCTGTTCCGTCACCGCCGCCGCGATCGCCCCGCTGATCGAGCCGATGTCGCGGATGGTGCGTTCGATCGCCTCGATCGCCTCGATCGAACGGCTGGTCGCGTACTGCATGCCGGCGATCTGCGTGGCGATGTCTTCGGTGGCCTTCGCGGTCTGACCGGCCAGCGCCTTGAC
Organism: uncultured Alphaproteobacteria bacterium; assembly: GCA_963850885.1. Lineage (GTDB taxonomy): Bacteria > Pseudomonadota > Alphaproteobacteria > Rhizobiales > Xanthobacteraceae > Z2-YC6860. The sequence goes on along the minus strand of CAWKOD010000014.1, from coordinate 209,831 downwards.
CTCACCCGCCACCACGGCAAAGCCGCGGCCGGCCTCGCCGGCGCGAGCCGCCTCGATGGTGGCGTTGAGCGCCAGGAGATTGGTCTGCTCGGCGATGTCGGTGATGAGACTGACGACGTCGCCGATGCGCTTGGCCGCCTCGTTCAGCTCCTGCACCGCCGCATTGGTGCGTTCGGCCTCGCCGACCGCCTTCTCGGCGATGGCGTTCGACTGCGCCACCTGGCGGTCGATTTCCATCACCGAGGCCGCCAGCTCGTCGGTCGCCGAGGCGATATCGCGGACGTTGGCCGAGGCCTCGGCCGAAGCGGCGGTGGCCCCTTCGGTGCGGCGCGCGGCGCCATCGGCCGCCTCGGAAAGATGCGTGGCCGACTCCAGCGCCCGATCGCTGATGGCGCCGAGCTCGGCGATGTTGCGCTCGATTGAATTCGTGAACGCCGCAATTTCGGACGACACATGCTCCTGACGCGCGCCGCGCAATTCGGCGTCCTGCAGCACCGTCTTGTTGAGCTCCTGATTGCGGCGCATGGCGTCCTGGAACACGCTGATCGAGCGCGACAGCGCCCCGATCTCATCGCGGCGTGGGCCATAGGGAATTGCAACGGCGTTGCCCTCGGCGACCTGTTCGGTCACCCGCGTGATCTCGGCAAGCGGATGGACCACGGCCCGCCGGAGCATCAGCGCACCGAATGCGCCGAGCAGGATCGCGATTGCGCCGAGCAGGCTCATCAGCCAGGCGGTGAAGTCGATGCCGGAGTCGATCTTCGCGTAGGTGTCCCGCGCCTGCTTGGTGTAGAGCGCGCCGAGCCTGTTGAGGTCCTCGTTCAGCGCGATGCGGACGGTGCGGTTGGCGTTGTTGTCACCCCATTCGCGCCCGGCGGCCTGACCGACCTCGACGCCGAGCCGCGCCAGCTCCTTTCGGAATTCGATGAACTGGCGAATCCGTGCCGCGAACGGCTTGAATTGGTCGGCGTGTTCGGGCCCAACCGTGCGCTCCCAGGCGTTGATGATCTGGCCGATCTGATCGTTGAACGTGAGCAAGCCGTCGGCATATTTCTTCCGGCTCGGCGCGTCCTCGGACATGTAGATGCCGCGCGATTCCATCACCACCGCATAGATCAGGCCGTTGATGCGCTCGACATTCTGCGAGCCCTGCAGGGCCAACTCGAACTCATCGGTCAGCGCCGCATGCCGCCGTGCGGTGACGACCGCCACCAGCGCCAGCACCACGGTGGCGGTGGCGAGCAGGGCGAAGATCGCATAAAGCTTGCTGGCGATGGAAAGCCGTGGAAAACGCGGCATAGTCTCCTCATGACTATATGAGAGGCAGACTGGCGGTAAGATGTTAACCTTTCGTTTACGTTGTCCTTCCGGACGCTGAGGATTTTTCAAGGGATCATTCATGGCATTGAACGTCGCGGTGCAGATGGACCCGATCGAGCGGATCAACGTCCGCGGCGATTCGACCTTTGCGCTGCTGCTCGAGGCGCAGGCCCGCGGCCATACGCTCAGCTATTACACGCCGGACCGGATGGCGATGGTGCGGGACGGCGTGTTCGCCACAACTCAGCCGCTCGCCGTGCGCGACAAGGCGGGCGATCATTTCACCCTAGGCGACGGCAAGCGCACGGCGCTGTCGTCGTTCGACGTCGTGCTGCTGCGGCAGGACCCGCCGTTCGACCTCAACTACATCACCACCACGCATCTGCTGGAGCGCATCCATCCCAAAACGCTGGTGGTCAACGATCCGGTTTCGGTGCGCAACGCCCCGGAGAAGATGTTCGTCACCGAATTTCCGGCGCTGATGCCGCCGACCCTGCTGACCCGCGACCTCGCCGAGATCAAGGCGTTCCGCGCCGAGCACGGCGACATCGTGATGAAGCCGCTCTACGGCCACGGCGGCGGCGCGGTGTTCCGGCTGACCAAGGACGATCTTAACTTCGGCTCGCTGTACGACATGTTCGCCGCGACGTTCCGCGAGGCCTGGGTGATCCAGAAATTCTTGCCCGAGGTGCGCGACGGCGACAAGCGCATCATTCTGGTCGACGGCGAATACGCCGGTGCGGTGAACCGCGTGCCGGCTGTTGACGACCTTCGCTCCAACATGGTGCGCGGCGGCTCGCCGAAGGACACCGAGCTGACGGCGCGCGAGCGCGAGATCTGCAACACCATCGGCCCGGCGCTGCGCCAGCGCGGCTTGCTGTTCGTCGGCATCGACGTGATCGCCGGCTGGCTCACCGAGATCAACGTCACGTCGCCGACCGGCATCCGCGCGATCAAGAATCTCGGCGGGCCGGACGTCGCGGCGATCATCTGGGACAAGATCGAGCAGAAACGACGCGGCTAGAACCCGGCCACCTGCTCCAGGGTCCGGTCCACCGGCGTTGCCGGCTTGCGCGTGCCCGCGATTTCCTTGGCGAATTCCGGCCGGGCGCGGAGCTTCTCCTCCCAGGCGCCGACGCGCGGATGCAGCCGCTTGAGCGGATAGCCGGCGAGCGACAGCCGATACGCGTAGATGAACCAGGCGATGTCGAGCACGCTCAGGCTCTGGCCCATCAGATAGGGCAGTTGCATGAGCCGCTGGTTCAGCGCATCGAACTCGGTGCGGAATTTCTGCGCCGAAGCGCGCACCCGCTCATCGCTGAAGCCCTCCTTGGCGGCGCGCTGCCAGAACTCGATCTGGATCTCTTTGTCGCGATCCCTCGCGCCCTGCACGGTGCCCGAGCCGTTGGCCGCATAGCTCGCCAGCGCCTCGGCCGACTTCGGCGGGCCGGGCGGCGCGAACACGAAGCGGAAGCTCAAGGTGCGGAGATCGAGATGCAGATCGTCCTCGTGCTTGAGCAGCGCCGCGACCTCGTTCTCGTGGCCGGCCGGAATGAGCTTCGGCGTCCGGGAATTGCTTTTCCAGATACTGGATGATGTCGTTGCTCTCGATATGCACCGCGCCGTCGTGCACCAGCACCGGCACGAGGCCGCGCGGATTGATGCCGAGAAACCAGGGACGGAAGTTCTCGTTGCCGGGCAGATCGATGGGATGCGACTCCCACGGGATGCCCTTGAGGTTGAGGAAGATGCGGAGCTTCTGCGAGCATGACGAGCCGGCAAAGTGCAGCACGTGCACGCCCTTCCAGCCCAGCACCTCGCGGGTCTTGATGTCGCTGTCGACGAGCTGGACCATGACGCCTCCGGCTGCTTTCGGCGCGCATCATAGCGCACTGCGGGAGGCGGCGAGGACGGTTCAGCGCTTCACACGGCGAAACTCCGCCCGTGTGCCGCAACTAAATTCTCGTAATTCTTCCAGAGCCGCGCTAGTGCGCCGCGCCGAACGGCTCCGGCTCGCCGACGTCGACCATGAACACCATGCGCTGCTTGCCGGGCTCGAAATGTGCGACCTGCCAGATCAGCTCCTCGACCTCGGAGGAGGCCGCCTGGGCGTCGATCCGGGCCTGGCGGGCGTGGTGCATCTCGATGGCCAGGGATTTCAGGTCGATCATTTCAGCCCTCAGTGCGTCTTGGGGTTGTGATCTCAAAACGGCTCAGGCACTGTAATTGAGTTGTTTTGTTCTGTAAATGTTCTTGTTTGCCACAATTGGCTCTGCTACCTTTCACGGGCGGCTGAGGGCACCCATGGTCCAGCGCGTTTCCACGGTGGCGTTCGAGGGCATCGAGGCCCGCGCGGTGGACGTGCAGGTGCAGGTCGCGCCCGGCTTGCCCGCCTTCAACATCGTCGGCCTGCCCGACAAGGCGGTCTCCGAAGCCAAGGAGCGCGTCCGCGCCGCGCTGGTCGCCTCGGGCCTCGCGCTGCCGGCGCGCCGCATCACCATCAATCTCGCGCCCGCCGACCTGCCGAAGGAAGGCAGCCACTACGACCTGCCGATCGCGCTCGGCCTGATGGCGGCGATCGGCGCGGTGCCGCACGACGCGCTGGCCGGCTTCACCGTGCTGGGCGAGCTCGGCCTCGACGGCTCGATCGCGGCGGTCGCCGGCGCGCTGCCGGCGGCGATCGGCGCCAACTCGCGCGAGCGAAGGCTTGATCTGCCCGGCCGCCTGCGGACCGGAGGCGGCCTGGGCCAGCCCCGAGATGGAGATCGTCGCGCCGTCGTCGCTCATTCAGCTCGCCAACCATTTCAAGGGCACGCAGGTGCTGGCGCGGCCGAAGCCCGGCATCCGCGCCGAAGCGGCGGGCGCGGTGCTCGACCTCGCCGACATCAAGGGCCAGGAGAGCGCCAAGCGCGCGCTCGAGGTCGCCGCCGCCGGCGGACACAACCTGCTGATGATCGGCCCGCCCGGCTCCGGCAAGTCGATGCTGGCGGCGCGGCTGCCGACCATCCTGCCGACGCTGTCGCCCGCCGAACTGCTCGAAGTGTCGATGATCGCCTCGGTCGCGGGCGTGATCGAAAACGGCGCGCTCACCAACAAGCGGCCGTTCCGCGCGCCGCATCATTCGGCGTCGATGCCGGCGCTGGTCGGCGGCGGCTTGCGCGCGCGGCCCGGCGAGGTTTCGCTCGCGCATCACGGCGTGCTGTTCCTCGACGAGCTGCCGGAATTCCAGCCGCAGGCGCTCGACGCGCTGCGCCAGCCGCTCGAGACCGGCGAGGTCGCCATCGCCCGCGCCAACCACCGCGTCACCTATCCGGCGCGCTTCATGCTGGTCGCGGCGATGAATCCCTGCCGCTGCGGCCGCGCCGGCGATCCGGGCTTTACCTGCCGGCGCGGGCCGAACACGCGCTGCGCCGCCGAGTATCAGACGCGGCTGTCGGGGCCGTTGCTCGACCGCATCGATCTCAACATCGAGGTGCCGGCCGTCACCGCCGCCGATCTGATCCTGCCGCCGCCGGCCGAGGGCAGCAAAGAGGTCGCGCTTCGCGTCGCTCGCGCCCGCGCGATCCAGGCCGAGCGCTACGCCGCGCTGGGACTGCCCGGCGTCACCACCAATGCGGCGGCGCCGGCGAGCCTGATGGAAGAGGTCGCCAAGCCCGACGCCACCGGCCTGGCTTTGCTGCGCGACGCCGCCGACGCGATGCGGCTGTCGGCGCGCGGCTATCATCGGGTGCTGCGGGTGGCGCGCACGCTCGCCGATCTCGACGGCGCCGAAAGAGTCGGCCGCGTGCATCTGGCCGAGGCGCTGTCCTACCGCGCGCTGACGGATGAGGTGCGGCGCGCGGCGTAGATTCACTTCACATAAGCGTCGGTGAACAGCCCGTCGTAGCTCTTCAGCTTCACCTCGGCCTTCATCAGCCGCGCCTCGACGTTGAAATTCTCCGCGTTCGCCAGCGCTTCGGCGGTCACCGCGGGCGAGGCGGGCGTCGACTTCCGCACCACTTCGATGGCGTCGATCAGCACCGCGTCGTCGAAATTCGCAAACGTCTTCTTCAGGATCGCCAGCGTGCCCTTGGCGTCGCTGCGGATGAAGGCCATCGCCTCGGCGAAGGCGCGGCCCATCTTCACGCAGAGCGATTGGCGCTTCTCGCAGGTGTCGGGCTTGGTCGCCAGCACGATTGAAGGCGAGCGGCGCGAGGTGCGGCGGATCGCCCTCGGCGCCGCTCGCGACCAGCACCGTGGTGCCCTCGACCGTGCCCTTGCGCGTCCACGGCAGCACCGTCGACATGCCGTCGATCGCCCGCGTCTGCATCGCCGCCAGCATGTTGTCGCCGGCCATCGGCGCGACGCGGATGCTCTCGGGATCGAGCCCGCCGATCGCCGCGACGATCCGCAGATAGGCGTGCACCACGGTGTTGACGCCGCCGATCGCGAAGCTGTGGCCCTTGAGGATCTGCGCGCGCTTCTCGAGCGGCGCCTTCGGATCGAAGTTCGCCGCCGTCGGCGGCATCCTTGCGGATCGAGATTTCGGTGATCGGCTTGTCGGTGGTGTTGACGATCGCCAGCAGGCGCTGCCCGTTCGCCGCCGCCCGCGTCAGCGACAATCCCGACATCTGGGCAAACTCGACGCTGCCGGAGATCACCGCGTTGGTCGAGCCGATGCCGGCGATGACGATGGTCTTGACCTTGAGGCCGTGCTTTTCCCAGAGATTGAGGCCGTCGGCGACATAGGATGCGACGAACGGAAAGCCGACCGCCGGCACCGCCATCGTCACCTCTTCGACGGCCTGCTGCGCGTGCAGCGTCGTCGCGCCCGCGGTGAGCGCGACTGCGACGCCGGCCAGCGCACCGCGCTTGATTCGGCGGATCATCCGATCTGCTCGCGCCAGTAGCCCAGCGCCTCCTGCCCGGCGCGATCGGAATAGCTGAACAGCTCGATCTCGCTGTCGGCGGTGAAGCTGTAGGGCTGCCACGGCGGCGCGACGAACACGTCGTGCGGCGCGATCGCAAAGGTCTTGTCGCCGATCTGCGCCGTGCCGGTGCCGCGATGCACCGCGAACACCGCGCTGCCGGTCGAGCGATAGGTCTTGCCGGCAAATCCCTTCGGCAGCCGCTGCATCGACACCGCCATGGTCGGGAACGGATGCTTGCCGGTCGCCGGGTTGGCGTAGCGCAGACGGAAGCCGTGCGCCGGATGCGGCTTGTCCGCCTTGGCCATGCTGTCGAGCGCCGCGCGGCGTGCGCTCGTACGGATAGATCAGCACCGGCGTCGACATCCCGTCCGACTGATACTCGTCCGGAATGAGGTTCATGCCGTACACCGAAATGGATTCGCCGTCCGGCCGGTCGATCGGCTGCTTGTCGTCGGCATGCTCCTCGCGGAACGCCGCGCCGAAGAATCGCGCGAACGGCGTGTCGAGCCCGTCGAGCCAGACCACCGGCGTGGTGCCGAGATTGCCGTGATCGTGCCAGGCCCAGGCCGGCGTCACCACGAAGTCGCCGGGCTTCATCGGCAGCTTCTCGCCGGCGACCGCCGTGTAGGCGCCCTCGCCCTCGACGATGAAGCGCAGCGCGCTCGGCGTGTGGCGGTGCGACGGCGCGATCTCGCCCGGCATGATGATCTGCAATCCGGCGAACAGCGAGTCGCAGATGAACGTGGTGCCGCGCAAGGTCGGATTCTCCAGGCACAGCACGCGCCGCTCGGCCTCCTTCTTGGTGATGAGGTCGCAGGCGCGGAGCAGTTGCGGCCGCACCGTGGAATAGCTCCAGTGCGCCGGCACGCAGGATGAGCCGGGCTTCAACCCGCCGGTCCGTTCCCACAGCGGGAACAGGCTCATGTCCTTCACCTCGTCGACGAAGCGCCCGTAATCGGAATTCGCTCGGCTTGCGACCGCCATGACGTTCTCCCTTGAGTTGGCAAACTGTCCCGCAGCAGGGGTCCCAGCGCAACCCTCATTAAGACCGTAGTAACCATACGGGGCCTAGCCTGCTCTGCGTGAATCGCATCCAGAAAACACTCATCCTGGTCGCCGCCGTTGCCCTACCGGCCGCCGCGCACTCGACCTTTGCGCCGACCCGGGAGACCCTGTGTTTCGCCAGCGGCGCCACCACCTACCAGATCGCGCGCAACGCCGCGGCGCCCGACTTCCGCATCAAGATCGCGGACACTTCGGCGAAACCCGATCTGCGGATGCGGCTGGTCGACAGCGCCGAGAAGGCCGATTTCGTTCTGGTCGACGACTTCAGCGCCGGCGAACAGGCCCCGTGCCGCTCCTCGACGCCGATCCGCACCGTGGCGCTCGACGCCGACACCGCAAAGCCCGACGTCACGGTCACGCTTTCGGCCGATGCCGCCCTCTCCGACTACAAGATCTACGTCCATTCGGTGCGGTTCTCGCAGCAGGACGCGGCCGCCCTCCTCGCCGCGATGTGGAAGACCGACCAGCGGCGCGAAGCCACCGGCTCCATCCGCTAGCTCTGGCTGAAAAAGCCCGTTAGCCGGGCATCAACCATACCGGCCGTTCGCAGGCCCGGCGAAAGGGGAATCGCAAGGTTCCGCGGATCAAAATCCCCGCGAATACATTCGACAGTCAGGTCGGTGAGGGCTCGCGTCCCTCCGCCGGAACCTGTGGGGACAAGGGGGCAAGGCGCTCGATGCAGGTTCGTCCCGTCACGAACACGCCGCGCAAACGCTATCACGCGACGCGCCGCGCTCTGCTCGCAATCCTGCGCTGGACGTTCATCGCCATCGGCGCGGTGACGGCGGCCGCGGTTCTGTTCACCCACCTCTTCCACGTCAATAAATCGATCTACGATCCGTCGATGTTCGCGATCGGCATCGGCGGCCTGTTCTGCATGCTCTGCGGCGTGATGCTCATGGTGATGGCGCGCAACAGCCGGCTGCACCTGGAGCTGCGTCTCGCGAAAATCCGCTGCGAGGAGCTGGCCGACAGCACCTGGGAATTGAAGGAGGCCGAGGCACGCGCCACGAGCCTGCTCGAAGCGCAGGGCGATCTGATCGTCCGGCGCGACAGCGGCGGCCGCATCACTTACGTCAACGACGCCTATTGCGCGCTGACCGGCACAGCGCGCGACGCGCTGCTCGGCACCACGACCGCGCTGCCGTCGCTCCAGCAGGGCCGCGCCAGCACACTGCCGGACGGCACGCGGCTGCACGACGAGCAGATCGTGACCGCCGACGGCGCGCGCTGGCTCGCCTGGCGCGATGTCGTGGTCTGGGCCGAGAAGGCGGAGCACGCCGAGGTGCAGAGCGTCGGCCGCGACGTCACCGACCGCATCGAAGCCGAGCGCGCGCTCGCCGAGGCGCGCGACGCCGCCGAGGCGGCGAGCGGCGCCAAGTCGCGTTTCCTCGCCATGGTGTCGCATGAGATCCGCACGCCGCTGAACGGCATTCTCGGCATGGCGGGTCTTCTGCAAGACACGTCGCTGACCGCGGAGCAAACCACCTACGTCAAAGCCACCGTAACGTCGGGCAACGCACTGCTGTCGCTGATCGAGGAGATTTTGGATTTCTCCAAGGTCGAGGCCGGCAAGCTCGAATTGGAGATGCATCCGTTCTCGCTGGTCACGATGGTCGAGGACATCGTCGAGCTGCTCGGCCCCCGCGCGCAGGCCAAGGGCCTGGAGATCGCCTCCGACGTCGACGAGCGGCTGCCCGAGCGCGTCATCGGCGACGCCACGCGGCTCCGCCAGGTGCTGCTCAATCTTGCCGGCAACGCCATCAAGTTCACCGAGACCGGCGGCGTCGGCGTCGTCGTCGAGGCCGGGCTGAACAGTGGCGAGGTCGTGTTCGAGGTTCGCGACAGCGGCATCGGCATCGCGCCCGGACAGCAGGCGCGCATCTTCCACGAATTCGAGCAGGCCGACGGCGGATCGGCACGAAAATTCGGCGGCACCGGCCTCGGCCTGGCCATCTCGCGGCGCATCGTCGAGCGGATGGGCGGCCGCATCGAAGTCGAGAGCACGCCAGGCGAGGGCTCGACCTTTCGTGCCATCCTGCCGCTGCCGCCCGCCGAGGACGCTGATGAAACGCAGGTCGCGCCGCCCGATCTCTCCGGCCTCGCGGTGCTGATCGTCGCGCCCGCGACTGTTGAAGCGTCGCTGATCGAACGGCAGCTCAATCGCTGGGGCGCCAGCGCGATGCACCTCGCGCCGCATCTGACGGACATGTTCGCGCAGCGGCATTGGGATGCGGTGCTGGTCGATCATTCGATCGACGCCGAGGCTGCAGCCCGAGCGGGTTCGATGGCGCAGGCGCGCCGCATCGTTCTCATCACGCCGGCCGAGCGCCATCGGCTGCCGGCGCTCAAGGAAGCAGGCTTTGCCGGTTATCTGGTGAAGCCCATCCGCGCCGCTTCGCTGAAGGCGCAGCTCGTCGCCGCACCTGGCTTCGATGGCGTTGCCGCGACTGAGGCGGCGGCCCCTTCCGCCGCCGCCGAAATCGACGGTGCACGCAAGCCGCTCCACGTCCTGGTCGCCGAGGACAACGAGATCAACGCGCTGCTGACGCGCACGCTGCTGACCCGGCTCGGCCACCTGCCGGTCATGGCGGAGAGCGGCGGCATGGCGCTCGAGCGCTGGCACGACGCGCGCGAAAAAGGCGCGCCCTACGACCTGGTGCTGATGGACATGCACATGCCGGGGGTGGACGGCCTTGAAGCGGCACGACGCATCCGCGCCGCCGAGGCCGAGCGCAACGATCGACCCACGCCGATCATCGCGCTCACCGCCAATGCCTTCGCCGAGGACCGCGAGGCCTGCCTTGCCGCCGGCATGGACGGCTTCCTGGTGAAGCCGCTCGAACGCGACCGGCTCGCCGCGGCGCTCGACGCCCTGCCCGATCCCGCGGCGCTGGCGGCGTAGCTACAGCTTCCGCAGCGCCACGTCCTCGACCATGTGGCTCTCGCCCTTCTTCAGGATGAGATCGGCGCGCTGCCGCGTCGGCACGATGTTCTCGTGCAGGTTCACGAGATTGATGCGGTCCCAAATCGAGGCGGCGGTGGCGACCGCCTCGTCGTCGCTCAATTTCGAATAGCGGTGGAAGTACGATTTCGGATCGCGGAAGGCGGTGCCGCGCAGCGTCAAGAACCGATCGACGTACCAGCTCTTGAGCACACTATCGTCGGCGTCGAGATAGACCGAGAAGTCGAAGAAGTCCGACACGAACGGGATGGCCTTGCCATCCTTCGGCAGGCGGCCGGTCTGCAGCACGTTGAGCCCCTCGACGATCAGGATGTCCGGGCGGTCGATCTCGACCCACTGGTTCGGCATCACGTCATAGACCAGATGCGAGTAGATCGGTGCGCGCACCGGGCGGCGGCCGGCCTTCACGTCGGACAAAAACAACAGCAGCGCCGGCAGGTCGTAGCTCTCCGGAAAGCCCTTCTTCTCCATCAGGCCTTCGCGTTCCAGCACCGCGTTCGGCAGCAGGAAGCCGTCGGTGGTGATGAGATCGACCTTCGGCACGTTGGTCCAGCGCGCCAACAGCGCCTGCAGCACGCGGGCCGTGGTGGACTTGCCGACCGCGACCGAACCCGCGACGCCGATGATATACGGCACCTTGGCTTCCTCGCTGCCGAGGAAACGCTGCTGAGCGCGGTGCAGCCGCTGCGTCGCAGCGACATAGAGAGAAAGCAGCCGCGACAGCGTCAGGTAAATGTCCTCGACCTCCTTCATGTCGAGCCGGTCGTGCAGCGAGCGCAGGCGATTGACCTCATCCGGCGTCAAGGTCATCGGCATGTCGTCGCGCAACGCCGCCCATTCCGCCCGTGTGTAGGTGCGGTAGGGCGACAGGCCGTCGTCGGTGCGCTGTTCCATCGACAGGTTCATCCGTCAGATCTTTTGCGCATGCGCTACCGCGAGGCCTTCTCTTCCAAGCCGGATTTCTTGGTGCGCGTTTCCAGCAGGGCTTCGATCTCGGCGAGCTTCACGCCGCGCGCCTGCAGCATGACGAACAGGTGATAGAGCACGTCAGCAGACTCCGCGATGACGCGCTCGCGATCCTCGCTGACCACGGCCAGCACCGCCTCGACCGCCTCCTCGCCGAACTTCTTGGCGCATTGCGCCGCGCCCTTGTCGAGCAATTGGCGCGTGTAGGACTGCTCGGCGGGGGCGTTGGCGCGGTCGCTGACGCGTTGCTCGAGGTCGGCGAGGGTGAACCTGCTCATGCCATTGAAATACCATTTCCCGCCGCTGCCGTCATGCCGATATGGGGCATGGCTTGCCTGCGGCGCCCGCTCTTCGCCGCGAAGCCCCGCCGCGCTAACATCAACCCATGGCTGATCCTGTCCTCGATTTCTGGTTCGATTTCGCCTCGACCTATTCGTATCTGGCGGCGGCTCGAATCCGGCCGCTCGCCGCTGCGGCCAAGGTGCGAGTGCGCTTCCGGCCCTTTCTGCTCGGCCCGATCTTCAAGGCGCAGGGCTGGGATACCTCGCCGTTCAATCTCTACGAGGCCAAAGGCCGCTACATGTGGCGCGACATGGAGCGGCTGGCCGCGGAGCTGTCGCTGCCGTTCCGCCGTCCCGACCCGTTTCCGCAGAACAGCCTGCTGCCGGCGCGCGTCGCTCTGTTCGGATTGGCGCAAGGCTGGGGCGAAGACTTCTCCGTCGCTGTCTACCACGCGCAGTTTGTCGAGGACGGCCGGATCGACGAGCCGCGCACGCTCGCCGAAATCCTGTCGCGCCTGAATGTCGACGCCGACGCCGCGCTCGAAGCTGCCCAGTCGGATGACGTCAAGTTGCGCCTGCGGGCGGAGGTCGAAGCAGCACAGCGGCTCGGCGTGTTCGGTGCACCGAGCTTCACCACCGGCGACGGTGAGCTGTTCTGGGGCAACGACCGGCTGGAGCGCGCGCTGCTCTGGGCCCAGCGCGGCGCTTGACAGACGTTAGGGATCGAGCCGCATCGGCAGGCCGGCGTGGGCCATGTGGCTCTTGGCCTGCCGCACCGTGAACTCGCCGAAATGGAAGATCGAGGCCGCCAGCACCGCGGTGGCGTGACCGTCGCGAATGCCCGCGACCAGGTGATCGAGATTGCCGACGCCGCCGGAGGCGATCACCGGCACCGGCACCGCGTCGGCCACCGCCCGGGTGAGCGCGATGTCGAAGCCGGACCGGGTGCCGTCGCGATCCATCGAGGTGAGCAGGATTTCGCCGGCGCCGAGCGACACCACCTCCCGCGCATAGTCCACCGCATTGAGACCGGTCGGATTGCGGCCGCCGTGGGTGAAAATCTCCCAGCGGTCGGTCTCGCCCGGCTTCGACACCTTCTTGGCATCGATCGCCACCACGATGCACTGGTCACCGAATTTTTCGGCGGCCTCCTTGACGAAAGCGCGGCGGACCACCGCGGCGGTGTTGATCCCCACCTTGTCGGCGCCGCAAGCGAGCAACTTGCGGATGTCCTCCACGGTGCGGACCCCACCGCCAACCGTGAGCGGCATGAAGCAGGCCTCGGCGGTCCGCGTCACCACGTCGAAGATGGTGTCGCGGTTCTCGTGGCTCGCGGTGATGTCGAGGAAGCAGAGCTCGTCGGCGCCGGCCGCGTCATAGGCAATCGCCGCCTCCACCGGATCGCCGGCGTCGCGCAGATTGACGAAGTTGACGCCCTTGACGACGCGGCCGTCCTTGACGTCCAGGCAGGGAATGACGCGGACTTTGAACATGGTGTTGTGGCGGTGGCCAAATGAGGGGTGCGAGGCTAGGATTTAGTGAGTTTATACGAATTGGCGATAGACCCGTCGAGAATCGCGGCTGGACCGCGACATCCGGCCTGCAAAACGTGTGGCACAGAGCGATGTTCGCGAGCCTCCGAAACAGCCTCCCCTACGTCCGGTTCAAGAGGGCCAAGAAGGCGATCCAGCGCGCCATCAAGCTGCCGCGCTATCTCGGCAGCGAACATCGTTGCCCGATCTGCGCGGTGGGCCTCCGCGCCTTCAAGCCGATCTGGCGGTCCTATACACGGAAGGTCGAGCAGTTCGGCTATGTCCATCGCCATGCCGAATTGGAGACCTTCAACCGCGAAGCGTTCTCCTGCCCGAAGTGCGATGCCAGCGACCGCGACCGGCTGATGGCGATTTTCCTCGATGGCATTCTGCCCGCGCTGGCCAAAGGCGGCGGCATCCGGCTCACCGATTTTGCGCCGTCCGATCCCCTGAGCCGGAAAATCTCGCGCAATCCGTCAATCGAATACCGCACCGCGGATTTGTATCGCAACGATGTCCAGGACCGCATCGACCTGACCGACATCAGCTATCCGGACGAGTCGACCGACATCTTCATCTGCTCGCACATGTTCGAGCACATCCCCGATGACCGCAAAGCGATGCGGGAGCTCTATCGGATTTTGAAGCCCGGCGGATTCGGCCTGGTCCTGGTGCCGCTCGCCGTCGGCGTCGATGAAACGCACGAGGATCCGACCATCGTCAGCGACGAGCTCCGCTGGAAATATTTCGGCATGGGCGATCACGTCCGTCATTACGGCAAGCGCGATTTCGTGGAACGGCTGACCGCGGCCGGCTTCGTCGTCGATCAGCTCGGCATCGAGTACTTCGGCCAGGAGACTTTCCAGCGAGCCGGGATCGCCGACAACTCCGTGCTCTACGTCGTGCGGAAGGATGGGGCCGCCGGCAATGCGGCGCCAGCCGTGCAGCACGCCGACGTGCCGCTGGTTCCGACCGATGCGGCGGACGCGGCCCAGAGCGATCAATCGCAACGATAGTTCGGCGCCCCGTATCGGCCCGAGCCGAAAGTCGGTCTTGTGCGTCTCATCGCCGACTTCTGCAACAAATCCCCCAATTCTTCGAATAAGGCCTCAGTTCAACTGGTCCGCAGCGCACGTTGGAGCAGAAGATCACGTTCGTCATCGGCGAGCGCGGCCGTCCCCCACATCGACCCGCGCGCGTTTGAAAGCCGCGTTCGGGCGAATGCCGCAGCAATGATTTCCGGCGCGCTCGCTTTGAGGGAAGCCGCGGCCGCGAGTCGCGCCAACAATTCGACGGTGTTTCGCGCATCAGCTTCTGCGCCTGTTCTAAGCATTCGTTCAATGGTGGCGGCTGTGGCGGATGCGCCGGGCAGATCGGCTGACTCGCGGGCAAGATCGGCAAGCGCGCCGCCGACTTCCTCGCTGTGGAGCTTGGTCACACGCAGCACGTCAAGGCACATCACATTACCAGACCCTTCCCAGATCGCGTTGACCGGCGCCTCCCGAAACAATCGCGCCAGTGTATTCTCCTCGACGTAGCCATTTCCGCCCAAGCACTCCATGGCCTCGGTGACGAAGTTGGGCGCGGTCTTACAGACCCAGTATTTCGCCGCTGGCGTCATGAGCCGCGCCCAAGCCGCCTCCGATGCTGACTCTTTCGCATGATCGAAAGCCCGGCAGAGCCGCATGGTCAGAGCCAATGCACCTTCTGATTCGAGCGCGAGATCCGAGAGCACCGCGCGCATCATCGGCTGGTCCACAAGATGTTTGCCAAACACGCCGCGGTAACGGCAATGAAAAACGGCCCGCGCCAAGGCAGCGCGCATCATGCCCGCCGACGAGATCACACAATCAAGCCTGGTGAGTTGCACCATTTTCAGGATGGTACGAATCCCCTTGCCTTCCTCGCCAACCCGCAAGGCAAAGGCGTCGGCGAATTCGACTTCGGCAGAAGCGTTTGACCGGTTGCCGAGCTTGTCCTTGAGCCGCTGGAAGTGCAGCGCGTTGACGCTGCCGTCGGGACGACAGCGCGGCAAAAGAAAACAGGTCAAGCCATCGGGTACCTGCGCCAGCACCAGAAAGGCGTCGCACATCGGCGCCGACATGAACCACTTGTGGCCGGTGAGCCGATAGGAATCGCCGATACGCTCGGCGCGCGTGCTGTTCGCGCGCACGTCGGTGCCGCCTTGCTTTTCGGTCATGCCCATACCAAGCGTGATGCCGCGCTTCTCAGGCAGCGGCAAAAAGCGCGAGTCGTAGTCTCGCGACAGGATTTTGGGCATCAACTGTGGCTGCGAGCGCTGGCTCCGTTGCCAGCGCCGCGACCGCCGCGCGGGTCATGGTGATTGGACACATGTGTCCATTTTCAACTTGCGCCACCATATAGTAGCGGGCGGCGCGTGCGACTTCGGCTGGCGCGTCCGCCGGGCCGGCGTCGGGCCGCCACGTCGAAGCATGCAAACCCGCCGCAATGCTTTCGGCCATGAAGCCATGGTAAGCCGGATGGAATTCGACGACATCGCTGCGATCACCCCGGGCATCGAACGCGCGCAGCTTCGGCGGGTTGTCGTTTGCAAGCCGCGCCTGTTCGAGCATTTCGGCAGATCCCCAACGCCGGCCAAATTCCGACAGCGCCACAGGCTCTTCCACGCCGTTGGCCGCGATGGCTTCTTGCAAAGCACAGTTGCTGCCGAACAAGTCGACGTTTTCATAAGCCGGAGATTGGTTTTTAATCGCGCGGATGTCGGTCGGCATCTGAAACTGTAGATACCCTTGTCTGAACCGCTTTACCCCTTCACAAACAGACAGCCCGGCCCAGGTTGATCACTGGTTCGAACTTGGCACGCTGATACGTACACAAACATACAATGCGACGAACACAAACGTGGCGACAGCGGCCGCAATCACGCTGTTGTCAAGAAATAGCATATTGCCAGCCAGCGTCGCCAGGAACACCAGGATTGCTGCAAGGGTGGTATTCAGCCAATTCAAGTGCGACCAATCGACGAGAATTCTCACGCTTCGCGGCGATCGTAAAAATCGCGTCAGTGTTCTGCCGGTCGTATCCTCATTGCCGCCGACTGGCGTAACCGCTGCGACGATCTCTTCAATTGAAGAACAAGCCAGTTTTGGATCGTTCAAAGCTTGCAATACTTTCTGACACGCTTCCAGCCCGACGACGTGAACGCCGCAGTCGCCGGCGACAACGTGATCGCTGAAGTCTCGGTAGTGGACTCCATGGCGAGGAAATGGGTCGAAGATCGGGGTGGTGCGGTTGATGTTGTAGAGTTTTCGAAGTTCGTAGGCGCAATTGGTGTCTACAACCAAAAAGTCATCGCTCGCTCGGCCGAGTTGAACCTCAATATCCGACCGAGGCTTTGGCCATAACAAAATCGACTTCGTATTCATCTTTTTCTCGCGGCTAGAAACGCCAAGTAGCGGGTTCCCGGCTACGCCGCCTACGGCTTCTCTCCGCACCTCCGCGGCCTTATTGGAGCGGCGGTAGGCGTTACCGTCGCCGGCACTACCGCTGAAATAACCCGGAAGGGCGATTTGGTTGCCGCGGCCGGACGGCCGCCCAAGTTGTGGGAAAGCCCAGTTCAGCACGCTTTTGATGGACTTGACGTCAACGCCGCGCCGCGCGCAACACCGCCAGTGCTTCAGCGCCATCGAGACGCCCGTCATAGAGGGCGCGACCGGTGATCGCGCCTTCGAGCTTGCGGGCGCGCGGTTCGGTCATTTTTCTGACATCGTCGATCGACGCCAGCCCGCCGCTGGCGATCACCGGAATCGAGATCGCGTCGGCGAGCGCGATCGTCGCGTCCCAGTTGATGCCCTTGAGCATGCCGTCGCGCGCCACGTCGGTGTAGATGATCGCGGCGACGCCGGCGTCTTCGAAACGCCGCGCGATGTCGAGCGCGGACAGCTCCGAGGTCGCCGCCCAGCCCTCGACCGCGACCTTGCCGTTCTTGGCGTCGAGGCCGACCGCGACGCGCTTCGGATATTTTTTCGCCGCTTCCTTCACCAGCGCCGGATCGCGCACCGCCGCGGTGCCGATGATGACGCGATTGACGCCCTTGGCGAGCCAGCCTTCGATCGTCGTCATGTCGCGGATGCCGCCGCCGAGCTGCACGCAGAGCCCGACCGTTTCCAGAATGCGCTCGACCGCAGAAACATTCATCGGCTTGCCGGCAAAGGCGCCGTCGAGGTCGACCACGTGCAGATGCTTGAAGCCCTTGCGTCTCGAACGCATGCGCCTGCGCCGCCGGATCGCGATTGAACACGGTGGCGCGCGCCATGTCGCCTTGCTCCAGGCGCACGGCGAGGCCGTCTTTCAGATCGATGGCGGGAAACAGGATCACGCGGGTCTCACTATACGCGCCAACTCAGGGCTTCCATTTCAGGAAATTGGCAATCAGCGCAAGCCCAAGTTTTTGGCTCTTTTCCGGGTGGAATTGCGTGCCGGCCATGCTGTCGCGCGCCACCATCGCGGTGACCGGGCCGCCATAGTCCGCCTGCGCGACGAGATCGGCGCTGTCCGTGGGCCGGAGTTGATAGGAATGCACGAAATAGGCGTGCAAGCCGTCGGCCCCGAGCGGAATGCCGTCGAGCAGCTTGTGCGGGGTGCCGGCCGCGAGCGTATTCCAGCCCATATGCGGGATTTTCAGCGCCGGATCGGATGGCGTGATCTTGTCGACCTCGCCGCGAATCCAGCCCAGGCCCTCGGTCACCACATACTCGCGGCCACGCTCGGCCATCAATTGCATGCCGACGCAGATGCCGAGGAACGGCCGGCCTTTGCCACGCACCGTTTCCTCCAGCGCCTCGACCATGCCGGGCACCGCATCGAGCCCGCGCCTGCAGTCGGCGAACGCACCGACCCCCGGCAGCACCACGCGCTCGGCGCGGCGCACGTCCTCGGGATCGCGTGTCACCTTGATAGGCTGATCGTGTCCGCTTTCGCGCGCCGCGCGTTCGAACGCCTTGGCGGCGGAATGCAGATTGCCGGAACCGTAATCGACGATCGCAACACTCATGGGCGTGAAAAGATCATGGGCGAGCCAAGATCATGGGCGTGTCTGCGGCTCGGGGAATAGGCCGATGATGTCCTGGTCGGAGGTCGGCACCCGGGCGCCCGGCGGCGGCGCCGGAGGCTCAGTCGGCGCATAGGCCGGCTGCAGACTGCCGGACCAGCGGTCGAAGAAACGATGCTCGGCGGCTTCGCGATTGTATGCGACCACGATGCCGCGATTGGTCCAGCGGCGCAGCGACCAGCGCCGCAGCGATCCGGCTTCGAAGCCGACCAGCACCGCGATCAGCAATGCCACCGTGAACTTCACCAGCCCGGAGACGCCGAGCGCCCAGAGCGCGACCTGGATCGCGGTGGTGCCGGCCAGATACATCAGCAGCACCAGCCAAAGCCGGTGATAGAGCATCCACACCGGCCCAAGCAGGAACGCCCAGAAGTAAAAACCGTCGCGCACAAAGGCGAAGCGGACCGGCGATGCGGTCTCTTCGTTCTTGCGCGGCGGCGGCTCGTGAACCGTGAAAGTCGTCATGTCGTTCTCCGGCCCCGCCTAATTGCCCAGCGTGCCCTTGGTCGAAGGCACCTCGCCGGCGGCGCGTGGATCGATCGCGAAGGCGACGCGCAGCGCCCGCGCCAAGCCCTTGAAGCAAGCCTCCGCAATGTGGTGATCGTTTGTCCCGTACAACACCTCGACATGCAGGGTGATGCCGGCGTTCATGGCGAACGCCTGGAACCACTCCTGCACCAGCTCGGTGTCGAAGGCGCCGACCTTGTCGCGGCTGAACTTGGCTTTGAACACCAGAAACGGCCGCCCCGACACGTCGACGGCGACACGGGTGAGTGCCTCATCCATCGGCACGTGCACGCTCGAATAGCGGGTGATGCCCTTCATGTCGCCGAGCGCCTGCTTGACCGCCTGGCCGAGCGCGATGCCGACATCCTCGGTGGTGTGGTGGTGGTCGATGTGCAGATCGCCCTTGGCCTTCACCGTGATGTCGATGCGCGAGTGGCGCGCCAACAGATCGAGCATATGGTCGAAGAAGCCGATGCCGGTCGCAACGTTCGCGACACCCTTGCCGTCGAGATCGACCGCGACCTCGATGTCGGTCTCCTTGGTGGTGCGCTTGACCGAGCCCTTGCGGCCGCCTTTGCCCGATTTTGCCGGGGGCCGGGTCGCGCTTTTCGCTATGACTTTGCGGCCGCGGGCCATGAAAATCGCCTTTTGCGTTGAATCGCGCCCTTTTATCAGGGGTTCGCGGGATTCGCCACAGGCGCGGCCTTGCGTTTGAATTGGGGTGACTGAGCCCTTACATCCCTGCGGGCGGGGTAACGCGTATGCAAACACAACAATCCGAGCTTTGGCACGGCACCACCATATTGACCGTCCGCAAGGGCGGCCTGGTGGCGATCGGCGGCGACGGCCAGGTGTCGATCGGCCAGACCATCGTCAAGGCCAACGCCAAGAAGGTGCGGCGCCTCGGCAAGGGTGACGTGATCGGCGGCTTTGCCGGCGCGACCGCCGACGCCTTCACGCTGTTCGAGCGGCTGGAAGGCAAGCTTGAGCAATATTCAGGGCAGCTTATGCGCGCCGCGGTCGAACTCGCCAAGGAGTGGCGAACCGAGAAATATCTGCGCCGCCTGGAAGCCATGATGATCGTCGCCGACAAGGACGTGTCGCTCGTCCTCACCGGCACCGGCGATGTGCTGGAGCCGGAGTCCGGCATCATGGGCATCGGCTCCGGCGGCAACTATGCGCTCGCCTCCGCCCGCGCGCTCGCCGACGGCCCGCTCGACGCCGAAGCGATCGTGCGCAAGTCGCTCGACATCGCCGCCGACATTTGCGTCTACACCAACCGCAGCGTCACCATCGAGACGTTGAAGGCCTGATCCATCGTGGCCGCAAGCATGAGTGATGCAACTCTAATTGATAAAAGTCTGAGGGATGTATGAGTTTCGCCCGATGACCGCCGCCGACCTGCCACTGGTCAAGCGCTGGCTGGCGATGCCGCATGTCACGCCATGGTGGGGCGACGCCGACGAGCAATTCGAGTTGGTCAGCGGCGACCTTTCGCATCCGGCGATGGATCAATTCATCGTCGCAATGGACGGCCGGCCGTTCGGCTATCTGCAATGCTACGACCTTACCGCCTGGAACAGCGGCTTCGGCACGCAACCGCACGGCACGCGCGGCATCGATCAGTTCATCGGCGAGCCGGACCTGGTCGAGCGCGGTCATGGCTCGGCGTTTATCCGCACCTTCACGGACGGCCTGCTTGCGGCGGGAACGCCGCGTATGGTGACCGATCCCGATCCCGCCAATGCGCGCGCCGTGCGCGTCTATGAAAAGGCCGGCTTCCATCGCGACCGCATGGTCGACACACCGGACGGTCCTGCACTCCTGATGGTGCGCAATGCCCACATGGAGAAACCTTGAGCCTGGAGCGCGACGACATCGACGCCGCGGTCGCGGCCGGCGTAATACCGCAAGCACAGGCGGACGCGTTGAACGCTTTCATCGTGGAGCGCCGCCGGGCGCGGTTCGGACAAAACGGTCAAGAAGACGAAAGCTTCCGCTTCATGACCGGCTTCAACGATTTCTTTTTCGCGATCGGCATCCTGCTGCTCGGCAGCGGAATTGGTTTTTTCACCATGGGCGGTGTGGACATATGGCCGCGCGTCGTCGCTGCCGCCCTCATGTGGGCACTGTCCGAGCTGCTGGTGCGGCGCATGCGGCTCGTGCTGCCCGGCATCCTGTTGTCGGTGTTCTTTATTGCCTTCGTCTATCTAGCCGTGCCTGCGGACCTGGTGGGGTCGTCGGTGCCGCGCTTTCCGCTCGCCAGCCCGCTCGCCCACACGCTGTTCGGCATCACCGGCGCGCCGCTGGTGACCGCGACCAAGGCGCTGATCGGAACCGCTGCGGCCGGGCTGTACTACTGGCGCTTTCGGCTGCCGTTCACATTGCTCCCGATCGGCGCCAGTCTGGTGGCGCTGATCGGATCGCTGGTGGAGCTGGCCTTCGGGCGAATTCCTGCGACCGCGAATTCACTGCTGGGTCTGGCGTGCGGTCTTGCCGTCTTCGCTGTGGCAATGCGATACGACATCTCCGACCGCGAGCGCGTGACGCGCCGCGCCGATTGTGCCTTCTGGCTGCATCTCTTGGCCGCGCCCCTGATCGTGCACTCGCTGATTTCACTGATCGTGCCGAACTTCACCGCCATCAACAACGCCGTCGCCGGCGCCATTCTGCTGATCGTCGCCATCCTTGCGATCGTTGCCATCGCGATCGACCGCCGCGCCCTGCTGGTCTCGGCACTGCTCTATGTCGGTCTCGTGATCGCCTACGCGATCGGAGGCAATTGGGCGACCCAGACCGGCCCCGACAAGAGTCTGGTGTTCTTTGCCACACTGGTGATCCTTGGCGTGTTTGTCATCACGCTCGGCGTCGGCTGGATGCCGTTGCGCCGCCGCCTGATCGGCCTCATATCTCCTTTCATCGCCGCCAGGCTGCCGCCCGTCGCGAGTCGCGCATGACAATGGACAATCCGATTCCGAGCGCGACGGCGGCCGATCTGGCAAGCTTCAAGGGCGCCGAGCTGACCGGTGTCTCGGTCTGGAAAACCGGAGTGACACTGAGCTTCAACAACGAAGCGCGCACGATCACCGATCGAAAACAATGCTGAATTCAGATCGCACGGACGAACCGAAACCTATAATCAGGAGCTCATCGTCGCACTGGGCGCGCGGATCTTGTCGCTGATGGGCCGCTGTGCCGTCGAGGTGCAGGCGTTGGAAGACAAAACCTTCGCGCTCACCTTCGATGATGGCGCAATCCTGACGCTGCGGCCCGACGGCTCGGGCTATGAATGCTACACGGTCAACCTTCCGGACGGATCAATCTTCATCGGCTGACGGCAAACGGACCAACCATGTGATGACTGACTTCTCGCCACGCGAAATCGTTTCCGAGCTCGACCGCTTCATCATCGGCCAGGGCGACGCCAAGCGCGCCGTCGCGATCGCGTTGCGCAACCGCTGGCGGCGCCTGCAGCTCGACGACAAGCTCCGCGAAGAGGTGCTGCCGAAGAACATCCTGATGATCGGCCCGACCGGGGTCGGCAAGACCGAAATCTCGCGACGGCTGGCGCGGCTTGCCGGCGCGCCTTTCATCAAGGTCGAGGCGACCAAATTCACCGAAGTGGGCTATGTCGGCCGCGACGTCGAGCAGATCGTGCGCGATCTCCTCGAGATCGGCATCGCGCTGACACGCGAACGAAAGCGCAAGGACGTCCAGGTCCGCGCCGAGCAGGCCGCCGAGGCGCGCGTCGTTGATGCGCTGGTCGGCCCGAACGCGAGCGCATCCACCAAGGATGCGTTCCGCAAGAAGCTCCGTGCCGGCGAGTTGAACGACAAGGAGATCGACATCGAGGTGGCCGCATCGGGCGGCGGCATGCCGATGTTCGAAATCCCCGGCATGCCCGGCGCGCAGATGGGCGCCATCAACATCGGCGAAATCTTCGGCAAGCTCGGCGGCGGCCGCACCAAGACCCGCCGCGTCACCGTCCAGGAGTCGCATGAAATCCTGATCGCGGAGGAATCCGACAAGCTGCTCGACCAGGAGCAGCTCGTGCAGGAGGCGATCCACGCGGTCGAGCAGAACGGCATCGTGTTCCTCGACGAGATCGACAAGATCACCGCGCGCGACGGCCGGGTCGGCGGCGACGTGTCGCGCGAGGGCGTGCAACGCGACCTGCTGCCGCTGATCGAAGGCACCACCGTCTCGACCAAGCACGGCGCGGTGAAGACCGATCACATCCTGTTCATCGCCTCGGGCGCGTTCCACATCTCCAAGCCTTCCGACCTGCTGCCCGAATTGCAGGGCCGGCTACCGATCCGGGTCGAGCTCAACGCGCTCACCCGCGACGACATGCGGCGCATCCTGACCGACACCGAAGCCGCGCTGATCAAGCAATACGTCGCGCTGATGGCGACCGAGGGCGTCACGCTCGAATTCTCCGAGGACGCCATCGATGCCATCGCCGACGTCGCGGTGCTGGTCAATTCCAGCGTCGAGAACATCGGCGCGCGCCGTCTGCAAACCGTGATGGAGCGGGTGCTCGACGAGATTTCGTTCAGCGCCACCGACCGCGCCGGCGAAACCGTGAAGATCGACGCCGCCTATGTGCAGAAGCACATCGGCGATCTCGCCAAGAATACGGATTTGAGCCGGTTCATTCTGTAGGCGAGGCTGGAGAACGCCATGCCCGAGAAAAGAACAGAGAAAAAATCAAACTCCGGAAAACCGCTCGGCCCGATCGGCACCAAGGTGCTGTTCGAGAACGAACACATCCGCGTCTGGAGCGTCGAGCTTCCCGGCCAGGGCCACCAGCCGTTGCACGAGCACGAGCATCCCTACCTGATCGTGCCGGTGAGCGAGGGCAAGGCGCTGATGCGCTGGGAGGATGGCCGCGAGCGCGAGATCGTCGACGTGCTCGGCAACGTCGTCTACCGCGAGGCGAGCGGCGGCCCGCACGAGCTGTTCAATCTCGAGGACACCAAGTTTCATTCCATCCTGGTGGAGATCAAAGCCGGCAACGCCAGCGCCTGATTGTCTCGCTCCGCAATCTCGACGTCATGGCCGGGCTTGACCCGGCCATCCATGAAGAGGCGCAACGCGTCCAGCTGCAAGATTTTGCCCGTTGACCCGCGTCATGGACCCCCGGGTCAAGCCCGGGGTGACGCCGTGCGTATGGCGGCGATGCGCCCTATTTTGCGCGCAACGTGGTGCGTATGGCAGATCCGCCTTACTTCGCCGACACCCGCCGCCAGAGAATGCGCCGCACCTGGCCCTGACCGTCCGGCCGGGCCGACAGCGTGAGGTTCGGCCCGTCGATGTGCACGCGGCGGATCAACGTCCCGCCGATCAGATTCGGACTGAGCGCCATCTCGACATGGTGGTGGACCTCGCCGTCCTTCAGCTCGTAATGCCCGGCATAGCAGGTCACCGAGCGGGTTGCTTCCACCAGTTCCTCCGGCGTTGAACCCATGAGATCGGTGCGGCCGGCCGGCGCGGACGTTTTCTTCCGCCCGCTCGGCGTGCTCACCACGCCGACATAGCCATCGGCGGAGTACATGATCTGCGAGCTGCGGTTGTTGTCCGAATGGATCACCTTGCCGGCCGCGTCCACCACCTCCTCGCCGAGCTGCCGATAGACCCCGACGATGTCTTCCCGCTTCATGCTGCATTTCCCTGCTTTGCGCGCCGAACCCCCGGCACGCTAGAATGTCCGCGGCAGAAAAGGAACGCCAAGAAAAGGAATACGCATGCGTCTTGGGATGTTCATGATGCCGGTGCATCCGCCCGGCCGCTCGCTGTCCGACACCCTCGCCGAGGACACCACCAAGTCGATCCTGGCCGACAAGCTCGGCTATGACGAGCTCTGGATGGGCGAGCATTTCTCCGCCACCACCGAACCGTTCCCCTCGCCGCTGATGTTCCTCGCCGGCCTCGTGCCGCAAACCAAGAACCTGACGTTCGGCACCGCGGTCATCAACCTGCCCAACCATCATCCGGCGATCGTTGCCGGCGAGGCCGCGCAGTTCGACCACATGAGCGGCGGCCGTTTCCTGTTCGGCGTCGGCTCCGGCGGGCTCGCCTCCGATTTCGAACTGTTCAAGATCGACCCCGCCACGCGCCAGCGCGCCTTCATGGAATTGATCGACATGATTCTGCGCATCTGGGCGCAGGATCCGCCTTACGATATCCAGGGCGAATTCTGGAATGTGCAGATCAAGAAGGCGATCCTGCCGGAGCTCGGCGTCGGCTTCATGCCGAAGCCGTTGCAGAAGCCGCATCCGCCGATCCACATTTCGATCTCAAGCCCCGACAGCGCAACGGCGAAACTCGCAGGCGCGAAAGGCTGGGGCATTATTTCCGGCCCGGTCGCACCGCTTTATGCAGTGGCCAGCCATTGGCAAGCCTACAGCGAAGCCCGCCGCCAAGCCGGCAAGACCGCACGGAGCGAAGACTGGCGGCTGTCCCGCCTTGTTATCGTGGCGCCCACCGACGCCGAAGCCGAAGAGCGCGTGTACGGCGAACGCGCCTCGAACCGCTATTACTGCACTTACATGCGGACCGCGCTGGCCACTGCGAAGCGGCTCTACATGATCAAGCCGCGCGCGGACATGCCGGACGAGGAGTGCACGCCGGAGGCGATCATGCAGGAATGCGTGATCCACGGCTCGCCGCGCACCGTGCTCGACAAGCTCGTGGCGCTGCGCGAGCGCGTCGGGCCGTTCGGCACGCTCCTGCAGATCGGCCTCGACTGGGGCGGCCCGAACGAAGCCTGGGAGCGCGACGGCATGCGGTTGCTGGCTCAGGACGTGATGCCGCGGTTCCGCCAGCACGTCACCGCGCAGGCGGCGGAATGATCAGTCGCCCCGGGCTTTGCGCAAGCTGACGTAAAGCGCGCCCTCACCGCCGTGACCCATGGCGGCGCTCTCGAAGCCGACGATCAGCCCGCGGAAATCCGGCATTCCGAGCCACATCGGTACCATGCGTTTGAGCACGCCGCGGCCACCGCCATCGTCGCTGCCGCGGGCGCCTTTGCCGGTGATCACCAGCACGACCTTGGCGCCGCGCGCCTGCTTGGCGCGCAGAAATCCGAACAAGGCGTCGTGCGCTTCGGCCTGCGTCATGCCGTGCAGATCGAGCCTGCCGTCGATCGCATGATTGCCGCGCGCGATGCGTTTCTTGGTCCGGCGGGTCAGCGGCGCCAGCGGCGGCGGCGGCCGCGCGCTTCGGCGGAGCGACCGGCGCCGCGATCGCAAGGGCAGGTTTGGCGCGGGGCTTCGGCGGGGACGGAGCGGTTGCCGGTTCGGCACCATCCGGTTCGAGGGCCAACGACTTCCGCAGCGGCGCGATCGAACGGGTGACGCCCTTCCACAGGACGCGCTCGTCGTCGCTCAGCCGCCGCCTGCTCATGTCTGCGGGTCGTGCTTGGGTCCGGACCGGGGTTCAAACTTTGTTTTCGGCTTGGAGCTAGACTTGGAGTCAGATTTGGACTCGTGCTTGCTCGTCTTCACCGACTTTTTGTCTTCCGCGGCTTTCTCGGACTTTTTCTCGGCTTTCTTCGCCGCGGGTTTTTCCGTCGGCTTTTCTGTCGTTTTGGCGAGTTTCTTGGCGGCGCTCCGACGGCTTGGTCTTCGCGGCAGCCGGCTCCGGCGGCTTGGCTTCGCGGCTTGGCTTCCAACGTGGCCGCCGCCGGTTGGGCTCCGGCGTCTCGGCCGGCGCGGTTTCGTCCGACATCAGGTTGGCCGGACGCGGCCGCGGCAGCGGAATCTCGTCGTCCGCCGCAGGGAGAAGCGCCTTCGGCACCAGCATGACGAATTTGCCGTAATGGCGCAGCCGCCCGGCCACGCTCGCGGCTTCGTCGCCGGCGCCGAAATAGAGATCGGCGCGCGCCGGACCGACGATCGCGCCGCCGGTGTCCTGCGCGATCATCAGCCGTTTGAACCAGGTGTCGGGCTTCAGCCCCTCGATCGGCAGATAGGCCGAGATGAAGAACGGCGTGCCGTAAGTGTGCAGCTTGCGGTCAACCGCGATCGAGCGGCCCGGCGTCAGCGAGATGCCCTGCGCGCCGATCGGCTCCTCGTTGACGGGCAGATTTGTCTCGCGAAAGAACACGTAAGACTTGTTCCTCCGCCGCAGCTCCTCGCCTTCTTTCGGATTGCGCTCCATCCATTCGCGGATGCGGTCCATCGACATTTCGTCTTTGGACACGATGTTGCGATCGATCAGCCAGCGCCCCACCGCGTAATACGGTTGCCCGTTCGCCGCCGCGTAGTTCAGGCGCATCAGCCGGCCGTCGTCGAGCACCACGCGCACCGAACCCTGGATGTGGGCGAAAAACGAACTCGATCGGATCCTTCAGCCAGCAGATCTCGAGATCGCGCCCGGCCAGCACACCGTCGTCGATCGCGGCGCGCTCGTAATAGGACACCAGCCTGCGCTTGGGGCCGTGTTTCTTTTTTCTTGCCTTCGCTGGCGACCGGAGCGCCCGCCACCGCCATGCGCCCGCCCGGCAGCAGGTTCGACGGCTTGCGATAGAGCGGATAGTCGAACCCGTCGGATCGCTTGCTGAGGCCTTCGACAATCGGCTCATAGTAGCCGGTGACGAAGCCGTCGGGCGTGCCGAGCGGCGAGATGCGCACCGGGCGGAAGTTCTGCTCGAAGAAGGCGCGCGCCTCGCCGGGCTTCTGCGGCTCTGCTTCGACAGCCCTCTGACAGACCTTGAACAGCGCGCCGACCATCGGCTGGCCGTCGCGCGACGGCGGTCCCTGCAGGATTGCCTTGCAACTGTTCAGGAAGGAGGCGAAGGCGGCGTTGTGATCGTCATCGGCCCAGCCGTCGATCATCGCCCAGGCGACGGGCTCGTATTGTGTTTCGGGAAGCTTCAGCGGGTTGCGGGCCAGCGCAGGCGTGCCGCTCGCGATCGCCAGCATGAGTGCCGCGCCGCCGATCCTCGCAAGAATCTTCAAATGCCCGCACCGTAAACGTGCCGACGTCATTGCCCTGCTTCGGTGGCGACCAGCTTCCAGTTGGGATCGCGCGAGCTGACGTCGCGCGCGAAGGTCCAGACATCGGTGACGTCGGTCACCGCATCGGGATTGCCGTCGATCACGGTGCCGTCCTTGGCGCGCGTCACCGAGACGAGCTGCGACTGGAAACGCACCGTGACCTGGGCGGTCTTGCCGCGCTGCTCGGCGGCGGTCAGCGTTGCGCCATCGATCGCGACGAAGCGGGTCTCGACGGTCTCGCCCTTCTGCTCGCGCGCTTTGATCGCGGTCTCGAAGCCGTCGTAGACCTCTTTGCCGAGCAGGCTTTTGAGCTGCTTGCGATCACCCGCCGCATAGGCTGTCACGATCATGTCGTAGGCGGCGCGGGCGCCGGTCAGGAAGTGCTGGGCGTCGAAGCTCTTGTCCTCGCGCGCGATGGCGTCGAGACCGGTCGCCAGTGCGGAGCCTGGCTCGGCGATGCCTTTCCAGCGATCGACCGCCTCAACCGGCTCAGGCGTCTTCTGCGCGGCGTCGGGCGCACGGCCCGGCAGCGCCACAACCTTGTCGCCGGGGGCCGGCGCCGGCCGGATGGAGCCGGGCGCCGAGGAATAGGGGTCGTAGGGCGGCCGCTCGCGGCCGGTGCGTTGGCCGAGCACGCTGCGCAGGCGGAGGAAAATGAACACCGCCAGGGCCAGAAAAATGATGGTGTAGATATCGAACACGTATGCTCCCGAGGCGGCGACGTCTTGAGGCGGCAGTCTTGCCGAACGATCCTCGACGGAACCGGGCAATTGCGGGACCAATCCGCAACCCGCCCGGGCCGTTCCAACGCTATAATGTAGGAACGCGACTGCAGCCATAAAGAGGCGCGTCGGTCGACACGGCCGGCAGAGTTGCCTCAAAACGAACCATAGACGATCCCCGCCCCCGCGCCAACCTCGCCCGCGGCAGGACTGCGGCGAGAAACACAGCAGAAATGCCGCCCATGGCAAAATGGATCATTGCCGCCATCCTGTTGCTTCCGCTAGCGGAAATCGCTGCCTTTATTCTGGTCGCGGCGCTCGTCGGGCTCGGCGTCGCATTCCTGCTGATGCTCGCGACCACGCTGGCCGGGTTCCTGGTGTTGCGCCGGGCCGGACGCGGCGGCATCGCCCGCTTCCGCGTCGCCATGGCTGATACCGACGTCGCCGGCATCCAGGCCAACACTTCCGGCCTTCTCACGGTGCTGGCGGGGCTGTTGTTGTTTCTGCCCGGATTTCTCACCGACCTGATCGGCGTGGCCCTGCTGATCGGCCCGGCGCGCCGCTGGTGCGGCCGGATCCTTCGCTTGTGGGTGGGCCGTCGCAATCCGACCGACCGGTCCACCATCGATCTTGCGCCGGGAGAATGGCAGCAGTTGCCAGAACGCGAGCTGCCGCACAAACCCGATCATCGCGATTAGCCCGCGGCCGCCTCGCGTTCTTGTCCGCCGTGGATCGCCGTGTTAGCCACACCGCGGTTTGCGCAAGTCATCGTCACAGTTCGAAGGAGAGTACATCGTGAGCACCACCAACGGCGGGCCGGTCGAAGCCACCGCTTCCAATTCGGCGCCCCAGCTCATGGTCCTTGCGCAATACACCAAGGATCTTTCGTTCGAGAACCCGAATGCGCCGGGTTCGCTCCAGCAGACCACCCAGCCACAGATCAGCATTTCGGTGAACGTCGTCACCAGCCCGTTGTCGGACACCGACATCGAGGTCACGCTCCGGCTCGAAGGCAAGGCCGAGGCCGCCGGCAGCGTGATGTTCAACATCGAGCTCCAGTACGCCGGCGTGTTCCGGATTCAAAACGTGCCGCAGGAGCAGGTTCAACCGCTGGTGCTGATCGAATGCCCGCGGCTGTTGTTTCCGTTCGCCCGCGAGATCATCGCCACGTCGGTGCGCAACGGCGGCTTCCCGCCGCTGATGCTCGATCCGATCGATTTCGTCGCGCTCTATCAGCAGCGCCTGGCGCAGCAGGATGCGCCGGCCACGGCCTAAGCCGGCACGTACTGCCGCCAGATCGCGGCTTCGCCCAGCGTCGCGATAAAGGCGCGGTGAGCGTCGAGCTCTTCCGCCACAATCCGCGGCGCCAACGGCTGCGGGCGGGCGCGAACGACGATCGCCGTCACACGGGCTTCGCCGCCGCCACTCACGCCCGCGGCAAGGCCGAGGTTGGCCTGACGCGCGCCGATCAACTCGACATAGACCTCAGCCAGCAGCTCGGCGTCGAGCAGTGCGCCATGCTTGACCCGCTTGGAGTTGTCGATCTTGTAGCGCGCGCAGAGATCGTCGAGCCGGTTCGAGCCGCCGGGATGCTTGCGGCGCGCCAGCATCAGCGTGTCGACCAGACGCTCACGCGCCACCGCCGCCATCTTGGCGCGCTCGAGCTCGGCATTGAGGAAGCCGAGATCGAACATGGCGTTGTGCGCGATCAGCGGCGCATCGCCGAGGAATTCGATCAGCTCTTCCACCTTGTGCGCGAACAGCGGCTTGTCCTTGAGGAAGTCGACGCTGAGCCCATGCACCTTGAAGGCCGGCTCCGGGATGTCGCGTTCCGGATTGAAGTAGCAGTGGAACGTCTTGCCGGATGGAAAGCGGTTGATCAGTTCGATGCAGCCGATCTCGACCATCCGGTCGCCCTGAAGGGGGTCGAGGCCGGTGGTTTCGGTGTCGAACACGATCTCGCGCATTGGAACCTTCAGAAGAAGCGGCGAATCATTTTCGCCGGGTCGACATCTTAGCAACTGCCGCAAGGATCTGCCGCACCTGCGCGCGGGCATGTTCCACACCTTGCCCACTATCCACCACGAAATCCGCCCGCCGCCGCTTTTCCGCGTCGGGCATCTGCCGCCCCAGCAGCGCTTCGAGCCGCTCCAGGCTGACACCACGCTCCAGCACGCGTTCGCGTTGCATTGCGGCAGGTGCCGACACCACCACTGTCGCATCGACCCGGCCGTCGCCGCCGGTTTCGAACAGCAACGGCACGTCGAGCACTACGATGGGGGCGCCGGCGATCTCGGCATCCCGAAGGAACTTCCTCTCGGCGTTGCGCACCAGCGGATGCACGATCTCTTCCAGCCGCCGCAGCGCCGTCGGGTCGCCCGTTACCTGCTTGCCGAGTTGGACGCGATCCACCGTGCCGTTCCGGGTCGAGCCCGGAAACGCCGCCTCGATCAGGCCCGCCGCCTCGCCGGCATAAAGCTTGTGCACGGCGGCGTCCGCGTCGTGCACCGGCACGCCCTCGTCGGCGAACAGCCGCGCCGTCGTGGTCTTGCCCATCGCGATCGAGCCGGTGAGACCGATGACGAACATGATTCCCTACTTCGCCAGGTGGCCCGACCGCCGCAACCAGTCGAGCAGCGGCAGAAGCGGCAGGCCGAGCACGGTGAAATGATCGCCCTCGACGCGCTCGAACAATTGCAGCCCCAGGCCTTCGAGCTGATAGCCGCCGACGCTCGCGGTCGCCGCATCGCCAACGGCATCGAGATACTCGTCAAGAAAACCGTCCGAAAACGCGCGCATGGTCAGCTGCGCGGCATCGACATACTCAAAAATGACAGTGCCGGCCGCCACCACCGCGACGGCCGAGTGCAGCATATGGGTCTTGCCGCGCAGCGCCGCAATCTGCTCGCGTGCGGCGGCGCGATCGGCCGCCTTGGAAAACCGCCGCTCGCCAAGCGCCAGCGTCTGATCGGCGCCGAGCACTATGCGATCGGGATACTTGCCCGCCACCGCCCGCGCCTTCTCCCGCGCCAGCAGCACCGCGACTGCTTCGGCGTCGTCAAGACCGGCACGGGTCTCGACCGCGCGCTCATCGACATCAGCCGGCGCGATCTCAACCGGAATGCCGGCGGCCTCCAGCAACGCGCGCCGCGCCGCACTTTTGGAAGCGAGCACCAGCGGATGCGCGGCGAGCCACAACGGCATGATGTGCGCCCCTCGCCTAGCTCACCGACTGCCGCCGGCGATCGGCCAAGAGTGCCATCACTTCGGCGGCGGTCTCCTCGATGGAGCGGCGTGTCACGTCGATGATCGGCCAGTTGTGCTTGCCGCACAGCTTGCGCGCCGCTGCGATCTCCGCTGCCACCGCCTGTCGATCGATATATTGATCGGCGTCGTGCTCAGCACGCAAACCCAAGCAGCCTGTTCTGGCGAATCTGCACGATCCGCTCCGGGCTTGCGGTCAAGCCCACCACCAACGGCTGCGCCAGCATTTCGAGTTTCTCCGGCACCGGCATGCCAGGAACGAGTGGAAAGTTTGCGGTCTTAACGCCACGGTTGGCGAGATAGATCGACGTCGGCGTCTTCGAGGTGCGCGAGACACCGACCAGCACCACGTCGGCCTGCTCCATGTCGTCGACGTGCTGGCCGTCGTCATGCAGCATGGTGTAGTTCAAGGCGTCGATGCGCTTGAAATATTCCGCATTCAGAACGTGTTGCGCGCCGACGCGGGGCTTGGTTTCGCCGCCGAGATAAGCCTGGAACAGCCCCAGCACCGGGCCAAGAATAGAGAGACACGGCAGTCCGAGATCGCGGCAGGTTTTTTCCAGCCGCTCTGCCAGTTCCAGTTCAAGCAGTGTGTAAAGCACGATCCCCGGCGCGGTCTCGATCTCGTTCAACACCCGGTCGAGCTGCTTGGACGAACGCACCAGCGGATGCATATGTTCGACCGGTGCGACGGACGTGTATTGCGCCGCAGCCGCACGCGCGACGGTGATCAAGGTTTCGCCGGTCGCGTCGGAAACCAAGTGCAGATGGAAATAATTGGTGCCGCGGTGAGGCATGTGTAACGGCCGGACATCCTGTGGAACGCTGTGGAGGAGGCCACGCCTTCCGGCCGGGTGCAAGCGCTAGGCGGACCAAGGCCGTCAAAACGTCCCCATCGCTTCATAGTGGGCGCGAATCCGACACAACAGGAGTTCATTGCGAGGATCGTGATTTGCGGCCGCTCCGCCGAATGCCTATTCCGGCATTACACTTTGAAATTACAGAGAAAATCGCTATCCCATTCCATACACAGGATGGATTTCGCACGGTGGGGATAGCCGGACGAGCCGTGGACAGACTGTGAATCCGAAAGCGTGAGTTTAAGTCACCGCGTAAGAGTCACTACAATTAAGAATTTAGTATTTAGTGGTGAAGGGTGGATCACCGGAGAGTCCGTGCATAAACCGCTACTCGAAGTGCTGAATGGCAAGCGACAGGCTGTGCCGCCAGTCTGGATGATGCGCCAGGCGGGGCGCTATCTGCCGGAGTACATGGCGGTCCGCAAAAATGTCGGCGGCGTGCTCGACTTATGTTTTGCGCCGAAGCTCGCCGCCAACGTGACGCTGCAACCGATCCGTCGGTTCGGTTTCGACGCGGCGATTTTGTTCTCTGACATTCTGGTCGTCCCGCACGCGCTCGGTCGCAGCGTTCGCTTCGAAGCGGGCGAAGGTCCGCGGCTCGAACCGCTCGACGATCCCGCCGCGATGACGGCGCTGCGCAGCACGATCGACGACGCGGTGCTGGCGCCGATCTACGAAACGATCCGGCTCGTCAAAGCAGAACTGCCTCCGGCCGTGACGTTTCTCGGCTTCTGCGGCGGCCCCTGGACGGTTGCGACCTACATGGTCGCCGGCCACGGCACGCCGGATCAGGCGCCGGCGCGGCTGTTCGCCTATCGGCATCCCGAGGCGTTCGCGCGCCTGATCGACATCCTGGTCGAGGCGTCAAGCAATTATCTCGTTCGCCAGCTCAACGCCGGTGTCGACGCTGTGCAAATCTTCGATACCTGGGCAGGAATTCTGCCGCCTGACGAATTTCAGCGTTGGTGTATTGCGCCGACCAAAAGAATCGTTGCCGATGTGCGGCGTGCGGTACCGGGCGCGAAGATCATCGGGTTTCCGCGCGGCGCCGGCAGCAACCTGAAACGCTACGTCGAGGATATCGAAATCGATGCCGTTGGTCTGGATTGGATGGTTGATCTTAATTTTGCACGCGATGAAATTCAACGTCGGCGCGCAGTGCAGGGCAATCTTGATCCGCTGGCGTTGCGCGCCGGCGGCGCCGCGCTCGACCGCAGCGTCGACGCGATCCTCGCGGCGTTTGCGAGCGGGCCGTTTATTTTCAACCTCGGCCACGGCATTCTGCCGGACACGCCGGTCGCTCACGTTGAGCAGATGCTCAAGCGCGTGCGCAGAAACTGAACGAGTTCCGAATGTATCAATGGCTGCTGGCGTTCCACATCATCGCGGTCATCGCCTGGATGGCGGGGATGCTCTATCTGCCGCGGCTGTTCGTTTATCACTGCGCGGCCGATCCGGGCTCAATGCAGTCGGAAACATTCAAAGTTATGGAACGGCGGCTGCTCAAGGCGATCATCAACCCGGCGATGATTGTGACCTGGGTCCTGGGATTGTGGCTCGCCTACCGCGGCGACTGGTTCGCGGCGCACTGGCTGCAGGTCAAGCTTGCCCTGGTGCTCGGCATGAGCGGCGTGCACGGCATCCTGTCGAAATATGTCCGCGAATTCGCCGCCGACAAACGGCGGAAATCCGCGAAATTCTTCCGGATTCTCAACGAGGTACCCACCGTCCTCATGATCCTTATTGTGATCCTCGCGGTGCTCAAGCCGTTCTGATTGTTTAACCAGCGCCGGCGAATGTCCGGCCGCCGGCCAGCTTCTTTTTGCCGTCCCCTTGCAAATTCGCCTGTTTTTCCGTATGTTTAAGGCATCCCACCGAACGTAGGCGGATGCAGTCGAGTCCCGGTCCCGCGTATTGGACCATCGGCGCATCGGGGTTAGGCCTCTTAAAATCCCAGCCGACACCCAAGACCTGCGCCCTTCCTTCCGTACCTCTCCGCCCGCGCCGTTTGTTTTAAGGCGCCGGCAGATACCCCCCTAAGGACCACCCGCATGCGGGAAATGAAACTACAAGACCTGAAATCCAAATCCCCGCCCGAGCTCCTGGCGTTTGCCGAGGAGCAGGAAATCGAGAACGCCAGCACGATGCGCAA
This sequence comes from uncultured Alphaproteobacteria bacterium, assembly GCA_963850885.1. Lineage (GTDB taxonomy): Bacteria > Pseudomonadota > Alphaproteobacteria > Rhizobiales > Xanthobacteraceae > Z2-YC6860. The sequence continues at coordinate 175,193 of CAWKOD010000014.1, read as the reverse complement.
GCAGGAGCTGATGTTCGCGATCCTCAAGCAGCTCGCGCTGAAAGAGGTCGACATCATCGGCGAAGGCGTCGTCGAAGTGCTGTCCGACGGCTTCGGCTTCCTGCGCTCGCCGGAGGCGAATTACCTGCCCGGCCCCGACGACATCTATGTCTCGCCCTCGCAAATCCGCCGCTTCGGCCTGCGCACCGGCGACACCCTCGACGGCCAGATCCGCAGCCCGAAAGAGGGCGAGCGCTACTTTGCGCTGCTCAAGGTCAACACCATCAATTTCGAGGACCCCGAGAAGGCCCGCCACAAGATCAACTTCGACAACCTGACTCCGCTCTATCCCGACGAACGGCTGAAGATGGAGCACGAGGATCCGACCAAGAAGGATCTCTCGCCGCGCGTCATCGACATCGTTGCTCCAATCGGCAAGGGCCAGCGCGCGCTGATCGTTTCGCCACCACGCACCGGCAAGACCGTGCTGTTGCAGAACATCGCGCACGCCATCACGGCCAATCATCCCGAGTGCTATCTGATCGTGCTCCTGATCGACGAGCGCCCGGAAGAAGTCACCGACATGCAGCGCTCGGTGAAAGGCGAGGTGGTGTCTTCGACCTTCGACGAGCCGGCTTCGCGCCACGTCGCCGTCGCTGAAATGGTCATCGAGAAAGCCAAGCGCCTGGTCGAGCACGGCCGCGACGTCGTCATCCTGCTCGACTCGATCACCCGCCTCGGCCGCGCCTACAACACCGTGGTACCGTCATCCGGCAAGGTGCTGACCGGCGGTGTCGACGCCAATGCGCTGCAACGGCCGAAGCGCTTCTTCGGCGCCGCGCGCAACATCGAAGAGGGCGGCTCGCTCACCATCATCGCCACTGCCCTGATCGACACCGGCAGCCGAATGGACGAAGTCATCTTCGAAGAGTTCAAAGGCACCGGCAATTCCGAACTTATTTTGGACAGAAAAGTTGCTGACAAACGCACCTTCCCGGCGATGGACATCACCCGTTCGGGAACACGCAAAGAGGAGTTGCTCACCGACCCGGCCGTACTCAAAAAAATGTACGTTTTGCGGCGCATTCTTAACCCGATGGGAACTATGGACGCGATTGACTTCCTGTTGGATAAGTTGCGCAACACCAAGAGCAACGCTGAATTCTTCGAATCAATGAACACCTGATGCGAGCGATCCCAACCGCCCTGTTCGCGCTGGTTTTTGGTGCCGTCGCGACAGTGCCGGCGTTCGGGATTGCGTCGGTCAATGTGTTCGGGCTCAAAGCGCCGGAAGAAATCGAAGGCTTCACGCTCAACGACTCGACCAACTTCGAGAAAATCAAACCGGGCGATGGTTTCGGTTTGGACTATTCGCAATCGGGCTGGAAGCTTGACGTCTTCATCTACGAATTCAAGCGCGCCGCCATGCCCGACGACGCCAAGTCGGCGATCGTCAAGGCCGAGTTCGAGCGGGCGCGAGCGGAGGCGTTCCTGGCGCAGCCGCGCGGGCTCTACGTTCAGGTCTATCTGCGGCGAAATTTCACCATCGAGGATGCGGCCAAGCGCACGCGCTTCCAGTGCGCAGCGTTCCATCTTACCCGCGACGGCGCCAAGCCGCAGGATGGTTTTCTCTGCGTCACCTCGTGGAACAACAAATTTGTAAAGCTCCGCCTCACCACCCTAAGCGACAACAACACCGAAACCACCGCGCGCAAATACGTCAGCGCCTGGGTGCCGGTACTGTGGGGCGGGGCGGGGCATCTCGCGCGCCGAGCAGGTTCGCGAACCGGTCCGAGCCGCGTCCGCGAGTACGGGCGCGGCCGCAACAGGTTCATCGCGTGCCGGCACGGCAGCGGTTCAAATGCCCGGAAGGCTACATCTGCGAAGCGCGCTGAGGGTTTAAGCGGCTGGCGTCGGCCGCATCGCGCCGACCACTTCGGAAATCCTGTCCGGATCGGTCACCGGCAGCGAGCAGGTCTCTCCCACGCAGACGAACGCCGCGCTCCCCGATCCCACCGCAATCTTGGTTTGCGCTGGATGATTTGCCGGCAACGCACCGGCGGACGGCGCGCGAAGAATGATCCGGCTGACGAAGGGTAGCTTGAGGGTCGCGGCCGCGAAGCGCTCGTGCTCCGGGCCGGTGACGACGATCTCGGCGGCATGCAAGCGGAGGTCGAGGGCGTTGAGCAGCGCCGCGTGCTGGAACAGATGGTCGGCGAAGCCCGCGAGGATGCCGTCGAATAGCCGGTCGGCCTGTTCACGCCATTTGGCGTCACCGGTCAATGCCGCGAGCCGCACCAAATTTTGTGCGGCGATGGAATTCGGATTGGGCGTGGCGTCGTCGCTGGTCGAGGCCGGACGAACCACCAGGCCCTCGGCGTCGGACGCGGTCAGGTAATAGCCGCCGTTGCCCGGATGGGCGTAATTTTCGTCGAACGCCCGCTGCCAGGCGAGTGCGCGCTCGAGATAAGCGCCCTGCCCGGTCGCCTCGTACAGCGCCAGCGCGGCGCGGATCATATTGGCGAAATCGGAGGCGAGGCCTGGATAGAGCAGTCGGCCGTCGCGCCAGGAATGGCCGAGCCGGTCTGCCTTGGTCATGCTGCGCACAATAAAATCGAAGGCCCGCGCCGCCATAGCGACCCAGGATGGCTCCGCCAGCATGCTCCCGGCGTTGGCCAGAGCCGCGATCATCAGGCCGTTCCAGTCGGCCAGGATCTTATCGTCGAGGCCGGGCCGCACCCTTTTGCTGCGCAGCATAAGAAGCTGGTCCCGCAGCTTGGAAAGCCGGACTTCGTCGTCCGGGCCTCGCGGTAAACGATTGAGTCTGTTAAGGATATTTTGACCCTCGAAATTACCCCCCTCGGTCACATCGTAATGCTGCACAAAAAGTGCAGCATTTTCTGCTCCCAGAGCTTCGACAATGTCGGCCTGGGACCAGACGTAAAACTTGCCCTCTTCACCTTCCGAATCGGCGTCGAGCGACGCTGAAAATGCTCCTTCCGGCGTCGTCATCTCGCGCTTCAGCCAGCCGACCGTTTCGGTTGCGCGCTGGCGGAACAGGGGGTTGCCGCTCCGGGCAAAAGCCAGCGCCAACAGCTCCAGAAGCTGGGCGTTGTCGTAGAGCATCTTCTCGAAATGCGGCACCAGCCAGCGCTCGTCGACCGAGTACCGCGAGAAGCCGCCGCCGAGGTGGTCGTAGATGCCGCCCTCGCAGATGCGCTCCAGCGTGTGCTCGATCAGCTCGAAAAACCGCTTGTCGCCGCCGCGTAGCCCGGCCCGCCACACGAGTTCGTAGAGCGCGGAATTGGGGAATTTCGGCGCGCCGCGGAGCCCGCCATTGGTCGGGTCGAACGCTCCGCCGATCTGCCGGGCCAGTTGGTCGAGTTCGTGGGCGCCGACCGTGACTTTGCCGGCGGGCCGGGCGTCCGCCGCAAGCCGCTCCATCAGCGAATCGCGGTTCTGGCCGATCTTGTCAGGCTCCTCGCGGAACAGCCGCGAAACCTCGCGCAGCACATCGACGAACGCCGGCCGGCCGTAGCGCGAGGTTTTCGGAAAATACGTGCCGCCCCAGACCGGTTCGCCCTTGGGCGTCAGGAACATGGTCAGCGGCCAGCCGCCCTGCTCGCCCAGGTGATGCAGCGCCGACATGTAAATCTGGTCGATGTCCGGCCGCTCCTCACGGTCGACCTTGATGTTGACGAACAGCTCGTTCATCACCGCCGCGGTGGCTTCATCCTCGAAGCTTTCGTGCGCCATGACGTGGCACCAGTGGCAAGCGGCGTAACCGACCGACAACAGGATTGGCTTGCCGGTGCGCTGCGCTTCGGCCAGCGCATCTGGGCTCCAGGCCCACCAGGCCACCGGATTGTGCTTGTGCTGCAACAAATATGGACTGGTCTCGCGTCCTAGGCGATTTTCGGGCCCGGACGGGTGGTTGGCTGACGATCCGTGTTCAGTCATGGCAGGATTTTACGACAATTGGTTGTGGCGGCCACCCCAGGATGACGAAGGCGGGAACCGGGGTAGCGGAAAGCTTCCATTTGGGCTATGTATGGAGGCGCCTCTGCGAGATGTCAGGCTGACACTCGTGTGTCGGCGATCATGTGAAGACTTGTTCTTCTTAAGACTTGGAGACTGATAGTGGCTACAGGCACTGTGAAGTGGTTCAACCCGACCAAGGGCTATGGCTTTATCCAGCCGCAAGGCGGGGGCAAGGATGTGTTCGTTCACATCTCGGCCGTCGAGCGCGCCGGACTGAGCACCCTCAACGAAGGCCAGCACGTTGAGTACGAAATCGTCGCAAATCGCGGCAAGGAATCGGCGGAAAATCTCAAGGTGAGATAAGTTCGCGCGGCTGGTTGTGGGACTTAGCGCCTGCCGCCAGTTTTGATTCGACGATAGGAAAGCCCGGCGTTTGCGCCGGGCTTTTTTGTTGGCTTGCACTATGCGGCCCGCTTGCGCGCCGACACCGCTTCACCGAAGGCCTGAAACAACGCCCGGTTTATCGGATTGCGTTGCGGGTCGTACTCCGCGTGCCACTGCACGCCGAGCGCAAACCCTGGAGCATCGGCAATCCGAATCGCTTCGATCGTGCCGTCGTCCGCCACGCCCTCGACGACGATGCGTTTGCCGGGCTCGAGAATGCCTTGGCCATGGAGCGAGTTCACCCGGATGGTTTCGCTGGCCAATAAGCCGTGCGAAGGTGCCGCCCGGGGTGAGACGAACATCATGACGGTCGCCGAAGACGACGTCGTGATCCGGATGGATTTCGCCCGTCTCCAATCGCGGCATCCGATGGTTCACGCGCCCGGGCAGTTCGCGGATCTCGGGATGCAGCGAGCCGCCGAACGCGACGTTCATCTCCTGAAAGCCGCGGCAGATGCCGAGCAGCGGCACGCCGCGAGCGACGCAGACCTCGACCAATGCCAGCGCCAATGCGTCACGCCGCAGGTCGTAAGGCTCATGCTTCGGATGCGGTTCGATGCCGAACCGGCTGGGATGAACATTGGCGCGACCGCCCGTCAGCAACACGCCGTTAACCACCTCGAGCAGCGCATCGATCTCCGTGATGTCCGGCGAGCCGGCAAACATCATGGGCAATGCGCCGGTGACGTCCGCCACCGCGCGAAGATTGTTTTCTCCGACAAGGTGCGCCGTGAATCGATTCTCGATGAGATGCGTGTTTGCGATCACGCCGACCACGGGCCGTTTCATCGGCTGGGTCTCATGCTCTTCCGGTCGCAGGTCGGCAAATGCGTCGTCGAGCCGGCCAAGAGCGTCCTCGAGAATTGGTCGTGGCGTGGCGAAGTTGAAGCGCAGCCAGGTCTTGCCGCCCGGCCCGAATTGTTCGCCGGGGCTCGCAAAGATACGCGCGTGTTTTGCGACCCGGGCCGCAACGTCTTCGGGCGTCAGACCGGTGCCGGAAAAATCGACCCACGCCAGATAGGTGCCGTCGAGACGCATCGAGCGAGCGCCGGGCGCTGCGGCTTCAATGCGAGCGTCGAACAGATCGCGGCTCGCGGCGAGGTAAGGCAGTAGCGCATCGAGCCACGCCTCGCCGGTTCGCCAGGCTGCCTCCGTCGCGATCATGCCGAAGCCGTTGTAGGAGCCAAGACCGCTCGCTGCGATTCGCGCGTCGAGGCGTCGCTTCAACGCCGCATTCGAGGTGAAGCACGCGCCGACATGAGCGCCGGCCAGATTGAAGGTCTTGGTCGCGGCGACACACGTGATCAGACGGTCGGCGATCTCGGGCGCGGCCATCAGTGTCGGCGTGTGCTTGGCGCCGCTGAAAACCAGATCGCAGTGGATCTCGTCGGAAACCAGTATCAGATCGTGCGCGGCGCAGAAGCGCGCCAGTGCGCGAAGCTCATCGGCCGACCAAACAGTGCCGCCGGGATTGTGCGGGCTGCAAAGGAAAACGACCTTCGTCCGCGGCGTCAGCTTGCCGCGCAGCGCATCGAGATCCATCGCGTAGCGGCCTGCGGTCTCGACAAGCTGCGCGTCGATAATGCGCCGCTCGTTGGCGACAATGATCTTGCGGAAGGCATGATAGGCGGGCGGAAAGACCACGACCTCGTCGCCGGGCGCACTGACGGCCTGAAGGATGAGACCGAGCCCGGACACGATGCCGGGCGTTGGACTGACCCAGCTCGGCTCGATCCGCAGACCGTGGCGGCGCGCCATCCAATCCACCAGCGCTGCGGCCCAGCTTCCGGTGTCGGCGTAATAGCCATGGGTGGCGCGCTGGATTTCGGCCGTGAGCGCTGCCGTCACGCCTGGCGGCGCGGTGAAGTCCATGTCCGCGACCCACATCGGAATCGCATCGGCTGACTCGATGCCGGACAGACGCGCCATGTGGTCCCACTTCGAGGCGTGGGTGCCGCGGCGTTCAACAACGCGATCGAAATCGAACATGAGATCGGCGGCTCCCGGTGGGGCATTGGCGCGGACGCTCATTGATGGTGGGGGCCGCGCGGCCGGTCAAGATACCGGAGCGTCGCCACGGCGCATGGCCTCATTGTCCGAACATCGGGTCCAGGCCAACCGATGCAATCGGCCCTTGACCACACCGGCGCGCGGCGCTTCCGTGCCTGCGATGCCCGATCCAATCCGCGACACGATCTTTGCTCTTTCGTCCGGCCGACCGCCGGCTGCGATCGCGGTGGTGCGGATTTCCGGCCCGCGTGCCGGCGATGCGCTGAAGGTCCTCGCAGACCGCCTGCCCGAACCGCGCAAGGCGGCGCTGGCCCGCGTGCGCGATCCTGCCAGCGGCGAGGCGATCGACGAGGCGCTGGCGCTGTGGTTTCCCGGGCCCAACAGCGAGACCGGCGAGGACATTGCCGAGCTGCAATTGCACGGTGGCCGCGCGGTGATCGCCGCGGTGCTGGGCGCGCTCGGGCGCATCGAAGGCATGCGGCCGGCGGAGGCGGGCGAGTTCACGCGCCGCGCCTTCGAGAACGGCCGGCTCGATCTCACCGCGGTCGAAGGCCTTGCCGATTTGATCGGCGCCGAAACCGAGGCGCAGCGCCGGCAAGCCTATCGCCAGCTCAAAGGCTTGCTCGGCAAGCGTGCCGAGACCTGGCGTGCGCGAATGATCGAGGCGCTGGCGCTGGTCGAAGCGCGCATCGATTTCTCCGACGAGGCCGACGTGCCGGAGGATCTGATCGGGCCGGCGCTGAAGATCGTGCAAGGCCTACGCGACGAGATCGCCGAGGCGCTGGCCGGCGCCGCGCGCGGCGAGCGGCTGCGCGACGGTCTGGTGGTGGCGATCGCGGGTCCGCCCAATGCCGGCAAGTCGACCTTGCTCAATCGCATCGCGCGCCGCGAGGCCGCGATCGTATCGCCGATCCCCGGCACGACCCGGGACGTGATCGAGGTGCATCTCGACCTCGACGGTTATCCGGTGACGCTGTTGGACACGGCGGGCATCCGCGACAGCGATGATCCGGTGGAGCAGGAGGGCGTTCGCCGGGCTCGGCAACGGGCCTCCGAAGCCGATCTTGTTTTGTGGGTCTACGACGCGAAAGATGGCCCTGCTCAGAGCGAGGCACCGCCATTTTCGGGATCGGTCACAAACTGGACGGTCCGCAATAAGGTGGACCTGCTGGCGAGCGATCAAAGAGATGAATTAAGAAATAGTAATGAATTCGAATCATCGAATATTGTCTTTAATCTTTCGGCCACGAGCGGGCCTGGGCGTAGCGGAGTTCTTGGCCCAATTGGGCGACTACGCCAAATCTTATTTTGGCGCGGAATTGAGCCTTTTGACCCGCGAAAGGCATCGAAAAGCTCTGAATCTGGCCCAAAGCGCGCTCGACCGTGTTTTGGCCGAAGGCCCTTCCGGGCGCGAGGATATCGTCGCGGAGGAGCTCCGATTGGCTGCCCAAAGCCTGGGGCGGTTGACCGGTCAGGTCGACGTTGAGGACATTCTCGACGCCATTTTTCGCGATTTCTGCATAGGAAAGTAATTAGGTTCATTTCTTTGTTTCACGTGAAATAGGCCGTCTGAATTTCACGTGAAACACCCATTTTGACCCAAACAACCGCGTCCGCTAAAAGCGCTGGCATTCGAGGCTTCTGATGGATTCGTTCGACGTCATTGTGATCGGTGGCGGCCACGCCGGCTGTGAAGCCGCGGCCGCGGCCGCGCGGATGGGCGCCAACACGGCTCTGCTGACCCACCGATTCGCCACGGTGGGCGCGATGTCCTGCAATCCAGCCATCGGCGGCCTCGGCAAGGGTCATTTGGTTCGTGAGATCGATGCCCTGGATGGTCTGATGGGGCGAGCCGCCGACCAGGGCGGCATCCAGTTTCGGGTCCTGAACCGGCGCAAAGGTCCGGCGGTGCATGGGCCCCGCGCCCAGTCCGATCGGAAGCTCTACGCTGCCGCCATTCAGTCCGCGATCCGCGAAACGCCCGGTCTGACAGTGGTCGAGGGCGAGGCCGACGATCTTTTAATGGAAGGCGGTGCGGTGAGCGGCGTCCGCCTGGCCGATGGCCGCGAGTTTCGTACCGGCGCCGTGGTTCTGACCACCGGCACCTTCCTGCGCGGCCTGATCCACATCGGCGAGCAGCAAACGCCAGCCGGACGGGTCGGCGAGGCGCCCGCCATGGGCCTTTCGCTCACCCTGGAGCGTGCGGGCTTTGCGCTCGGTCGGATGAAAACCGGCACGCCGCCTCGCCTCGACGGCCGCACCATCGATTGGGCAAGCCTGCAGATGCAGCCCGGCGACGAGCCGCCGGAGCCGTTCTCGATGCTGACCGAGCGGATCGAGAACCCGCAGATTCAATGCGGCATCACCCGCACCACCGAGGCCACGCACGCCGTCATCCGGGCCAACGTGCACCGTTCGCCGATGTATTCCGGCCAGATCCAGAGCCGCGGCCCGCGCTATTGCCCCTCCATCGAGGACAAGATCGTCCGCTTTGGCGAGCGGGACGGCCATCAGATTTTTCTCGAGCCGGAGGGTCTCGACGACAGCACGGTCTATCCGAACGGCATTTCAACCTCATTGCCCGAGGATGTGCAGCTTGCGCTGCTGGCCACCATTCCGGGGCTCGAAAAAGCGCGCATGGTGCGGCCGGGCTACGCCATCGAATACGACCATGTCGATCCGCGCGAGCTCCGCCACACGCTTGAAACCAAGCGAATTAACGGGCTGTTTTTGGCCGGTCAGATCAACGGCACCACGGGCTATGAAGAGGCTGCTGCCCAGGGCCTGGTAGCGGGTCTGAATGCGGCGGCGCGGGCTGCCGGCAGTCCGGCGGTCATTTTCGACCGCGCCGAGGGCTATCTGGGCGTGATGATCGACGATCTCGTCACCCGCGGCATCACCGAGCCGTATCGCATGTTCACCTCGCGGGCCGAGTACCGGTTGATGCTGCGCGCCGACAACGCCGATCAGCGCTTGACCGCAAAGGGCATCGCGATCGGATGCGTCGGCACCGTCCGGCAGCGACAGTTCGAGGCCAAACTGACGGCATTACAGGAGGCGAGGGCGCTGGCGGATTTCCTCTCGATCACGCCGAACGAGGCCGCAAAGCACGGCATTTCGCTCAATCACGACGGCCAGCGCCGTACGGCTTTCGAGCTGTTGTCCTATCCGACGCTTGGAGTGTCTGACCTCGCACGCATCTGGCCGCAGTTCGCGTCGATCGATCCCAAGATCGCCAACCAGCTGGAAATCGACGCCAAATACGCCGTCTACCTCGACCGCCAGACCGCCGATATTGCCTCCTACCGCCGCGACGAGAGCTTCGAACTGCCGGGAGAGCTGGATTATGCCGCTCTGAAAGGCCTCTCCAACGAAATCCGTCAGAAGCTTCAGGCGCTGCGGCCAGGCACCATCGGCCAGGCCGGGCGCATCGATGGCATCACCCCCGCGGCACTCACCTTGCTGGTGGCCCATGTCCGCCGCGCCAAAGGCCGTCCCGCCGCGTGAGCCATGGCGGAAACACAACAACCGAACATTCACGTCGGCTGATCTCGCCGCGGACCGCACCCGTGCGCTGGATATGGTGCCTGTTTCACGTGAAACGGCGGCCAAGCTGGATGGGTTCGTCGACCATCTGCTGCGAGTTGCGCCGCATCTCAATCTGATTGCGCGCTCGACACTGCCCAACGTCTGGACCCGGCACGTCGCCGACTCGCTTCAACTGCTGCCGCTTGCGCCGGACGCCAACTGCTGGATCGATCTCGGCTCCGGCGCCGGCTTTCCTGGGCTGGTGATTGCCTGCGCGCTTGCTGGCCGGGCAGAGGCCGCCGTCCATCTGGTGGAAAGCATCGGCAAAAAAGCCGCGTTCCTCCGCGAAGCCGTCAACCTTCTTCAAGTGCCTGCGGTGATTCACGCTGTGCGGATTGAGGATTTCGGGAAGAACTTCAAGATGCGGCCCGATGTTGTCACCGCGCGCGCCCTGGCTCCGCTAGATGAACTGCTGAAGCTTGCGCAGCCGCTTTTGAAAACGGGTGCACAGGGTCTGTTTCCCAAGGGACAAGATGTAGAGGGTGAATTGACCAGAGCATCTAAATATTGGAATATTGACGCTGACCTGGTCCCGAGCAAGACCAGCCCGCAAGGCCGCATCGTGGTCGTCCGCGGGCTCAAGCCGCGCTCCCGAAAACCGTGATTTCAGATGTCCGATCAAGACCTTAAGGATCCTGACTTCGCGTCCGGCGCTGCGCCGGCGTCGCCATCTTCCGAGCAGCCGGCCGCGCCGACCGATTCTCAGGTCGTCGTCCTGGCCGAACGCACCGAGCCGGCCAAAGCGCCGCGCGTGCTCGCCATCGCCAACCAGAAGGGCGGCGTCGGCAAGACCACCACGGCGATCAATCTCGGCACGGCGCTTGCCGCCATCGGCGAGCGCGTTCTCATCATCGATCTCGATCCGCAGGGCAACGCCTCGACCGGACTCGGCATCGACCGCCGCAACCGCCGCGTCTCGACCTACGACGTGCTGGTCGGCGAATTGCCGCTGCGCGACGCTGTCGTCGCCACCGCGGTGCCGCGGCTTTCGATCGCGCCGTCGACCATGGATCTGTCCGGCCTCGAGCTCGAGCTTGGCCAGGCGCGCGACCGCGCGTTCCGTTTGCGCACCGCGATCGCGCCGCTGAACGCCGGCAAGTTCGCCGGCGTCGGCGACTTCAGCTACGTGCTGGTCGACTGTCCGCCGTCGCTCAACCTGCTCACCGTCAATGCGATGGCGGCCGCGAACGCCATTCTCGTTCCGCTGCAATGCGAGTTCTTCGCGCTCGAAGGCTTGTCGCAACTGCTGCAGACCGTCGAGCAGGTCAAGACGACGCTCAATCCGGAGCTGTCGATCCACGGCATCGTGCTGACGATGTTCGATGCGCGCAACAATCTCTCCAACCAGGTTGTCGCTGACGTCCGCGAATTCATGGGACGCAAAGTTTACGACACCATCATCCCGCGCAACGTGCGCGTCTCCGAAGCGCCGTCCTACGGCAAGCCGGTGCTGGTCTACGATTTGAAGTGTGTCGGCAGCGAAGCCTACCTGCGGCTCGCGACCGAGATCATCCAGCGCGAAAAAGAATTGCGCGCGGCGAGTTGAGAGACGCAGGCATGAGTTCGGAGGATGCCGCCATGGCCGACGACGCAGCACGTTCGCGATTGGGTCGTGGTCTCGCTTCGCTGATCGGCGACGTTGGCGCCGAGTTGCAATCGAACGAGCGCGTATCGCGCAGCCAGCGCAAGGTGCCGATCGAACACGTGCGCGCCAATCCGCGCAATCCGCGCAAGTTGTTCTCCGACGCCGAGCTCTCCGAACTGTCGGCCTCGATCCGCGAGCGCGGCATCATTCAGCCGATCGTGGTGCGCGCCCGCGCCCCGGATAACTTCGAGATCATCGCCGGCGAGCGGCGTTGGCGCGCGGCACAGCGCGCCAATCTGCACGAAGTGCCGATTGTCGTGCTCGACGTCACCGATGGCGAGGCGCTCGAGCTTGCGATCATCGAGAACGTCCAGCGCACCGATCTCAATCCGCTGGAGGAGGCGACCGGCTATCAGTCGCTTGCCAACGAGTTCAATCACTCGCAGGACGACATCGCCAAGGTCGTCGGCAAAAGCCGCAGCCACATCGCCAACACGCTGCGGCTGTTGAAGCTGCCGGAGACCGTGAAGGCCTACATCAATTCCGGCAAGCTCACGGCCGGTCATGCCCGCGCGCTGATCAATCATCCCGATCCGGAAGCGGCGGCGCGCGACATCGTCGAGAAGGGCCTCAACGTCCGCCAGGTCGAGGCGCTCGGCCAGGAGCAGGCCCTCGCCAAGGGCAAGACGATCGGCACGCGCGCGCGGGCGAGCGCGAGCAAAGACGCCGACACGCTGGCGCTGGAGCAGCGGCTTTCCGATGTGCTGGGCCTTGTGGTCGGTATCGACCATCGCGGCAAGGGCGGCGTGCTGCGCGTGCGCTACCGCACGCTCGACCAGCTCGACGAAGTGATCCGACGGCTGGAGTCAGGTTCCGCGGCCGAGGCCGGTGCCGCGCGCGTTCAGCGGACGTAACGAGAAGCGGCGTTATTGCGGGGCGATGCCGGCGGTCTGCGCAATGGCCGCCCATTTGCGCGTTTCATCGGCGATGAATTTTCCGAAATCCTGCGGCGAGCCGGACGCGGGCTGCGCGCCGGCCTTGCCGAGGCTGTCCTGCACCAGTTGCGACTTCAAACCGTCGTTGATCGCAGCGTTGAGCTTGTTGACGATGTCCGGCGGCGTGCCGGCCGGAACGATCACGCCGGTCCAGAACGTGGTGACATAATCCGCAATGCCGCTCTCGGCCATGGTCGGCACGTCCGGAAGCTGCGGATGCCGCGCCGCGCTGGTGACGGCGAGCGCCTTGACCTTCTTCTCCTGGATCAGCGGCAGCAGGATCGAGATATCCGGGAATGTCATCTGCACCTGGCCGCCTAACACTGCGGTGACCATCTCAGCCCCGCTCTTGTAAGGAACATGCACGGCCTTGATGCCGGCGCGGGCCAACAGCAGCTCGGCGGCGAGCTGCGTCTGGTTGCCGTAGCCGGCCGAGGCATAACTGAGCTTGCCCGGATTGGCTTTCTCGTAGGCGACAAGCTCTTTGATGGAGTTCGCCGGGAAGTCCGGCGGCACGATGAGTATCGTGGTGCTGTCGGAAATCTTGGCGACGGGCGTAAAGCTCTTGATCGGATCGTAGCCGGGATTCTTGACGAGCGCCGGAACGACGCCCAGCGTCGCGCTGGTGCCGATCAGCATCGTGTAACCGTCGGGGTCGGCGGCCGCGACCGACTTGGTGCCGGTGGCGCCGCCGGCGCCCGGGCGGTTTTCGATCACCACGCTTTGCCCAAGTCCCGATTGCACCACCTGCGACACAACGCGAGCCGCAACGTCGGTCGGTCCGCCCGGCCCGAACGGCACGACCAGCTTGATCGGTTTGCTGGGGTAGGACTGGGCGCCGGACGGCGCAGGCGCGAGTGCGAGCAGCAACGCGCTCAACAGAGCCAGGCGAAATGGCTGCATGACGACCCCCCGACAGATGCGACCGGATGGCGATGCTAGAGCAAGTTCGCGCCGGCTTGAAGCGCTACCGGCGTCGCGCCGACACGGCGAGCGAGAGCAGGGCGCGTTGCGCCAGCGCATCCGCAAGCGGCGCGGTGCGCCGGACGTTGAGGGCGGCCTCCGCCAGTTGGCTCATGGCGCGCTCCAGCCGCGGCGCGGTCCAGGCCTTGAGCGCGGTCTGCACCATCGCTTCGCGGCGGAAATGGATCGGCGGAATGAAGCTTCGCATCGCGGCGTAGCTGTCGTCGCCGGCATCGAGGGCGACGCGCGCCTTGTGCAGTTGCGTCACGTAGCGCAGCGCCCACGACATGATCGTGCCCGACGAGGTGCCGGCGGACAGCGCCTTGGAGAACTGCGCTTCCGTCTCGGACGCGCGGCCGGCGAAGGCAGCGTCCACCACCGCGTCGAGCGCCAGCGCCGAGGCGTCGGCCACGACCGCGAGCACGTCGTCCAGCACGACGCGGTCCTTGCCGTGGGCGTAGAGCGCAAGCTTGCGGATCTCGCTTCGCGACGCCTGGCGGTCGCCGCCGATCAGCGAAACCAGCGCGGCGCGCGCGTCGGGCGCGATGCTGAGCCTGGCGTCGCGCATTTCGTCGTCGACCAGCCGGATCAGATCGCGCTCGGTGTCGACGTAGCAGGGCAGCACGGCGGCGCACTTCGCCTTCTCGCAGATGGCGCGGACCGGCGCGTTGCGCCGCAGGTCGCCGGCTTCGATCACGATGCGGCAGTCGGTCGGCGGGCTCGCCACCACGGCTTCGACGGCGGCGGCGAAATTCCGGCCGCCGGCCTTGACCCAGACCGCGCGCCGGCCGCCGAACAGCGGCACCGTGTGCGCCTCTTCGACCAGGCGCGACGGATCGGACGCCAGCGCGTCGCCCTCGATGCGGACCAGCGCGAACGGATCGTTCGGATCGTCGACCGAAGCCTTGATGATCTTTTCGGCGCGCTCGTGCACCAGGCCGGCGTCAGGCCCGCACACCAGCACGATCGGCCGCTCCGGCGAGGGGCGCGCGACGAATGAATCGACCTCCGCCGCTTTCAGCGCGACCATGATGGATCGGCTCCGAAAAGATGTTTAAGTCCCGGCGGCGAAATAGGACGCCAGCCGCGACTTGATGTTATCGGAAATAACCTTGGCGGCGCGATTTTCGGCGTCGCGCTGGCCGCGCGCGTTGGCGAAGCGCTGCTGCTGGCCGGGATTGTCGTAGGACACGCGCGCGAAGGTCGAGCCGCTCACCACCGGTTTGCCGGTGGCGATCTCGATCAGCGTATAGGACACGTTGATGCCGAACTGCTGCACGTCCGGCCGCGCCGTGGTGATGTCGACGATCACCTGCTGATTCTGCGTTGTGAGGGTGATGTTGAGCTGGTGGGTCTTGCCGGTCTGACCCGCGCCGCCGGTGAAGTCGTAGTTGAGGTCGTTCTGCAATTCGACCGCGATGCGCGCGTTCGGCGTGCCGCTCGCCGCCCTGATGGGATCGATGGCGACGGCCCGCAGGCGCTGGTTCAGGCCCGGGCCGCCGGCCAGTGTCTTCTCGCCGTACAACGGTTCGAAGCAGCCGCCCAGCAGACCGGCCAATGCCAATACCGTCGCCAGAGGGGCGAAGCGGGAGACCGTCGAGCGGGGCCTATGCCACCACATTCACGATCCTCTGCGGTACGACGATGACCTTTTTCGGGCGCTTGCCGTCGAGGGCCCGTTGTACCGCATCCAGGGCCAGGACGGCAGCCTCGATCTCGGGGCTGGTGGCGTCGCGCGGCACGGTCACGTCCGCCCGCTTCTTACCGTTAATCTGCACCGGTAAAGTAATGGTGTTCTCGACCAGGAGGTCCGGCTCGACCTGCGGCCAGGGCTCGTCGGCGACCAGGGTGGTATGGCCGAGCGAGGCCCAGCATTCCTCGGCCAGGTGCGGCATCATCGGGTGGAACAGCCGCACCATGATGGAGGCCGCCTCCCGCATCGCCCAGGCGAAGTCCGGGGTGGCGGCGGGGTTCGCCACCGCCCCGCCGAGCGCATTGGCGAACTCATAGATGTGCGCCACGGCGACGTTGAAGTGCAGCTTCTCGATCGCGTCCGACACCTTGGCGAGCGCGCCGTGGGCGGCCTTGCGCAGCGCGAGCGCCGGCGCGCCGAAGGCTGCGGGCCGCTCGGCCGGCGCGTTCTTGGCAAGTTCGCACGGCCTCGCCGACCTGCCGCCACAGCCGGTTGGTGAACCGCCAGGCGCCCTGCACGCCGCGCTCGGTCCATTCGACGTCGCGCTCGGGCGGCGAGTCCGACAGCATGAACCAGCGCGCCACGTCGGCGCCGTAGGTCGCCATGATGTCGTCGGGATCGATGGTGTTGCGCTTCGACTTCGACATCTTCTCGATGCCGCCGATCTTGATCGGCTCGCCGGTGGCGGCGAGCGTCGCGGTGCGGGCGCCGCCCTCGGCGCCTTCGATCTTGACCTCGGCCGGCGTCACCCATTCGCCGTTCTGCTTCTGATAGGTCTCGTGCACCACCATGCCCTGGGTGAACAGGCCGGCGAACGGCTCGTCGATGCCGACATGGCCGGTGGCTTTCATCGCGCGGGTGAAGAAGCGCGAGTAGAGCAGATGCAAAATCGCGTGCTCGATGCCGCCGATGTACTGATCGACCGGCAGCCAGTTGTCGACCACCGCGCGGTCGGTCGGCGCGTCCTTGTTCCACGGATCGGTGAAGCGCGCGAAGTACCACGACGAGTCGACGAACGTGTCCATGGTGTCGGTTTCGCGCCGCGCCGCGCCGCCGCATTGCGGGCAGGCGACGTTCTTCCAGGTCGGATGGCGGTCGAGCGGGTTGCCCGGCTTGTCGAAGGTGACGTCGTCGGGCAGCTGCACCGGCAGGTCCTTCACCGGCACCGGCACGACGCCGCACTTCTCGCAATGGATGATCGGGATCGGGCAGCCCCAGTAGCGCTGCCGCGAGATGCCCCAGTCGCGCAGGCGGAAATTGACCTGGCGCTGCGCCACCGGCGCATTGCCGCGCGTCTGGGTTTCCAGGCGCTTGGCGACTTCCTCCTTGGCCTGCTCGATGGTCATGCCGTCGAGGAAGCGCGAGTTGATCATCAGCCCGTCGCCGTCATAGGCGGTGTCGGTGATGACGAAGCTTTTCGGGTCCTGGCCGGGCGGGCAGACCACCGGCACGTTGCCGAGATCGTATTTGTTGACGAAGTCGAGGTCGCGCTGGTCGTGCGCCGGGCAGCCGAAGATCGCGCCGGTGCCGTATTCCATCAGGATGAAGTTGGCGACATAGACCGGAAGCTGCCACGCCGGATCGAACGGGTGCACCGCCCGGATGCCGGTGTCGAAGCCGAGCTTCTCCGCGGTGTCGATCTCGGCCTGCGCGGTGCCGATCTTCCTGCACTCTTCGATGAACGTCGCGAGCTTCGGATTGTTCTTCGCCGCCGCGGTCGCCAGCGGATGGTCCGGCGCGATCGCCATGAACTTCGCGCCGAACAAGGTGTCCGGCCGCGTCGTGAAAATCTCGAGCTCTGTTTCGCCGCTCGGCGTCGTCTTCGGATCGAGCGCGAAGCGGACCAGCAACCCCTCGGAGCGGCCGATCCAGTTCTTCTGCATCAGCCGGACTTTTTCCGGCCAGCGGTCGAGCTTGTCGAGCGCGGTCAGCAGCTCCTCGGAATATTTGCTGATCTTGAAGAACCACTGCGTCAGCTCGCGCTGCTCGACCTCGGCGCCGGAGCGCCAGCCGCGGCCGTCGATGACCTGCTCGTTGGCGAGCACCGTCATGTCGACCGGGTCCCAGTTCACCTTGGATTGCTTGCGCTCGACCAGCCCGGCCTTGAGGAAGTCGAGGAACATCCGCTGCTGGTGCTTGTAATAGGCCGGGTCGCAGGTCGCGATCTCGCGGCTCCAGTCGAGCGACAGCCCCATCGACTGGAGCTGCTTCTTCATCGCGGCGATGTTGGCGTAGGTCCATTCCTTGGGATGGACCTTGCGCTCCATCGCGGCGTTCTCGGCCGGCATGCCGAAGGCGTCCCAGCCCATCGGGTGCAGCACGCGCATGCCCTTGGCGCGTTTGTAGCGCGCCACCACGTCGCCCATCGTGTAGTTGCGGACGTGGCCCATGTGGATGCGCCCCGACGGGTAGGGGAACATCTCCAGCACGTAGTATTTCGGCCGCGGGTCGGCATTGGCGACCTTGAAGATGCCGCGCTCGTCCCAGGTTTTCTGCCAGCGGGCTTCGGATTCCCGGGCGTTGTAGCGGTCGGATTTGGGGGATTTGGGGGGCATTTGCGGCTGTTTTAGAGCCGGACAGGAGGATGTGGAAGGGATTTATGCTCCGAGGGGAAAATAGAAGGGACGCATCTTTCCGATCATTGTGGTTACGTCCCATGCATTGAGTGGGGGTGAAGAGAAAGCTAGGGCGGCGGGGCGTGATGACTTCGTACCCAAGCCGTAAAAGCCCTCGCCAGCTATTAGTAAAAATTCGGCAATGTCTGGCTTGATGAGCAACTGGAGCTGGCTATTTGCTTTCGTGAGTGGGTATTGAAACCCCGACTTTTGCATTGAGCACTGCTAAAGAAAGTTTCGGCCCAATCCCCACCCCCATCGTGAAGCACTGCCAGCCAGCGCCAACGAATTGTGACCGCATACATGATCTACACCATTTCAATCTGGCTGCTGCCCGCCATCATCGCCATCACTTTCCATGAGGCGGCCCATGCATTTGTTGCTCGGGCTCGCGGAGACGATACGGCCTCGCGACTTGGTCGGGTGAGCCTCAACCCGCTGAAGCACATCGATCCATTTGGCACAATTCTTCTGCCGGGAATTTTGCTGTTGGCGCATTCACCTTTTCTGTTCGGATACGCCAAGCCGGTGCCTGTGAACTTTGGGGCCCTTCATAATCCTCGTCGTGACATGGTTTTGGTGGCTGCAGCGGGACCAGCGATGAACATCGCGCTGGCGATTCTCGCTGCTCTTGGTTTTCACTTAATCGGTTATCTTCCAGTCAACATCGTTCAATGGGTTGCCGAAAATCTCAAGAACGCAATCATCCTCAATGTTGTCCTCGCCGTCTTCAATATGTTTCCCCTTCCACCGCTCGATGGTGGACGTATTGCGGTGGGGTTGCTTCCGAATTTCCTCGCGCTTCCGTTGTCGCGGCTGGAGCGTTACGGCATGGCAATTCTTATCGGTCTTATCATCATCCTGCCGCTGCTGGGCTCGCAAACAGGATTTGATCTCAGTTTTGTGTCCCGCCTAATTTCAAGCTGCACCGAGACGGTAATAACACTCATACTGAAATTGACCGGCAATTTGCCAATAACGTCAGGCTGGTCGTCATGATCTACACCACCCTCGGCAAAACCAACCTCCGCGTCGGCGTCGCCGGCCTCGGCACCGGCGGGTTTTCCCGGCTCGGCCTGAAGACCGGGAAATCCGAGGACGAGGCCGCGCGGCTGATCCACGAAGCCGTTGGGCTCGGCGTCAATTTCATCGACACCGCGACGTCCTACGGCACCGAAGGCGTGGTCGGCCGGGCGCTGAAAACCATCCCACGGGATTCCGTGGTGATCGCGACCAAGACCCAGTTTCGCGGCAAGGAATGGCGGACGCCGCAGCAGGTGGTTGCGAGTCTGGAGGATTCGCTCCGCCTGATGGGCACCGATCATGTCGATGTGTTCAATCTGCATGGCGTGGAGCTTCCCGAGTACGACTATGCGCTGAACGTGATCGCGCCGGCGCTGCTCGAAGAAAAGCGCAAGGGCAAGATCCGGCACATCGGCATCACCGAGAATCCGATCGTCGATTTCACCAACGAGATGCTGAAGCGCGCGGTGAACGATCCCGTCTGGGAGGTGTTCATGGTGGGCTTCCACATGATGCACCAGGGCGCGCGGCGGAACGTGTTTCCGGTCACGCGCCAGAAGGGCATCGGCACGCTGTTGATGTTCGCGGTGCGGAGCATCTTCGCCGATCCGCCGCGCGTCGCGCGGGAGATGCAGCGAGCTCGCCGCGAAGGGCCTGGTCGAGAAATGGCTGGGCGAGACCGACGATCCGCTCGGCTTCCTCGTTCACGAGGGCGGCGCCGGCAGCATGATCGAGGCGGCCTATCGGTTCGCCCGCCACGAGCCGGGTGTCGACGTCGTGCTGTTCGGCACCGGCGACGCCGGGCATCTGCGGAGCAACGTCGCGTCGTTGCTCAAGCCGCCGCTGCCGGAGGCCGATCGGGCGAAGCTCGCGGCGCTGTTCGGCCACCTGACCGGCATCGGGCTCGATTCGCATCAGGGGCCGGGCGCGACGCGTTGAGATCGCTCGCGTCTTAACATTAACAGCCGAAACGAGTTGGCACCCCCACCGCCGCCTGATTTGTTAATGGCGCGGAGGCCAAGGGGGACTGAATGCCAGTGAATGCTTGGCCCGTTTCTTGGCGCACTCTGCGTTTTGCCGCGCTGCTGATCGCCACCACATTCGCTCAGCCGGTGCTCGCCGACGACTGGGAAACCTGCGCCAAGGGCGCGGGCGACGACGCGATCGCGGCCTGCACCCGCGCCATCAAATCCGGCACCTACAACGGCCGCACGTTGGCGTTGGCGTATTCCAACCGCGGCGTCGAATGGAAGGCCAAGGGCGAACTCGCCAAGGCGATCGCCGATTACGACGAGGCGATCAAGCACGACCCGCAGCAGGCCGCCGTCTACAACAACCGCGGCATCGCCTACGCCTCGGCGGCCGAATACGACAAAGCCATCGCCGACTACGACAAGGCGGTCGAGCTCAACCCGACCTACGCCTCGGCGCTGAACAACCGCGGGCTTGCCTATTTCAACGCCGGCCAGCAGCAGCGCGCCATCGCCGACTACGATGCGGCGATCAAGATCGAGCCAGACGCCATCCGCCTCAACAACCGCGGCAACGCCTATGCGGCGCGCGCGCAATACGATCGCGCCATTCAGGACTTCGACGGCGCCGTTGTGCTCGACGCCAAATATGCGGTCGCCATCTACAATCGCGGCAACGCCCATTTCGCCAAGGGCGAAGCCGATCGCGCCATCGCCAACTACGATCAGGCGCTGGCGATCAATCCGAAGTACGAGGACGCCCTGGTCAACCGCGGCGTCGCCCACGAGAAGAAGGGCGACCTCGACCGCGCCATCGCCGATTACGACGAGGCGCTGAAGACTCGAGCCCAAGGATGCGGTCGCCTACAACAACCGCGGCAATGCGCTGCTCAAGAAGCGCGATTACGACCGCGCCATCGCCGACTACGATCGCGCGATCAAGCTCGACGGCAAGTATGTCGCCGGCCTATTTCAGCCGCGCCATCGCCTTCGAGGGCAAGAAGCGTTTCGACTACGCGATCGCCGACTACCGCCAGGTCACCAAGCTGCAGCCGCAGAACGCGGCCGCCTGGAACAGCCGCTGCTGGACCCTCGCCACCCTCGGCCGTTTGCAGGAGGCGCTTGCGGATTGCAACGAGGCGGTCAAGGTCAAGCCCGATTACATCAACGCGCTGGACAGCCGCGGCTTCGTGCTGCTGCGCATGGGCCGCTACGACGAGGCGATCGCGGACTACGACGCGGCGCTGCAGATCGATTCGAGCAAGGTCGCCTCGCTCTACGGGCGCGGCATGGCCAAACGCCGCAAGGGCGATTATGCCGGCGGCAATATCGATATCGCGGCGGCGAAGGCCGCGAAGTCGAGCGTCGTCGCCGAGTTCGCGCGCTACGGCCTGCTGCCGCCACCGACCGAAGCGCAAGCGTCGGAGCCTCCGGTCAGCAGCGACGCCCAAGCCCGCAGCCGCCGCTCCAACTGACCGCGATGGCATACGCCGGGCGGGTTCCCGCCCGGGGATGCAATCGCCATCCGGAACTGCGCCCCAACGTATTCGTTGATGTTTAGTACGGAATGGAGGCGTAGCAATGTTCAACAAAACTGACATCAAGGAACACATGGAAGTCTTGGGTTCCGACGGCCAGCACGTCGGCACCGTGGATTACCTGGAAGGTTCCAGCGACATCAAGCTGACGAAGAGCGATCCGAAGTCCGGCGGCCAGCATCATCTGATTCCGTTGGCGTGGGTCGACCACGTTGACCAGCACGTCCATCTCAACAGATCGGCAGGACGTTCAGACGCGGTGGAGGACCGCGGCCTGAGGCGATTCCGGCAGGCTTGATCGTCACAAGACCCGGCCTCGCCGGGTCTTGTGCTTTTTGGGGGCAAGGCGGAGCGTGTTATGGATGGAACCGTGAGCACGCAGACCACCAGCACCGGCCTCGCCGCGGTGAAGCAGGAGATCGAGCGCGCCTGCCGCGAGGCTAAGCGCGATCCGGCAACCGTCACCTTGGTGGCAGTGTCGAAAACCTTTGCCGCCGACGCCATCGAACCCATCATCGCGGCTGGGCAAAGAGTGTTCGGCGAGAACCGCGTGCAGGAGGCCAAGGCGAAATGGCCGGCGCTGTTGGAGCGCACGCCCGGCCTTGAGCTGCACATGATCGGGCCGTTGCAGTCGAACAAGGCCAAGGAGGCGGTGGCGCTGTTTCACGCCATCCATTCGGTCGACCGGCCGAGCCTGTGCGAGGCGCTGGCCAAGGAAATTTCCGGCCAGGGCCGCCGGCCGCTGCTGTTCGTCGAGATCAACACCGGCGCTGAGGCGCAGAAGGCCGGCGTGCTGCCACAGGACGCGGATGTGTTCGTGGCGCGCTGCCGCGATCGCTACGGGCTCACGATCGACGGGCTGATGTGCATTCCGCCGGCTGACGAGGCGCCGGCGCCGCATTTCGCGCTGACCGCCAAGATCGCCGCGCGGAACGGACTCAAGCTGCTCTCGATGGGCATGAGCGCGGACTACCCCATCGCCATCGCCATGGGCGCGACCCACGTGCGGGTCGGCAGCGCGATTTTCGGCGCGCGCGATTACCGGTAGCGGCTGGGCAGCGGCGCCGGGTTGTTCGGCCCGAGCGGCTCCGACGTCAGCGGCCGTCGCAGAATGCTGGGCCGCTGCGGTGGCGGCGCTGCCGGCTGCTCGACGGCCGGTATGGGCGCTGCGGCCAGTGCGAACGGGGCCGGTTGCATCGCCGGCTGGGTCGGCGGCGCGGCTTGGTATCTCGGCACTTCGTCGCGCGACGACGGCGGCACGGTTTGCGCGATATCGTCGCGCCACGACCCGAGGTCGGCGCCGTCCTCGTCGATCTGGCCCCTGTGGCTCATGGTCGCCGCGCGCCAGCGATCGATGACGGAATCGATCATGTTGCGGTCAGGCGAGGCGCCGGCCGCGACGCGGGTGTTGCCGCCGGCCTCGCTGGTCGGCCGCAACGCCACCGGCACTTCGCGGAATTTCATCCGCGTCGGCAGCGGAACGCCGGCGCCAAACGCGAACACCTCGCCGGTGCCGAGCGACGGAACGAAGGTCAGCATGCTCGCGCCGGCGTCGGAGATCGCCGAGCGGATCAGCGCCTGGTCGCGGTCATTCGACAGCCGCATCACGAACATGGTGCTGCACTGGGAGATGATGTTGGGGTCGATCTCGGCCGGGCGCTGCGTCACGAGGCCGAGGAACACACCGTACTTGCGGCCTTCCTTGGCGATGCGCGACAGCGCGCGCCGGGTCGGTCCGAAGCCGATTTTGCCATCCGCCGGCGCGTAGCGATGCGCCTCCTCGCAGACGAACAGCAGCGGCGAGGCGCCGTCGCTCCACAGGCCGAAGTCGAACGCCATGCGCGACAGCACCGAGACGACCGAGTCCACCACCTCGGCGGGGAAGCCGGCGAGCTGCATGATGGTCATCGGCTTGCCGTTCGCCGGAATGCGGAACAGGTGGCTCACCACCTCCGCCATGGTGTCGCCGCCGACCGTGGCGTTCTCGAACATGAAGCCGTAGCGCGGGTGATTGCGGAACGTTTTGATGCGCTGGAGCAGCTTGTTGTAGATCGTCGTGCGCGAGCGGTTCTCGAGCTTGCCCATCCGGTCGTCGATGACGGTGATGAGGTCTTCGATGCGGTAGGGCACCGGCGTGTCGACGCCGTAGCCGGTGGTCTTGGTGTCTTTCTTTTTCGTCAGCGCGCGGTCGTTGGAGCCCTTGAGCTGCACGTAGGCGGCCTTGGCTTCCGGGATCGCTTCCGACAGTATCTCGACCTCGTCGTCGATGCCGGGTCGGCCGCCGAAGAACGCGTCGACCGTTTCCTCGAAATTGAACAGCCAGAACGGCAGCCGCAGATTGCGCGGCGTCAGCACCTGCGCCTTGTCGCCGAAGCAGCGGCCATACTCGTTGTGCGGGTCGATCAGGAAGACGCGGAGGTCCGGCCGCTCATCGAGAATCTGCGTCAGCAGAATGGCGACGCCGTTCGATTTGCCGACGCCGGTGGTGCCGACCACGGCGAAGTGCTTGGTGACGAGCTGCTCGACGTCGACCTGGGCCGGAATGGTCGGAGTCCTGCTGCAGCGCGCCGATGTTCGACGGCCTGGTGCTGGTGCCGTTGTAGATCAGCCGCAGCTCGCGGTCGCTCATCAGCATCGCGGGCTCGCCGATCATCGGATATTCGGTGATGCCGCGCTGGAAATAAGCGGCGCCCGCGGCGCTCGCCTTGATTTCGCCGACCAGATCCATCCGCGCGGTGCTGCGGCAAGTGGGATCCTGGTCGCGCTGCGGGCGCTCGGAGATTTCGGTGATCAGGCCGACGATGACGGTGTTGCCGCTGACGACGCCGAGGAATTTTCCGACTGTGGCGCGCGACAGGCTGCCGGGCGCGAGCGGCGTCAGTCCGATGGTGACCTGCGCGCCGCTGACGGCCAGGACTCGGCCCAGCGTTTCGCGGGGAGCGCGCGCGGGCGCGGCAGCAGACGCGGCAGGCGGATTTACGAGAGTCATTACTGGTCCTGTCGGTGGCGGTCGAAGGACGCCTCCAGCCGGCCCCCATGGGTAATTACATACGAAACGATCCTTGGAGTTTCCGTTAAGCCGGAGCTCGCACTTGGACTTAAACCGGCAATTAACCGCGGTTCCTCCGGGACGCATAAAAAACCGTCAACCGATCACGATCCGGGTGCGCGGCCCGATGCGTGCAATCAGCCGCCGCAACGCAGCGGCTTTCAGCGCCACGCATCCGGCGGTTGGGGCGAAGCCCGGCCGGGCCATGTGCACGAACACGGCGCTGCCGCGGCCCGCAATCCGCGGCCGGGTGTTGTGGTCCAGCTCGATGATGAGATCGTAGAGATGATCGGCACGTTTGAGCCGATCGCCGGGATGATCGGGCTTGAGCCGAATCGGCTGGTTGTAATGGCGGTCGCGCGGGTCCTCGCACCAGCCGTCGTCGCTCCGGATGGGCCGGACCGGCAGGTGGGTCATTGGCCTAGTCATGCGGTCGGCGCGCCACCACAGCCGCCGGAGCTGGAAGGTGCCGCGCGGGGTGCCGCCGTCGCCCTCGCGCTTGTTAGCCCGGATGCCGCCGCGGCCGAGCGCCACCGGCACCGCGAGCGGTCCGGCCAGCAGCCAGCCGCGGGTGCGCTGCCCTGGCTTGGCCCTCACCCAAAGGCTATTGAACGAGGCCTTTTTCATCGACTCCACGGTCTTGCTCTTTTATCCCCGGATGCTCTATTTCGCGCAAAGGCGCCGGGCTATGGCCGTATAATGCCTTTGAGGGACCCGGAAAACGATGCCCAACAGCCGCAAGATCCTGATCGTCGATGATGACACGGAGCTCCGGACCGCCCTGGTCGAGCAGCTCGCGCTCCATGACGAGTTCGAGGCCGTCGCGGTCGATTCCGGCACCAAGGGCGTGGCCGAAGCCAAGGCCGGCCAGATCGATCTGGTGATCATGGACGTCGGCTTGCCGGACGTCGATGGGCGCGAGGCCGTGCGCATCCTGCGCAAGAACGGCTTCAAGGCGCCGATCATCATGCTGACCGGGCACGACACCGATTCCGATACCATCCTGGGTCTGGAATCCGGCGCCAACGATTACATCACCAAGCCGTTCCGCTTTGCGGTGCTGCTGGCGCGCATCCGCGCTCAGCTTCGCCAGCACGAGGCGAGCGAGGACGCGGTCTTCACCATCGGCCCCTACACGTTCCGGCCGAGCTCGAAGCTCCTGATGAGTCCAAAGGGGAGCAAGATCCGGCTGACCGAAAAGGAAACCGCGATCCTGCGCTATCTCTATCGCGCCGGTCAGAAGCCGGTGTCGCGCGAGACTCTGCTGCAGGAGGTGTGGGGCTACAATTCCGGGGTCACCACCCACACGCTCGAAACGCATGTTTATCGGCTGCGGCAGAAGGTCGAGAAGGACGCCGCCAGTCCGGCGATCCTGGTGACCGATGGCGGCGGTTACAAGCTGGTGCCGTGAGCATGCTCAAAACGACAGAGCGCTAAGGTGAGCATCGAGGACGACATCGTATTCATCGAGCGGGTCCCGACCTTGCGGACGCTCGGCCGCGATGCGTTGCGCATTCTCGCCATCGGCGCGGAAAGCCGTTACGTGCACAAAGGCGAGGTGCTGTTCCTCGCCGGCGAACCGGCCGACTGCGGCTATGTCATCCAGGAAGGATCGTTCCAGCTGGCGACCACTTCAAAGCTGGCCGCGGACGTCATCGTCGGGCCAGGCACGCTGCTCGGCGAGCTGGCGCTGATCGCCGAAACCAAGCGGCCCGCAACCGCGACGGCGAGCGAGCCGTCCACCGTGATCCGAATTTCGCGCAGCCTGTTTCTGAAGATGCTCGAGGGCTATCCCAGCGCGGCGCATATCATGCGCGAACAGATCGTGGCGCGGGCGCAGCTGGCCATGACCGAGATGGCCGACATCCGCGCGCTGCTTGATACCAGCCAAGCGCCGCCGCGGTAGGTCAAACCTCCAACGTGACCGTCACCGGCACGTGGTCCGACGGCCGCTCCCAGCCGCGCGCGTCCTTGGTCACTTTGATGGCCGCGAGCCGGTCGCCGAGCCCCTGCGAAACCCAGATGTGGTCGAGGCGGCGGCCCTTGTCGGCCGCGGCCCAGTCAGGCGAGCGGTAGCTCCACCAGGTGAAAAGCTTTTCCGGCTCGCGCACGAAGGTGCGCGCCACGTCGATCCAGTTGCCGGCCTTCTGCGCAGCCGTGAGCTTCTCGCATTCGATCGGCGTGTGCGAGACGATCTTGAGCAGGGCCTTGTGGTTCCAGACGTCGCATTCGAGCGGCGCGACGTTGAGGTCGCCGACCACGATGGAACGCTGATCGCGCGCCGGCAGCATGTGCGGGCATTCTCGCAGCTCGTCGAGGAAGGCGAGCTTGTGCGCGAATTTCGGATTGATCTTCGGGTCCGGCTCGTCGCCGCCGGCGGGCACATAGTAGTTGTGAATCGTCAGCGGGTCCCGCAGTCCCGCCTTCTCGCCCAGCACGGCGCTGATGTGGCGGGAGTCGGTCTTGCCGCAATAGCTCTTCATCGTCTTGGAATCGAACGGCAGCCGCGAGATCACGGCGACGCCGTGATAGCCCTTCTGGCCGTTGAGCGCGATGTGCTCATAGCCGAGCCGCTTGAAGCGCTTCCGCGGAAAGGCGTCGTCGATGCATTTGATTTCTTGCAGGCACAGCACATCGGGGCGGACCGACTTGATGAACTTCGCCACCAGGTCGATGCGCAGCCGCACCGAATTGATGTTCCAGGTGCTGAGCTTGATTTGCATGGCCCTTATTTAGGCCGTGCCCGCAAGATTTTCCACGTCATGGCCGGGCTTGTCCCGGCATTCATGTTGCAAAGGGAACGATGCCCGCGAGCTACTGAATCTGCCGCGTGTAGTCGATGCGGAACATGTTCGGGTCGGGCGTGCTTGGCGTTGTCGAGGTTGTAGACCGCGACGGTGGTGTCGTAGCCCTGCGGATCGGTCACGGTCCATTGCCGCAACTGGTAATCCTGCGCGCCGAACATCAGCATGACTTTGTGGGTGCCGCCGAGGATTTGCCGCTCCTCGATCACCACGGTGACGAACACGTCGTCGGCATAGACGCCGATCAGGTTGGTGTCGCGCATCAGATCGATGCGGTCGGCGAGCAGGAAGCGGAGCGGCGTCTGCGACAGCGGGTAGAGGTCCTGGGTGGCGAGCTTGCGGTCGCGCACCACCACCGAAGAGCCGTCGGCGATCAGCTCGATCGGGCTCGGCGCGTTGTAGTCGAAGCGGACCTTGCCGGGCTTCTGCAGGAAGAACTCGCCTTCCGATTTGCGGCCATCGGGAGCGACCTGAACGAAATTGCCGTGGAGCTGGCGGATGCCGGAAAGGTAGGCGCTGACCCGGTCGGCCAGCGCGCGCTGCCTGGCGTCGAAGGCGGTGGTCTCGCCGGACTTCCCGAAGATGGCGGGCGGCTTGAAAAATCGAAGGAAAGCCGCTGGAGGTCTGCTCGGGCGGCTTCGCCGGCTGCTGCGCGGCGGGCGGGCGCCGTCGCGGCCGGTGGCCGCGGCGCCGACGGCGGGCCGTAGCTTTTAGGCTGCGGCGCCGGCACCGGCATCGGCACGGTTTGCGCCAGCGCGACGCTGGCCGCCGCCAGGCTCGCCACCAGAGCGAGACTCGACAGCAACGCCGCAACTCCGGCCGTCCGACTCCCCATATCGTGCTCCGCCCTACCTTGGTCCCGACGTTTCGTACGGACCGGCTGTGGCGATTTCGCGGCCCACCAGCCAGCAATGCGAGTTAACTCTCAGCGTGCCTGCTTCTCAATACTTCGCGTGTTCTTCCTGGCCAACCAGAATTTCGCGTTTTCCGGCGTGGTTGGCCTGGCCGACGATGCCTTCCTGCTCCATCCGCTCCATGATCGAGGCGGCGCGATTGTAGCCGATCTGCAACCGGCGCTGGATGTAGCTGGTCGAGGCCTTCTTGTCGCGGGTCACGACCTGGACCGCCTGCTGGTAGAGGTCGGTGGCGTCGCCGGTCGCGCCCATGCTGGTGGCGTCGAAGATCGGGTTGCCGTCGTCGTCCACCTCCTCCTCGGCCGCGGTGACGGCTTCGAGGTATTGCGGCTGGCCCTGCGTCTTCAGGTGCCGGACGATCTTCTCGACCTCGTCGTCCGAGCAGAACGGGCCGTGGACGCGGCTGATGCGGCCGCCGCCCGCCATGTAGAGCATGTCGCCCTGGCCGAGGAGCTGCTCGGCGCCCTGCTCGCCCAGGATGGTGCGGCTGTCGATCTTGGACGTGACCTGGAAGGAGATGCGGGTCGGGAAGTTCGCCTTGATCGTGCCGGTGATGACGTCGACCGACGGACGCTGGGTGGCGAGGATGACGTGGATGCCGGCGGCGCGCGCCATCTGCGCGAGGCGCTGCACCGCGCCTTCGATGTCCTTGCCCGCGACCATCATCAGGTCGGCCATCTCGTCGACGATGACGACGATGTAGGGCAGCGGCTCGAGATCGAGCTCTTCTTTCTCGTAGATCGCCTCGCCGGATCTCCTTGTCGTAGCCGGTGTGCACGGTGCGCGACAGCGTCTCGCCCTTGGCCTTGGCTTCGGCGAGCCGCACGTTGTAGCCGTCGATGTTGCGCACGCCGAGCTTCGACATCTTCTTGTAGCGCTCCTCCATCTCGCGCACCGCCCATTTCAGCGCGACCACCGCCTTCTTCGGGTCGGTGACGACGGGCGTGAGGAGATGCGGAATGCCGTCATAGACGGAAAGCTCGAGCATCTTGGGATCGACCATGATCAGCCGGCATTGCTCGGGCGTCAGCCGGTAGAGCAGGCTCAGGATCATGGTGTTGATGGCGACCGACTTGCCCGAGCCGGTGGTGCCGGCGATCAGCAGATGCGGCATGCGCGCGAGGTCGACCACCACCGGCTCGCCGCCGATGGTCTTGCCGAGGCACAGCGGCAGCTTCGCCTGGGTGTCGGTGTATTCGTCGGACGACAGCATCTCGCGGAAATAGACCTTCTCGCGCTTGTCGTTCGGCAGCTCGATGCCGATGGCGTTGCGGCCCGACACCACGGCAACGCGCGCGGAGAGCGCGCTCATCGAGCGGGCGATGTCGTCGGCAAGTCCGATCACGCGCGACGACTTGATGCCCGGCGCGGGCTCGAGCTCGTAGAGCGTGACCACCGGACCGGGGCGGGCGTTGATGATCTGGCCGCGCACGCCGAAGTCGCCCAGCACGCTTTCGAGCGATGTTGCGCGTCTCCTGGATCGAGTCCGGGCTCGGCGCGAACTTGTCGGTGGATTTGGGCAAGGCCAGCAGCGACAGTTCGGGAAGCTGAAAGCCGCCGGAACGCCTGGCCGGTTTGCGCACCGCGGGCTTGCGTGCGCGCGGCGCGGCTTCGTCTCGATCTCGTCGTCCTCTTCGATCTCCGGCTCGTCGACTGGCTCGCCGACGCGCGGCTCGAAGCGGTCGCGTTGCGACACCGCCGGCGTCGGCGCGCGGCGGATCGGCTTCGGCGCATGCAGCGCCGAGCGGCGCGTCACCAGCCGGATGATGCGGGCCTTCATGCTCAGCAAGCCGTGCACCAGCCAGCCCAGCGAGATCGAGGTCCGCTCCTCGTCGTTGTCCTCGGGGCCCGCGGCTTCTCTGCGCCCAGCGTTCGTCGAGCTTGACGTCCGACGGATCGTGATAGCCAAAGCCCGTGGCGATCACGACCGCGGCGAGCGTGCAGGTGCCGAAGATCGCTGCGACGATCATCAGCTGCATGCCGCCAAGCGAGCCGAGCATCATCTCGGGCAGACGCAGCATGGCGTCGCCGATGACGCCGCCGAGGCCGCTCGGCAGCGGCCAGTGCGGGCTCGCCGGCAGGCAAGACGCGAGGCCTGCTGCGAAGACCGAACCGGCGAGCCAAAACGCCAGCCGCATCCATTCGCGATCGAACGGCCGGTGGGTGGCGATGCGCCAGCCCCAGACCGCCACCGGCAGCACGAACACCGTGGCGGCGAGGCCGAACAATTGCATCAGGAGGTCGGCGCCGATGGCGCCGGGCGTGCCGAGGAAATTGCGCACCGGTCCGTCGATGGCGTGGCTGAGCGACGGGTCCTGCACCGACCAGGTCGCGAGCGCGACCGCGATCAGCGCCGACAATGTGATCAACGCAACGCCGCCGCTCTCGGAGATGCGGCGCCGGATCATGTCGCGCAGGTCGTCCGACCAGCCTGAAAGTTCTATGCCGCGGTCGATGGATGCCATGTCTTAGATGCCATGTCTTAGTCCAGAATGTCTTCGAGTCGAAAGCTTACGCCCAAGTGTTAGCCGAGCACGGCGACGAGACGGTGCAGCGCCTCGGCCGTGATTTCCTTGTCCTGAACGAGCGCGACGCGAATGTAGCCTTGGCCGGGATTGCGGCCGTCGGCGCCGTCGCGCGCGAGATAGTGGCCGGGAATGACGCGAAGCCCGCCGTCGCGCCAGAGCTTCACGGTTGCGGCCTCGTCGCCGCCCTGCGCGCTCACATCGAGCCAGAGGAAGAAGCCGCCGGCCGGCCGCTGGTAGCCGTAGCGGCCGCCGATGATCTGGTCGGCGAGATCGAACTTCGCGACATAGAGCTCGCGGTTCTTCTCGACGTGGGCCTCGTCGCCGTAGGCCGCGATGGCGACCTCCTGCGCCGGCACCGGCACCTGCGGCGCCGCGATGTTGCGCAGCTCGATGTAGCGGCCGAGGAAGCGGCGGTCGCCGGCGGCGAAGCCGACGCGGAGGCCCGGCAGGTTGGAGCGCTTGGACAGCGAGTGGAACACCACGACGTTGGCGAAGTCCGGCCCCGACACTTGCAGCATGCCGTGCGGCGCGCGGCCGTTGAGATAGATCTCGCAATAGCATTCGTCGGCGAAAATCAGGAAGCCGAAGCGGCGCGCCATCGCCACGAGACGCGAGAGATAGGCTTCATCGGCGACCGCGCCCTGCGGGTTCGACGGCGAGGCGATGTAGAAGGCGACGGTGCGCCGGAGCAGCGCCTCGTCGATCGGCGTCGAGGTCGGGCAGGAAGCCGGTTTCGCGCGTGGTCGGCAGATACACCGGCTCGCAGTCCGCGGCGGCGGCGCCGGCCGAATAGGCGGCGTAGAACGGATTGGGAATGAGGATGGCGGGCTTGCCGGCGCGCTGCGCAACATATCGCTTGGCGGCAAGCGCGCCGAGGAACAGGCCCTCGCGCGTGCCGTTGAGCACGATGACTTCGGACTCGTAGTCCATTGGCCGACCGAGGTGGTAGCGCCTGGTCAGCCAGGCGGCGGCGGCCTTGCGAAAGCCTTCGGTGCCCTTGTTGGCCGGATAGCGGCCGAAATCGTTCAGATGCGCCTGCAGCACCGGTCCGACGAACGGCGGAATCGGATGCTGCGGCTCGCCGACCGAAAGATTGATCGCGGGCTTGCCCGGCTGGATATCGGCCAAGAGCTCATGCAGCCGCACGAACGGCGAGCGCCCTTCGGCCTTAACCGGATTGGTTTGGCCGGAATCTGTTTGGGACGCGGCGGTGGCTGCGGTCATTGCGCGCGGTCTGCACTCGACATGGCGGGGCGGCGGAACCGCCCGCCGCGTGAGGCCTCTCCCCACCATACCGACGGCGAGGTTAAGGCCTGATTAACCATCGGGCCGGCGGCGCCGCCAACCCTATGGGATTTGCCAGGCAATTCTTGGCGTAATCCCGGCCGGGACGTCCTGCCGCACCGTCTTGCGGGGCCCGTTGTCGCCTCCTAGCTGTGGCGCGACCCGGGTCCGGGCCCCTCTGGCGGACGTATCCCACCGCGATGTCGGACCTCTATTCTTGCCTTGCGGCTTCGACCGCAAGCGCAACAGGAGGCTCGCGACATGTTCGCATTTTCCTTGGCCGATCTGACTGCGCTCGCCGCCGATCCCGTGGTCTGGGCGTCGCTTGCCACCCTGATCGCGATGGAGGTCGTCCTCGGCATCGACAACCTCATCTTCATTTCGATCGTCACCAACCGGCTGCCGGTCGAGCGGCGTGAACGCGCGCGGCGGGTCGGCATCGGCCTTGGCGCTGGTCCTGCGGCTCATGCTGCTCGGCACGGTGGCGTTTATCGTCACGCTGACCACGCCGGTGTTCAGCGTGCTGGGCCACGGCTTCTCATGGCGCGATCTGATCCTGATCGCCGGCGGGCTGTTCCTGGTCTGGAAGGCGACCAAGGAAATTCATCATCACGTCGATCCCGATCACGCCCCGGACGTGTTCGACCGGGGCGCGGTGGCGGTTTCGTTCGGCGCCGTGATCGGCCAGATCCTCGTGCTCGACATGGTGTTCTCGGTCGACAGCATCATCACCGCGGTCGGCATGACGCCGCATGTGCCGGTGATGGTGGTCGCGGTCGTGGTGGCGGTCGGCGTGATGCTGTTCGCGGCGACGCCGCTCGCCAATTTCATCAACGCCAATCCAACCGTGGTGATGCTGGCGCTCGGCTTCCTGATCATGATCGGCATGACGCTGATCGCCGAAGGCTGCGGCGCGCACGTGTCGAAGGGCTACGTCTACGCCGCGATGGCGTTCGCCGCGGCGATCGAAGGCCTCAACATGATGTCGCGGCGGGCCCAGCGAAGGCGCGCCGGCCGCTAGGGCCATCCAAAAAGAGGAAGGCCCCGGTCTTGCGACCGAGGCCTTCCGACGGACGGGGCGGTGCCGGGTATCCGCCCCAACCGCATCTCGTATTGGCGACTACATGTTGTAGGCGCGCTCGCCGTGATCGGTGAGATCGAGGCCTTCGCGCTCGCGCTCAACGGTCGGACGCAAGCCGATCGTGAAGTCGATCACTTTGTAGATGATCAACGAGCCCACACCGGACCAGACCAGCGTGGTGCCCACCGCCCAGCACTGGGCGATGATCTGGGTCATGAAGTCGTAGTCGGCGATCTTGCCGGTGGTGTAGTCCATGATGCCGGTGCCGCCGAGGGCGGGCGCCACCAGGATGCCGGTGCCGATCGCGCCGACGATGCCGCCGATGCAGTGCACGCCGAACACGTCGAGCGCGTCGTCGTAGCCGAACATGTTCTTCACCGCGGAGACGAAGTACAGGCAGACCACGCCGACGATAAGGCCGAGCACCAGCGCGCCCATCGGACCTGCGTAGCCGGACGCCGGAGTGACGGCGACCAGACCCGCGACGCAGCCCGACACGACGCCGAGCAACGAGGGCTTACCCTTGAAGATCCACTCGGCGAACATCCAGGACAGCGCAGCGGCCGCCGTGGCGACGAACGAGTTGATCATCGCCAGCGGCGCGCCGCCGACGGCTTCGAGGTTGGAGCCGGCGTTGAAGCCGAACCAGCCGACCCACAGCAGCGAGGCGCCGATCATGGTCATGACCAGCGAGTGTGGAGACATCAGTTCCTTGCCGAAGCCAACGCGCTTGCCGACGCAGAGCGCGCCGATCAAGCCGGCGATGCCGGAGTTGATGTGCACCACGGTGCCGCCGGCGAAGTCGATCGCTCCTTTGAGGAACACAAAACCGCCGTCGGCCAGGACTTCATCCAGCTTGGCCTGGGCAACCTTCTTGGCAGCGTCGTCGCCAGCGGCAGCCAGAGCCTTCGCGGCGGCGTCGATGGCGTCCGGACCGGCCCAGTACCAGACCATGTGCGCGATCGGGAAGTAGACCAACGTCACCCACAGCGGGATGAAAATCGCCACCGCCGAGAACTTCATACGTTCGGCGAAAGCGCCGACGATGAGAGCCGGCGTGATTGCGGCGAAGGTCATCTGGAAGCAGATGTAGACGTATTCGCCGATCGGCACGCCGACCGAGAAGGTCGCCGCCTGCGAGTCGGCAGTGACACCCTTCAAGAACAGCTTGTCGAGGCCGCCGATGATGCTGGAGCCGCCCGGTGAAGGCGAGGCTGTAGCCGTAGACCACCCAGATCACGGTGACGACGCACACCGTGTAGAAAACATGGGTGAGCACCGACAACGCGTTCTTAGGACGGACCATGCCGGCGTAGAACAACGCGAGGCCGGGAATGGTCATCAGCAGGACGAGGACGGTCGACGTCATCATCCAGGCGTTGTCGCCCTTGTTGATGACGAGAGCCGCTGGAGCGGCGGGGGTGGCCGCCGGCGCAGCAGTTTGCGCAAGTGATGGATCGATAAACAGCGCGGCCACTGCCAGAGCCGTTAGCCCCGCCAGTCCCGCACCGATAAGCTTCTTGGACGTCATGGTCGAACTCCTGTTCGCGAGCTTGGACATGTGCGGATTACAGCGCCGCGGCGTCGGTTTCGCCGGTGCGGATGCGGACGGCGTGGTCGATGTCGTAGACGAAGATTTTGCCGTCGCCGATTTGGCCGGTCTTGGCCGCAGCGGTGATGGCGTCGACGACCTTGTCGGCCTGCTCGCTCGGAACAGCGACTTCGATCTTGATCTTCGGCAGGAAGTTCACGGCGTATTCGGTGCCGCGGTAGATTTCAGTATGACCCTTTTGACGCCCGTAACCTTTGACCTCGGTGACGGTCAGCCCGTGCACCCCTGCCGCAGTCAGAGCGTCACGGACCTCGTCGAGCTTGAAAGGCTTGATGATGGCCATGACGATTTTCATGGTTTCGATCCCCGCTTGGGCCCGGACACAACCGACCGGGCGGACAACGGCAGCGTCGCGGGCTCATGCTCGCGTGGGCTGCCGGAGCGAAGGAATTCAAGCCTCGTGCCAACTGTCGTGGCTGGCGGTAAGAGCCTGTGGAAACTTGGCTTTCCTGGTTCGATCCGGCGCCAAGGGGCGCTGCGGCATCCCCCGCCATAATAATTGCGAATGAATTAGTCAGCCAAACTGTCGCAGGGCGCTACCTGCCCAAATAATAAGCAGGGAATGGCGCTTGCCTCCCGGAACCCTGGTGGCGGCCGCTATTGCAGCG
Source organism: uncultured Alphaproteobacteria bacterium (assembly GCA_963850885.1). Taxonomy (GTDB): domain Bacteria; phylum Pseudomonadota; class Alphaproteobacteria; order Rhizobiales; family Xanthobacteraceae; genus Z2-YC6860. Next base: position 139,928 of record CAWKOD010000014.1, on the reverse strand, counting down.
ATTCGCCATGCAGCGACACATCGAGGCCGATCCGCTCGTGCTCCTCGCGCACGCGCAGCGGCAGGAAGAAGCCGATCACCTTCAACAGCACGAAGGTGACGACCCCCGACCAGGCCAGCGTCACGGCGACACCGTAGAGCTGGATCAGCACCTGCCCGCTGTTGCCCTCGATCAGGCCGGCGGTGTCGCCGACGGCGGCGACCGCGAACACGCCGGCCAGGATCGTGCCGGTGGCGCCGCCGATGCCATGCACGCCGAACACGTCGAGCGAGTCGTCGTAGCGGCACTTGGTCTTCAACTTGGTGCAGGCCCAATAGCAGACCGTGCCGGCAATGATGCCGATGACGACGCCGTGCCATGGCAGCACGTAGCCCGAGGCCGGCGTGATGGTGCCGAGCCCGGCGACCGCGCCGGAGATCATGCCGAGCACCGACGGCTTGCCGCGGTCCCACCATTCCAGCACCATCCAGGTCAGCACGCCGGCGCACGCCGCGAGATGCGTCGCGACGACGGCGAAACCGGCGCGCGAATTGGCGCCGAGCGCCGAGCCGCCGTTGAAGCCGAACCAGCCGACCCAGAGCAGGCCGGTGCCGATTACGGCGAGCGACAGATCATAGGGCGCGAGATTGTCGGTGCCGTAGCCGTGCCGCGAGCCCAACAGATAACAGGCGACCAGGCCGGCGATGCCCGCGTTCAGGTGCACCACCGTGCCGCCGGCGAAATCCAGCAAGCCGGCGGTGGAGAGGAAGCCGCCGCCCCACACCCAGTGCGCGATCGGCACATAGACCAGCATCAACCAGCCGGCGACAAACCAGAGATAGGCCGAGAAGCGCATGCGGTCGGCGACGGAGCCGGCGACCAGCGCCACGGTGATGACCGCGAAGGTCATCTGGTAGAGCATGAACACGGATTCCGGGATGGTCTTGGCGAGCGGACTGATGGCGTTCAAGTCCATGCCGTTCAGGAACAGCCGCTCGAACGTGCCGATCGCCGGACCTTCGCCGGTGAAGGCCAGGCTGTAGCCGGCCATCATCCAGAGGATCGAGCCGAGCGCCACCGCGGCCAGCGTCTGCGCCATGGTGGCGAGCACGTTCTTCTTGCGCACCATGCCGGAGTAGAACAGCGCCAGCCCCGGGATGCTCATCATCAGCACCAGGCCGGTTGCCGAGATCATCCACGCGGTATCGGCGGCATCGATCTTGGCGGGTTGTGCCGCGGCCTGGGCAAGCGCCGGCGTCGCGGCCATCAGCATTGCAACGCAACTCAGCGCGCCTTTGCGCGCGACCACGAACCCGGTCATTTCGCCCCCCATTTCCAGTTTTTTACAGCGCGTCGTTGTCGGTCTCGCCGGTGCGGATGCGCACGGCGCGGTCGAGGTCGTAAACAAAGATTTTCCCGTCGCCGATCTGGCCGGTCTTGGCGGCGTTGCCGATTGCGGCCACGACCTTGTCTTCGATGCCGTCCTCGACGCCGACCTCGATCTTGAGCTTCGGCAGGAAGTTCACGGCATATTCGGCGCCGCGATAGATTTCGGTGTGGCCCTTCTGCCGGCCGAAGCCTTTCACCTCGGTCACGGTCATGCCGTGGACACCGAGCGCGGTGAGCGCGTCGCGGACTTCGTCGAGCTTGAAAGGCTTGATGATGGCGATAACGAGCTTCATGGGTCACCTCTGATCGGGCGCTTGGTCGCGGCCCCGATAGACAACGGACACCCGCCCCAATGGTTTGAACGAGCTCTTATGCCTACGCTATCGGCAATTTGATCAGAGATTAAGCGGATTTGTTGCCTTGTCCGCAGGCAAAAGCCCGCAGTCCGGGCAATTCAGGCGGGTTTGGGCTCGGCGCGCCGCTCCCGCATCAGGCCTTCCTGGGCGACCGAGGCGACCAGCGTGCCGTCGGCTGCGTAGATCAGGCCCCGGCCGAAGCCGCGGGAGCCGTGGGAGTTCGGGCTGTCCTGGCTGTAAAGCAGCCATTGGTCGGCGCGAAACGGCCGGTGAAACCACACCGCATGGTCGAGGCTGGCGCCCATGATGTCGCGGTCGAAGATGCTGCGCCGATGCGGCAGCAGCGCGGTGTCGAGGATCGTCATGTCCGAAGCGTAGGCCAGCGCGCAGCGGTGGATCGACGGATCGTCAGGCAGCGCAGCGGTGGTGCGCATCCAGATGTTGAAGCGGTTGTCCGGCTGGGGGTTGCCGGCGTAGCGGCCGAAATCCACCGGGCGCAATTCGATCGGCCGCTCGCGCTCGTAGTAGCGCCGCACCGCTTCGGGCAGTTGCGGCAGGATCTTTTGCTTGATCTCGGCCTCGCTCGGCAACGCGTCCGGATGCGGCACGTCCGGCATCTTCACCTGAAAGTCGAGGCCGGGCTCGTCGTTGTGGAACGACACCGACATCGAGAAAATCGCGCGGCCGTGCTGGATGGCAACGACGCGCCGGGTGGTGAAGCTCTTGCCGTCGCGGATGCGGTCGACGTCGTAGACGATCGGCACGTCCGGGTCGCCGCCCAGCAGGAAGTAGGCGTGCAGCGAATGCGGCAGCACGCCTTCGACGGTGCGGGTGGCGGCGATCAGCGCCTGGCCGATGACCTGGCCGCCGAACACGCGCTTCGCGCCGACTTGAGGACTCGTGCCGCGGAACAGGTTCACCTCGAGCTGTTCGAGGTCGAGGATGGTGAGGAGGTCGGCGACCGCGGAGGACATCCCCAACACTTTGATCGCAGTGGTATACTTCCGCAATGGCCAAGACTGAGCGCAAGACCGGGCGACCCGTAGCCGGACCTGACGAACGCGCCGATGTGCTGATCGGCGGCGGCGGCTTCGCCGGCTTGGCGCTCGCCATCGCGCTGCGCCAGGGGCTCGGCGATAGCTTCAAGGTCACGGTCGCCGACCCGGCGCTGGGCAAAAGCCACGCCGGCGACGCGCGCGCCTCGGCGATCGCGGCGGCGGCGCGCCGGCTGTTCGAAACGCTCGGCGTCTGGGACAAGGTCGCAGACCGCGCGCAGCCGATCCTCGACATGGTCGTCACCGACTCCAAGCTGCAGGACGCGATGCGGCCGACCTATCTGACGTTCGGCGGCGAGGTCGCGCCGGGCGAGCCGTTCGCGCATATGATCGAGAATCCGGCGCTGGTCGACGCGCTGGTCGAGCGGGCCAAGGCCGACGGCGTGGTGCTCCGCGCCGATGCGGTGACCGGATTCGAGGCCGACAGCGGATCGCATCGAGGTGCAGCTGTCCGCCGGCGCGGCCATCGCCGCGAAGCTTCTGGTCGCCGCCGACGGCGCGCGCTCGGCGATCCGCGAGGCCGCCGGCATCCGCAGCGTCGGCTGGAACTACGATCAGGCCGGCATCGTCACCACCGTGGCGCATGAGCGCGACCATCACGGCCGTGCCGAGGAGCATTTCCTGCCGGCGGGGCCGTTCGCGATCCTGCCGCTGAAGGGCAAGCGTTCGTCCATCGTGTGGACGGAGGAAAAGCGCGAGGCCGAGCGCATCGTCGCGCTGCCGGACGATGGATTCCACGCCGAGCTGGAACGCCGCTTCGGCCTGAAGCTCGGCGACATCGAGGTGGCGGGGCCGCGCCACGCCTATCCGCTCGGCCTCTCCATGGCGCGCTCGTTCATCGCCGAACGGCTCGCGCTGGTCGGCGACGCCGCCCATGTGATCCATCCGATCGCCGGGCAGGGGCTCAATCTCGGCCTGCGCGACGTGGCGGCGCTGGCGGAGGCGGTCGTCGATGCCGCGCGGCTCGGCCTCGATCCGGGCGGGCCCGATGTGCTGGAGCGCTATCAGCGCTGGCGGCGGTTCGACACCGCGGCGATGGGCGTGGCCACCGACGGGCTCAACCGGCTGTTCTCCAACCGCTCCGATGCGCTGCGCCTCGTTCGCGACGTCGGCCTCGGCCTGGTCGACCGCGTGCCGGCGCTGAAGGGACTGTTCATCCGCGAGGCCGCGGGCCTGACCGGCGACGTGCCGAAGCTGTTGCGCGGCGAGGCGCTTTAATTTGTTTGTTTTCGGCGCAGCGAACTCTCTTCACCCTCCAGGGCAGGGTGAAGAGAGTGTGGGGCAAGCGCACTACGACAGCGGCACGACCGCGATCTGTTCCTTGAACGCCGCGCCGCGACGAAATCGCCGCGTACCAGCGATCGAGGTTCGGCGTCGCCGGCCGCTCCGGGATGAGCTGCATGTAGCGGTAGATCATGATGCCGACCGGGATGTCGCCGTAGGAGAACTCATCGCCGGCCATGAACTTGGTCTTGCCGAGCTGCGCGTCCATCATCTTGGCGGCGACGACGGTCTTTTCCTTGCCGGCCTCGATCGCCTTCGGATCGCGCTTCTCCGGCGGCGTGCGGATCAGGCCCCAGAACACCGGCGTGATCGCGGGCGCCATCACCGAGAGCTGCCAGTCCATCCACATCTGCGCGCGGGCGCGGGTCTTCAGATCGGCCGGCTCGAGCGTGCGGTTTTGATGCTTGGCGGCGAGATAGCGCACGATCGAGTTCGACTCCCACATCGTGAAGCCGTCCTCTTCCTCGAGCGTCGGCACCAGCGAATTCGGATTCATCGCCAGATAGAACGGGTCCTTGGTCTTGCCGAACGCGCCGCCGACGTCGATGCGCTCGAACGGCAGCTTCATCTCGGCCAGCGCCCAGATCACCTTCTGCACGTTCGACGAGGTGTTGCGCCCCCAGATTTTCAGCATGTCGTTCCTCCTTGAATTCCTGTCGTCGCTACTCTAACACCAGCGGTCATCGCCCGCGAAGGCGCTGGCGCTACGTAAGCCTCCGGCTGTCATGCCAGCGAGCATCCGTATCGCCAGGCGTCAGTCGAGCGATGCTGTGCCGCTGCATGCGCCGGGACATGCCCGTGCGGCGATGACGAGCATGGCGCATCGCCGGCATGACGGTGCAATGATTTGCGGGAGCGTCCGAGCTAATCCAGCCGCCGCGCCTCTTCCGGCAGCATGATCGGGATGCCGTCGCGGATCGGATAGGCGAGCTTGGCGGCGCGCGAGATCAGCTCCTGCTTTTCGGCGTCGTATTCCAGCGTGCTCTTGGTCAGCGGACAGACCAGGATTTCCAGAAGCTTCGGATCGATGCTGCCGGCGGGACGGTCGGTGGGCGAGGTGCTGCTCATGATGGCGAGCTTAGCGGATCGCAGGGCCGATTGTCACTGCAACGGCGGCTCGCCGCCGCCGGCGGTCTTCTTGGCGAGCTCCATCTCGGTGACCGCGACCAGGATCTCGGCGCGCGACTTCAGGTCCGGCGCCTCGAGCAGCGCCTGCTTCTCGGCCGCGCCATAGGGCGACATCATGGCGAGCGCGTTGACCAGCGCCTCGTTGGGCGCGCTCTCGATGCCCTGCCAGTCGGTCTTGAGATTGTTGGCCTTGAGGAACGCCGTCAGCGCCTCGAGCACCGCCTTGCGGTCGACCTCCTCCTCGCCCTTGCGCGCGATGAAGTCGTCGGCGAACGGCTGGTAGGTGACGCGGCACTGCCGATAGGCGGTCGCGACCTTGAGCTCCTCCTCGACGCGGAAGCGCGCGACGCCGGTGAGCTGCAGCAGATAGCGGCCGTCGCCGGACTCGGCGATCTGGGTGATGCGGCCGACGCAGCCGACCTTGAACAGCGTCGGCTTGTCCTCGGGGCCGGGATGCGCCGGGTCGGGCTGGATCATGCCGATCAGCCGGTGGCCGTCGCGCAGCGAGTCGTCGACCATCGCGAGATAGCGCGGCTCGAAAATGTTGAGCGGCATCTGCCCGCGCGGCAGCAGCAGCGCGCCGGCCAGCGGGAACACCGGAATGTTCTCGGGCAGGTCCGCGGAGCCTTGATAGATCACGTTCATCGGCATGATCGCTCACCTCCAGCGCCGCGCCGAACAAAAAATTACGCAAACAACACCGACGACAGCCGCTTGCGGCCGGCAACCGTGGCCTCGTCGGTCGGGCCCCAGGCCTCGAAGAACTGCACGAGCTGCTTGCGCGCGCCGTCGTCGTTCCACTTGCGATCGCGCTTGACGATTTCCATCAGACTGATCGACCGCCTCCGGCGCGCTTGCCGCCGGCGTTGAGCGCCACCGCAAGATCGAAGCGCGCCTGATGGTCGAGCGGATTGGCCTGGCACCTTCTGCTCGAGCTCGCCGATCGGCCCGACCGAGTTCGCCTGCTCGGCGACCTCGAGCGCGGCGCGCGCGGCCGCGACCGCCGCGTCGTTGCGCTTGGCTTCCGGCACCTGCGCGAGCGTCTGCTTCGCCTTCTCGATCTCGCTTGGCCGCGACATAGGCGCGGGCGAGGCCGGCCAGCGCCGCGACGTTGGCCTTGTCCTCGGCCAGAATTTCGGAATAGACTGCGGCGGCGCCTTCGGCGTCGCCCGCGGCCAGCGCCGCGTCGGCCTCGGCCAGCAGATCCTTGGTCTCGCCGCCGACCGCGCCCTTGGTCAGCCGCTCGATGAAGGCGTTGACCTGGCCCTCCGGCAGCGCGCCCATGAAGCCGTCGGCCGGCTGGCCGTTGACGAAGGCGATCACCGCCGGGATCGACTGGATGCCCATCTGGCCCGGGATGGCCGGATGCTCGTCGATGTTCATCTTGACCAGCTTGACCTTGCCCTTGGCGCCCTTGACGACCTTCTCCAGGATCGGCGTGAGCTGCTTGCACGGGCCGCACCAGGGCGCCCAGAAGTCGATCAGCACCGGCTGGCGCTTCGACTCCTCGATGACGTCCTTCATGAAGCCCTGGGTGGTGGTCTCCTTGATGAGACCCTCGGGAGCGGCGGCTGCCGCTCCTGCCACGTTCTCCAACATCGTCATGCGTTCCTCGCCTGCGCCCGGTCAGCCGGGCCGTCCCCGACCAGCGTTGTGTTCCCTGCATTAAATGGGCCGGGGAACCGCCAAATGCAATCGGGTCAGGGCTCCAAGTCAGGCTCCAAGCAGGGGCCCGCAACCGCGCACGATCCGGGGCGGATGGCCGGTGGCTTCGAGGAATTTCACCAGGTCGTCGCGCGCGATCGAGGTGGTCATGGTGTTGACCAGCGGATGCGCGTTGATCACGGCGTGCTCCATCAGCGCGGCGTCGAGCACCACCGTGACCCGGCTGCGTGGTGTCGTTGATCGCGCCGAACGGCGTCACCGCGCCGGGCGTGACGCCGAGCGTTTCCATCATCAGGTCGGCCGAGCCGAACGAGAAGCGGCCGGTGGCGCCGAGCCGCCGGTGCAGCGACTTCAGCTCGATCGCGGCGTCCTCCAGCGCGGTGACCAGGAACAGCGCGCCCTTCTTGTCCTTGAGGAACAGGTTCTTGGTGTGGCCGCCGGGAATGCTGCCGCGCAGGCTCTGCGATTGCTCGACCGTGAACAGCGGCGGATGGCTGACCGTCGGGTGCGCGATGCCGAGGCGGTCGAGGGAGGCGAAAAGCTCGTCGGGCGTGGCGGGCATGGGAGCGGTCAAGTGAGCGGTCATGCCCTTTTAGTGACGTTTTTCGGCCGTGGTTGCAAAGTCCTAGCGGCTTTTGGCTATAGGAACGGCCTTGGCGGCCTGGCGGCTTGCCGCCATACCCAACGGATGCGGGTGTAGCTCAGGGGTAGAGCACGACCTTGCCAAGGTCGGGGTCGAGGGTTCGAATCCCTTCGCCCGCTCCAGTTTTTCTTCGAACATCAGCGATGGTTGCCGGTGCGCCAAAAGCGCATTCGGCGCCTTTCGGCAGAACGAAACGCGAAGTCCCCGCGGTATGCCCACGTGAACGTCACACACCTGTCGGCTTCCATCGCGGAGCTTCTCTGCGTCCGAAAACGAACGCTGGGATTGGTCATCCGCCATGCCGCCTTCGAAGATGACATGTATTTGGTCTTCCATGCAGAGCTGCCCTTCTCTTGGCCCGCCATTCTAGGAGAAGTTGTAAGGACGAGTCCCTGTTGAAAGGCGTGCGAAAGCATCCCCCTCAATCGGAATTGGGCGTTGAAAAATGGTTTGAATGGATAATCTAACCGATTCTAGCGTCAAGGAGCGCTTGTGAGCACAAGGTGACGCCCGGCGCTTCGTAACCGTCACCGCTAATAATCCAGCGTCGGATTGGCTCCCACGGGCTGATGAGAAACCGGCCACCTATTAGAGAGCTTTCTATGAGCGATGACACAGCAGATTCCGGCTGGATGGACGAGCGCGACCCTGAGACAAAACCGGGTCTCACGTGCCATGTCGAACTCGAGATCGAGACCGGCGAAACCTTTCGAGAAATTCTGGCGAAGGCCGCAAGGTCACTACGAACCACGGCGGTACAGCTCGAAGCCGGCAAGTTCGAAGACGGGTTTCATCCGGTTAAGACGCTGACCGGAGAGGAAATCGGCAACGTCTACATCGACTATCACGGCTCGATGTAGTGCCGGGCGTAAGCCGATCTGACGAGATTGGTCGTGGGTTTGGCGCCCCACGGCCTCGACACAGTTCACAGCTGTTGTTTGTTCTTGATTTGTTCTTATGACTATGATCTTCATATTGCCGTCCCACCCGACCGAGGGCGTTCTCATGAGACGCATGCGAACGGGGAGGGATGTGGCGCCTGAGGGTTCGGCCTCGTCAGCTGGGCCTCCGGGGGCCTCGGGAGACACTGCCCGGCCCAACTACATGGGTCCGTCCGGCAACGGGCTGGTGGAGCGGATGAACGCGGGTGAAAGCCCGCCGAATCAAGGGCGTACGTAATGGGCGCCCCTGTCCGTTTCCAGAAGGCGGTCCCGGGGTTTAAGGAAAACGCCGCAGTGGAGCGCCGAGAGGCGCGCCGGTCCGCGTTATGGGCCGGCAATCCCGTCCGCTGACGGGATCGGTCTCGCCGCAAGGCAGACCAACGGTCGCGGCGATCCGCGCCTGCGAATTTCGGCGCTCCGCTACCCTCTCTTGGAGGGGCGAAGGGTTCGAAACCGACAATTTGGCACGACAGTCCGCCGGGATGCGCCGCGCGGCAACGCTCCCGCACGGCTCAACAACACATGAACGGAGAAGGAATGACGATGCCGAAATTTGCGCACCTAACTCTCCACCGTCATGCCCGCGCCTCGTCGCCGGGCATCCACGCCTTGCTTTGCGACAAGGAAGGCGTGGATGGCCGGAACAAGTCCGGCCATGACGAACGATGGGTTTTGGCGGAACGAACCCGAGGTGCCCGGCGGTCGAACAGTTCGTGATGGCCAGCTCTGTTTTTTCTACACTCGCCACGACGTATTTGTACTCGATCGCGCAAGATTTGTGGAATTTAATGCCCCGCCGCGAGCGCGCCGCGGGTGCGCGTGTCGGCCGCGCCGATCAGGCCTTGCGGCGTCACCACGATCGAAGGCGCCGAGGTGAACGGCGGCCACACCTTCACGTTGTGGCCGCGCGCCTGCAGCGCCCTTGATCAGCGCCGGCGACACGCCGGCCTCGACCATCGTTTCGTCCGGCAGCCATTGATGATGGATGCGCGGCGCCTGCACCGCCTCCGCGATCGTCATGCGGTGATCGATGACGTTGAGCAGCACCTGCAGCACCGCGGTGATGATGCGGCTGCCGCCCGGCGAGCCGGTGACGATCACCGGCTTGCCGTTGCGCAGCACGATGGTCGGCGTCATCGACGACAGCGGCCGCTTGTTCGGGCCCGGCTCGTTGGCCTCGTAGCCGACGAGGCCGAAGGCGTTCGGCACGCCGGGCGCGGCGGCGAAATCGTCGAGCTCGTTGTTGAGCAGGACGCCGGTGCCCTCGGCGATCAGGCCGACGCCGTAGTTGAGGTTGATGCGTGTAGGTGTTGGCGACGGCGTTGCCGAAGCGGTCGACCACGGAATAGTGCGTGGTGTTGTCGCCCTCGAAGCCCGCCGGATCGGCGGCCTTGATCTTGTCCGACGGCGTCGCGCGCTGGCGGTCGATGCTTGCGCGCGCAACGTCGCGGCGTAGCGCTTCGACAGCAGGCCCGCGATCGGCGCCTTGACGAAATCCGGATCGCCGAGCAGGTGCGCGCGGTCGGCGTAGGCGTAGCGCATGGCCTCGACCAGGAGATGCGTCGAGTCCGGATCGTCGGCCTTGAGCTTGAAGCCCTCCAGCACGTTGAGCATCTCGAGCAGCACCACGCCGCCGGAGGACGGCGGCGGCATCGACACGATGCGAAGGCCGCGATAGCTGCCGCGCAGCACCGGCCGCTCGACCGCCTTGTAGTTCTTCAGGTCGTCGCTGGTCATCAGCCCGCCGGCCTCGCGCACCGCGGCGGAAATCTTGTCGGCCACCGGTCCTTCGTAGAAGGCGCGGGGGCCGTGCTTGGAAATCGCCTCCAGCGTGGCGGCGAGATCGGATTGCACCAGCAGCGTGCCGCGCGCGATCAGCGAGCCGTCGGGCTTGAGGAACAGCTTCGCGGTCGAGGGCCAGCGCGCCATCCGCGCGATCGACGGATCGCCCGGTGTCCTCGAACTCGTCGCCGACCTTGTAGCCGTGGCGCGCCAGATCGATCGCCGGCGCGATCAGTTGCGCGCAGCTTGAACTTGCCCGAGCCGTATTTCTCCAGCGCCATGGGTCAAGCCCGCGACGGTGCCCGGCACGCCGATGGCGAGGCCCTGCTCGCGCGATTTCGCCGGATCGGCTTCGCCCTTGGCGTTGAGGAACGTCTCGCGGGTGGTCGCGGCCGGCGCGGTCTCGCGGTAGTCGATGGCGATGTCCTGCTTGCCTTGCGCGCCAGGTGGATCAGCATGAAGCCGCCGCCGCCGATGTTGCCGGCGCGCGGATAGGTCACCGCCATGGCGAAGCCCACGGCGACCGCGGCGTCGACGGCGTTGCCGCCGCGCTTGAGCACCTCGGCGCCGATCAGCGCGGCGCGGCTCTCCTGCGCCACCACCATGCCGTGCTGGGCGGTGACCGGCTGGACCGGGGGAAGTTGCGGACCTTGTTGCGCCTGCGCGCTCGCAGCGCTTGCCGCGATCAGCAGGCCGACGAGGGCGCAGCGCATCGTGCGAATCATGCGGTGAGTTTACTCGCAACCCTCGTCGAGGAACGCCTGCACCGCGCGAAACAGCGCCTCGCGGTTCTTCTCCAGCATCATGTGGTGGGTGCCCTCGGCCAGCATGACCAGCCGCTTGCCCGGCGAATTCACCAGCAGCGGGAATATCGTCTGCGCCATGTACGGCGGCGTGTCCTTGTCCCATTCGCCGATCGCGATCAGGGTCGGCACGGTGATCTTGGCCGGGTCGTACATCGTCTTGCCGGAGGTCCAGAACTCGTGCGGTGTCCGCCACGGTGCCGTTCGGCGCGCGCACCACCGGCGGATTCTGCTTGGCGCCGACCGGATCGGTCGCCCAGGTGGCGTCGGCCCATTGCTCGAACCAGCCGGGCGGAATGAGCGCCGCCTGCTTTGTCCTCGGGCACGCCGTTGAGCCAGCGCGCCTGGGCCTGCTCGCGCGTCACGGTGCGGTAGGCGCCGAGCGGGCCGGGGCCGGCCGAGCGGCGACGGCGTGGTGCGCAGCCAGCCCGGCGCGTACAGCATCAGCCGCGCGACCTTGTCGGGATTCTGGATCGCGGTGGTCGCCATCAGGGTGCAGCCCCACGACCAGCCGAGCAGATTGAGCTTGGCGATGCTGCGGCGCTTGAGGATGAAGTTCAGCACCGCGGTGATGTCCTTCACCGCGTCCGGCGTGCGCGCCACCGGCGGATTGTTCTGCGGCGGCTCGGCCATCGCCTTGGGCCGCGTCGAGCGGCCATAGCCGCGCACGTCGAGGCAATAGACGTCGTAGCCGCGCGACGCGATGTATTCCATCCACGATTGCCCGCCGAGCGGGATGTCGAAGCCGGTGTGCGCCGGATAGGTCGAGCCGTGCACGAACAGCAGCGTGCGCTCCGGCGTGTATTTCGCCAGATTGGTCGGGCCGCTTGTTGCGGACGAAGATGTCGATGCCCGGCTCGGACGGCACCATCATGTCTTCGGTGATGAGATCGGTCATGGATCAGCTGACCCTGCAGTCCTTCAAGATCTCCGGCTTGAACGCGAGGCCGTGGCCGGGCCGCTCCGGCGCGGTGATGGTGCCGTTCACGACCGGCACCGGATCGACCCAGAGGTCCTCGGACAATCCCATGTCCTCGATCCAGGCGCCGTTCGGGATCGACGCGAGAAGCTGGACATTCAGTTCCGGAAACAGATGCGGCGCCATCTGCAGGCCCGCAGGTGTCGGCCAGCACCGAGATCTTGCGCAGGTCCGTGTAGCCGCCGCGCATCGGATCGGGCTGCAGGATCGGAATTTTGCGCGCTCTCGAAGAACGGCCGCAGATCGAACCGCGTGAAATGCGTCTCGCCGCCGACGATGCGGATCGGCAGCGCGTCGGCGACCCGCATGTAGCCCTTGAAGTCGTCGGCCGGCACCGGCTCCTCCAGCCAGTAGATGTCGTAGTCGACGATCTTGCGGCCCTGGTTGATCGCGACGTCGGCGGTCCAGCCCTGGTTGATGTCGATCATGATGTCGATGTCGGGGCCGAGCGCCTCGCGCATCCGCTTCACGTTGTCGACGTCGCCGCGCAGATTGTTGGTGTGCGCCATCTGCATCTTGATCGCCTTGTAGCCCTGCGACTTGTAATGCAGCGCCTTGGCGATCATGCCGTCGCCGCCGGAGCCGCGGAAGCAGCCCGAGCCGTACACCGGCAGCTCCTTGCGCACGTGGCCCCACAGCCGGTGCAGCGGCATGTTGGCGCGCTTGCCGATGGCGTCCCACAGCGCGATGTCGAGCGCCGACATCGCCATGGTGACGATGCCGCCGCGGTTGTAGGTGACGGTCTTCTTCCAGAGATCGTTCCAGATGCCTTCGACCGCGGTGGCGTCCTTGCCGATCACGTGCGGCAGGATGGTTTCCTCCAGCGCCGCGACGACGGTCTTCAGCCCCGGCCGGAACGAGAACAGGTAGCCCATGCCGACGATGCCGCCCTTGGTCTCGACCTCGAGCACCAGGAGATTGCGCGCCTCGCCGAAGGCGTGACCCTTGAGCCACGGCGTGTCCGGCCACGGCACGCGGAGCATGGTGGTGCGGACGGCCTTGATGGTCATGTCGGTCATGGTGGTCGGATTCCGTTGAGGGTCGGTTCGACGCATTCATCATAGCCCGGCATGCGGGCGATGAATCCGCCCGAATGCAGGCTTTGCGCGAGGCGGGCGAAGCCCTGCGGGATCATTCGGGTTTCGCGCGACCACAGGCCGGCATCCTTGTAGCGGCCGAGCGAGCGCGCAAGAATATCCTTCGGCACGTCGGGGAAGAATGTCGCCACCGCGGTGGCCAGCTCCTCGGCGGGATTGGCATAGAGCCACGCCAGCATCTTGGCGGTGGCGCGCGTCATCGCGGCGAACTCGTCGCGGTATTTCGTGCAGGCCTCGCGCGTCGCGATGAAGGCCGTATAGGCGGTCGGTCCGCGCGTGCTCGCCGCATAAAGAATGTCGCCGGCGCCGTCCTGCTCCGCCATGGAGATGAACGGCTCGAACGCCTGCATCACGTCGATGTCGCCGGCTTGCAGCGCGTGGTAATTGCGCGCCATCGCGCGGTCGGAAAAGCGCGGCAGCTTTTCGGGATCCATGCCCTGATCGCGCAGGTCCTGCTGCAGGCACATCCACGGCGTCGGCACTTCGGACACCGAGGCAAAGCGCTTGTCCGCCAATTCGGCGAGGCGGAACGGCTGCGCGCCTTTGCGTCCGATCAGGAAGAACGGATCGTGCGACACCACCTCGCAGAAACTCACCAGCGGCGAATGCTTGTCCTGGTCGTGCGCCTGCATCACCCGCATCGGCCCGCCCCAGGTCAGGTCGATGGTGCCGTCGATCAGCTTGGGGACGGCGTCGCCGGGCGCGTCGGAGGTGAGCAGTTCCACATCGACGCCCTCGCGCTTGTAGAAGCCAAGCGCGTGTGTCGCGTAATACGGCGCATAGAAGACGGCGCGGAAATTTTCCATGAGCCGGATCGGCATTGAACGGGACCTTGCTGATGTGCGCAGGAGGCCGATGGCCGGAGGCGCGAGGACTGTCTAAGCTTGCAGGCGCCGGAGTGTACGACGAGGATTTGGACGATGAGAACCCTATTTGCCCTCGGTCTTCTGCGCGCTTGCGGCTGCTCGCCGCCCCGGTCGCCCAGGCTCAGGACAGCTATCCCAGCAAGGTCATCACCCTGGTGGTGCCGGTGCCGCCCGGCGGCGCCGCGGATTTCATCGCCCGCCTGATCGGCCGCAAGCTTTCCGATGCGCTGGGCCAGCCGGTCGTCATCAGCAACCGCGGCGGCGCCAGCGGCACCATCGCGTCGGACAACGTCGCGAAGGCGCAGCCCGACGGCTACACGCTGCTGTTGAACTCCATCACGACCCACGGCATCGGCCCGCACCTCTACACCAGCCTGCCGTACGACTCGGTGAAGGACTTCGCGCCGATCATTCTTGTCGCCAAGCTGCCGCTGGTGATGACGATCAACGCCGAGCACCCGATGAAATCGGTGAAGGAGGTGGTCGACTTCGCCAAGGCCAATCCGGGCAAGCTGTCGTTCGCGTCGTCCGGCAACGGCGGCGCGCCGCATCTGGCGGGCGAGCTGTTCCAGAACGTCGCCGGCATCAAGATGCTGCACGTGCCCTATCGCGGCAGCGGTCCCGCCGTGATCGACGTCGGCGCCGGCCGCGTCGACATCATGTTCGACGCGGTGCCGTCGCTGCTGCCGCTGATCCAGGCCGGCAAGCTCCGGCCGCTGGCGGCGGCGAGCGCTGCGCGCAATCCGATCGTGCCGGACGTGCCGACCTTCGGCGAGCTCGGCATCAAGGGCATGGAGATATCGTTGTGGTACGGGCTCGCTGGCCCCGCCGCGCTGCCGCAGCCGATCGTGCAGCGTCTCAACACCGAGCTCGCCAAGATCCTGAAGTCGGACGAGGTCCGGGAGAATTTCGCCAAGCAGGGCGCGTTCGCCGAGCCCGGCACGCCGGAGGACTTCGCCGCGTTCCTCCGCGATGAATCCGCCCGCTGGGGCGAGGTGGTGCGCACCAACAACATCAAGATGGAATGACTGCGTTACCGCGCCTGTCCGTGATACACGCTGTTCGGCCGCATGTCGGTGGCTGACGCCACGCGGTTGCTCATGTTGTAGAAGCCCGCGACCGCGGCGATGTCCCAGATGTCGCGCTCGCTGAAGCCCGCCTTGCGCAGCGCCTCGCGGTCGCCCTCCTCGATCGCCCACGGCTCGGCGGTGAGCTTGGTCGCGAAGTCGAGCATCGCGCGCTGGCGCTTGCTCAAGCGCGCGGCGCGGTAGTTCATCACCATCAGTTCGCCGAGCGCCGGATCGCCCGACAGCGCGCGCACCGCGGCGCCGTGCGCCACCAGGCAGTAGTAGCAGCGGTTCACCGACGACACCGCGACCGCGATCATCTCGCGCTCGAGCTTGGACAGGCCCGACGGCGCCAGCATCAGGTCGTTGTACATGGCGACGAAGGCTTCGAGCTTGGCGTTGTCGAAGGCGTAGGCCGACAGCACGTTGGGCACGAAGCCGAGCTTCTCCTGGCACTTGGCGAAATAGGCCTCCATCGCCGGCGAAAGTTTGCCGCGTTGCAGCGCAAGCGCGGTGATCTCGCTGTCGTCCTTCGCGGTCTGCCGCTCCGCCGCCGGCAGGGCCTGCTTCGCCTTGATATTGCTGGGTTTCTTCCGTTTCATCGCACGTCACTCTCCCCGCAAGATGTTGACGGAAGCCTACAACCCTTCCGCTGCCGAGCGAAACCACTACAGTCCCGCTGGGGGCGCGATTGATTCTCCCGATTTGAATCGCACATGAACCAGCAAGCGATCGTCGATCGTCCCGATCGGCGAGGACCGCGCCGCGCGCGCCCGCATCGATGCGGCCGCAAAGCTCCTGCGCGGCGGCAAAAGCGACGTGCCGGACGATTTCGTTGCGCTGCTGTTCGGACGTGCCGCGCCGGAGGACCTGGTCGGCTATGAAGCCGCCGAACTCGCGGCGCTGGCCCGCGAGGCGTGGGCGTTTCTCGCCACCCGCAAGCCGGCCGCGCCGAAAATCCGTTTCGAGCAGCCGAAGGCCTCCGATGGCGAGCATCTCAAGTCGATCTCGGTGATCGAGATCGTCAACGACGACATGCCGTTCCTGGTCGATTCGGTGATGGCCGAGCTGACCGAGCGCGGCCTCGCCCCGCGCCTGGTCGTCCATCCGATCCTCGCGGTCGCGCGCGACAAGGCCGGCAAGCTCGACGGCCGCGCCGAGCGAAGCCGGCCGCAACAAGGACGAGACGCGCGAGAGCTTCATCCACGTCCATGTCGCGCGCATCGAAGACGCCGCACGCCGCGCCGAGATCGTGCAGGCGCTGGAGCAGGTGCTGGCCGAGGTCCGGCGCTGCGTGCAGGACTGGCGGCCGATGGTCCGCCGCGTCAACGAGGTCATCCAGGATCTCAAGGCCAATCCGCCGCCGGTGCCGGTGGACGACATCGCCGAGGCGATCCAGTTCCTCGAATGGGTGGCGGCCGACAACTTCACCCTGCTCGGCGTGCGCGACTACACGCTCGGCCGGCAAGGAGCGCGATCTCAAGCCGATGCTGGAAACCGGGCTCGGCGTGCTGCGCGGCGGCGACGTGCCGGTGCTGACGCGCGGCGGCCAGGTGGTGTCGATCACGCCGCAGCTTCGCGCCTTCTTCGACGAGCCGAAGACGCTGATCGTCACCAAGGCCAACGCCAAGTCGCGCGTGCACCGCCGCGTCTATCTCGACTACATCGGCGTCAAGCGCTTCGACGCCGACGGCAATCCGAGCGGCGAATTCCGCATCGTCGGCCTGTTCACCTCGACCGTCTACATCCGCTCGATCCGTTCGATTCCCGTATCTGCGCCGCAAGGTCGATGCGGTGCTGACGCGCGCCGGCTTCAATCCGGAGACGCATTCCGGCAAGGCGCTGGTCAACGTGCTGGAGACCTATCCGCGCGACGAGCTGTTCCAGATCGACGAGGACACGCTCTATCACTTCGCGCTGAGCATCCTGCAGCTCGAAGAGCGCCCGCGGGTGCGCGTGCTGGCGCGCCGCGACCGCTTCGACCGCTTCGTCTCGGTGCTGGTCTATGTGCCGCGCGAGCGCTACAGCGGGCAGGTCCGCGCGCAGATCGGCGAATATCTCGCCGAGGTGTTCGAGGGCCACGTCAGCGCCTATTACCCGTACATCCACGATGCGCCGCTCACCCGCGTGCATTTCATCATCGGACGCCGGACGGGCCCGACGCCCGACCCCGACCGCGCGACCTTGGAGGACAAGGTCGGCGCGATCGTCCGCACCTGGACCGATGGCTTTGTCGAAGCGCTTGCCGGCGCCTACGAGCCGGGCCGGGCCGGCGCGCTGCTGACGCGCTACCGCGATGCGTTCTCGATCGGCTATCGCGACGCCTATTCGCCGGCGGTAGCGGTCGAGGACATCCACGACATCGAGGCGCTGACGCCGGAGCGGCCGCTCGGCGTCGATTTCTATCACGCGCAGCGAAGATGGCAAGCCCTGCGTCGGCCTCAAGGTCTGGAGCCACGGCCGGCCGATCCCGCTGTCGGAGCGCGTGCCGGTGCTGGAGAACATGGGCTTCCGCGTGGTCGACGAGCGGACCTTCGAGGTCGGCGGCGACGTCCGATGTCCTGGCTGCACGACATGGTGCTGGAGCGCGCCGACGGCGGACCGGCCGATCTCGGCAAGCTGAAGCCCGCGCTGGAGGCGGCGTTCATCGTGGTGATGCGGGGCGTCGCCGAGAACGACGGCTACAACGCGCTGGTGATGGCGGCGGGGCTCGGTTGGCGCGACGTTGCGCTGATCCGCACCGTCTCGCGGTTCCTCCGCCAGATCCGCGTGCCGTATTCGCAGGACTACATGTGGGCGACGTTGCGCAAGCATGCGGCGCTCGCCACCAAGATCGTCGAGCTGTTTCACGCCCGCTTCGATCCGCACGCGAGCGGCAAGGCGAAAAGGGCGATGACGATCGCGGCAAGCGCGAGGCGGCGATCGTCGCCGAGATCGAAGAGGCGCTGGGCAAGGTCGACAGCCTCGACGAAGACCGCATCGTGCGGCGTTTCGTCAACGCGGTGCAGTCGGCGATCCGCACCAACTACTATCAGCTCGACAAGGACGGCCAGCCGAAGCAGGAAATCTCCATCAAGTTTTCCAGCCGCAAGCTCGACGGCGTGCCGAAGCCCGCGCCGCTCTACGAAATCTTCGTCTATTCGCCGCGCTTCGAGGCCGTGCACATGCGCTTCGGCAAGGTGGCGCGCGGCGGCATCCGCTGGTCCGACCGGCCGCAGGACTTCCGCACCGAAATCCTCGGCCTCGTGAAGGCGCAGCAGGTCAAGAACGCGGTGATCGTGCCGGTCGGCTCCAAGGGCGGCTACGTGCCGAAGCGCATGCCGGTCGGCGGCACGCGCGAGGCGATCGCGGCCGAAGGCGTCGCGACCTACAAGCTCTTCATGTCGGTCGCTGCTCGACATCACCGACAACCTCGACCTCAAGGGCGTGGTGCCGCCCGACAACGTGGTGCGCCACGACGACGACGATCCTTATCTCGTCGTCGCCGCCGACAAGGGCACCGCGACCTTCTCCGACATCGCCAACGGCATTTCGGAGGAGCACGGCTTCTGGCTCGGCGACGCCTTCGCCTCCGGCGGCTCGGCCGGCTACGACCACAAGGGCATGGGCATCACCGCGCGCGGCGCCTGGGAATCGGTGAAGCGCCATTTCCGCGAGATGGACGTCGATATCACCAAGACGGAGTTCACCACGGTCGGCGTCGGCGACATGTCGGGCGACGTGTTCGGCAACGGCATGCTGCGCGAGACGACGATGAAGCTTGCTCGCCGCGTTCGATCACCGCGACATCTTCATCGACCCCAGCCCCGATCCGGAAAAAAGCTTTGCCGAGCGGAAGCGCATGTTCGCGCTGCCGCGCTCGAGCTGGCAGGACTACGACAAGACGCTGATTTCCAAGGGCGGCGGCATGTTCCCGCGCTCGCTGAAGGAAATCGTGCTGTCGAAGGAGGCGCAGGGCGCCATCGGCCTCGCCAAGGCCAAGGCGACGCCGCAGGAGGTGATGAACGCCATCCTGAAAGCGCCGGTCGATCTGTTGTTCTTCGGCGGCATCGGCACCTACATCCGCGCCTCGGCGGAGAGCGACGAGGCGGCCGGCGACCGCGCCAACGATCCGATCCGCATCACCGGCGGCGAAGTCCGCGCCAAGGTGATCGGCGAGGGCGCCAATCTCGGCATGACCCAGCGCGGCCGCATCGAGGCGGCGCTGAAAGGTGTGCGGCTCAACACCGACGCGATCGACAACTCCGCCGGCGTCAACACCTCCGACGTCGAGGTCAACATCAAGATCGCGCTGAGCCTGCCGGTGCGCGACGGCCGCCTCACCATCAAGACGCGCAACACCTTGCTCGGCAAGATGACCGACGAGGTCGCGGCGCTGGTGCTGCGCAACAACTATCTGCAGACGCTGGCGCTGTCGCTCGCGCAGCGGCGCGGGCTGGAGGACCTGGGATTCCAGCAGCGGCTGATGCAGACCCTGGAGCAGCGCGGCGAGCTCGACCGCGCCGTGGAGTATCTGCCGGACGACATGGAGATCGCCGAGCGCTTCCGCCGCCAGCAGCCGCTGACCCGGCCGGAGCTGTCGGTGCTGCTGGCCTATGCCAAGCTGTCGCTCTACGCCGACCTGCTCGATTCCAACGTGCCGGACGATCCCTATCTCGGCCGCGAGCTCGGCCGCTATTTCCCGAAGCTCATCGCGCAGAAATTCTCCCGACGCGCTGGAGAAGCACCGGCTGCGCCGCGAGATCATCGCGACGCAGCTTGCCAACTCGATGATCAACCGCGGCGGGCCGTCGCTGGTGGTGCGGATCGCCGACCAGACCGGCGCGCTGCCGGCCGGCCATCGCTGCGGCCTTCGCTGCGGTGCGCAACAGCTACGACATGCCGGCGCTGAACGACGAGATCAACGCGCTCGACGGCAAGGTGCGCGGGCAAGGTGCAGCTCAAGCTTTACGCCGCCGTCGAGGATTTGCTGCTCGACCGGTTGGTCTGGTTCCTGCGCAACGCCGATCTGTCGAAGGGCCTGGCCGGCGTGGTCGAGCACTATCGCGAGGGCATCGCGGCGCTCACCAACGCGCTCGACAAGGCGCTGCCGCAGGGGCCGCCGCGGCCCGCGAGCGCGCGTAGGACGGAGCTGATCCAGGACGGCGTGCCGGAGGCGCTCGCGCGCCGCATCGCCGACATTCCCGAGATCGCCGCGGCGCCCGACGTGGTGCTGATCGCCGACCGCACCAAGAAGCCGATCGCCGCCATCGTCGCGACCTACTTCGCCGCCGAGGCCTATTTCCGGGTCGACCGCGTGGTGACGGCGGCGCGCGGCATCGTGGTGTCCGACTACTTCGATCGCCTCGCGCTCGACCGCGCGCTCGATTCGATCGGCGACGCCGAGCGCCGGCTCACCGCGGCGATGGTCGAAACCGGCGCCACCGGCGAGGCCGCCGTCGAAGCCTGGGTCAAGCCGCGCCAGGCCGAGGTCGAGCGCATCCGCGCGGCGATCCACCAGATCGCCGGCAGCGGGCTGACGCTGTCGAAGCTGACGGTGACCGCGAGCCTTTTAGGCGACTTGGCGCGCGGCTAGAAACATCAAATACATTCAGATACTTGAGGGATTTTCAGGCCATTCCTCCGCACGAGGTGTGCGAAAAGTCCTGAACCCCGGCACGCCGCGCCCACACCAATGACCGAACAGAGCGGCCAGACATGAGCCGCCAGCACACCAGGAGGGTGTCATGCGGTCAGGTCTTTTACTTCGCGGCGTTCTCGGCGCGGCCCTTGCGGGTCTGGCGTTCGCCGCCCTCGCGCAACCGGCCAGCGCGCTTGAGATTTCCAAGCATGCCAAGGACAACGCCGAAACCAACGCGGTCCAGCTCAAGGGCAAGATCGAGGACGGCGACACCTATGAGCTGCAGGTCTACATCGCCGGCCTGACCAAGAAGCCGAATGTCGTGGTCTATCTGAACTCGACCGGCGGCAATCTGCGCGAAGGCATGCGGCTCGGCCGCTTCTTCTTCCAGAACAAGATCGAGACCGTGGTCGAATCCAAGACGCAATGCGCGAGCGCCTGCGCGCTGGCGTTCCTCGGCGGCCGCGACGAGACCGGCAAGCCGCGGCGCACCAAGGCGTCGACCGGCGGCGTCGGCTTCCACTCCTTCACCCGCGAGTTCGACAAGGACAAAAATTACTCCGCCGATGATCTGAAGACCGTGGTGCAGATGACGCAGAACCAAGTGGCGGTGGTCGCCGAATATCTGAAGGCGGTCAACGCCGATCTCGACCTGCTCCGCATCATGCTGCGCGCCGCGGCGAATGAGATGAACTACCTGTCGAACGACGACGCGCTCGCGGTCAACATCCGGGTGTGGGACGAGAAGCGCAGCCAGATCGTCGAGCCGGAGTACGTGGTGAACAAGCTCGACCGCTCCCAGGCCGCCAATGCGCCGCGACCGGTGTCGGCGAATACCGAGGGTAAGTCGCGGTCCTGAAAATACCGAAGCGACGGAACGGCCCGCGCTTCGCGCGGGCCGTTTTGCGTCAATGCCGGAAATGCCGGGTGCCGGTCAGCACCATCGCCACGTTGTGATCGTCGGCGGCCTTGATCACCTCGTCGTCGCGCATCGAGCCGCCGGGCTGGATCACCGCGGTGGCGCCGGCCTCGATCGCCACCAGCAAGCCGTCGGCGAACGGGAAGAACGCGTCGGAAGCGACCACCGAGCCCTTGGTGAGCGGCGCGGCCAGCTTGAGTTCCTTCGCGGCGTCTTCGGCCTTCCGCGCGGCGATGCGCGCCGCATCGATGCGGCTCATCTGGCCGGCGCCGATGCCGACCGTGGCGCGGTCCTTGGCATAGACGATGGTGTTCGACTTCACGTGCTTGGCGACGCGGAAGGCAAACCGCAGATCGTCGAGCTCGGCCGCGGTCGGCGCGCGCTTGGTCACGGTCTTGAGCTGCATCTCGTCGACGGTGGCGTTGTCGCGCGACTGCACCAGCAAGCCCGCCGGCCACCGACTTCACCGTGAGGCCGTAGGCGCGCGGATCGGGCAAGCCGCCGGCCAACAGCAGCCGCAGGTTTTTCTTCGCGGCGACGATCTGGATCGCCTCGTCGCTGGCATCCGGCGCGATGATCACTTCGGTGAAAATCTCGGTGATGGCACGAGCGGCCTCGGCGTCGAGCGTGCGGTTCAGCGCGACGATGCCGCCGAACGCCGAGGTTGAATCGCAGGCCAGCGCCTTGCGATAGGCCTCGACGATATTGCCGGCCTCCGCCACGCCGCATGGGTTGGCGTGCTTGATGATGGCGACCGCGGCGGTGCGCTTGGGATCGAACTCGGCGACGCATTCATAGGCCGCGTCGGTGTCGTTGATGTTGTTGTAGGAGAGCTGCTTGCCCTGCACCTGCCGCGCGGTGGCGACGCCGGCGCGCTGTTCGGGCGCGCGATAGAACGCCGCGCTCTGGTGCGGGTTCTCGCCGTAGCGCAGCGCCTCGGCGAGCTTGCCGCCGAAGGCGCGGAACGACGGCGCCGAATCGTCGAGCTCTTTGGCGAACCAGTTGGAGATCGCCGCGTCGTAGCTCGCGGTGCGCGCATAGGCCTTGGCGGCGAGTTTTTTGCGAAGCGCCAGCGTTGTCGAGCCGCTGTTTGCTGACAAGCTCGGCGAGCAGGGCGGCGTAATCCTCCGGCTCGACCACCACGGCGACGTCGGCGTGGTTCTTGGCGGCGGCGCGGATCATCGCCGGCCCGCCGATGTCGATGTTCTCGATGCAATCGTCGTAACCGGCGCCCTTCGCCACGGTCGCCTCGAACGGGTAGAGGTTGACCACCAGGAGATCGATCGGCCGGATGCCGTGCGTGTCCATCGCCGCGGCGTGTTCCTTGTTGTCGCGGATCGGCCAGCAGCCCGCCGTGCACCTTGGGATGCAGCGTCTTGACCCGGCCGTCCATCATCTCGGGAAAGCCGGTCAGCTCCGAGACATCCTTGACCGTAAGGCCGGCGTCCTTGATCGCCTTGGCGGTGCCGCCGGTGGAAACGAGCTCGACGCCGTGGCTGGCAAGACCGCGCGCGAAGTCGATGAGCCCGGTCTTGTCCGACACCGAGATCAGGGCGCGGGTGATGCGGCGGAGATCGGTCATGGTGAGACAACAGATGGCGCAACAATCGGCGGCAAGCAAGCCATCGTGACAGCGGTCAACAAGTCTCCACAAACTCCAACAATTTATAGCGCGCTCAGCGGCAGCTCGGGTTCGTCGCCGCGGCGGCGGCCGGAACTTGAGCCGGCCGACGCGACATGGGCGAAGGTCCAATGCACGCGCGGAATCTTGCGGGCCCGGCCGTAGATCACGATCTGCACGGCGCGGCGCGGCCCGTCGGCGCCGGACAGGTAGACGCTTTCCTCGATCTCGACGCGGTCCTCGTAGGCGTTGAAGGTCCAGACGTCGCGGTTCGGCAGCATCAGCATGGCGCCATGGCCGTCGGTCAGCTTGTTGGCCTTGACGGCCGGATGCAGGTGGAACCGCACCGCGAACTCGTCGGAGACGTCCGGCGGAATCATGTCGCCGTCGGTCGCCACGAACAGATCCTCGCCATCGAGGCGGTTGCCGGCCAGCGCGAGCTTCAATGCGCGCTGGTGGATCACCTTGAAGCGGTCGGCGTAGCCGTCGTGCGAGGTGCGCAGGATGATGGCGTCGCCGCGCTCCTCGCGGGCGACCTGGATGTCGGATGGGCCGCTGACGATCGGCGTGCCGAGCAGGCGCTTGAACGAGCCGCCTTCGAGAAAGCGGCACGACGAGGTGTCGTTGAACACCACGGTGGAATGCGCGGCGGTGGCGCGCGCCACCTGCCGCCAGGTCTCGCGGTTGGTTCCCGGCAGGCCGCAGTTCACCACGATGCGCTGCAATCCATGCGACAGCTCGAACGACAGGCAACCGGCGTGCGCCTCCTGGCTGACATTGATCGGCGGCGGGCCGCCCGAGTCCATCAGCATCACCATCTCGCCGATCTCGACGCGCTGGTAACCGGAGTGCGGCGCGTTGGCGAGCGGCGCGCCGCGCGCGTCGTCGTGGGCGAGAATGGTCGCCATCAGATCGGGCAGCGTCGGTCCCATGCCGTTGAAATGCGCGAAGGCGCCGTCGCCGTGCCGGAAGAAGCGCATCATCGGCATCATGCGGTCGATCGCGTTGTTGAGCTGCGGCGGCGGCGCGAGGTTGCGCGCCTGGAAGGCCTGACGCAGCGGCAGGAAGTCGAGCAGGAGCTCGATCAGCGCGCCGGGGTTGCGGCTGACGTGGCCGCCGTCCGCCAGGATCTGGCGGTCGATCTCGGCAATGAGCTGCTTGACCGCGCTGCGCATGTGTCGCGCCTGCCCGGCCATGCAGAGCGCCGCATAGGTCAGCGCGACCAGCGCCTGCATTCGCGGCACGCCGTCGCGCGCTTCGATCGCGGTGTGGCGCAGGTAGCGCACCTGGCGAACCAGGCTGCGCAGGAAACGGCGATAGAACTGATCGTCGGCGTCATGCAGGATCAGCGGCGCCTGGCTGAGCCAGGCGGTGATGCGGCGCGCCATGATCTCCGGCTGCCAGGCGATCGGATCCCACGAGCCCTGCACGGTGATCCATTCGTCCACCAGCGCGCGGGCGTTGGCGCGGGTGATGCCGGACTCGGCGGCGCGCAGATGGCGCAGCCAGCCGAAGCCGAGCAGGATCGCGGCCCATTCCTCCGACGGCGGCGCGATCTCGAACGGCGAGCGGCCGTCGCTGATCACCACCTTGCCGGCGAAGGCGAACCGGCCGGCATAGATTTCGCTCGCGCGGCTGCCGTCGGCGGTGCGCAGATCCTGCGGCGCGATCAGCAGCCGGTCGGCCTTGCGGGGGATGAAGCTCAGCCGGATGAACGGGTGGCCGCGCAGCCGCCCGGCGATGCTGCGAAGCGTCCGCCGCCCCAGGAGCAGAGACAGCTTGGCCCGCTCCCCAATCGACAGGCCGGCCATGGATACGCTTGCCCCTCTACAGACCGACTGCGGGGGTCCCACCGCCCCGCCTTACCCCACTGTCACATATAGCGAAGGCTGAAACGTCGGCCAACCGGCTTAAGCCCTGTCAGTTCTCACGATTCGGGCCGCGTAGAAGCCGTCGAGCCCGCCCATCCGGGGCTCGGCCTCATAGGCCCAGTAGCAGGGCAGGGTGCGCAGGCTGCCGTCGGGCGTCAGCAGTTCGGCATGGCCGGCGACCTCGTCGGCCCGGATCGGGTCGTGGCGCAGGCCGGGATTGCGGCCGAGCAGGGCCGCGATCTGATCCTCGCCCTCCTCGGCTTCCAGCGAGCAGGTGCAATACACCAGCGTGCCGCCGGGCTTGAGCAGCGTGACGGCGTGATCGAGCAGGCGGGTTTGCAGGGCGACGAGCTTTTTCAGATCGATCTCGGACTTGAGCCAGGGGATGTCGGGATGCCGCCGGATCGTGCCGGTCGATGAGCAGGGCGCGTCCACCAGCACGGCGTCGAACGGGCCGCCCTGCCACTCGGCGGCATCGGCCTTGACGACCTCGGCGCTGAGTTGCAGCCGCGCCAAATTCTGCCGCACCCGCTCGAGGCGCGGCGCCGAGCGATCGACGGCGGTGACCTGCGCGCCGGCCAGCGCCAGTTGCGCGGTCTTGCCGCCGGGCGCGGCGCAAAGATCGGCGACGGACTTGCCGCGGATGTCGCCGAGCAGCTTCGCGGGCAAGGCCGCGGCGGCGTCCTGCACCCACCACGCGCCGTCGTCGTAGCCGGGCAGCTGCGGCACCGGACCGGATGCGACCGCTCGCACCGTGCCGGTGTCGAGCACGCGGCCGTCGAGCGCCGCCGCCCATTTGGCCGGATCGCTTTTCACCGTCAGGTCGAGCGCCGGCTCCTGGGTGTGCGCCACGGCGATCGCGCGCGCCGTCGCCTCGCCATAATGGGCGGTCCAGCGCTCCATCAGCCACTCGGGCGTATCGAGCAGCGTGGTGTCGAGCGCGGCGAGCTCGGTCTTGCCGTCGCGGGCGAGCTTCCGCAGCACGCCGTTGACCAAGCCCGAATAGTGCGAGGCGTGAATGATCGGCCTGCGCCAGCCGCACCGACAGATCGACGGAGGCATGGTCCGGCACGTCGAGAAACAGAATCTGCGCGGCGCCGATCAGCAGGATGTCTTCGACGTTCGGCGCCGACTTCGGCAGGCCGCGCTCGAGCCGCACCCCGAGCATGTGCCGCAGCGTGCCGAGCCGGCGCAGCACCGTCGCGACGATGGTCCGCACCAGGGCGCGGTCGCGCTCGGGCAGCGTGCCGATATCGCTCTCGCTCCAGCAGATCGTCGAGCGGCCGCTTCTGCCGCAGCACGCCGGACGACGATATCGACCGCGACGCGGCGCGCGGCGAGACCGGGCGACGGCGGTGGCGGCGAGGCGGATGGTTTGCGGTCGGGCATGGACGCCTGTCATGCCCCGGTTTCGCTCCTTTTGACAACGCCGGTGCACCCGAGACTTGACCGTTGGTCATGAGCGCGCATTTAACGGGGCATGACTTCCGCCGATCAAACCAAGCCGCCGAACAAAAAGCTGTCTCCGGCCGCCGAGCGGGCGCTGGCTGAGGCGGCGGAGCGCCGCGCGGAGGCCGAACGCAAGGCAGCCGAGCCAGCCAAGGAAGTCGGCGGGCCCAGCGGGCCCGAGCCAACCCGTTATGGCGATTGGGAAAAGAAGGGTTTGACGTCCGATTTTTGATGGTTTTGAACGTAGGTGGAAAGCTTCCTGTTCAAATCGCGCTTCGCCCGCGCGCCGTCGGCGCAGTTTTGGCAGAACGAACCCGAGCCTGGTGTAAATTGCAGCCGCATCGACGCGAGCAACGTCCGACATTTCGTCGGCGTCGCTCAGCGTCGGCGCGGCCCGCCGATGTTCCTTTGGCACCGTGACGGCTGGTGCCCGTAAAGCTCCGCGCCGTTTCGATTAGCGGGTGACGATCACCGGCGTGCCGACGCCGACGCGATCGTACAGATCGGTGATGTCCTGGTTGTACATCCGGATGCAGCCGTAGGAGACGTAGCCGCCGATCGAGCCCGGATTGTTGGTGCCGTGGATGGCGTATTCGCCGCCCGACAACGTCAGCGCTGCGGCGCCCATCGGATTTTTCGGCGAGCCGCCGGGAATGACGTCCGGGATTTCCGGATGCTCGCGCTTGATGTCGGGCGGCGGTCCCCACGCCGGCGCGATGCGCTTGCTGTCGATTATCGACCTGCCCGCCCACTGGCGCCCGGCGCGGCCGACGCCGACCGGATAGACCATGGCGCGGCCCTGGCCGAGCACGAGATAGAGCCGGCGCTCGTTGGTGCTCACCACGATGGTGCCGGACGGCACATCGGCGCGATACGGCACGACCTCGCCGCGGGCGGCAGCGGGCGTGGTGGTGGCCGGAATGGAAAGGAAAGAAAGCGCGACAGCCGCGATCGCGGCGGCAGCAGATCGGTACGCAGCACTCATGACGCAACGTCCTAACTAGGCGTTGCCGCATCTTAACCAGTCATTAACCATAATTTTTGAGACACAGCAAGGATTTAGCGGCGCAGTCGGCCGCAGAACTGACCTGTTTTGAGACAACGAGGGGCACTTATGCCTCTCCTCACACACCGCCGTCGTCGCCGGGCTTAGCCGGACGAAGGACGGCGTCGCTTCGCTAGCCTATGACCCGGCGACCCTTGAGGCCGTTCCGCCAATGCGGCCTTACGCAAGGCCATCATGTGGGTGCGCCGCTTCATGGATGCCCGCGTCAAGTGCGGGCATGAGGAACTCGGGGGCGTGCTAGAGGCACATTAGCCGCCACCCGCCGCCTTGCATCACGAACTTTGGCGCCGTGCTCTTGAACTAAGACGCTGCCTTCGCGCCTTCCTTCTTGTTCTGCCGGTTCTTCACCAGATCATCGACCACCGCCGGATCGGCCAAGGTCGAGGTGTCGCCGAGATTGCCGTACTCGTCCTCGGCGATCTTGCGCAGGATGCGGCGCATGATCTTGCCGGAGCGCGTCTTCGGCAGGCCGGGCGCGAACTGGATCAGGTCGGGCGAGGCGATCGGGCCGATCTCCTTGCGCACCCATTGCACCAGTTCCTTGCGCAGCTCTTCGCTCGGCTGCACGCCGGTCATCAGCGTGACATAGGCGTAGATGCCCTGGCCCTTGATGTCGTGCGGATAGCCGACCACCGCGGCCTCCGACACGTTCTTGTTGCGCGACCAGCGCGCTCTCGACCTCGGCGGTGCCCATGCGGTGGCCGGCGACGTTGATCACGTCGTCGACGCGGCCGGTGATCCAGTAATAGCCGTCGGCGTCGCGCCGGCAGCCGTCACCGGTGAAGTACTTGCCGGGATAGGCCTTGAAGTAGGTGTCGATGAAGCGCTGGTGGTCGCCGTACACCGTGCGCATCTGGCCCGGCCACGAATCGATGATGCAGAGATTGCCGCTGTTGGCGCCTTCGAGCACCTTGCCCTCGGCATCGACGAGCTGCGGCTGGCAGCCGAAGAACGGCTTGGTCGCCGAGCCGGGCTTGAGCCTGGTCGCGCCGGGCAGCGGCGTGATCAGAATGCCGCCGGTCTCGGTCTGCCACCAGGTGTCGACGATCGGGCAGCGGCCGTCGCCGACCACGCGGTGATACCACTCCCAGGCCTCCGGATTGATCGGCTCGCCGACCGAGCCGAGCAGCCGCAGCGATTTCCGCGAGGTCTTCTTCACCGGCTCTTCGCCGGCCTGCATCAGCGCGCGGATCGCGGTCGGCGCGGTGTAGAAGGTGTTGACCTTGTGCTTGTCGATCACCTCCCAGAACCGCGAATTGGTCGGATAGTTCGGCACGCCCTCGAACATCAGGGTGACGGCGCCGTTGGAGAGCGGCCCGTAGAGAATGTAGCTGTGGCCGGTGACCCAGCCGACGTCGGCGGTGCACCAGTAGATGTCGCCGTCGTGATAGTCGAACACGTATTGATGCGTGATCGAGGTGTAGACCAGGTAGCCGCCGGTGGTGTGCAGCACACCCTTCGGCTTGCCGGTCGAGCCTGACGTGTAGAGGATGAACAGCGGGTCTTCCGCGCTCATCTCCTCGCACGGGCATTCGCTGGTCACCACCGCTGCGGCCTCGTGGTACCAGACGTCACGGCCCGGCTCCATGTCGACCTTGCCGCCGGTGCGCTTCACCACGATGACATGATCGACCGAAAATCCAGAATTCGCGACCTTGGCGATGGCGGCGTCGGTGTTGGCCTTGAGCGGCACCTTGCGGCCGCCGCGCAGGCCCTCGTCGGCGGTGATGATGACCTTCGACTGGCAATCCTCGATGCGGCCGGCGAGCGAGTCCGGCGAGAAGCCGCCGAACACCACCGAATGCACCGCGCCGATCCGCGCGCAGGCCAGCATCGCGTAGGCGGCCTCCGGGATCATCGGCATGTAGATGGTGACGCGGTCGCCCTTCTCGACGTTGCGGTTGCGCAGGATGTTCGCCATCCGGCACACCTCGTCGTGAAGCTCCTGATAGGTGATGTGCTTGTCGTCCTTCGGGTCGTCGCCCTCCCAGATGATCGCGGTCTGCTTGGCGCGCTTCGGCAGGTGGCGGTCGATGCAGTTGTAGGCGGCGTTGAGCGTGCCGTCCTCGAACCATTTGATCGAGACGTCGCCGGTGTAGGTCGTGTTCTTGACCTTGCGGAACGGCTTGATCCAGTCGATGCGCTTGGCCTGCTCGCCCCAGAAGCCGTTCGGGTCTTTCACCGAGCGCTGATACATCTCCTCGTACTTGGCTTCGTTGATGAAGCCGCGCTGCTTCCACTCGGCTGGAATCTCGTAGATCTTGTCGTCGGACATCGTCTCCTCCACGCGCTACACCATTTCGCGCTCGAAAGGCGCGCAATTTTGCTTGGTCGAATGGCATTATGCGATGCGGCACGACGGAGTCGACAAGGCACCGCAGGTTCCACTTTGGTCGATTGATCGCCATCAATGCCGCAATGTCCTCTATCGTTTAGCCGGCGAAATTCGTACAGAATCTCCAGCCAAGAACGACAAGGTTGGGGAGGTTGCTGCCGATGCCGTCACCATGGCGTGTGATTTGGACGATCGTGCTTCTGCTCGCGGCAGTCGTCGCTGCACCCGCGCAGACCTACCCCAACCGGCCGATCCGCCTGATCGTGGGATTTCCGCCCGGCGGGGCGGTCGACATCATCGCCAGGATTTATGCGCAAGGATTGTCGACGCGCCTCGGCCAGCCGGTGGTGGTCGAGAACAAGCCGGGCACCGGCGGCAATCTGGCGAGCGACACCGTGGCCAAGGCCGCGCCCGATGGCTACACGCTGCTGCACGGCACCGAGAACGTCTTCATCAGCAATCCGCATGTCTACGGCGCGCGGATGCCGTTCGATCCGTTCAAGGACTTGGTGCCGGTGACCAGCCTGGTCTCCAATCAGATCGTGCTGACGGTCAATCCGGCGCTGCCGGCGAACACGCTTCGTGAGTTCGTTGAGCTCGCGCGCGGCAGCAAGCCGCCGTTGTTCTATGCGTCGATCGGCAACGGCAGCAATCATCATCTTGCGATGGAGATGCTGAAGCAGCATGTCGGCATCGACCTGACCCACGTGCCCTATCGCGGCGGCGGACCTGCGGCGCTCGCCGTGCTCAGCGGCGAAGTGTCGGTGATGTTCGGCGGCGGCTCGGTGGTGCCGACGATCAAATCGGGCAAGCTGCGTGGCCTCGCCTCGACCGGCAGCGTCCGCAACCCCGCGACGCCGGAGCTGCCGACCATCGCCGAGGTCTATCCCGGTTACGAGGCGCTGAGCTGGCACGGCGTGTTCGTGCCGGCCGGCACGCCGCAGCCGATCATGGATCGGCTGCGCAACGAACTGAAGGAAGTGGCGGCGCAGCCCGAGTTCAAGGAGCGGCTCGCCAACACCGGGTCCGGCGAGCCCTATCTGGTCACGCCCGAGGAGCTCACCGCCCGGATCAAGAGCGACTACGAAAAATACGGCAAGCTGATCCGCTCCATCGGCGTCAAGGTGGAGTGACGCCGCGTCTGCTCGCCGGCTATTTGCCCATCCAGCCGACGATCGCGCCGATGATGACCATGGCGCCGAGCCAGGCGGCGCTGTCGATCACGATGAGCATCGGCTTTTTTCCGCGCGAAGGCGTAGTTGGCGGTGATTGTGGTCAGGACGAAGCCGAACCACAAGCGCCGCCCCCGAGATTGCGCCGGCGCGCAGCGTGAACATGCCCATGTGAAACAGGATGCCGTACATCGCCCAGGCCATGATCAATTCGCCGACGAACACCAGGATGAACGGCGCCGCCTTGGCCGCGCCGGACTTGCCGGCCTGCTCGGCCTGGCATTGCTCCATGGTCTTGCCCTGCGCCGCCAGCCAGTGCTTGCTCAGCGAGGTGTAATAGACGCCGCCGAAAAGCCACGCCGCCACCGCCGCGATCAAAATCGACAGCTAGTTCACTGAATGCGCCATCATCATTGCCGCCTCCCTATTTCATTCCGCCCATCTTGCAGATCAGCTTCCATTCGTCCGCCGTCACCGGCCCCACCGACAGGCGCGATAGTTTGACCAGCGCCATGTCTTTCAGCTTCGGCTCTTTCTTGATGGCGTCGAGCGTCACCGGTTGCGGCATAGGCTCCAGCGCCTTCACGTCGACCACCACCCAGGGCTCGCCTTTTTCCGCGGTCGGATCGGGATGATGCTCGCGGATTACCTCGACGACGCCGACGATCTCCTTGCCGACATTGGAATGATAGAAGAAGGCGCGGTCGCCCTTCTTCATCTTCATCAGGTTCTGCTTGGCGGTGTGGTTGCGCACGCCGGTCCATTCTGCGCCCTTGGCGCCGGCCTTCACCTGCTGGTCCCATGACCACGCGTCGGGTTCGCTCTTCATCAGCCAGTAAGCCATCGGTCCCTCATTCTTCCGATCGAAGCGGGCGCGCGCAGCAACGATTCGATCGCCTCATCCACACTCATCTTATCCGCCAGCATGGCGGCGACCGCCGACGAGATCGGCATGTCCACTTTGTGCTCGCGCGCCATCTCCAGCAGCACCGGCGCCGTGAAGGCGCCTTCGGCGAGCCCGGTCTTGCCGTGAATATCCTTGGTGGCGAGGCCTTTGCCAAGATTGATGCCGAAGCTGAAGTTGCGCGATTGCGGGCTTGAGCAGGTCAGGATCAGATCGCCCAGGCCGGAGAGGCCCATCATCGTCTCGGTCTTGGCGCCGAGCGCCCGGCCGAAACGAACCAGCTCGGCAAAGCCGCGCGTGGTCAGCGCCGCCGAGGCGCTGGCGCCGAGCCCCCGGCCGGTGACGATGCCCGAGGCGATCGCCAGCACGTTCTTGGCCGCGCCGCCGACCTCGACGCCGCGCACGTCGGACGATTGATAGGGCCGGAAGCTTGCGCGACGCCAACGCCTTCGCCAATTCCGCCGCCAGTGTTTCGTCATGGGCGGCGAGCGTGACCGCGGTCGGCAGGCCGCGCGCCACGTCGGCGGCAAAGCTCGGCCCGGACAGAATCGCCGGCGTCGCGTTCGGCGCGCATTCGGCGATCACCTCGGTCATGAACTTGTGGGTGCCGTGCTCGATGCCCTTGGCGCAGGCGATGATCGGCGTGCGTGGCGCGATCGTCGCGCCGAGCGCCTTGACGACCGAGCGCATGGCCTGCGCCGGCACCACCAGCAGGATCGCGTCGGCGCGCGCGGCTTCCGCGAGGTCGCGGGTCACCGCGATGCTGTCCTCGATCCGCACGCCGCGCAGGAATTTGCTTTCGCGCTGTTGCGCGAGCTGCTCGGCGTTGGCCGGCGTCATATTCCCACAGCGTGACCTTGCGTCCGGCCCGCGCGGTGACGTTGGCGAGCGCGGTTCCCCACGCGCCGCCGCCGAGCACCGCGATGCGGTCGAAGTTCATCGGCTAGCCGCTCTGTTCGGACATCATGCCCGGCTTCGTCTTCGGCCCGGCGATCTCTTCGAGCGGCCAGCGTGCACGGGGCGCGAAGTCGAGCGGATCGGTCAAGCCCAATGCGCCAGCCGCTCGGCGCCGGCCCAGGCGATCATGGCGCCGTTGTCGGTGCAAAGCTCGCCCGGCGGCACCACGAGCTTGATGCCGTGCTCGAACGCGACCCGCTGCAACACCTTGCGGATCGCCTCGTTGGCGGCGACGCCGCCGGCGGCAACCAGCGCGGTCGGCGTGCCATGGCGGGCGCGGAACACTTTCAGGCCGGCGCGCAGCCGGTCGTGGATCACCTCGACCACCGCCTGCTGGAACGAGGCGCAGAGATCGGCGACGTCCTGGTCGCTGAGCGGGGCGATCGCCTCGGCCTCGAGCCGCAGCGCGGTCTTCAAGCCCGACAGCGAGAAATCCGGCTCGGCCGGCCCTGCATCGGCCGCGGCAGCGCAAAGCGCGTGGCGTTGCCGCGCGCCGCCTCCTTCTCGACCTGCGGTCCGCCGGGATAGCCCAGCCCCAACAGCTTCGCGGTCTTGTCGAAGGCCTCGCCGATGGCGTCGTCCAACGTGGTGCCGAGCAGGCTGTAGTCGCCGACCCCGCGCACCGCCAGGATCTGGGTGTGGCCGCCGGAGGCGAGGAACAGGCAATAGGGAAACGGCGTTGCCGCCACGAGCCGCGCCGTGAGCGCGTGCGCCTCGAGGTGGTTGATCGCCATCAGCGGCTTGTCGTTGACCAGCGCGATAGCCTTGGCGGTGGTGAGGCCCACGATCACGCCGCCGATCAGGCCGGGACCTGCGGCCGCGGCGATGCCGTCGATCTCGCGGAAGGTCTTGCCGGCCTCCGTCATCGCCTTGCCGACGATGCGGTCGAGCGCCTCGACATGGGCGCGCGCGGCGATCTCCGGCACCACGCCGCCGAACGCGGCATGCTCGGTGATCTGCGACAGCACGATATTGGACAGGATCTTGCCCAGCCCATCGCCGGTGCGCTCGACGACCGCGGCGGCGGTCTCGTCGCATGTGGTCTCGATTCCGAGTACAAGCATGGGGTCTTATTACCACGCTCCCACGACAATCGAGAGGCCCCGTGGCGCAATCCTCCGGCATCATCCTGCGGCTCGGCACGCGCGGCAGTCCGCTCGCGCTGGCCCAGGCGCACATGGTGCGGCAGGCGCTGGCCGCGGCGCATGGCTTCGATCCCGAGCAGATCGCCATTGAGGTGATCCGCACCAGCGGCGACCGCATCCAGGACCGGCCGCTGGCGGATGTCGGCGGCAAGGGGCTGTTCACCAAGGAGATCGAGGAGGCGCTTGCGGCGGGCACGATCGACCTCGCGGTGCATTCCTCCAAGGACATGCCGACCGTGCTGCCGCCGGGCCTTGTGCTGTCGGCGTTCATGGAGCGCGAGGACCCGCGCGACGTGTTCATCAGCCGCAAGGCGAAATCCATCGCGGACTTGCCGCGCGGCGCGACGGTCGGCACCGCGTCGCTGCGCCGGCAGGCGATGGTGAAACGCAAGCGCCCCGATCTCACGATCGTGCCGCTGCGCGGCAATGTCGAGACGCGGCTGCGCAAGCTCGACGAGGGCGTGGCCGACGCGACCTTGCTGGCGCTCGCGGGGTTGAAGCGGCTCGGCCTCGCCGACGCCGCGACCGCGGTGCTCGACGTGAATGAATTTCTGCCGGCGGTCGGGCAGGGCGCCATCGGCATCGAGACGCGCGCCGATGATGCGCGGACGCGCGAGCTTGCTGGCGGCGATCAATCACGCCGACACCTTCAGCGCGCTGGCCGCCGAGCGCGCCTTTCTCGCCGTGCTCGACGGCTCGTGCCGCACGCCGATCGGCGGCCATGCGACGATCTCTGGCGGACGGCTTCGCTTTCGCGGCATGATCGTGAAGCCCGACGGCAGCGAAGCCTTTGAGGCGACGCGCGAGGGCGATGTTCGCGATGCCGAAAAGCTCGGCGCCGACGCCGGCGCGCGAATTGAAGGGCCGCGCCGGCCCCGACTTTTTCAGCGTGTGACGATGCGGCTGCTGGTCACGCGCCCCGAGCCCGACAACGCGCGCACTGCCGCGGCGTTGCGCGCGAAGGGGCATGAGGTTGTGCTGGCGCCGCTGCTTCATATCGAAGCCGTGGCCGATGCCGATCTCGGCGCGCCACCCTGGGCCGCGATCCTTTTGACCAGCGCCAACGGCGCACGTGCGTTGCGGATCATCCTCGGCGCGGCGGAACTGATTGCTCTGCCAGTCTTAGCGGTGGGCCGCAGCAGTGCGGACGCCGCGCGGGCGGCCGGCTTCGCCGACGTGACATCGGCCGACGGCGACGCGGATGACCTCGCGCGGCTCGCGGCCCAGCGTTTTGCCGGCGCGCGGCAGCCGCTGCTTTATCTCGCGGGCGAGGACCGGTCCGGTGAACTGGCGGTGCCGGGTCTGGCCGTTCGCACCGTGGTGGTCTACCGGGCCGCCAAGGCCGAAGAATTCCCGCCCGCAGTGCGGACGGCGCTGGAGCAGGGCGCGCATCGAAGGCGTGCTGCATTTCTCCCGGCGCAGCGTCGAAAGCTACCTCGATTGCAGCCGCGATCTCGGCGGGCCGGCGCTCAAGCCCATGCATTATTGCCTGTCGGCGCGGGCCGCCGAGCCGCTGCGGCTCGCGGGCGCGACGCAGATTCACGTGGCGCCGCAGCCCGACGAGGCGAGCCTGCTTGCTTTGGTCATGCCAAAGCCCTGATCGAATCGTTTAGAATGTCGGCATGGCGAACGAAAAGCGTCCTCCGGGCTCCCCAGGCACAAAACGGCGGCGGCCGCCGACCGTGATCGACTTGCCGGCGACCGAAGTTCCAACGGAGCCCACTATGCCGGAGTCTCAGGCCGAGACTTCGGCGTCGCCGCCAGCCGATCCGGTGCCGCCGGAAGCCGCGGCTTCGGCGCCATCAGATGCTCCGCCGTTTAATCCGACATCATTTGATCCCAACCCGACCGTGTTGCCGTCCGCCGACGCAGCCGCTGGGCAGTCGCCGGCCGATCCGGAGCCGGTGCGGTCCGAGCCGCCAGCGCGGAGCCGCCACGCCTCCGGAACAGCCGCCGCCCGGACGCCGCCCGCCTTTTGCGTTTATGCCGGAGCCGTCGTCCTGGCCCGTGGCCGGCATTGCCGGCGTGGCCGGAGCCTTGATGATGGCTCTGCTGTTCTGGCTGTTCGGCGCATTGTCGGGCGGACACGATGCGTCGGCGGATTTGAGTCCGCGCCTGGCGGCTATCGAAAAGCAATTGAACGACTTGGCGGCGCGGCCGGCGCCGGCCCGGGTCGATCCCAAGACGGTGGATGATCTCGCCGCGCGGCTCGCCAAGCTCGAAAGCGCGCAAGCAGCGCCGCGCGCCCCGGTGACCGATCCGGTGGTGCTCGGCCGCATCAACGCGGCGGAGAGCGCGACCAAATCGCTCGCCGACAACGCCGCCGCGCTGTCCCGCCGCGCCGAAGCAGCCGACGCGGCGCTGCGCGACACCAACAGCCGGATCGAAAAACTGACCGCGGCGCTGGCCGACGTGCAGACCACGGCGCGCGCCGCCGCCGCCGGCAGCGACCGCGCCTCGCGGCTCGCCGTCGCGGCATCGGCGCTGCGCAACGCGGTCGAGCACGGCGATCCGTTCACCGCCGAGCTCGCCATCGTCAAGCCGCTCGCGCCCGACGCCGACGCCGATTGCACTGCTCGAGCCGTTCGCCGCCTCGGGCGTGCCGGGCAACGCGGCGCTCGGGCAGGAGCTTGCGACAATCGTCCGGCCGCTGCTGCGCGCATCGGACCAGACGCCGGCCGACGCGGGATTCCTCGATCGCCTGCAAGCCAATGCGCAGAAGCTCGTCCGCGTCCGCCCGGTCGACGAGGAGCCGCGCGGCGACGACCGCTCGGCGATCCTGTCGCGCGTCGAGCAGCGGGCGTCGCAAGGCAATGTCGCCGCCGCGATGACGGAGCTTAACAAGCTTCCCGCCGACGCCCGCGCCCCGATGCAGGCCTGGATCGCCAAGGCCGAAGC
The DNA here is from genome assembly GCA_963850885.1 of uncultured Alphaproteobacteria bacterium. GTDB lineage: Bacteria > Pseudomonadota > Alphaproteobacteria > Rhizobiales > Xanthobacteraceae > Z2-YC6860. The sequence goes on along the minus strand of CAWKOD010000014.1, from coordinate 102,937 downwards.
GCGCAACAAGGCCCTCGACGCCAGCCGGCGGCTTGCCGCCGATGCCGTCGCCGCGCTGAAGGCAGCGCCTTGAGATGATCCGCGTCCTTCTCTTCCTGGCGCTGGTCGCACTGATGGCCTTCGGCGTGGTCTGGTTCGCCGATCGGCCGGGCGACGTCGCCATCGTCTGGCAGGGCTACCGCATCGAGACCTCGGTGATGGTGGCTCTGGTCGCTGTCGCGATCGTCGCACTGATTGCCGTCATCGTCTGGTCGATCGTGCGCACCATCCTGCGCTCGCCCGACCTCATCGCGATGTTCATGAGCCACCGCCGCGGCGTGCGCGGCTATCTCGCCGTCTCGCGCGGGTTGATCGCGGTCGGCGCCGGCGACGCGAGTGCCGCCAAGCGCGCCTCGAATGAAGTCGAACGCATCGCGCCGGGCGAGCCGCTCGCGCTCCTGCTCAACGCCCAGGTCGCGCAGCTCTCCGGCGATCGCGCCGCGGCCGAGCATGCGTTTCGCGCCATGGCGGAGCGCGACGACACCAAGCTGCTCGGCCTGCGCGGCCTTTATATCGAGGCGCAGCGCCGGAAGGACATGGTCGCGGCGCGGGCCTATGCCGAGGAGGCCGCCAACGCCTCGCCCGCGCTCGGCTGGGCCGGACAGGCGGCGCTCGAATTCCGCTGCGCGTCCGGCGACTGGTCCGCCGCGCTTTCGGCGCTCGATCGCAACAGCCGCTACGGCCTGATCGACAAGGCCGACTACAAGCGCCAGCGCGCGGTGCTGCTCACCGCGCAGGCGCTGGCGGCCGAGGAAACGCGAGCGCGATCGCGCCCGCTCGCTTGCGCTCGACGCTCTCAAGCTCGCGCCGACCTTGGTGCCGGCCGCCGAGCTGGCCGGACGGCTGCTGGGCGACGCCGGCGAACTGCGCCGTGCCAGCCGGATCATCGAGAAGGCCTGGACGGCCAATCCGCATCCGGATCTGGCGGACACCTACGCGCATCTTCGCCCCGGCGATTCTGCGCGCGAGCGGCTGGCGCGCGTGCAGTCGCTGGCGTTGAAGGCGCCCGGTCACGCCGAGAGCGCGCTGGCGGTGGCGCGGGCCGCCCTCGACGCGCAGGAGTTTGCGGTGGCGCGCAACGCAATCCGGCCGCTGCTGAAGGAGCCGACCCAGCGCGTCGCGGCCCTGATGGCCGAGATCGAGGAGCGCGAGAGCGGCGACGAAGGCCGCGCCCGCGAGTGGATGGGGCGGGCCTTGCGTGCGCCGCGCGATCCGGCCTGGACCGCCGACGGCTATGTCTCCGACCGCTGGATGCCGGTGTCGCCGGTGAGCGGCCGGCTCGACGCCTTCCAGTGGAAGGTGCCGCTGGCGGAATTGGGCGACGCGCGCGAGGTGATCGAAGGCGATGATTGGGAGCGCGCCGCGGAGCCGCCGAAGATCGTGACGCCGCCGCCCGAATTGCCGCCGCGCGCCCAAGAGACGGCTGAGAGATTGCGGCGCCCGCCGAATCCATGCCCGGCGCCGCGTCCGCCCGCGGCGTTGGCCGGTTCAGCGCCAAAGCCGCCGAAGATCGCGCCGCGGGTCGAAGCGGTGATCCCGCTGCTCCATGTGCCCGACGATCCCGGCCCCGATCCCGCGCCGGATCTGGACCCGGAACCCGAACCGACCGGCGGCTCGCGCGGGCTGCGGCTGTTCAAGTAGGCAGGCGCGGCCCCTCGCCGGTTTGCTTGCCAACCAAGGCTTCGGTGGTTAAGACGGGCGCAATTCCGCCGATTTCGGCCCGTGCCGGCGTAGCTCAGGGGTAGAGCATCCGCTTCGTAAGCGGGGGGTCGGGGGTTCAAATCCCTCCGCCGGCACCAGGTTTTTCAACGCATCTTATGCCTACGCCGCTTGCGCCTTTTGCGTCGCGCCGCGGAGCAATTCCATCAGCTTGCGCATCGAAGCGAGGTCCTCCGGCGCCGGCAACATCATCGTCATCTCGGGTAATCACGGGAACAAGGTATGAGAGAGCCCATATCCGAAAAGCCGCGTGTTGGGCTACGTCATTCCTCGGGAATCAAATTGATCCTGGTTTGACTCCCGGCATGCTTCCTTGCGCTGGCTGCGTGAATGCAACCGGCGCATTTTTTTTCGCGCGCACGGGCGCTGCGAACGCGCGTCCCTCTCCAGAGGGAAAAGCGTAGCAAAAACGCTCGGCGTCATGCCCGGGCATAGCCGTCCGAAGGACGGCGTCGCTACGGTCGCCTATGACCCCGGCATCCATGAGACCGGTCAATGACAACCGTACGGTTTGTGATTGCTGAGGCTCGTCGTGGATTGCCGGGTCAATCCCGGCAATGACGCGGCGAGGGTGGTGCGGGTGCTTAGGCTACGTTCGAGGCAACTGCCCAAAACAAAACGGCCCGCCGAGGCGGGCCGTTGCATCAGATCATTCGAGAATGCGATATCAGCCGCGATCCAAAATCCCGGCGATCGCCTTGATGCGGTTGCGGACGTAGCTCGGCAGGCCGGCGCTGATCGAATTTCCGACGTTGAACGAGCTGTTGCCAAGCAGCACCTGCGACGGCACCAGGTTCCGCAGCACCGGCACGTTCTCGTACTTCTTCTTCTGTTCGAGCGTGCTGGAGCCGACCGCGAGCGCGATCACCACGGTGGTGATGGTGCTCTTGGCGTCCGCCGGATTGGGTTGGAACACCGCGAAGAGCTTGCCGAAGCGCATGACCTGGTTGACGTAGAACATGTTCTGCTCGAGCACGCCGGCGATCGGCGTATCGACGCCGGTCAGCTTGCGAAGGCCGGCCTCATCGACATCCGATGCCGAAAGCAGCCGCATCTCGCTCTCGAACTCGATTGTGTCCGAAAGCTTGCGTTCGCTGTCGCGAATCTTGTTGGCGAGCGCGACGCCGATCGGCAGCTTGCCCTCGAGCTTGTAGCTCGAGCGGATGCAGGCGGTGACGCCGGTGCCTTCGCACCAGGTGCGGTCGGGGTTCTTGTTGTTCTGGCCCTTCTCGTCCTTCAAGGTAGACAGGTCCGACGGCTTGATCGCATCGTGCTTGATCGACGGATCGATGCTCTGGATGAACGGCAACGTGGCGAAGGTCTTCAAGTCCACCGACGCGGCCGGGCGCGACAGCATGAAGCGCGCCTCGGTGACGTACATTTGCAGCTCGTCCTTCACCTCTTTCTTCGAGCCGTCGATGATTTTGTGGACCATGCCTTCCTTGAAGCTCGGGAACAGGTTGAGGAACTTGGCTTCGTTCGGCCGGCTGCGGCTCCACTCGTCGAAGCGGATGAACGCGCCCTTGTCCGACGTCTCGTCGGTGCGGTGATCGGTGAAGAAGATCGTCCTGGGCTTGAGCCCGTCGATAGTGGCGCCGGCGACCGAGGCGACCTTAACGATCTGATAATCCTGCGCGGCGGCGAAGGCGACCGTGGTCGCAAACACCAGCGCGGTGGCGGTCAGATTTCGTTTCCACATGACGGTACCCTAACTCCCTTTGCGTGCTTCAGACTTCAATTCCACAACACCTTGGCCGATTTATGTGCGCGGCTACGCCGCTCACATTCCGAAAAGCTCCCGCAGATTGCGCGGCACCCGATTCGACGGTGGCAGACGCCCGCCGGTGGACGGCGGCACATATTGCGGCCGCTCCTCGATAATGTTCGACGCGGGGCCCGATCCGGGACTGCCTCCCATCGCGGGCCGTGGCGCCGCCGCCAGGCCTATGGCGGCCAGCCAGCGAATATTGAGTGTCCCGCACCTTTTTGGTGGCGTCGAGCTTGAAATACTCGGTGAACCCGCCGCGGCTGCTGGTCGCGAGTTTTTGCCCACTGGCGTAATAGGGCGATCTCAACCGCGCCATCAAGGATTTCGACCAGGCCATCCTATCGATGCCAAGAGCGCGCCGTCCTACACCAACCGCGGCGTGGCCTACAGCACCAAGGGCGACGTCGACCGCGCACTGGCCGACTACGAGCAGGCGATCAAGCTCAATCCGAGCTACGCCTTCGCGTTCTACAACCGCGGCAACGCCTTCTACGACAAGGCCGAATACGACAAGGCCATCGATAGCTACAACGAAGCGGTCAAGCTTAATCCGGCCGATCCGCTGGTAACGCCTACGCTAACAAGCGCGACGTCGACCGTGCCATCGCCGATCAGAACCAGGCCATCAAGCTCAACGCCGGCTCTGCGCTTGCCTATAACGATCGCGGCCTCGCCTACGGCGCGCGCGGCGACATCGAGAAGGCACTGGCGGATTTCGATCAGTCGACCAAGCTCGACAGCAAGAACCCGCTGGCGTTCTACAATCGCGGTCTGACGCTGCGTAATCGGAACGACATCGAACGCGCCATCGCCGACTTCGAGGGCGCGATCAAGCTCAACCCGAGTTATACGGTCGCTCTGTACGCGCGCGGCAACACCTATCTGTCCAAGCGTGATTTCGGCCGTGCCGTCGCCGATCTCGACCAGGTGATCAAGCTCAAGCCGCGCTTTGCAGCGGCCTATGCCGACCGCGCCGCGACCTATGGCATGAGCGGCTGCCGACAAGCGCGAGTACGACATCGCGGTGGCTGAGGCCGACACCGCGGTCAAGGTCGCGCCGAGCTATGCGATCGCGGCGAACGATCGGGTCAGCGTCTATGAGAACAAGCGCGACGACGACCGCGTGATCCAGGAGGTCAACCAGACCATCAAGAGCAGCGCGGCTCCCGCGGTCGCCTACTACAACCGCGCCAACATCTTCTACGGCACGCGCGATTACGATCAGGCGATCAAGTTCTACAACCAGGCGATCAAGCTGCAGCCGGAGAACGCCGAGCGCTGAACCAGCGTTGCGGCGCGCGCGCCGCCGTCGGCGCGCTGAAAGAGGCGCTGGAGGATTGCAACGCTGCGCTCAGCCTCAAGCCCAACAACGCCACCGCGCTCGACCATCGCGGCATGGCCTATCTCAAGCTCGGCCAGCCCGATCAGGCCCTGGTCGACTACGACGAGGCGCTCAAGCTCACGCCGAATTCGCCGGCCGCGCTGTACGGCCGCGGCGTCGCCAAGCTGATGAAGGGCGACGTGGCGGCGAGCAACGCCGACTTCGAGGTGGCGAAGGAAATCAAGCCGAGCATCGCCGAAGAATTCACCAAGGTCGGCGTGCAGACAACGAAGAAGAGCTTCTTCCAGTAATCCCAGGTCAATCCTGGCGCGCCCCGGAATGACCGGGGCAAGCGCTGGCCGCGAATGCCAGCCCTGCGGTTACGCTCGCAGCCAGCCGAGACTCGCCAAAATCCTTCCGCTAACGTGGCCCGCAAAAGCGCCCGCGAGGCGGGCGGCGAGGGAGGTCCGGCATGGATGAATTGGAGCGCTCGATCGGCGATCTGGTGATCGCCAACCGGATCCTGGCAAAGGAGGACGTGGTCGATGCCTACGGCCACGTCAGCATCCGCCATCCGAGCAAGCCCGATCACTATCTGCTGTCGCGCTCGCTGAGCCCCGAATTCGTCACCCGCGAGGACATCATCGAGTTCAAGCTCGACGGCACGCCGGTCAGCGATACGCGGCCGGGCTATCTCGAGCGCTACATCCACGGCGCGATCTACGAGGCGCGGCCCGAGATCAACGCCGTGATCCATTCCCACGCCGAGGACATTCTGCCGTTCAGCATCTCGAAGACGCCGATGTGCTGCGTCGCCCACGTGGCGAGCGACATGGGCACCCACGTTCCGGTCTGGGATATCGCCGACAAATTCGGCGACGCGACCAATCTCCTGGTCATCAACATGGAGCAGGGCCGCGACATGGCCCAGAAGCTTGGGAAGAATTCCGTGGTGCTGATGCGCGGCCACGGCTTCTCCGCCGCGGCCGACGGCCTGCTCAAGCTCGTGCGGATGTCGGTGTATCTGCCGCGCAACGCCCGCATCCTGCTCGCCGCCATGCGGATGGGCGAATTCAAGGCGCTGTCCGAGAACGAGATCAAGACCCGCAACAATTTCCGCGCCGGCTCGCCGGAAATGCAGCGCGGCTGGGAGTTCTGGGCCAAGCGCGCCGGCTGCGGCGACATGCTCAAGAGCAGCAAGGGCGGGGTCAGTGATGGCGGCGGCGGCGGATCGACGTCCATTTCCACCTGATCCCGCAGTTCTACGCGGACATGGTCTATGCCGCCGGCTCCGGTCCCGCGATCGGCCGCTATCCGGACTGGTCGCCGGAGCTCGCGCTCGAGGTCATGGACCAGTTCGACGTCGAAACCGCGCTGATGTCGCTCGGCCAGCCGGGCGTGCAGTTCTGCAAGCCGGCCGAGGCCAAGACGCTGGCGCGCCGCTGCAACGATTATTCCGCCGAGCTCAATGCCAAGCACGGCAAGCGCTTCGGCGCGTTCGGCACCATCTCGATGTGGAACGTGAAGGACGCGGTGGAGGAGGTCGGCTATTGCCTCGACACGCTGAAGTTCGCGGGCGTCAGCCTGTTCGCGAGCTATGACGGCAAATTCCTCGGCGATGCGCAATTCGATCCGGTGATGGAAGCGCTCAACGCGCGCGACGGCGTGGTGTTCGTCCATCCGGGCACGCATCCGGCCAACAAGCAGATCGACCTGCCGTGGCCGTATTTCATGATGGAATATCTGTTCGACACGACGCGGGCGGTGGTGAACCTGATCTTCGGCGGCGCGCTGGAGCGCTATCCGCGCATCCGCTTCATCCTGCCGCATGCCGGCGGGCTGGTGCCGTATTTCTCCTGGCGGCTGTCGGTGTCGCCGATGATCGACAAGCGACTGAAGCAATTGTCGCAGGAGCAGGTCTTCGCGCTGCTCAAGCGCTTCTGGTACGACAACGCGCTGTCGCCCGGCGCGCAGACCTGGGGCTGCCTGGAAAATGTCGCGGCGCCGGACCAGATCGTGTTCGGCACCGACTGGCCCTTCGCCAACAAGAATGTGACCGCCGCGGCGATGAAGACCTACGAGGCGCTGGACGCCATCTCGCCGGCGCAGCGCGCGGCGATCGACCGGGGCAATGCGCTCCGGCTGTTCCCGCAGCTCGCGTAGAGCACCTCCCTGATGGAATCCACGCGGCAGACGCCGGGCCGGGCCTTTACGATTTCGCTCGGCCTGATCGCGCTGATCACGCCGCTCGCCGTGCACCTGTTCTTTCCGGTGATCCCGGCGGTGAAGGTGGCGCTCGGCCTGTCCGACGCCCGCGCGCAGCTCACCTTCAGCATCGCGCTGTTCGGCATGGCGTTCGCCACCTTGTTCTACGGCTCGCTGTCGGATCGCTACGGCCGGCGTCCGGTGCTGCTGTCGGGGCTGGCGCTGTTCCTGTTCGGCAGCGTGGTTTCGCTGATGGCGGAAACCGTGAACGCGCTGGTGCTGGGGCGTTTGGTGCAGGCGATCGGCGCCGGCTGCGCGCTGACGCTCGTACGCGCGATCGCGCGCGACGCTTACCGCGCCGAGCAACTCGTCAAGGCGATCGCTTACCTGACCATGTTCGGCACGCTTGGACCGATGGTCTCGCCGTTCATCGGCGGCGTGCTGACCGACACGCTCGGCTGGCGCAGCGTATTCGGCTTCGCGCTCCTGGCCGGCGGCGCCATCACGCTCACCGCGTATCTTGCGATGTACGAGACCCATCCGGCCGCCAAGCGGAACCGAAGCGGGGAGAGCGTCGCCCGAAGCTACGCCGTGCTGTTTCGCCGGCTGCGCTTCAACGCCTTCGTGCTGCAGAGCGGATTCAACACCGGCGCCTTCATGGTGATGGCGAGCGCGGCGGCGTCGCTGATGACGGAACTGCTGCATCGCCCGGCGACCGAATTCGGGGCTTACTTCCTGTTGTTTCCCTTGGGGTTCTTCACCGGCAATTTCATCTCAACTCGCATCGGCAATCGATTCTCGACCGAGACGATGGTGTTCGCCGGGTCGCTGCTGGCGCTGGCCGCCGTCAGCGGCCAGGCGGCGGTGTTGTCGTGGGGACTGGTGACGCCGCTCGCGTTCTTTCTTCCCGGCACATTCATCACCATGGCCCAGGGCATCGCGATGCCTTATGCCCAGGTCGGCGCCATGGCGGAGGTGCCGCGCTTTGCCGGCACCGCGGCCGGCATCGGCGTGTTCATGCAGAATTTCGGCGCGGCGGTGTTCTCGCAGCTCTACGGAGTATTTGCCGACGGCACGCCGCGGCCGATGATCATGATCGCGGTGCTGTGCGGCACGCTGACGCTGATCGTCGGCACGATTCCGTTGCTGCAGAAGCGATTGGGAACGGTCCCGCCGCCCGGTTAGGCGCGGGCTATTCCAGCTTGATCCCGGCGCGCTGGATGATGTCGCCGTAGCGGGCGGATTCTGCCTCGATGAACTTGCCGAATGACTCCGGGCGTGCCGAGCGGCACCGCGGCGCCTTGCTGCACGAAGCGGTCGCGGGTATCAGGCGCCGAGAACACCTTGGTGGTCTCGCGGTTGAGCCATGCGATGGCCTCCGGCGGCGTTCCGGCCGGCGCCAGCACGCCGAACCAGCCGCCGACCTCGGCCGGGAAGCCTTGCTCCGTCAGTGTCGGCACCTCGGGCAGCACCGCGACGCGCTGCTTCGCCGCGACGCCGAGCGCGCGCACCCGTCCGGCCTTGATCTGTGGCAGCGCCAGCGACACCACGTCGAACATCATGCTGACGTGGCCGGCGGCGAGATCCTGCGCGGCCGGTGCGGCGCCCTTGTACGGCACGTGCACGATGTCGATGCCGGCGTGCAGCTTGAGCAGCTCCGCCGCGATGTGGCCGGACGCGCCGGTGCCTTGCGAGGCATAGCTGAGCTTGCCGGGATTGGCCTTGGCGTAGGCGATCAGCTCCGCCAGCGTGTTCGCCGGGATCGACGGGTGCACCACCAGGATGTTGGGCACCGTGACCTGCAGAATCACCGGCGCGAAGCTCTTGAACGGATCGTAGGGCAGGTTCTTTGCCATATGCGGGTACATCGCCAGCACGGCGTGATTGCCCATCAGCAGCGTGTAGCCATCGGCCGGCGACTTGGCGACGCCGTCGGTCCCGATCACGCCGGCGCCGCCGGCCCGATTCTCGACCACGATGGTCGCCGGGTTGCCGGACTCGGCGAGCTTCTGCGCGAACAGGCGCGGCAGGATGTCGCCGATGCCGGCGGGGGCCGTCGGCACCACGAACTTTATCGGCTTCGATGGGTAATCATCGCCAAATGCTGGGACGAGCGAGACGGACGCGGCGAGCAATGCGGTCGTGATGCCGACGAATGCACGAATGCGATTCATGAACGTCCTCCCCGGCGTTGTCGGCTAGGCGCTGTGCTGCGTGATGGTGTCGACCAGCGCCAGCCGTCCCTTCTTCACTTCGGCCAGCGCCCGCAGCAGCGCCGGCTTTACGTCTTTCGGATCGGCGATCGGACCTTCGCCGTAGCAGCCCATCGACTTCGCGAGCGTCGCGAAATCCGGCTCCGGCCCGAACAGGTCCATGCCGATATGCGCCTTGGCCTCGTCGGTGCCGCGCAGCTTCGCCATGCGGATCTGATGCGCCCAGTCGTTGTAGTAGGCGCGGTTGTTGTGCATCACGACCAGCATCGGAATCTGATACTTGGCCGCGATCCACAGCGCGCCGGCGTCGAACATCAGGTCGCCGTCGGGCTGGATGTCGACCACGATCCGACCTTTCTCGCGGTTCGCCAGCGCGACGCCCAGTGAGATGCCGATCTGGGTCGAGGTGCCGAGCTCGACGCCGGGATGGCGGTACGGCTTGTCGAAGTCCCAGAGCTTGCGGACCTGATGCTTGAGCTCGTTGGCGGTGAGCACCCAGTCCTCGTCCTTGATGACGTCCCAGACCTCCATGGCGAGCCGCGAGAAGGTGAGTGGCGAGGCGTCCCAGTCCTTGCGCGATTCTTCCTGCCATTGCGCCCAGACCTGATCGTGGCGCTTGCCGATCGCAATCTTGCGGTCGGCAATCTTCTTCTGGAGGTTGGCGTTGCTCCCGATCCGCTGCTTGCAGGCTTCGATCAGCGCCGGAATGCCGAGCGTGGTGTCGCCGAGCGCGCGCACCGAGCAGGGCTGCATGCGGCAATAGTCCATCGCCCATTTGCTGATGCCGACCTCGGCAAAGCCGATCTCGACGAAATCGCACGACGCCGGCGGCAGGAATTCGCGGATGCGCTTGGCGTTGTTCAGTTCGGTGAGCTGCTTTTCCCAATCCTTGACGTCGAGGCCGACGATCAGGTCGGTGGTCTTCAGCGACGGCTTGTCCATGCTGAGACAGAGCGGATGCTTGTTCGGGAAGTTGAGCGCGTTGTTGACGTCCCACACCGCCGAGCCGGTCAGCTCGGCGAGCTCGACGATGCTCTCGAAGCCGCCGGCGCGCCGTCCGGCGTATTCCGGCAGCAGCATCGGGTGCTCGGCCTTGAGCAGCTTCTCGGCGATCGCCTCGATGGCGCGCGGATCGGGCGCCATCGGCGACGGTGCGGCAACCGCATGGACCGGCGGCAGCGGCACGTCGTGGGTCTTCGGCGCCTCCTGCAGCGCCGCGTCGTAGCACATGTACACCGGGCCCTTCGGCTCGGTCATCATCACCGAATAGGCGCGGGCGAAGCTCTCCGGCACGCCGTCGATGGATGTCGGCTGGTAGTCCCATTTGACGTAGTCGCGCACCGCGTTGCCCTGCACCAGCGCGGTGTGGGTCCAGTCGATGTGCGGACGCCGCTTGGCTTCGTCCATCGGGCCGGTGGCGCCGATGATGAAGATCGGCACGCGGTCGAGATACGCGTAATAGATCGCCATGCAGGCGTGCAGCAGCCCCACCAGATTGTGCAGGATCACCGCCATCGGCTTGCCGGTCGCTTTGGCGTAGCCGTGCGCGATCTGCACCGCGATCTCTTCGTGGTTGCAGAGCATCATCGGCGGCTGGTTGTCGCCGTAGTTGATCAGCGAGTCGTGCAGGCCTCGGAAGCTCGCGCCGGGATTGAGGGTGATGTAGGGAAATTCGTAGCGCTTGATCAGGTCGACAATGACGTCGGACTGCCAGCCGGTGTAGTTCGTGACCCTGTCATCCATTGGAGTTCCAAATTTTCTGAAGTGTTGCGGGCCGTTCTATCGCAGGAAGGAAGCAGCCTTCTGCGCGATCTCCGGCGGTGTTGAGTAGATTTCTTTCACCAGGGCCTGCACCCGGTCGCCCGGAACCGGATTGACTTCCATTTGGGCCTTGTCGGTGTCGGCAAGGAAATCCTTGTCCTTCATCGTCGCCATGAAGGCGTCGCGCAGCGCCGCGGCGCGGTCGGGCGGAATGTTCGGCGGCCCGAGGAACGGGCGGCCCATCACCTGGCGCGCGAAAATCAGCCGCAGGATTTGCCGCTGCTCGTCGGTCTTGGCGAGGTCGACGACGAGCGGTACGTCGGGCAGGTCGGGATGCTTGTCGAGCGCGAGCTGGACCAGGATGGTGAACTTCTTCTCGTCGAGCCATTTCTGGTGGGTCGATTTCACGCTCGACCACGACCAGCCGCAGCGGCCCTGCACCTCGCCGCGCTCCATGGCGAGACCGACCTCGTTGCCGCCGGGATAGCCGGTGACGATCTTCATCTTGGTGCCGAGCACGCCGTTGGTGATCCTGGGGAACTGGTCGGTGTCCGCCGAAGTGCTGGTGCCGCCGACGATGAGTTCCTTGGTCAGCATGTCGTCGAACTTGGTGATGCCGCTGGTGTTCCAGGCGACGCAGATGCTGACTTCGTTGTTGGCGCTGCCGATCCAGGTGAATTTGGTGGCGTCGAACTTCGCCGCCTTGTTGCCGAGCAGCGGATCGAAGCCGGTGCCGCGGCCGATGATGCCGAAGGCCGTTCCGTCCTTCGGACCGACGTTGTAGAGCCAGTTCGCCAGCCGCAGGCTTCCGGCGCCTTCCATGTTCTTCGGCACCACATTGGGATTGCCGGGGATGTGCTTGCCCATGTGGCGCGCGAGCTGGCGCGCGTACAGGTCGTAGGCGCCGCCGACGCTGTAGCCGATGTAGAGGTCGACGGTCTTGCCCTTGTAGAAGTCGGCCACGCTCTGGGCGCGGCCGCTGGGGGCGGCGACAGTCAGGAGGGCGGCGGCCAGCAGCCCACGCGTCAACACTCGAAACACCATGTTCCTCCCTTTGGAACGATTACCGCTCTACGGCTTTGGCCCCATGCGGCCATTATCCTCGCCGCCGGATTGATTTGACAAGAACACGCGATATGGTGCTGCCGCAACCCGGCGATTTTGTCGTTTTGGGGCCTCGTTCCAAGGAGCAGGCGAAATGACTGGCATTCTCGAAAATCCTCCTGGCGTGGGCCACAACCAGCCCGAAGCGGAAGGCGCTGAAAAGGAAAATCAGCACTGGGAGCGCTGGGCCAAGAAGCGCACCTTCGTCCGCGCGCTCGAAGGCACCTACAGCCATCTCTACAAGTCGCTGATCGACCAGCCGCGGGTGTTTTCGTCGAAAGACGTGCCCTGGAAGGGCGGGCCCGGACATTACGGCAAGAGCGTGATCTCGCCGCAGGCCGTCAACATCACGCAATCGATCGAATCGCACATCGAGGCCTATGCGCCGATGGCCTCGGGCCAGAAGCACGGCCATCTCAACAGTGCGGTGTTCTACGTGCTCAAGGGCCGCGGCCATGACGTGCACGACGGCCGCCACATTCCGTGGAAGGCCGGCGACGTGATGATCGTCGAGAACGGCTGCGTGCATCAGCACTTCAACGACTCGCCCGACGAAGAGGCGGTGCTGCTGGTGTTCAAGGCGAAGCCGCTGTTCCTGTTCATGCACCTGCTGTTCCAGAAAATCGTCGAGTGGCCGTCGAAAATTCCGCCCAAGGGCGCGGAAAACTACAAGCCGCCGACCGACGTCTGACGGAGAAACAAAATGTCATCGATTCAAGATCGCATCCCGTCGCTGTCCGGCACCAAGACCGCAACGTTCCGCGCCGACGACGTGAGGAAGTCGCAGGAATTTCGCAAGGACTACGAGAGCAAGCTCAACGTCGTGCTCGCCGAGGACATGCCGTGGGAGCATTCCGCCGACGGGCTGATCAAGCATCTCGTCCATCACAAGATGGACACGCGCGAGATGTGCGTCGAGGCCTACATGCAGTTCCTCAAGGCCGGCGAGAAGTCCGGCATCCACCGGCACATGTGGGAGGAGATCATCTTCGTCGCCGAAGGCTCGGGCTACGACCTGCACTGGGACCTGAAGTGGGACTGCCTCGAAGCGTTCGAGTGGGAATGGGCGGCCGAGCCCAAGGCCTATAGCTGGAAGCGCGGCGACTACATCTACATTCCGCCGTTCACCAACCATCAGCACGTCGCCGGCGATCACGAGGAATGCCGGCTGATCGTGATGTCGAACCGCATCACCAAGGAGATGGGCTTCGACTGGTTCGATCAGGTCGCCAACGCGCCGGGCTTCGACGCCGCGATGAAGAACGGCGGCGCGCGCTAGGATTTCGCGTGCGCCGCAGCGCTCCGCCCGGCCAGTCGTCCGAACACCGCCGATGACATCAGTCCGGTGGCGCCGGGATAATTGAAATAGAAGATGCCGCCGACCAGTTCGCCCGCCGCATAAAGGCCGGGCAGCGGCGTATCCTCGATGTCGAGGACGCGCCCGGTGGTGTCGATCTTCAGTCCGCCGAACGTGAACGTGATCCCGCAGCCGACCGAATAGGCTTCGAACGGCGGCTGCTCCAGCGCCGTCGCCCAGTTGGTCTTGTCGACCTCCAGGCCCTGGGTGCGGCGGCCGTCCTTGACGTTGGGATTGAACGGCACGTCGCGCGTGATCGCGGCGTTGAACTCGCGCACGGTGTTGAGGAATTGCGTCGCATCGACGTCCTGCATGCGCGTGACCAGATCCTCAATCGTGTCGGCGGTCACCTTGGTGGCGCCGCGGAGCTTGTATTCGTCGCGCATCAGGGGCTTGGCCTGCGCGTCGAACACCTGCCAGGCGTAGCCGCCGGGCTGCTGCAGGATGACGCGGCCGTATTTCGCGTAGGTGAAGTTGCGGAAGTCGGCGCCTTCGTCGAGGAAGCGCTTGCCCTCGGCGTTGACCACGATGCCGTAGAGATAGCTGTGGCGGAATCCGTTGTGGCGCGTCTCGACGCTGCCGAAGTCGCCGGCGTTGCGCTCCCAGGCGCAGGAGTGGCAGCCCGACCACTGGCCGTAGGGCTGCGCGCCGATGTCGAGCGCCATGCGGATGCCGTCGCCGGTGTTGAAGCGGGTGCCGCGCACCTTCGCCATGTCCCAGCCGGGGCCGAGATAGCGCGCGCGCCATTCGCGGTTGGCCTCGAAGCCGCCGCTCGCCAGCACCACGGCTTGCGCCGGAAAGTCCTCCGGCACGCCGTTGATCTCGGCGCGCACGCCCTCGACGCCGTTCGCTCCGCGCAGCAACGCGACCGCGCGCGCGCCGTAGCGCACGTCGATGCCGAGCCGTTCGGCGTTCTTGAAATGCGCCTCCATCAGGCCTTCGCCGCCGCCGTTGGCATAGATCACCGAGCCGCCGAAGAACTTGAAGCGGCCGTCGATCTTGAACGCCTGCCGGCCGTAGTTCGGCAGGAAGCGCACGCCGAGCTTGTGCAGCCAATCCACCGTGTCCGCGCTCTGATGGATCAGCACGTCGGCGAGCTCGGGATCGCTGTGGTATTGCGTGATGCGGCCGAGGTCGTCGAAATATTGCTCGGCGGTGTATTCGCCGAAGTCGGTGCTGGCGATCTCCTGATCGGTGAGATCGGGCACCACCTTGCGGATGTCGCCCGCGCCGTGATGCACCATGCGGAAGGTGCCGCTGGCGAAGGCGGTGTTGCCGCCGCGCTTTTCACGCGGCGCGCGCTCCAGCACCAGAACCCTGGCGCCATTCTCGCGCGCGGAGAGCGCCGCGCACATGCCGGCGCCGCCGCCGCCCACCACGATCACGTCATGCGACATATGCGCTGTTCCAGTGTTCTTGCTTTCCTGCCCCGTCGTCAGGTTAAGCTGCCCGAGGTCTCGGGAGAAGACGAATGCGTGCAAAGGCTCTCATCGCGTTGACGCTCGCCCTGATTGCGGCGCCGGTCCATGCGCAGAATTATCCGGCGCGGCCGATCAAGCTCGTGGTGCCGTTCGCCGCCGGCGGGCCGGGCGACACGGTGGCCCGCCTGCTGGCGCAGGCGATGAGCAAGGGCCAGACCGTGGTGGTCGAGAACGTCAGCGGCGCCGGCGGCAACATCGGCGCGACCTACGTGTCCCGCGCGGCGCCGGACGGCTACACCTTGCTGTTTCATCAACTTGGGATGGCGATCAGCCCGTTCCTCTACTCCAAGCTCGAATACGATCCGCTGGATTTTGAAACCATCGGCATGGTGGCCTATCAGGCCAATGTGCTGATCACGCGCCCGAAGATCGTGCCGGGCACGTTCCAGGATTTTTTGAACTATCTGAAGGCCAATCGCGAAAAACTGTCGTTCGCCAGCACCGGCCCCGGCGGCGCGTCGGACCTGTGCGCGATCCTGTTCAAGAGCGCGACCGGGATCGACATCAAGACGGTGCCCTATCGCGCCACCGCGCCGGCGCTGACCGATATTCTCGGCGGCAACGTCGATCTCCTCTGCAATTCGGTGGCGACGGCGACACCTTACATCCAGGCCGGCAGCGTGCAGGCCCATGGCGTGACCACGCTGACGCGGGCTTCGAGCCTGCCGGAGGTGCCGACGCTCGACGAGCAGGGTCTCAAGGGCTTCGACATGACGACGTGGACCTCGCTCTATGCGCCGAAGGGCACGCCCCGGCCGGTCGTCGATCATCTGTCGAAATCGCTGCAGGACGCGGTGCAGGATCCGCAGTTCATCGCCAGTCTGCAAAAGGTCGGCAGCTCGGCGCAGCCGAAGGAGCGCGCCACGCCCGAGGCCCACGCCGCCTATCTGCGGCAGGAAATCAGCCGGTGGGGCCCGATCATCAAGGCCGCGAAAGTCCGCGCCGATTGATGCTATTCGGCGGCGATCGAGCCGGACGGCTGCCGCTTCGCCTTCGACAGCCGCAGCACCGCCTCGATCATCGCCGCCGGATTGGCGACGCCCTTGCCGGCGATGTCGTGGCCGGTGCCGTGCGCCACCGAGGCGAACAGGATCGGCGTGCCGATGGTGAGCGCCGCCGCGGCGTTCTGCGCCAGGAGCTTGGTGGCGATGTGGCCCTGGTCGTGCAGCATGACGACGAAGGCGTCGAAGCCCGGCATGTGAAACATGGTGTCGGCGCCGAACGGGCCCGAGACATCCAGTCCTTCGGCCGCGACCGTATCCATCGCCGGCTTGATGATCTCGATTTCTTCCCGGCCGAACAATCCGCCTTCGCCGGCGTGCGGATTGAGGCCGCTGACCGCGATTTTCGCGTTGGCGATTCCGAGCCGCTTGAGCGCCACGTCGGTCGCGCGGATCGTGCGCGCCACGTTGTCACGCGTGATCAGCGCGATCGCCTCGCGCACGCTCCGGTGCAGGGTGCAATGCGCGATCCGCGTGTCGCCGAAGCACAGCATCATGTAGACGCCGTTCTCGTCGGTGCCGGTCTGCCGCGCGACGAACGACGGATGGCCGTCGAATGGGATGCCGGCCTGCGCGATCGAGGTCTCGTGCTGCGGCGCGGCCACCACCGCATCGACGTCGCCCGCCATCGCCGCCTTCACGGCGGCGGCGCAGAACGCGATCGAGGCGCGGCCGCTCACCGGGCTGACGACGCCGAAGCCGAGCGACGCCGTTTCCGGTTGCGGGCAAGCCAGCACGTTGATTTGCGAGAAATCGACCTTGATCCCGCAGGACTTGGCGTGGCGTTCGAGCAAGGCCGGGTCGCAGACCAGCATCGGATCGCAGGCAGCGCGCACGGCGGGATCGAGCGCGGCCTTGAGCGCGATCTCCGGCCCGATGCCGGCCGGATCGCCAACCGGAATTGCGATCTTGAGCCTGCCGCTCATGTCACTCCCACGGCATCAGCGAGGCGTGGATCACGTCCGGCACGCCCTCGTTGCCGACCGAGCGGATGGCGAGGTCGACGTCCTTCAGTCCGAACTTGTGCGTCGTGATCAGCTCCAGCGGAAATCGCTTCGACGCGATCTGCTCCAGCGCCAGCTCGCACGCCTTGTAGCTGTGGCCGCGCGCGCTCTTCATGGTGATGAACTTCACCGTGAATTTTTCCAGCGGGAAGTTCGGGAACTCGCGGAGCTCGCCCTGCGCCACGATGATGCCGGCCTTGCGCTTGAGCGCCTCGATGCCGAGCAGGATCGGAATGGTGCCGGCGCCGGCGGTGCAGTCGAGCGCCACGTCGACGCCCTTGCCGCCGGTGATCTCCATGATGCGGGCGAGCGGGTCTTCCTTGGTCACGTCGATGACGTGATCGGCGCCGAGCTTTTTGGCGACTTCGAGCCGCGCCCTGTCCTTCGACGTGCCGGTGACGATGATCAGCGAAGCGCCGGCCTGCTTGCAGATCACGGTCTGCGACAGGCCCTGCTGGCCGGGACCCTGGATGAGCACCGTGGAGTTGTAGCCGACGCCGCCGTCGAACAGCGACCACTCGACGCCGTTCGCCATCGGCGTCACCAGACCGGCAAGCTCCGGCGTGACGCCCTTCGGCACGTGATGGATCACCGAATTCCACGGCAGATAGACGTATTGCGCGAAGCCGCCCCACAGATGCGGCGCCTTCTCGGCCGAGGTGTAGCCGTAGCGGATGGCGTCGGGGTTGGTGCGCCAGTTGGTGTTCTCGCAATGCCGGTACTGGCCGGCGTGGCACCACTCGCACTTGCCGCAGGACACGTAGTGCTCGACGAAAACCAGATCGCCTTCCTTGAAGCCCTTGCGCTGGGTGAACTCGCGGCCGGCCTTGGCGATATAGCCGATGTTCTCGTGGCCCATGATGGTGGGCTTGTCGTTCGGCGGGTGCTTGTAGAGCTTGACGTCGGTGCCGCAGATGCCGCCGACCTCCATCTTCATCAGCGCCGCGTCTGCCGGAACGTCCGGCATCGGGTATTCGCGGATCTCGGTCTTGCTCGGTCCGATCCGGACGGCCGCCAGCACTTTCTCTGCCACTGCATATCTCCGATAATGACGCCCCGTCCTACCGAGCCATTGTAAAGCGCGCAATGCTGGCCTTCAGCAAGAAAAGCCCCGAGCATACGGCGGCCCTCGACCGGGTGCGGGAGTGGGTGCGCGCGCGGTTTTCGCTCGGCGAGGGGGCGATCCTGGTGGCCGAGGTGGCCTGCGCCGTGCCGGGCTGCCCGCCGATCGAGACCGTGATCGCGTTCTGGTCGGAGGGCCGGCGGCACCATTTCAAGGTGTTCAAGCCGGTGGCCG
Organism: uncultured Alphaproteobacteria bacterium; assembly: GCA_963850885.1. Taxonomy (GTDB): domain Bacteria; phylum Pseudomonadota; class Alphaproteobacteria; order Rhizobiales; family Xanthobacteraceae; genus Z2-YC6860. The sequence goes on along the minus strand of CAWKOD010000014.1, from coordinate 84,667 downwards.
AGGTGACCGACGCCGACCTGCCGCCGTACTGGATGAAGCGCGCACTCGCGGTGTCGGACGATTTCCAGTGCGAGTGCTGCTAGGCGGGATGCGCCTTGAGGTGGGCGAGCAGCAGCGCGTTGACCTGGTCGGGCGCCTGATCGGCCGCGAAGTGCCCAACGCCAGCCAGGACCTCGAACCGATAAGGCCCTGACACGTCATCGACGGTGCCTTCGGCAGCGGCGCGCCCGACGGTGTCGTCGGCGTCGCCCCAGATGTAGAGCGTCGGCACCGAGATTTTTCCGAGCGGGCTGCGGATCGCGCCGCGGGCGCGATACCACGTCAGCGCGGCTTCCATCGTGGCCGCATCGCCGAGCACGGCGACATGCCGCTCGATCGCGTCGTCCGGCACTTTGTTGGCCTTGAGCCGATCGCGCAGCCAGCGTGAATCGTCAGCGAGAAGCCGCGCGGCGGCATCGGGATCGAGGAACGCCTTGTGATGCCGTGAGCGGTGCGCCTGATCGCCGTCCGGCAGCGCCAGCGCGCGGTTGAAGGCGTTGGGATGCGGGCGCGATAGCACGGTCAGCGAGGCGAGGCGCTCAGGAACGCGGTCCGCGATGCCCCAGGCGATGCTGCCGCCCCAGTCGTGGCCGACCAGATGAAAGCGGCGGCCGGCCTGCCCGCACGCCGCGGCAATATTCATGGCGTCGCCGATGAGCTTGTCGAATTCGTAGTTCGAGGCGTCGGCGGTGTCCGGCCGCGCGCCGGGCGAATAGCCGCGCTGGTGTGGTGCGACCGCGCGATACCCCGCCGCCGCGAGCGCCTGGACCTGCGATCGCCATGTGTGGAACGATTCGGCGAAGCCGTGGAGGAGCAGCACGAGCGGGCGCGTTGGAGGGCCGGCGGTCAGAACGTCGAAGGTAAGGCCCGGCCCGGTCGTGATCGTCCGCTGCTCGATCATGGGGCGCCTGGGCGGCGTTAGCGAGGATGAGTTACTTCGCGTAGCCCTGGGATCGCAGCCAGTCGATGCGGCGGGTGCCGTTCAGCCATTCATCGACCTCGGCCTTGGTCTTGAAGCCTTTGATGTAGCGGATTTCTTCTTCGGGATGGATCGCCTGGATCTGCCAGTCGCCTTCCGCGACCCGCTCCAATTTGAAAACGACGCGAGGTTTTTTGCCCATGGTCCCATTATGCCCCGGTTCGGCGCCAGATTCAAAGCCCGGCGATGGCGCGCCGGTGGAATGAAAGATCGAAATATTTCTCCGGCGGCGCGGGGGTGCGGCCTTCGAAATCGGCGCGGAGCTTCAGCACCGTTCTGAAGCCCTCGAGGTCGAAAGCGGCGTCCTTGGCCAGGCCGCGAACCGGGTCGGTGGCGGCCGCCATGGATTTCCGCGGCGATGTCGGCGGGGACGTTGAGCCGCTCGCCGACGAGCTTTATCGCGTCGGCCTTGTTCGCCGGGTCGAGAACCCAGCGCAGCCCTTCGATGCAGCCCGCCAGATAGCCGACCAGCGTATCGGCATTGGCGTTCGCCCACGACCGCAGCACATAGGGCACTGTGCCGAGATAAGGCCCGATGGTGTCGACCACGGCGCCCATATCCTTGAGCCCCGCGCGCCGGGCGTGGATGGCGAACGGCGGATTGAGGATCGCCGCCGCCATCGTCTTGTCGTCGCGCATCGCCTCGAAGCGGCGGAACGGCGCGCCGGCCTCATGGATGACGATGTCGCCGCGCGAGAGGCCGTGCCGCTTGAGGATGTCGTAGAGCACGAACGACCAGCCGGTGTTGGCGACGTCGGCCACCAGCGTTCGCCCGCGCAAATCGGCGATACGCGCGATCTCCGGCTGGACGAACAGATGATTGAAGCCGTTGTCGCCGCCGGCCACGATCATGGCGTCGACCTTCGCCGCCTCGACCAGCGCCACGCACTGGTCGGCGGCGCCGTGGACGATTTGGTAACGGCCCGCGGCGAGTCCCGCGCGCTGCTCCTCGGAGTTCGGCGCGGGCTTCAATTCGACAGCTGAGGCCGCGCTTCTCGAAATATCCCCGCGCCTGCGCCGCGAACAGCGGCAGCGTCTGCGTGCCGGGAAACACCATGACGGTGAGATGGGTCTGTTCGCTGGTCATCGCTTGCGGGGCAACGTCGACAGCCTGCGGAAGCGAACCTTGGTGCCGTCCGGCGTCCGCCGTGAAGTCGTATCCGGCCTGATGGATGGCCTGCGCCTGCTCGCGCGGATGCTCAGGCGTGTCGTCATCCCACCATTCGGCGCGCTTGGCGCTGCGCGGCAGATCGAAGCCGAGAATTTCCTCGATCTCTGCAAAGGTCAGGATGAAATCGTCCCGCGTCTCCTTCATGAGAAAATCGTACAGCGGCTCGTATTTGTTCTCGTAGTCTCCGGCCATGCGCGATCAGCCCTTGATCTGCTTTCCGGCGCGCACGTCGGCGATCAGCGCCGTGAAGGCGCCGAGCGCCGCCTTCGCGGTGTTCACGTAGGTGTCGGTCTTGGAGTCGAGCCACTTGTCGGCATAGCCGATCGCGGTGTGAGCGAGCCGCACGCGGCCGTCGAGCCACGGCCCGCCGCCGAAGCCGCCGATCACCGGGATTTTGACGGCCTTCACCACGGCGGCGCCGGCCACCGGGCCGGAGTTGGTGAAGTCGAGCATGCAGGCGCCGGCCTGTTCGAGCATCCTGGCTTCTTCGACGAGTTTCGCCGCGGCCTCGGCGGTGGCCTGCGCGTCCGGCGAATTCTGCGCGCTGTAGGGAATGCCGTGCTTCGCCGCGGTCTGCGGGGTGAGGCCGAATTGCGCGAACACCGGAATGCCGGCTTCGACCAGCGCGCGCACCGCGATCGGGAAAGTCGGCGGCGGCATCGACCTTGATCATGTCGGCGCCGCCTTCTTTCATCAGGCGTTCGGCGGCGGCGATCGCGGCCTTGGGGCTTTGCTGCACCGGCCCATACGGCAGGTCGCAGCTCACCAGCGCGCGGGTGGTGCCGCGGCGCACCGCTTTGCAGACGATCAGCATCTCATCCATCGTCACCTGCAACGGGTCGTCATGACCCCACAGGTTGACGCCGACGGAATCCCCGACCGACACGAGATCGACGCCGGCGCGGTCGGCGATCTTCGCCATCGGCGTGTCCCAGGCGACGACGCCGGCGATTTTCTTGCCGTCGCGTTTCATCTGCTGAAGCGCGGCGATGGTGACCTTGTCGGGCATGATTTAAGCTTTCGCCTTGAGCATCGCGTTGAACGGCTTGGCCGGATCGGCCAGCGCCTCGGCATCGACGGGAATCTTGCGCTCGATCAGCCGGCGCACGGCGGCGAGATCGCGTTGCGCGTTGATGCCGAGCGCATATGAGATGACCCCGTCCTTGGTTTCAAGCAGCAGCGCGCTCTTGTCCGGCAGCGGCCGGCGAATCTTTCGCGCCGCCGGATCGGGCCAGCCGACGCCCTGGATGTAAAGGTCGTATTGCTCGCTCCAGTACGACGGCACCGTGTTGTAGCTGTCGCTGCCGCCGGCGGCGTTGCGGCCGGCGATGGCGCCGTGATCCTGGGCGTGCCGCCAGTTCTCCAGCCGCACCGCGCCCTGCGGGGTGGCGAAGCGGGTGGCGTCGCCGGCGGCGAAAATATTGGGATCGGAGGTGCGGCACTGTGCGTCGACGACGATGCCATCCTGCACGTCGAGGCCCGCGGCCTTCGCGAGCGCATCGTCGGGCTTCACGCCGGTGCCGACCAGGACCAGGTCAGCCACATACAATTCGCCATCGCTGGTTTCGAGCGCGATGGTGCCGTCGAGCTGCGCCGTGACCTGTGTCACCGAGGCGGCGAGGTCGAAGTCGACGCCGTGATGCTGATGCTCGGCGAGGATGATCGCGCCGGTTTCCTCGTCGCAGGCGCGCGCCATGATGCGCGGTGCGTACTCGATCACCGTCACCTCGATGCCGAGCTCGGCCGCCGACGCCGCGGCTTCGAGCCCGATCAGGCCGGCGCCGATCACCACCAGATGTTTACAGGTCGCCAAGCCTGCCTTGATGGCGCGGGCATGCGCTTCGGTGCGAAGATAATGCACGCGCGGCATGCCGGGTGGCAGCAGCGGCAACTCTCGCATCAGCGAGCCGGTGGCGATCACCAGCGCGTCGTAGGGCAGCGCGCCGCCGGTGGTGACGATCTGGCGCGCGGCGCGGTCGATCGCGGTGCAGCGGGTGTTGAGCTTGACCGCGACGCCGTGCGCGGCGAGCCCGCCGGGGCCCGCGATCGGCGCGTCTTCGGGCTTGGCCTTGCCGAGCAGCACGGCCTTCGACAGCGGCGGTTTTTCGTAGGGCTCGCAGGCCTCGTCGGTGACGAGCGTGACGTTCGCCGCGCCGTCCTTCTTCTTGGCCTCGATGGCGGCAAAGACCGCCGCCGGTCCGCCGCCGATCACCACAATGTTCCGCGCCATGGCCTGTTGCCCTGAAAATTCTTCGCCCGGACCATCCCACTTTTCGGGATCATGCTCTACAGTCACGCGGAACGCCGTCCCACGGAGCGGAACAATAACGTGCCAGCGCCCCGCCCGTCATCTCGCCCCATCGATAAAAGCCGCCTGTCGTCGGTGGCGACGTCGGTGCGGCTGCTCAAGGCGTTTTCCGAGGAGCAGGTCGAGATCGGCATCAGCGATCTGGCCAAGCGGCTCGGCGTCGCCAAGAGCACGGTGCATCGCCTCGCGGTGACGCTCGTCGCCGACAGCATGCTGGAGCAGAACCCAGAAACCGGGAAATACCGGCTCGGCATCGCGCTGTTCCGTCTGGGCTCCCTGGTGCGCCGGCGCATGACCATGTCGAACGAGGCGCGGCCGCTGTTGCGCGACCTGCGCGAGAAGGTGAACGAGACGGTGCATCTCGCCGTGCTCGACGGCAGCGAGATCATGTACGTGTTCAACCTGGAGAGCACGCAGGCGATCCGCATGCGCTCCGACGTCGGCGTGCGGAAGCCTGCCTATTGCACCGCCGAGGGTCAGGCGATCCTGGCGTTCCAGCCGGCCGAGGTGCTTGAGCGCGTGGTGCGCGATGGGCTGAGCCCGCGCACGCCGCAAACCATCACCGACCCGCTGGCGCTGAAAAAGGTGCTCGAAGCCGTGCGCGTCCGCGGCTGCGCCATCGAAGACGAGGAGAGCGAGCTCGGCATGCGCTGCATCGCGGCGCCGCTGCGCAACGACGCCGGCGAGGTGGTGGCGGCGATTGGATTGGCGGGGCCGGTGAGCCGGCTGTCGAAAAAGGCGCTCGCCACCTTCATCCCGCACGTTATCGAGACCGCCGCGGCGATCTCGGCGCGGCTCGGCCATCGCGGGCGGATCGCAGGTTCGTGATTGCCGCACTTCACCGCGGCGTGCTGGAACACAACGGACCGTGGCACGCGAGGCGCCGCGCTCCGAGCGCTGTCGCTGCCGCTGGTTGCGTTCAGCCGGCGTAGGCGTGGGCGAGCACGACCAGGACCGTGCCGTGGACCACATAGTATCCGGCGATCGCCGTGATGATGCCGTTGGCCCAGCGGCGGTACTGCTGGTCCGACATGGCCTCGAGCACCCGCTTGGCGAGCGTCGTGCCGACCATCGAGCTTAGGATCGCGAGCACCGCGACGATGGGATCGAGTGAGGCCGTTTGATCGATCAGGCTGCCGAAATAGATGAGCTTCGCGCCATGCCCGAAGATCTGGCAGATCGCCTTGGTGGCGACGATTTCCCGGCGGTCCAGCTTGCCGCCAAGGAAGAACTGGTCGATCAGCGGGCCGGCGACGCCGGTCAGTAGAATGAGCGTCATGCAGGCCACGCCATAGATGCTGCCCTGACGGAGGCTCTCGGGGTTCGGCCGATAGTCTTTCGGCGCCAGCCGGACCAGAAAGGGTGTGAGTCCAAGCAGCAGAAGCGCGATGGGCGTGCTCGGGACGTAGCGCGCGAACGACCACACGCCCAGCGCAATGAAGCAGCCGAACACGTAGGAACCGACGGCACTCCAGCGCACATGCCGCCACCACAACAGTCCACGCCAGCCGTTCGACGCCATCTGCGTGACGCCGTGCAGCATCATCGCTTCCGGCACCGGCATCATTGCGAGCAGAATGCCGACGAGGATCATGCCGCCGGCCATGCCGAAGATGCCGGACAGGAACGACGTGCCGACCATGGCGAGGCACAGGATGGATATGACCAGCGGAGTCATGGGGTCCTCTCGCCTCTTTCAATGATCCAGGCGGGGCCCGGCGGCAAACTGAGTTATCGAGGCCTGAGCATCAGGTTTTCTGAGGCTCGAGCCTAGCGCTGTTGTCGTGGTCGCGACCCGCAGATTGTTTGGACTTGCCTGATGTTGGCCTTCTCGTCGGATTGACCCGGAGCGGCAACCTGAGTTATCGCAGCCTCAGGATCAGCTTTTCTAAGGGCGAGACGCCGTGCGCAAATTGCCATTTCTCAACGGCATCCGGGCGTTCGAGGCAGCGGCGCGCGCGGAAGGCTTCGCCAAAGCCGCCACTGAATTGCACGTGACGCCAGCCGCGATCAGCCGGATGGTGCAGCTTCTCGAACAGCGGCTCGGCGTGCCGCTGTTCGAGCGCAAGGCGAACCGGCTGGCGCTGACGGCGGCGGGACGCGCCTATCAGGGCGGCTTGACGCAGATCTTCGATCAACTCGCCAATTTGACCGCGCAGGTCACCGCGATGGCGGGTTCGCGCGTGCTGACGGTCGGCGTCGGGCCGACCTTCGCCACGCGCTGGCTCATTCCGCGGCTGGCCGATTTTCAGAAGGACGGAGCCCGACGTCGAGGTTCGCTTCGCCACCGGCGGCGCAACACTGCCTTACAATGACGACTGGACCTGTGGCATCCGCCTCGGCGACGGCGACTGGCCGGGGTTCGTCGCGGAGCAACTGTTCGCGGCCGATTTCACGCCGGTTTGCTCGCCCGCGCTGGCGAAGCGGCTGAAGACGCCGGACGATTTAAAAGACGCGACACTGCTCCGCGTTGCGCACGCGGCAGACGAGTGGCCGCGCTGGTTCAAGGTTGCCGGTCTGTCGAAGATTCGTGCGAAAGGGCCGGAGTTCGAATACTACGGTCAGGCGTTGCAGGCCGCCGCCGACGGCGTCGGCGTTGCGATCGGCATCAGTCCCTATGTCGATGACGACTTGAAGGCCGGGCGGTTGGTCGCGCCGTTCGCGCAGTCAGTGTCAAAGGGCGAGCATTGGTATTTGATCTATCGCGACGCCCGCAAGGACGAGGCGGCGTTCGTGGCATTTCGCGCCTGGATCATGCGCGCCGCGGCCAAGGCGTGAGACGCGCCACTGCGGATTTGGCTTCGGCGTCGCCGGCTTGCCGCGCGGCGAGTCGGCGTTGGACATGCATTTCGACAGGAAGGCCTTGCGCTTGGCGCCCGCAAGCTTCTGATCGTCGGCGCCGAACGTGCAGGTTTCCATCTTTTCCTTCGAAGTTGCCGCGAAGGCCGACGGGCTGAGCAGAAACGCCGCGGCCAGTCCGGCCGCCACCATCGATCGCACGATCATCAATCGCCTCCTATGCTCGCAATGCCGTGAGCATATCCGCAATGTAGTCCTCTGCGCTGGCAATCACCAGCATCAGCGCCCATGGCCGCAGATGCGACAGCGTCTTCGACAGAGCTTCGTCGGAAATCGCCGGGCCGCCGAGCACGAGCGCCGTCGTCATCACCCGCTTGACGCTGCACGCCTCGCCGATGATCGACGCGGCCTGCGCGCTTTCGCCGGCGGCTGCCACCATCACCACGAGGTCGGCGCTGTTGACCTCCTCGATCAGGTTTTTGGTGCGGCCCGCGAGATCGCTGAGCCAGCCGGAAAAGCTCTCGCCTTGCTTGGGCGTGCCGCCGAACGCCGACGCGGTGAAGAAGCTCGCCCGGTTCCACTGGCGCTGCGACAACTCCTTGATTACGCGCTCGCTCGGCGTGTCGAGTGCGATCACCTTGACCGAACGCGGCTTGGAGTTCGGCGCGTCGATGCGGTAGCGCGCCTCGGCGGCGCTCGACATGCGGGCGGATTCGGACTGCATCTTAAACCGTCACGTGTTCCTTGCCGGTCTGCACCACCAGCGCTTCCTTGGCAGCGTCCTTGAAATGCTTGTCGGGCGGCAGCACGACGGCGGCGGAGCGGACGTGCTGATGCTCGGCGCTGATGCCGGGCGGCGTGTCGCCCTTCTCCATCGTCTTCAAGGCGCGCAGCAGGCGGTGGCGCGCCATGATGATGCCGTTGTCGGTCGAGACCAGGTTCTCCTTGGTGCGGTCGACGATCGGTCCCATGCTCTCCTGCAAAGAGGCGTCCTGCATCGCGATGCCGAATACGCCGCTGTAGGTGCGGCCTTCCTTCTGCGCCGCGCGGTCCACCAGATAGTCGTTGGTCTTGTTGGCGGCCGGGATGTAGGTGCCCGGCACGTAGGAGACATGGATGCCCTGGCCGGCCTCCATCGCCTTGCGCTCCTTGTCGGAGAGCGGGCGCGTCACCTTGTAGTCGAAGCTCCAGGCCCAGCAGTTCTCGTCGTCGATCGGCACCCAGAAGTGTCCGTGCACCGGATGGTCGGCGCGGGGCGGGATCATGGTGAAGGCCGGCATCACCCATTGGGTCACGCGCCAGTAGTAGTTGCCGTTCTCGGCGTTTCGTCGCGCGCCGATGTAGAGCCCGCCGGGGCTCTCGACCACCTCGAACACCGGCTTCATGTCACCCATGTTGTAGGCGTTGCCCTTCGAGCCCTTGAACAGCGGATCGCTGTTGAGCTCGCCGGAGTGCAGGAACGAGACGTGGCTGGAATCGATGCCGCCTTCCATCGCCTGCAGCCAGTTCGACTCCTGGAAACGCTTGGACATGAAGCTGTGGCTCGCCGGCACCATGGCGAACTCCCACTCCGGCAGCGGCGGCTGTTTCTCGGGCGGACCCATGTAGGTCCACAACACACCTCCGCGCTCGACGAGCGGATAGGACTTCAACTTGATCTTGCTGCAGAAGCCGCTTTCCGACGGCTCCGACGGCACTTCGATACATTGGCCGGTGTGGTCGTACTTCCAGCCGTGATAGGGGCAGCGCAGGCCGTTGTGCTCGTTCCGGCCGAACCACAGCGACACGCCACGGTGGGCGCAGAACTCGTCGGTCAGCGCATAGTTGCCTTGCGTGTCGCGCCAGGCCAGCAGCCGTTCGCCGAGCAACTTGAGCCGCACCGGCGGGCATTCGTTCTCAGGCAATTCCTCGGCCAGCAGGGCGGGCTGCCAGGACAGCCGGAACATCTGGCCCATCGGCGTGCCGGGGCCGGTCTGGCACAGGAGATCGTTCTGTTCTTTGCGAAGCATCGCTGCCTTCCCATCGTAGCGCCGCCGGGCGAACCCGAGCGGCGGAATTATCCAAGCCTTTTCAGGCTACTAGCCATGGAGGCGGCGGTTGACCGCTCGCCGAAACCCATGGTCTAAATCCGACAGCGATCCTACTCCCATCCACCTCGCAAGAGAACCCGCCGCAGTGCCTACCAGAGTTGAACTTTGCAAAGCCGATCAAGTTGCCGCCGGAACCGCGCTCCGCGTCGAGGCGGGCGGGGTGACGGTCGCCGTCTTCAATGTCGAGGGCCAGTTTTACGTCACCGATGATGCCTGCACCCATGGCCCGGGCTCCCTGTCGGAAGGCTTCATCGACGGCGACGTGGTCGAATGCAACTTCCACAACGGTCAGTTCGACATCAAAACTGGTGAGATCGTGTCGCCACCCTGCATGATCCCGGTGAAGACCTATCCCACAACGGTCGAAGGCGGCGCGGTATTCATCGAAGTCGATTGAAAGGTGGCGCGCGGTCAGCGTAAAAATACCAAGCCGCAGACCGCTTCGCCGTTCTGTCAATTCTTCGTTCTGCCATGAGGAACACCATGCGCCGCTCATTCAACCTGCTTTCACTCGCCGCCGCTGCGACCGCAGGCTTCAGCACCGCAGCGCTCGCGCATGTGGGCGACCATTCGCATATGAGTTTCACCGAAGGGCTGCTGCACCCGTTTGCTGGCCTCGACCATGTACTCGCAATGGTGGCGGTCGGCCTCTGGGCCTCGCAACTTGGCGGACGCGCGCTGTGGCTCCTGCCGCTGACGTTCCCGGCGGTGATGGCGGTCGGCGCGGCGCTTGGCATTGAGCGGCGTTGCGCTGCCATGGGTCGAGATCGGCATCGCCGGCTCGGTCATGGTGCTGGGCGCGTGGTGGCGCTGGCGCTGCGGCCCTCGCTGGCGATCAGCATTCCGTTGATCGGCGCGTTCGCGCTGCTGCACGGCTATAGCCATGGCATCGAGCTGCCGGCGGGCATCTCGGCGCTGAGCTATGGCGCGGGCTTCATCGCGGCGACGCTGGTGCTGCACGCCGATCGGCATTGCCACCGGCCTGATCGCGGGCCGCCTGCCGGTCCGTTTTGCCGCGCGCACCGCCGGCGGTGCGATCGCCGTGCTGGGCATGGTGCTGCTGGTTACGCTGTAGCAGCCGCGCGCGCGATCTCGCCTGCCGTCGCGTTGCCGGGAAAGATCAGCGACTTGATCACCACCGGCACCGCGCCGGAGCTTTCCAGCATCGCGCCGATATCGATGTAGTCGAACTCCTTCAGCTCGAGCCCGTCGATCGAGACGACGGGATTCTTGAGCTTCATCTCCTCGTGGAGGTGAATGCCGAGCAGGCCGCCGACGTCGCCGTCGCCGGCCAGCACCAGTGGATGGCCGTTCGCCAGCACGCTCGACATTCCTTCGACCACGCCATGGCAGAACGCGTCGAGCCGCTGGAACGTCGCCGAGCCCTGCCACGGCACGAACACCGCGACCGGCTGCTCGCCGCCGTCGAGGTCGAGCCGTTTGAGCATCGTTTGCGTTGCGCGTGCCACAGCCGCGGGATCGATGGTGTCCTGATCGAGCGGCAGCTCCGGCGCGATCACCGGCACGTTGCGAAGCGGCACGGCGTCGAGTGGCGCTACATAGATCGTGCTGCCGCTCAATTGAATGGTGTATTGCGAGGCGCCGACGACGGTGGCGCGGATGCCTTCAATCGAGGGCTCGAGGTGCGGGCAGAACGTATCGACGCGGGCGCGGATTTCCGCGGCAAGCAGCGGTCCGAGATCGCCGAATTTTTTCGCCTCGTTGCCGTAGATGAACTCCGACACGCCGCCGGAGAACTGGATCTGCGCCACCGGCCCTTTGTGGCTGAGCGGATCGGTGCGGAGCAGGCTTTTGCCTTGGGCTTGCGGCGCGCCGCCGCGCATCGTCTCGAACAATTTGTCGGCCATCAAACCGGCCAGTGCGCGGCCCTGGTCGAGCGTCAGCATGCCGCCGACTTGCAGATCGATGCCGAGCTCCTGGCCGTAGCGCCGCCCGGCCTCTTCCACGCGGGTGATCTTGCCGTCCGGTTCGAGACACACCAGCCGCGCGCCGACATCGACCGCGGTGAGATCGACCACCTTGCCGTCGGCGCAGACCGCGATCTTCGAGGTGCCGCCGCCGACGTCGACGTTCATCACTACGCAGCCGTCGCGGATCGAGCGCGCCGCCGCCCCCGAGCCGTAGGCGGCCATCACGGTTTCCAGGCTGTCGCCGGCGCTGACGGCGACGAGCTTGCCGGCCTGCCTGGCAAACAGATCGCCGATGGCGCGGGCGTTCTTTCGCTGCACCGCGACGCCAGTGAGGATCAGCGCGCCGGTGTCGATCTCGTCGGGATCGACCTTGGCGTCGGCATATTCCTTCTTGATGAAGGCGCCGAGCGCGTCGGCGTCGATGGTGTTCTCGGCGGAGTAGGGCGTCAGCAGGATGTCGGAGGCGTAGAACGTCTCGCGCTCGGAGACGACATAGCGGCTGTCGAGCCGCTCCAGCACGATGCGCGAGAACACCAGATGCGAGGTCGACGAGCCGATGTCGACGCCGACGCTGAGCACGACGATCTCGTCTTCGCCCTCCAGCGAGCGTCCGGTCGAGGAAAAGAAAACGCGGCCGCCCTGGTCTTCGGTTGTCATCGTCGAGACTGCTCTTCGCCTGCATTGACAAGGCCGGAATGTGGCCTTCATAACCCATCACGGCGCGCTTGAGGTCAAGGCTGAAATTTCATGCGACGAGGCATCGCATCTCGCAATCGTGGCGTTGCTCGCGATCTGGCCCAGCGCGGCCATGTGCCAGCAGTCGGTCGAGGACTTCTACCGCGGCAAAAAGCTCGACATGATCATCGGCTATTCGTCGGGCGGCACCTACGATCTCTATGCCCGCCTCGTGGCGCGCTACCTCGGCAACTACATTCCCGGCAAGCCGCTGATCGTGCCGCGCAACATGCCCGGCGCCGGCAGCCGGGCGGCGGCGAACTGGGTCTACAACATCGCGCCCCGCGACGGCACGGTGCTGGCCACCGCCGATCAGTCGTTGTCGCTGCAGCAGGCGGCGGGCGACAAGCGGATCAATTTCGACACGACGAAGTTCATCTACATCGGCAACCCGAACGTCGAGAACAACACCACCGCGGCGTGGCATACCTCGGGCATCAAGACGATCGATGACGCCAAGCGCCGCGAGGTCACCGTAGGCGCGACCGGCGGCTCGACCTCCTCGCAATATCCGAAGGCGATGAACGCGCTGATCGGCACCAAATTCAAGATCGTCCTGGGCTATCCCGGCGGCAACGACGTCAACCTGGCGCTGGAGCGCGGCGAAGTGGATGTCCGCGGCTCGAACAGCTGGACGTCTTGGAAAGCGACCCGGCCGGACTGGATCGCCGAAAAGAAGATCAACATTCTGGTGCAGATCGGGCTCGCCAAGGCGCGCGACCTGCCGGACGTGCCGCTGCTGATGGATCTTGGCACGAACGAGGAGGACCGTCAGTTGCTTCGCGTCTTGTCATCGTCGACGCACATCGGGCGGCCGATCTTCACCGCGCCGGACGTGCCGCCGGATCGTGTCGCGGCGCTGCGCAAGGCGTTCGACACGATGGTTCACGATCCGGTGTTTATCGAAGAGGCGCGGCGCGAGAAGTTCGACATCGAGCCGACCACCGGCGAGGCGATGCAGAAGATCGTCACCGAGATGATGGCGATGCCGAAGGCGCAGAGCGAGCGGCTGCGACAGATCATCGAATAGAGAACGCGGCTCACGCTCGCCCGCTTCACTCCTTCGGCAATTCGCCTTTGTAGTTCTTGTCGTAATACTCCGGCCGCATCCGGTTCTCGACGCCTTCGCTGACGAGGCGCTCGTCGTATTCCTTCTTGATGTACGGATCTTCCATCCAATACGGGATGGCGCTGCCGCCTTCCGGAATATCCATCGCGGTGTAGTCGATGTGCTGCTCGCCGGGCGGGCCGGGCTCGCGGCCGGGGTTGTGCGGGCCGAACCACGCGGTCAGCCGCAGCGGTTCTTTCGAGGCGCCGAAATGCTGGTGGAACCAGCGCGCGCCGCCGGGCGCCGCCGACACCAGGCCGACCGGCTCATAGTCGACCCGCTTGATCTGATCCTGATGGCCGTCCTTCCAAGGATTGACGCCGAGCCGCTCCGGCCAGGTGTAGGTGTAGCCCTTGCCCTTGATGCAGACGAGCACGGCTGCCGAGGTGTGGGCGTGCGCCTTGGAGTAGCGGCCGTTCTCGTGCTGGCCGATCCAGAGATAGAACGTGTTGCCGGTCATGAACGGCTCGACGCGGCGGAAGCCGGGCGAGCGGCGGTTGTCGAGCGGCAGGTCGCAGTTGACGATGTCGGGCACGAAGTTTGTGCGCCGCATGGCGAGCCCGCGCACCGGATCGGGCTCGATGTCGTCCTTGTACTTGTAGAAGTCGTCGGCGCCGCTGAAGCGGTCGCGGAATTGGTACGGGCAATCGAAGATCGCGCCGACGTTGTTGATGAGGTTCATCAGGTTCGGCGCCGTGGTGCCGGCGAGCAAGAGCGCCGGCGCCGACGAGGCGTTGACGATGCGGTGCCAGGCGTTGACCGGGATCGAGAACAGCGAGCCCTTCTGCCATTCAAAGACGTGGCGCTTGCTGTCGTTGTCGAGCCAGACTTCGGTGGTGCCGCGGCCTTCGACGACGAAATAGATTTCCTCGTAGATGTGCTTCTCGGGGTTCAGCGCGCCGGCGCCCGGCACCTCGATGACGTAGTTGCCCCATTTGCCTTCGGTGCCGTGGAGCTGGATGTAGCTGCCGCGCCCGCCGGTGCGCTTCCATGGCGCCAGCGGCAGGTTCTGCACCTTGCTGATGCCGATGTCGCGAAACACCGGGATGCCTTCCGATTCCATGAAGTTGTCGTAAGGCGTCTTCGGCCGGCCGAACTTGCCGAAGCCGGCGCGCTTGCCGCCGGTGGGCTCATGCCAGTGGGTCGCGCCTGGAACGTCATGCATGAGCCTTCTCCTCTTCTTCGATTTTTATCGGCTGATCGACCTTCTCGGCGGCGTAGGCCTTGTCCATCGCCGACTTGAGCCCGTGCTTGGCAAGCTCGCGCTCGAAACTCCTTGCGCGTCTCCGGGTTCTCGTCGGAGTAGTCGATCTGGTCGCCGCCCAGCCGCTTGCTGATCCAGGCCTTCGGCACGCCCTGGGCGTTGCGGATCGCGACGCCCTCGTGCTTGAAGGCGAGATAGCGCGCCGGCGTCGTGCCGGTGTTGAAGTGCTGATGCAGCCACATGTTCGGCGGCACGATCATGGTGCCGACCTCCCACTTGTAGTAGCGCGGCTTGTCGCCCTCCGGCCACATCAGCGAATAGCCTTCGCCGGACAGGATGATCACATGGGCGCCGGGCCCGTGGGCGTGCGCCTTTTTGTAGGTGCCGATCGGGAACTGCGAGATGTGGCTGTTGAGCGAGCTCTTGGCGAAGTTGAAGCGGATGTGGCCGCCGCCGGCGCCGCGCTCCTTGGCTGTGATCAGCGGCAGGTTGACCGCGTCGGGAACGAAATTGGTGGCGAGCATGAAGCCCTTGGTTTCGTCCTTGGCGGAGAAATAATCCGGCTCGCCGTTGAAGCGGCCCTTGAAGTCGTACTTGGTGCCGAAGATGAAATCCAAGTCCTCGTAGAGGTTGATGACGATCGGCGCGTTGGTCACCGAGACGAAACGCGCCGGATCGCGGCCGGAGCCGTTGAAGTGCTGGTGCCAGCAGTTCAGCGGGATAGCGAACAGCGCGCCGGCCTTCCACTCGAAGGTGATGCGTTGGCCGGCGTCGTTCCACACCGTGGTGGAACCGCGGCCGCTCAGGATCATGATGGTCTCTTCGAACAACTGCCGCTGTGGGCTCAGCGTTTTGCCGGGTGGAATCTCGCAGACGTAGCAGTCGTTCGAGGTGCGCGAGGCCTCGTGGTTCATGAACACGCCGCGGCCGCCGCGTCGCGCCCAGGGCTTGAGCTCGACGGTGTTCAGGTTTTGCACGTAAGTTGAGCTGATGAGGTCGAGCCCTTCGCTCATCACCCAGCGGGTGTAGGGCGTCTCTTTTTCGGAAGCGAATTTTTTCGCGAAATCGTCGGAAACGATGGCGTCTTTGGCCATGTTCTCTCTCCGGATAATCGCCGGGGCCAAGGGCCCTCATCGGCGCATGTTCTTGTATATGGAACGATGTTCCAGGATTCGGACATCAAGGTACCACCCGCCCTCCGGTGCGCGCAAACCCTTGTCCGATCGGCTTGCCGCCGAATGGGGCGCGAGATGCCGCACGGTCCGCCCGGTGACATGTCCTTGCCCACCGTGCCAAAATCCTGACGGGCAAATCAAAAAAACCAACAGAGGGAACACCGTGATGCGGATTTCAACGAACAAGTTCGCCTGGCTGCTCCGTGCCTTGGTCGTGGGATCGATGGCATGGGCGACGCAGGCGTCCGCCCAGAATTATCCGTCGCACAACATCACGGCGATCATCCCGTTTGCGCCTGGCAATGCCAACGACATCACCGCGCGCATCGTGCTCGAGCAGGTCGGCAAGCAGATGGGGCAGGCCATCATCATCGACAACCGCGGCGGCGCTGGCGGCACCATCGGCGTCGGCCAGGCGGCGCGCGCCACACCGGACGGCTACACCATCCTGTTCCATTCGGCCTCGTTCAGCTCCGCCTATGTGACGCACAAGACGCTGCCTTATGACACGTTCAAGGACTTCATCGCGGTGGCGCCGGTCGGCATTTCGCCGAGCGTGCTGGTTGTCTCGCCGTCGAAGGGTTACAAGACCGCCGCCGATCTGATCGCGGCCGCCAAGGCCAAGCCCGGTGAGATGAACTTCGCTTCGGCCGGCATTGGCGCGGCCTCGCATCTCGCCGCGGAAAAATTCAACGTCGCCGCCGGCATCAAGGCCCAGCACGTTCCGTTCAAAGGTCCGGTCGAAGCACTGACCGAGGTGATGACCGGTCGCATCGACTATTATTTCCTGCCGATCGCGCCGGCCCTGGCGCTGATCAAGGATGGCAAGGTCACGGCGCTGGCGGTCAGCTCGAACACGCGCGCGCCCTCGCTGCCGGACGTTCCGACGACGGCCGAAATCGGGCTGCCCAAGGCGGCCTATGCGTTCTGGAACGGCGTGTTCGTTCCGGCGAAGACGCCGCACGACGTGGTGACGAAACTGTTCGATGAGACCAAGAAGGCGGTAGCCGATGCCGGCGTCAAAGAGCGGCTGGCGAAGCTCGGCATCGTGCCGTTGTTGATGTCGCAGCAGGAGTTCCAGAAATACTTCGAAGCTGACGTCAAGGACACCGAGGCGCTCGCCAAGGCGGCAGGGATCGAGAAGCAGTAACGCGGCAATTGCCGCGAACCACAGTCTGCACGGCATCAAGGCGGCGTAGAGCGAATGATGCGACTGACCGTAGCGTTGCTGATCGCGTGCGGCCCGTTTGCCGCTGCGCGCGGCACGGCTGTGGCTCAGCAGAATGCGGCGGCGAACTGGCCGTCGAAGCCGATCCATGCAGTGGTGCCGCTCGCGCCCGGCACCGGCGGCGACGTGATGGCGCGGCTGATGCTCAACCAGCTCGCGCAACAGCTCGGTCAGTCGATCGTGATCGAGAACAAGGGTGGCGCCGGCGGCACGCTTGGCGCCGCGCAAGTCGCGAAGGCCGACCCGGATGGATACACGCTGCTGGCGCATTCCTCGACGCATGTCATCGCGCCGTCGATGTACACGAGCCTGCCCTATGACACCGCCAATGATTTCGCCGGCGTGATGCCGATCGGAAGCGTGCCGAGCGCGCTGGTCATTGCGCCATCGAAGGGCATCAAGAATCTGAAGGACTTCGTCGACAAAGCCAAAGCTGCGCCCGGCGGCTTCACCTATGCGTCGGCCGGCGTCGGCTCGACCACGCACCTCACCGCCGAGCGATTCCGACTGAGCGCGGGATTTCCGGTGGTGCATGTGCCGTTTCGCGGCGGCGGCTTCCAGCCTGAGATCATCGCCGGCCGCGTCGACTTTGGCTATTCGCCAATCGCGACCTCGCTGCCGAACATCAAGGACGGGCGGCTCCAGGCGATTGCCGTGTCGAGCCCGCAGCGCGCGGCGGCGCTGCCCGATGTCCCAACCACGCTCGAGGCCGGCTACGCGAATTCCGATTATGTGATCTGGGTGGGGCTGTTCCTGCCGGCCAAGACGCCGCGCCCGATTGTCGAGAAGCTGAACCTGGAGATGAAGAAGGCGTGGCAAAATCCGGCTCTGCGCGAGCGGTTTACCGGGCTCGACGTCACCCCGATGCCGATGACGCCTGCCGAATTCGACGCGCTGATCAAAAAGGAAATTGCCGACAACGCCGTGCTGGCGAAAGCGGCCGGGCTGCAACCGAATTGAAGAACACAAGAACGCACGGAGACTGACATGAAGCGACTGACATTGCTGCTGCTGTCGACGCTGGCGCTCGCCGTCGGCGGGCCGGCGTTGGCGCAGGACAAATATCCGTCGAAGCCGGTGAAGATCATCGTGCCGTATGCGCCGGGCGGCGGCACCGACATCACCGCACGCCTCTTCGGCGACCACATGAAGAACAACCTCGGCCAGCAATTCGTGGTCGAGAACAAGCCGGGCGCGTTCGGCATCCTCGCCATTGAGGAAATGGCGCGATCCAAGCCCGACGGCTACACGCTGATGATCGGCAACGTCTCGACCAACGCGATCACGCCGATCCTGTTCAAGAAGAAACTCAATATCGACTTTGAGAAGGACGTTGTGTCGGTGGCGCGGATGGACATCTTTCCGTCCTTCATCATCGCCACGACGACCAACTTCAACGTCAAGTCGATCGCTGAGCTGGTGGCGGAGGCGAAGAAGAACCCCGGCAAGGTCCGGTACACGCAGCGCAGGCGTCGGCAGCTTCCCGCACTACGACATGGAGATTTTCGCGCGGCGCGCCGGCGTCGAGATGAATCACATCCCGAACAAGACCGGCGCGGCCGGCATGCTCAACGATCTCGTCGTGGGCGATGCCCAGGTCGCGGAAATAAATTCCGCGAGCTCTGCGGCGATGATCAAGGCCGGGAAGCTCCGCCCGATCGCAGTGGTCGCCGAGCAGCGCCTCCAGGACTATCCCGACGTGCCGACCCTCGCCGAGGCTGGCTTTCCGGGCGTCGGCACGCTGCACTGGCAGAGCATGCTGGCGCCGGCCGCAACGCCAAAGCCGGTGATCGACACGCTGTTCAAGGCGATCGTCGAGGCCTCGAAGCAGCCGGGTCTGAAAGAGGCTTTCGACAAGCAGCTTGTCAGCATCAAGGTCAGCGATTCGCCGGACGAGGCCAAGACCTGGCTCAAAGGCGAGCTCGATGCATGGCGCAAGATCACAAGTGAAGTGAAGATCGATCTGGCGGAGTAGAACGAAAGAGCTGTCGGACCGATTAGAGAGAAAGCGGAGGCAATCATGAAGCGCTTCAATCTGGCTTTACTGGCCGTCGCTGCCTTCGCTACGGCTTCCGTGGCGCAGGCGCAGGACAAGTATCCCTCCAAGCCCGTCAAGGTCGAGGTGCCGTTCGGCGCCGGCAGCGCGACCGACATCGTGATCCGCATCGTCGGCGATCAGTTGCGCCACGAGCTCGGCCAGCAGTTCGTGATCGAGAACAAGCCCGGCGCCTTCGGCATCCTCGCCATCGAGGAAATGGTGAAGGCCAAGCCTGACGGCTATACGCTTCAGGTCGGCAATCCCGGCACCAACGTGCTGACGCCGATCGTTTACAAGGACAAGTTCAAGATCGACTACGACAAAGAGGTCGTGATGGTGACGCGGCTCGGCGAGGTGCCGCTCATTCTCGCCGCCACCACCAAGGACTTCGCGCCTAAGAATTACGGCGAGTTCATCGCGCTAGCCAAGGCCAATCCCGGCAAGGTGCGCTACGCCAGCGTCGGCGTCGGCAGCAACAATCACTACGACACCGAGGCGTTCGCGCAGTGGGCCGGCCTCAAGCTCATTCACATCCCGAACAAGGGCGGCGGCGCGGCGATCACCAACGATCTGGTGAGCGGCGACGCGCAGGTGGCGCTGGTCAACGCCGCAAGCTCAGCCGGCGTGATCAAGGGCGGGTTGCTCAAGGTGTTGGCGGTGATGGCGGATGAGCGGTTGCCGGAATATCCCGACGCGCCGACGCTCAAGGAACTGGGCTACGCCAAAGGCAAGGGCCTGTGGTCGGCGCTTTATGCACCCGCCAAGACTCCGCCGGACGTGCTTGAGACGATCCACAAGGCGACGGTGGCGGCGCTCAAGTCCGCGCCGGTGCAAGAGGCGTTCAAGAAGCAGATGATCAAGGCTGTGCCGGATGCGTCGATCGCGGCCGCCAAGGCTTGGAATGCAAACGAGACGGCGTATTGGAAAAAGCTCACGGAAACCGTGAAGGTCGAACGGCCGGAGTGAAACGGATTGAGAGCGCGTGATGAACGTTGAAGTGAAGCCGTCCGCCGCCGCCTACAAGCTCCTGATCGAGAAAGACGTCGACGTGCCGATGCGCGACGGCGCGCGCTTGAAGGCCGATGTCTTCCGGCCTGACGATGGCGGAAAATTCCCGGCGATTCTCAACCTTGGGCCGTACCAGAAAGACAAGCTCTGGGTGCCGCCGCCGCAGCTTGGCGAGAAGGCAACGCCCACACATGAACTGGGAAACCGTCACGCCGGAATGGTGGGTGCCGAAGGGCTACGCCGCCGTCCGCGTCGACGGCCGCGGCAGCGGCAAGTCGCCGGGCCAGTGCGAGCCATGGTCGCTCGCCGAGGCGATCGACTTCTACGATGCCATCGAATGGGCGGCGGCGCAGCCGTGGTGCAACGGCAAGATCGGGCTGTCGGGCATTTCGTATTTCGCCATCAACCAGTGGTTCGTCGCCAACCTCCAGCCGCCGTCATTGAAGGCGATCATTCCCTGGGAGGGCTTCGCCGACATCTACCGCGACGCGCTGTTTCACGGCGGCATCCTGAGCGTGTTCATGACCAACTGGTTCACCGCGCATCTGATGCACCACGTCATGGGCCGCGCCGCGCAGCACCATCCGGACGGCTGGCAGACCAACACGCTGTGGAACTGGCTGCACAACAACCTCGACAGCGGTGCGCTTCGCGGCGCGCAGGCGCAGTGGGACAAGATCACGGTGCCGATGCTGACGGTGGGCAACTGGACCGGCTTCGCGCTGCACCTGCGCGGCAACACCGAGGCGTATATGCGCGCCGCGTCGAAGCACAAGAAGCTCCGCATTCACAACGGCTCGCATGTGCATCCGTTCTACGCCGACGAGGGCAAGCGCGATCAGCTTCGCTTCCTGGACTATTGGCTCAAGGGCATCGACAACGGCGTGATGGACGAACCGCCGGTGAAGCTCGCGATCCGCAAGGGCAAGGACGAGATCGAATGGCGCGACGAGCACGAATGGCCGCTCAAACGCACGCAGTGGACCAAGTTCTATTTCGATATCTCGGCGGCGGCCTCCGGCCAGGAGCCGCGCGTGGGCAGCCTGGTGCGTGAGAAGCCGGCGAAGGCGAGTTCCTGCAGCTACCCAGCGTTCAACCTCGGCACCATGGGCTCGACCTCGGCGGCGTCGTCGCAGGTGATGGGCGGCGGCATCAAGCCCGGCATGGGCATCGCGCTGTCGACGCCGCCGCTTGCGGAAGACACCGAGATCACCGGGCCGCTTGCCGCGACGTT
The DNA here is from genome assembly GCA_963850885.1 of uncultured Alphaproteobacteria bacterium. Taxonomy (GTDB): domain Bacteria; phylum Pseudomonadota; class Alphaproteobacteria; order Rhizobiales; family Xanthobacteraceae; genus Z2-YC6860. The sequence continues at coordinate 63,620 of CAWKOD010000014.1, read as the reverse complement.
CCATGTGTCGAGCGAGAGCGAGGACATGGATCTGTTCCTGACGCTTCGCCATTTCGACGCCGACGGCAACGAGATCATGGAGACCGGGCAGCAGGGCACGCCGGTGCCGGTGGCGAAGGGCTGGCTGCGCGCCTCGCACCGCGAGCTCGATCCGGAATTGTCGCTGCCGTACCGGCCGTATCACAAGCACACGCGGCGGCTGTTTTTAAAGCCAGGCGAGATCGTGAAGGTCGACGTTGAAATCTGGCCGACCTCGATGACCTTCAAGAAGGGCCATCGCATCCAGCTCGACGTGCAGCCGCGCGACGGCGTCGGCAGCCAGTCGTATCTGCACTATCACGCCGACTACAACACCGGGACCAACACGATCTACGCGGGCGGCGAATACGAATCGTATCTGCTGCTGCCGGTGATTCCGAAATCATGAGCGACGCACAGCGCACGGCGGAACCATCGCGGTGGGACATCCTCGCCCGCGCCGACGTGCTGTCGGGGCTGCTGTTCATCGCCATCGCGGCGTTCGGGCTATGGGCGTCGCGCAATTATCCGGTCGGCACCGCGCTGCGGATGGGCACCGGCTACATGCCGCGTCTCTTGTGCTGGCTGCTGCTGGGCCTCGGCGTCATTGTGCTGGTCCAAGGCTTGCGGCAACAGGCCGTGCCGCTGCGGTCGTCGCCGCAGGCCTGGCGCGCCGTGCTGTCGGTGACCGCGGCGCTGGTCGCGTTCGGCCTCAGCATTGAGCTGCTTGGCCTCGTCCTCGCCATCCTGCTGCTTACCGGGCTCGGCGCGTTGGCGACGCGGGCACTGCGGCCCGTCGAGACCGCCATCGCGGCGCTCGGTCTGATCGCTCTGTCGTGGAGCATCTTCATCTTCGGGCTGGGGCTGACCATCCCGGTCTGGCCCGAGTGGTAGGTGATGGAATTTTTCGACAACCTCGCCATTGGGTTCGGGGTCGCGCTCAATCCGGCCAATCTCGGCTTCGCATTCGTCGGCGCCATGGTCGGTACCTTGATCGGCGTGCTGCCCGGCATCGGGCCGATCGCCACCATCGCGATGCTGTTGCCGCTGACTTTCCATCTCGAGCCGGTGTCCGGCCTGATCATGCTGGCCGGCATCTTCTACGGCGCGCAATACGGCGGCTCGACCACGGCGATCCTGGTCAATCTGCCGGGCGAAACATCCTCGGTGGTGACCTGCATCGATGGCCACCAGATGGCGCGGCAGGGCAGGGCCGGTGCGGCGCTTGCGGTCGCGGCGATCGGCTCGTTCTTTGCCGGCTGCATCTCGACCGCGTTGATTGCAGGTTTCGCGCCACCGCTCGCCAAGGTCGGCCAGTCGTTCGGCGCGCCGGAGTATTTTTCGCTGATGTTGCTTGGCCTCGTCGCCGCGGTGGTGCTGGCGCACGGCTCGATCATCAAGGCGGTGGCGATGATCGTGCTGGGTCTGCTGGTCGGTTTGGTCGGCACCGACGGCAATACCGGCGGCACGCGCTTTACCTTCGGCATCCGCGAACTGACCGACGGCATCGACGTGGCGACGCTCGCCATCGGTGTGTTCGGCGTCGGCGAGATCATCTCCAATCTGTCGCGACCGGAGGAGCAGCGCTCGCTGGTCGCACAGAAGATCACGCGGCTGTGGCCGACCGGCGACGACTTCCGGCGCTCGTGGCGGGCGGTGTTGCGGGGCACTGCGCTCGGCTCGATTCTCGGCGTGCTGCCCGGCGGCGGCGCAACGCTCAGCTCGTTCGCCGCTTACGCGCTGGAGAAAAAGGTCTCGCGCGATCCGTCGCGGTTCGGCCGTGGCGCGGTCGAGGGCGTAGCTGCGCCGGAATCCGCCAACAACGCCGGCGCGCAGACCTCGTTCATCCCGATGCTGACGCTGGGCATCCCCGGCAACGCGGTGATGGCGCTGATGATCGGCGCGCTGACGATCCACGGCATCCAGCCGGGACCGCAGATCATGTCGGAGCGGCCGCAGCTGTTCTGGGGCATGGTCGCTTCGATGTGGATCGGCAACCTGATGCTGGTCATCATCAACCTGCCGCTGATTGGCATCTGGGTGCAGCTTCTGAAAGTGCCGTACCGCTTCCTCTATCTCGCGATCCTGTTGTTCTGCGGGATCGGCGTCTACACAGTGAGCAACAGCACGTCGGCGGTGCTGCTCGCGGCATTCTTCGGCGTGGTCGGTTTCGTGCTGATGCGGCTCGATTGCGAGCCGGCGCCGATGATCCTCGGTTTCGTGCTCGGGCCGCTGATGGAGGAGAACCTTCGCCGCGCCATGAAGATCGCCAGCGGCGACCCGATGATTTTCGTACAGCGGCCGATTAGTCTCGGACTGCTGATCGCCGCGGCGCTGTTGCTGCTGGTGGTCGCGCTGCCGGCTATTCGCGGCAAGCGCGAGGAGGTTTTCCAGGAAGGATGAGTCATGCAATTTGACGACGCCTTCCGGACCAGATTGCGCGACCTGCTGATCTGGCGTCGCGATGTGCGGCGCTTCCGGTCCGAGCCGCTGCCGCCGGGGGCCCTTGAGCGCCTCATCGAGCTTGCTTGCCTTGCGCCTTCGGTGGGCTTGAGCCAGCCCTGGCGGTTCGTGATCGTCGATGACCTTGGGCGGCGCCGGGCCGTACTGGAAAATTTCCAGGCCGCCAATGCGGATGCGCTGAAATCCTACGCCGGCGATCTGGCGGCGCGATATGCCGAGCTCAAGCTCGCTGGCTTGCGAGAAGCGCCCGGCCAGCTGGCGATCTTCGCCGATCCCTCGACCGACACCGGCCATGGCCTTGGGCGGCGGACCATGCCGGAAATGGCGGAATATTCGGTGGTCGTCGCCATCGGCACGATGTGGCTTGCGGCCCGCGCCGAGGACATCGGCATGGGCTGGGTCTCCATCCTGACGCCGGCCGACATCAACACGCTGCTCGACGTTCCGGCGGCGTGGCGGCTGATCGGCTACTTCTGTCTCGGCTATCCGCAGGCCGACGACGTCAGCCCGGAGCTTGAACGCGCTGGATGGGAACAGCGCCAGGCGACCGACACATTCGTGCTGCGCCGCTAATTAGGCGAAACCTCCTCCAGCACCCGTCCCTTTGTCTCGATCGCGAACGCGCCGGTGATCACGGCGGCAACCAGCGCCGCGGTTGCGAACATCCAGAACACCGAGGGCAGGCCGCCGGCGATCATGAAGCCGACCGCAGTCGGCCCGATCATCGAGGCGAAGCGGAGCCACGCCGTCGCCGTGCCGACGCCGAGTGCGCGCGAACGGGTCGGATAAAGCTCCGGCGTGTAGAGGTAAGCGCCGATATTGATGGTGCTGATGAAGAAGTAGGCGGCGGCGACATGCATGAGCACCTGCTCGGCGCTCGGAGTGGGCTGCATCGCCAGCAGGCCGAGGCTGACCGCGGCTGCGGCGAAGGACACCGCGAAATACGGCCTTCGCCCGACATGGTCGATGGTCAGCGCGCAAATGAACGTGCCGACAAAGCCCGCTGCTTGGGTGATCAGGCCGTAGCGGAGCGACACGTCGAGCGGCAGCTTGTAGACGGTGCGGAAGATCGTTGTCAGCCAGATGACGAGGCCGTAGTTGATGAAATAGGCGGCGAACCAGATCACCCAGACGACGAGCGTGCGCCGCAGATAGGTCGGTCCGAACAGATCGGACAGTGACGCACGTTGGTCCGTCGTCGCGACCACCGGCTGCACCGGCGGCAATGGCTCCCCGGTAGACTTCTGCGTCTCGCGTTCGATCAGTGATAGCGCAGCTTCGGCGTCGGCGGTGCGACCGTGGACGGCGAGCCAGCGCGGCGATTCCGGCAGTAGCGTGCGCAGAAATAGCGCCAGGATCGCCGGCAATGCGCCGATGTAGAACATCCATTGCCAGCCGAGGTGCGGCACGACCCAAAGCGAGGTCAGGCTCACCGCCACAAGCCCGATCGGGAACACCAGCTCGTACAGCAGCACGAAGCGGCCGCGATTCTTCGCGCGCGTAAGCTCGCTGATATAGACGGCAGCAACCGGCACCTCGCCGCCGAGCCCGACACCTTGCAGGGTGCGGAACCACAGCAACGAGTTGTAATCCCAGGCAAAAGCACAGACGAAGCTCATCACCGCGAACATCGCGATCGAGCCGACCATCGCCGGCATGCGGCCGTAGCGCTCGCCGATCCAGCCGAACAACAAGGCGCCGATTAGTTGGCCGACATAGCCGGCCGAGATCATGAAGCCGATGTCCGGTCCGGAGAGCTTCCACAGCGGCACCAGCACGGGGAGAACCGTGGCAATGGCAATGGCGTCGAAGGCGTCGAAAAATGTGGCCACTCCGACGATGATCCGCGTCTTCACATGCCACCACGAGGTGGGGAGGCGCTCGATCCGCGCGACGACGTTATCGACGGCGCCGGCCGGCGCCGCGGAACCCATGCTCATGACGTTTCCCCCGATTATTTTGAGGAATTCTATCAATGTTACATTGTCCTGTCGCAGCGCAGGAGGCTGGTCTCAGCCGCGCGTTTTTGGCATAGGCTTGCTCCATGACCGCCCCATCGCCGGCCGCATCCAAGTCCCTTTTGCTGTCCCGCCGCTTCGCGCCCCTGTTCTGGTGCCAGTTTTTCTCGGCATTCAGCGATAATTTCCTGAAAAACGCGTTGGCGTTCCTGATTGTCTTCCATATCGGCGGAAGTCTGGCCGAGCCGCTGACCCAGCTTGCGGCCGCGGTGTTCATCGCGCCTTATTTCTTCCTGTCGGCGTTTGGCGGCCAGATGGCCGATCGCTACGACAAAGCGATCGTGGCGCGGCGGCTAAAGCTTGCCGAGATCGGGATCTCGGTCATCGCCATCATCGGGTTCGCGGTTCATTCGGTTCCGTTGTTGTTCGCGGCGCTGTTCGGGTTTGGCGTGATCGGCTCGCTGTTCGGCCCGATCAAATATGGCATCTTGCCCGACCTGCTCGACAAGTCGGAATTGCCAGCGGCCAACGCGTTGGTCGAGAGCGCCACCTTCATGGCGATCCTGCTCGGCACCATCGTCGGCGGATTGGCGGCGAAAGATGGCGGCGATCCGGCGTCGTTCTCCGGCCTCATGCTGGTGTTCGCGCTGTTGTGCTGGGGGTCGAGCCTGCTGATCCCGAAGGTCGGTTCCGGCGCGCCAGACCTCGTGATCTCGACCAACATCGTCCGCTCCACCGCTGAGCTGATTCGGCATCTCCGCAGCGACCGGCGGCTGTGGTGGGGCGCGCTGGTAACGAGTTGGTTCTGGCTGGTCGGCGCCGTGGTGTTGTCGTTGTTGCCGCCGTTGGTGAAGAACATCGTCGGCGGCAACGAGAACGTCGTCACGATATATCTCGCGGTGTTTTCGATCGCCGTCGCGATCGGTTCGGGGCTGGCGGCGTGGCTATGCTCCGGCCGCATCGTGGTGCTGCCGACCTTCGTCGGCGCGGTCGGGCTCTGCCTGTTCGCGATCGATCTCGGCTGGGCCACCTACGGCCTGCCGGTCAAGCTCGAGCAGTTCGGCATGCGCGAGACGTTTGAGACCGCGCTGGGTCTGCGCATGGCGATCGACCTCGCGGGGCTCGCGATCTCCGGCGGTCTCTACATCGTGCCGACTTTCGCTGCGGTGCAGGCCTGGGCCGGCGCTGATCGCCGCGCCCGCGTCATTGCCGCGGTCAACGTGCTCAATGCCGCCTTCATGGTCGGCGGCACCATTGTCGTCGCAGTGCTGCAACTGGCGCCGGGGCTCAGCGCGCCGGGCGTCTGCCTCCTGATCGGCGTGTGCACACTGGTGGTCGCCGTGCTGATCGCCCGCACCATGCCGACCAATCCGGTGATGGATTTTCTATCGATCCTGTTTCGCGCGTTCTATCGGGTCGAGGTCCGCGGCGTCGAGAATCTCGACAACGCCGGCCGCAACCCGATCATCGCTCTCAATCACACGAGCTTCCTCGACGCAGCGCTGGCGCTGTCGCTGCTACCCAAGGACCCGGTGTTCGCCATCGACAGCGCGATGGCGCAGAACTGGTGGGTGAAGCCGTTCCTGCGCTTTACCCGTGCGATGCCGATCGACCCGACCAAGCCGATGGCGACGCGCACCTTGATCAATGCGGTCAAGAGCGGCGAGGCGCTCATCATCTTTCCGGAGGGACGCCTCACCGTTACCGGCAGCCTGATGAAGATCTACGACGGCGCCGGGCTCATTGCCGACAAGACTGATGCTTTCGTGGTGCCGGTGCGGCTTGAAGGACTTGATTCCACGCCGTTCACGCGGCTGGATCGCTCGCAGATTCGCCGCCGCTGGTTCCCCAAGGTCACCGTCACCGTGCTCGAGCCGGTGAAGCTCACCGTCGATCCGGCGCTGAAGGGCAAGCACCGCCGCATGGCGGCGGGCGCCGCGCTCTACGAGATCATGTCGAACCTCGTCTACCGCACCACGTCGATCGAGCGCACGGTGACCGGAGGCGCTGATCGAGGCGGCCGAGGTCCACGGCATGGGCCGCGTCGCGGTCGAGGATCCGATCGCTGGCACCTTGACCTACCGCAAGCTTCTGATGGGTGCGCGCATCCTCGGCGAAAAGCTGATGCCGCTTGCGCCGGAGGGCAAGCCGATCGGGCTGATGCTGCCGAATGCCAACGGCGCCGCGGTGACGCTCATGGCACTGATGTCGGCCGGGCGCGTGCCGGCGATGATCAACTTCACCGCCGGCGTCACCAACGTGCTGGCGGCCTGCCGCGCGGCGAAGGTGGACACCATCCTGACATCGCGCGCCTTCATCGAGAACGGACGGCTCGACGCGCTGGTCGCGGGGCTGCAGAAAGAGGTCAAGATCGTCTACCTCGACGACATCCGGCCGACCATCACCACGATGGATAAGCTTCGGGGCTTCTGGAATTGCAGGAAGCCGCTGGTGGCGCGGAAACCCGGCGACTGGGCGGCGGTTCTGTTCACCTCGGGCTCGGAAGGCACGCCGAAGGGCGTGGTGCTGTCCCACCGCAACATGCTCGCCAACGCCGCGCAGGCCGCGGCGCGCATCGACTTCGGCCGCCAGGACAAGGTGTTCAACGTGTTGCCGGTGTTCCACTCGTTTGGCCTCACCGTCGGCCTCGTGCTGCCGCTCGTCTCCGGCGTGCGAATCTATCTTTATCCGTCGCCGCTGCATTACCGCATCGTGCCGGAGCTGGTGTACGGGGTGAACGCCACCATCCTGTTCGGCACCGACACGTTCCTCAACGGTTATGCCCGCTCCGCCCATGCCTACGACTTCCGCTCGTTGCGCTACATCCTGGCCGGCGCCGAGCCGGTAAAGGAATCGACGCGGCGCATCTACCTGGAAAAGTTCGGCCTGCGCATCCTTGAGGGCTACGGTGTCACCGAGACCGCGCCGGCGCTGGCGCTCAACACCCCGATGTTCAACAAGTTCGGCACCGTTGGACGGTTGCTTCCCGGCATGCAGATACGTCTGGATAAGGTTGAAGGCGTCGACGAAGGCGGTCGGCTCCACGTGCGGGGTCCGAACGTGATGGCCGGCTACCTGCGCACGGAGAATCCTGGCGTGCTTGAGCCGCCGCCGGAGGGCTGGCACGACACCGGCGACATCGTCACCATCGACGCGCAAGGCTTCATCGCCATCAAGGGTCGCGCCAAGCGCTTCGCCAAGATCGCCGGCGAGATGATCTCGTTCGCCGCCGTCGAGGCGCTGGCAAGCGAGCTGTGGCCGGACGCGCTGTCGGCGGTGGCATCGGTGCCGGACGCGCGCAAGGGCGAGCGGCTGATCATGGTGACGCAGAAGAAAGAACCGACGCGGAGCGAATTCCAGGCCTTCGCCCGCTCGCGCGGCGCCACCGAGATCATGGTGCCGGCCGAGATCATCTACATGGAAAAGATGCCGATGCTGGGCACCGGCAAGATCGACAACATGGCGGTCACGAAGTTGGTGAAGGAGCGTGTCGTCGCGGCGCCCGCGGCGGCGGCGGGCTAGGCGATTGCCGCAATGCCGGTCGATTGCTAACGTTCCGCCACGACCGCACGGAGGCATGCCATGAACGTCAACGCCAAGCCGTCATCGACCTTCAAGCTCGAAGCCGTTCATCCTGATCCGTCGCAAGCGTACAAGATGCCCTACGCGCCAGCGATCAAGATCGTCGGCGCCTGCGACCTGATGTTTCTCTCGGGAGCGACCGCGTCGCCGCTCTACCACAACCATCCGCATCAGGATCACGAGCACGTTCACCCGCATTCGATCGAGCAGCAGACCAAGAATGCGATGGATGCGATCAAGTCGATCCTCGACAGCCAGGGGGCGACGTGGCGCGACGTCATCAAGGTGACGAAATATCTCACCGATTTCCGAGAGGCCGACGCCATGCACAAGACCATGGCGGCCTATTTCGGCGACTGGCTGCCAGCCAGCACCACGGTGTGCATCAACCAGCTCTCATCGCCCGGCGCGCGGATCGAGCTCGACATGATCGTGGCGCTGCCGAAGTCGGCAAGGGAAGTAAGGCCGCGGCGTTACTCCGCCGCCTGGACCTGTGGCTTCTTCTTCGCCCAGTAATCCGCCTGCGCCTTGGTGCGCTTGAGCGCCTCTTCGGTCTCGTAGCCCGGCGCCATCGAGCCGTCCTGACCCGGCAGGATCTGGTGGTGCTCGATGTTGAGCGTCCGTAGCCAGCGCTGCTGCCCCATCGTCAACGCGATGAAGTAGCCGATCTCGACCAGCTCAGGCTCGCTGAAATGCTGGTGCAGCCGGGCCCAGAACTTCTCGTTCACCGGCAGGTCCCAGGTGATCGCCTCGGCATAGGAGAGGGCAGCCTTCTGCTTGTCGTTGTAGCGCGTGGAGTTTTCGAAATTGATCAGGTCCTTGACGTGGTCTTCGATGACTTCGCCGGCCTTGGCCGCCTTGATTGACCGCTGGTTGCCGCAGAACTCGCACAGCACCGAGCGCGAGACATAAAGCCGGCACAGCTCCTTGATGGCGTGGTCGGCGACGCCGGTGTGGAACACGTCGCGCCAGGAATTGGCGAAGGACCAGAACACGGCGGGCACGTGCGCGCGGATCGCCTGGCTCTCCGGCCGCGGCGTGCCATAGCTGCGGCAGCGCTCAAGCTCCGCCAGCATGGCGGCGTCCTTCATCGTGGCGGGGTCGATGTAGCTGATGTACGGCTTGCTCATTGGCTGTCCGTCCTTGGTGTTGTTGCCCGGCGAGGCATGCTTAATTCATGTTAGCCATTGTGCCGCATCCGCGCGCGCCGATCAACGTTGGGCAGTGTGTGTACGTTTGTCACGGTTCGGGGCGTCGGCCCATTGCTGTTGGGATTGCGGTAACCTTGAATTTTCGGGGCGCGACACCCCGCCGGCGTCGCGAAACCGATTAAGGTTTATCGTTCCTTCGCGCGCCGCGCATTCAAATCAAATGCGAATCGCGCGCCACACTTTTCATAAAGAATACTGCTTCAACCAATCTTCAGCATAGCGAAATTTGCGCGCAGTACTTCACCAATCCGATACCAGCGATCCCCGATATTGACCGCGAGAAAGACCGCAAGAGATAGCGGCGTCAAACGAGGAAGTCGCGTGCGTACAAGCACCATCGTAATGATTGCGTTCGCCGTGCTATTCGGCCTGCTCGCGGTTTTTGTCGCGCAGTCATGGCTTAACAGCGCGACCGAGCAGCGCATGCGCAGTCTCGAAGCCAACAAGAAGCCACTCAACACCAGCACGATCGTGGTCGCGTCGAAGCCGCTCCGCTACGGCACCGAGCTAACGCCGCAGGTCATGCGTGAAATCGCCTGGCCCGAGGGCGCATTGCCGGCCGGCGCGTTCGCCAGCGTCGCCGCCGCGATGAAGGACGGCAAGCGCGTGGTGCTCGCGGCAATCGAGCAGAACGAGCCGATCCTTTCCGTGAAGATCACCGGCGCCGGACAGCGTGCCACGCTCTCGGCTTTGGTGCGGGACGGAATGAAGGCGGTGACCATCCGCGTCAACGACGTCGAAGGAGTTGGCGGCTTCGTACTTCCAGGCGACAGGGTCGACGTGGTTCTGACCCGCCAGGTCGATAAGACTTCGGCGAGCAACGAGGTCGTGCTGCAAAACGGGCGGGTGCTGGCGGTCGATCAATCTGCCGATGAGCGGGCTGATAAGCCGGCTGTGGTCAAGGCGGTCACGCTCGAGGTCGACCAGGTTGGCGCGCAGCGGCTGTCGCTTGCGGCCACCGTCGGCAGCCTTTCGCTGATGCTTCGCAAGGCCGGTGAAACGACCGCGGACAAGCCGCGCCGGATCACGCTCGATGATCTCACCAGCGAGATGGCGCCGAAGGACGACGACTCGGAGGTGAGATCTGTCGTCGTGCGGCGGGGCTCGGCCAGCAAGGAATACAGCGTGCCGATCGAAGGCGCGGACAAGGTCGCGGCGAATTCCGGAAAACCAAGACTGCCACGAAACTAGAAACAGGAACGGCCCAGATTGGGGAATTTGGGAAACAGGGTGGGGATCATGAGAACCGACAACAAGAAGAACGGAATATCTGGACTTGGCGCCAATCGCTGCCGGCCGCACTGGCGTTCGCTGGTCGTGGCGATGCTGTTGGCCGCGGCGGGTTGCCTCCTGGTGAGCGGCGAAGCGCAGGCGCAGCGGACAATCCAGATCGTGGGCGCCAAGCGCACCGCCATGGTGACCGTCTATATCGGCAAGTCCGAGGACGTGCGCACCGATCAGAGCTTCGTCGAGCTCACCGTGGGCGACCCCGAGGTGGCCGACGTCAATCCGATGACCGATCGCTCGCTCTCGATCCTGGGCAAGAAGAACGGCACGACGCGCGTGTCGGCCTATGCCGAAGGCAAGAAGCTGATCGGCGTGTTCGACGTCGAGGTCGTGTTCGACACCTCGCAGTTGCAGACCGAGATCCGCCGCCGGTTCCCGCACGCCGGCCTGAAGGTGACGGCGGTCAACGGCCGCATCATGCTCTCCGGCACCGCGCCCGACGGCCCGACCGTGGACAAGGCGGTGCAGATCGCCAAGCAGTTCGGCCCGGACGTCATCAATTCGATCAGGGTGCTGCAGCCGCAGCAGGTCATGCTGGAGGTGCGTTTCGTCGAAGCCACAAGGCAGGCCGGCCGCGATCTCGGCGTGCAGTGGAACGTGTTCGGCCAGCGCAACCTCGCGAATATCGGCAACCGGGCGCCGAGCGATCAGCTTCCTATCACCAACTCCAACCCGTCGGGGACCAATCGCTTTTCGCAGCCAGGCGTCGCCGACGGCGGCAGGAACACCAGTCAGGGACTCGGCATCTCGCCGGTCGTGGTGGCCGGCGTGCTGTCGGGCACGGCGCCGTTCGGCGTGATCGTCAGCAAGATGCTGGCGGCTGGCATGGAGACCGACGTCATCATCAACGCGCTGGAACAGAAGGGTGTTGCCCGCTCGCTGGCGGAGCCGAACCTTGTCGCGCTGTCGGGCGATACCGCGAGCTTCCTGGCCGGCGGCGAGTATCCGATCCCGGTGCCCGGCTCGCTCGGCACCGTTACGATCGATTACAAGCGCTATGGCGTCGGTCTCGCCTTCACCCCGACGGTGCTGAGCGACGGCCTGATCAACATGAAGATCGAGCCGGAGGTCAGCCAGCTCGACTTCAGCCACATGGTGACAATCGGCGGCCTCTCGATTCCGCCGCTGATCGTGCGCCGTGCTTCGACCACGGTCGAATTGCGCGACGGCCAGAGCTTCGTGATCGGCGGCCTGCTGCAAAGCGTCGGTCAGAACGCGATCTCACAGCTGCCTTGGCTCGGCGACATGCCGGTGCTCGGCGCACTGTTCCGCAGCACGTCGTATCAGAAGCAGGAGACCGATCTCGCCATCATCGTCACGCCCCGCCTGGTTCGCCCGGCGCGGCCCGGTGACGTCATCAAGACGCCGCTCGATTCTTCGGTGCCGGTCAACGACGTCGATCTGTTCCTGATGGGCAAGACCGAACTGCCGCCAGCCAAGGCGCGCCTCGTCAGCGGCGTCCTGCCGCGCGAGTTCACCGGCCACGTGCTCGATCTGGCGAAGGGAGACACCGATGTGCTTTCGGTCCGCAACTAGAACTATCGTTGCCACGGCGCTGCTCGGCGCAATGCTCGGCGGCTGCTCGGAGTACTATTTCGATCGCCGCGACACGATCACGCTCTACTCCGGCGATGCGATGGCCACCAACCGCGTGACGCAAATGATCGATCCATGGCCGGTGGCCAGCGGCCGGCGCAACATTGCCTACAGTGGCGAAAAGGCAGCGATCGCGGCGGAGCGCTACCGCACCGGCCGCATCATCCCGCCGGTCAATGCCACCACCAGCTCGGCCGCGTATACGGCGGCGCAGCAGCAGGCGCAACCCACGGCGAATAGCCAGGCATCCTCGTCGCCGAACACCGGCAATAACAACAGTAGCAGTCCGACCAAGTAGCGCTCAGAGCGAACACGTATGCGAATGGCCAAGTCCTCGAATGCGAGCAACACCGTCGTTGCTGTCTTGACCGCCGATCCGGCGTTCGAGCAGTCGGTGAGCGCGACGTTCGGCGCGAGCGGAGCGATCGAGCTTCGTGTCGTCCGCGGCACCATCGCCAGCGTCGACAATTTTGTCACTGAAGGCGTCACGGTGGTCGTCGTCGATCTCGACGCGACCCGGCCTGAGGAGATGGCGGCGTTGGAGCACATGATGCTCCAAATCGGCATTTCGCCGCCGGTGGTGGTGGTCACGCAAAGCTTCGACGCCGAAGTGGCGCGCAGCCTGTTGCAGATGCGGGTGGCGGATTTCCTGGTCAAGCCGGTGCAGCCGATTGAGCTTGTCCGCACCTGCGCGCGCGTCGCGCGCTCGGCCGTCGCCGAGACCAAAGAGGCGCAGATCTACACCTTCATTCCCGCGGTTGGCGGCGCCGGGGTCACCACCCTGGCGATCCAGACCGCGCTGCTGCTGCTCAACAGCGGCCAGCGCGTCCGCCCCACCGTCTGCCTGGTCGATCTCGATTTCCAGCACGGCGCCTGCGCCGACTATCTCGATCTCGAACCGCGGCTGGACCTGAAAGAAATCGAGCCGCGACCGGAACGGCTTGACCGCCAGCTTCTCGAAATCATGCTGTCGCATCACGCCTCCGGCCTTGAGGTGATTGCGGCGCCGAACCGTCCGGCCGAGATGCGCAGCTTCGACCCCGACATGGTGACGCGGTTGCTTGATCTCGTGTCGTCCCACTTCGACTATGTCGTGATCGACATGCCGCGCACTTGGTTCTCGTGGACCGACAGCGTGCTGCTCGGCTCCAACCGGACCTTCATCGTCAGCGAAATGACGGTGCCGAGCATCCGCCAGGCCAAGGCGCTGGTCGCGGCGATCCGCGAACGGCTCGGCGACGGACCGCAGCCGCGGGTCGTCGTCAACCGCTTCGAGCAACGCATGTTCGACCCCGGCCTCAAGAAGGCCGACATCGAGCAGGCGCTCGGCGCCGATTTCGCCGGCACCATTCCGAACAACTACCGGCTGGTGCGCGAGGCCATCGACCGCGGGGTGCCGCTCGACGAGGTCAAGGCAGGCAACAACATCACCGCGCAACTGAAGAAACTGATGCTGCCGCAGATCGCCAAGACGGCCGCGCCCGTTGCTGGTCTTGTCAGCAAGCTTGGCTTCTCGCTGGCGAAAAGCGCATGAGCGGCCGCTTCACCGCCCGCCGCAGCACTGCCCCCGAGCCCGCGGCGGTCGTGGACGCGCCGCCGCTTGCACCGGCGCCAATGTCCTGGATGGCGACAGCGCCGGAGCTTGCTCATGACAAGCTTGCGGCCGAGCCGTTGGATCCGCTGCGGTCCGACAAGCTGCTCGACGCCAAGGTTCGCCTGCACCGTCGTCTGATCGAGGAGATCAATCTTTCCGCGCTGGAGAAGCTGCCCGAAGACGAGATGCGGGCGCACGTCCAGCAGCTCGTCACGCAGTACATCGTGGTCGAGCGGCTGGCGCTCAACACCCAGGAGCTCAACGAGTTCGTCTCGGAAATCCTCGACGAGATGACCGGCCTGGGGCCGCTCGAGCCGCTGCTCAAGGACCCGACCATCAACGACATCCTGATCAACGGCCACGAGTCGACCTTTGTCGAGCGCCATGGTCTGCTCGAGCCAGTAGCCTGCCGCTTCAAGGACGAGGCGCATCTGCTGCGCATCATCAACAAGATCGTCTCGGCAGTCGGACGACGTGTCGATGAATCGCACCCGCTCTGCGACGCGCGCCTGCTCGACGGCTCGCGTGTCAACGTCGCGGTGCGTCCGATCGGCGTCGACGGGCCATTGGTTTCGATCCGAAAATTCTCCAAAAAGCCCTATAATATGAACAAGCTCGTCGACATCGGTGCCATCAAGCCGCAGATGGCGGAGCTGCTCGCCGCGGCGGTGAAGTCGCGCATCACCACGATCATCTCGGGCGGCACCGGCTCCGGCAAGACCACGATGCTCAATGCATTGTCGGCGTTCATCTCGGAGAAGGAGCGTCTCATCACCATCGAGGACGCCGCCGAATTGCAGCTTCAGCAGCCGCATGTCGCTCGCATGGAGACGCGGCCGCCGAACCTCGAGGGCAAGGGCGAAATCCGCCAGCGCGAGCTCGTCAAGAACGCGCTCCGCATGCGGCCCGAGCGCATCATCCTCGGCGAGTGCCGCGGCGAAGAAGCCTTCGACATGCTCCAGGCCATGAACACCGGCCACGAGGGCTCGATGGCGACCATCCACGCCAACAATCCGCGCGAGGCCATTTCTCGTCTTGAGCAGCTCGTCGGCATGGCTGGCCTGCCGATGACCATCGCCTCGGTCCGCGGCCAGATCGCGGCTGCCGTTCGCATGATCGTGCAGCTCCAGCGCATGGCCGACGGCAAGCGCCGCGTTACGTCGGTGGCTGAGATCACCGGCATGGAAGGCGACATCGTGCAGATGCAGGAAATCTTCAAATACGTGAGGACCGGAACCGCCGACGACGGCACCGTCGAGGGGCATTTCGTCGCGACCGGCGTGCGGCCGCGCTTTCTTTCGGAGCTTGCCGCGCGCGGTATCAAGATTCCCGGCAGCACGTTCGATCCCAGCAAGCCGCTCTAGGTCCCATGCCGTTCAATATCGATCTGATCTACGTGATCTATCTGTTCGTGGCGCTGGCCGCGGGATTGCTCGTCGAAGGCGTCTATCTCCTTTTCTTCAACACGCGGTCATATCGCAAGAACGTCAATCGTCGCCTGAAGCTTCTGGACAAACAGGTCGACCGTGAGAGCGTGCTGGTGCAGTTGCGCCGCGAGCGCGGGCTGAGCATGACTGGCGACTACCGGCTGCCGTTGGTCGCGCTCAACCGGCTGATCCTGCAATCCGGCCTCAAGCTTGGTATCGGCACGTTCGCGATCTACTTGGTCGTGCTGGCGCTGTTCGCCTTCGGCCTGGTGATGTTCACGCGCGAGGATCTACTCCAAGCGTCCGGCGCAGCCCTGTTCTGTTGCACGTTGTTGCCGTTGCTGGTGCTTAAGTTCAAACGCAGCCGGCGGCAGAAGAAGTTTGGTGCGCAATTCGCCGATGCGCTCGACATCATCGTCCGCAGCCTCCGTGCCGGCCATCCGGTGCCGATCTCCATCACCATGGTGGCGCGCGAGATGGCCGATCCGATCGGCAGCGAGTTCGGCATCGTTGCCGACGAGATCACCTATGGCGCCGACCTCGAAACCGGTATGCGCAATCTGTATTTCCGCATCGGCCAGGACGACCTGCCGCTGTTCGTCACCGCGGTGGCGATCCAGAGCTCGACCGGCGGCAATCTCGGCGAAATCCTGGAAAACCTCTCCGCCGTGATCCGCCAGCGCTTCAAGATGCGGCGCAAGATCAGAGCGCTCGCCTCCGAAGGTCGTGCCTCGGCGATGATCCTGTCGTCGCTGCCGATCCTGATGTTTATCGTCATCCAGATCATCACGCCGGACTTCTATGCCAGCGTCTGGAACGAGGACCTGACCAAAATATGCCTCGCCGGCGCCGCCGGCTGGATGGCCATCGGCAACTTTATCATGTTCCGCATGGTCAACTTCAGGATCTGATCTGATGATGGGCACGCTGGATATGCTGCTGAACGACGGTAGCACCACCATGGTGGGGGTGCTGGTGTTCCTCGCCGCCGCCACGCTGACGTTCAGCATCATGGCGGTGATGCGCGTACAGGGCTCGGTCAAGCGCCGCACCGCCACCATCGGCCGGGTCGATGACGGCGCACGGTCCGGCGGCAACCGCTCGCTGCGGCATTCGAGCCTGAAAGCCGCGCAACGCGTGCTCGAATACACCACGAAGCATTATTCGTCGGGCTCCACTGACGAGATCAAAGTGCTGCGCCGCCGGATGATCCAGGCCGGCATCTACGATCCCCGCGCGGTAGCCTATTTTTTCCTCGGCCGCACGGCGCTCGCAGTCGGAATCGCGATTCTGATGTTCCTGTTCGTGCCGGCGGAGCAAGGCGGTGCGGCGTTCTGGCTGTGGACCGGGATCGGCGGCATCATCGGCTACATCGGACCAAGCCTCTATATCGACAAGCGCATCAAGACGCGCAAAGCCGAGCATCAGGCCGGCTTCCCGGATTTCATGGATCTTCTGGTGGTTTGCGCCGACGCCGGGCTGAGCATGGAGGCGTCGCTCGATCGCGTCGGCCGGGAACTGAGCGATTCCTATCCGTCGCTCACCGCCAACCTGCACATGACCAATCTGGAGATTCGCGCCGGCCGCACCATGAGCGAAGCGCTGGAGCATCTCGGCGACCGACTTGGCATCGAAGAGGCGCGCTCGTTCGCGACACTGATCCAGCAGTCGGCGGAACTGGGCTCCAGCATCACCGAGGCGCTGCGCGTCTATTCGGACGACATGCGCCACAAGCGGCTGTCGCGCGCCGAGGAGAAGGCCTACGCCCTGCCGGCCAAGCTCACAGTGCCGATGATGATCTGCATCTTCCCGGTCCTGTTCGTCGTCATCCTGCTGCCGGTAGTTCGTCCGGCTGCATGTCGGGAATTACTGAGCAGGATTCGCGCCGCTAAGGCGCGAGCACTCACGACTACATCGAAGCCTGGAAGTTCTGTGTCGGCACGGGGGCCGGCGGCCGGGGCGGCGCATCCGCGGAGAACCAGCCCGCCACCGAACGGGCAGCCCATTGTGGAATCCGCTGAACGGTCGCGGTGGCGCTGCGGAGCTTGCCCATGACCGAACTGTCGTCCGCCGTCGGCGCGGCCGGCACTGGTGGCTGCGCGGCAATTTGCACGGTCGGCAACGGCGCCGGCGTGCTCGCGATCTGGCGCTCGCTCGCGGGCTTGCGCGGCGGCAGGACAGTGTTGACGGTGTTGACCGCGGCCTGCTTCGGCGCCGCGGTGATGCGCGGGGCAACGCTCTTGACAGCCGGCGCTTCCTCGGGCTCGCGCGGCGTGATCTTGAAGATCGCCTCGGCGTTGATCGCGGTCTCGACCGGCGCGGCGACCGGCGTGGTGTCCGGTGTCTTCGCGAGGTTGCTCAACAGCAGGATACCAATGCCGGTAACGAGCGCGGCCGGCACGAGCTGAGTGACCAGCCTGGAAAAAAGCCGGGCGGCAAACGGATTGGTTTGAAGCACGAGAATCCCCCCAGAAACAGTGCGGCACCGGCCATAACACCAATGGTTCGGGGCTGAAGCGGGGCACAATGTAGGAGATTTGTCGGCGAGCCACAGGCTTCGGCGGGATAGCCGTTAACTCGGTGGGCTGCACATCGACGATATATTTATTAGTTATTTCAGTGGCTTACTACATTCATCCCGCGCCAGCGAAATCTTAACCAGCCCGGTTTAGCGTTCGGGTCCCGGAGTGGGTGATGAACGTGCGTATCAGTCGGGTCGTGCTGGCTGCCGTGTGCCTGATGTGGCTCGCGGGCTGCGAAACCACGTCCACCAACAATCCGTTGGCAAAGGCCAGCGACGCCGACGTCACCGGCTCGGTCCTCAGCCCCGAAGCGACATCCGACACCACACCCGATACGCCGGCCGTTGAAGCCGGAGCTTTTGGGCGCCGATCCCAACGACGATCTGAGCGTCGGCAAGAAATACTACCGACAGGGTAGTTACGGTCTGGCCGAGCGGCACTTCCGCAAGGCGGTGGAAATGCATCCGCGCGACGCCGAATCCTGGGTCGGCTTGGCTGCCGCCTACGACCAGCTCAAGCGCTTCGATCTCGCCGATCGCGCCTATGCACAGGCTGTCAGATTGATCGGGCCGACGCCGGACGTCATGAACAACCAGGGCTTCTCGTACTTGCTGCGCGGCGACTACGGCCGCGCCCGCTCGATGCTGCTGGCGGCCCAGGCCAAGGCTCCGAAGAACCCGTACATCGCCAACAATATTCGCCTGCTGGAAGAAAGCGCGCACAAGGCCAAGGGCGTCAATTAGTCCCCGCCACAGACGATTGCGATTGCGCCGCTCCCGCCCGTGCCTAAATATCCCCCGGGGCGAAAGGCATTGCCTTTCGGGAGATTGTCCTTGTTCGACGCCATCAAGAACTTCGTCGCCGATCTTGCGAGCGGTGAAAAACAGGCCGGCGGGCTGGGCGACCATGATTTTCGCGTCGCCACGGCCGCGCTCCTGGTCCATGCCGCGGCGGTCGACGGCGCCATGTCGGATGCCGAGCGTGGCAAGCTGCAAAGTCTGCTGAAGCAGCGCTTCGAGCTCGACGATGCCGCCGCCAGCGAGCTGATCGGGGAGGGCGCCGCCGCCGACGACAAGGCGGTCGATCTCTATCACTTCACTCATCTGCTCAACGCTTCGCTCGACGACAACGACCGCCTGCGCATGGTCGAGATGATGTGGATGGTCGCCTACGCCGACGGCGCGGTTTCCGAATACGAGGACAACCTGATCTGGCGCGTCGCCGACCTGCTCGGCGTTTCGTCGACGGAACGGATTGCGCTGCGCCATCGCGTCGCGAACCAAAGCGGCAAGGCATGACGCCGGTCACGCTCATCACCGGCGCATCGGCGGGCATCGGCGCGGAACTCGCGCGCGTCTTTGCGAGCCACGGCCACGCTCTGGTGCTGGTGGCGCGCCGCGAGCAGCGGTTGAACGAACTGGCCGCGGAGATCGCTGCGACCGGCCATGCGAAGCCGCTGGTGCTGGCGATGGATCTGGCAGAGCCTGATGCAGCCGCGCGGATCGGCGCGGCGCTCACCGCCCGCGCGCTTGAGCCGCAATATATCGTCAACAACGCCGGCTTCGGCCTCGTCGGCCGCGCCGCCGATCTCGATCGCGACGAGCAGCTCGGCATGATCGACCTCAATATGCGCGCGCTCACCGACCTGTCGCTGTCGTTCGTCGACAGCTTGGCGCGCCATCGCGGCGGCATCCTCAACGTCGCCTCGATCGCTGGCGTCATGCCGGGCCCGCGCTCGGCGGTGTACTACGCCAGCAAGGCCTTTGTGCTGTCGTTCACCGAGGCGCTGCATGACGAACTTGCGCCGCGCGGCATCCGCGTCAGCTGCCTCTGCCCCGGTCCGGTGGCCTCCGAATTTCAAACGCGCGCCGGGATCGCGGAGGCCGAGCCGCCGTGGCCGATTGCGGTGCCGGCCGCTCGCGTGGCCGCCGAAGGGTACCGTGGCCTGATGCGCGGCCGGCGTATCGTTGTGCCGGGATGGGGACCGAAGCTGCTGTTCGCGCTGATGCCGCGAATCGTGCCGCGTCCGTTCCTGCTGGCGCGCCTCGAAGGGCGCCAGGCCGGGCGAAAAGGGCTGCCAAGCAAGCCCTGAACCAGCGGCATATCGGTCCCGCGCCCACGGTCTTGCAATCGCGCATCAACCGGATAGGAAATGGTTGGCACGCCGATTGCTCGTTTTGTCGAATGATTTCCTCGCGGCATGAGACTGATTGCACGATGCGCCCGCCGGTCCTGATCGTCCTGCACGGGGAGCTTTCCACCCCCGGCCGGGTCGCGATCCAGCTTCGAAACCGCGATATCCCGCTCGACGTGCGCCGCCCGCGGTTCGGCGACGACCTGCCCAAGACGCTCGCGAATCACAGCGGCGTCGTGATTTTCGGCGGACCGCAGAGCGCCAACGACGACGACGAAATCGTCAAGCGCGAGATCGACTGGATCGACGTGCCGTTGAAGGAAAAGAAGCCGTTCCTCGGCATCTGCCTTGGCGCGCAGATGCTGGCCAAGCGGCTCGGCGCCCGGGTCTACAAGCACGCCGACGGCCACGCCGAGGTCGGCTATTACCCGATCCGCCCGACCGCCGAAGGCCGCGCCGTTTGCAAAGACTGGCCCGATCACGTCTATCAGTGGCACCGCGAAGGCTTCGATCTGCCGGACCGGGCGGTGATGCTGGCGGAGGGCGATTCGTTTCCGGTCCAGGCTTTCAGCTACGGCGGCACCGCCTATGCGCTGCAATTCCACATGGACGTCACCCACGCCACGATGTGCCGCTGGACCACCCGCGGCCATGAGCGCATGACGCTGCCCAACGCCAAGCCGCGCGAGTCCCATTTCGAGGGCCGGCTGATGCACGATCCGGCGTGCCGGGCTTGGCTGTCCGAGTTCGTCGATCACTGGCTCAAGGCGCCCGAGCAGGCCAAGGGCTCGAAGGGCAAAGCTGCGACCAAGATCGCCGCGTCCAAAATTGGGCCGCCGATAATTTCACCGCCGAAACCCGCACGCGCCAATGGCGGCGGCGGTCAGCGCCGGACGGTGTCGAGATTTTCCACCCGGTAGAGCTTGGTGAAGGCCTTTCGTCCGACCAGCGCCACCACAAGCGCACCGGCGCCACCGACCATTACGGCCGGAATGGTGCCGAGCCACGCCGCCATCAGGCCGGCGCGGAAATCACCGAGCTGGTTCGACGCGATGATGAACAGCGAGTTCACCGCGCTCACCCGCCCGCGCATGTCGTCGGTGGTTTCAAGCTGGATTAAGGTCATGCGGATGACGACGTTGACCATGTCGGCCGCGCCCAGCATGGCGAGCAGCGCCATCGACAGGATGAAGGAGTGCGACAGCGCGAAGATGATGATGACGGTCCCGTAGATCCCCACCGCGCTGAACATAATGCGCCCGACCCATTGTCGCGGTGGGCGGTGCGTCAGGATGATGGCTGCGATCAGCGCGCCGACGCCGGGCGACGCCCGCAACAATCCCAGTCCCCACGGCCCGGCATGGAAGATGTCGCGGGCAAACACCGGCAGCAGCGCGTACATGCCGCCGAGAATGACCGCGAACAGATCGAGCGAGAGGATGCCGAGGATGACCGGATTGTGCTGGATGTAGCGGAAGCCGGCGAACAGCACGGCGAGGCTGATCGGCTCGCGCGACGAGGCGTTGCGTTCGACCTTGACGTTGCTGATCAGGATGCTCGACGTGAAATACAGCGTACAGCACAGTGCATAGACCAGGATCGGGCTGACTGCGTAGAGCAAACCTCCCATTGCCGGGCCGCCGATCACGGCGATCTGCGTCGCCGAGGCGCCGGCGGCAGTGGCGCGCGACAACAGCGACGCCGGCACGATCCCGGGCAGCAGCGTGGTCATCGTGGTCTGCTCGAAGGCGCGTGCCGATCCGGTCACGAACACGATGGCGAGCAGCGCTTCGCGCGTCAGCCAGCCGCCCGCGGTGCCGATCGCGAGCGTCGCCGTGGCGAGCCCGGAGGTGATCTGACAGATGCGGACGATCTTGCGCCGGTCGTAGCGGTCGGCGACATGACCGGCGACCAGAACGAACAGCGCCGCCGGTATGAACTGGGTCAGCCCCACCAGTCCGAGGTCGAGCGGATTATGGGTGGTATCGTACATTTGCCAGGCGACCGCCACCGCCTGCATTTGCAGGGCGATCATGCTGGAGACCCGCGACACCCAATACAGCGCGAACGGGCGATGATGGCGAAGCGACGGGGGTGGTGGTGCGTCTGCGACGCTCATCGAGCGTGGGCGTCCTTGGTTGAACGGCGGTGCAGAGGAACTAACTCCAAGGCGGACGGGGCTTAACCGGCGTTGGAACAGATGGAACCATGGACGGATTGTAGAGCGTTGCAGGGTGAGGCAGGGGGGCCGTTCATGCTATCTTTCAGCCCGTTTTAATCCGCAATGCTATCGGTCCTGTGCACAATGAGGACCCAGGCTGGCGCATAGACGACCGCAGCGAGCGCGGGCTTAACTGGTGAAAGTGATGGAACGCAAGGTCGAGCAGCCCCGCCGATCGGTGTTTTCGCTGTCGCTGGAACAGGCGCTGCGCGCGTCCGATGAGATCCTGGAACTGCTTCCGATCGCAACCTGCGTCTGCGACGCGGCCGGCCACATCTTGCAGTACAACCAGCGCGCCGTGGAGCTTTGGGGCCAGCGCGCCGGAACCGGGCCAAACCCATGACGAGTTCACTGCAGAGTGCAAGTTTTTTGACGACGCAGGCGAAGTGCTGCCGCGCTCCAAGCTCGCCGAGGTGTTGCAGACCGGCAGGCCCATCGGCGACGAGGAGGTGACGGTCCAGCGCGCCGACGGCACTGAGATCGCCGTGCTGCTCAACATCGATCCGCTGTTCAACACACAGGGCAAGCTAATTGGCGCCATCAATTGCTTCCAGGATGTTACCGAGCGCAAACGCATGGTGGACGCGCTCGACCGCAGCCAGCACGATCTGCGCGAGCAGGAGGAGCGCTGGGCCGCGACCTACGAGCATGCCGCCATCGGTATCGTTGAGCTGGATGCCGAAGGCCGGTTCATGCGCGTCAACGAAGCGATCTGCTCGATCGTCGGTGGGACGCGCGAAGAGCTGTTGAGTTGGCGGCTGCAGGGCCGCACCCACCCCGACGACCGAGACGTCGACGATGAGCTTTACCGCCGGCAGGTGGCCGGCGACATTGGCTTCTATTCGATTGAGAAGCGATTCATCCGCAGGGACGGCCGGGTGATCTGGATCGCGGTGCGCTCCTCGACCGTGCGCGACTCCGCCGGGCATTTCCTCTACGGCGTGCGCGTGGTGCAGGACGTCACCGAACGCAAGGAGGCCGAGGAGCGCCAAAAGCTCCTGATCGATGAGCTCAACCATCGCGTCAAGAACACGCTGGCGACCGTGCAATCGCTGGCGACCCAGACCGCGCGCGGCACCGATTTGCCCGAGGCGTTCCGCAAGGCCTTCGAGGGCCGATTGATCGCGCTCAGTCAGGCGCACGATCAGCTCACGCGCCGCCACTGGAAGAGCGCGGACCTGCGCGACATCGTCGAGGGCGCGACCGCGCCACACCTCGCCGGGTCGCCGGAAGCGCCGGACCAGATCGCAATCGAGGGCGAGCCGATCACGGTGACGCCGCGGGTCGCGCTGACCTTGGCGCTCGGGCTGCACGAGCTCACAACCAATGCGTCGAAATATGGCGCGCTGTCGGTGCCGTCGGGACATATCGACGTTCGCTGGCGGATCGAGCGCAGCGCCGCGCAGCCGCCGCTGCTGTGGTTCGAATGGCGCGAGCGCGGCGGGCCGAAGGTCGCGGCGCCGAAACGGCAGGGCTTCGGGACGCGCTTCATCAAGGGCAGTGTGTCGAGCGAGCTCAAAGGCCAAGCCAAGCTGGATTACGATCCCGCCGGCCTGGTCTGCACGATGGAAATCCCGCTCGACGCGGTCGTGCCGGACATCGACGGCAACGGATAAGTCTACGCGCTGCCGCCACGGTAAAAGACCATGACGACGTGCTCGGCCTCGGCGAAAAACAGCCAGCGCTCGGTCAGCACGCCGGCGACCGCGCTGAGTGCCGAAAGCGCCGCGATGGCGATCTGAATCGAGTTCGGAAGATTCAGCAGCAACAGAAGTCCCGCCACGATCGGCAGCAGAAACAACAACGCCGCCGACAGCCGGCGAAGCCGTTCGGCGTGGCGCCGCGCCACCTGGTAGCCCATCTCCCGCATCACGAAGTTCGGCTGGGTGTGCGGCGGATCGAGCGGCCGCACCGTGCCAAACCGGCCGAGCCCGGTGGCGGATTCGGCCGTATAGGTTCTCGCGGCGGTGTCGATCGCGGTCCAGTACAGCCGCTTCAGGATCGCGCCAAACACCAGGACGAGCACGGTTCCGATTGCCGCCCAGCGCAGCTCATAGCCGAACGCGGCCAGAAGCAGATTCATCAACACGCCGCCGGTCGCCAGCGCCAGCGCTACATACAGCGGTGCGACGAGCGGCTGGTTCCAGGCGCGGATGGTGGGCAGCGACGCGTAGATCATGCCGGTGCACCACACGGTGATGAGCGCGCACGGCAACGACAGAACCGCGCCGACGGCGAGCTGGCCCGGCACCAATTCGCCGAACACCCAGGCGAAGCCGAGCGCGGCGATCGGAATATAGGTGGCGATCGCGGCGACGCCCTCGCGCGACAGCCACGACGACCGCCATTGCGACAGGGCGCGCCAGGCGCGCTCGGGCCGGCCGAGGTGAAGGGTCGAGCTCAGCAGTCCAATGGTGACGAGCGCGATGGCGAGGCCGAGGCCGAAAAAGCCAAGCATCGGATCGCGCGGCACGAGATTGAGCGCCGCGGCTGCGGCAAGCCAGAGCAGCAGGCCATAGCCGGCGCCCGATGCCGTGGTGAACAGGATGACCGAATAGGCGGGATGCATCGGTTGCGTTCAGCGCGCCAGGGTCTTGTCGGCCCAGGCGAAGAACCGATCGACGAGGGAGCCCGAGTTTGTCGCTGGCTGCTCGACGGCGCGCGGCGCTGGTTGCGCAGCCTGGTCGCGGCGGGGGCGCGGCGGCAGGTATTTGTTGACCGGCTTAAATCCCATCTCCGGCAGCAGGTCGAAGCCCCCGCGCTCCCTCACGAGCTGCGACACGGCGCTGTCGGGATCGCCGAGATCGCCGAAATGCCGCGCGCCGGTCGGGCAGGCGCGCACGCAGGCGGGAACGCGATCCTCCGGCGCGAAGCTCTCGTTGTAGATGCGGTCGACGCACAGCGTGCATTTCTTCATCACGCCGTCATCGTAATCATACTCGCGAGCGCCGTAGGGACAGGCCCACGAGCACAGCTTGCAGCCGATGCAGGTGTCGGGATTGACCAGGACGATGCCGTCCGACTGCGCGCTTGTACGATGCGCCGGTCGGGCAAACGGTGACGCAGGCCGGCGTCTCGCAGTGCAGACAGGAGCGCGGGAAATGCACGGTGCGGCTCTCGGCGCCGTCGCCGACTTCATAAGAGTGCACGCGGTTGAGCCATGTGCCGTGAGGGTCGCTACCGTGGGCGTCCTGGTCGGTCAGCGGCGCGGAATAGCCGCCGGCGTTCCATTCCTTGCAACTGGTGGCGCAGGCCTGGCAGCCGACGCAGGTGTCGAGATCGATCACCAGCCCGAGCTTTTTTGCGGTGGTTTCCGGCAGGCTGGTCATGGCGCGGCCTCGGCGAGCGCCGGCGAATGCAGCGGCACGAACTGCGGCCAGGTTTCGCCAAACTCGTCGGGCGCTGCTCTCTCGATGCTGACGCGCAAATCGTACCACGCCGCCTGGCCGGTGATCGGGTCGCTGTTGGAAAAGCGGTAGCCGCCCTCGCGCTCCGGCAGCAATTCCGTGATCAGATGATTGAGCAGGAAGCCGCGTGTGGATTCCGGCGCATCGGTGTTGAGCGCGGCGGCGCCGGCGCGCCGGCCGATCGCATTCCAGGTCCACACCGTGTCGGGATTGACGCCCTCCATCAGCCGGACTCGGCCCTTCACGCGGCCGATGGCGCTCTTGATCCAGACCCAGTCGCCGTCGGCGATGCCGAGTTTCCGCGCCCGCGCGCGATTCATATAAAGGGAATTTTCCGCCGTGATCTGCCGGATCCAGCCGTTGTGCGTGCCCCACGAGTGATAGACGTGCATCGGCCGCTGCGTGATGGCCGAGAAGGTTTCACCTTCGCTCGGAGCGCCATCGAACGGCGGATACCAGAACGGAATCGGATCGAAGTATTTTTCGATCCGCGCGCGGTGCGTCGCCGGTGCCGTGACCGTGCCGTGGCCGCGCGCCGCCTGGCGGAATTTCTGCAACGGCTCGAGATAAAGCTGGAAGATGATCGGGGTCGCGGCGCCGATGAAGCCGACGTCCTTCGCCCAATCCAGATAGGCCTTGTTGGCGTGCTTGTAGTAGCGCTGCTCCGGCGCAAGATGGTGCTCATGGAAGCAGCCGCCGGCGATGTACGATTCGAGCTGCTTCGGATTGGGTGCGCCGCGCCCGAAACTCTTGCCGTCCGCGCCGCGAAAGCCCGCCAGCGAGCCGATGCCGGGGCTACGCTCGTGGTTGACGATGTAGTCCGGGTAGCCGCCGGGATAGCGCGGGCTGCCGGTGTCGGTGACGAAGCCGGGCAATCCCAGCCGCGCACCGAGATCGAGCAACACGGTCTGGAACGGCCGCACGTCGCGGTCTGGTTCGACCACGGGCTGGCGGATCGCGTCGGCCGGCGCGTCGATCCCGGAGATCGGCCGGTCGAGCAGCGAGATGCAGTCCCAGCGTTCCAGATAGGTGGTGTCCGGCAGGATCAAGTCGGCGTAGGCGATCATCTCCGACGAATAGGCGTCGGAGTAGATGATCTTCGGGATTTTGTATTCGCCGGTTTTTTCGTCCGTTGCGGTCAGATGGCGCAGCACCGCCGGAATGTTCATCGACGAATTCCAGCTCATGTTGGCCATGTACATGAACAGCACTTCGACCGGATACGGGTCGGCGGTTGCCGCGTTGGTGATGACCATGTGCATCAGGCCGTGGGCGGCGAGCGGCGCGTCCCAGGAATAGGCCTTGTCGATGCGCTGCGGCTTGCCGTCGGCGTCGACCAGCAGGTCCTCTGGGCCCTGGGGGAAGCCGAGCGGCGCGCCCTTCAACGGTGTGTTCGGTTCGCTCGGCCGCGCGGGCCGGTTCGGCGGCGGCGTCGGGCGCGGGAACGGCGCCTTGTAGCGGAAACCGCCGGGGCAATCGATCGAGCCCAACACGATTTGCAGCAGATGCAGCATCCGGCAGGTCTGGAAGCCGTTGGAATGCGCCGAGATGCCGCGCATAGCGTGCATCGACACCGGACGGCCGACGGTCTTGTCGTGGCGGCGGCCGTCGGTGTCGGTCCATGGCACGTCGAGCGTGACCTGCTGCTCGAACGCGGCATGCGCCAGTTCGCGGGCGATGCGTCGGATCGTTTCGGCCGGGATCGCGGTCGCCGCCGCGACCTTCTCCGGGCTGTACTCATCGTTCAAAAATCGCTCGGCGATCAAAGCAAAACTCGGCCGCGCCTGCCTGCCGTCGCGCAATTTGAAGGTTCCGACCAGGGCAGGCGAAATGCCGGCGCGCGTGGCATCGAGGAGCACGCCGGTGGCCTTGTCGAGCGCGAGCGGCTTGCCGTCCGCATCGCGCGCGAACAATCCGTGGTCGGGGGCCTGCGGGTCGTCGATCACCAGCCAATGGGCGTTGGTGAAGCGAACCAGATAGTCGAGGTCGATCTTCTGCGCACGCATCAGTTCGTGGATCAGCGCACCGATGAACAGTCCATCGGTGCCGGGCCGGATGCCGATCCATTCGTCGGCGATTGCGCCATAGCCGGTGCGGATCGGATTGACGGCGACGACCTTGACGCCTTTTTGCTTGAGTTTGCCGAGCTCAATCTTGAGCGGATTAGAGGCGTGATCCTCCGCGACGCCGAACAGCATGAAGTACTTGGTGTGCTCCCAGTCCGGCTCGCCGAACTCCCAGAACGAACCGCCGAACGTGTAAAGGCCGGCCGCCGCCATGTTGACCGAGCAGAAGCCGCCGTGGGCGGCAAAGTTCTGCGTGCCGTATTGCTGGGCGAACCAGCCGGTCAGCGCCTGGCTCTGGTCGCGGCCGGTGAAAAACGCGAGCTTGCTCGGGTCGCGGGCGCGCACGTCCTTGAGCCAGCCGGTCGCGGTTTCCAGCGCTTCGTCCCAGCTGATCTCCGCGAATTCGCCGGAACCGCGCGGCCCGACGCGCTTCATCGGCGAGCGAAGCCGCGACGGCGACGTATGCGTCATGATGCCGGAGGCGCCCTTGCCGCAGATCACCCCTCGGTTGACCGGGTGATCGCGGTTGCCGTCGATGTAGCGGACGCGGCCATTCTTCAGGTGCACCCGGATGCCGCAGCGGCAGGCGCACATGTAGCAGGTGGTGGTCTTGATCTCGTCGGCGGATGGGTCGGACAGCGCAATGTCCGGTTCATGATGTGCCATCGCGCTGCGCTCCGCCGGGGCCGCAAAGGAAACGTCCACGCTTCGCCGCGGGGATCCCTTGGAATGTTATTCTCCTTTTAACAGTGCCATCGTCATCGGCTCCAGACAACGGCCTCGCTTTCGCGGCCTGTGGGGCAGCTATGGCTATCGGTAATGCGCCGGTCCGGCGCGCCGGCAGGCGGCGCCTGCGACAGGCTGTCTAAGATCGGATGCTCGTCAGGGTTTGGGTTGGTGGAGCCGAGCGGGATCGAACGGCTGACCTCCTCATTGCGAAACGGCGGTCAGTGGAGGGCATGAACACAAAGAAGCCCAAATATTGCAGCGGAAACTAACCATAGGCGAACTTCGCCTCCTCATTGAAACTCCAAATTTTAGGAATTTGATGCTACTTACGGACAACTCGCACGGCGAAATTCGGGAGGCTTTATGCCTAGAGGGAGACTCGGCAAGCTCACCGATACCTATGTCGAGAATCTAAAGCCGAAACCCGACGGTCGCGAGCGGATTGTGCGCGATGGAGCCGTACCTGGCTTCATTGTACGCGTCGGCCCGCGCAAGCGGAGCTTCGAACTACGAATTGAAAAACGTCCAAAGACCACTCGCCAACTAGGACATTGGCCGGATGTGCGGGCCGGTGAAGCGCGGAGGATAGCGGAGGATTTCTGGGAAAAGCACGAGCGCGGTGAACCACTCGATAATGGGCCAAGAAAAGGCGAGGAGACTATTGCGAGCACCTGGCCTTTGTTCAAGGCGCGCCTGACGGACGATGCAAAGTCGAAACGGACAATCGAAGGATACGAGGATCTCTTTAATCGGCTTAGCGATGACATAAAGCAGCGGCCGCTACGTGAACTAGGTGCTGACCCGACCATCATGGAGGGGGAGGTCGTTCGGATTCGCAAGTTGCTTCGGGACAAACCGCGCGGCGGGCGCGCCACGGCGACAGGTGCCGCTCGCTTTGTTTCAACGGTGTTCAACTTTGCGAAGCGGCGCAATCCGCTACTGCCAGGGGATCCGGTCAGTGCAGTGTCCACGGTGGATCCACGGCGGAACGATCTGCCTATCCTCATAGCCGGGGACCTGCCGGGCTGGTGGAAAGCGGTCCGGCGGATCCCTCGCGAACAGCATCGCGAGGCGCACTTATTCGCACTGCTTATCGGATTGCGCCGAAACACGCTGGTCGAGCTCGATACGCATCTGCAAAGAGGACGGATGATCAGCCCCAAAGGCGGCGCGTCGCGATGTCGGCACCCTCACGGCATGCAGCCAGCTTCGCCCAGGCGACGTCGGATGACACCGCTTCGGTTCCGGCCGAGGTGCCAAATCCGCAGTCGGTGCCTGCGATCACCCGGTTGCGGTCACCTATTGTTTGCACCGCCTCGCAGATGCGGTTCGCTACCACCTCGGGATGTTCTACGAAGTTGGTGGTGGTGTCGATTACGCCCGGGATCAGGATCATCTCCAGGGGTAGCGGGTTGTTTCGCAGCGCTTCGTATTCGTGCTGGTGCCGCGGATTGGCGAATTCGATGCTCAGCGCGCCAACCTTGGCCCGATAGAGCAGGGGCAAGAGTCGTGCGAGTGGAAAATCGTGGGTGTGTGGGCCCTCCCAGTTACCCCAACAAATGTGGAGCCGGATTTGGTCGCGGGGAATACCTTCCGTCGCGCGATTGATTGCCTCGACGTTGAGTTCCATCGCGTGCAGGAACTCTGCGTCGCTCTGGTTCTTGAACATACGGGCGCGCTCCAGCCCGAAGTCCGGCGCGTCGAGTTGCAGAAGAAATCCGTATGAGGCGATGAGTTCGTATTCCTTGCGCAGCTCGCGGGCCAGCGCGAACACGTAGGTCTCGTAGGAATCGTAGTATTCGTTGACCATCGTGGTCGCGATAATGCCAGGCGATGGCGCGGTCATGAATGTCTCATTAGGTTTCTGCCGGAGCGCACCCAGCGCGCTCTTGAACAGATCGTATTCCGCCTTCGCCGCTAGCAGGCCGGTATAACGGACCTCGCCGATTGTCTTTGGCGGATTGGCGATGCGATTTCGGCGCCCGCGATTCTGCCGCAGCCGTTCCATGAAGATTGGAAAGTCATCGAGGTCACGCGGCGTCGGACGTATCGCTTCGCCGCCGAAGCCCTCCATCCGCAACGGCAAGTACATGGAGAAACCGACGCGCGGCTGCTCGCCATCGCTGACGATATCGAGGCCGGCCTTAATCTGCGCGTCGAGTACGGCAGCGACGGCGCTCTGGCATTCGCGATGCAGAAGTTTCTCGTCGATGCGTTCGCCGGCCTCCTGGCGCAACAGCATTTCCGAGAGTTGCGGCGGGCGGGGCAGGCTTCCGCAGTGAGTCGTCAGAATTCGGTCGCGGCTCGTCAGCATCGTGTTGGTCTAGTCCTGCTGGATATTCGCATTTTTGATGATGTCTTCGTTGAACTTGAGCTGTTCGCGGAAGAACTTGTCGAACTCTTCCGCCGTTGAACCAACAGCGTCGACCTTGATATCCGTGTAGCGCTTCTTCGTCGCCGGGTCCTGCATGGCCTTGCCGATTTCCGTGGCCATCTTGTCCACGATCTCCTTGGGCGTCTTGGCCGGCGCGAACAGCCCGACCCACATCGGGAATTGATATCCAGGCAAGGTTTCCGACACTGCCGGAGCATCCGGCAAGAACGGTGTGCGCTCCTTGGTTGTTACAGCCAGAAGGCGAACGCGGTTTTCAGCGATATTGCCAAGCTGCGGCGCAAGCCCGTCGATGATGAGATCGATTTGGCCGCCGAGCAACGCGGCTGACGAAGGCCCATTCCCGCGGAACGGCACGTGGGTCATCTTTACCCCTGCCATATGCATCAGCATCTCAACAGGAATATGCGACGAGCCGCCTACGCCGCTCGATCCAAACGTATGCTTGTCCGGCTCTGCTTTAAGCAAGCGCGATGAACTCGCGCAAATCCTTGGCCGGCAGACTCGGATTGATCACGACGACCAACGGAAACTGCGTAACGAGTGAAACCGGGATGAAATCCTTGACCGGATCGTAAGGCGGCTGCTTGTGCATGAACGGAACCGCGGCGTGGCCGGGGCCGGCAAACAAGAACGTGTACCCGTCGGGGTCAGCTTTGGCGACCGAGCGCGCCGCGATCGCGCCGCCACCGCCACCCATGTTCTCGATCAGCACGGACTGCGGAAGTTGCCGGTTGAGACGCTCAGCGAGAACGCGTGCCATCAGATCGACGCCGCCGCCAGCGGCGACGTGAACGATGAATTTGATGGGACGGTCGGGCCAGGAGCTTTGCGCCTTTGCTGGCGTGACTGACGTTAGCGCCAACAGAGCAGCAACTGCAATTTCGCGCAGCATGATGGCTGTCCCCCAGTATGGGTTGCTATTCAGCCAAGCTTGCGGCGTTGCGCCCGCCTCTGTCCAGCCGAGATTTCCTGGATGCTTCTCGAACAATCCAAAATATTGGCAATTGTCTGGTGTTACTAGAACTAACCCGAGGCGCGGACGGCGACGCGGTCACAGTCGGTGATCGTGGCTCAAGAGGGACCGCGCCGGCATCCGGCGCACGCTTTTCATTATTGCTGCATTTGCGAAGGGGGCACATACCGCAGGTTACGCGCAAGAGACGCGAGACTTTCGCGGGTTTTTGTGTAAAAAGTTGTTCGGAGTGTTTCATTATTTGAAACATAATTTTGTATGTCGGAACAAGGCTTGTGCTCAAGAAGCGCTCCGCCACGATCCGCAAGCTGATTGCGAGACGGAATGTCCCGCGCGTGCCGGCGCGCGCAGGTGCGGCTCCGAAAGACACCGGCACGCTCGACCTTGCGCTGCGCATCCTCGATCATCTTGCTGAACAGGCGTCACCCATCGCGCTCACGGCGATTGCGCAAACCTTCTCGGCGTCAAAATCGACTGTGTACCGCCATCTCAGCGCACTGGCCCGTCACGGCTTCGTGCGGCGTGATGTGAGCACGGGCCGCTACGCCATCGGAATCAAGCTGATGGTTCTCGGCGAAACTTCGCGCGGCAACTTCGAGATCGTTACAGTCGCCCGCGACGCGTTGCTCAAGTTGCGGGACACCACAGGCCAGGCGGTCTCGCTCTGCACGCTGCTTGATGACGATCTGGTGGTGCTCGATCTCATGCATGGCCGGTCGGTCGTGGAATTCACCACGCGCCCAGGCACCCGGCTTGCCTTGCACGCCAGCGCCCACGGAAAGATCTGGTTGGCATTCGGTCCGGAAGCCCTGATCAAAAAGGTCCTGAGCACGCCGCGACAGGCGTGGACATCGCACACGCTTATCGATGCAAGGACCATAGCCGCCGAAGTGCAAGCGGTGCACAAGCGCGGTTGGTCCACCGCGCCGAACCAAGCCGTCATGGGCGTGAACACGCTTGCCGCTCCGGTGTTCGATCATCGCGGTGTGCTTGCTGGATCGATAGCGATTGTGGGCTCGACGCAGGTCATCGCGACTAAGCCCGCGCCGGCGCAGCTGAGCGCAGTCCTCGAGGCCGCTCGCAACGTGTCTCGCGATCTTGGCTGGAAGGGACGACAGTGACGTATTCGCTCGCGGTCGATATCGGCGGCACCTTCACGGATATCGTGCTGCGTCACTCGTCCGGCGTGCTGACCGTCGACAAGGTGCTGACCACTCATCACGATCTGCTGGAAGGATTTTTCGCCGGCGTGTCAAATGTGATGAAGGCGGCCAAGATCGGTCCGCGCGATGTCGATGGCGTCGTGGTCCACGCCACCACCATCGTCACCAACGTGCTGATCGAGCGCAAAGGCCGGCCGACGGCTCTGCTGGTCACGGAGGGATTTCGGGACGTCCTGCATATCCGAAACGAGCATCGCTATGAAATGTACGATCCGCAGATCGAGTTTGCCGACCCGCTGGTGCCGTCGGAGCTGACCTTCGGCGTCGCCGAACGCGTGCGGGCCGACGGCACGATATTGCGGGGGCCGGACGAGAAGCAGGTCGAGGCGCTGGCCGGCAAGCTCAAGGCCAGGGGCGTGGTATCCGTCGCCATCTGCTTTCTCAACAGCTACGCCAATCCGGACAACGAGCGCACGGTCGGCAAGCAGCTCGCGGCCCTGCTGCCGGATGTCTTCTTCACGCTTTCTTCGGAGGTGGCGCCGCAAATCCGCGAATATCCGCGCGCCTCGACCGCCGCCGTCAACGCTTATGCCATGCCGATCTCGCTGCCCTATCTGCGGGGCCTGAGCGAACGCCTCAAGCGCGAGAGCTTTCCGAACTCGCCGCTCATCATGCTGTCGTCAGGCGGCGTCGTCGGCGCCGAGACCGCGGGCCGCAATCCGGCGCGCATGATCGAGAGCGGCCCCGCGGCTGGTGCGCTCGCGGGCTGCCACTATGCCGAGGTGCTCGGCATCCAGCGCCTGATGTCGTTCGACATGGGCGGCACCACAGCCAAGGCCTGCCTGATCGAGGACGGCGAGCCGCTTATCACCGGGCTGTTTGAAGTGGACCGGCGATGGCGCTTCAAGGAGGGCAGCGGTCTGCCCGTCACCATCCCGTCGATCGACATGATCGAGATCGGCGCGGGCGGCGGCAGCATCGCCCGGGTGGATAGCCTTGGCCTGCTCAAGGTCGGCCCCGACAGCGCGGGCTCCGCGCCGGGCCCGGCCTGCTACGGCCGCGGCGGCACGTCGCCGACGGTCACCGACGCCGATCTGGTGCTGGGCCTGCTCGACGCCGACAATTTCCTGGGCGGCGACATGAAGCTCGACCGCAAGGCCGCCGAAGCGGCGGTCGGCAAGCTCGGCGACGATCTCGGCCTTTCCCGCACTCAGGCGGCGCGCGGCATTTTCCGTGTCGTCGCCGAGTCGATGGCGGCGGCGGTGCGCACCCACGCGACCGATCGCGGCGTCGACTGGCGCGGCATGCCGCTGTTCGCATTCGGCGGCGCGGGCCCGGTCCACGCCTGCGAAGTGGCGGCGCTGCTGCAGAGCTCCGAGGTGATCGTGCCGCCGCAGCCGAGCGTTCTGTCGGCCTTCGGCACCCTGGTCACATCGGTACGGTTCGATCTGGTGCGCAGCGATCTGGTGCGCGTTAACGAGCTGGATTGGGCGCGGGTCGATCGCATCCTGGGCGAGCTGGCGCGCGAGGCCACGGCGGCCTTGAAGGAGGCGGGCTGCACCGAAGAAACCGTGACTTTGATCTTTGCCGCCGATCTGCGTTATCTCGGCCAGCAGAGCGAACTGACCGTTGCTCTCGATGTGGATCCGCGCACCCACCACGATGCAAGCCGTATCGTGGACGTGTTCGTGCCGACCTATAAGAAGCTCTACGGCGTCAATCCGTCCCATGTCCCCATCGAACTGGTCACTTGGCGGGTGACCGCGCGGGGCCCCATCATCCCGTTCAACCGGGCGATGACGTTGCCGGCGGTGCCCGGCCAGCCGAAGGGCGCGCGGGAGGTGCACGCCTGGAGCGACGGGCTTCGCGTGCCGGTCTATGATCGAAACACGCTTGCCGCGGGCCAGAGCGTCAAGGGACCGGCGATCATCGAGGAGCGCGAGACCACCACGGTGATACCGCCGGACTGGACGGCGACGGTCGACAAGATCGGCTGTATCTTTGCGCGGAAGGGATAGAGCGATGGATGGCGTCGAGCTCGAAATCCTGTGGTCCAACCTGATCGGCATCGTCACCGAGCGCGCCAAGGCGTTGCAGCGCATCGCCTTCAGCCCGGTGGTGCGCGAGGCCGGCGATTTGGCGTGCGCGTTGTTCGACCGGCGCGGCCGCATGGTGGCGCAGGCCAACACCGGCACGCCTGGCCACATCAATTCTCTGGCGATTGCCGGCGCGCATCTCGTTCGCATCTTCGCCAACAATCTCAAGCCGGGCGACGTGGTCACGACCAACGATCCCTGGATGTCGGCCGGACATTTCTTCGACATCACGGTGCTGACGCCGATCTTCGACGGCGACCGCATCCTCGCCTATATCGGCTCGACAATTCATCACACCGACATCGGCGGCTACGGCATCGGCGCTGGCGCCCGCGACGTGCACGAAGAAGGTCTCTGGATTCCGCCGCTGAAGCTCTACAACGCCGGCGAGCCGTGCCCGGTGCTGCATGCCATGATCAAATCGAACGTGCGGACGCCCGACGCGGTGTTCGGCGATCTCGCGGCGCAGGTGTCGAGCGGGCAGGCGGCGAGCGAGCGGCTGATCGCGATGTGCCAGCGCTACGGTCTCGTCGACATCGAGGGACTGTCCGACGAGATCATCTCGCGCTCGGAGGCCGCGACCCGCGCAGCGATTTCCAAGCTCAAGGCCGGCACGTTCCACGGCGAAAGCTCTTTCGATGTGCCCGGCGGGCAGGTCATCACGCTGAAATCGGCCGTGACCATCGATCCGGACGCGGGCGAAATATTGGTCGATTTCACCGGCTCGACGCCGCAGACCACGAGCGGCATCAACGTCGTGCTCAACTACACGCATGCCTATTCGACCTTCGCGATCCGCTCCTGCCTCAATCCCGATCTTCCCAACAACACCGGCAGCCTTGCACCCATCAAGGTCCATGCGCCGGAGGGCTCGATCCTCAACTGCCAGTATCCCGCGCCGGTCAACGCCCGTCATGTGGTCGGCATGTACGTCCCGATGCCGATCCTCAAGGCGCTCTATCACGTCATCCCCGACCGCGTTCTCGCCGAAGGCTCGGGCGCGGTGTGGACCATGCAAATCCAGGGCAAGCGCGACGACGGGCGGCCCTTCACCTCGTCGATGTTCAACTATTCCGGCGGCATGGGGGCGCGCGCGACTAAAGCCGGCCCGAGCGCGACTTGCTATCCGACTGGCGTCGCAGCCGTTCCGGTGGAGATCGTCGAGGCGGTGACGCCGGTGCTGTTCGACCGCAAGGAATTGCGTCCAGGCTCCGGCGGCGACGGCGCGATGCGCGGCGGCGACGGCCAGATCATCCAGTTCCGGCTGCAGACCAAGGACGAGTGGCTGCTCAACGCGGTCGCAAGCCGCGTCGAAGAGGGCCCCGAGGGCCTCGGCGGCGGCGAGCCGGGCGCCGCCGGAAAATTCCATATCAACGGCAAGCCGGTGCGTGACCTCAAGAAGCTCACCTTGCAGCCGGATGACGTCGTGTTGTTCGAAACGCCGGGAGGCGGCGGCTACGGACATCGCTGAATTCAACTCAAACCAACGTAAACAGGGGAGGGAAGTCATGACGAAGAAATCACTCGCAGCATTGGCGGCTCTCGCGGCATCGCTGGCGGCCGCGCCAGCCGGCGCGCAGGAGGTCTACAAGATCGGCATCTCGGCCGGCTTGACCGGCTATGCCGCGACCCTCGATCGCGGCTGGCGCGACGGCGTCGAGATCACGGCCGCGGCGCTCAATGCCAAGGGCGGCATCATGGGCCGCAAGATCGAGGTCATCACCGAGGACAACAAGGGCGAGCCGCAGGAGGCGGTGACGGTCTATCGCAAGATGATTTCGTCCGACAAGGTCGACATCTTCCTGTCAGGCTGCGTCTCGGCCGGGAATTTCGCCGCCGCGCCGATGTTGGTCCGCGCCCAAATCCCGATGGTGCTGTGCTCGCTGCTGCCGCAGAATCCCGATCACTTGAAATGGGCGTTCAGCACGCTGCCGCCGGCCGGCATGGAGGTCGAGAAGCGGCTCGAATATCTGAAGGAGAAGACACAAATCAAGAAGATCGGCGTGCTGCACGATCCGACGCCCTACGCCAACGTCCAGAAGAACCATGGCCGAAAAGATCGCGGGCAACTATGGAATGGAGATCGTCGGTGTCGAGCAGTACAAGCAGGACGATGCCGACCTGAGCGTCCAGATCAGCAAGATGCACGCGGCCGGCGCCCGCGCAATCCTGAAAATCGGTATCGGCGGCACTACGCTGACGGCGGCCAAGAACATCAAGCAGCTCGGCCTCGACCTGCTGATGCTGACCAGCGTCGAGGATCTCGCGGTGTTCCGCCCGGTGGCGGAAGTGCTCGGCGACAAGTTCTTCTTCGTCGCCGCCGCCGTCTCAGGTCTACGAAGGGCTGCCTGATGGCCCGCTGAAGGCCGAAATCGCCAAGTTCCTTCCGCTGTGGAAGGCCAAGTTCGGGGACCGCGATCCGAACTGGGGCGCGCGAGGCTGGGATGCGCGTTCTGCTCACCGCCAAAGCCATCGAGCAGGGCAAGAGCTTCGAGGGCGCCAAGGTCCGCGATCAGCTCGAGACCATCACCGGCCTCCAGGGCACCACCAGCGTCTACAACATGTCGCCGACGAATGCATCACGGGCATCACCGTGAATCCGCTCCTGCTCGCGACCATCATCGGCGGGCAGGTCAAAGTCGTGCAGTGACCGCCATTCTCGATGTCAGACAGCTCTCGGCGCGCTACGGGCGCGTCGAGGCGCTGCACGACGTCAGCCTGTCGGTCGGGGACGGCGAGTTCGTCGCCGTCCTGGGTCCCAATGGCGCGGGCAAGAGCACGCTGATGCGCGCCATCATGGGTCTCGTCGCCAATTCCGGCGAGGTGACGTTTCGTGGCGCGGCCTTGCCGCGCCAGGCGCCGGATGCCTGCGTCGCGCAGGGCGTTGTCCTGGTGCCGGAAGGCCGCGGCATCTTCGCGCCGATGACGGTGGCGGAGAACCTGGAGCTCGGCGCCTATCTGCTCAACGACGGGGCGGAATTCGAGCGCCGACGCACGCGTGTCTTCGATTTGTTTCCGCGGCTGCGCGAGCGGCTCGGCCAGATCGCAGGCTCGCTGTCGGGCGGCGAGCAGCAGATGCTGGCGGTCGGCCGCGCGCTTGATGGCCGACCCCAAGATTCTGCTGCTGGACGAGCCCTCGCTCGGGCTCGCGCCGAAAGTTATCGAAGAAATCCTGAGTACGCTCGCGCTTCTCAACAAGGAAGGCCTGCCGATCATCCTCGTTGAGCAGAAGGCGCCGCTGGCGCTGCGCCTGACCAGCCGCGCCTATCTGTTGTCGCTCGGCCGCCTGATTGCCGAAATCGATCCGCGCATGATCAAATCCCATGACGAAATCGCCCGCTACTATCTTTCTTGAACGGCTGCGGAGCGGCCTCGTGGCGCTGCCGTGGGTCATCGCATGCGCGATGCTGGCCTATGCGTTCATTGCCGGTGGCTATTTCGTCACGGTCATGTCGTTCGCGATGATTTACGCGGTCTTCGTCATCGGGCTCAACGTGTTCATGGGTTTCGCGGGCCAGGTGTCGTTCGGGCACAACGCCTTCGCGGCGCTTTCGGGCTACGCCTCGGCCGTTCTCACCGCGACCTATTATTGGGAGCCGATTGCGGCATTTGCCGTGGGCCTCGGTCTCGCCTTGCTGGTGGCGCTGGTGATTGGCTGGCCAACGCTGCGGCTCAAGGGTCACTACCTCGCCATGGCGACGCTGGCGATCGGCCTGATCGTTTACGAGATCGCGATCCAGTGGCAGTCGGTGACGCAAGGCTACATGGGCATTTCCGGAATCTCGCCGCTCGGCATCGCCGGCCACGAGATCGTCTCCGATCGCGGTAAGCTCTTTGCGCTCGTCATTATCGTGGCGCTGTCGAGCCTCGCCGCGGCACGACTGCGCGCCTCTCGCTTCGGGCGCGCGCTCGCCGCCATCGCCGGCAGCGAGGACGCCGCCCGCGCGCTCGGCATTGATGTCGCGCGCTACAAGCTCGCTGCGTTCCTGGTTTCCGCCGCATATGCGGCGCTTGCGGGTTCGCTGTTCGTGCATGTGGTGGAATTCGTCAGCCCCGAGGTGTTCGGCCTGAACATGGTCGTTCTGGCGTTCACCATGCTCTATGTCGGCGGCATCGGCACGCTGGGCGGCCCGATTCTCGGCGCGATCATCGTGAGCCTGCTGCCGGAGATGTTTCGCGGCCTCAAGGACTATCAGGATTTGTTCTACGGCGCGGGTCTCATTCTTCTGCTGATCTATGCTCCGAAGGGTCTCGCTGGACTCCGCGGTCTCGTGCCGCGCGGGGGCAAGGCATGACGCTGTTGTCCCTGCAGGGCGTGACGCGAAGGTTCGGCGGGCTCGTCGCCGTGGATGCTATCGATCTTGAAGTCGCGGACGGCGGCGTCACCGCCGTGATCGGTCCCAACGGTGCCGGCAAGACCACGCTGTTCAACTTGATCTCGGGCTTCCAGACTCCCAACTCCGGCCGCATCATCTTCGCAGGCAACGACATCACCGCCCGTCCGCCGGAGGCGATCGCGGCGGCAGGTCTGGTGCGCACCTTCCAGCTCGTGCAGCTTTTCCAGAATCTGTCGGTTCTGGAGAACATCCAGGTCGGTTGCCACCTTCACACCGAGGGCGGCTTCTGGTCGGCCTTGCTGCGCACCCGACGAACGCGGCAGGCCGAACGCGAGGTCGAGGCGAGGGCCCGCGAGCTGCTCGGACTTCGTCGGGCTTGGAGACCGCCGCCGATGCCGAAGCAAGTGCGCTCGCCTACGGCCAGCAGAGGCTCCTTGAAATCGCTCGTTCGCTCGCCGCGCGCCCGCGCCTGCTGCTGCTCGACGAGCCGGCGGCGGGACTTTCCGCGGACGAGACAAAGCGCCTCTCGGCCGCGATCCGAGCCATCGCCAAGCGCGGCACCACCGTGCTGCTGATCGAGCACGACATGAAGCTCGTGATGAATACGGCAGACACCATTGCCGTGCTGGATTTCGGCAGGAAGATCGCCGAAGGACCGCCCGCGCAGGTTCGCGAAGATCCCGCGGTCATCGCCGCCTATCTCGGGGTGGGGCATGCCTGACCTGTCGTATCTCCCCCAGATCGCGCTGTCCGGCATCGCCGTCGGATGCATTTATGGCCTGATCGGCATTGGCTTCTGCGTCATCTACAACGCCAGCGGCATCGTGAACTTTGCCCAGGGCGCGTTCGTGATGATGGGCGGCATGATCGCGTACAGCGCGCTGAAGACTCTCGGCCTGCCTTTGCCGCTCGCCGCGGCCGTCGCCATCGTTGCGGTCGCGGCCGCTGGCGTCGTCATCGAACGGATCGTGGTGCGGCCGCTTTGGGATCGCAAGGCGACGATGTTCGTGATGATCCTGGCGACGCTCGCCGCGCAGATCGTGATCGAGCGCCTTAGCGCTGATTGTTGCCGGCGACCAGCCGAAGACATTGCCGCCGTTCACCGACCTGCCGCCGATCCGGCTCGGCGCTGTGGTCGTCAGCTACCAGTTCCTCTGGATCGTCGCGGTGTCGCTCCTGCTGATCGTGCTGCTCAACCAGTTCTTCAAGCGCACGAAGACCGGCAAGGCGATGCGCGCCTGCGCCTTCAATCGCGAGGCGGCGTCGCTCCAGGGCATCAACGTCTCGCGGATGCTGTCGCTGTCGTTTGCGCTTGTCGGCGGGGCTTGGCGCCATTGCCGGCGTCCTCATCACGCCGACGCAATACACCGCGTTCAACGTCGGTGTGCCGTTTGCGATCTCCGGCTTCATCGCCGCAATCGTCGGCGGCTTCGGCCATCCGCTCGGCGCCTTCATGGGCGGCATCATGCTGGGGCTGGCGCAATCGATCGCCATCGTTGCATTCGGCGCGGGGCTGAAGAACGTCGCGGCGCTGTCGGTGCTGCTGATCTTTCTTTTCATCCGGCCCGGGGGCATCCTCGGGGAAGCCAAATAACGGAGGACGCTATGGACCTGCACAAGATCGATTGGGAAAACATGCCATGGGAGCCGGTCCGCGAAGGTATCGTGCGCAAGGCGTTTTCCGGCTCTGGTGCCACGGTGGCGCTGCACAAGCTCATGCCGAAGCACGAACCGAAGCCGCACAAGCACACTTACGAGCAGATCGTCTACATCATCGCTGGTCACATCCGATTTCACGTCGGCGACGACAGCGTTGTGCTTGGGCCGGGCGGCCTATTGCAAATTCCGCCGGACGTCATGCATTGGGGCGAGGTGGTCGGCGACGAGCCCGTCCTCAATCTCGATATTTTCACCCCGGTGCGGGAGGAATATGCGCCTGCGCCGCGATAGAGCTGAGATCAGAGGCTCGGCGGATCGCACAAAGACAGGTGGCGGCGCATGCGATCGCGATAAGCCGATTTCAGGTAACTCGTACTGAAAAGGAAACAACAGAATGCTTATCAGTCGTTTTGGCGGCCGTATGCGGCGTTAGTTTGGGTTCACAGACAGAGCTCGATTGCCTAACCCCAGATGGCTCGGGCTGCGGGGACTCTCGTTCGTAGTCAGACTCTGATACCGGCGGCCCTGCCGTCAATCATCGTTGGCTTGAAAATCGGATGGGCTTTCGCGTGGCGGACGTTGATCGCAGCGGAACTCGTGTTCGGAGCCAGTTCGGGCAGCGGCGGTCTTGGCTGGTTCATATTCGAGAACCGCAACAATCTCGAAACCGCCGACGTCTTTGCCGGGCTCTTGTGCGTGATCCTGATCGATCTCGCGGTGGAAAGCCTGGTATTTCGCTTCGTAGAAGAACGCACGGTTCGTCGCTGGGGAACTTCGAGATAAGATCCGGCGTCGCTGACAAGGCAGCCGCGAACAGGCGAGATGCCGTAATCGCCAGACCGGACCGCTAGCAGGGGGAAATCGATGAAGGCAGAAGACGCGATCCGATATGAAGTCTCCAATGGAGTCGCCGAAATCGGTCTGAATCATCCTCCGGTCAATGCATTGACGCTAACCATGCTTGAACAACTGGTTGCGGCGTTTAACCGCGCCGGAAAGGACGACAAGGTCCGGTCGGTGCTGCTCACGAGCACGCTCCCATCGCGTTTCAGCGCGGGCCTCGATCTCAAGAACATTGCCGGCAAGCCGGACAAGGTCCGGGCGCTGCTCGACAAGCTCTATATCGAGCTGACCGACGCGCAATATGGTCTCGGCAAGCCATCAATCGCGGTGGTCAATGGCGCCGCTAGGGGCGGTGGCATGACGTTGGCGATTTCCTGTGACATCATCATCGCAGGGGAG
The DNA here is from genome assembly GCA_963850885.1 of uncultured Alphaproteobacteria bacterium. Classification (GTDB taxonomy): domain Bacteria; phylum Pseudomonadota; class Alphaproteobacteria; order Rhizobiales; family Xanthobacteraceae; genus Z2-YC6860. Next base: position 21,540 of record CAWKOD010000014.1, on the reverse strand, counting down.
GAAGCAACATTCGGGTATCCCGAGATAGACCTGGGCCTCGTCCCGGCGATTCATTTCGTCCATCTTCCGCGGATTGTCGGCCGCCACCGGGCCTTCGACCTTCTTTTCAGCGGCAGATCCTTTTCGGCGGCTGAGGCTCTTTCCCTTGGCCTGGCGAGCCGCGTCGTGCCCGGGGCCAGTGTCAAGGCCGAAGCAAGAAAACTGGCAGATCTGTTCGGCACGAAGTCAGCGAATTCGATGCGGCTGGCGCGCACGGCCTTCATGCGCGCTAACGATCTCGATTATCGCAGGGGTGTCGGATACGCTGCCGAACTGTTCTGCAATGTCACAGCCACTGAGGATGCACAGGAAGGCCTGAGGGCGTTCTCCGAAAAGCGGCCCCCGAAATGGTGAAGGGTGAGTTGTCGTGGAAACAGCGGATGTGACAAAGCCGAGTTTCGATCCTCGCAGGCACAGGGTCGTGGCCGAGCAGCGCTGGTTCGACGACTTCCGCATGGGGGAACGCTTCCCGCTTGCGAGCCGGACGATGACCGATGCGATCTATCTGGCTTTCCAGGCGGCAAGCAGTGACAACCATCCCATCCACTACGACATCGAGTATTGCCGGGCCCGGGGATTGCCGCACATGCTCGCGCACGGTTACCTGGTCGCCATCCAGACGGTCGCGGGCGCCGGCATTTTCCCCCACCTGATCGAGGACCCGTTGAAGGCCTTCCTGGAACAATCGAGCCGTTTCCTTCATCCCGTTTCGTAGGAGACACGCTCTATCCTGCGCTGGAGGTGAACGAACTCACTCCGAGCCGGACGACCGGCGTGATAGGCCTTCGAAGCACGGTCCATAACCAACAGGGAATACTGGTGCTTGATGGACAGCACCGCTATCTGCTCCGCCGGTCTGCGTCAGTGCATGGACAGGCGTGACCAAATACGGGAGAGACGCTTGTCGGGCATCCAATCACGGCATTACCGTGGTAAAAGAAAGATAGTTGAACGCCACTGCCAGGAGAGACCCATGGATGCGATCACGCCGAACACCGCGATTGCCGCCGACGGACATTCCCATTTGGTGAAGCCTGCTGAGATGGAATGGCAGAAGACGCGCTTTCCCGGCTGCTCGGTGAAGCCCCTGATGTTCGATCCAAAGACTGGGTTGTTGACCTCGCTGTTCAAGATGGAGCCGGGCGCGGTGCTACCCGACCACGAACACGTGAACATCGAACAGACCTACCTTCTGGAAGGCCACCTCGTTGACAAGGAAGGGCCTGCCGCAGGCATCGAGGCCAAGAAAGGCGAGTTCGCTTGGCGCGAACCCGGCAGCCGCCACTCGGCATGGTCTCCTCAAGGCGGCATTACGCTTGCAATCTTCCAGGTACCAAACAAGTTCTACGAAGCCGATGGCCGTGTGACCGACCTATCCGGCAAGCTCTGGGATGAACTGTGGGGCCACATTGGCAAAGGCTGATTCAAATAGCTTCGGTCTCGAGCGAGACGGCCTGACTGCGCCGCGTCGGCACCGACTGATTTACGTGTCATTAGATCTAAAGAGGCTCTCGGCATCGAGATTTCAGCCAAGCTACGCGTTTTCTGACGAAGTGATCGAATAACCCTCTGGGCTATCTCGCGACCAAGACAGCAGCCTCGGCGCTAACGATCTCTTAGCGGGGGGCAATGCTAAATTCGCTCAGGATCTTACGGTAACTTTCAATTTCCGCTTCGATATATTGGCCAAATTCTTTGGGCGATGAAGCTCTTGGTTGTACGCCCTGCTTGAAATATGAGCTTCTCACCTGCCCATCTTCCAGAGTTTCGGCCACTGCCTTGTTCAAACGCTCGACGATGGGTTCTGGAGTCCCTGCCGGCACAACCAGGCCCATCGAGAAGCCAGCCTGAGTTGCAGCACCTTGCTCGGCCAAAGTCAGCACTTCGGGAAGCAACGGGGATCGTTGGTCGCTAGCGATCCCCAGGACACGAACTTTCCCTGACTGATAGAGAGGCAAGGTCGGAGATATCGTTGCGAGTTGCAGTTGAATAACTCCGCTTGCGACGTCAACGATTGACTGAGCGGTACTCTTATAGGGCACATGCGTCATTTCGATACCAAGTTTCTTCGCAATCATCAGCGTGCCCAAATGAGCAACGCTGCCCTCGCCAGTCGAAGAGAAATTCAACGCGCCCGGCTTCGAACGACGAGCAAGAGCAACCAGATCAGCGATAGAATTAACGCCGAGATCAGAATTGACGATGAGGACGTACTGCGTCTCTCCGACTAGCGAGACTGGCGCGTAATCTTTGCGAGGGTCAAACCCCATCTGCTGCGGTTGCAGACTTAACGTGAGCGCCCAGGAAGTCGGCGACCCGAATCCTACCGTGTAGCCTGTGGGCTCCGCGCGAGCGACCGCCCGCCCGGCGATCATTGCGTCAGCCCCACTCCGGTTTTCTACCACGACAGACTGACCGAGCTTTTGCGCAAGAGGATTTGCAAGCGTTCTTGCAACGATGTCGGCGGCGCTGCCGGCGGAGTATCCTACTATTATTGTGACGGGCCGATTGGGCCAGTCGCTCTGCGCAAACGATGCCATCGGGGAGAGCAACAGCAGAGTTGACGAGACAAGCAGCCTCAGAGCGCCCCAAGAACCTCGTCTGAAACTCATCGCGTCCTCTCTTTCAATTGGAGCGAGATTTGAGCCGTCTACCGATATCGCTGGCAGGCGTTGACGCGCAGTCACGGCATCGTGGAGAGTAGCAACACAATATTCGCCAAGCAAAACGAGGTTCGCGTGATCATCGATTTTCACACGCATGTGCATCCTCCTGAGGATGCGGCTGAGCCGTTATGGCAGGGCCGCAGTCCCATGACGATTGAGAATGTTCTCAAGGCGCAAGAGATCGGCGGTGTTGATATTTCCTTTATCAGCAACCCGCTTCATCATTTGTCCCGTATGGATCGCGATCAACAATATCGAGCGGTCGACAGATCAAATGGTTATCTCGCATCACTACAGGCGAAGCATGCGTCAGTTTTCGCCTTCGCTATAACGGTGCCCTGGGGTGGCGATCGCTTTCTGCGGCAATTCGAGCGTGTGATCAAACAGGATAGAATGCTGGGAGCCTGGATCCCTTCGAGCCTCCAAGGCCAGTATCCTGACGATGACGAGGCGCTGCCGTTCTTTCAATTGGCTGCTGACCTTGACGTCCCAGTCGTCATTCATCCTCCTGCTGCCGCGTTCGGGGATGAGCGTATGCAGGACTACCGGCTGACGTCCAGCGTCGGCCGTCCGATGGACAATGCACTGGCAACCGCGCGATTGATCGTTCGCGGCATCTTCGAGAAGGTGCCCAATCTGAAGCTTGTAATCTCTCACCTGGGCGGTGGAATCTGCGAGATGATAGGGCGAATGGATTACGCGTATAACCTTCGTGAGTGGGCTTTCTTTCTTGGCCCGTACGAACCGCTTCTCATCAAGCATCCACCCAGTCACTACTTGAAGAAAATCTATCTGGAATCCACGAGCTATCATGCTCCGGCCGCGCGCTGTGCTGTCGAAACGGTGGGCGCGGATCACTTCATTTTCGAAACGGATGCTCCGCCAATGTTTCCTCTGAAGAAGGAAGGCGTCGAGCTCATTCGCCGCCTGAATCTCCCACGCGATGAGGAAGAGAAAGTCTATGCTGGCAATGCGCGCCAACTCGTAAAGTTGGACGCGCGTCTGCTAGGGGGGGTAGAGCGCCATGACTGCTATTGGCGGACATACGGCGCGTTCTGATCCATGTCCGTTATCGGGTAGAGCGGACATCGCAATTCCGGGGCGTCGTTTCCGCTTCGGAAAGATCGGTGAGTGTAGGCGCGGTGCTGCTTTCATAAGGAGTCATGGGAATGAATGATTTCTCACACGAGGGTTTCGACGTTTCGTCGGCGGACCGAAACAATGATGTGCCGGACGCACCCTCCAGGCGCGACGTTTTTAAATCCGGGGCGTTGGTTGCGGTGTCGGCCGCGCTGCCGTTCACCGCAAGCGGCGCGGCCGCGCAAGGGCAGGATGCCGATGGATCGACGCTCGATCGCTTGATTCGGGCGGTCGGAGACCCGCGGCGCCGCATTCTGCTGAAGAGCGCAACCATCATTTCGATGGATGCAGCGGTGGGTGATTTTGCCCGCGCCGACCTACTAATCGAAGGCAAGAAAATTGCCGCTGTCGGACCGGACCTCGGCGCGGCGTCGCAAGATGGCAACGCGATCGTTGTCGATGCAGCTGACCGGATACTGATCCCGGGAATGGTCGATTGTCACCGCCATGCCTGGGAAGGCCAGATCCGCGGCATCATTCCCAACAGCACGAGCATCGGTGACTACATGGATGCGACCCATCGCGGTTTCGCGCCCTTCTATCGCCCGGAGGACATGTACGTCGGCAATCTCGCCACGGCGTTGGGCTGCATCGATGCCGGGATCACCTGCTTCATCGACAACTCGCACAATGCGCGTTCGTCGTTGCACTCGGATGCGGCCATACAAGCCCTGTTCGAACTCGGGGGTACGGGCGGTCCACGCCTCCGGCCAGCCGACATTCGGCGACTGGGATCGCCAATGGACGCAGGATGTCTCCCGGATTCAAAAGCAGTTCTTCGCCTCTGACGACCAGTTGGTGACGTTCCGGCTGTTCTCGCGCGGTCTCGTCAGGGACGACTGGGAGGCCGCCAACCGTCTCGACGTCTGGTTGTCGATCGATGGCGCCGGGGCGCCGAACTCCGCGCAGACGCTGGCGGGGTTCGAAAAGGCTGGCCTGCTCAACGGGAAGCGCACCATCAATCACGGCTACGGCCTTCCGGACGAAAGCTGGCAGTTCATTCGCGGCGCCGGTTTCGCGGTCAATGCTTGTCCTCGATCGGACTCGCAGTGGGCTTTAGGCACGGCGCGCATGGGCCTGCAGGAGGCGCTCAATCGCGGCATCCGGCCCGGACTGAGCGTTGATAACGATACCGCCTACAGCACGGACTTGTTCACCGAAATGAGGGTGGGCTTCCACTTGCAACGCTGGTCGGCGCACGTCGCCAGAACTCAGAAAGAGCCGAATCCACCGGCGCTGCTGTCAGTTCGCGACATGCTTGAGTTCGCGACGATCCGCGGCGCCCACAACGCGGCACTTGCCGCCAAGATTGGAAGCCTGACGCCCGGCAAGGATGCCGACATCGTCATCATCCGCGCTGAAGATATCAACACGATGCCGTTGACCAACGCGGTGGGCACGGTGGTGTCGCACGCCCACGCCGGCAACGTCGAGACGGTCCTTGTCGCCGGCAACGCCCGCAAGTGGCGCGGCGCCATGGTCGGCCATGACATGGCGTCGGTTCGCCAGCGCATTCACCAGTCGCGTGATTATCTGTTCGGCCGGCGGGGCTACAAACTCGACATTCTGTCCTGACAGCGATACGGAGGGCTAATCCGGATGTCTTTCGGCGGTAAAGCGGACATCTCATTCGCAGCGAAAAATTCCCTGTTCTTCTTCGAAATTTCCCTGTTCTAGCCCAGAAAATTCCTATTCCGGTGAGCAGGGAATTTAGCTCAAAAGCTCGCGGCCTGCTGGTGGGCGCGAACGGAGGTGCTGTCGATCATCTGGATATTGCCGTCGTGAGCGGCGGCGATGGCGTCCATGAGCCGGTCCCACACGCCTGCCTTTCGCTATCGGACGAAGCGGTTGTAGCAGGTGGTGCGTGGGCCGTAGCGCTCAGGCAGGTCGCGCCATGGCGCTCCGGAGCGCAACACCCAGAGGATGCCGTTCAGCACGCGGCGGTCATCGACGCGCGGCACGCCTCGCGGGTTGTTGGGCAGGAGCGGTTCAATCACGCGCCACTCGAAGTCGGTCAGGTCGTATCGGCTCATGCCAATGCTGAATCAGAGTTCGACGCGATGGGAAAGCCGCCAGTCGATAACCGCGCTAGTTCTTGCCGTTGCAGCCGTTGCGTCACATGCTGACGTGCAGAAATTCAACCTGCTCCGGAGGGGAAACCAATGTCGACATCACTCTATAACCTCAGCGTGCCAACATTCCTGCAGACTGTGCGGTCCATCGGAGGCTTCCTCGGCCGTGCGGCCACGCATTTCGCGGAGACGGGTGGTGATCCCGATAACTTCGTGAACACCCGCCTCTTCGACGACATGGCACCTTTCCATTTTCAGGTCGAAGCGGCGTGGCACCATTCCGTGTGGGGGGTGGAGGCCCTGAAGACCGGCGAGTTCACCCCTCCCGCCCTCGTCGGGTTGGCATCGTTGATGCCCATGAAAGCCTTGGTGAGCGCGAGGCCATCCGAAGTCGCCATAAAGTCGGAGACGTATTTTGGACATATCCGCGCGACCGGTTGTCTACGGACTCGGCACCGTGATGGCGACCGGAGCCCCTTCTTTCTCCCCGTCAAATAGGATGAGAAGGCGGACGGTTGACGATGTCCGGTCCAGCGGCAGCAGTGCTTCCGCCTTACGCTCTCCCTTCTTTCCTGCGATGTCGGCAAGGTCCTTAAGAAATTTCACAGTCTCGGTACGACCGTCCCACCAGAATATGCCGTAGTTGCCTGGTCTGTTGACGGTCGGTCCGGAGAGCACAAGGAAACCATCATCGTATGGTGCGAGGTCGCGTATACCTTGCCCGTTGCCGAGCGGAATCCTGTGAAGGCGTACATCAGACGCACTTTGGCCGAACAGATGGTCGATTGTGACCGATAGGACCGCAGTGCGCCCCCCTTCAAGAGTCGGCCCCCGGAATCCAGCAAACAAGCGGCCATCTTTGACAGCTACCCCTTCGATCGTCACACCGTTTTGGTCCAACCTTCCGTCAAGAAAAGAGGACAGGGCGGTCTCCGACGCGATGATCGGCCTGAGTTTAACCGTACGTTCCACGGAAGTGGCACCTATGCCTTGTGCTAAGCGAACGCGCACAATCTGACTGCTGGCCACAATTTTGGCTTTAGTTTTGTCAGAGAGCTTGGTTTCGTCGGATTTGCGGGGGCGGCCGTGCGAGCCCATGACGTAATAGAATCCATCCGCGTAGGCGACGCCTTCACCGTCCAACTCAAGCGGCTTGCCTTTGAGAGAGTTCTCAATCAGCCGAATGGTTTCGCCAACTACGATTTCACCTTCCTTGAGCGTGACAGCCTGCGCTGCCTGTGTATTGTCGTCGATTACAAGACATGACCGAGGTAAGCCCTGGGAGGTCGAGCAGGCGATGCCGCTAATATCTTTAGATTTATCGCCATCCTTCCCCACGAGTTTGCCTTTGACGGGCCATGCCGAGTAATCCGCTGCGGAAACTGACTTGAAGCTACCCGCGACAAGGAACAGAATGATCAAACACAATCGCCCGGCACAGGCCGCGTTGGCTGTCGACACCGTATGCCTCCCATATCTGCAACAAGGATTGGTTTCTCTCTTAGAGGCCGTTTCGAAAGGGGTTGAGTGGCTGGAGTCGAACGTGATTCCAGGGGATTGCTGAGACCAACCCCGGCGAAGCGCGCCAGGATACTACCTTCGAACACCGCACTTCGCGAGGGAGGCAGCAGCGCGACGCCCTAAACGTACAAAAATGCTCATAACTTGCGCAAAGCAATACGAGAACGCGATCAGGCGCTCGCTGATGGCTAGGCTCGCCCTATCCGCTGAAACTCCACTCGCGTTCCCATCCTTGGCGAGTTTGAGGTCGTCCCGGGCTAAGCAGAACTCCACTTAGCGTGCTGTGCAGATTTTCGGAGCCAGCTCTACAGCCACCCCCGCTCACCGAAAGCAGAAAGATCAACTCCGGGCGGCGCGTACCATCCTGACGAGCCATAACGGGCGCCGAGCTTTTGGGCGACATCCTTATTACCATAAGGAATCCGCAGTGGTGTCCCGACCACGGGATTGGGCTCTGCGGGCGGCGATGTTTGGGCGGCGGCGTGAGCTTTGCGTTTCCGAGATCTCTTCGCCGGCACCGTCGACCGAGACGCGGTTGACCTTGCAGACTTGAAGCTGGCTTTGCGGCCGCGCCTGCCGCGCTTCGGACCTCGGTTTGCGTCAATCCACGCGGACATTGCGGCCGAACTGGCCTTGGCCTCGTCGGGGAGGATGAGGCCTTTCACCTGCGCGATCTTCTTGGCGTACAGCAACTGGGCCGGGCTCACCGGTCGGGGCTCATGCTTCCCAGCGGTCTCGCCATCGGCCTTCTTGGGCGCGTGTTCGTTGAGGAACTTGCGGCAGATCGAGATCGACGTCTTGTAACCGGGCGGAGGCTTGATGCCCTTCTGCCGGACGAGACTATCGGCAAAGCGCTTCATCGCGGGCGTTGGCGGATAGGCTGCGGGGCGGGCTGAGCCCGCAAACGAGGGTAGCCCTCCGGCGGCGGCGCCGTCCTTCAGCTTGCCGATGATGCGCTCCGCGACATTGCACACGGCGTCAATTGCGCCAACCATCTCCTGCTTGCCGACCACGACATCGTCGAGCAGGCATTCCAGTTGCGCCGTGACACCCGGATCGACCAGCGCCGGGTCGGCCTGTTTGAGCACGCCAAACAGCGACAGCCCGGTCTCGGTCGGCACGATGTGCTTGCCCTGAACCATCAGAAAGCTCTGTTTCTTCAACCCACCGATGATCTCGGCTCGCGTCGCCGGCGTGCCGATGCCCTTGGCTTCCTTCAGGCGTTCCCGCAGCACCTCATCGTCAACGAACCGCCAGGCATTCTGCATCGCCTCGATCAGAGTGCCTTCGTTGTAGCGCGGCGGTGGCCGGGTCTCCTTGTCCTCGATTTTTGGATCCTGCAGTTGCGCGGTCTCGCCGTTGCGCAGCGGCGGCAACAATTGCGCCTCGTCGCCCTTTTCGTCGGCGGGTTGCCACTCCGGGAATGCGGCGCGCCATCCGAGATCGATGGGTTGGCGGCCGCTGGCGCGGAATTCAAAGGCACGCACATCGAGCGTTGCGGTGGTCTGCCGGTAGCGGAAGTCGGGCATCAGCGCAGCCAGATAGGCCCGTGCGATGACGTCGAATAGTTTCTTCTCGTCAACCGACAGGCGAGGCCAGATCTCGCGCAGCTTGTCGATGGTGTTGACGTTGGGAATGACCGCGTGATGGCTCGCGCCTTCTAGCCCCTTGTCGTAGAACGCGCCGCTCGTGCCTCTTCGCACGATCGGTGGATTGGGCACCGGGATTGTGCTGAACGACTGGCCCACCTGTAGTCCGGCCACGATCTTCGGTACGTCCGACATCAGGCTCTGTGGCAGGTAGCGCACCTCGGCGCGCGGATAGGTGATGATCTTTTTACCCTGGCCGTCATAGAGCTCCTGCGCCACCGCGAGCGTCTTGCTGGCCGGCCAGCCGAAGCGCGAGCCGCAGAGTTTCTGCAGCGACGGCAGATCGTGCAGCTTGGGTGGTCCTTGCCGCTTGTCCTCGACGCGCACGCCAAGCGGGCCTTCGAAACCTTGAGCGGCATCGACGACGGTCTCGGCAAGCGCACGTTTGAGGATTCGCTCCTGCGGGGCGTGTCGCATCAGGAATTGTCCGCCCGCAACTTTCGCAGTGGCGACAATCTCAAAATAAGCGATGGGCACAAAGTTCCGGATTTCCAACTCGCGCTTGCACACGATGGCGAGCGTCGGCGTCTTCACCCGACCGACGCCGATCACGCGGCGCGAACCCTGCCCTAGAATGACGGTCGCGGTGCGCGTGAGCGACAGATTGTAGATCTGGTCGGACTGGCGGCGCGCAACGGCTGCGGCGTAAAGCCGGGAATATTCGCTATTTGGTTTTGCCCGACCGAATGCATCGCGGATGGTCTGCTGGTCCTGCGCGGTGAACAACACCCGCATGACCTGGCCGCGGTACTCGTAATGCTCGAGAATTTCCTGACCGATCAACTGACCTTCGCGGTCACAGTCGGTGGCAAGCCAAACCCGCTTGGCGGTGCGCAGGGCCTCGCGAATGGCTCTGAGCTTGGCGGCTTTGTTGCCGCCCTCCGCCGGACGAGTGCCGTACAGGCCTTCTGGCCGCAGCAGTATCGGCGACCAGCGCCTCCAGGCTGGCACAACGTCCTCCGGCTCGAGCAGGTCGAACAAATGGCCTTCGGCCGGGAGGATGTCTCCGTAGCGCGATCCGACGGCAGCGCGGACGTCTTTGGCCTGGCTGGATTTCTCCGTGATAACAATCTGATCAGCCATAGTGGCTCGTTTGGAATTGCTGCGACTACGCCGATAGAACGTACCGAGAACGCAGCAAGCTCGCAAGTTGCACGGCGAACAGCACCTCAATGCTAGGGCGCCTCACCCCAAAAAATCCGCCGGCCAATTCAGCGTTTCTTGAACGCTGACCGGTTCTGCCGGCGCGCCCGAGATCGCAGTTGTACCAATAAAATGGGCGTTTCTCGCCTTGCACAGTGTCCCGTAAGAGCCTATTTTAGGGACAGTCACAGCAAAAAAGCCTGAAAAACCATGGAAAAATCACATCTGGCGCTGGTGGCGCCGACCACCGTTAATGGGACAGTTGACTGATCGCCGGCCACCGCAGCGGCGCAGCGCAACGCCGAGGTCGCGCTCGCGCGAGTACCTGACCGACGCCGAGGTCGCCCGCCTGATCACTGCCGCCGGCGAGAACCGCCATGGCCACCGCGACGCCACCATGGTCCTGGTCGCCTACCGCCATGGATTGCGGGCGGGCGAGCTGGTCACGTTGCGCTGGGACGCCATCGATTTTGCCCATGGCCGCCTCCATGTGAGCCGGCTCAAGGGCAGCGCGGAGTCCGTTCACCCGCTGTCCGGCCGCGAGTTGCGGGCGTTACGCCGGCTCAAGCGCGAGCAGGACCCAGCGTCGCCGTTTATCTTTACTTCCGAGCGCGGCGCACCGTTCACGACGGCGGGTTTTCGCAAGATGGTCGCCCGGCTCGGCGTGGCGGCTGACTTCGACTTTCCGGTGCATCCGCACATGCTGCGCCACGCCTGCGGCTTCAAGCTCGCCAATGACGGCGTCGATACTCGCTCGCTGCAGGCTTACCTCGGGCACCGCAACATCCAGCACACGGTGCGCTACACCGAACTGGCGCCGACCCGGTTCAAGAACTTCTGGCGCGATTGACTGGCTCGCCGCAGGAAGCGCAGCAGTGTGATGCTCCCGGCGAGGCTTTCTCCGACGATCCCTGCCGCCGTGAAGATGTGGTTCGTTTGGGTCCTCAGCACATCAAGAATGGTCGGCTACGTTATACGCAGGCAAAAAACGAAAATAGGAATCCGGTTCACATTGATATTCCAGTCCATGATGATTTGGCTGAGGCCATTGCTGCTACCTCGCCGTCGGGGCACTGAACAGCCATTGCGACAGCGGCCCAGCTTCCAATCCAATCCGCTTGAAGTGGTAGGCAGGGCTCTTCAACACTGCAAGCAACGCTGCAGGCTCGCTCGCCACCTTCACTTCACGAACGATCTTGCCCGCATCATCCACAATGCAGACGCTGATCTCCTTGGCCGAAACGTCCAATCCCGCAAAATAGTCCATGCTGCGCTTCTCCTTCTGATGCTTGAGGCCCGTTCACACGGTGACCTCGTTTCACCATCAGCCTGACGCGCAGCACCCAATATCTTCAGTTATCCACAAGCTGCCGGCCGATTACCCCATCTATCGGGGGGTGAATTCAACGGATCAGCGCAACACCTTGTAATCCTTCTGGATGGGGAGGTGTCACATGCTGACGTCACGGACATTGTTCACTTGGAAGCAGAAGGCCGAACTGTGGGAGCGGTGGAAGAACGGACAAAGCGTGTTGGCCATCTCCCGGGGGCTGGAAAGGAGGAACAAGACCGGCGTCCAGCGGATCGTGGCTCTCCATGGAGGTGTGGCGCCGGCGCCACGTCGCAGAGCTGTTGCGGCGTTGAAGCTTGAGGAGCGCGAAGAGATTTCTCGTGGGATTGCGGCCGGTCGGTCGATACGTCGGATCGCGCAGGGTCTCGGACGATCGCCATCGACGATAAGCCGGGAGATTCGACGCAACGGTGGTTTGCAGGCTTACCGTGCAAACCGGGCCGACAGGCGCGCGTGGGCGCGGGCGCTGCGCCCCAAGCCTTGTCGCCTGGTACTCCATAGGGAGTTACGATGGTTCGTGGCGCAGAAGCTTGCGCTGCAATGGTCGCCAGAGCAGATCTCCGGTTGGCTGAAGCAGCAGTTCCCGACCGACCGAGACATGCGGATATCTTACGAAGCGATCTATCGCAGTCTCTTTGTTCAGACGCGCGGCGTGCTGAAGAAGGAGCTGACGGCACAGTTACGTACAAGAAGGCAGATGCGCCACACCAAAGGCGGCAAGGCCAAGAATGGACAGGGACACATACTCGATATGGTCTCCATCCGCGAGCGACCCGCCGAGGCCGAGGATCGCGCCGTGCCGGGTGGGGACTGTCAGGAATCTTGTGTGTGAGGCCATGATGATGGGAACGAGATGGAGCATCATATGGCGATCGAGAAAGACCTACTGGACCAGCTTCTGGCTGGCCGCGACCCGAAGGACGTATTCAATAAGGATGGGCTGGTCGACGAGCTGAAGAAGGCGCTGTCCGAGCGGATTCTTAATACCGAGCTCGACGAGCATTTGAATGGTGACGATGCTGAGGGCAATGCCAATCATCGCAACGGCTATTCGAAGAAGTCGGTTCTGACCGGCACCTCGAAGATGACGCTGTCGGTGCCGCGGGATCGTGCGGGGACATTTGATCCGAAGCTGATCGCTAAATACCAGCGCAGGTTTCCGGATTTCGACGACAAGATTATCTCGATGTATGCGCGCGGGATGACAGTTCGCGAGATCCGCGGCCATCTTGAGGAGCTTTACGGCATCGACGTTTCGCCCGACTTGATCTCAGCCATCACCGACGCCGTTCTGGACGAGGTGGCGGAATGGCAGAACCGGCCCCTCGATATCTGCTACCCGCTGGTGTTCTTCGATGCCATTCGGGTCAAGATCCGTGACGAAGGCTTCGTCCGCAACAAGGCGATCTACATCGCGCTCGGCGTCTTGGCGGATGGCACCAAGGAGATTCTCGGCATCTGGATTGAACAGACCGAAGGCGCCAAATTCTGGCTGCGCGTCATCAACGAACTAAAGACCCGGGGGGCCCAGGACATTCTCATCGCCGTCGTCGACGGCCTGAAGGGCTTTCCCGAGGCCATCAATGCTGTTTTTCCGCAGACGGTCGTTCAAACCTGCATCGTCCACCTGATCCGCCATTCGATGGATTTTGCCTCCTGGAAGGATCGCAAGAGCGTGGCGCAGGCGCTGCGGACTGTCTATCGCGCAGCCGATGCTGCGCTGGCCAGGCTGCCCTCGACGCCTTCGCGCAAGGTCCGTGGGGCGCAAAATATCCGGCGATCGCGCAGAGCTGGCGCCGCAACTGGGAGCTCGTGATGCCATTCTTCGCCTTCCCGGAAGGCGTGCGACGGATCATCTACACGACGAACGCAATCGAGGCGCTGAACTCAAAGCTGCGACGCGCCGTCAGGACCAGGGGACATTTTCCATCTGACGACGCCGCCGCAAAGCTGCTATATTTGGTCTTGAACCATGCCGCTGCGGAGTGGAAACGGCCGCCGCGCGAGTGGGCTGAGGCAAAGACACAATTCGCCGTCATGTTCAAAGAGCGTTTCGTGCGCGCATGACGGAAAACTGCCTCACACAGAAATTCTGACAGTCCCCGCGTGCCGCATTGGGAAGGAGACCTTCTTACCGGAGCAAGCGACACGCACATCGCGACGCTCGTCGAGCGCCACAGCCGCTTTACAATGCTCGTCAAGCTTCCAAGGAAGGACACGACGACTGTGGTGGCCGCGCTCGCTAAGCACATCCGCAAATTGCCCGAGCAGCTACGACGTTCCCTGACGTGGGACCAAGGCAAGGAGATGTCTGGCCACAAGCGCTTCACGGTTGCCACCAACGTGCAGGTTTATTTCTGTGATCCGCGCAGTCCATGGCAGCGCGGCAGCAACGAGAACACCAACGGCCTGCTGCGACAGTACTTCCCGAGAGGAACCGATCTCTCGCGCTTCTCCCAGACCTACCTCAACTCAATTGCGATGCGGCTCAATCAACGCCCGCGAAAGACCTTGGGCTTCGAAACCCCTGCCGATAGACTGCGACTGGTGTTGCACTGACCGGTTGAATGCACCGGGGTAAAGCAGACATCCGGCAACCGGCTGAAAATGACGCGAATGACCCAACTGCGACATCGATCAGCGATTCATGTTGCAGGACAGCAGCGGGTTTTGGCCGCCGCCAAAGCCCTCGCATCGTCTATTCCTGCATTCCAGGCTTGAGCTTGATATTGAGGCGCGTCAAACAGAGCTATTGTCCGTCAACCCTAATCTTCGCGCTCTTAACGACCTCCGCCCAACTCACAATTTGGACCTCAAGCATGTTTCTCACTTCCATGGGCCCCAAGAGTTCTGGTTCGACGCCGGCCGCGCGAAGTTTCGACCGCACAGTCTCGTCCTGGATCGCGGCCGTGACCTCGCCATGCAATCGCTCAATGGCCGCTTTCGGCGTTCCCACCGGAGCGAACACGGCATAGGCCGTTGACGCATCGAAGTCGCCAAATCCGCTTTCCTTAACTGTCGGGACCGTAGGAAGATCGTCAGACCTTTGGCTGCCTGCCGTCGCAAGAACTCGCAACTGGCCCGCCTTCACCTGCTCTAACCGAGTTGGGATCGGTGCGACCCAGAAATGAATTCGCCCGGTGAGCAGATCGGTGGTTCCCTGGCTGCCAATTCGGTAGGGCACGTGAGCGGTCTTGATATCCAGAACACGCGATAACCGCGCGCCATTGAGATGGCCCGGCGATCCATTGCCCGTCGACCCATACAACAGCTCGCCAGGTTTGCTTTTCGCCAGTGCAACAAACTCCTTGAGAGAATTTGCCGGCAGGGAATTCGTGACGATCAAGGCCGCGCCCGTCACGCCAAAAAGCGCGACCGGTGCAAGATCGCGGGCCGGATTGAAAGTCAGGTTCGGAAAGAGCGTTACATTGGCGGGTAGCGAACTGGAAGGATCGGCAACGATCAGCGTGTAGCCGTCAGGCACCGACTTGGCGACCTGATCGACCGCAATGTTCCCTCCCGCACCGGGGCGGTTGTCGACAACGATGGGCTGCCCAACGGATTTCGCGATCCGGTCGAATAGGATTTGCGTTACGATATCTGTGGTGCCCGCCGCGGCGAACGGCACCACCACGCGAATGGCGCGCTCCGGGTATTCTTGGGACTTTGCGCCTGGAACGGCAACCGCGAACGAAATGCCGGTTAAGGCGGCAGCGGTCAGCATCAGGCGGAAGCACAGAGCCATTTGATTTCCGTTTAGCGGCCTAGGGCGTTGCTCGACTTAGTTGATCTTCAGTAGGCGGGCCGCGTTGCCACCCATGACCTTGTCGTATTGACGCGGGTTCATGCCGATCTGTTTCATCATGTCAAAGCCCTTCTTCTTGAGGGGGACCATCGGGGGCGAATCCGTGGCGAACAGGAAATGGTCCTCCCCGACCGTTTTCAGGCAGCATTCGGCCGCGGACGGCGCATAGCAGGCCGAGTTGAGATACATCATCTTGAGATATTGGCTCGGCGAATGCTTGATGAGCATCGGCTCGTAAGGGCCAAGAAACACCGAAAAGTCGAGCAAGTCGTAGGCGTAATCCATGCGACCAATCACCTCGCAGATGCCGCCTCCGAGATGGCTGCCGACCAGCTTGAGATTGGGAAACTGCTCGAAGACGCCGCGAACGATCAGCCGCGCCAGCGACAGGCAATTGTCGGCGGGCCGTCCGATGCTCGAGGCCAGACGGTAGTCCTTCATCGCCGGTGTGGTCGCGTCGCCAGGATGGATGAAGACCGGGATGTCCAGGTCGGTCACCAGTTTGAAGAAGGGCTTGGCCGCGTCCTCGTCCGGATAGTGACCCTTGTGGCTAGAATTTATAATAACGGCGCGGGCATCGTCCTCTTTGATGCTGCGCTCCAGCTCCTTCAGGAACTCTTCGCCACCGCCAGGGATGCACGTCGCCATAAAAAGAAACTTGTCGGGGTGCTTGTCCCGGCATAATGCGAGATGGCGGTTCGAACTCTCGATCGCTCCAACGGTTTCGCGCACGGTATCCATGTGGCGGATGTAATGAACGGCGTTGCTGATGACAGTCCGGTCCAGACCGATCAGTTGGTGCGCTTCGATTGCATTGTCCACCGTCATCGGCACGGGGACCGGCCACCACGGAGGCCCAATGTATTTTGGATCGTTGACGTGTACGTGCCAGTCGATCAGCAAGATGAACCTCCATGGGCGTGTTGTTTGGGCGGCAGCATGACGCGCACGGGGCGACCGACGCGCCGAATTCTTCTCATTTGATGTTGGCGGCGATAGCAGCCTTCTCGACCACAGTCTTGGGCATCGCATAGACGCGGTCAATCAGCCCGGCGACTTCTTCGCCGGTCATCGCGTCGACACCAAGGCCCAGCTTCTCCGCGTCGGCGAGATAAGCAGGGTCCTTGACAGTGGAATTGAAGGCTCGGCGGAACATTTCCACGAGTTCCGGCGCCATACCCGGTGGCCCAAAGAACGGACGGCCCATGGTGTTGGGCGCCGTCCAGAGCGTTAGGATCTGTCGGTCTTCTTCGCTACGGACGAGGTCGAACACGGTCGGAACGTTCTTTAGCGCAGGATTGCTTTCGAGCGCGAATTGCAGCAACACGCGAACCTTGCCTTCCTTGATCCAATTCGCGTTTACCGACTGCAACGACGACCAGGTCAGCCCGCATCGGCCGTCGAGTTCGCCGCGTTCGATCGCCAGGCTCATGGCCGGAGCAGACGTGTAGCCGGCAATGATCTTGAAATGCATGCCGAATAGATTGCTGAGCACATTCGGGTAGATAGAGTTGGTGCTGCTAGGCCCGCTCGATCCGACTGCCATAGTGCGTACCTTCACATCTTCAATCGAGCGGATCGGTGAGGCATGCCAAGCGATGCAGGTTGTGGTCTCCTTGGCGGCGCTGCCGAGCCAACTCAGCTTCTGTGCGACGAAGAGGCTGGTCTCGCCCATGAGCGGATCGAAAGCCAGCGTGCTCAAACCGGTTGCAATGGCGCTGCCGTCGCTCGGCGCAACGTTGTAAATGAAATTGATCATTCGCCGGCCGGCCGCACCGGGCATGTTGCTGACGATGATCCTGGGGTTGCTCGGAATGTGCCGGCCGTAATGGCGAGCGAGCAACCGCGCATAGGTGTCATAAGCGCCGCCGGCTCCGGAGCCAACGTAGAGCGTGATCTCCTTGCCTTTGAATGTGTCGGCGGCGGCGGCTTCGCTGGCGACGCTAGCAAGCGTCACAATGCCCCACACCACGCCGCTCAAAACAACCCTGGCCATGCTTGATCGATGGCGACTGCCATCTTCCGATGTGGGCTATCGCTGATCTTGGCTAACGTTATGCGATACCGGGGGAAGGTCTCAATGGCTGGGTAGCAAGTTCGGAGAAGATATACTGCTCGCCTGCGCCGACATGTGATCGACAAACGAGTTCTTTTGCTGCGGTGCGGTTGTCTGCTTCTGGCAGATTGTGTTGCAAAACTCGTTTTGACTGTGGCTCAAAAATTCTGGGGCCTGCAGGCGCGGCTTTCGTGTAAAGATGTGAGGGACCTCATCCTCGCGAAATTCACAGGCGACTTCGGTAACGCGATTGAAGCTATACGAATTGGCGATTGCTTCCCGTGTTGTATTTTCGCGAAAAATTCGTGGCCCTGCAACTTTCGACTTTTGCAACACAATCGGCCACAAGCGGACATCGTCCACCTCATTCTGATCACCTCGTCGGCGAGCAATTGCATAGAATTGGTGAAACGTTCAATCCGAGCGACGCGGAGATAGGAACGACGCTTTTCATGCGTTCGAGCGCGTTCGGCTCTATATCGGCGGCTACGCTTGCAGTCCGCCCGATCGTCGAGCGCGACGGCGCGCGGGTTACGGATTTAAAATGCTTAGCCGATCGAAATGGAAAAATAGCTTTTTGGGTTGGTTGAGATACTGAGTGAATTGGGTGATCTTAGCTTCATACATTGTGACACGCCGATTAGGCTGTTCGACAGTGACCATGTGAAATGGTTTATGCTGTTTTATGACTTCCTCGATGTGCAGTGGCACAATTGATGTCAGGTCGACAACTGCATTACGCTGTAAAGGGAGCCAGCGCACTCTTAAGTGCCCTGGATAATTTCTGCCATCCGAACCGTCCTCACCGTAAGGTTAAAATCGAGGATTTGGATGCCTGATTGTCTCGTCGAGTGGCGGAATGAATTTGATGAATGGTGGCATCCTCACGTCTCCCAAAACGCGCGCCCCCCGGCCCACCGATCGTTAGAATAATTCTAGCATGCGGTCGGATCGGAAATAAGCCTGATCGGTGAAGGGCTGTATGTACCGAAAACCTTATCCAAGTTGATTACAATCACATCGGGACGCAATCGGTCATTGGGGAAAGATACGCCGATGCATCGACCGAGCGGGTTGGCAAAATCTTTCTCGCCAGATAATCGGCGGCCCGCATCACCATTACGTGCGGGTTTAGGTTTTTCAAATTGTCGGCCCTGCAGTATTCGACCGCAATGTTTGGCCTTCTACGAAGCCCGCTTCCCGGCGGAAAACGCTTACTAGTGCGTCGAGACTGAGTGATGTCCGGTCTTCTGGGTCAGAAGTCGACATTGCAGCCGCTTTGGCCATGTCCGCTATACCCCCAAGAGCGGACAAACTCAGAGGCGGTCGGTTTGTCCGCTTTGTGCCGATTGTGTTGCAAAAGTCGAAAGTTGCAGGGCCACGAATTTTTCGCGAAAATATGAACCGAGAAGCAACCGCCGATTTGTATAGCCTCAATTGCGTTACCGAAGTCGCCTGTGAATTTAACGTGAGGCGATGAGGTCCCTCGCATCTCTACACCAAAGCCGCACCTGCGGCCCTTAGAATTTTTGATCATCGGTGCAGACATCACGCGCTTGTTAGAAATGAAAGCGGCCGCCAACTGAGGCGGCCTAGCTATCGAAATAATTCGACGGATTTGAGCTAGATCAAGGCGACGCAGGCGGACAAGTCTGATGTGACAAGCGAAGAGCGAGATGCTCTTCGCTATTTTCTCCAACCTATGGAGTGAACAGATGCATTCTTCCGAGATTGTGGACTACGAACCAAGAACGGCGGACCCGTTTCGAGCCATGCGGCGCGAAATAGAAAACGCGGTTCGTTTTTTTGATCAAAATTCGTCCTCCCCTGGCATTGGGGCAGGAGCACCGGCAATCAATGTGGCGGAAACAAAGGATGCCTTCGAAGCTTCTGCTGAACTTCCTAGCGTGGACGAGAAAGATATCAAGGTCAGCCTAGACAGCAACCAGTTGGTCATTTCCGGTGAGAAAAAGGCGGAAAGTACGAAAGAAGAAAAGGACTGGCATGTCGAGGAGCGGAGCTACGGATCATTCTACCGATCAATGTCCCTGCCCTTCGAGCCGGAGGACGGAGCCGTCGATGCCCATTTCGACAAGGGCGTTTCCTGCATCTCACGATCAAGAAGCCCGCTAAAGCCATCAAGACCACGAAAACAATTCAGATCAAGACAGGAGCGTTGCCGACCAAGACAGGCGCTTCGCCGGGTAAGGTTGCTGCTTGAACTGACAGTCTGCGTCAACGCGGTTGGAAGAAAACTGCCTTGAAAGTCACTAGATCGCTTCTAGTTAAATAATAAAGCTGGACGCCTTCCCCCCATCCCCTTTGTCCAGCCAAGGATGACCCCAGCGGTGCCCCCGCTCTGGGCTCATTTGCCCATCTCCTGCACGCCACTCTTGTCCCAGGTCAAAGAATCTTTACGCGAATTCCGGATTTCATCGGTCAGGAATATTTCAACCCTGCGGACATGAATACGAAGAAGGAACTGAAGTTGGCGAAGAACGAGCGCAAAGCCATCATCGTCAAACTGCTCAAAATGCAAGGCACGGCGGCCAAATTTTAGTGTGGCGCCAATGATCGATGGCTGGCAGTCTCAAGGACTTGAAAGATGAATACCAATATTGAACGCTTATTCGCCTTTGAAACCGATGTAAGCCACTGGATTCGTCTCGTTGGCACCTGCATCGAGATATTCGGTGTCTTCATTATCGTCGCCGGCATCGTCTGGTCGACCTATCTCTATGTAAATCGCCGTGTAGAGGAACGATATTACGATCAATACAAAATCCGCATCGGCCGGTCACTCTTGCTTGCCGAAGTGCTAGTCGCTGCCGATATCGTGAAGACCATTGCGATCGAGCTTACGTTTACCAGCCTCGGCCTGCTTGCGGGCCTGGTCGTGGTACGCACTTTCCTGAGTTGGACACTGGTGCTTGAAATTGAGGGCCGCTGGCCGTGGCAGCGGGCGCTTTTGCCCACGCACGCCGTGCGCGAATCCGGAAGCCACGTGCCGTGAATGTCGGCGGAGTTCAAGTACAGTCTATGAGTACAACAAGCCAAGTCCTATCGCGCTTGGCGTTCAAATCTTTAGCCGTTTTTGGAGTTTGGTGATGTCCGGGAATAATGCTTTCACTCGTGCACAGCTAAAAACGCCGAAAGCCGCCGCGATCGCTGGCATCGTCTTTTCTGCTCTTCTGGTTGCGATACTCTGGTTTGCTTCGGCGTTCCGTTATGTCCTGGCATGTATTCTTCTGGTCGGCAGCTACTACATCAGTTGGAGTTCGCAGTTTTTGCCCGTTTGGGTCTTCTTGGTGAGTATTTATATTCTGATAGACAATCTGGGCCGACATCAGAAAGCTGACTAGAATTGCCAGCTCGGGGGAATGTTTGTTATCCGTGTGAAAGGGTCGCGCAATCTAAGCTGCTAGCGGCCAGCCTTAATTTCAGTGAATGCCTGGCTCATAAACTGATCCATGGCGAGGCGGATTTCACGATCTGATGGGACTACGCCCGAAGCATCAAAGTCCGTGCGGATCTTTTTGAAAACGCCATCAGTCCCTGGATTATCCAAATCGGCAGCCAAGACTTGCTTTGTACTGCAGCGCCAACCAACCCTACCTTTTTGCGAAGCCCAGGGGGCCTAGCACAACCCGGGCATCGCCGATTTGCGCAAGTAGGGGCCCCAATTGCGCGGAACCGATCGAGGATATTGGTTCGCACAGTTGGCGATGAGCTGCTTTTTTCGGGCGCGCCTTTGTTTCGATGCCGCGGCCGCTCGGTGTTTTGGGCCTATTTCGGGGCCTTCCCATCCTTCATGCCCAATGAGAGGCACAAATCGAACGTCGGCGAGTTATGTGGGCAACTGAAGTTCATGTCATTATAGATACTCGCTTTCACCTGCGTCGTGAGGGCGAGGTCATGACAAATGCAGTGGGGCGCCCGATCGCGCCGTTGGTTCTGAGCTCGGATGAACGGACGTCATCGAGCGCCATAACGAAAAGCCCAAGCCGTATCGATGGACCAAATCCGCAGATGAAATTCGCGCGTCGGTTAAGCGCTTTTGTCAGAAAACCCAACAGACATTATGCAGCGAACTTTAGA
>CAWKOD010000013.1:0-32853 GCA_963850885.1 uncultured Alphaproteobacteria bacterium | reverse complement strand
ACTGCAGACCGAGCAGGCCGCGCCACGGCGGCCGCCATGCCGCGGCTGCAGGAGGCGACGTGTGTCATCGTGCGACGGTCTCGGGCGGCCAGGGCGTGCCGGGACCGACCGTGGAGCAATCGCTCGACGCATCTGGAGGCAACGGCATCGCGGCAAGCCGACGACGGTCGGGCTCGAGGGCAAGAGACCGGCGACGCGATCCTGCGCGCGGCGAAGGCGGAAGGCTGCGATCTTCTGGTCAGGCGCTTCATCCAGAGCCGGCTGCGGCATATGATCTTCGGCGGCGCGACGAGCCACATCCTGGCGAACGCCGAGCTGCCGGTGCCGATGGCGCATTCGTTCGAATCGCCACCTCTTCATTCCGTCATCGCCGGGCTCGACCCGGCGCATCCATGACGACCGTTCAATCCGCGCAGAACGGTACGAGCACTCCAACTTGGAACAAGCTTCATGGATGCGCGGGTCAAGCCCGCGCATGACGAACTCAGAGCGTCAGTCGCGTCGCGCGTACTCACGCCGAAATGGTCTGCGCGCTCATCTTCTTCTTCATCTGCGCGACCCAGGCTCCATCGGCTGGCAGGTCGGGTCCTGCTTGACCATGGCCTCGGTCTTGGCGCGGATCGCCGCGGCGGCTCGGTCAGATCGAGCGGCTCGCCAAACGGCTGGCTGACATGCCAGGGCGAGGAGCAATAGAGCTCGACCCGGTTGCCCTCGGGATCGGCGAAATAGTGCTCCAGGCGTTGCCGTGGTTGCGCGGATCGAGTTTTTGCACGCGCTCCTTCACCAGCCACGGATAGTACTGGCGCAGATCCTCCAGGCCGGCACGCGGAACGAGATCTGGTTGATGGTGGGTGACGCGTCCTTGGGCCGGCCCGCGGCGATGGCGATCTGGTGATGCTCGATCGGGTCGCGGCTGAGAAACGCGATCTCGAAGCCGCGCCCGGAATGACCGCGGTCGGTCACCACCAGCCCGAAGATGCGCGAGTAGAAGTCGACCATCTGTCTCCAGGTCGAAGGCATAGAGGCCAATGTGGCAGAGCTGGGCGTCGGGCATCGCGTTCATCGTCGGTCTCCGGGAGCTCGGTTCGAAAGGGCTGGGTCTGGGGCGGACGCCGCATGCTCCCGTCTCGCGGGAAATACGCAAGATTAAACGCCAAATGCCGGAATCGGCCGGGCCTGATTTCGGCCTGGATTTTTTACTTTTGTACGATATTGCGGGGCATCGGCCCCGCTTGGAGGACTTCGACCCTGCGCAGAGCATCACCCATCGGCATGACCGACGTGCGCCACCGGCGGAGCGTTGCGATGGTTGCGCTGTTGGCGGCTGGCCTCGCCGGCTGCGGGTCGGTCAACGACCGGACCGTGGCCGGGTCGTTCACGTCACCCGGAAAATACGACATCTACACCTGCGAGGATATCGAGCGGCAGGCGCAGCATCCGAACGCGGCAGATCGAGCTGGAACAAGTGATGGGCCGAGCATCGCAAGGAGCCGGCGGCGATTTTGTCAACGCCATCGCTTATCGCGGCGAATATGCCCAAGGGCGCGGCGAACTGCGGAACTGGCCAAAGCCAAATCCGACAAGCAATGCGCCGTCGACAGCAAGTTCTCCAGCGGACGCGCGGTGTTCTGATCAACTGAATCGCTGGCGGGCGAGGGCCGCGCCACGGCCGAGCGCATCGAGCTTGGCGATGGCGATGTCGCGCCGCATCGGCGCCATGCCGCAGTTGGTTCCGGCGATGACGCGCTCGGGCGCGACGTGCTTCAGCACGGTCTCGATGGTGGCGGCGACATCCTCCGGCGTCTCGATGGTGTCGCTCGCCACGTCGATGACGCCGATCTGAATGTCCTTGCCCTTGAGCAGCGACAGCAGATGCGGCGGCACCTTGGAGTGGATGCACTCGACCGACACTTCGGTGAGCTGGCTCGCCGCCAGCGCCGGGAAAATCTCCTCGTACTGCCGCCACTCGCCGCCGAGCGTCGCCTTCCAGTCGATGTTGGCCTTGATGCCGTAGCCGTAGCAGATGTGCACGGCGGTCCGGCACTTGAGCCCGGCGATGGCGCGGTGCAGCGCCTCGACGCCCCAGGTCCCAACCTCTTTCATGTAGACATTGAACGCCGGCTCATCGAACTGAATGACGTCGACGCCGTCGGCTTCGAGCGCGCGGGCCTCGGCATTGAGCAGGTCGGCGAAGGCGAACGCCATCTTCACCCGGTCGCCGTAGTGCCGGTCGGCGATGGTGTCGATGATGGTCATCGGCCCCGGCATGGTGATCTTGAGCTTGCGTTTGGTGTGGGCGCGGGCGTGACGCGCCTCCGCTCCGTGGACGCGGCCCTTGAGCTTGAGCGCGCCGGTGACGGTCGGCACCATCGCTTTGTAGCGATCGTTGCGGATGCCCATCTCGACCTTGTTGGTGAAGTCGATGCCGTCGACGAATTCCAGGAAGCCGTGAACGAAATGCTGGCGCGACTGCTCGCCGTCGGTGACGACGTCGACGCCGGCATCCTCCTGAAGCTTCACCGCCAGCAAGGTGGCGTCGAGCTTCGCCGCAGCGAGATCGGCGCCGGCGACCCGCCATTGCGGCCACAGCTTGTCGGGCTCGGCGAGCCAGGATGGTTTCGGCAGCGAGCCCGCGATGGTGGTCGGAAACATGAGGACCGTTTTCTCTGCTTAGTCTTCGCCGGCGTGCCCGCGGGGCAGGGCGCTGGAATGCACGACGCTGCGCGGCGGCGGCGCCCGCCAATCATAAAGCCAATTGTAGCGGCGCAGCAGCATCTTTCCGCCGGCGATCCGCAAAAACAGGTTGCGTGCCCACGCCTCGCCCGCGGTGAGATGATAGACCCGCCCATTGCTGGCGGCGGCGCGTTGCACCCGCGCCGTGCGCTTTCTGCGGGCGCGCTCGTAGCGCCGCATCGCGGACGGCGGGATCGTCGGGCAGGCGCGCCATCTGGTCGGCCAGAATCGCGGCATCTTCGATCGCCATCGCGGCGCCCTGGGCGAGGAATGGCAGCATCGGGTGGGCAGCGTCCCCGAGCAGCGTCACCGGACCGGTGCCCCAGGTGCTGAGCGGCGGCCAGATCGTACAGCGCCCATTTCTGCCAGCGCTCCGGCACCGCCAGGAATTCGCGCACCGGCTCGCACCAGTTCCATGGTGAGTAATGCGCCAGCAATTCTTCGCGCTGACCGTCCGCGCCCCAGCCAGGCTCGGCCCAGCTGTCGTTGACGATGGCGACGATGTTGATGAGCTGTCCATTTTTTATCGGATAGTGCACGACATGCGCGTTCCGCCCGAGCCACAGCTGCACATCGGGGGCGCGAAATTCTTCCTCGACGCTGTCCGCGGGAATAAGCGCCCGCCAGGCGGTGCGCTGGCGGAATTCCGGCTTCGGATGTCCGAGCCGGGTGCGCAGTCCGGACCACAGCCCGTCGGCGCCGATGAGCGCGATGCCGTGTTCGTCGGCGGTGGCGGAGCCGCGGCGGCAGGCGACGCTGAGCCCGTTGGCGTGCTCGACGAAATCCTCGACCTTGGTGCCGAGGCGAAGCACGATGTCGGGATTGGCGCGCACCGCCTCCAGCAGCGCCGCCTGCAGATCGGCGCGATGGATCGACCAGTAGGGCGCGCTGTAGCGGCGCTCGGCCGCTTCGCCGAGTGGCGCGCGCGCCAGTCTGCTGCCGCTCGCGGTCTTGACGGCGAGCGCCTCCGGCACGGAAACGGCGGCGCGCAACCGTTCGCCAAGGCCGAGTGCGATCAGGATGCGGGTGGCGTTGGGCGAGAGCTGGATGCCGGCGCCAGTTTCCGAAAGCTGACCGGCCTGCTCCAGCAGAGTGACGCGG
Organism: uncultured Alphaproteobacteria bacterium; assembly: GCA_963850885.1. Taxonomy (GTDB): domain Bacteria; phylum Pseudomonadota; class Alphaproteobacteria; order Rhizobiales; family Xanthobacteraceae; genus Z2-YC6860. The sequence goes on along the minus strand of CAWKOD010000013.1, from coordinate 29,019 downwards.
AAGCCCGATTGCGCCAGCATCAGCGCCGCGCTCAGTCCCCCGATGCCGGCGCCGGCGACGATGACATTGCGCGAAACGGCCACGGCTCGCGCGATCAGACCGCTTCGGTCAGGGCGCAGGCCTCTGGCCGTGCGGCATGCGGGTCGAGCGACGGATCGTGCCGGTACAGCGTCGAGCAGTACGGGCAGATGATTTCCCGGTCGCCGCCCATGTCGAGAAAGACATGGGGATGGTCGAACGGCGGCTTGGCGCCGACGCACATGAACTCGCGCGCGCCGATCTCGATCACCGCAACGCCCGGGTCATTGTGGAAGTGCGGAACGATGTGCTCGGCCATGATTTCGCTTTGGAATGTCGGTTTGATGTCGCGCCGCACCATAGCGGCCCATCCGCCCATTTCCTAGTCATCCGTTTACCGCGATTGTTCAAATCCCACCGATCCGGAACGGCCAGGAGTCGACAGCGTTGCCCCGACGCCCTGGCGCGCCCAGATTCAGGCAGGAGCCGAAATGATTTGCTCGCACCCCCGATTGGCATGGCTCGCCGCCGGCTTGTTTGCGCTGGCGGCGCTGTTCTGCGTGCCGCTCGGGCTTGAGGCGCAGTCGCTACTCGAGACCGCCGAGGATCCGGTGGCGATCGCCGACCGCGGGCTGGCGCGCGCGTTCGACGACACCGTCGCAGTCCATGAAATCCAGGCGGCGCTCGATGCCGCCGACGCCGACCTCGCCCAGAGCTTTGTCGATCTCGCCGCCGATCAGGGCGTTGCGCTGCCGCAGGAACTCAAGCAGCGCGTTGCCGCGGCGGTCGAGCAGGCCAATTCCGCCAGCGCCGCCGCGGGCAGCTTCGCGAGCGGGCTGATCACCGGCGAGCCGAAGGACATGGCGGGGCTGGCCGGCACGGCGTTGGGCGATCTGTTCGTGTTCGGCGATATCCGCGATGCGGCGCGCGAAGGCAGCCGCTACGTCCGTGGCGAGAACTACGATCAGCTGATCCTGGGTCTCTCCGTTGTCGGCATTGCGATCACCGCCGGGACTTACGCCACAGTCGGCGCGGCGACCCCGGCGCGGCTCGGGCTGACGGCGGTGAAGGCGGCGCGCAAGGCCGGGCGGTTGAGCACGCGGATGGCCGACTGGATCGGCCGCTCGGTTCGCGATGTGGTCGACTGGTCGGCACTGAAGCGCGCCGGCGCCTCGGTCACCGAGCCCGCGGTCGCGGTGCGGGCGGCGCGCGAGGCGGTCAAGGTCGAGAAGGCGGACGGCCTCGTCCGCCTCGTCAGCGACGTCGGCCGGGTACAGACCAAGGCCGGCACCCAGGCCGCGCTCGATGGGCTCAAGCTCGCCGAGGGCCCGCGCGAGATGTCGCGGATCGCGGTGCTCGCCGAGAAGAAGGGCAGCAAGACGCGGGCGATCCTCAAGACGCTCGGCCGCGGCGCCATCCTGCTTTCGGTCGCCTCGTTCAATCTCGCGGCCTGGGTGCTCGGCGCCATTCTGACCCTGTTCGGCTTTGTCTCCTCGGCCAAAGCCGGCGTCGAGCGCGTGACCTTCCGGCATCTCGCCCGCAGCAAGGAACGCCGGGCCGCGCGTTATGCCATGGCGGCACAAGCGCGGGCTTGATCCCACGTCGCTCCTGGTCTCTATCTTTTCCGGCATGCCGGTTTTTCATCATGGTTCCGTGGAGCTCGCCTTCCTCGACGAGGGGCAGGGCGCGCCGATCGTGCTGGTGCACGGATTTGCTTCCTCGAAGGAAGTGAACTGGGTGCAGCCCGGCTGGTTCGCGACGCTCCAGGGTGCCGGCCGCCGCGTCATCGCGCTCGACAACCGCGGCCACGGCGGCTCGAGCAAGCTCTATGACCCGGCCGATTATCACACCACGAAAATGGCGGCCGACGTGGCCGCGTTGCTCGATCATCTCGAGATCGAGCGGGCCGATGTCATGGGCTATTCGATGGGCGCGCGGATCGCGGCCTTCCTGGCGCTCGAACATCCCGCCCGCCTGCGCTCGATGGTGCTGGGCGGGCTCGGCATGCACCTGATCGATGGTGTCGGCCTGCCTGAGAGCATCGCCGAGGCGCTGGAGGCGCCGTCGCTCGCCGATGTCAGCGATCCGCAGGGCCGGACGTTCCGCGCCTTCGCCGACCAGACCAAATCCGACCGGCGCGCGCTCGCCGCCTGCATCCGCGGCTCGCGGCAGGTGATCACCCGCGAGCAGGCGGCGTCGATCGAGACGCCGACGCTGATCGCGGTCGGCACCAAGGACCCGATCGCCGGCTCGGCGGAGGAGCTCGCAGCCGTTCTGCCGCATGCCAAGGCGCTGCCGATCCCCGGCCGCGACCACATGCTCGCGGTCGGCGACAAGGTGTTCAAGGCCGGCGTTCTCGAATTTCTGACGGCGAACACATGACGCGCCCGATCGCGCCGGCAGCGGCGATGTTCAAGGGCGCGAACGGCAACACGCTCGCCGGCGACGTTTACGGCGAAGCGGGGCCGCCGGTGCTGCTGTTGCACGGCGGCGGCCAGACCCGCCACGCTTGGAAAAAGACCGGCGACCTGATCGCGCGGCTGGGCCGCACCGCCTACGCGGTCGATCAGCGCGGCCACGGCGATTCCGAATGGGTCGCGGACGGCGCCTATCAGTACGGCGATTTCGCTGCCGACGCCCGCGTGCTGGCCGACACTTTGGCCGAACGAAGCGGCGTGCGGCCGGCCGTAGTCGGCGCGTCGCTGGGCGGCATGGCGGCGCTGCTCGCCGAAGGCGGCCGGCCCAAAAACGGCACGATGTTTTCCGCGCTGGTGCTGGTCGACATCACGCCGCGGGTCGATATCGAGGGCGTCAGCAAGATCCAGGCGTTCATGCGAGCGAACTCGCGGGAGGGTTTCGGCTCGATCGCCGAGGCCGCGGATGCGGTGGCGGCCTATCTGCCGCACCGGCCGCGCCCGCGCTCCCACGAGGGGTTGAAGAAAAACCTGCGCCTGCACCCCGACGGCCGCTGGCGCTGGCATTGGGACCCGCGCTTCCTCGAAGGCAACCGCCGCATCGGCGCCGGCTCCCGCGAGGTCGAGCAGGCGCTGGTCGCGGCGGCGAAGAGCGTCACTATCCCGGCGCTGCTGGTGCGCGGCGCCTCCTCGGAACTGGTGCAGGAGGAGCACGCCAAGGATTTCCTCAAGCTCGTGCCCCACGCCACCTATGTCGATGTCAGCGGCGCCCGCCACATGGTGGCCGGCGACCGCAACGACCAGTTCGCCAACGCCATCGAGGCATTCCTGCGGACGATTGCGTAAGCGCGTGGCTCGCAAGCGCCTTAAGGACCTCTCTTAAAAGATGAGAAGTAGGGTGTATTCAACTGATATTCCGATAGATTCCATCATGTAAGTTGCGTTTGGCGGCCTCCGTCCTACTTGTGCTAAAACCACGGCCCGAATGCGGGAGAGGCGATCCATGGCGCAGCAGCACTCCAAGTCCCAGGCGGCCATCCAGAAGGTCGATCCGGTGTGGGCCAAGATCCGCACCGAGGCCGAGGACGTGGTCCGCCGCGAGCCCGAGATCGGCACCTTCATCTATTCCTCGATCCTGCACCACGACACGCTGGAGGCGGCGGTGGTGCATCGGGTCAGCGAGCGGCTCGACCATGCCGACATCCAGGCCGAGCTGATGCGGCAGGCCTATGCCGACGCGCTGGAGGACCAGCCGCAGATGGGCGAGGCGTTCCGCGCCGACATCGTCGCGGTGTTCGACCGCGATCCGGCGACCGACCGCTTCATCGAGCCGGTGCTCTACTACAAGGGCTTCCACGCCATTCAGACGCATAGGCTGGCGCACTGGCTCTGGAACAAGGGCCGCAAGGACTTTGCCTATTACCTGCAGAGCCGTTCGTCGGCGGTGTTTCAGTGCGACATCCATCCGGCGGCCAAGGTCGGCCGCGGCATCTTCCTCGACCACGCCACCGGCCTCGTCGTCGGCGAGACCGCGACGATCGGCGACAATGTGTCGATGCTGCACGGCGTGACGCTCGGCGGCACCGGCAAGGATCACGGCGACCGCCATCCGAAGATCGGCGACGGCGTGCTGATCGGCGCGAGCGCCAGCATCATCGGCAACATCGAGGTCGGCCGTTGCGCCCGCATCGCGGCGGGCTCGGTGGTGCTCAAGGAGGTGCCGAACAACGTGACCGTCGCGGGCGTGCCGGCGAAGATCGTCGGCGACTCCCCGTGCCAGGAGCCGTCGCGCACCATGGATCACATGTTCCCTGGATAATCGTTGCGCTGTTTGGTATCCGCGGGCTGCCGGGATGAAGCGGAGAGAATCCAGTGGACGTTGTGGAAGTCAAAAAGCTCGACGCTTATCTCAGCAAGCTGTTCGGCAATCCGAACATTCGCGTGGTGCCGAAGAAGGGCGACGTCGCCGAGGTTTTCATCGGTGAGGACGATCTCGGCGAATTGACCGTCGATGACGAGGACGGCGACCGGTCCTTCAATTTCCGCATGGTCATCCAGGTCAGCAGCGATCCGAGCTTTCAGCCGCTGCCGGCGCTGACCGCCTATCTGCGCGGCAAGTTCGACAACGAGAATATCCGCGTCGTGATGCGGCCGAAGAAGACGGATTCCGTGGAAGCCTATATCGGCGACGAATTCCTCGGCGTGCTGTTTGCCGAAAACGAAAAGGGCCGCCGGTCCTATATTTTCGAATTGCCGATCCTCGACGTCGATCTCGAAGGCGGGCCGGTCGTCGTCGACGATTAGCCCGGCGCCGGCGCCGGGCGGAAGCCCGCGATCAGCCGGTCGATGCCGTCCGCCACGCTCCGCCAATCGTCCAGCCAGGCGCGCGGAAAGCGCACCGTCACGTCGGCGCCGCCGATGCGGCGCTCGTGCAGGCACATGGCGGGGGTCGACGGCGACCTGGCGGGTGCAGCGGAGCAGGAAGCGCTCCGGCGCCGCCGGCTCCAGGATCAAATCCTCGCCCTGGTACGGCGAGCCCTCGCGGAAGCCCTGCAGGCTGAGCCCATCGGCCCCGACGATTGGAGCGGCGTCGGCGTAGCGCGGATAGATCGCCTTGAGCCGTTCGGCCGGCGCCAGCGTGCTGTCGCTGGTGGCGATGGTGACGAACAGCCGGTCGGTGACCTCCGGCTTGTCGGTCGGCAGCGGCTTGATGGTCAGATCGGGCGGCGTGAGCGAGGGCCACACGAAGGTGAGGTCGATGCGCGCCTGCGCGCCTGGCCGGCGCTGCACCTTGAAGCGGATCGCGGCCGGCGGGATGTTGAACGCGACGCCGCCGATGGTGATCGGCAGCGAGGGCGCGTCGGGCGAGATCGCGCGCGGCGCCGGCCACAGCATGTAGGCGACCGGCGCTCCGGCGAGACCCGCCCCGGCCAGGCACAGCGCGATCCAGACCAGGCGGCCGGGCAGGCCGCCGCCGTGACCCCGCCTGCGCCCCATGGTCCCTGCGTAAGCCATCGCTGCTTTCCCTGCTCGAATCGCCGTGCCGCCTATGGGACCCGGCAGGCGTTAACCGTTAATTAACGATAGGCTGGCGGGCCGCCCCCGCGATCTGTGACAAATCCCGGCGTTGGTGATGCGTGGGGCCCTTTGTGATGACGCCGGAAGATCTCGTGCTTGCGTTGTTCTGGTCGGATTCAGTGCGTTCGCTGCTGGCGCTCGCCATCGGCTTTGCCGTCGCCGGGCTGTTGTCCAGCGGCTATCAGCTCCTGACCATGCAGCCGCCGAGCTTCAAGCTGCTGCACGAGGCCGAACGCAACCGGGCGCTGGCCGCCGTGCCGTTCCTGGTGTTCGCCGCGCCCTTCATCATCGTCCGCAACACCGTTCGCGGCCGCCGCGTCGAAGGCCGCAACTTCGGCTTTGCCGCGCTCGCCGCCGTCGTCGCCGGCTTCTGGAGCCTGATGTCCGGCAGCGTCGTGGTGATGGCACTTCAGGCCATCGGCCATCTGGTCGCGTAGTTTTCTCAGCATCATTTTCTCAAGCATCGAACGTGGCAAGGTCGCTCCCTATTGGAGGAGCCGCAATGCCGATTTATGAACTCGACGGACAGGCGCCGGAGTTTCCGGCCGACGGCCACTACTGGGTGGCCGAGACCGCGGTGCTGATCGGCCGCGTCCGCATGATGAGCCATTCCAGCATCTGGTTCGGCGCAGTGCTGCGCGGCGACAACGAATGGATCGAGATCGGCGAGCGTTCGCAGATCCAGGACAATGCCACGCTGCACACCGATCCGGGATTTCCGATGGTGATCGGCGCCAATTGCGTGATCGGCCACAAGGTCATGCTGCACGGCTGCATCGTCGGCGAGAACAGCCTGATCGGCATGGGCGCGATCCTGCTCAACGGCTCGAAGATCGGCAAGAATTCGCTGGTCGGCGCCGGCGCGCTGGTCACCGAAGGCAAGGCCTTCCCCGACAACTCGCTGATCGTCGGGACGCCGGCGCGCGCCATCCGCACGCTCGACGAGAAGGCCGTCGCGATGATCGCGCGTCGGCGCCGACATCTACGTCCAACGCTCGCAGCAATACGCCAAGGGACTGAAGCGGATCGGCTGATCGCGTTATGCCGCGGCTTTGGCGATCTTGAGTTGTGGCGTCGCGCGAAACGCGATCGCAATCCGGTTCCAACTATTGATTGCAACCGCCGCGGCCGTCAGGTCCACCAACTCCTTTTCTGAAAAGTGCTTACGCGCCTGCTGATAGACCGCGTCGGGAACATGGCCCTCGGTGATCAGCGTCAGCGCCTCGATCCACTCCAGCGCCGCGCGTTCCCGCTCGGAGAAGACCGGAGCTTCGCGCCAGGCATTCAGCAGTGCATCCGCTCGTCATTCTCGCCGAGCTTGCGGGCATCCGCGGTGTGCATCACGAGGCAATAGGCGCAGCCGTTGATTTGCGAAGCCCGGATTTTGACGAGTTCGAGAAGCGAGCGTTCGAGGCCGCTCTGATCGACGTAAGCTTGCAGTCCCGCCATCGCCTTAAATGCGGCGGGGCTGACTTTCATGGCGTCCAATCGCTGTTGCATGTTGATCTCCCAGTGTTTTTGCACATCGAGACCCCAGCCAGGGCATGATTGAACACTGGTTTTGCGGCGATTTATCGTCAGGCGCCGTCACTTGTGACTGCTGCTGAGATGCGAAACCGCTCGGCGACTTCGGATTATTGTAGGATTCGACGAGCCATCAGGAGTTAATCCATGCATTCTCATTCCATCGAGAATCACCGTCACTCGCACATTTTTCTTGGCGCAGCGCACGAGCGAAACGAGCGGAAAACGTGGACCGTCATCGCGATCTGCGCCGCGATGATGGTGGCCGAGATCGCCGGTGGCCTGTGGTTCGGCTCGGTGGCGCTGGTGGCCGACGGGCTGCACATGTCCACGCATGCCGGCGCGCTGCTGATCGCGGCGCTGGCCTACACCTATTCGCGGCGCTACGCGACCGACCGGCGCTTGACCTTCGGGACCGGCAAGCTCGGCGACCTGGCCGCCTTCGCCAGCGCCATCGTGCTGGCCATGATCGCGCTTTTGATCGGCTACGAAAGCGTCGATCGCCTGATCGATCCGGTGCCGATCGCATTCGACCAGGCCATTCCGATCGCGGTGCTCGGGCTCGGCGTCAATCTCCTCAGCGCCGTCCTGTTGCGCGATGACCACGAGCATCATCACGGGCATGCTCATGATGCCCACGATGCTCACGATCACCATCATGCCCATGACCACAGCGTTCATCGCGACCACAATCTGCGCGCCGCTTTCGTGCACGTCGTGGCCGATGCCGCGGTTTCGGTGCTGGTGATCGTCGGTCTGGTGTTGGGGCGCCAGTTCGGCTGGCTCTGGATGGATCCGGTGATGGGCCTGATCGCAACGGTGGTGATCCTGAGCTGGTCGTGGACCCTGGTCCGCTCGGCGGGCGCAATTCTGCTCGACGTTTCTCCCGACCCGGTCCTGTCGAGTAATATTGCGGCGCGGCTGGAGCACAGCGGCGACCGGATTTCAGACCTTCATCTCTGGCGGGTCGGACCTGGACATCTGGCTGCGGTGATCTCGCTGGTGTCCGATCATCCGAACAGCCCCGGCTTCTACAAAGACAAGCTCGCCGGACTGCCGGGCCTGTCCCACGTGACGATCGAAGTCGAGCGCTGTCCCGGCGCGCACCCCTAGGCCGCTAAAAGGGTTGCGGCCGGCTCTTGGGGGAGAGCCGGCCGCGCGCGAACCCGGTCTGGGGACGGGGAGGGGTGGGACGTGACCGGGGACGCGTAGTTCCTGTTCTCAGCGCGACGATGGCGGTGGCGATGGTCGGCCGGGTGTCGCCAAGCGAGACCCAAGTGTTCGGATTGGTCTGCGACTGGCGCTTGACGAAACGGTAGCCGGTGTCCGACCAGAGCAGGACCTGCTCCTCCTGATTGTCGAGGACGAAGTCGCCCTTGTCGGTCTTGACCGTGAGCACGGCGTGGCCGTCGCCCCGCTTGTCGCGAACCACGGTGATGAGCAGCGCCTCGCGCGGCCAGCCGGCCTGCATCAGCATGCGGCGCTTGAGCAGCACGTAGTCTTCGCAGTCGCCCTTGCCGTCGTCCGGATAGGACCACTTCTCGACCACGCCCCAGTGATCCATATCGGTCATGGGCGCGATGCTGTCGTTGACCCACTTGTTGACGCGCACCAGGTCCTTCCAGACCTTGGCGCTGAGCACGACGTCACGCGGCTCGCTGTTGGACGCGGCGCATTCCTTCGGCAACTCGTTGCAGAACTCGACGTAGCCGATCGGTGCGCGCGCCGTGGCGCCGACCGCGACAAAGGCCGCCTTGTCGGACGCCTCTGCCGCCGCCGCGCCCAACAGGGCGATCATGGCGGCCGCCAGCGCGGTACCCAGAATGAACTTGGACTTCGGCGACATGGACGCGACCCCTTCCCGTCTTGTTGGGGCCAAAATTCGCACAAAGCTTTTGTGTCGCCGCTAATCTAGCCAAGCAACGTTGAAGAAAACGAGAGTAAATACTGAAACGAATACTATGATAATTGTTCGAAAATTTGCATAAAATGCCGACTATTCTTAGTTGAATAAAATTGTATCTTTAAGCATGGCAAGGCCCGCCTGGACGCGGCGCGTGGGCCCGCGCGGCGCGGTCCGTTAAGACCGTGCGCCGGCGGATGATGCGGGTGAAAGCCAAGATGAGGGGGCGGATCAGGCCGACATCGGGCGGCCGGCCGGGCGAAACGCGAAAGGTGGCGTTTACTCTGTCGCCGACTGCGCGGTCGCGTTCTCTTCGACCGAATCCGGATGCTGCATCCGCTGGAACTCGATCGCGAAGCCTTGTTCCAAATGGCGAACCACGCGGCCGGGGATCTTGCCGATCGTGACGTGGCTGCCGATTTCCGGGCGCTCCTGGGTGCCGATGCCGGCGCCGGACAGCGAGAGATCGAGGAGCCGCACCCCGACATTGGTGCCGTTAGGCAGGATCAGCCGGGCGTCGGTGATCTTTGGCACGAAACGGCCGTGGCGGCGGTCTTCTGGCAGGTTGAGGATGCTGCGGTTGGCAAGCCAGGTGAGCTGGGCGGCAAGCATGTCGCGCTTTCGCGGCGTCGCCGCGATCGTCATCGCAAAGCCGTTCTGCAACTGGCGGGCGATCTTGCCCTCCAGGCGGCCGAGATGGTCCACGTAAGCAATGACGCGGTCGCCGACAGCGCCGGAAACCGGCGCGATCAGGGCGATGCCGCCGGGCGATATATTGACGACCTGGCAGGGGAATTCGCTGCGATCCGCCAGCATGTAGCGGCCCTGCAGGTTGACGCGAACGCGCTGATGCCGCCGGCGCTCCTCGGAGTGTGGCAGCGAGTGCGATTTGAGCTGCAGTAAGGCCATGCGGCGGGAGACCTATCGTTCTGCAGCAGACTATTCACGTATCGTTAATGGCCGGTGAACCGGCGTTATCGCCGATAGCGCCGGGCAATCATTTCCGGGCAATCACCGAGCCGAGGTTGTTCGTTCAGCCCGCTCTGCCGCCGTCATAGATCGTCAAGCCGTGCCGGAGCCGGCCGGCCGCGGCCTTGAACAGCGGCGCTGCCGTATCGGCGGCGGCACCGATGTGCCGGAACATGCCAAGCGTGAGCGGCCCGATCGCCTTGGCGCCGAGCCAATAAGGCGCTGCCATCGGTGCCAGCGCGCCCATCACACGGGCCTCGCTGCGCGACCGGAACGCCAGCGGGAGCAGCAGCAGCTCGAGATTGATCGGCGCCAGGATGTCGTCGGCGGTGGTCCCGGTGGCGCTGGCGACGACGCCGACCTTCTCGTCCATCACCACCGCGAGCAGCTCGCGGATCGCGGTCTGGCCGGTCCGGTTCCACAGCTTGAGGAAGCTCTCGGCCTTCAGTTCGCGGCCGAACAGCGCGCAGAGGCGGGTGCCGGCGATGCGGAACTGGTGGTTCTCGCTGCCGCTCATCTCGGTCACGAAGGTATCGCCCAGCACGTGCCGGATGGCGGCGGGCTCGATGTCGGCGCGCTCCGGCGCCAGGCGCTCGCCGCGGCGCTCGTTCCAATAGTTGAACAGCTCGCGGTTGGATGGGTGTTTCATTTTGTGCTCCCTGTTGCGCTTTTGCGCATCGGAGTGTCCCCGACCGGGACACGACTGCCGTGCGTGTGCGTTCCTGCGCGGGACGGAGCAGGCGCTGTGCCGCCGCGGCGCATTCGGGGCCGTCACGGCGGCGCGTCGCGCGTTAGCGTTAAAGCCGGCTCGTCGTTGGCAGGAGGCGGCGGTCGACGTAAGGTCGCTTCACCAAATCCCAGGGGAGTGGGGGATGTGACCAAAGGGAGGGCCTAAATGCCCTCCCTTTTTCTTTGTTTGATGGCGTCGCAAGTCTTGCTTTACGGACGAGTCTCGCTCGCTTACTGAAACGGGTCGCGCAGATGTTTAGGGCGCGTCGAGAGGCTTTCTTGACCGACCATCTGGACCAGCAGCGCGAACCGATCCTCAACGTTCCTGTTGTCGTCGTCGTGATGCTCGCGGTTCTCGGGCTCGTACACGCCGTGCGCGTCTGGTTGTTGCCGGACGACATCGACCGGGTGCTGGTGTGGACCATGGCCTTCGTGCCGGCGCGCTATGACACCAGCGCATTCAACGACGGAGTCATCCCCGGCGGCTGGGGCGCGGAAATCTGGAGCTTCCTTACCTACGCGCTGCTGCACGCTGACTGGATGCATCTGGGCTTCAATGCGGTTTGGCTGCTGGCGTTCGCCAGCCCGGTGGCGCGGCGGTTCGGCACGGGTCGTTTTCTGTTGTTCTTCGCGGCAACCATCGCCGGCGGGGCGCTGGCCTATCTGCTTGCGCATGCCGGCGCGCTGGCGCCGATGATCGGCGCATCGGCCGGCATTTCCGGCATGATGGGCGCCGCCGCCCGCTTTGCCTTCGAGCCGGGCGGTTCGCTCGATATGTGGCGGCGCGATCGCGACAACGTCGATCGGGTTCCGGCGGCGTCGCTTCTTGTTGCACTGCGCAATCCGCGCGTGCTGACATTTGTCGGGGTGTGGTTCGGCCTCAACCTGCTGTTCGGACTCGGTTCGGTGTCGTTTATGGTCGGCGAAAACCAGAGCGTCGCCTGGGAGGCCCATGTCGGCGGCTTTCTCGCCGGCCTTTTACTGTTCTCACTGTTCGATCCGGTGCATCCGGCGCCGGTGGTCGAAGACGAGCGCACGCTGCATTGATCGTTACCGCTCGTTAACCGCCAGCCGCATGGCAGACCCTAATCCGCGAACCATGGCAGGAACCCTGACCCATCTCGCGGGTTAACCCGCTACCGTTGAGGTGTCCCGAGCGGCCTCCGAATCGAAGTTGAAGAAGCCGGGAGGTGCGACGGGATCAGTGAGGGAGCGACCCCAATGACCGTCAAAGCCATTCTATCCGTGAAGGGCACCGAGGTTCTCACCATCGAGCCCACGACAAATCTGGCCGCTGCGGCCAAACTCCTGGCCGAGCGGAAAATTGGTGCGCTGGTTGTGACGGGCCCGGATCAGCGCGTCATCGGCATCGTGTCGGAGCGTGACATCGTGCAGGAATTGGCCGCGCACGGCCCCGCGGCGCTCGACTTCGCCTTAACCGAGGTGATGACCCGCAAGGTCACGACGTGCAGCGCGTCGGACACCATCAGCTCGGTGATGGAGCGGATGACGGCCGGAAAATTCCGCCATCTGCCCGTGCTCGAGCAGGGCCGTCTCGCCGGCATCGTGTCGATCGGCGACGTCGTCAAGCATCGGCTGCAGGAGATGGAGCGCGAGCAGTCGGCGTTGCGCGATTACATCCAGACGGCCTAACGACGCTGAATTCTATTTCACGGCCGGCGGTACCACTGCCGGCCGTGGCGCGAGCGCGGTAACGGCCTCGCTGATGTCGTCGAGCGCGCGCTCGGCGGCGCGGGCGCCGACCTCGATCGCCTCCTGGGCGCGGTGGAAATCGAACCAGCCGATATGGCCGACCCGCGGGTTGATCAGGACGTCCGGCGGATCGCCGGCGAGCCGCGCCCGCGTGATGCGGTCCTGCATGATGTTGAAGGCATCGATCATCACGCTCGGAAGGCCGGGACGCCGGGGCCCGCCGGCGAACTGGCGTTTTAGCGCACGCTCGACGCCGAACATCGTGCGGAAACCGCGCCGTTCGGGCATGGGATCCGGCAGCGGTGCAGGTTCGACGCCTTCGCCAGCCATGATCATGCTGCGGCCGAGAATGTCGGTGCTGAGATTGACCGCGATGACGAGACGCGCGCCGAACACTCGCGCGGCCGACACCGGCACCGGGTTGACCAGCGCGCCGTCGACGAGCCAACGGCCGTCGAGCGAAACCGGCGGGAAAATTCCCGGCAACGCGTAGGAGGCGCGCATCGCGTCGACCAGCCGCCCGCGGGTCAGCCAGATTTCATGGCCGGTGCCGACCTCGGTGGTGATGGTGGCGAAGCGGATCGGCAGCGCCTCGATCGACGTGTTACCGAGCTTCTCCTCCAGCCGCGCCGCGAGCTTGCCGCCGCCGATTAGCCCGCCGCCGGTCAGGCTGATGTCGAGATAGCCGAGGATGCCGCGCTTGGTCAGGCCGCGCCCCCATTCCTCGATGACATCGAGCCGGCCCGCGGCATGGCAGCCGCCAACCACGGCGCCGATTGAGGTGCCGACGATGATGTCCGGCTCGATGCCATGGGCGAGCAAGGTGCGAAGCACGCCGATATGGGCAAAGCCGCGCGCGCCGCCGCCGCCGAGCGCGAGTCCGATGGTCGGGCGCACGAAGGTGCGCTCGGGCGTGTCTGCTGTCGCTGTGGCGCCGCGGTCCCCATTGCGTCCGCGGCCCTGACCCTCGAAAACCAAATGTGTTCTCTCCGTCGCCGCGATGATCACGCCGGACTGGCGGAGATACAAGGCAGTCGCGCTGTTATGGTAAAACGCGTGCCGGAACGGCGTGAGGCAAATGCGGCGGTGCAGCGAGCGCGCTTCCGGAACCCTAGCCGCCGCCTTTGGGCCGGGTCATTTTGAACACATTTTCGACGACGGCGTATTCGTCGTAGCCGCAGCGCGCGATCGGCTTCATCGCGGCGGTGTCGAGCCGGCCATTCTTGATAAAGGCGTCGTTGATGTAGACCCCGACGACATGGCCGAACACCACATAGCGATCCATCTTGCGGCCTTCGAGGTCGTCAAAGCTTACCGTCTTGATCCACTTGCATTCCAGCGCGCAAGGCGAGGCGGCCACGCGCGGCGGCTTCACGAGTTTCGAAGGTGCTGCTTCAAGTCCGGTCGCCAGCATTTCGTTCTGACCGCGCGGCAGCGGCGCCGAGGTGCCGTTCATCTGGTCTTGCAGGTCGAAGGTGGCGAGGCTGCAGACGAACTCCTTGGTCTCCTCGGCGAAGGCCACGGAATTCTTTCGCGCCTTCGCTGGAGAACATCACGATCGGTGGCTTGTCGGTGATGCCGTTGAAGAACGAGTAGGGCGCAAGATTGATCTCGCCCTTTAGACTCATCGTGGTGATCCAGCCGATCGGCCGGGGCGCGACGATCGCCTTGAACGGATTGTGCGGCAGGCCGTGGTCGTTCTTGTGGGTGTCGTAGAACATAAGACTGCTTCAGTTGGCGCCGAAGCGCGTGACGATCTGATCGAGCGGCGGCCGCGGCCGGTCTTCGATGGGTTTCGCCTGCCGCCCGATATGGACGAAGCCTGCGATCTTTTCGTTGGGTGCAACGCCGAGCGCGTCGAGCACGCGGCGGTCATAGGAATACCATTCGGTGAGCCAACTCGCGGCAAAGCCGAGCGCGTGGGCGGCGAATACGAGACTGGTCGCGGCGGCGCCGGCGGAGAGCACCTGCTCCCATTCCGGAATTTTCACATGCGGACCGGCACGGCTGACGACCGCGATCACCAAAGGCGCGCGTGCGAGCCTGCGCCGCTCATGCTCGACCTGATCGGGCGTGGCGTCCGGACGCTTGTCGCGAAACACCGCGGCGATGGTGTCGCCGGCCTTGAGCCGCGCGTCGCCCTCGAACACGATGAACCGCCAGGGCGTCAGCTTGCCGTGGTCGGGCACTCGCGAGGCGACGGTGAGCAGGGTCGCAAGCTCGTCCGCGGTTGGGCCGGGGCCATTGAGCTCGATCGGCTTGACCGAACGCCGCGAGGTAAGGAGATCGATGGCTTCGGGCATGGTAAGTCGGCGGGCGGCTCCGTTACGCTTTGCGCGTAGCACGGGCCGGGGGTCGAGACAATTCAACCACCCTGGAAACACTCTCGGTGCTGGTTTGGCTACCGGCTTGAAATCGCCGCGATTCCAGCCGAAAACCGCCCGGCATGACGGCCTTCCCCATCTATTACCGGCGCATCCTGCTGGCGACGTTTGCGCTCCTCGCGTTCGGGGCGTCGCAGGCCATGGCGCAATCGCCGTTCACCTTGCAGGGCGGCCCGCCGCCGCAGCCGCCGGCCAACATGAAGACGGGCGAGGGCGCGCTCATCGCCTCCGCGCGCTACGGCAGCGACGGCACCGCCATCAACGGAGGGCTGCATTGGCGGGTCTATGCGGACAAGCCGGATCAGTCCGGCGTGTTTCGCCTGCTCAAGGAGGATTCGTCGGCGCAGCCGACCTTCGTGCTGCCGGCAGGCAACTATATCGTGCATGTCGCCTTCGGCCTCGCCAGCACCGCGAAGCCGGTCCAGATCAGCCGCGATGCGACGCGCGAGGTGTTCGAGATCGCGGGCGGCGGGCTTCGCATCGAGGGCCGCGTCGGCACTTCGAAGATTCCGCCTGGGCAAATTTCGTTCGACATCTACCAGGGCAGCCAGTTCGAGCAGAGCGAGAAACGGCCGATCGCCTCCAGCGTCACCACCGGTGCGGTGGTGCTGGTGCCCGAAGGCACCTATTACATCCTGTCCAAATACGGCGACGGCAACGCCGTGGTGCGCTCCGACATCCGCGTCGCGGCGGGCAAGCTCACCGACATTACAGTGACACACCGCGCCGCGCAGATCATGTTCAAGCTTGTCAGCAAGCGCGGCGGTGAGGCGCTCGCCAACACTGACTGGGCGGTGCTGTCGCCGGCCGGCGACACCATCACCGAAACCAAGGGTGCGTTCCCGCGCGTTATCCTCGCTGAGGGCGAGTACAAGATCATCGCGCGGAACGACAACAAGGTCTACCAGCAGGACCTGACTGTGATCCCCGGCGTCGACGGCGAGATCGAGGTATTGGCGCGGTAGGCAGCTTTGCGCGCCTTACGCCGCAGCCTTCATCCTTCGCAAGTCCGGTGGCAGCGCCTCGTCGGTCAGCACCTTGAGCGCTTCGTCGAGCGGCATCACGGTCTGGCCCTCCTTGCCGAGCCGGCGGATCGAAACCAGGCGCTCGGCGGCTTCCTTCTTGCCGACCACCAGCATCACCGGCACCTTCGCCAGCGAGTGCTCGCGGACCTTGTAGTTGATCTTCTCGTTGCGCAGATCGCTCTCCGCCCGCAGACCGAGCCGCTGCGCCGCCGCCGTCACCTCGGCGGCATAATCGTCGGAGTCGGAGGTGATGGTCGTGACGATCGCCTGCACCGGCGCAAGCCACAGCGGCAGATGGCCGGCGTAGTTCTCCAGCAGGATGCCGAGGAAGCGCTCCATCGAGCCGCAGATGGCGCGGTGGATCATCACCGGCGCCTTCTTCGAGCCGTCCGCGGCGATGTAGAAGGCGTCGAAGCGCTCCGGCAAGTTGAAGTCGACCTGCGTGGTGCCGCATTGCCAGTCGCGGCCGATGGCGTCGCGCAGCACGTATTCGAACTTCGGCCCGTAGAACGCGCCTTCGCCCGGATTGATCGCGGTCTTGATGCGGCGGTTGTGGCTTTGCGCCTCGATGCGCTTGAGTACGTCCTGCATGATGCCTTCGGCGTGATCCCAGGCTTCATCGGTGCCGACGCGCTTTTCGGGACGCGTCGACAGCTTCACCGTGAGGTCGCCCTCGAAGCCGAAGTCGGCGTAAGTCGAGAGGATCAGGTCGTTGATCTTCAGGCACTCGTCGGCCATCTGCTCCTGGGTGCAGAACACGTGCGCGTCGTCCTGGGTGAAGGCGCGGACCCGCATCAGGCCATGCAGCGCGCCGGACGGCTCGTAACGGTGCACCAGGCCGAACTCGGCCATGCGAAGCGGCAGTTCGCGATACGAGCGCAGGCCGTGCTTGAAGATCTGGATGTGGCCCGGGCAGTTCATCGGCTTGATGGCGAAGATGCGCGGGTCGTCGGTTTCCTCGCCGGCCGATTGCGCCATGAACATGTTTTCGCGGAACCAGCCCCAGTGGCCGGAGGTCTCCCACAGCGACTTGTCGAGCATCAGCGGCGCATTCACTTCGCGATAGTCGCCCTTGAGACGGCGCCGCATGTAGCTGACGATCTCCTGGAAGATCGTCCAGCCGCTCGGCGTGCCAGAACACGGTGCCGGGTCCTTCCTCCTGGAAATGGAACAGGTCCATCTCGCGCCCGATCTTCCGATGGTCGCGCTTCTCCGCTTCCTCAAGCTGGTGCAGGTAAGCGTCGAGCTCCTCCTGCTTGGCGAAGGCGGTGCCGTAGATGCGGGTCAGCATCGGGTTCTTGGAATCGCCACGCCAATAGGCGCCGGCGACCTTCTGCAATTTGAAGGCATTGCCGACCTTGCCGACCGAGGTCATGTGCGGGCCGCGGCAGAGATCGAACCAGTCGCCCTGGCGGTAAATTTTTAGATTTTCTCCCGGCGGAATGGCATCGACCAGTTCGACCTTGAAATTCTCGCCCTTTTCCTTGAACACGCGCTTGGCCTCGTCGCGCGGCCAAACCTCCTTGGTGAAGGGTTTGTCGCGGGCGATGATCTCGCGCATTTTCTTTTCGATCACCGGCAGGTCTTCCGGCGTGAACGGCGCGTTGCGGTAGAAGTCGTAGAAGAAGCCGTTGTCGATCACCGGGCCGATCGTCACCTGGGTGCCGGGCCAGAGCGACTGCACCGCCTCCGCCATCACATGGGCGGCGTCGTGCCGGATCAGTTCCAGCGCGCGCGGGTCTTCGCGCGTCAGGAATTCGAGCTTGGCGTCCTTCTCGATCGGATCGGCGAGATCGGTCACAACGCCGTCGAGCGCCATGGCAACGGTGCGTTTGGCGAGCGAGGGCGAGATGCCCTTGGCGATATCGAGACCGGTGGTGCCTTGCGGATACTCCCGACGCGCGCCGTCGGGAAAGGTCAGCGCGACCATTCTGGTTCTCCTATGCTCACTCGCTGCCTACGAATGCAGGTAAGCGTGATTTGCCGCCTTGTAGCGTAGAGCGTGGCCGCAGGGGAAGACCCCAGCAGCAGTCCAGTAGGAACCGAGCAGTTCGCCCGGCCGCAGATGATTTCGGATTGAAACCACAGCTGCGGGGTGCCACGTTCGCAGCCAATAATAAGGGAGGCTTCACGTGATCACGCGCCGCTCCGTCCTCACGCATTCCGCGGCCCTGCTGGCAGCGCTGTCATTGCCGCGCGGCGCATTCGCCCAGGCATTTCCGGTCAAGCCCATCCACATCATCGTGCCGTTCCCGCCCGGCGGGCCGGCCGACACCGCGGTGCGGATCGCGCAAGGCGGCATGGAAAAGGCGCTCGGCCAGTCGATCATCATCGAGAACGTGGCGGGCGCCGCCGGCGGTCTCGGCGCCCAGCGCGTCAAGCAATCGGAGCCGGACGGCTACACGCTGTTACAGGCCGCGAGCCCGCACACCACCAACACGGCGGTGAAGCCGCAAGCCAACGTCGACCTCATCCGCGACTTCGTCGCGATCGGCCAGACCGGCAACAGCGTTTACACGCTGTGCGCCAGCAAGGAGAGCGGCGCCACGGATCTCGCGAAGATGATCAAGCTGCGCCAAGGCCAAGCCCGGCGAGATGAAGATCGGCAGTGTCGGCATCGGCTCCGCCCATCATCTGATTGCCGAGATGCTGAAATCGGCGGCCGGCATCGAGCTCACCCACGTGCCCTATCGCGGCGAGGCGCCGGCAATTCCCGATCTGGTCGCCGGCCGCATCGACCTGATGTTTCTCACCACCGCGAAACCGCTGATCGACGACGGCCGCGTCATCGGTCTCGGCCACACCGGCGACGGGCCGTGGTTCCAGTTGCCGCAGCTCAAGCCGCTCACCGAACTCGGCCTGAAGGACTTCGTCGTGCCCGGCTGGAACGGCCTGATGGCGCCCAAGGGCACGCCGCCCGCCGTGGTCGCCAAGCTGAGCGCGGCGCTGGCGTCGCGCTCTTCAAACCGATGCATCGGTGAAGGCCTTCAACGCCATGGGCTTCATCCCCGGCGCCGGCACGCCGGGTCCGATGACGAAGCAGATCGAAGAAGACATGCGGCTGTTCACCACCGTCATCCGCGAGCGGAATCTGAAGTTCGATACCTGACAACGGCAGGTCACGGCGCGGAGTTGGTTCCGCGCCAGCGTCCGTAGCGCCAGGGCAGATACCAGCGGGCGCCCTGCGGCGGGACAGCCGGGACAAAATCCAATCCCGAATTGCCCCAAGGATGACAGCGCAGCAGCCGCGCCAGAGTCATCCAGCCGCCGGCCCACAGCCCGTGCCGCTCCAGCGCCTGATCGGCGTAGTCCGAGCAGGTGGGCAGATACCGGCAATGGAACCCGATCAGCGGCGAGAGGGTGACACGGTACAGCTTGACCAGGGCCCGGCCGCAAAGACTTGGAACCTGCACCAGAGTCGCGTGACGTCGATCATCCGACTCAATTCCCATCGCGGCCTTGATCAAGGAACTTTTTCATTCGAATAACGCCGGCTTCCACCAAGGGAATGAAAAATGCACCGCTTCCTTGATTATGTCATCATTGCCCGACATGAACCTGCCGCACGAGGCCCACCGAGCGTTGCTGAAATGCACTAGACCGGAATCGGTCACCGTATAACAGTGCACTGCAACGTGAGTTGGTCCGTGATTTGCATCTGACGAGTGTGATGGTTTGGGCGGTAACGCGAGGGGAACTCTTGCGAATTGCCAAGCACGCTGGAGGGGGGACGCTCAGGCATGGTGCCTGACGCAGGGGGTCTACGGATGATTCGATTTGCTGCGGCCGCAAGCGCGGCTGCCACTTGCCTGTTGCTTGCCACCAGCTCTGGCCCGGTGGCGGCGCCCGACTCACGCGCGCTGCCGATGCAGTTCGATGTCTGGACCGAAGGTCCGGCGCAGGCCTGCGGCAACGATTGCCGCACCTGGGTTTCCGCTTCCGGCGCGATCACCGGCGACACGCCGAAGGACTTCGATGCCTTCGCCAAGAAGAACAAGATCGACGGCGCCACCATCGCGCTCGATTCCGACGGCGGGTCGGTG
The DNA here is from genome assembly GCA_963850885.1 of uncultured Alphaproteobacteria bacterium. Classification (GTDB taxonomy): domain Bacteria; phylum Pseudomonadota; class Alphaproteobacteria; order Rhizobiales; family Xanthobacteraceae; genus Z2-YC6860. The sequence continues at coordinate 9,219 of CAWKOD010000013.1, read as the reverse complement.
CTCGGCGCGCTGGCGCTGGGCCGCTCGATCCGCAAGCTCGGCATGACCACGACGGTCGGCAAGACCATCGATCTCAACACGGCCGATGGCGGCAAGAAGCGCGCGAAGCTCCAGCCGCAAGGCTTATTGCGAATCGATGTGCGCCTTCGTGCTGCTGGCCGGCGTCGAGCGCCGCGTTCCGGCTGAGGCTCGCGTGATGGTTCACCAGATCTGGCTCGGCGACCGCCGCGACGATCCGACCGCGGCCAATTATTCGGCCGAGGATCTTGTGGTGGTCCAGCGCGACATCGGACGGCTCGCCCGATACACGGTGGAGATGGGCGGCGGCGTCGATCTCCTCGAAATCGCGCTCAAGATTCCGCCGTGGGAGCCGATGCGCATGCTGTCGCGCGACGAATTGCGCACCATGAAGGTGGAGACCGCGGGCGGTGACGCGCCTGAGGTAAATTCGGGAACGGCGACCAACTCCGCGGCGCTGGCGAATGGCGCGCGCGCTCCGGTCAACGCCCACGGTTGGGCCGTGGTGGCCCTGGATGGCCGCCCCGCGCTCGGCCGCAGCCATCCGCTGACCGTCGAGGGCGACGATGTCGGCGCCTTCGAGTTGAACTTCGCCTGCGGCGAACAGGGACGTGACTACATCGTCACCTATGTCGAGCAGCGGCGCGGCAACGAGGCCGGCCGTGTGCCGGCGGCGCTGAGCGAAGTGGAAATTTCGCTCGCCGGCAAACCGACGCAGCTCAAGGTCGTGGCGTCGCGCCCGCGCGACAAGTCGACGGAGCTCGTTTCGATCGCCAGCGGGCGCATCTCGGTCGAGGCATTGAAGGCCTTTGCCGACACCGGCAACCGTTCGCTGATGGTGGAGACCGCAAGCGACGATGCGGTCACGGCGATCCGGATCGGCAATGCCGGGATCGGGCGAATTCTGCCAACCCTGGCTGCCAGCTGCGCCGCGGCTCCGCAGCCGACGATCCGCAACTCCGCCCGCATCAGCAGGCAGCAGGGCGGCTAGCGGCACCATTGCTTTCAAACCGGCCAAGAAAAATTGGCCAAGAAAAACCGCCCCGGTTGGGGCGGTTTTGATTCCGCCTTCAATTCAGCCTGGCGCGTCGGCGCAGCTCAGCGCTTGACGACGTGCAGGATATCCCAGAGGCCGAATATCAGGATCGCGATCATCAAACACATCACCAGGAGCGTGATCGGCTCCTTGCGCATCATTGTTTGGATGTATTGAACCACGTTTATTCCTCCCTGATGGCCGCCCTGGTCAAAGGGTATGCGGAGCGGTCGCACGATACAAGACGCCGGGAACGGATGTGGCCGACCGGCGTTGTCCTGCCACGCAGCTCGACGCTCCGCAGAGGGGCTGGATAGCTGGAACAGAGAAGAGCCCCACCACGGGCTCTTCTCTCGTTTTGAGGGGACCTGTCGGGAATGCTATCCGCGATAGCCGCGGATCGCCGGCTTGCAGCGCCGCTCGTTGAACTGCGCGGTATATTGCGAGCCGGTTCGCTGCCAAGCCTCCGCGCCGCGGGCATGCGGCGAGCGCGGGCAATTGGCGAGATGGGCGGCGAACCGCCGCGCGAACACGATGTTGGTTTCGAGTGTGATGCAGACGATCTGCTGATCGTCGGGCGGCGCCACGTCAAGTCGCGGCAACTGGGTTTCGGCGCGACGGAGCGATGCGGCTTCGTCCGTGCAACGGCTGCCTTGGGCGGACGCCTGTGGCGAGATGGCGAACAAGCCAGCGGCGATCAGGGCAATAGACAGCGCGAGGCGGGTGCGCTTCCGGTCATTTCCGATCATAAGTTCATCCAGCCGCCGGCCGGCGCTTGCCTTCGATCTGGCCGATGGCATCCACCACCGCGTCGAAGGTCAGCATGGTTGAGGCGTGGCGCGCCTTGTAGTCGCGCACCGGTTCGAGCACGGCGATATCGGCCCATTTGCCGTCCCTGGGTGGCTCGCCGTTCTCCTTGAGCATCTTCCGCACCGTGTCGCGGAGCTTGCGAAGCTCGTCGGCCTTGGCGCCGACGACATGGGCCGCCATGATCGAGGAGGAGGCCTGGCCGAGCGCGCAGGCCTTCACGTCATGAGCAAAGTCCGTGACCGTGTCACCGTCCATCTTGAGGTCGACCGTGACGGTCGATCCACACAGCTTGGAATGGGCGGTGGCGGTGGCGTCGGGCTTTTCGAGCCGGCCCAGCCGGGGAATACCCCCCGCCAGCTCCAGAATCCGGCGGTTGTAAACCTCGTTCAGCATGGCTTCCTCGGGACGGATGTCCGGCCGCTCGCCGCGACTCAATTGTTTTGTGCTCGGTTTCGACTATATATGGCGGACCAAGTCCGCCCAAAAGAGCATCTTGGCAGCTTGGTTGTGGCCCTTCCGGTTGGATGAGCCATGCACATTGGGAATGCGACGTTCAAGCGCCCGCCGTGCTAAACCGCACGTCCGGGCGCGTTAGCGACGCGGCCCCCCGGTGACACATCCGGAGCCGGCCTTGCCGAAGCTCTGGTCGAACGGAGAGACCGATGGACGCCATCATCAAGCCCTGGCCCAAGGACGCCACCAAGGACGCCAATCAGCCACTCAGCGAGCATGTCCGTGCCGCGCCCGCACCTGTTGCCGACCGTCCGTCGCGCGAGCAGGCCGAAGCCGCGGTGCGCACCTTGATCGCCTATATCGGCGACAATCCGGCCCGCGAGGGTCTGCTCGATACGCCGAAGCGCGTGGTCGGCGCCTACGAGGAGCTTTATCGCGGCTACGGCGAATGTCCGGCCGAAGCGCTGGAACGCCAGTTCTCGGAAACCGGCAAGTATGATGACTTCGTGCTGGTGAAGGACATCAGCTTCAATTCCGCCTGCGAGCATCACATGATGCCGTTCACCGGCAAGGCGCACGTCGCCTACATGCCGGTCGATAAGGTGGTCGGGCTGTCGAAGCTGGCGCGCCTGGTCGATGTTTATGCGCGGCGCCTGCAGACGCAGGAGCATATGAACGCGCAGGTCGCCACCGCGATCGACGAAATCCTCAAGCCCCGCGGCGTTGCCGTGATGATCGAGGCCGAGCACACCTGCATGTCGCTGCGCGGCGTCGAGAAGCCCGGTGCGCTCACGGTGACGACGCAATTCCGCGGCGCGTTTCGCGACGATTCGAATGAGCAGCTGCGGTTCATTTCCATGGTGCGCGGCTCCCAGCGCTGATGTTCTGACCCTCTGCCCGCCGGCTGGGAGAGGAGAAGGCGCCTTCCGTGTCTGACCCAATCGAAGAAGGCCTCCTGCTGGCGCCGAAGTTCGACGCCGATGGCCTCGTCACCTGCGTTGCCACCGACGCCAAGAGCGGCGAGCTTTTGATGGTGGCGCATATGAATGCCGAGGCGCTCAAGCGCACCGTCGAAAGCGGCGAGGCTTGGTATTTCTCCCGCTCGCGCAAGGCGCTCTGGAAGAAGGGCGAAAGCTCCGGCCACACCCAGCGCGTCATCGAGATGCGGGTTGATTGCGACCAGGATGCGGTCTGGATCAAGGTCGAGCAGCACGGCCCGGGCGCCTGCCACACCGGGCGGCGGTCCTGCTTCTATCGCGTGGTGCCGCTCAAGCAGACCGGCGCCATTGCGCTGCAATTCCGCGACGCCGAGAAGACGTTCGATCCGAACGCGGTCTACGACAAGAAGTAGCGATCAGCGCGCGTCGGATAAGTACTTGGCCCGTGCCAGCAGTTGCCGGGCGCGCTCCAGATGCGGGCGGTCGTACATCACCCCGCCGATGCCGACGGTGCCAGCGCCGGGATTGTCGGCAAACGCGGCGATCACTGCGTCGGCGCGCTTGATCGCCTCCGCGGTTGGCGTGAACACCTCATTGATGATGGCGACCTGGCCCGGATGGATCGCCATCTTGCCGGTGAACCCGTCGCGGCGGGCCTCTTCGCATTCGCGCCGAAGTCCTGCTTCGTTCTTGAAATCGATATAGACCGTATCGATCGCCTGCACCTGGGCGGCCGCGGCGCTGGCGAGGCACAGGCTCCGCGCGAGCTGATAAGGCGCGAGGAAATGGCCGTCGTGGTCGCGGTTGGCCTCGGCGCCGAGCTCTACCGAAAGATCTTCGGCGCCCCAGGTCAAACCCTTGAGCCGCTTGCTGGCGCCCCCATAGGTGCCGGCAAGGAACATGGCCTGAGCGGTCTCGGTGGCGATGGCGATGATGTCGAGCGCGCCGTCGGGCAGCCCGTGAATTGCCTCGCGCGCGGTGATCTTGGCGTCGCAATGAATGACGGCTGCGCCGCCTTCGGCCTTCGGAAACATGATGCCATCGGGATGGCCGGACACCACGGCGTCGAGGTCGTCGTCGATGAGACCTGTCGCCAGCCCGTTGATGCGCACGTAAATGCGTGGCCGCCGCTTGGCCGGCATCGCCTCTTTCAGAAATGCCAAGGTGGTCGCGCGCGCCTCCGCCTTGTTCGCCGGCGAGATCGAATCCTCGAGATCAAGCAGCAGCGCGTCGGCGCCGCTGCCCATGCCTTTGTCGAGTTTCTTCGGGCTGTCGCCGGGGATGAAGAGGAAGGAGCGCATTCAAAATCAGTACGATATGCTGCCACGGCGATCAACACGGGGGACTGGCATGTTCGGGCGCCGCGATCTGCTTACGCTGACATTACTCGCCGCAACGGCCACCGGAATGGCCATTGCCACCGCATCGGCGCAAAGCTTTCCGTCGCGGCCGATGACATTGGTGGTGCCGTTCGGCGTCGGCTCAGGTTCTGACCTGGTCGCCCGCATCCTCGGCGCGCGGATGTCGGAGTTGCTCGGCCAGACCGTGGTGATCGAGAACGTCAGCGGCGCCGGCGGCATGACGCGCGGCCCGCGTCGCCCATTCGCCGCCCGACGGCTATCAGTTCGTGCTCGGCAGCGTTGACACCTTCGCGATCAACCAGACGCTCTATAAGAAGCCGCTCTACAACGCCGCCGCCGACTTCTCGCCGATCGGGCTCGTCACCGACCAGGCGATGGTGCTGATCGCGCGCAAGGACTTTCCAGCGAACGACAGGAAGGAATTCGCCGCCTACGCCAACAAGAACCACGCCAAGATGCAATTCGCCTCCGGCGGCGTCGGCTCGGCTTCGCACCTGACCTGCGCGCGATCAACGCGGCGATCGGGGTCGATGTCACCCATGTCACCTATCGCGGCTCGGCGCAGGCGATGCAGGATCTGTTCGCCGGACGGATCGATTATTATTGCGCGCTGGCCGCGGCGGCGGTTGGGCCGCTCGAAAGCAAGCAGGCGAAGGCCATCGCCATCCTGACCCGCGACCGCTCGCCGCTGTTTCCCGGCCTCGCCAGCGCCAGCGAGCAGGGCGTCAAGGATTTCCACGCCAATTTCTGGAGCGGGCTGTTCATGGCGAAGGGCGTGCCGGCGCCGATCGTGCAAAAGCTCAACCAGGCCGCGGTCGACACGCTGAACACGCCGGCGGTGGTGGAAAAGCTCCTTAAGATCGGCACCACGGTCATGCCGCCCGAGCAGCGCACGCCGCAAGCAGCCAAGGCCTTCGTCGAGAGCGAGATCAAGAACTGGGAAGCGGTGATCCAGGCGAGCGGCGTCGAGCAGCAGTAACACCAACGGATTCACGCACGGCGTCTATGGCAAGGGTTCACGATCGGCCGGCGCTGGTTTGGGGTCCTCCGCTGGCCAATGTCGGTGCACCCATTTCTCGAATGTCCCGCCGAAAATCAGGATCACTGCGACAATCGGTGCTCCGACCAACAGCAGCCGCCATTCGCCGACCCCGCACGCCATGCCGACGCATGCGGTCAGCCAGACGCAGGCCGCGGTCGTCAGATTGTGGACGTGCTTGCCCTTTTCGCTGCGGATAATCACACCGGCACCGAGAAAGCCGATGCCGGTGACGATGCCCTGCATGACGCGGCTCACATCGCCGTCGCCGTGTCCCACGGCGATGACGATCTGCGCAGCGGCGAAGCCGACGAGCGCCAGCGTCCGCACGCCGGTCGGCTTGCCGTGCAGATCGCGGTTGAGCCCGAGCGCCGCGCCCAGAAGCGCAGCCGCTCCCAGCCGTATGGCGATCTCGGTGGTGTCCATGGGCCTAGCCCTTACTTCGGACGCATCTTGATGAAGGCCTGCCGCTTGCACTCGGCAACGAGCTTGTTGTCCTGGTTGTAGCAGCGGTGGTGGAATTCGACGATGCCGGCGCCGGGCCGCGACTTCGACTCGCGCTTGCCGATCACCTCGGTGGTGGCGTGGAGGGTGTCGCCTTCGAACACCGGATGGCCGAATTTGACCTCCTGCATGCCCAGGTTGGCGATGGTGGTGCCGACCGTCATGTCGGACACCTGCATGCCGATCATCAGGCCGAGCGTGAACAGCGAGTTCATCAGCGGCTGGCCCCATTCGGTCTCGGTCTCGCAGAAGTGCCGGTCGATGTGCAGCGGCTGCGGGTTGAGCGTCATGTTGGAGAACAGCATGTTGTCCATCTGCGTCACTGTGCGGTGGTAGCGATGCTCGGTGAGCGAGCCGACCACGAAGCCCTCGAAATAGAGGCCGCCGCGCTTGTGGCGGGGGGCTGTTTCGGTTGTGGTGTCAGCCATTGTGTCCTCCATGAGCCGGCGATTTTAAGCTTCCATTTACCATAGTGGTTAACAGTTCGCTGCGCCGAGTCCGCGTTTCCGACCGGCAGAAAGCAGCCATGAACGTCGAGCCCACCGGTACCAATCCGACCGTGACCGGCGCCATTCGCCAGGCGGCGCGGATGACCGGCGCCGACTTCAAATATCTGCTGGCCACCGCCCAGGTCGAATCGAATCTCAATCCCAACGCCCAGGCGGCGACGTCGTCGGCCCGGGGCCTGTTCCAGTTCACCGAGCAGACCTGGCTGACGACCCTGAAAGAGCAGGGCGGGCCGCTCGGCTACGGCCCCTATGCCAACGCCATTACGCGGCAGCCCTCGGGCGACTACGCGGTCTCCGATCCGAGCATGACGCCAGGCGGTGATGAACCTGCGGTCCGATCCCAACGCCAATGCGCTGATGGCCGGCGCCTACACCAAGCTCAATGCGGGCAAGCTCGCGGACCGGCTCGGCCGCGGCCCGACCGAGGGCGAGCTCTATGTCGCGCATTTTCTCGGGCCCGACCGGCGCGAGCCGGCTGATCGGGCTGGCCGACAGCAGGCCGATGACGCCCGCCGCCGCGGTTTTCCCGAGCGCGGCCCGCGCCAATCCGACGATCTTTTACGACGGGCGCGGCAACGCGCGCAGCGCCGGCGACGTCTATCGCAACCTGATCGGACGCTACGATGTGGCGCGCAGCGGACCGGCGAATCCGCCAGCGAATCCGCCGGCAACGGTCGCAGACACCGCCGCTCCGTCCGCGCCACGCACGGGATTCGCGCCGGACACCGCGAGCCTCACCGAGACTTATGCGGCGGCGGCGCGCCTGTCGCCGACGGTCCAGGCTGCCGAAACCGGGCCGGTGTTCTACGGCCTGTTCCGCAGCACCGGCGGCCCCGAGCCCATTGCGCCGCTGGTGAATTCGCTGTGGACGTCGCCGACAGCTTCGGCCGGAGCGATCAAGCCTGCACCGGTTGAGCCGCGGCCGGGCCCGTTGCGGCGACCGAGCCTGCTGCCGCGCCGCAGGCCGCGGGCGGCGAACTCGGCCTGTTCCAGGACCAGTTCCCGATGCGCGCGCGCTGTTCCGCGGCCGGGTCTGATCGCTTTAGGAATTGGGTAATCTTTCCAAAGATTTATGCTGAACGCTTTCTTAAAGGTCTGCCGCTAGGCTGCAATCTGCCGGTGTAACAATGCCGGCTCGGCTCTGCGGGTTTGTCATGATTGTCCGTCAGTTTCTGCACTGGTTGCGTACCGCCCCCTCCGGCCATCGCGCCGAAGCCACCAGTGCGCTGGCCCGCGCTTTCCTCTATTCGGATCTCACCGAGAACGACCGGGCCGCCGCCGAAGGCGCCATGATCATGCTGCTCGACGATCCGTCGCCGCTGGTTCGCCGCGCGCTCGCGGAGGTTTTCGCGGGTTGCGCGGGACGCCCCGCCGACGGTGGTGCATGCGCTTGCCAACGATCAGCCGGATGTCGCCGCGCCGATTCTGCAACGCTCGCCGCTCTTGCTCGACGCCGATCTGGTCGAGGCGGTCGCCGGCGGCGAACCGGAGCGGCAAATCGCCATTGCATCGCGCGCCGGCCTGCCGTGTTCGGTGTCCGCGGCCATCGCCGAGGTCGGTTCCGCCGAGGCGTGCCTGGTGCTGCTGGAAAACGAGACCGCCGAAACCGTGCCGTTCTCGCTCGACCGCATCGTGCAGCGCTTCGGTCATCTGGCCGCCATCCGCGACGTGATTCTGTCGCGCGACGATCTGCCGGCGGCGACGCGTCAGGCTCTGGTCGTCAAGCTGTCCGAGACGCTCGCCGATTTCGTCACGTCACGCGAATGGCTGGGCGAGGATCGCGCCCGCCGGATCACCCGCGAGGCCTGCGAGAAGGCCACCATCGCGCTCGCCGCGGATTTGCAGGAGGGCGAGGTCCGCCCCCTGATCCGTCATCTGCGCGAGAGCGGCCAGCTCAACGCCGGTCTGATCCTGCGCTCGCTGTTGTCGGGCAATGTCGAATTGTTCGAAGAGGCGCTGGCCGATCTCGCCCAGGTGCCGCTCAGCCGTGTCGTCGGCATCGTGCATGACCGGCGCGGCGCGGGCTTCCGTGCGCTCTACGACAAGGCGGGCCTGCCGGCTTCGACCTTCCCGGCGTTCCGCGAGGCCCTGGAAGCGATGCGCGAGGAAGGCTTCATGTTCGAGCCGGGCAATGCGAGCCGGCTCAAGCGCCGCATCATCGAGCGCACGCTGACGCGCTGCGAGAGCGAGGCGCCGGAAGAGATCGAGCCGCTGCTTACGCTATTGCGCCGCTACGCCGCGGAAGCCGCGCGCGAAGAGGCCCGGCTGTTCTGCGATGAGCTGGTGGCGGACGGCCTGATTACGGCCGATCCCGACCTGCATCCGGTCGCGGCTTAAGTCTTCGCCGGCGCCGTCGGTCGCGCCGAAGCCTCGGGTTCGTTTCGCCAAACGCTCTGCCGCTTTCGTTCGCGAACGTCGGATTCACATTTCAAACAGCCGGCGAGCAAAACGCCAAAGCTCCGCCGCCCCTGTTTTCGCAAGGCGCGGGGTGCGCCGGCATTTCCATCCCCTCGCTAACGAGGGGAGGTCTCCCTCACCAAACGTGAGGGAG
>CAWKOD010000012.1:0-123881 GCA_963850885.1 uncultured Alphaproteobacteria bacterium | reverse complement strand
ACCATTGGAGAAGCGCAACGACCGCCAACCCGGCGCGCTGGACGGGCATCTTGCGGCCTTGCTGCCAGCGCCCAAGGCGCTGAAGCCGACGACCCATCATCCGGCTATCGCCTATGCGGACGTGCCGAACTTCATCGCGGCGGTGCGCGCCGAAACATCGGTGGAGGCCCGCGCTCTGGAAGTGATCGTACGGGTGCGGCTGACCGCTGGCCGAGCCACCACGCACGGATTCCACGTGGGCGGCCGAGCGGACCTCGTTTCCCGAGGCGGTGTGCGAGCAGGCGCTGTCGCATGCGGTCAAGGGCAGCGTGATCCGAGCCTACCAGCGAAGTTCGCTGCTCGATAAGCGTATCCTCCTGATGGCGAAATGGGCTGAGTATTGCAACGCGCAGGTAGCGACCGGGTCCACGGTGGTTGCGATGCGCGAGGCGCGCCATGGCTAGGAGCCGCGGCCAAAACTGATCGCCCGGTGCAGGTGGACTTGCAAGCGGTGGCGACATATCGCCAGCCTTCGCAGGCCGCCTCGTCCGTTAAAATGAATTTGACCGTGAGCGGGTAAAACCCTCGCATCAATTCATTTGCGCGAGGGCTGTCAGCATGACCGCACTACTAGATGTCGCCGAAGTCGCGAAACGTATCGGTGTCCACCGCGCGACGATTTACAGGCTTGTTGCCGCCGGACGGCTCCCGCCGCCGGTTCGGTTGACGGGTCAGCATGGCCAAGCGGGTGGCCGTGTAGCGTGGCCCGAAGAAGAGCTTGATGCTTATGCTCGCGGGCTGATCGCCGCACGCGACCGCCATTATGCCGTTCGCCGGTCAGCCCGGATCAGTCACCGATCAACTACTACGAGAGGCTTGCGCTAGAGGGCCGTCATGAGCCTGAGCCGAATTGATCGCAACGCGATGCAACGCGCCATCGCACTGACCCGCGCCGAAGACAACGGACGCCGCGAGCAAATTGATCACATGCGTCGCACCGACAACCTCGAAGAAGTCGGCACGTTCTGCGCTTCGCATTGCCAGTCTCGAAACCTCGGTCTGCAGCCTTGGCAAACTCTGCCAATTTGGGTCGGCGATCTTGCCGTTGCGCTTCGCAAGCCATTCGGCGATCAGAGCGGCGGCTGCGAGGCCGCAGAGCGTTTGCAAAAGATGCTGAAGCTGGGACTTCAGCAGGTACGAGCCGAGCCCGGTCGATGCCATTGCCGAAGCTGAACGCGCGACAGCGCTATGAAAACGAGGACCGCGCGAGGATGGGAGGAGCGGCCTCGCGCGGCCAAGTCCGGAAGAGAGCTACAAAGAAAAGACTAACGTGATTCGCCGCGACATCGGCGGTAGGTGAGTGACGCCGCCATGAAAAGATAAGGACCGCACGAGGGCATGAGAGAGGCCCTTGTTTCATTGCTGCGCAGTGTCGCCACTCACGTACCGCCGATACGACAACGACTCACGTTAGGCATTTGCTTGCAGGAGATAGATCGCAAACCCCAGCCCGAGAGTGACGGCGATGATCGCGCTCGACAACGACGAACTTAAACAGATCAACTTGGCCGCCCGGCCATTGCGGGAGCAAGTCCGTGGTGAATTCCTCGCCGCTGTCGCCGCCGAGCTTCAGCATCAGCCGCAGTGCGGGCCCGGTGTTGTCTATCGCGCCTGCCGCGAACTGCAGCGCAGATTTTTCGATCCGCCGAATCTGTCCGGCGGCAAGTACGAGTGATCTCAATTCAAGGGCTTTAACGCCCGCGCGTGGTCGTCTTCGCCAAGTTCGCAAGAATACCCGGCCGCGCGGAGTTCTTGAACGAGACGTTCAGCAAAGCGGAGGCGTTCCTCAAATTGCTGATCTTGCAGCGATTGAGATTCACGAACTGTGGGTGACTTCGGCTGTTCCGCCGCCGCAGCGTCCCGCTTGCGTCCCATTACTCTCACCGCTGGCCATACTGGCCACCCCGGCCTAAGTTAACACTCATGTGTCGGGAATTATCACACATACGTGAAGGTCAAAACGGCCTACGGCTCAACGACATACAGCGCCCCAAGGCTCCAAACCAGAACAGCAACGGATGATAGCGGCTATACCTAGCGATAGTTGACACGACCCAGCGACAGTTGACACGCAGAATGGCTTGAAAAATTTGCTGGCAGAAGGAAAATGCATCAGCTTCCTTAATGGGCCCTCTGATGATCGCGATTGTCGACGACGATGATGCCGTGCGCGAGGCGATGAAATTCCTCATGCGATCTTTCGGGTATCACGCTTCCACGTTTGGCTCGGCCGAGGAATTTCTCAACTCTGAGCAAGTCGACGACACATCGTGCCTCATTGCTGATGTGCAAATGCCGGGATTGAGCGGCATTGATCTGCAAGACCGGCTGATCGCCGGAGGCCATCGCATCTCCATTATTTTCATCACCGCCTATTCTGATGAAAACGTGCGGATACGAGCCATGAAGGCCGGAGCGCTTGCCTTCCTAATCAAGCCAATCGATCCCCACCAATTGGTTGACCATCTTGAGAAGGCTTTGAAGGCTGCCTGACACCAAGACGCAAGGCCAAGGCGCGGACGGCGGCGAACTGCTGGCGGCGCTGCGGCGTCGCAAGCGGAGCCGCGACGCGCTGCCCCCGGCGCATCGAGCAAACACTCAAGCGCGGAACGGAATCGGACGATTATGACAAGGTATAATTCCCCGCCCCTGCGTTGAAATACTAGAACTCGGTCCGCAGCCGATTCTGGGCGCGAGGCGGAATGAGATCCTCTATCGTTAAACGTTCCGTCGTAATTGGTGGACACAAGACCAGCGTCAGCCTTGAAGAGCCCTTCTGGACTGCCCTGAAACAAATCGCGCATGCCAATGTGATGCTGTCGGCCTTGGTCGCTCAGATCGACGACACGCGCGAACAGAGCAATCTATCCTCGGGGATACGCGTATTTGTTCTTCGCCACTCCCACAGGCTCTTCCCGGCTGCGCCAACGCGGCGGTCGCCAGAGCGGCGAGCGCCAGCGCGGCGATGATGGTCGTTTGAGGAGCGCGGTGGGTGTAGGTCATAACGGCACGGTAGCACGGCGCAGGCCGGGATCGGAGCGCGAGCACCGTCGGCAGGGGGGGCAGCCGCGCGGCCACAGTGGCGGGATACGCGAACTGGTGCGCGAGATGGGGCCGCGCCAAGGATTGGATGTCGCCTTCTCTAATCGGCCGTTTGGGGTCAAGCACTTTCAGGCTACCCACCGCTGCAGTGTCGATGTCGCTCACGGGCTCGCGCTTCTCTTCGGAATCGGCACCAGGGCCCTTCCACCATGGGATTCGAGGACGAGGCGGAACAATCTTTTGGACGGCCTTGCCGTCAGACTAACGGCAGGTCCAAGCGGACATTCGAACTCACCTCATCCATCGTCCCGCGAGGGACATCTTTCCACCGCAGGGTGGAGCTCGAGTTTCCTCCCATCGGCTCTGATCTTGCACGGCTGTCATGCTGCTGCCGCGGCGTGATCCCGGGTCCAGCGGAACTCGGTGCCTCGATGGCGATCGCCTTGGACTGCAGCAGCTTGCGATGCGTCAGCAGCATCCGCAGCTTCTGGCTGCGTAACGTCTTCACATGCACAGGGCGGTAAAGCCCAACCCGCATCATCTGGGCCATGCCACGCGCATCGTTGCGGTCGGTCTTGTTGATCTGCGCCTTCAACACCGCCCGCATATGCCGCGTCTCGACACAGATCACCGGCAAGCCGGCTTCGGCAAGCGCGCTGTAAAGCCATTGCGACAGCGGTCCAGCTTCCAATCCAATCCGCTTGAAGCGGTAGGCGGGGTTTGTCAGCACCGCCAGCAGAGCCTCGGGTTCGCTCGCCGCCTTCACTTCCCGAACGATCCTGCCCGTGTCATCCACAATGCAGATGCTTGTGTCCTTGACCGAAACGTCCAGTCCAACAAAATGGTCCATGCTGCGCTTCTCCTTCTGATGCTTGAGGCCGCTAAACGCGGACCTCGTTTCACCGTCAGCCTGAAGCGCAGCACCCAAAATCTTCAGCTATCCACAAGCCGCCGGCCGATTACCCCATCTATTGGAGGCATAGCGGACATCGGGCGGCCGTGAGGCCCGGATGGCTCGGTCGCTAATGACCCCAATTAGCGGATATTAAGCGCGACGACCGAGCCAGCCGGATGCAGAACTCGTTTGGTCCATCAACGGGTGACGCTTAATGGTGCCTAGACAAACTGGCTCGCCACTGATCCCGGTCGAGCCAGGGGGGTGTCGATCTATCCCGGCCCAGGCCTTTTGGCGCTTGAGAGCCCGAGTCGCACCAGCGACAAGCGCCCTGCTCGCGAGAGTTCCGGGCAGGTAGCGCTATACCTCCGATAGTTGTTTTGAGATCACACTCCGGACCAAACAACATCATCTTCACGGAAAATGCTGACGCGGATAATTGAAATCGGTGTCAGCGGGGAGCTAGCTCGTCTCGTTCACTAAACCAACAGGGCCATAATCAAGCCCCCGGGAGCGATACATACGATGAACAAGCATCTCTTAGCTGTTACGGCGGCTGCAACGTTTGGGATTGGCGTTTGGCAAACCGCTTCTGCCGCTGATTTGCCGCGCAGGCCCGAATATCAGGCCCCGGCGATGGTTGCTCCTGTGCAGAGTTGGACCGGCTGCTATATCGGCGGCAACATCGGCGCTGCCTGGGGCAGTGCCAAAATCGAGAACGTGACAGGCTCTGGCAGTGTAAGTCCGAGCAACAATGGCTTCATCGCCGGCGGACAGATCGGTTGCGATTATCAAGCTGGCCCCTGGGTGTTCGGAATTCGCAATCTCGGTGACTGGTCGAACCTGGACAAGAGGAGCGGCATTGGCGGCGGGCCGTTCAATGGCTTTTCCGTGGCTACCAAGAGCAACTGGGTGGATCTTCTGACCGTTCGCGTCGGCACTCCGATTCAGCCGTGGTGGCTGCTCTACTTCCAAGGGGGCGGCGCTTGGCGCAATTCAGATGTGCAGCTTTTCAATCCCGCCGGAACCCAGCTTGGCGAGGTCAGCAAGACGCGTACCGGCTGGACCATCGGCGCCGGTACCGAATACAAGTTCGCGCCGAATTGGTCTGTGTTCCTTGAGTACAACTATGCAGACTTCGGCACCAATGGCGTCAGCATCTCTACCCCGCTAAACGGCACCTTTTCGGGTAACGTCAAAACCAACGCAAGTATTGTTCTGACGGGCGTGAACTGGCGTTTCTAACTTTTTAAGGCCCGTTTGAACTGGAAATTAGCCTGCCGTTTATGGCTAGCGCGATAACGCGATAAAGGGTGCCGAGACACCAAGTTCGGCACCCTTTTGCGTCTACGCTTTGCCACGGTGCCGGCCACGTTGCTCGCCACCGCCGACGAGGTGATCGAATAGCGTTGCAGTTTGCTGCGTTGCATATGGCAGCTAATGGCACATCGCGTCATTTCGCTGCGTCGCGATAACTCGGTTGCTTTCGGAGCGAAGCGGACATTCAGCGCGCCGCGCTCACGGTTCACCCAGCGGCTCGAAACGCTCGCCGGGACACCCCCCGACGTCTGCTTATTGGAGAAGACTGGAAGGGCTGAGCACGCGTTTGAGACAACACGAAGCGGCACTAAGTCTGGCCGCTACCTCGCTCTCAGCGATCCCAGACGCGACCACAACTTCGTAGTCACTCGTGCATTCCCAATGCCATTCAGCGCCACGTTGCCAAACGCGGCAATTAAATATCGGCCCAGCCAATTGACCTCCCCCGTTGACAGGCGGCAGTGCAGATCAGCCACTACGCCTTGGGCCGCTACATGAGGCTTAGGAGGCAGCCTGAATAGGTATTGCGACCGCATGCAGCTATGTAAACGCCGGCTCTTGAAACCCTAAAATGAATACCCAATCGGCGCTCACAACCCAGCGGCTCGACCCGCTGCCCGGACACCGCTGGGACACGCGCTTGCGCTCTGGCCTCCCTGAAACGTCTTCTCCACTAGGGGTAAAACTGGGGGCAAAAGCGGACGCTCTAAGAATAGACCTGACATATCAAATATATACTAAGGTAAGGGAGCGGCGCTGGTGCGGAACGCCGCACCCCGTTGGCCCGCCTCGCGGTCGGGCCGGTCCCTCCAGCGGGAGAGAACTGCCGGTCCATGACGCGGACCGGCGCGCCTCGCGGCGCTCCACTGCGGCGTTTTCCTTAGTCCTCGGGACCGCCTTCTAGAAACGGAAGAGCCGTTCGATAGGTCTCCTTGATCCCGCAGGGCTTTCGCCTTGCGTTCATCCGCTCCACCAGCCCGTTTCGGACGGCCCCACGTAGTTGGGGCGGGCGGTGACTCCCGAGGCCCCCGGAGGCCCGGCAGACGAGGCCGAACCTCAGGCGCCGCGCCCGTTCCACCATTCAGTCGCCTTCTAGAATGGCGCCTCACGAGAACGGACCATGAATATCATGACCCAGGAATGCGAGCGCGGTCAACCGCGGGCCGGCGAATATCTGTGAGTTTGTCGGATGCCTGTGAGTATCCTGTGAGTCCGCGGCCGGGCCTCGAACCGGGCTCGCTCATTCGCGCAAGCGGCAGTCCAACGCGCGTCATGAACGCGCGGGCCGGTCTGCAGCCGAGCCGTCCCGCCTTGCAAATATTGCGAATGATGTTTCGCGGCTGAAAAAAGCGAAAACCCCGGCCGACCGGCCGGGGTTTTCGTTTCACTGCCGCGGGGGAAACAGCGTCTGCGTATCCGCTTCGGCGGCCCGCCACAGGCCGCACATCACAATCATCGGCATCCAGAACAGGAACGGCATGAGGTTGTCCTCGGTTGTTTCGTGGCGGGACAACGCCGCGAATGCGACCGCGTTGCGACAGGATTTTGTGATCGGATGACGTCAGGGCGTGATGGAACAATTCCCTGCGCGCCCGTATCCGCAGACGAAATGCCATAAGCCGAGATCGGCCGGGCTATTCGATCACCTCGTCGGCGGTGAACAGCAGTTTCGGTGGCACTGTGAGGCCGAGCGCCTTAGCGGTTTTGAGATTGATCGCCAACTCGTACTTGGTTGGGAGTTGAACCGGCAGCCCGCCGGGATGGGCACCCTTGAGAATCCGATCGACGTATTGGGCCGCGTTCCTGAATAGCTCGACCCGTCGGTTCCGTAGCCCATAACGCCCCCATCCGCGACATAGATGCGTCGCGGATAGACCACCGGCAGCCGATGCTTGGCGGCGAGTTCAATGATCGGCTTGCGCCGGTTGGCCATGAATGCGTCAGCCATCACGATAATCCCTCCGCCGGGACGTTCGCTCATAGTGCGGATGGCCCGTTCGATCTCGCTGTCGTCGCGCACGGGCGCCTCGGTGAATTCGACCGCAAGCGACGCGGCGGCGGACTGCGTGGACGGCAAATAGCCCGAAGGAACGGTCTGCGGGTTGTACATGATCGCAACCCGCGTGACGGCGGGCGCGACCTCCTTGAGCAGCTCGAGCCACTTGCCGCCAACCGAGAAATCGGAGAGGTCGAATCCGGTTGCATTGCCTCCCGGGTGGGCAAGATTGGTGACGAAGCCTTGGCCGACCGGATCGGTGACCTGCACGAAAACAATGGGGATGGTCGTCGTCGCCGCGCGCAACGCCGCGGTGGCGGGCGTGGTGTTGGCGACAATGATGTCGGGCTTTAGCGACACCAACTCCGCCGCATAGGCTTTGAAACGCTCTGCGCTGCCGGCCCCCCAGCGGTATTCGAGCGTGGCGTTCGTCCCATCGATCCAGCCGAGTTCGCGGAGCCGCTGATTGAACGCTCGCTGGAAGCTCTGAGCCCCCAGGTCGGACGTGGCAAATCCCATCAGCACGCCGATATGCGCCGCGGCCGGTCCAGTTGGTGCGCGCGCGCCGCGAACGGCCAAGCCGCCGCGCCACCAAGTCCTGCGATGAAGTTGCGTCGCCTCATGCCACTCCTAAGGTCAACAACGGCGCTCCGGAAACCCGGTTCCCGCCGGGGCTAATCGAATCCGTAGAACTTGCAGAACTCGTGCAACTCCGCGCGCGGCGAGCGGAAGTCGTTGGCCTTGTGCTTGCGGTCGCCGTAGCCGATCGCCATGCCGCAGAACAGCATCTCGTGCTCCGGCAATTTCAAGAAATCGCCGACGGTGTCGTAGAGCCGCGCCCAGGCCTCCTGCGGACAGGTGTCGAGCCCATAGCCGCGGGCGAGAAACGCCAGCGCGTGGATGTAGCCGCCGAGATCGGCCCATTGGCCGGGGCCGAGCCGGCGGTCGATGGTGATGAACAGCGCCACCGGCGCGTCGAAGAACTCGAAGTTCTTCTTGAACTGCGCGAGCCGCTCGACCGGATCGTTGCGGTCGATCCCGAGCGAGCCGTACAGCTGAATGCCGTGGTCCTCGCGTCGCTCCTGGTAGGCGCCGAACATCGGATCGGGATAGACCTGATACTCTGTCTTGGTGTGACGGGGATCTTCATGGGCGAGGCGCTTTTGCACGATCGCCTTGAACTCGGCGAGCGGCTTTCCGGTCAGCGCATAGATGTTCCAGGGTTGCAGATTGCCGCCGGACGCGGCCCGCGCCGCGCGCGCCAGCAGATCCTTGACGATGTTGAGATCGACCGGCTTGTCGAAGAAGGCGCGGCAAGCGATGCGGGAATTGACCGCTTCAAAGATATTCATGCTGGTTGCTTTTTCTGAGTGAAACTCATTCGTCGACCGGCGGCTCGAGCTGCGGCGGCGGGGCGGGCAGCTCGCCGGTCGCGGGCGCGGTGAGCGCCGCCGGATCGTTGTGCACGCGGTAAAGCTGCGGCGCCGCGCGGTTGATGTGCATCTGGAAAATGTCTGGCCGGTTGTAATGGCCGGCAAAGTCATGCCGCAGCTTCATCTGGATCGCGAGATCGAGATTGCACTCGGCGTAGAGAATGCCTTCCTCCGGTCCCATCGGTCCGGCGATGATGCGCGCCAGCGGGTCGACGATCAGCGAGCCGCCGCAGCAGTTCGGATCGCGCAGGAATTTCTCGCCCTCGGGGCCGGCCTTGAGCGTATCGATCATATGACCGTCAACCGTGCCGCAGGCCGAGATGACGAAGGCCTTGCTCATCTGCGCGAAGGCCTGCGAGTCGATGGCGACGCGATTGCGCAGCGGATCGCCGCTGGTCGGGAAATGATTGGGCCAGCTCATGACGTGCACGCGGGTGCCTTCGGCGATCAGCGCGAACACCGCGAGCGGATTGGAGTTCTCGCCGCAGATCAGCCCGGACATCGGCCCGAACTCGGACGGAAACGCGCCGAAGGTGTCGCCATAGCCGCCCATGTGGACGAGCCGCTCGCCGACCGTCGGCATGATCTTCTGGTGCTTGCGGATGATCGCGCCGTCCGGCCCGAAATAGATCTGCGTGTTGAACATCGTGCCGGTGGTGTTCGGCAGCTTCTCGCACACGCCGATGACGACATAGGCGTTGGCGTCGCGGGCGGCTTCGCCGAGCGCCGCGGTCTCGGGCCCGGGAATTTCGACCGCGTTCTTGAACAGCTCGACCGCAAGCTTATTGGCGATGGCGCCGGTCGCCGCGTGATGGTGGTACCAGACCGGATGCGCCGGAATGAAGCCTTCGGGAAAGCCGATGATGCGCGCGCCGTTTTTGCCGGCCTCGCGGATCAGGCGGCAGGCCTTTTGCGTCGAGCCTTCGCGGTCGAGGAACACCGATGCCGCCTGCACCGCCGCGACCTTCACCGTGCCGAAACTGTCACCCATCGCTCAGGCTCCCGCGCTTTTTTCGCGCAGCACGATGGTGGGTGCAAGGCCGATCAGGGCACACATGCAGACGAAGATCGGGATGAAGGGCGCGAGCGTCCAGCCGGTGAGGTCCCACAGCACGCCGCTGATGATCGGCACGATCACCGCGCAGGAGTAGCTGATGACGAACATCCCGGCGGAGACGCGGTGGACGTCCCCCGGCGGCGAGATCAGCGGCGGCAGCGCCAGAACCAGAATCAGGACCGTGGCGCCGAAGCAGCCCCATACGCCGCAGCCGATCACCACCCAGGTGCCGTCGCCGAAGACGATCGCCAGCACCGCGGCCAGACAGAAAAACCCGCAGGCGAGATATGACCACATGGTGCGCACCATCCGGTCCGCCGAAGCCAGCAGCAGGAACGACGCCGGAAGCTGGCCGAGATTGAGCCAGGTGAGCGCGCGCGTGGATCAGCTCGGGCCGCCCGGTGTGGGTGAGGTAGTCGGGCAGGAAGCCGTTCATCGAGAAATAGGTGGCGTTGACGCTGCCGAGCAGGAGGCCGATCCGCCAGATCATCGGATTGCGGAAGTCCGGCATCCAGCGCCGGCTGGCGGCGGTGGGCGCGACGGCCGGCGTGCGCGGTGCGAATGCGAAGATGATCGCGGCGATGAGCGCGACCGGCGCCGACCAGAACACGAAGTCCCATTGCCAGCTCTGGTGGAGCAGCGGCAGCACCAGCGGGATGGTCAGCCCGGCGGGCAGGATCTCGCCGATCAGCAGCCCGTTGGTGTAGACCGCGGTGGCAAAGCCGATGCGCTGCGGCACCCAAGTGCGAACGAGCGGCGGCAGCGCCGGCTGCATCACCGCGACGCCGAACGCCGTGACGATGGTGCCGAAATAAAGCATGGCGATGTGCGGGCCGATGCCGCGCAGCGCCGACCCGGCGGCGCAGAGCACGAGGCCGATCAGCAAGGCGGTCAGCGCGCCGAGCCGCGCGATCATCAGCGAACCGGCGATGGCGGCGCCGGCAAACAGCACCATCGGCAGGCCGGACAGGATGCCGACCTGGGTTTCCGACAGATGCAGGTCGTCGTGGATGAGCGGGATGACCGGCGGCACCGCCAGGATGGTCAGGCGGAGCGCAACGCCCGCGAGCCAGAGCAGCAGCAGCGCCCGGACTGGCCCGGCCATGCGCTTAAGCGGCGCGGCGGCGCGGCACGCTCGCCACGGCGCAGATCGAGAGCAATGTGAACACGGCGACCGCCATGAAAATCGCGCGTGGCTCGCCGTGATCGAGCAGGGCGCCGAACGCCAGCGGCGCCAGGATGCCGGCGACGTGATAGCCGGTGGTGACGAAGGCGAACACTTTGCCGAACGATCCCGGCGGCGTCACCTCGCGCACGATCAGATCGCGCGACGGCATCACCATGCCGCCGCACAGGCCGGCCAGCGCCATCACCAGCACGAGGAGGAGCGCGCCGAGATCGACGCTGCCGATCAGCAGCGCGGTGAGCGCCGTGACGCTAAGTCCCAGCGCCGCGATGAAACGGTGGTGGGTCATGCGTCCGGCTATCCAGCCGCCGATCAGAACGCCGAGCGCGCTCAACAGCAGATAGCCCGACAGCGCGGTGTTGGCGGTCACCGGGCTGGTTCCGTAGAGCTGGCCGAGCGCGACCACGGAAAAATTCTGCAGGCCGAAGCTCGCGAACGCGTAGATCAGGAAGAACAGGAAGTTGACCAGGATCGGGGCGGTTAGAAGAAGCCGCCAGTTGGTCGGGCCTGAGTCTGCCGCCGCGGGCTTGCTCGTTGCGGAGGCGGCTTCGCCGCCCGGCGTGAACAACAGCACGAAGGCCGCGAAAACGCCCAGCGCCGCGGCGCCGAGGAAGGCGCCGCGCCAGCCGTACACGCTGTGCATCAGCAGCACGGCGCCGGGAGCGGCGGCGCTGCCGAGCATGCCGGCGAAGGTGTGCACCGAGTAGGCCTGGCTCATGCGCGCGGGCGCGACGTGGCGCGACAAGAGCGCATAGTCGGCCGGGTGATAGACGGTGTTGCCGAGCCCGACGAGGCCGAACGCCGCGATCAGCACCCAATAGGAGTCCACTGCCGCCGCGATGGCAAAGCCGGCGGCGCCGAAAATGAGGCCGGCGATCAGCGCGAACCGCGCGTTGATGCGATCGATCAGGAATCCGGCCGGCGTCTGCGCCACCGCCGAGACCGCGTTGAACATCGTCAGCGCCAGCCCAATCTCGGTGTAGGTCACCGCATAGTCGGCGCGCACGAAGGCGAACAGCGGCGGCAGCACCAGCATGTAGAAATGACTGACGAAATGCGCTGCGCTGACGCCCGCGACCAGGCGGACGTCGTCCGTCCGCCGCGCGGCGAACGCGACTTCGGTCGAAACCGTCATTGCGCCGGCTTCGCGCCGCTGGCTTTGGCGTCCTGAATCGCCTGCCAGACCCGGGCCGGGCTTGCCGGCATGTCGATGTGGGTGATGCCGTATTCCGACAGCGCGTTGACCACCGCGTTCATGATCGAGGTCATCGAGCCGGCGCAGCCGGCCTCGCCGCAGCCTTTGACGCCGAGCGGATTGGTGGTGGCCGGCACCGGATGGCTGAACACCTCGAAGTTCGGCGTGTGATGCGCGCGCGGCATGGCGTAGTCCATGAACGAGCCGGACAGGAGCTGGCCCTGTTCGTCATAGACGACGTGCTCGAGCAAGGTCTGGCCGATGCCCTGCACCACGCCGCCATGGGTCTGGCCGTCGACCAGCATCGGGTTGATGATGGTGCCGAAGTCGTTCACCGCGGTGTATTTCACCACCTCGATGTTGCCGGTGTCCGGTTCGACCTCGACCTCGCAGACGTGGCAGCCGTTCGGATAGGCCGCCGGCGCGCCGTCGCTGACGTGCTTGACGTCGAGCGACTGCGGCCCGTCCGGCGGCAGGGCCATCCCGGCGCGGACCTTGCTCGCGAGCTCCATGATGTCGATCGCGCGATCCGTCCCGGCGACGACGAACTTGCCGTCCTTGAACTCGATGTCGCCGGCGGAGGCTTCCAGCGCATGCGAGGCGATCTGCTTGCCCTGTTCGACGACTTTCTGCGCGGCCTCGACGATGGCCTGGCCCGAATTCATCATCGAGCGCGAGCCGCCGGTGCCGCCGCCCGCCAGCAGTTCATCGCTGTCGCCCTGCAGCAGGCGCACCTTCTCGAACGGCACGCCGAGCTTCTCGCTCAACACCTGCGCGAACGCCGAAGCGTGGCCCTGGCCGTAGTCGAGCGTGCCGGTGCGGAGGGTAACGCCGCCATCGGCCTCGAAGCTGATGCCGCCCATTTCCTTGTTGGCCGGCGCGGTGACTTCGAGGAAGCAGCCGATGCCGATGCCGCGCACCCGGCCGCGCTTCCTGCTCTCGCGCTTTCGCTTGTTGAAGCCCTTCCAGTCCGAGGCCTCCAGCGCCTGCTTCAGGATCGCCGGGAAGTCGCCGCTGTCATAGGTGGTGCCGGCGGCGGATTTGAACGGGATCTCGCTTTTGCGGATCTGGTTCTTGCGGCGAAGCTCGATGCGGTCGAATCCGGTTTGCGTCGCGGCGTAGTCGATCAGCCGCTCCATGTAGTAGTTGCCCTCGGGCCGGCCGGCGCCGCGATAGGGATTGAGCTGCGTGGTGTTGGTGAACACGCACTTGGTGTTCACCTCGAGCAGCGGCGTGCGATAGAGGCTGATGACGTTGCGCACGGTGTTGAGCGTCGGCGGCTGCGGCGCCATCTGGCCCTGAAAGCCGCCGAGATTGCCGTAGCCGGTCAGCCGCAGCGCCAGGAAACGGCCTTCGGCGTCCATCGCGAGCTCGGCGGTCTGCTCGTGGTCGCGGCCGTGGTTGTCGGACACGAAGCTCGACGAGCGTTCGTCGGTCCACTTCACCGGACGGCCGAGCATCTTCGCCGCGTGCAAGACGCAGACATATTCCGGATAGACCGCGGCCTTCATGCCGAACGAACCGCCGACATTGCCGGTGATGATGTGCACCTTGTCCGGTGTGGTCTTCATGGCGCCGACAATGCCGGCCTTCATCCCCATCACGCCCTGGCTGACCGAGTGGAGCGTGTAGCGTTCCTTGGCCTTGTCGTAGCTGCCGACCGCGGCGCGCGGCTCGATCGCGTTGACGACGAGCCTGGAGTTGATGAGCTTGAGCTTGACCTTGTGGGCCGCGCCGGCGAAGGCGGCGTTGACCTTCTCGGCGTCGCCGTAGTGGAAATCGAGCGCGACGTTGTCCGGCACGTCCTCGAAAATCGCCGGCGCGCCGCCCGCGACCGCCTGATCCGGCTTGGTCACCACCGGCAGCATCTCGATATCGACCTCGATGGCTTCGGAGGCGTCTTTGGCTTGAGCAATGGTCTCCGCCACCACGCATGCAATCGGGTCGCCGACGTAGCGCACCTTGTCGCTCGACAGCATCGACTTGCCCGGCTTCTTCATGTCGGAGCCGTCGCGGCTCTTGAACGGCAACGCAGATTGGATGGTGCCGTATTGCTTCATGTCGGCGCCGGTGTAGATCGCGAGCACGCCCGGCATCGCCTTGGCGGTCTCGATGCCGATCGACTTGATCCGGCCGTGGGCGATCGTGCTGCGCAGGATGTAGGCGGAGGCCTGGTTCGGCAGATTGATGTCGTCGGTGTAGCGGCCTTGCCCGCGCAGGAGCTGGCTGTCCTCCTTGCGCTTCACCGGCTCGCCGATGCCATAGGCGGAGCGGGTGTTGGCGGTGTCCTGGATGTTCATAAGGTGATTTCGCCTGAATCGCCGGGAAATGAGGGGAAAAGCGTCGGTTGGAGATAACGGACCATGCCCTGTTTCACAAGCACAGCCAGGAGTTTCCGCCATGTTCTCACGGACGCTCAGAGTTGCGCGGTGCGCCGCCGCTATCTACACTTTGCCCCGAAGTACGAATTGACCGCCGCGCCGTCGAGCCGAGCCGCGAGCTAAGGGCTTCGGTGTGGGGAAAGGTTTGCAATGGACGACGAGGCCCGGGCGACCGGCCTCGACCCCGTGCCTGACCGGGAGCCAAGAGGGCCCCGGCGGGGCCGGCGGTCGCCATATCGGCATCCGCGCCAAGATCGCCATGACGGCGGCGGGCAGGGCGGGCTGGATGTGTCCGGCCCGACCTATGCGGCGCTCGATCTCGGCACCAACAACTGCCGGCTGCTGGTGGCGCGCGCCACCCGCGACAGCTTCCGCGTGGTCGACGCGTTCTCGCGCATCATCCGGCTCGGCGAGGGCATCACCAGCTCCGGCCTGCTGAGCGAAGCCGCGATCCTGCGCGCGGTCGACGCCTTGCGCGTCTGCCGCGCCAAGATGCGCAACCGCGGCGTCACCCGCTCGCGGCTGATCGCCACCGAGGCCTGCCGCTCGGCCGGCAACGGCCAGGAATTCCTGGAACGCATCCGCAACGAGGTCGGCATCGAGCTCGAGATCGTCGACCGCGAAACCGAGGCGTTGCTCGCCGCCACCGGCTGCACGCCGCTGGTCGATCCGGGTGCCGAGGGTGTGATCCTGTTCGACATCGGCGGCGGCTCCTCGGAACTGGTGCGGCTCGGCCGCTGCTCGCCGACGCAACACGGCCCGCCGCATCCGGCGATCGATGCCTGGATCTCGATGCCGATCGGCGTCGTCACGCTGGCCGAGCGCCACGGCGGCGTGACGGTGAGCCGCGAGTCGTTCGAGGCGATGATCGCGGAGGTCGCGGTCTATGTGGATCGCTTCGCCGCCGAGCATGGCGGCACAGCAGGGCTGCATCTGCTCGGCACCTCGGGCACGGTGACGACCATCGCCGGCGTGTATCTCAATCTGCTGCGCTACGAGCGCCGCCGCGTCGACGGCTGCTGGTTGAACGACAAACAGGTGACCGACGTGGTCGAGCGCCTGCTCGCCATGAGCTACGAGGGCCGCGTCGCCAATCCGTGCATCGGCGCCGAGCGCGCCGACCTCGTGCTCGCCGGCTGCGCTATTCTCGAAGCGATCCGCCGTGCGTTTCCCTGCGAGCGGCTGCGCGTCGCCGACCGCGGACTGCGCGAGGGCATGCTGGTGCAGATGATGCGCGAGGACGGCGTCTGGGGCGACGCCGTGGCGTCAGTCCCGTGACAACGAAGAAAAGCGGACGCGGCGAACGCGAGCTCAAGGTCCGGGTCAAGGACAAGCGGAAGTCGCAGTCCTCGCGCACCTGGCTCGAACGCCAGCTCAACGACCCTTACGTCATCAGAGCCAAGCGCGAGGGCTTTCGTTCGCGGGCGGCGTTCAAGCTGATCGAGATCGATGACAAGCATCACCTGCTCAAGCCCGGCGCCAAGGTGGCCGATCTCGGCGCAGCTCCCGGCGGCTGGAGCCAGGTGGCGGCAAAGCGCGTCGGCGCGCGCGGCTGCGTCGTCGGTATCGATATCCTCGCCATGGATGAAATTCCAGGCGTCGATTTCGCGCAGATCGACTTCCTCGATCCCGCCGCGCCGGACAAGCTCAAGGCGATGCTCGGCGGTCCCGCCGACGTGGTGCTCTCCGACATGGCGGCCAATGCCACCGGCCACCGCCCGACCGATCATCTGAAAATCATGGCGCTGGTCGAAGCCGCGGCGGAGTTCGCCCGTGAGGTGCTGAAGGACGGCGGCGCGTTCCTCGCCAAGGTGATCCAGGGCGGCACCGAAAGCGCACTGCTCGCCGTGCTCAAGCGTGATTTCGCCACGGTGAAGCACGTCAAGCCGGCGGCCAGCCGCGCCGACTCGGCAGAGCTTTATGTTTTGGCGACCGGATTTCGCGGCCCCTCCCGTTAGCGGCAAATTCGCCGCCGCGCGGTCGGAACCTTCTTCGACAATTGTGAGTTAAGCCCGCACTTGAACCGTAGAGGAGACCGAAATGCCCATCATCCTGTGGCTGCTCGGCGTGCCGCTGGGCCTCGTGGTTGTTCTGTGGCTGCTGCACGTCATCTGAAGCAAGTAGAAAAGTTGCATTGGACGGCGACGGCCCGCGTTGAGCGGGCTTTCGCCGTTTTGGACTACAGCGCGGCGCCGAGTTGCTATCGGGTTTCGCCCAATCGCTGCAGCGCATCCCGCGCCTGCGACAAACTCGGATCGAGCGCCGCGGCCCGCCGAAGATCGGCGAGAGCGGCGTCCCGCGCGCCGAGCTTCTCGTGGATCAGGCCGCGCAGGCTCAGCGCCTGGGCGTTCTCGTTGAGCGCCGCGGCCTTGGCGGCGTCCGCCAGCGCCTCGTTGAAGCGTCCGGCCAGGTAGTGCGCCTGCGAGCGGTTGTAGAAAGCGAAGGCAAAGCCCGGCGCCAGCGCGATCGCCTTGTCGTAGTCCTCGATGGCGCGGTCGAAGCGGCCGCGGTTGCGCCAGACGTTGCCGCGGTCGTCGTAGATGTTGGCGTTATTGGGTTCGAGCGCGATGGCGCGGTCGAAATCGGCGAGCGCGCGATCGAACTCGCCCTTGGCGCCGAGTGCGACCCCGCGGGCGGTGACGGCCGCCGCGTTGTCGGGCGCGAGGCGGACGGCATCGTCGAAGTCGGCGAGGGCGCGGGCCGGCTCGCCGCGGCGTTGCCAGAACACGCCGCGATTGACGTGGGCCAGCGCGGATTTCGGGTCGAGCTTGACGGCCTGGTCGTAGTCGGCAAGCGCCCGGTCGTAGTCGCGCTTGTCGGCAAGTGCTGCGGCGCGGTTGTTGTAGGCGACGACGTCCTTGCCGTTGAGCTTGATGACCTGATCGAAGTCGGCGATGGCGCGGTCGAGATTGCCGCTGCGCCGCCAGGCGAGGCCGCGGCTGGTCAGGGCCGTGGTGAGGTTTGGGTCAAGCTTGAGCGCCTGGTCGTAGTCGGCGATGGCGTGGGCGAGGTCGCCCTTGGCCTCGTAGACCGTGGCGCGGCTCATCACATGCGCGACGATCTTAGGCTCCAGCCGGATCGCCTGGCCGAAATCGGCGATGGCGCGATCATAGTCGCGCCTGGCGTAGCTCGCGTTGCCGCGGTTCACATAGGCGCGAACGTGGTTCGGATTGATGCGCAGCGCCGTGTCGAAGTCGGCAATGGCGCGGTCGTAATCGCCGGTCTTGCCGTGGGCGATGCCGCGGTTGGAATGCAGGATCGCCAAATTCTGCTTGGAGAAGCGCTTGCTGTCGATCAGCGCGGTGCAGGCGGCGGCTTGGGCGTCGGCGGTGACGCCGGCCTGGCCGGTGCAGCGCTGCTCGTCGGTCGCCTTCGCCGGCTGCTGGGCGCCGGCCACGGCGGGGACGAACACCGCCACCGCAACAGCGAGCACCAATGGCTTCAGGCTACCAAGCATCTGCGGATTTTACCGTTGCGATTGTCACCAGACCACAACCTCGATGTCGCGGATCATCCCATCCTCTGATCCGACGGGCTGGTTGTCGCCGGCACCCGGTTCGCCATCTCGGCGCCGGCGTTCGGCGGCAGCAGCCAGAAGATCAACGCCGAGCTCGCCGCGATCAGTCCGACCAGCAGAAAGCCCGGCGGGAAATCCGACGCCATGATGGCGGCTTGCCCGTTCATCCGCACCGCGATCTCCACCGTCAACGCGCCGACCGCGACGCCGGTCGCCAGCGATACCTGCTGGCCGACCGCGGCGAGCGCGGTGGCGCGGCTCATCCGCGATGCCGGCACCTCGGCGTAAGCCAGGGCATTGACCGAGGTGAACTGCAGCGAGCGGAAGAAGCCGCCCAGCATCAGGATCGCGATCATGATCCAGAACGGCGTCGACTCCCGGAAGATCGCGCAGGCCGCGATCGAAAGCCCGCCCAGGATGGCGTTCGAGATCAGCACATTGCGAAAGCCGAATTGCTTGAGCATCCGGGGCGCAGCGGCCTTCATGAACAGTGCGCCCATCGTCGAGGTGAAGGTGATCAGGCCCGATTTGAATGGCGTCAGGTGGAAGCCGACCTGGAGCAGCAGCGGCAGCAGGAACGGCATGGCGCCGACGCCGATCCGGAACATGAAGCCGCCGACGAGACTTGCCCGGAACGACGGCAGCTTGAGCAGGCTGAAATCGAGGATCGGCGCCGGCGCCCGCCGCGCGTAGGCCAGGTAGAAGCCAAGCGCGACCAGGCCGATGCCGATGATGACGACAACGACCGGCCACGGCACGATCTCGAAGCCCGCAACCGACAGCCCAAACGTCAGTCCCGCCACCGCCGTGCCGGACAGCAGCATGCCGGGAAAATCGAACCGCTCCGGCACCTCGGCTTTGATGTTCTCGATGTAGCGCGTCACCAGAACGATACCGATCAGCCCGATCGGCACGTTGATCAGGAAGATCCAGTGCCAGCTCGCGTAGGTGGTGATGAAGCCGCCGAGCGGCGGGCCCATCAGCGGGCCGATCATCGCCGGGATCGACACCCAGGCCATGGCGTTGACCAGTTCGCGGCGGTCGACGGTGCGAACCAGCACCAGCCGCCCGACCGGCGTCATCATCGCGCCACCCATGCCCTGGATGATGCGGGCCAGGACGAATTGCGAGATCGAGCTCGACAGCGCGCAGCCGATCGAGCCCAGCACGAACACCCCGATGGCGGCGCGAAACACCGTGCGGGCGCCGAACCGGTCGGCGGTCCAGCCGCTCATCGGAATGAACACGGCGAGCGAGAGCAGATACGAGGTGACCGCGAGCTTGAGCGTCAGCGGGCTCGTGCCGATGTCGGTGGCGATCGCCGGCAGCGAGGTCGCGATCACCGTGGAGTCCATGTTGTCCATGAACAGCGCCACCGCCACGATGATGGGGACGAGGCGGTCGTGCTTCATGCGTGCTGCGCTCGGGATGGCTGGAGATTGCGCTCATCATATGGGGTGACGGTGGATGGAGTGCAGATTTCCTGCTGTTTTTCCTATGAAACCCACGGCCTTGATGCTATCCACCGTCGCCAACCCAAAAGCGGGCCCCGAGTCGGGCGAGGATGCGAGTCCTCGCAAAACCACCGATTTATCTTATGTGGGACCGCATGAGCCCGGCATCCGGGTGAGCTGGAGTTGGTTATGGCCGAGATCGGCAATTCTCTCCCCGAGGGCTTCACGTTCGACGACGTGCTGCTCAAGCCCGGCCTCTCGGACGTGCTGCCGTCCGAAGTCGATATCCGCACCCGCATCACCCGCGGGATCGGGCTGAATATCCCGATCATCGCCTCGGCGATGGACACCGTGACCGAATATCAGATGGCGATCGCCATGGCGCAGGCCGGCGGCATCGGCGTCATCCATCGCAACTTCGAGCCGGACCAGCAGGCCGCCCAGGTGCGGATGGTGAAGAAATTCGAGTCCGGCATGGTGGTCAATCCGCTCACCATCCACCCCGGCGCGAAGCTTGCCGAAGCGCTGGCGCTGATGAAGGAGAACAACATCTCCGGCGTGCCGGTCGTTGAGGGCGGCGGCAAAGGCAAGGCCGGCAAGCTCGTCGGCATCCTGACCAACCGCGACGTGCGGTTTGCCACCGACCCGCAGCAAAGCGTGGCCGAGCTGATGACCAAGGATCAGCTCATCACCGTGCGCGAGGGCGTCGAGCAGGACGAAGCCAAGCGGCTGCTGCACCAGCACCGCATCGAGAAGCTTCTGGTGGTCGACAGCGATTATCGCTGCGTCGGCCTGATCACCGTGAAAGACATCGAGAAGGCGGTGGCCAATCCGAACGCCTGCAAGGACGAGCAGGGGCGGCTGCGGGTGGCGGCTGCCACCACGGTCGGCGATAAGGGCTACGACCGCACCGAGCGATTGATTGAGGCCGGCGTCGATCTCGTCGTGGTCGATACCGCGCACGGCCATTCCCAGCATGTGCTTAATGCCGTCAATCGCATCAAGCGCGTCTCCAACAAGGTGCAGGTGGTGGCCGGCAATGTCGCGACCACCGAGGGCGCCCAGGCGTTGATCGATGCCGGCGCGGATTCGATCAAGGTCGGCATCGGTCCGGGCTCGATCTGCACCACGCGGATGGTCGCGGGTGTCGGCGTGCCGCAGCTCACCGCCATCATGGATGCGGTCGAGGCCGCGAAGAAGTCCAACATCCCGGTGATCGCCGACGGCGGCATCAAGTATTCCGGCGACCTCGCCAAGGCGCTCGCCGCCGGCGCCGATGTCGCCATGGTCGGCTCATTGCTCGCCGGCACCGACGAGACCCCCGGCGAGGCGTATCTCTACCAGGGCCGGTCCTATAAGGCGTATCGCGGCATGGGCTCGGTCGGCGCGATGGCGCGCGGCTCGGCCGACCGCTACTTCCAGCAGGACATCAAGGACGCGCTCAAGCTCGTGCCCGAAGGCATCGAAGGCCAGGTGGCCTACAAGGGGCCGGTGTCGAACGTGCTGCATCAGCTCGCCGGCGGCTTGCGCGCCGCGATGGGCTATGTCGGCGCCAAGGATATCGACGACTTCCACGCCAAGGCGAATTTCATCCGCATCTCGTCGGCGGGCCTCCGCGAAAGCCACGTTCACGACGTGACCATCACGCGCGAGAGCCCGAACTACCCGAGCCGGGTGTGAGCGTGGCCGCCGGCAAGCGCGTTCTGCTTGCGGCGCGGCCGGTCGGCGAGCCGAAAGAAAGCGATTTTCGCATCGAGAGTATGCCGGTCCCTACGGCGGGCGCCGGCGAGATGCTGTTGCGCACGCTGTGGCTGTCGCTCGATCCCTACATGCGCGGGCGGATGAGCGATGCGCCGTCCTACGCCACGCCGGTCGCGATCGGGCAGGTGATGGAGGGCCGCACCGTCAGCGAGGTCGTCGCGTCGAACCTCGACGGCTTTGCCAAGGGCGACATCGTGTTCAGCCCGAACGGCTGGCAGACCCACGCCGTCTCCGACGGCAAGATGGTGCGGAAAATCGATCCGGCGCTGGCGCCGGTCTCGACCGCGCTCGGCGTCCTCGGCATGCCGGGCATGACCGCCTATACGGGCCTCCTCGAAATCGGTCGCCCGCAGGCGGGCGAGACCGTGGTGGTGTCGGCCGCCTCCGGCGCCGTCGGTTCGCTGGTCGGCCAGATCGCCAAGCTCAAGGGCGCCCGTGCCGTCGGCATCGCCGGCGGGCCGGACAAGTGCCGCTACGTGGTGGAACAGCTTGGCTTCGACGCCTGCGTCGACCATCGCGGCGGCGATCTGCCGGCGCGGCTCAAGGCGGCCTGCCCGAAGGGCATCGACGTCTATTTCGAGAATGTCGGCGGCGCCGTGTTCGAGGCGGTGTTTCCGCTGCTCAACAATTTCGCCCGGGTGCCGGTCTGCGGCCAGATCGCGACTTACAACGCCACCGAGATGCCGGCGGGGGAGCTGCGAACCTCCGCGCTGACGCGGGCGATCCTCACCAAGCGGCTGACCTTGCGCGGCTTCATCGTCTCCGACTTCGCGGCGCGTCAGGACGATTTTCTGCGCGACGTGTCGGCCTGGCTGCGCGAAGGCCGCATCAAGTATCGCGAGGACGTGGTCGACGGCATCGAGAAGGCGCCGCGGGCGCTGATCGGGCTGTTGCGCGGCGAGAATTTCGGCAAGATGCTCGTCCGCGTCGCCGCAAGGAGCGCGCTGATGGCGCGGACATCGCCCGATCCGTTCGCCCACATCCGCGAGGCGACATTGAAGCATCGCGCCAAGCACGGCTGCGGCGCGTACCCGTACAGCAACGGCCCGCTGCTCAGCACCATCGCGGCGGCGGCGGGGGCGAAGCGCATCCTCGAACTCGGCTGCGCGCTCGGCTACACCTCGCTGTCGTTTGCCCATGGCGCGCCGAAGGCCAGGATCGACACCATCGAGCGCGATCCCGAGCATGTGCGGCTCGCCCGCGAGCACATCGCGAAGGCGGGCATGAGTAAGCGCATCACGGTGCACGAGGGCGATTTCGCCAAGGTGCTGCCGGTGCTGGACGCGGGCTATGACGTCGCGTTCTTCGACGGCAACACCCCGGTCCCGGCGCTGCACAAGGCGCTGCGCGGGCTGCTCAAGACCGGCGGGGTGCTGATCACCGCCAACCTCAATCACGGCGGCACCGCCGACGCGGTCCACGCCGCCCTGTTCGACGGCAAAAGCTGGCAAAGCAGCCTGGTCGACGAGGACGGCGAGACCGCCATCAGCGTCAAGCTGTGAAACCGCGGCCGGCGGCTTGGCCTTCTCTAAGCCGTTCACTCGCCACTACATAGAGCGGACGGCGTCCTGCCGCCACGCCATTCCAGAGGGGTTCTCCCATGACGCTTCCGATGATCCTGGCACCGCTGTTCGTGCTGGTGCTGATGACCTTCGTGCTCGGCTTCTGGCTTCGCGGCGGTGCGCGTCCCGCATGCTCACGCCGCGGCGAGGTCCGGCCGCGAGCGATTTCGACTTGCGCCAGCCGAACTGGCCGCGACGCGCGTCCAGCAGGTCGGCAATTCGCTTACCAGAACCAGTTCGAACTGCCGGTGCTGTTCTACGTGCTGACGATCCTCGCGATCATCAGCAAGCACGCCGACCTCCTGTTCGTGGTGATGGCCTGGATTTTCGTGCTGACGCGCCTGGCCCACGCTTATCGTCCACTGTCACCAGCAACAATCTTCACGCTGCGCGGCGCGCTGTCTTCGGCATCGGCGCGCTGGTGCTGGCGATCATGTGGCTGATCTTCATGGTCAGGATCATGCTCGGGCTGCCTTAAATGACTCCCGGCGCGCGGCTGGCCGCGGCAATCGAGATCCTGACCGACATCGGCGCGCGGCGAAGGCCCGCGCCCGACACCTTGAAGGACTGGGGCATCTCGCACCGCTTCGCCGGCTCCGGCGACCGTGCCGGCATCGCGGGCCTCGTATATGACGCGCTGCGCCGCCGCGCGTCGTCGGCCTATCTCATGGGCGAAGACACGCCGCGCGCCACCTTGCTCGGCATGCTGGTTCGCGAGCGCGCGCTCGACATCGACGCCGTGGCGCGGCTCGCCGACGGCGGCGGCTATTCGCCGCCGCCGCTGACCGAGGCCGAGCGCGGCCGGCTCGCCGCCGCCGATCTCGCCGGCGCGCCGCCGCACGTGCTCGGCGATTATCCGGAATGGCTCGATCCGTATCTCGCCCGCGTGTTCGGCGACGAGCGGGCCGAGGAGGGCGCGGCGCTGTCGTCCCGCGCGCCGCTCGATCTTCGCGCCAACACGCTCAAGGCCACCCGCGACGAGGCGGCCAAATCTCTCGCCGACCTTGCGCCCGAGCCGACGCGCTGGTCGCCGACCGGCCTGCGCATCAAGCTGCGCGCCGACGCCAAGAACCCGGCGGTCCACGCCGAGTTCGCCTTTCTGAAGGGCCTCATCGAAATCCAGGACGAGGGCTCGCAGCTCGCGGCGCTGCTCGCCGGCGCCAAGCCCGGCGAGCAGGTGCTCGACCTTTGCGCCGGCGGCGGCGGCAAGACGCTGGCGCTTGCGGCGCTCATGGAAAACAAAGGCCAGCTCTACGCCACCGACGACGACAAGCGCAGGCTTGCCCCGATCCACGACCGGCTGGAGCGCTCCGGCGCGCGCAACGTCCAGGTGCGGACGCCCAAGTCCGTCGGCAACGAGCTCGCCGATCTCGAAGGCAAGATCGACCTCGTCCTGATCGATGCGCCGTGCACCGGCATCGGCGCCTGGCGGCGCAATCCGGACGCCAAATGGCGGGTCCGGCCCGGCGCGCTGGAGGTCCGCGTCAAGGAGCAGGCGGAGACGCTGGAACGCGCCGTCCCGCTGGTCCGGCCCGGCGGCCGCATCGCCTATGTGACCTGCTCGGTGCTGGAGGAGGAAAACGGCGCGCAAATCCGGAACTTCGTCGGCCGGCACCCGGATTTTTCCGTGGAAAAGCCCGCCGAGGTGGCGAACGCCCTGGGCGAGCGCGCCTATATGTTCAGCAAGGCGGCGCTGGTCTCGGGCGAAGGCGTGCTGATGACGCCGCGCCGGACCGACACCGACGGGTTTTTCGTCAGCCTTTTGCGGCGCTCTGCATGACCTCTGCGGCCCACGCTCGACAGACTCACGCGACGGTCCTAGAACCGTCCATGGACCACCACGACAAGATTCTCATCGTCGATTTCGGCTCCCAGGTGACGCAGCTGATTGCGCGCCGGGTCCGCGAAGAGAAGGTCTATTCCGAGATCGTGCCGTACCAGAAGGCCGCCGAGGCCTTCGCGCGGATGAAGCCCACCGCCGTGATCCTCTCCGGCGGGCCGGCCTCCGTGCTCGACAAGGACGCCCCGCTGGCGCCGAAGGAATTGTTCGAGGCCGGCGTTCCCGTGCTCGGCATCTGCTACGGCGAGCAGGCGATGGCGCACCAGTTGGGCGGCGAGGTCGAGGCCGGGCATCACCGCGAGTTCGGCCGCGCCGAGGTCCTGGTCACCGAGGACACGCCGCTGTTCGAGGGCGTCTGGAAGAAGGGCGAGAGCTATCCGGTCTGGATGAGCCACGGCGACCGCGTGACCCGGCTGCCGAAGGGCTTCCGCGTCGTCGGCACCTCGGCCAACGCGCCGATCGCCATGATCGCCGACGAGAAGCGGAAGTTCTACGCCACGCAATTCCATCTCGAGGTGATGCACACGCCGCAGGGCGCGCAGCTCTTGCGCAATTTCGTCCGCAAGATCGCGCAGTGCCGCGGCGACTGGACCATGCGCGCCTTCAAGGACGAGGCGGTCGAGAAAATCCGAAAGCAGGTCGGCAAGGGCCGGGTGATCTGCGGATTGTCCGGCGGCGTCGATTGCGCGGTCGCCGCCGTGCTGATCCACGAAGCGATCGGCGACCAGCTCACCTGCGTGTTCGTCGACCACGGCCTGCTGCGCCTGAACGAAGGCAAGACCGTCGTCGACCTGTTCCGCGGCCACTACAACATCCCGCTGGTTCACGTCGACGCCTCGGACACGTTCCTCGGCGCGCTGCAAGGCACCAGCGATCCGGAGGCCAAGCGCAAGACCATCGGCCGGCTGTTCATCGACGTGTTCGAGGCCGAGGCGAAGAAGATCGGCGGCGCGGAGTTTTTGGCGCAGGGCACGCTCTATCCGGACGTGATCGAGAGCGTGTCGTTCACCGGCGGGCCTTCGGTCACCATCAAGTCGCATCACAACGTCGGCGGCCTGCCGGCGCGGATGAACATGAAGCTCGTCGAGCCGCTCCGCGAGCTGTTCAAGGACGAGGTGAGGGCGCTCGGCCGCGAGCTCGGATTGCCTGAGATATTCGTCGGCCGCCATCCGTTCCCGGGCCCGGGCCTCGCCATCCGCTGCCCGGGCGAGATCACCCGCGAAAAGCTCGACATCCTCCGCCTCGCCGACGCCATCTATATCGACGAGATCCGCAAGGCCGGCCTCTACGACGAAATCTGGCAGGCCTTCGCCGTGATCCTGCCGGTCAAAACCGTCGGCGTCATGGGCGACGGCCGCACCTACGATTTCGTCGTGGGTTTGCGCGCCGTCACCTCGACCGACGGCATGACCGCGGACTTCTATCCGTTCGAGATGAAGTTCATCGGCAATGTGGCGACCCGCATCATCAACGAGGTGAAGGGTGTCAATCGCGTCGTTTATGACGTGACATCGAAGCCGCCCGGCACGATCGAGTGGGAATGAGCCCGTGGCGGTCACGATCTACGGCATCAAGAACTGCGACACCATGAAGAAGGCGCGCGCCTGGCTGGACAAGCACGGCGTTGCCTACGACTTCCACGACTACAAGACCGCCGGCATCGAGCGCGACCGGCTGGAGCGCTGGAGCAAGAAGGTCGGCTGGGAGACCCTGCTCAATCGCGCCGGCACCACGTTCAAGAAACTGCCGGATCAAGGACAAGCAGGACCTGAGCGAAAAGAAGGCCATTGCGCTGATGCTCGCCCAGCCTTCGATGATCAAGCGTCCGGTTCTCGACCTCGGCGGCGGCAAGCTGCTGGTCGGCTTCAAGCCGGAGCTCTACAGCGAAACTGTGGCTGCGCGCCGTTAAAGCACACAGCGGGCCGGCGTTCTGTCGGTTACACTGGCGGCGATTCGCAAAGGCGCCGCCGCATTCGACCATGCCGATTGATTCCTTTACCGTCCTGCTGTTCGGGCTGCTCATCAAGCTCGTGCTCGGCGCGCTGTTCGCCGTGTTCTGGCTGAAGAACCGCGCTGCGCCGTGGTTCGGCTGGTGGAGCGCGGCGCTGCTGCTCGGCGGCATCACATCGGCGCTGTACATGTGGCGCGGTACGGAGAGCCTGATCAGCGTCGGCTTGGGCAATGCCGCACTGATCGCTTCGTTCGCCTGCTGCTGGCAAGGCGCGCGCACCTTCGACTGGCGCCGGCCATTGTGGAGCGCGGTGCTGGTGTTGCCGGCGCTCTGGCTCGCCGCGTGTTTCGTCCCGGCTTTCATGACAAGCATCCCGTATCGGATCGTGCTGTCCTCGGGTCTCGTGGCGCCGCTGCTCGCCATGGCGGCGGTGGAGTTCTGGCGCGGCCGCAGCGAGCGGCTGCCCTCGCGCTGGCCGGTCGTCGTGATCTTCACCTCGTTCGCACTGTTCTTTGCCGCCCGCGTTCCGCTGATCGGATTGGCACCGTTCCCGTTCGGTGCGCTGCCGATGGAGTATGGCTGGCTCGGCGCTTTCAATCTGCTGATGTTCGCCCACACCATCCTGCTCTCGGTGCTGCTCGTTTCGCTGTCCAAGGAACGCCTCGAACTCGACCAGCGCACCAAGGCGCAGACCGATCCGCTGACCGGCGCGCTCAACCGCCGCGCCTTCATAGGGCGCGGTGAGCGCCTGCTGCAGCGCCACGCTCACGAGCGCGCGCCGCTGTGCCTGGTGTTCCTCGACCTCGACCACTTCAAATCGCTCAACGACCGCTTCGGTCACTCCGGCGGCGACGACGTGCTGATGAGCTTCGTCGGCCTGGTGAATGCCTGTATCCGTCCGACTGATTTTCTGTTCCGCATCGGCGGCGAAGAGTTCTGCTGCCTCCTGCCGTACACCACCACCGAGCAAGCCCACCGCGTGGCCGAGCGCATCCGCCACCAGTTCGAGATGACGACGGTGCTCATCGCGGGCTCGCCGGTGAAGGCGACCGCAAGTCTCGGCATCGCCTCCACCGAGGCCTTCGGCTATGAGCTCGACACGCTGATGCGGCGCGCCGACATGGCGGTCTATGCCGCCAAGCGAGCTGGCCGCAATCGCGTCATGGTGGCGAATGTAGGCGATGAAATGCCGACCGCTGGCGCCGAAACGATGTCCGAATCGGATACCCACGTTGGGCACAGGATCAAGGTCGCCATATGAGGTTGTTTCCGGCGCTGCGGCTGTGGGGAGGGCACATGGACCCGGAAACGCTCGGCGCCTATGACGCCGGCGCCGAAAAATTCGCCAAGGACTGGCACGCGCAGCCGGCGCCGACCGATCTGCATGCCCTGGTCAAACGCTTCTTTCATCCCGGCGGCCGCACCGCCGACGTCGGCTGCGGCAGCGGCCGCGAGGTCGCCTTCCTCGCCGCCGGGGGCTACGACGTGATCGGCTACGACGCCTCCGATGCGCTGCTCGAGCAGGCGCGGCTTCGCTATCCGCGGCTTTCGTTTGCCACCGCGGTGCTGCCGGACTTGGCCGGCGTCCCCGATGCGGCCTTCGACAATGTGCTGTGCGAGACGGTGATCATGCATCTGCGTCGTCCGCAAATCCTCGACGCGGTCCGCCGCCTGCTCGCCATCCTCAAGACCGACGGCATTCTTTACCTGAGCTGGCGCGTCACCGAGGGCGCCGACCAGCGCGATGACCACGGCCGGCTCTACGCCGCCTTCGAGAGCGCGCTCATTCGCGAGGCGGTCGACGGCGCAGCCGAGGTGCTGCTCGACGACGAGCCGGTCAGCGCATCCTCAGGCAAGAAAATCCATCGCATCGTGGCGCGCAAGATCGCGCGATGACCCTTTCCGCCGCTCTTCCGGAACGCTAGGAATAGCGCGGTCCCATCGGCGGGATCGTGGGGAGCTGTTTTATGGAAATCAGTCTTTCGGGCCGTACGGCCATCGTCACCGGCGGCAGCAAGGGCATCGGCCTCGCGGTCGCGACGCGCTTTGCCCAATCCGGCGCCGACGTTGCCATCGTCGCGCGCGGCAAGGAAACGCTCGACGAGGCGGTCGCCACGATCAAGAAGATCGCGAAGGGTCGCGTCATCGGCGTGCAGGCCGACGTCGGCGTTGCCGGCGATATCCAGCGCGTCTACGACGAGGTGATGAAAGCGTTCGGCAAGGTCGACATCATCGTCAACAACGCCGGCACCTCGCGCGCCATGCCGTTCGAGAAGGTGACCGACGAAATCCTGATGGGCGACATCGAGCAGAAGCTGTTCGCCGCGGTCCGCCTCATTCGCCTCGTTTCGCCGCAGATGAAGGAGCGGCGCTGGGGCCGCATCATCAACGTGCTCAACATCGGCGCCAAGGCGCCGCGGCCGAACAGCATGCCGACCTCGGTGTCGCGCGCCGCCGGCATGGCGATGACCAAGGCTTTGTCGGCGGAGTTCGCGCCGCACAACGTGCTGGTGAATGCGATGCTGGTGGGCTTCATCGAGGCCGATCAGCATGTCCAGGCGGCCAAGAAGGCGAACATTCCGCTCGCCGACTATTACAAGGCGCGCGAGAAGGAAATTCCGCTCGGCCGCGCCGGCAAGGCGGAGGAGTTCGCCAACCTTGCCTGTTTCCTGGTCTCCGAGCAGGGCGGCTACATCACCGGCACCGCGACCAACGTCGACGGCGGCCGCTCGCCGGTGGTGTGAAGCAGCCGACCGCCTGCCACCTGCGGCCAGTGCGCGCTGCAACAGGCGGCTTTTCGGTTCCTCCGCGCGTTTTTGTGGCGTAGCATTCCCGGCGTTGTCGGCGAATGGGTGGATCGTCGTCACGTTTGCGGGCTCCTTTCGTCGACAGACAAAAGAGGGAGAACGCCAATGAAACGCGGATTGAAACGCCGTGAATTTCTGACAGCCGCCGGCATCGGTCTGGCCGGTTCGGCTGTGGCCGCGCCGGCCATCGCCCAGTCGGCGCCGGAGGTGAAATGGCGGCTGACGGCAAGCTGGCCGAAGTCGCTCGATACGCTTTATGGCGGCTGCGAATATTTCTCGAAGCGCGTCGCCGAGATCACCGACAACAAATTTCAGATCCAGGTGTTCGCCGCGGGTGAGATCGTGCCGGGCTTGCAGGTGCTCGACGCCGTCCAGAACGGCAACGTCGAGATGGGCAACACCGCGCTCTATTACTACTGGGGCAAGAACCCGGCGTTCACTTACGGCACCGCGCTGCCGTTCGGCTTGAACGCGCGCCAGATGAACTCGTGGATCAGATTCGGCGGCGGGCAGGAGCTGCTGAACGAACTGCTGGCGACCTACAACTGCATCGGGGTCGCGGCCGCCAACACCGGCGCGCAGATGGGCGGCTGGTTTCGCAAGGAGATCAAGAGCCTCGCCGATCTGACCGGGCTCAAGTTCCGCATCGGCGGCTTCGGTGGCAGCATCATCCAGCGGATCGGCGTGGTGCCGCAGCAGCTTGCCGCCGGCGACATTTATCCGGCGCTCGAGAAGGGCACGCTCGACGCGGCCGAATGGGTCGGGCCGTATGACGACGAGAAGCTCGGCTTCGCCAAGGTCGCCAAGTACTACTACTATCCGGGCTGGTGGGAAGGCTGCGGCCAGGCCCACAACATCATGAACCTGGCGAAATGGAACGAGCTGCCGAAGTCGTACCAGAACGCCATCCTCACGGCGTCAGGGGACGCCTGGGGCTGGGTCATCGGCCGCTACGACAACCTCAATCCGGCGGCTTTGAAGCGGCTATTGGCTGGCGGCGCGCAATTGCGAGCGTTCCCGCAGGATGTGATGGAGGCTTGCTACAAGTCCGCCAATGACGTCTACGCGGAGCTGTCGAAAACAAATCCGATGTTCAAGAAGATGCTCGACAGCCTGGTGCCGTTCCGCAGCGATTCCTATCTCTGGACTCAAGTCGCCGAGATGGGCTTCGACAATTTCATGGTGCGCATGCGCACGCGGAGCTGAGACGCCATCGGTTTGTTTGTGCCGTGCCGCGCGTGATCCCTCCCCCGGCGGGGAGGGATCACCGTTGCGTCGCGTCACGCCGGAATGTCGGGGCGATTCCGCGGCAATCCCTCAGGCAGGGTGCAGGCGCTGGCCGACCAGCCCAGCCAGCAGGCCCAGTCGCGCGCCGCCGACGGCGCCCTGGATCGCCGCGCCGATGGCGCCGATCGCCACGAACGCCGCGACGAGGCTGGCGCCGACGATCTGTCTCCGCGACATCGAAAGGCGATGGTGGGTCTCGACCGGCTTGCCGTCCCAGTACAGCCTGCCGTCGTGGTCGATCGACAGCCGGCTGAGATCGGTCATGTCGACGGGATGGCGGTTGCGACCCTGCGGTTTTGGCTCGGGAATGGCTCGGGATCGGCTCCGGCGCAGCAGGCTCGGACGATTCCGGCGGCAGCAGATTGAAGACGTTGTCGTCCAGCTCGGCGTTGTGTGAATTGCCGATGTGCGAATTCGGCAGTGTACGAATCAGCCGCCGCTTCAGTCTGCGGAGCCGAATCATCCTGGCGCTGGCGCGCTTTGATAAAGTCCGGAAAGAGACTCATCGCGCGCCATGTTTCCTGCGCTCGCGCGCGGAAGTCAAAGCGGGCGAAGGCCGCAGTCGCGGCCTCCGGTGGACAAGTGAGAGTTTGTCGGCGAAACGCTTACGCCGGAATATCGGCGCGCGGCGGCGGCACGTTGACGGCCGGGCAGCCGTTCTGGAATGCGCCGGTCTTGCAGCCCCAGTCGCGGGCCGCGACGTAGCCGTAGGTGGCCATGCCGATGGCGCCGATGGCGATGGCCAGCACGACGATGACCGCGCCGGCGGTCTGGCCGCGCGATAGCTTCAGGCGCGTGTGGTCGGTGGTGCGAATCGCGGGCGGCGGTGGAGCGAGCGCATCGGCCACGGCCGCAGCGCCTCGCGCGCGGACCACGTCGAGATCGACGGCGCCCGGCTCGTCGCTGGAGCCGGCCGGCTCGGCGAGTTGGCCCTCGATCGTCGTCGGCGATTTTCGGGCGCCGAGATCGCGGCTCGCGCGGTCGAGAAGATCCATCGAGTGCTCGAGCGACTCGGAGGTCTTGTCGGTGAGTTGCTTCGTGCCGGTGTCATAGTTGACCAGCTTGCCGTCCCAATAGAACCGGCCGCTGTTGTCGATGGTCAGGCGATCGAGCTCCGCCGCGGTGAGCGTGCGAAGCTTCTTCGGCCACTCGGATGGCCGCGCGCCTTGTGGCGGTACAATGCCCGACTCGTCCACGCTTACCTCGGGATATGGATCCGTGCTCATGGCCCGTCACTCCCCACGCTACCAACACAACCCGCTGACGAACACCCGTCAGTTCACCTTGATGTTCGCGGCCTTGATGACCGGTCCCCAACGGACGATCTCGCCATCGATGCGCGCCCGGAATTCGGCCGGACTGTTGCCGACCGGCTCCATCAATTGCGCGGCAAGCTTTTCGCGGACCGCTGCCGTCCCAATTGCTTCTACCACTTCGCGCTGAATCTTCGCAACGAGTGCCTCTGGCGTGTGCGCCGGCGCGATCATGCCCATCCAGGCGTCAGCATCCACGTCAATTCCGGCCTCTTTCAGCGTCGGAATGTCCGGCAAATACGGCGAGCGTTTCGCGGTCGAGACGGCAAGAATTTTGATCGAGCCGGAGCCGGCATGCGGAGTGACCGAGATCGCAGGCAGGCAGCCCATTTGCACGTCGCCGCGGATGATCGCGGTCATCGCCGCCGGCGACGACGCGTAGGGGATATGCACCATCTGCGTGCCGCTCATCAGCGCGATGGCCTCCATGGCGAGGTGCGACAGGGAGCCGTTGCCGATCGATCCGAAGTTGTATTTGCCTGGCTCCCGCTTCAAAAGCGCGACCAGCTCCCCGGCGCTGTTAACCATAACGCTGGAATTAACCGCCAGTGCGCTCGGTTGCGTCACCAGTTGGGTGATCGGAGCGATGTCGGTCTTGGGGTCGTAGGGCAGCTTCGAGAACAGCAGCGTGTTGATGGCGAGCGGCCCGCCGATGCTTACGCCGATGGTGGTGCCGTCCGGCGCGGCCTTGGCGACTGCATCGGTGCCGATGTTGCCGCTCGCGCCCGGCTTGTTGTCGATGATGAATGGCTGGCCGAGCTTTTTC
This sequence comes from uncultured Alphaproteobacteria bacterium, assembly GCA_963850885.1. Classification (GTDB taxonomy): domain Bacteria; phylum Pseudomonadota; class Alphaproteobacteria; order Rhizobiales; family Xanthobacteraceae; genus Z2-YC6860. Next base: position 91,079 of record CAWKOD010000012.1, on the reverse strand, counting down.
TGCAAATGGTCGGCGATCAGGCGGGCCACCACGTCGGGCGTCGAACCGGGCCCGAACGGCACCACGATCTTGACGGGCTTGGTCGGCCAGTCCTGCGCGGCGGCGGGCAGCGCCGCAACAAACAGTGCGAGCAGGGCAACGACAATCTTCATGTTGTTTCTCATCTAGTTCACGTCGCGTCCGAGGTAGGCGCCGTTCTTCTCAAGCAATCCCTGCAAGGCCTCGACCGAAATCTCAGCCAGCTCGGAATTGCCGGCGAGCGCCAAATGCGCGGCGCTGGCCGCTGCCTGACCCATGACGAAGCAGGCGCCGCTGACCCGCGCCGCCGACTGGCCCTCGTGCGTCATCGAAGCGCAGCGGCCGGCGACGAGCAGGTTCTTCACCTTCTGCGGCAGGATCATGCGGTAAGGCATCTGGCAGAAGCCGCGCGACTCCGGGATCGGCGGCCACTGCCATTCGACGCGGCCGGCTTTGTGCGCCTCGATCGGCCAGCCGTTGACGCCGATGGTGTCGGAAAAGCTCGCGCAGGTGAGCACGTCATCGCCGGACAACTGGTACGGCCCGGTGATCCGCCGCGTCTCGCGGATGCCGAGTTGCGGCGGCGTATCGACCACATAGGAATTGGCGAAGCCCGGCGCCTCGCGCTTGAGGAATTCGAAGAACTGCATGACCTGGCGGCGGCCTTCGATCTCGCCCGCGGAAAGCTCATCGACGTTGGTGCCGTCGAGCGCACTGCCGTCCGGATTCTTCATCTGCGTGACGTTGACGCGCCACTCGATCGGGTTCTTCTGCGGGCGCACGATCGCGCCCTGGCGTGGGAATTTCACGCCGCGCCGTTCGGCCTCGTCCATCAGCACCGGGATGGTGGTCCAGGCTTCGCCGGCCGCGGCCGGATCGACGCCGTTCAACCGGAACATCATGGTCGGATAGAGCATGCCGCCATGGCCGTCGCCGCGCTCGTATGGTGCGCCGGCCCAGGCCGCGAGATCGCCGTCGCCCGAGCAATCGATGAACATGCGGCCGATCACGGCGGCGCGGCCGGACTTGGTCTCCACGATCAGCGCCCGGATGGTGTCGTCCGGGTCCATCACCACGCCGGCGCCGAGCGCATGGAACAGAATGTCGGCGCCGTGGCCGAGCAGGAGATCGTCGGCCGCGCATTTGTAGGCCGCGGTGTCATAGGCCTGCGCCTGGATCTTGCCGAACGACACATGCGGCTTATTCAGGCCGCCGAGCCGGTCGAGGCGCGCCAGCAGTTCGTCGGCGATGCCGTGCACCACCTGGCGGTGCTCGCCATGGACGTTGGCATGCAGCCCACAGAAGCTCGTGACGCCGGCCGCGGTGCCCATGCCGCCGAGGAAGCCGTAGCGCTCGACCAGCAGAGTCTTGCGGCCCTGCGCCGCAGCCGATGCGGCGGCGGCAATGCCGGCCGGCCCGCCGCCCAGCACGACCACGTCATACTCGCCCCGCACCGGCAGGTCGCGCTCAGGCTCGCGGATCGAATTCACCGTCATCTCAGTATGATAGCATGGGCACGGTGGGGTGCTATCATGCCTGCCCGGCGTTCCGCGTACACGAGTTCAGTCATGTCGGTTCAAGAACAGATCAAGCGGTTCACCGCCCCGGACATCCGGGCCCGCAAGAACGGCGAACCGATCGTTTCGCTGACCGCATATCACGCCCACACCGCCCGGCTGGTCGACAAATACTGCGACGTGATCCTGGTGGGCGACTCGCTTGGCATGGTCATGCATGGGCTCGAGACCACGGTGCCGGTCACGCTCGAAATGATGATCCTGCAAGGCCACGCGGTGATGCGCGGCTCGAGCCGCGCCCTGGTCGTGGTCGACATGCCGTTCGGCTCCTACGAGGCGTCGAAGGAGCAGGCCTTCATGAATGCCGCGCGGGTGATGAAGGAAACCGGCTGCGGCGCCATCAAGGTCGAGGGAGGGCGGCGACTGGCTGAGACCATCGCATTCCTCACCGAGCGCGGCGTGCCGGTGATGGGACATGTCGGCCTCACCCCGCAGGCGATCAACACCATCGGCTCGTTCCGCGCCCAGGGACGCGAGGAGAAGGACTGGGGTCCGATCGAGGACGACGCCAAGGCGGTCGCGGACGCCGGCGCGTTTTCGCTAGTGATCGAGGCGGTGGCCGAGCCGCTGGCCCGCCGCATCACCGGCCAGGTGGCGATCCCGACCATCGGCATCGGCGCAAGCCCGGCCTGCGATGGCCAGATCCTGGTCCTGGAAGACATGCTGGGTCTGTCGCCGCGGGTGCCCAAATTCGTGCGCCGGTACGGCGATATCGGCCCCGGGATCGAGGCTGCCGTGAAGGACTATGCCGATGACGTGCGAAAGCGCGTGTTCCCCGGCCCCGATCAGGTCTATGGCATGAAAAAGAAGTAGTTGGCGCTAACTGCGGCCGACTGTTAACGGTCGTGCCGCGATGACGCGGTCCCGGCTTTTGCCTTGCCGCCGCCACATCACTATTTTACGCGCCTGTTGAGGGTCTTAGCCGGGGGCCGGCCGCACGGCAGGCCGAGGGGAATGGTCAGTGTCCGATATTTTCAGCGAAGTCGACGAGGAAGTCCGCCGCGAACGGCTCCAGAAGCTGTGGGCGCAGTACGGCAATTATCTCATCGCCGCCTGCGTCCTGCTGGTCGTCGCGGTCGGTGGCTGGCGGACCTACCAATGGTCGGAGGCCAAGAAGGCCGCCGAGGCCGGCTCCGCTTTCCAGGCCGCCGCCGCGCTGTCCAGCGAGGGTAAGAACAAGGAGGCCGAGGAGGCGTTCGCCAAGCTGGCGGCCACCGGCACGTCGAGCTATCGCATGCTCGCCAAATTCCGCGAGGCAGTCGAAGTGGCGCGCCACGACCCGAAGGCGGCGATTGCGATCTATGACCAACTTGCCGCCGATGGAAGTCTCGGACGGGTGCTGCAGGACTTGGCGGCGCTCCGCGCCGCCACGCTCCTGGTCGACACCGCGCCGTACAGCGAAATCCTGCAGCGGCTGGAGCCGCTGACCGCACCGGACCGCACGTTCCGTCACAGCGCCCGCGCCATGCTGGCGCTCGCGGCCTGGCGCGCCAACGACATGACCGCGATGCGGCGGTGGTCCGATATGGTTCTGGCCGATGCCGATACGCCGTCCGGCACGCGCGGCCAGATCCAAATGCTGCTGGCGCTTTCGGATGCCGACAAGAAGAGCTGAGATCGAGATGTGCAGCCGCCGGATTGTCTTGATTGCATCGCTGCTCGCATCCGGGATCATGCTCGGCGGCTGCTCAACCTTCGATCCGACCGAGTGGTTCAACACCAAGAAACCGCTTCCCGGGGAGCGTAAGGAGATGTTCCCGGGCGGCGTTCCGGGCGTGGCGCGGGGCGTGCCGCCCGAACTGGTGGAGGGCTATCGTGATCCGGCGCCGCCTCCGCCGCAGGCGGCCGAGGAAAACCCGAAACCAAAGCCGAAGCCGAAACCCAGGCCGCAGCAGGCCGCGGCTCCGCGCGCTGCTTCCCCACAGCAGCAACAGGCGGCGCCTGCGCAATCTCAATCGGTCTTTCCCGAGCCGCCGCGGCGGTGATCCAGCGCGGGTTTGACTTGTCATGCCCGGTGAAAGTTGAACACCAATGGGCATGAGCTTCACCATCGCCATCGTCGGGCGGCCGAATGTCGGCAAGTCCACGCTGTTCAACCGCCTGGTCGGGCGGCGCGTGGCGCTGGTCGATGACCGGCCCGGCGTCACCCGCGACCGGCGGGAGGGGGAAGCCCGCCTCGGCGATCTGGACTTCACCATCATCGACACCGCGGGGCTCGAAGAGGCCGGCGCCGACACGCTTGCCGGCCGCATGATGGCGCAGACCAAGATGGCGATCGAGCAGGCCGACGCGGTGTTCTTCATGCTCGACGCCAAGACCGGACCGGTGCCGGAGGACCGCGCCTTCGCCGATCTGGTGCGCCGCTCCGGTAAGCCCGTGATCGTGGTTGCCAACAAGGCCGAAGGCAAAGGCAGCGGCGCCAGGGTGATGGAAGCCTATGAACTCGGTCTCGGCGATCCGGTCGGCATCTCGGCCGAGCACGGCGAGGGGCTCGTTGACCTGTTCGAGGCGCTTCGCGAAGCCTTGCCTGACGTCACCGGAAAACCGGTCGAGCTTGCCGAAGAAGCTCCCGACACCGTGCGTCCGATCCGCGTCGCCGTCGTCGGACGGCCGAACGCCGGCAAGTCCACGCTGGTGAACCGGCTGCTCGGCGAGGACCGCATGCTCACCGGGCCCGAGGCCGGCATCACCCGCGACACCATCGAGGTCGATCTCAGATGGAAGGGACGCGAATTCCACCTGCATGACACCGCGGGCTTGCGGCGGCCGCCGCGGATTTACGAAAAGCTCGAAAAGCTGTCGGTCGCCGATGCGATCAACGCGATCCGCTTCGCCGAGGTCGTGGTGCTGCTGATGGATTCCGAGCATCTGTTCGAGGAGCAGGATCTGCGGATCGCCGACCTGGTCGAGCGCGAGGGCCGGGCGCTGGTGATCGGCATCTCCAAGTGGGATCTCCACGAGAAGCGCGCCGGCGGCATCGGCAAGCTGCACGAGCAAGCCGACGAGCGCTTGCCCCAAGTCAAGGGCGTGCCGGTGATCGGCGTCTCCGGCCTCACCGGCGACGGTCTCGATCGCCTGATGCAGGCGGTCGTCGACATTCACGAGGTGTGGAACAAGCGCGTCTCGACCAACCAGCTCAACAAATGGCTCGAAGAGGCGACTGCGGCGCATCCGCCGCCGGCGGTGTCGGGGCGGCGCATCAAGCTCAACTACGTGACGCAGGCCAAGGCGCGGCCGCCGACCTTCGTGCTGTTCTGCGCGCGCGCAGAAAAGGTCCCGCCGGCCTACCAGCGCTATCTGGTCAACGCGCTGCGCGAGCACTTCGATCTGCCGGGCACGCCGATCCGGCTGACTTTGCGCGAGAAGGACAATCCTTTCGCGGGCAAAAAGAACAAGCGGACGCGGGATTAACCAGTTAACCCGTTAACCCGCAAATCCGCACACAGACCGCCCAGCGGCTAGGTTACTGCAACACCATTGTTGCTCAACCATGCGGGTACGCTCGTGGTCGAACGCATTATTCTAAAATTCGCCGCTGCTGGCATAGCGCTCTTGCTCGGACTGACCGCACCGGTCGCCGACGCGCCGCGCGATGACAACAACGTCGATGCCGCGTCGAGCCGCTACGACAGCCCCGAGGTCATTCGGAAAATCGGCAGCGCCAGCCGCTCGCGCGCCGCCGACACCACCGCGTCTTCGGACCGGCGTAGCGCGGAAACCCAGCGCGGCAACCGTTCGCGCACCAGCGATTGCTCCGACTGCCAGCCGCGCCGCCACGACGACGATCAGAAAGTCGTCAAGAAAGTCCGCAACATCGATCATTCCCGCACCATCAACACGGTGACGGTGGTGCCGGCCGGCGCGTCCGGGAGACCAATCACCTGGTGATCCAGAACAACGAAACCCGTCACGTCGGCGTGGTTCAGCACAATCACGTCATCGTCGAAAAAGAAATCCGCTACGTCCGGCGCGTCCCGATCACGACCACAGTCAATTTCGTCACCCACAACTATCGCGTCATGGAGCGGCCGGCCGCCGTTTCGATTCCGGTCGTACCGCGCCGGAATTACGAATGTGGCCTGGGACTTGGCCGCTATCAGGGCTCGTGCGGGCCTACGCTCCGCGTTGGCGGCTAGCAGATTTTCGGGATGAAAGGCTACGCGGGCGGCCGGAACGAATTGAGCCGGCCGGCGCGGAAGTCGTAGATCTTCCCCGTCTGCGCAAAGCTCGGCAGGCACATCGGCACGATAGTCTCGGCCACCGCCTCCGCAGTCGGCAGCGTCATCGGGTCCTCGCCCGGCGCGACCGCCGCGCGCATCCGCGTCCGCGTCGGCCCCGGCGCGAACAGGTTGACCTTGATCGGCGTCGACAAGGTCTCGTTGGCGTAGGTCCGCGCCATCGTCTCCAGCGCGCCCTTGGTCACGGAATAAAGACCGCGATAGGCGCGGGGATTGGCGGCAGCCCCCGAGGTGAGGAACACCACGCGGCCGGCGTCGGAGCGCAGCAGCAGCGCGTGCATGGTGCGGATGAGATGCCAGTTGGCGGTGACGTTCACCGCCAGCACCTCGTCCCACTCCTTCGGCGTGAAATGATCGAGCGGCGAGTTCGAGCCGCCGAGCGCGGCATTGCCGACCAGGATGTCGAGCTTGCCGTAGCGCTCGTTCAGCGCGCCGGCGAGGCGGGCGATGCCCTCGTAGTCGCGCATCTCCAGCGGCACCAGGGTGGCGGTACCGCCGACGGCCTTGATGGCGTCGTCGAGCTCTTCCAGGCCGCCGGGCGTGCGCGCGGTCGCGACCACGTGGGCGCCTTCGCGGGCGAGCGCGATCGCCAGCGCATAGCCGATGCCGCGCGAGCCGCCGGTGACCAGCGCGATGCGGGAGGCGAGGGGTTTGGTCATGCCGGCCGCTTCACCACTGGTTATGCGGAAGCAACTGCGTCGGAAGCGGGAAGGACTTGTTGCTGTTCGTCATCGACAACGACACGCCGGCGTAGGACTGCGGGTCCTGGTTGTAACGTTCGAGGCCCGGCGCAGCACGGCCGTCGGCCAGTTGGCCGGTCCTGACGGCGCCGTGCGCGAAGCCGACGGATCCGGGCGCCCCTTGCAGCGGGACGCGGCCCGGAGCGTTCGGCTCCGGGATCGACTTCACGTCGCGGTATCGGCCGATGTCGGTGTTGATCGCCCAGTAATCAGTGCCTTGCTCGGTGGGCGCAGGCGCGGCAGCTGGCTTGACCGGTTTGGCGGGCTTCGCCGATTTCACAGGCTGCGCCGGCTTTGCCGCGACGGCTGTCGCACCGCGCTGATCGGGCTTGGCAATGGTCTGGGCGGATGCGGTTGCGCCCGCCAGCAGCATTGCTGCGGCGATCGCTCCGAGGAGTTGCGTTGATGCGTTGCTACGGGTTGTCATGACTGCCTTCAGCATACGGAAAGTACGCCGGCCGTTTCAGCCCGCCTCCGCCAAGAGCGACAACTGCCGCGGCTGCGCCTGCTGCCCGGTCTGGTCGGTCAGCCCGGTCGGATATTCGCCGGTGAAGCAGTGATCGGTGAACTGCGGCCGCAGCGGATCGCGGCTCTCGATAGCCCATCGCCTTGTAGATGCCCTCGACCGAGAGGAACGCCAGCGAATCCGCGCCGATGAACTGGCGCATCTCTTCAAGGCTATGGGTGGCGGCGAGCAGCTTGTCGCGCTCCGGCGTGTCGATGCCGTAATAGTCCGGATGCGTGATCGGCGGCGAGGAGATGCGGAAGTGCACCTCCTTGGCGCCGGCGTCGCGCATCATCTGCACGATCTTCAGCGAGGTGGTGCCGCGCACGATGGAGTTGTCGACCAGCACGATGCGCTTGCCTGCGACCACGGCGCGATTGGCGCTGTGCTTCAAGCGCACGCCAAGCTGCCTGATCTGCTGGGTCGGCTCGATGAAGGTGCGGCCGACGTAGTGATTGCGGATGATTCCCATCTCGTAGGGAATGTTCGACGCCTGCGCATAGCCCAGCGCGGCGGGCACGCCGGAGTCCGGCACCGGGATGATGACATCGGCGCTGGCCGGCGCCTCCTTGGCCAGTTGCGCGCCCATGGCCTTGCGCACGTCATAGACGGCACGGCCGCCGATCACGGAATCGGGCCTCGCGAAATAGATGTATTCGAAGATGCACGGCCGCGGCGCCATCGGCGGGAACGGCTTGTGCGAATGCGCGCCTTCGTCGTCGAAGATCAACACCTCGCCGTTCTCGACGTCGCGGACATACTTCGCGCCGATGATGTCGAGCGCGCAGGTCTCCGACGCGAGGATCGGGCAGCCGTCGAGGGTGCCCATCACCAGCGGGCGGATGCCGAGCGGATCGCGGGCGCCGACCAGCTTCTTGTTGGTCATGCCGACGAACGCATAGGCGCCTTCAAGTTGGCGCAGGCCTTCGATGAAGCGGTCGATGAAGCGGTTGCGCTTGGCGCGCGCCACCAGATGCAGGATCACCTCGGTGTCGGTGGTCGACTGCATCATCGCGCCTTCGCGGACGAGGGCGCGGCGGAGCGACAGGCCGTTGGTCAGGTTGCCGTTGTGGCCGATGGCGAAGCCGCCGGCGTCGAGTTCGGCGAACAGCGGCTGGACGTTGCGCAGAATGGTTTCGCCGGTGGTGGAATAGCGGACATGGCCGACCGCGGTGGTGCCGGGCAGGCGGTCGATCACCTCGCGGCGGGAAAAATTGTCGCCGACCAGGCCCATGCGGCGCTCGGAGTGGAAGCGCTTGCCGTCGAAGGAGACGATGCCGGCGGCCTCCTGGCCGCGGTGCTGGAGCGCGTGGAGGCCCAGCGCGGTGATGGCGGCGGCGTCGGGATGGCCGAAGATGCCGAACACGCCGCACTCTTCGCGGAGCCGGTCGGCGTCCAAGTCGAGTCGTACTCGACTTCGGATTTTTCAGGCGTTGCCGAAGTCGGATACATCCGACTTCGGGCATCGAAAGCGTCGAGGTCAGCCGTCATCGCCTGGTCCCTTTCGTGGCATCGATCAACTGACGCATGTCGGTACGGTCGGCACCCGGGTAGCCGGCGCGCGCGCCGACCGAGCCGGTGACATCCGGCCGACTGGAATCGGAACGCTGACCGGGTGTTGCATCGGGCGTGTCGGGCTCGTCCTTCGGCCGTTTCTTGAACCACTGGGACAGGTAATTATCCATGTCCTGCGGCAACAGGGCCTGCAGCCATTCGCCGGTCTTGTTCAGAACCTCCAGCGACTTGGCGTTGCGGACGCCGTCGGGCTGCTTGGGCGCTGGAACCAGCCAGGCAAAGAACAGGAACGCCACCACCACGATGATCAGGCCGCGGCCGAGGCCGAACAGGAAGCCGAGCGTCCGGTCGAGGGCGCCGATCCGGCTGTCGAGCACCATGTCGGACACCTTCACGGTGATGATCGACACGATCAGGAGCGTGATGAGGAACACGCCGCCGATCACGGCCGCGGTCGCCACGATATCGCTGGAGATGTTGGCTTTGGCGATCGGCAGGAGCTTCGGGTAAAGCAGCAAGGTCGCAACGGCGGCCGCGCCCCAGGCGGTGATCGACAGGATCTCGCGCATGAAGCCGCGGATCATGGCGAGCAGGCCGGAAATCAGCATCACGCCAAGCAGGAGAATGTCGAGCCACGTAATGGGCATGGATCGCTCAGCGTTGCCGTGCTGTTCGGAGGTGAATCGAACGGTTAGGGCGAATCGGGATTGGTCTTGCTCCCACACTCACTTGCCCGGACCGGTGTCGGCAAGGGCCTCTGACGTTCGGCCCAATGGTTTAATTTTGTGTCGATTTTTGGCGGGCTCGCGGCCTGTGTATAGCCGCCCGGCGAAGTTCCGTCACTCGTCTTCTGGATCGCGGCTGCGCTGGTTTTTCGGCTGATTCCGCGAGGTCTTTTCGCCGCGCGCGGCGATGTCGGAGACGAGGCTCGACCAGGCTGCCGACCGGGTTGAGCGCGAGGGCGGAGCCGGAGACCTCGGCGCCGGCGGCCTCCGGTACCACAGCCCGGGCAAAGCCGAGCTTTTGCGCCTCCTTCAGGCGGGCGGCGGCCTGCGCCACCGGGCGCACCGCGCCGGACAGCGAGACCTCGCCGAAATAGACCGCGTCGGCGGGCAGCGGCGCGTTGGCGAGCGAGGAGACCAGCGCCGCCGCGGCGGCGAGATCGGCGGCCGGCTCGACGATCCGCAGGCCCCCGGCGACGTTGAGATAGACGTCATGGCCGCCGAGATTGACGCCGCAATGGGCCTGCAGCACCGCCAGCACCATCGACAGGCGGCTCGAATCCCAGCCGACCACGGCGCGGCGCGGCGTGCCGAGCGAGCTCGGCGCCACCAGCGCCTGGATCTCGACCAGCACCGGCCGGGTTCCCTCGATGCCGGCGAACACCGCGGTGCCGGGGGAGCCGAGATCGCGCTCGGACAGGAACAATTCGGACGGGTTCGTGACCTCGCGCAGCCCCAGGCCGGTCATCTCGAACACGCCGATCTCGTCGGTCGGGCCGAAGCGGTTCTTCACCGCGCGGAGAATGCGGAACTGGTGCGAGCCTTCACCCTCGAACGACAGCACCGCGTCGACCATGTGCTCGACCACGCGGGGCCCGGCGATCTGGCCGTCCTTGGTGACATGGCCGACGAGAATGACGGCGGCGCCGGATTTCTTGGCGTAGCGAATGAGCGTCTGCGCCGAGCCGCGCACCTGGGTCACGGTGCCGGGCGCGGAATCGATCGCGTCGGTCCACATGGTCTGGATGGAATCGATGATGACGAGGCGGGGCGTCTTGCCTTCCGACAGCGTGGCGACGATGTCCTCGACCGAGGTTTCGGCCGCGAGCTCGACCTTGGCGTCGCTCGAGCCCGAGGCGTTCGGCGCGAAGCCGCACCTGCGCCACCGCCTCCTCGCCGGAGATGTAGACCGCGCGGTGGCCGCCGCGGGCGAGCGCCGCCGCGGCCTGGATCAGAAGCGTCGATTTGCCGATGCCGGGATCGCCGGCCATCAGCAGCACCGAGCCGCGCACGAAGCCGCCGCCGGTGACGCGATCCAATTCCGGCAGGCCGGACGGCAGGCGAGGCGCCTCATGGGTCTCGCCGGTCAGCGGCTGAAGCGCGAAGCTGCGGCCCTTGCGCGGGGCGCGGCCGGGACCGGCCGGACGGCCGGCGACGCCGCCCAAACCGGCCAAGCCGTCGCCTTCCTCGACCATGCGAATTCCACTCGCCGCAGGCCTCGCACTTGCCCTGCCAGCGGGCCGAAGCCGCGCCGCAGTTCTGGCAGACGAAGGTTTGGTTGCGGCGGGACATTGGAAATCCTTGCGAAATCTGGCGAATCCTGGCGGTCGGGACCGCGGAGACGGTATCCCTGACAGGAGAACATTTCAAGAACATTAAGAGCGGAGGGTCAGGCCTTCCACACCCGGTGGAAGCGATGGCCGAGACTGGTCAGCACCTCATAGGAAATGGTGCCGGCCTGCGCCGCGACGTCGTCGAGGCTCAAGCCTTCGCCGATCAGCGTGACCATCTGATCGCGGCGGACCGCGCTGACCGGCAGGTCGGTGACGTCCAGCGCCATCAGGTCCATCGAGATGCGCCCGACCATGCGGCAGCGCTTGCCGGCCACCAGCACCTCGCGGGGCTTGGCGCCTTCGGTGATTGCCGCGGCGCGCGAGACGCCGTCGGCGTAACCCGCGGCGATCACGGCGATCCGGCTGTCGCGCTTGGCGGTCCAGGTGGCGCCGTAGCCGACCGCCGCGCCCTTCGCCAGGTTGCGGACCTGGAGGATGTGCGCCTTGAGCTCGATCACCGGCTTCATCGGGTTGGGCTTGCCCGGCATCGGATTGCCGCCGTAGAGCGCGATGCCGGGGCGAACCACATCGCAATAGGTCGAGGCGTCGAGGAAGATGCCGGACGAGTTGGCGAGCGAGCTCGAGATGCCGCGAAACAGCGAGCGGATTTCGCGGAACTGCCGGATCTGCTGATCGTTCAGCGGATGGTCCGGCCGGTCGGCGCAGGCGAGGTGGCTCATCAACAGCGCGATGTGGTGGCTTTCCGAGCGGATGTGGGCGGCGATCGCGGCCGCCTCCTCGATGGTGAGGCCGAGCCGGTTCATGCCGGTGTCGACGTGCAGTGCGGCGCTGCCGGCAAAGCCGGTCGCCGAAACGAAGTGATCCCACTCGGCGAGCTCGACCAGGCTGTTGATCACCGGCCGCGCATAGGTCTCGACGAAGCCCTGTCCGGCGGCGGAGGAAAATCCGTTGAGCACATAGATCACCGCCTCGCGCGCGATGGCGCGCACGCGCCGCGCCTCGGAGAGATGCGCGACGAAGAAGGTTTGGCAGCCGGCGCGCGTCAGCGCTGTGGTGACCTGATCGATGCCGCAGCCATAGGCGTCGCCCTTGACCACAGCGGCGCATTCGCCCGGCGTCACCCGCGCGTGCAGCATCGTGTAATTGGCGACGATGGCGCCGACGTCGATGGTCAGGATGCCGCTGGATTCCTGCAGCGCCGGGCCGCCGGTCGTCGTGGCCGGCTCGGGCGGCGGAGGGGAATGCTGGACTTGGGGCTGACGGGCCATGGCGCCGTATATGGACGGCCTTGCAGGCGGCGTAAAGCGGTGCGCGGTGCCCGGCGCGTCGGAACCTCTCGGCATTCAGCCGCGTTTGTCGCTGCGCTCAAATGCCCAGCGTGGCAACGCGAGGATATGACCGGTGACCAAACGGCCTAAGAAACGGCGCACCATGCGCCGCGACACAGTCTCTCCGTTCCGCGACAAGCTCTGGGACCTTTTCCGGGAGCAGGCCAAAGGCGTGGACGGCGCCGACGTCGTCTTGGCGCTTAAGCAAGCCGGCGAAGAGATCTGGGCGGTGGGGATCGACGACACCTACAGCAGCATGAAGCATCAGGACGACGAGCCGCTCGGCAACGCCTTCGATATCACCTGGCTGACCGTCGTGTGCATCAAGCTGAAGGAGATCAAAGCGGGCAAAAAGCCCCGGACGCGGGTCAAGGGGTAAGGAATCTTCCCAGCTTCCGCGACTTGCCCCCTGACACAAATGGAGCGACGAATGAAAACGATCGTAGCACTCGCGGCTGTCTCGGTGTTGGCCCTGTCTGTTTCCGCGTCCGAGCCCGCGTTCGCGCGGAACGGCGGCGCTATCGCAGCGGGCGTGGTTGGCGGTTTGGCCGTAGGTGCCATCGTCGGCTCGCAAGTGAACCGGAATTACTACGGTGGTCCCACTTACGTTGATCAGCCGGCCTATGTGGTTGAGCCTGGATACCGTGCCTGGCACATCGAGCGTCAGGAAGTCTCGGACGGCTACGGCAATATTCGCCTTCGTCGCGTTCGAGTCTGCGATTGATCTCGATACTATCTGTTATGAAAAGCCCGCTGGCGCGACGCGCCGCGGGCTTTTCGATTCGGGATCAAGCTCTTTGCGAGCGCGGTGCCGCGCTAGTCGCCGATCCGCTCCGGCATACGGTCGTCGGGGCTGAGATCGCCGAAGCGCGTGACGGCCGCCTCGAATTGCAACTGCACGGTGCCGGTCGGGCCGTGGCGCTGCTTGCCGATGATGACCTCGGCCTTGCCGTGCACCGATCGCCATCTCGGTCTGCCACTTCAGGTGCTCTTCGCTGCCCGGCCGCGGCTCCTTGTTGCTCAAGTAATATTCCTCGCGGAACACGAACAGCACCACGTCGGCGTCCTGCTCGATCGAGCCGGATTCACGCAGGTCCGAGAGCTGCGGACGCTTGTCGTCGCGGCTTTCGACCTGACGCGAGAGCTGCGACAGCGCCACGATCGGCACGTTCAACTCCTTGGCCAGCGCCTTGAGGCCGGTGGTGATCTCGGTCACCTCCTGCACGCGGCTTTCGTTGGCCTTGCGCGACGAGCCCGACAACAACTGGATGTAGTCGATGACCAGGACGTCGAGGCCCTTCTGGCGCTTGAGGCGGCGGGCGCGCGCCGCAAGCTGCGCGATCGACAGGCCGCCGGTCTCGTCGACGTAGAACGGCAGCGTCTGCAGTTCGATCGAGACGTCCTTGATGGTCTCGAAGTCGGCTTCGGTGATGCCGCCGCGGCGGATATGGCTCGACGGAATTCCGGTCCGCTCGGCGATGATACGGGTGGCGAGCTGCTCGGCCGACATTTCGAGCGAGAAGAAGCCGACGATGCCGCCGTCGACCGTGGCGATGTGGCCGTCGGGGCGGGTCTCGCCGCGGTGGGCCTTGGCGATGTTGTAGGCGATGTTGGTGGCGAGCGCGGTCTTGCCCATGCCGGGGCGGCCGGCGACGATGATCAAGTCCGACGACTGCAATCCGCCCATCTTGGCGTCGAGGTCTTTCAAGCCGGTGGCGAGGCCGGACAGCTTGCCGTCGCGCTGATAGGCGCGGGCGGCCATGTCGACGGCGGTGGTGAGCGCCTGGGCGAAGCGCTGGAAGCCCGAGCCGAAACGGCTCGTCTCGGCGATCTCGTAGAGCTTGCGCTCGGCATCCTCGATCTGCTCGCGCGGCGCGAAATCGACCGGCGCGTCGAACGCCACATTGACCATGTCCTCGCCGATGCGGATCAGGTTTCGCCGCACCGCGAGGTCGGTGATGGTGTGGCCGTAGTCGGCCGCGTTGATCACGGTGGTGGCTTCGGCGGCGAGGCGGGCGAGGTACTGGCTGGCGTTGAGCCCGCCGATGTCCATGTCGGTGGGCAGGAAGGTCTTGAGCGTCACCGGCGTCGCGATCTTGCCGGCGCGGATCAGATTCGAGGCGAGCTCATAGATCTGCTGATGGATCGGCTCGAAGAAATGCTGCGGCTCGAGGAAATCGGAGACCCGGTAGAACGCCTCGTTGTTGACGATGATGGCGCCGAGCACGGCCTGCTCCGCCTCGATGTTCTGCGGGGCGTTGCGATACTGCGGGGCGGCCGGTTCCGGCAGCTTGCGGACGTTCGAATCGAGAGGTGCCATGATTCGCAATCGAAGGAGTGGGGTGTGTCGGAATTAGGAACGCGGTCGCACTGACGTTTTCTTGTTTTGAGCGAACTCGGATCACACCACTACATGTTGGCACTCTCGGCTTCGATCAGAAATAAACAGCTGCGCGCTCCGCGTCAGCGCGAACGTCGCGGACGCATGGCTTAGCACCGGGCTGGGGGCGGGGCGGGCGGCGCCTCGTTCTTTCCCCGCTACCCACCGCCGATCTGTGAATCGGACTGGGGACAGCGGGTGGTGCTTGACCGCAGCCTGCGCAACAGGTTGGCGGCGAGATTTATTCGCCCGCGAGCCGCAGCGGCGGCCGCTGGCCGCGTTCAAGCGCGCGCAGCCGCGCCTCCTCGCGGGCGATGTAGTCGCGGGTGATCGGCACCACGTCCTGGCGCTTGGTGAGCTGAATCTGCATCACCATCATGGCCTGTTCGCGGAACGCCATCTCGGAGGCGGCCAGGTAGAACTCCCACATCCGCACGAAGCGCTGGTCGTAGAGCCGCTCGACCTCCTCGCGGTGGGCGAGGAACCGCTCGCGCCAGGCCTGCAGCGTTTCGGCGTAATGCAGCCGCAGGATTTCGATATCGGTGATCAAGAGGCCGGCGCGCTCGATCGAGGGCAGCACCTCCGACAGCGCGGGGATATAGCCGCCGGGGAAGATATATTTTGCGATCCAGGGGTTGGTGACGTTCGGCCCCTCCGAGCGGCCGATCGAATGCAGCAGCATGACGCCGTCATCGGACAGCAGTTCGGCGGCTTTGCGGAAAAACGCGTCATAGAAGATCAAGCCGACGTGCTCGAACATTCCGACCGAGACGATGCGGTCGAATTTTTCCCGCAGGTCGCGATAGTCCTGCATGCGGAAATCGACCGAATGCGGTCAGGTTCTTTTCGACGGCGCGCTCGGTGGCGCGCTGCCATTGCTCGCGCGACAGCGTGACGCCGGTGACGCGGGCGCGGCAGAATTCCGCGAGATAAAGCGCCAGCCCGCCCCAGCCGCAGCCGATGTCGAGCGTGCGCTGGTTCTCCTTGACGATGAGCTTGGCGGCGAGATGGCGCTTCTTGGCCAGCTGGGCGTCGTCGAGCGACTGGTCGGGCGCTTCGAAATAGGCGCAGGAGTATTGCCGGTCGGCGTCGAGGAACAGCGAATAGAGCCGGCCGTCGAGATCGTAGTGATGCGCGACGTTGCGGCGCGCCCGCGCCGGCACATTGATCTGCTGCAGCCGTCGGTAGAAAAAGCGCAACCACCATTGCAGCCGCGCCCAGTTCGGCGGCATGCCGTCGTTGGTCTGACCGAGCACGATCGCGAGCAGGTCGGCGATGGTGCCTTCCTCCACCTGCAATGTGCCGTCCATATAGGCTTCGCCGAGCTTGAGCTCGGGATCGAGCACCACGCCGCGCTCCGCGGCCTTGGTCATGAAACGGATGGCGACGCGCGGGCCCGAGCCGCCGCCGACGGTGAAAATAGAGCCGCGCGCCGTGGTGAACCTCAAGGTTCCCCGGCGCACGAACCGCCCCAACAGCAACCTCAGCAGCCGGTCCATCGGCCGCACCTTCGCAGCCGGTCCATCGGCTGCACCTTCTTCGGGCCGCGGCGTTAACGCGAAATGTGGCGGCCAGGTCCTAGCGAACCGGCAGAAATATTGCCGCCAGGACGTGCTATTAGACCAAATTCCTAGCTTTCCGGCAACATGACAGGGGTCGCTCGCAACGGCCTCACTTTCGCGCGATTATGGGCTAAACACCGGATTCGCTTTGACCGTCGTCATGGACGACGGCATGGAGGTCATCGTTGTCGAAAATGAAGCGTCCGACCCTGCCAAAGCCCTCGCGCTGGCGCCGCTATGTTGGCGACCGTACTTATGCTGTGGACGTCGTCGCTGGCCCTCGCCCAGGACCAGACGCCGCCGCCGCAAGCCACCTCCCGGGGCGAGAATTTCAGCGCCAAGCCGCCGGCCGCGCTGTTTGCCTCCGACTGCACCGGGTCGGGCTGCCATAAGGGCCCGCAGGGGCTTGGCAAGAATGCCGGGATCGGCGGCCTCGCCGGCTTCCTGCGCGAGCACTACACCAACAGCCGCGAAAGCGCGGCGGCGCTCGCCAACTATCTGTCGAAGATCCCGAGCGGGCCGGAGCCGAAGGAGGCGCGGACGCCTCGCGGCGGCAAGCCTGCGACTGCAGCAGCGCCGGCATCGAGCGGCCCTGGCGGATGGTTCGAGAGGCCGGCGGCGAGCGAGACTAAGCCCGCGCCGAACGAGGCGCGAAAACCGCCGGCCAGTCAGAACACGGCCGGCCACACCCCGCCGACGCGGGCCTCGCGTGCCTCGGTGAAGCCTGAGGACGATCCAGCGGTGGCGCCTGCCGCAACTTCGGCGGCCCATCACCCGCCGCGGAGCCTGCCGAATCCGCGCCAAAGCCGGACGAGTCTGCGGCCAAGCCGGCTGACGCTGCCGCGACCGATCCGCCGAGCCTGCCGCGAAGCCGGCGATGTCTCCGTCCAAGCCGAACCCGACCGCGCGCGCTCAGCGCGGCCGTCAGCCGGCCGCCACTGCGGCGGCACCATGCTACCGCCGCCGCCTGTGCCGGAGGCAGCGCCCGCTCCGCCGCCGCCACCAGCCGCCGGCACCCAAGGAATACGACATCTTCGACTGAGACGCCGATCCGTGGATCAGGCCTTCGCCGGTTCCTCGGCGGCGGCCTCGTCGCCCTCGGTCCCGGCTTGGCTTCGCCGGCGCCCGGCTCGAAGAATTTTTCCGCCGCGGCCTCCGCCGCCTCGGCCTCGTCGGCTTCCTCGCCGCCCTCGCGGCGGACCGTGACGTTCTCGCCGCGCGCCAGCCGCTCGGCCTCGTCGGCGCTGCGCGCCACATTGACCGTGACGGTGACCTCGACCTCCGGATGCAGATGCACCGGCACCTTGTGCTGGCCGATCGTCTTGATCGGCACGTTGAGCGCGATCTGATTGCGATCGACCTCGAAGCCGTTCTCGGTGAGCAGCGCCGCGAGATCGCGCGGCGACACCGAGCCGTAGAGCTGGCCGGTTTCCGAGGCCTGGCGGATCACCGGGAAGCTCTTGCCGTCGAGCTTGGCGCCGATCTTGTCGGCTTCGGCCTTGGTCTCGACGTTCTTGGCCTGCAGGTCGACCTTCATGCCTTCGAACTTGGACTTGTTGGCTTCGGTCGCGCGCAGCGCCTTGCCCTTGGGCAGCAGATAATTCCGCGCAAAGCCGTCCTTGACGCGCACCACTTCGCCCATCTGGCCGAGCTTGGCGACGCGTTCGAGCAAAATCACTTCCATGGTCGTTCTCCAGTTTTCAGGTTTGCGGATTGGGTGGGCCGCGCCGGCGGGCGGCGCGGCCGCGGAAATCGAAGGCGGTGTCGGCGAGGCCGAGCAGCGACATCACCAGCACCGGCCAGCCGAACACGAAGACGGCGACATAGATGCCGCCGAGCGTGAACGGCCGGCTGCCCATGCCGCGGGTGATCACGTGCAGCACGGCAAAGCCGAGGATCGCGTAGGCCATCAGCAGGCTTGCGGCGAGCACGCCGGCCGAGATGCCGACGATGCCGGGCAGGAACGAGGCCGCGACCGCGGCGCCGACGAGCGCCGGCGCATAGACCGGGAACTGCATGGCCGACAGGTCCGAGCGGCGGGCGGCGCAGCCGTCCGGAGATTTTCACGATGCGCTCGGCAAGCCAGAGGTTGACCACGTTGGTGACGGTGGCGAGCACGGCCGCGGCCGGCGGCAGCACCGCGACCAGAATATCGATCAGCCGGCTCGGGTCGGCGATGTCCGGCGCAGCCGCGTCCGGACTCGATGGCGCGCGGGCGGGCATCTTGAGCATGCGTTCGAGGCCGCTGCGCAGCGAAGCTGCGGAAGCTGTCGAGATCGCTGCCGAAGCGTCAGCATGCCGGCGATCACGATGGCGGCGCCGATGATCGCGGCCCAGAACACCAGATGGCCGACCGGATACCATTCGAGCCCGCCGGGCGTGGCGCGCGTTGCCGGGCGCGCCAGCAGCGCGAGATAGCCGAGCCACCACGCCGGCAGCCCGATCGCCGATCAGGAATGCGATGAAGAAGAACGCGCCGAACACGGCGGCGAGGCCGGCCGACGCGACGACCGCCGCGATCAGCGCCGCCCAATGGCTCCAGCCCATCGCCGCGATCAGGATCGGCAGCGGCGCGAGATAGAACAGCGGCACCGAAAGCGCCGAGCCGGACGCGACCGACGCGAACAGCAAAGCCGTTGCTGCTCCCGCGCTAACGCCAATGAGGACCACTTGCATCATCGAGCTGTCCCGCTCCTTTGAGCGGTTAGAGACGGATCCAAATTTTGGTCCGTCCCAACCATCGGTCCCCGGGACGATCCCGGAGACCTCGATTGATTCACGTCCCGCCGTGCGGCGGGCAATCGCTTAGCGGATCACGTAGGGCAGGAGGCCCAGGAAGCGCGCGCGCTTGATCGCCTGGGCGAGCTCGCGCTGCTTCTTGGCCGACACCGCCGTGATCCGGCTCGGCACGATCTTGCCGCGCTCGGACACGTAGCGCTGAAGGAGCTTGGCGTCCTTGTAGTCGATCTTCGGCGCATTGGCGCCGGAGAACGGGCAGGTCTTGCGCCGCCGGAAGAACGGCCGCCGTGCGCCACCGCCACCACCGCCGCCACCACCGAAACCGCCACCGCCTTCACGATCGCGAGAAGAGTCACCGAATGCCATGATCGTTACTCCTCCGTAGCCGCGTCAATCGGACGCCGGTCGCCGCGATCGTCGTCGCGGTCACGGCGCGGCGGCCGATCGCCCCGGTCACCGCCAAATCCGCCGCCACCGCCGAAGCGATCGCCGCGATCGCCGAAGCGGCCGCCGCCGCGCTCGTCGCGCTCGCGGTCGCGCTCGACCTTGCGCATCATCGCCGACGGGCCTTCCTCCAGCTCGTCGACGCGAACGGTGAGATAGCGCAGCACGTCTTCGTTGATGCGCTGCTGGCGCTCGACCTCGGTCAGCGCCGCGGGCGGCGCATCGACGTTGAGCAGCGTGAAATGCGCCTTGCGGTTCTTGCGGATGCGGAAGTTCAGCGACTTCACGCCCCAGTATTCGTTCTTGGTGACCTTGCCACCGAGTCCTTCGATGACGGTCGTGAACTGCTTGGTCAGGTCCTCGACCTGCTGCGCGCTGACGTCCTGGCGCGCAAGATAGACGTGTTCGTATAGCGGCATGGAATGC
The DNA here is from genome assembly GCA_963850885.1 of uncultured Alphaproteobacteria bacterium. Classification (GTDB taxonomy): domain Bacteria; phylum Pseudomonadota; class Alphaproteobacteria; order Rhizobiales; family Xanthobacteraceae; genus Z2-YC6860. The sequence continues at coordinate 71,311 of CAWKOD010000012.1, read as the reverse complement.
CTTTCCTCTGTTCGGTCCGTCTTTCGGCGCCAAGCCCTTCGAGCCCTTCGGAAAGGCTCGATTGCTCTGAAGGCGGGAACACGGGACGCCGGACCACCTGGTCCTACCGCCTCTTGCGAGACGGCCGTCCGTTCAGCTCCCGGCCAATCAACGGAGTGCGCGTTTTATAGGGTTTTTCGAGCGGAACGCAAGTTCTTGAGCCGCCGTCAGGTTCTTGAGGTTCCTGCTGCTCGATCGGCCGTTAACTTGACAGTCTCGCCCGATATTGGGGCCATTCGGCCCGATTTTGCGAAAGGAATTGGCAATGGCGGCAGCCTTCGTTTTTCCGGGCCAGGGCAGCCAGGCGGTCGGCATGGGCAAGGCGCTGGCGGAGGCCTTCCCGCAGGCGCGGGCGGTGTTCGACGAGGTCGATGCGGCGCTCGGCGAAAAGCTCACCGCGATCATGTGGGAGGGCCCGGCCGACACGCTGACGCTCACCGAGAACGCGCAGCCGGCGCTGATGGCGGTGTCGCTTGCGGTCATGCGCGTGCTGGAAGCGGAGGCCGGCGTCGATCTCAAGCGCGACGCGCAATTCGTCGCCGGCCATTCGCTCGGCGAATATTCGGCGCTGGCCGCGGCCGGTGCGTTCAGCATTTCGGACACCGCGAAGCTGCTGCGCATCCGCGGCCGCGCCATGCAGCAGGCGGTGCCGGTCGGCACCGGCGCGATGGCGGCGCTGCTCGGCCTCGAGCTTGATGCCGCGGCGGCGGCCGCGGCCGAAGCGGCGCAAGGGGAAGTCTGCGACGTCGCCAACGACAACGGCGGCGGGCAGGTCGTGGTGTCGGGCAACACGTCGGCGGTCGAGCGCGCGGTCGAGATCGCCAAGGCCAAAGGCGCCAAGCGCGCGATGATGCTGAAGGTGTCCGCGCCGTTTCATTGCGCGCTGATGAAGCCGGCCGCCGATGCCATGGCGGAGGCGCTGCGGCAGGACCAACGTGAAGCCGCCGGTGGTGCCGGTGGTCGCCAACGTGCTGGCGAAGCCGATCAGCGATCCGCAGGAGATCGTGCGGCGCCTCGTCGAGCAGGTGACCGGCACCGTGCGCTGGCGCGAATGCGTGGCGTTCATGGCGGGCGCCGGCGTGACGACGTTCTACGAGATCGGCTCGGGCAAGGTGCTGACCGGGCTGCTCAAGCGCATCGCGGATGGCGCGACCGGCACGGCCATCGGCACGCCGGACGATGTTGCGGCGTTCAAGGCCGCGCGCGGCTAAGCGCCAAGCATCAACAAGGAGGCTCGCATGTTCGACCTGACCGGCAAGACCGCGCTCGTGACCGGAGCGACCGGCGGCATCGGCGGCGCCATCGCGCGCGCGCTGCACGCGCAAGGCGCCAAAGTCGCGGTTTCCGGCACCCGCCGCGAAGCGCTGGATGCACTTGCCGGCGAGCTCGGCGGCGCGCCCGTGCTGCCGTGCGATCTGTCGAACAAGGATTCGGTCGAGGCGCTGGTTCCCGACGCCGAGAAGGCGCTCGGCCAGCTCGACATCCTGGTGGCCAATGCCGGGATCACCAAGGACGGCCTGTTTGTTGCGCTCAAGGACGAGGACTGGGATCAGGTCCTCAACGTCAATCTGACGTCGACCTTCCGGCTCGCGCGCGCGGCGGTGAAGCTGATGATGCGCAAGCGCTTCGGCCGCATCATCGGCATCACCTCGGTGGTCGGGCGTCACCGGCAATCCGGGCCAGGCCAATTACACCGCGACCAAGGCCGGCATGATCGGCATGTTCAAGTCGATCGGCAAGGAATACGCCAAGCGCGGTGTCACCGCGAATTGCGTGGCGCCGGGATTCATCGCGACGCCGATGACCGACAAGCTCAACGACAAGCAGCGCGAGGCGATCCTGCAGATGGTTCCGGCCGGGCGGCTCGGTGCCGGTGCCGATGTCGCGGCGGCGGTGGTCTATCTTGCCTCCGACGAGGCCGCCTATGTCACCGGCCAGACCCTGCACGTGAACGGCGGCATGGCGATGATCTGATGGCCGGGGAAGGCGGTCCACGCCGGCCCCCTTTGGCTGGCCAAGCCTTATGGAGTATGTTAACCGAGCAAAGCCTGGCGGGGAAAACCGTATAGGCGAGGGCGACTTGCGGTCCGCTCGCGACCGTGCTGATCCCCCCGTCTTTCACGGCGAAGCTCGCGACGCGCTGTCCCGGGGTCGTTGATCGAGCCCATTTCTAACTAGAGGTTCAGACGATGAGTGATATCGGCGAGCGGGTGAAGAAGATCGTCGTGGAGCACCTGGGTGTTGAGCCCGACAAGGTCACCGAAGGCGCGAGTTTCATCGACGATCTCGGTGCCGACAGTCTCGATACGGTCGAGCTCGTGATGGCCTTCGAGGAGGAGTTCGGCTGCGAGATTCCGGACGACGCTGCGGAAACCATTTTGACCGTCGGCGACGCGGTGAAGTTCCTCGAAAAGAACGCCAAGAGCTGACGCCTATCCGGTTTTGACGGGCGGCGCGACGCCTCATTTGGCGGTTCATTCCTTCATTTTGAGGGATACTATCGATAGCCCGGTGCCGTTCGGCACGGGGTGCTGCGGCTGTGGACTGGGAGAATGGCTTGAGACGCGTCGTCGTCACCGGCATGGGCATGGTCACTCCGCTCGGTTGCGGGGTTGAGCCCACCTGGGCTCGCCTGATCGCGGGCGAAAGCGGGGCGCAAGGCGATCGACACGTTCGACGTCTCCGACATCACCTGCAAGATCGCCGGCATGATCCCGATCGGCGACGGCACCAACGGCACCTACAATCCCGACCAGTGGATGGAGCCGAAGGAGCAGCGCAAGGTCGACAAGTTCATCGTCTATGCGATGTGCGCGGCGAAGCAGGCGCTCGAACACGCCGGCTGGAAGCCGACCACGCCCGACGAGCAGAACACCACCGGCGTGATGATCGGCGCCGGCATCGGCGGCGTCGAGGGCATCGCCGACACGGCGGTCACGCTGCACGAGCGCGGCCCGCGGCGGGTGTCGCCGTTCTTCATCCCGGGCCGCATCATCAATCTCGCCTCCGGCTATGTATCGATCGAGCACGGCTTGAAGGGGCCCAATTCCGCGGTGGTCACCGCCTGCTCGACCGGCTCGCACGCCATCGGCGATGCCGGGCGGATGATCGCGCTCGGCGACGCCGACGTCATGGTGGCGGGCGGCTGCGAGTCGCCGGTCAACCGGATTTCGATGGCGGGATTTGCCGCCGTGCGCGCGCTCTCGACCGGCTTCAACGACACGGCCGACCAAGGCGTCGCGGCCTTACGACAAGGATCGCGACGGCTTCGTCATGGGCGAGGGCGCCGGCGTCGTCGTGCTGGAGGAGTACGAGCACGCCAAGGCGCGCGGCGCCAAGATGTATGCCGAGCTGGTCGGCTATGGCATGTCGGGCGACGCCTTCCACATCACGGCGCCCACCTCCGACGGCGATGGCGCATTCCGCTGCATGACCGCGGCGATCAAGCGCGCCGGCATCCAGCCGGGCGAGATCGACTACATCAACGCCCACGGCACCTCGACGCCGCTGGGCGACGAGATCGAGCTCGGCGCGGTGCAGCGCCTGGTCGGCAACGCCGCCGGCCGCATCTCGATGTCGTCGACCAAGTCGTCGATCGGCCATCTGCTCGGCGCGGCCGGCGCGGTCGAGGCGATCTTCTCGATCCTGGCGATGCGCGACGGCGTGGCGCCGCCGACGCTCAATCTCGACAATCCTTCGGTCGAGACGCCGATCGATCTCGTGCCGCATATGGCGCGCAAGCGCGACATCGACGTGGTGCTGTCGAATTCGTTCGGCTTTGGCGGCACCAATGCTTCGCTGATCTTCCGCCGCGCAGCATGAGTCGTGAGGCATTTCCACCGTTTCGCCATATTTGCTTTCGATCAGACTCTGCCGGCGAATACAGCCGCGCCGAAGCCGGTGAAAAATCATGGGCAGCGCGGCGGAAATCTGCGAGCATGCGCGAACAGCGGGCCGCGCATGGTCGTCTCTTGGCCTTCTCTGAGCCGCTTTGTTGGGGCGTTACTACAATCTCGCTCACTCGTCGCTTACTGGGGGATTTGCGCGCATGAAGGCGGGGGCTAGGCGGTGAGTTCAGCCAATCAACCGCCCGGCGGCGACGGTCGCGGCCGTCCGCCGGCTCCCGGACCAGCCCAGCCACCGCAGCGGCCCGGCGCCCCGGTGAATTCGCCGCGGCCGACACCCCAGACGGCGATGCCGGCTCCGCGCCCGGGTCAACCGCCGCAGCGCGCCACCCTCATCCGCCGCCAGGAGCAGCATCAGGCCCAGGCGGCCGGTCCCGCGCCGCGCAACGGCCAGGCCGGACCGCCGCCGGGACGTCCGTCACCGCCGCCCAATCCCGCGGCGGCAAGGCCGCAGCCACGGCCCGCCGTGCCGCCGCCACCACCGGTGCGACGCCCGCCGGATGCCGGGGCCGCCCGGCCGCAGACGCCGGCGCCGCCGCTGCCGCCTTCGAGCGCGCGCGCCGTGCCGGGCGCCGGCGAGCCCTATCCGCCATTGCAATCGGCGCCGCACGACAGCGCCGCGTCGATCGACACCAGGCCGATCACGCCGCGCAGCCCGCGCGCGGCGCTGCAGCCCGAGGACGTGCCGATGCCGACACGGCGCTCCAGACGCGCCCGCAATCCGATCGTGATCGCCGGCAATGCGTTGCTCACCGTGATCTTCCTGGTGACCCTGGTCGGCGGCATCGGCTTCGTGATCGGCAAGCAGCGTTTCGACCTGCCGGGACCGCTCGCCGAGGACAAGGTGGTCAACATTCCGCGCGGCGGCATCCGCGACACCGCCGATCTGCTGGTGCGCGAGGGCGTGATCGATCAGCCCAGCCTGTTCATCGCCGGCGCGCTGATGTTCAAGACGCAGAACGAACTGAAATACGGCGAGTACAAATTCACCAGGAACGCCAGCCTGCGCGACGTGGTCGACACCATCATCGAAGGCAAGGTGGTGCAGCACGCCTTCACCATTCGCCGAGGGCCTGACCTCGGACCAGATCGTGCAGCGGCTGGTCGAAAACGAGACGCTTTCCGGCAACATCCGCGACGTGCCGCGCGAGGGCACGCTGCTGCCGGAGACCTATCGGTTCACCTTCGGCACCACGCGCGAGCAGATGATCCAGCGCATGCGGCAGGCCCAGCAGCGCGCGGTGCAGGAGATCTGGGATCGCCGCACCTCCGATCTGCCGATCAAGACGCCGGAGCAACTGGTGACGCTCGCGTCGATCATCGAGAAGGAAACCGGCAAGCCCGAGGAGCGCACGCGGGTCGCCGCGGTGTTCGTCAACCGGCTGCGCCAGAAGATGAAGCTGCAATCCGATCCGACCATCATCTACGGGCTGGTCGGCGGCAAGGGCTCGCTCGGGCGGCCGATCATGCGCAGCGAGATCGAGCAGCCGACGCCCTACAACACCTATGTCATCGACGGGCTGCCGCCGGGCCCGATCGCCAATCCCGGCCGCGCCTCGCTCGAAGCCGCCGCCAATCCGGCGCGCACCAAGGAGCTGTTTTTCGTCGCCGACGGCACCGGCGGCCACGCCTTCGCCGACAATTACGAGCAGCACCAGAAGAACGTCGCGCGGCTGCGCGCGATCGAGCAGCAGACGGCGCAGCCCCGCAGCGCGCAGCCGACGGCGCCGGCCTTCGCAGCGCCGCAGCCTTCGAGCGGCACGCCGCGGCGCGTGCGATAGCCACCGCCCAGGCTTCGCGACGGCGGGAAACCGGTTTCCACTTTTCGGGATCATGCTCTAAGGTCGCGGCGATTTCTCGGAAACGGATTCGGAACACGATGGCGCTGTCGAGCATGACCGGCTTTGCGCGCGGCCAGGGCGTCGCCGGCACCTATGCCTGGGCGTGGGAGCTCAAGTCGGTCAATTCCAAGGGCCTCGATCTCAAGCTCCGGCTGCCGCCCGGCTGGGAGGCGATCGAGCCGGGCGTGCGCGCGCGCGCCTCCGAGGTGCTCTCGCGCGGCAGCGTGTTCGCCAATCTGACCGTGAGCCGCGAAGGCGCCGCGCCGGTCGCGCGCATCAACGAGCCGGCGCTCAACGCCGTGCTCGCCGCGCTGAAGGGCCTGGCCGGCAAGGTCGCGGGCGCGCCGCCGAGCCTCGACGGCATCCTGGCGCTCAAGGGCGTGATGGAGGTGAGCGAAGCCGAGGAGAGCGAGGACGAGCGCAGCGCGGCCGAAGCCGCTGTCGTCGCGGGCTTCGGCGAAGCGCTGAAGGGCTTGGCCGAGATGCGCCGCACCGAAGGGCAGGCGCTCGGGCAAAATCCTGTCGGCGCGGCTTTCGGAAATCGGCGCGCTCGCCGCGCGGGCCGAGGCGACGCCCGGGCGCAAGCCCGAGGCGATCAAGGCGCGGCTCGCCGAGCAGGTGGCGACGTTGCTGGAAGCCTCGCAGCGCTTCGACGCCGACCGGCTGCACCAGGAGGCGATCATGCTCGCCACCAAGATCGACATCCGCGAGGAGCTCGATCGGCTTGCGGCGCATGTCGCGCAGGCCAAGAAGCTGATCGCCGACGGCGGCCCGATCGGGCGCAAGCTCGACTTTCTGTCCCAGGAGCTCAACCGCGAATCGAATACCTTGTGCTCCAAGGCCAACGACCTCGAACTGACCAACATCGGGCTGGAGCTCAAGGCCGTGGTCGAGCAATTCCGCGAGCAGGTGCAGAACCTGGAATAGCGATGGCGCGCCGGAGCAAAAGCAAGGCGATCGCGCGGCGCGGCCTGATGCTGGTGCTGTCGTCGCCATCGGGCGCCGGCAAGACCACGCTGTCGCGCATGCTGCTGACGGACGAGCGCGACATCGAACTGTCGATCTCGGTGACGACGCGGCCGAGGCGGCCGCGGCGAGGTCAACGGCCGGCATTATCATTTCATCGACCGCAAGCGGTTCGATCAGCTGGTGAGGGACGGCGATCTTCTGGAATATGCCGAGGTGTTCGGCAACGGCTATGGCACGCCGCGCAAGCCGGTGGAGAAGGCGCTCAAGCAGGGCCGCGACGTGCTGTTCGACATCGACTGGCAGGGCACCCAGCAATTGCGCGAGCGCGCGCGCGACGATCTCGTCAGCGTGTTTCATGCTGCCGCCGTCGAGCGGTGAACTGGCGCGGCGGCTGCACACCCGCGCCCAGGACGACAAGAAGGTGATCCGCGCCCGCATGGCCAAGGCCGGCGACGAGATGAGCCATTGGGCCGAATACGATTATGTCGTGGTGAACCGCGATCTCGATCGTGCCTTCAGCGACGTGCGCGCCATCCTCGCCGCCGAGCGGCTGAAGCGCGAACGACAACCCGGCCTGTCCGCCTTCGTGCGCGGCCTGCAGTCGAAACTCTGAACGGTTCTCGCTACCTCAGCTCACGTTGCGCTTGGCGGTGCGAAGAAACACTTGCGCGAGCCGCCCCATTGGCAGCGCCAATAGCGCCCATCCGGCGAGGGCGTTGCCTCGCTGAACGGGATCGTCTCCTTGATGCTGACAACGTAGTAGCCGGCCGACGTGATCTTCACGTCGGCATCGGTGAGCTCGAAACAGTCGCGCTCCCCGCAACACAATTCACCAGCCGCGTTCTTGAAACCGCCGCGCTGGATCCATTCTGCCGGGCCGTGGGCGTACGCGAGTTGCAATGAGAGCATTGCCACCGCTGTAAGGCCGGTAAGGATGGAACCCGCGGCGCCGCCAAACTTTGGCAGTGCCATGAGCCACTCCTGTGATTCCCGGACCTGCTGATTGTGCGCTGCAACATAAAAAATGCAATAGCGGATAACGTATTGGAATACCGCTGCTTACGAATTAAGCCGGAGCGTTGCAGCTATGTCACAAGAACGACACGTCCGACCACGCGGCCGGCGCGGAGGTCGTCGAGCGCGGCCTGGGCCGCGGCCAGCGGACGTTCCTCGATTGGCAGCGGACTGAGCCTTCCGGCGCGGGCGAGCGCCATCAATTCGTTTGCCTCCTGCAAGGTGCCGGTCAGCGTGCCCTCGACCGTCATGGCCTTGAGCACGAACATGGTGGCCGGCAGCGGGAAGTTGCCGCCGAGCAGGCCGGTGACCACGACCTTGCCGCCCTTGGCGAGTGCGCCGGTGGCGAAGGCGAGCGATTTCTCCGAGCCGACGAAGTCGCAGGCCGCGAACACGCCGCCGCCGGTGGCTTTGATCAGCGCCCGCCGCGCCTCGCGGTCGGCCGGATCGAACGCCGCGGCGGCGCCGGCCTTGAGCGCCGCCTCGCGCTTGCCGGCATCGATGTCGGCGACGATCGGCGGCTGCGGAAACAGCGCTTGCGCAATCGCAAGCCCCATCATGCCGACGCCGCCGAGGCCGACCAGCAGCGCGGGGCCGCGCGCGGCGTGCGACTGCAATCGCTTGAGCGCGGAATAGGCGGTGAGGCCCGAGCACATCAGCGCGCCGGCGAACGACGGCGACAGCGGCGCATAGTCGATCAGATAGCGCGGATGCGGCACCAGCACGTGGGAGGCGAAGCCGCCGTCGGCCGAGATGCCGAGATGGCGGTTGTTGGAGCAGAGGTTTTCCTCGCCGGCCTTGCAGGCGGCGCATTGGCCGCAGCCGATCCAGGGATAGACCGCGACCTTCGCGCCGATCTTGGCGCCGGTGGCATCGGGACCGGCGCGCTCGACCACGCCGGCGATCTCGTGGCCGAGCGTGAAAGGCAGCGTGCGGCCTTCGCGCACGTCGAGCGTCTTGCCTTCGCCGAGCGCGAAATAGCCGTCCTGCATGTGCAGGTCGGAATGGCAGACGCCGCAGCGCTCGATGCGGACGAGCACCTCGCTGCCCTTCGGCTCCGGGCAATCGACGATGGTTTCGCAGAGCGGGGCTTGGTAGGCGGTCAGCGAGAAGCGGCGGAGTTTTGTCATGAAGGCACTCTACCGCGCATGATCTTATCGGAAAACCGGGTCCCACTTTTCGGGATCATGCGCCGGCTGTTCAAACGCGCGCGCGAGGGCAACGAAACCCTCGACCGGGATTTCCTCCGCGCGCGCGGTCGGCTCGATGCCGGCCGCGGCGAGCAGCGGCAGCGGATCGGGCGTCAATGTCCGCAGGCTCTGCCGCAGCATTTTTCGGCGCTGGCCGAACGCCGCCTCGCTGACCCGTTCGAGCAGGCGGCGGTCGCAGGGCAGCGGCTTGGCGCGCGGGATGAACTCCACCACCGAGGACGTCACCTTGGGCGGCGGCACGAAGTTGGACGGATGGACGTCGAACAGGATTTTCGCCTGCGTCCGCCAGCCGGCCAGCACCGAAAGCCGGCCATAGGTCTTGCTGCCCGGCGGGGCGACGATGCGCTCGGCCACCTCGCGCTGGAACATCAGCACCAGCCGGTCGTACCAGGGCGGCCACGGCTCGGTTGTCAGCCAGGAGACCAGCAGGGCGGTGGCGATGTTGTAGGGCAGGTTGGCGACGATGCGCGCGGGCCCGCCGTCGAGATACGGCTTGGGATCGAACTCGAGCGCGTCGCCGGCGACGATCGTGAGCCGCCCGGGATAATGCGCCGCGATCTCCTCAAGCGCGGCCATCGCGCGCTGGTCGCGCTCGACCGCGATCACCCGGCGGGCGCCTTCGGTCAGCAGCGCGCGGGTGAGGCCGCCGGGGCCCGGGCCGATCTCGATCACGGTCGCGCCGTCGAGCGGGCCCGCGGCGCGGGCGATGCGGCCGGTGAGATTGAGATCGAGCAGGAAATTCTGGCCGAGCGATTTCTTGGCGGCAAGCCCGTGCCGGCGGATCACGTCGCGCAGCGGCGGCAGATCTTCGGCTGCGTCCTGCGCCTCGCTCATGACGTTTTTGATTTGCGCATGATCTTGTCCGAAAACCGGTCCCCACTTTTCGGGATCATGCGCGTGCTGCGGCGGGCGTCCGATGCTTGTTCTCGTCCGCCGCGGCAAGCCGCGCCGCAAGCTTCAGCGCCGCGACCAGGCTCGACGGATTGGCCTTGCCGGTGCCGGCGATGTCGAACGCGGTGCCGTGGTCGGGCGAGGTGCGCACGAAGGGCAGGCCGAGCGTCACGTTGACGGCATGGTCGAACGCCAGCGTCTTGATCGGGATCAGCGCCTGGTCGTGATACATGCAGAGCGCGGCGTCATAGGTCTGGCGCGCCGCCTCGTGGAACATGGTGTCGGCGGGCAGCGGCCCGCGCGCGTCGATGCCGTCGGCGACGAGCCGCTCGATCGCGGGCCGGACGATCGTCGCGTCCTCCTTGCCCATCGTGCCGTCCTCGCCGGCGTGCGGGTTGAGGCCGGCGACCGCGAGCCGCGGCTGCGCGATGCCGAAACGATCGATCAGGTCGCGCGCCACCACCCGGCCGGTCTCGAAGATCAGGTCGCGGGTGAGCCGCTGCGGCACCTCCTTGAACGGCACGTGGATCGTGACCGGCACCACCGCCACCTCGGGCGACCACAGCATCATCACCGGCCACGCCGGATTGCCGGTCTGCTCGAACGACAGCTTGGCGAGATATTCGGTGTGGCCTGGGTCGGTGAAGCCGGCCTTGTAGAGCACGCTCTTGGCGACCGGATTGGTCACGACCGCCGCGGCCACGCCGCCGATCACGTCGGCGACGGCGCGATCGATCGAGGCGATCGCGGCGGGCGCGCTGGTGGCGTCCGGCTTGCCGGGCTCGGCGGTCGCCGGGAGGCCGAGCGCGACCACAGGCAAGGCGCGCGCGAACGCGGCAGCCGCGTTCGCCGGAGTGACGACTTCGATGGGCACGTCGAGGCCGAGCCGTTTGGCGCGCCGCGCCAGGCATTGCGGATCGGCGAGAACATAGAAGGCGGGCAGATCGAGTTCCGCGGCGCCGCAGCCAGGCGGCGAGCGTGATGTCCGGCCCGATGCCGGCGGGCTCACCCAGCGTCAGCGCCAGCGGTCGCGACATGGCCGCAGCCCTACCGGTATTCGATCATGGCTTGATCGCGCAGTTCCTTGAGGTATTTCTTGGAGTGCAATTTCGAACGCCTCGTTGAACATCTCGTCGCGAACCTCTTTTTTCGCCGGCGCGCTCTCGGACTGCCGCTTGCCGCACAGCGCATAGACTTCGACGCCCTGCGGCGTGGTCTCCGGCGCGGTCAGCCGGCCAATCTCGGTCTTCGCCAGCACGTCGCGCAGCTGCGCCGGCAGCTCGGCGGAGCCTTTGACCACCTGCGTGCGCACCGCCACGTAGCGCATGCCGCGGGCCAGCGCGATGCCCTCCTCGCAGCCCTGAAACCGGGCGCGCAGCGCCTCGGCTTCCTTCGCGCGGGCCTCGAAGGCCGCCGGCGGCGATCCGCGCGGCACCACGAACAGGATCGGGCGAAGCGTGTAGTCGTATCCGACCGCGTTCGCGTCGTCGCGGTTCTTGGTCTTGAGCCGGGCATTCGACGTCCTTGTCGCTGAACTGGAAGCTGCTCTGGTATCGGCCGCGGATGATCTGGCCCCAGATCAGATCGGCCTTGATGCGGGACTTGAGCGTTTCGGTCTTCACGCCTTGCTTTTCGAGATTGTCGGAGAATTGTTTCGGCGTTGCCCGCATGCGCCGCGCCATGTTGGCGTAGGCATTGTCGACGTCCTTGTCGATGCCGTCGATGGCGAAGCGCTTCAGCAGCTGGATTTTCAGTTTCTCGTTGATCAGCTCCTCCACCACCTCGTTGCGCGGCTTGGCTCTGGTGGGTGCTGAGCTGAATGAGCTTGGCGCGTTGCTCGATGTCGAAAGCCGTGATCGGGTCGCCATTGACGATGGCGACCGCCTGGGCGTCGGCGCGCGCCCGTCATCGCGATCGCGGTCACGATCGCGATGCGCTGCGCCGATCATCAGGCGGCGCAACGCAAGCAGCAGGACAGGAGTCTTTTTCATCGTTGCAGATCTGTTTCATCGTCCGCTTCCTTCCGGTGGCGTGGCGGCGGCCGATCGGCGCTTCGCCGCGCGGAGCCTGCAGCCTCGTTATAACCCGCCCATAGCCGGCAAGTTGCCGACAGCCCTGGCTGAACGCGGTGCCGCCGAGCGTGCGCAGCGTCATCTGCAGCATGACGCGCTGATCCGTGCCCACATTGCCGCTGTAGGTGTAGTTCGTGATGTAGTTCAGGGCAATAATGATGCAATCGTCGATGTAGCCCATGCCGAACACGGTTCCGGCCAGCGAGTGGGCGTCGATGTCATAGCGGACCTGCGGCGGTGGCGAGCCAGTTCTGGGTCAGCTTGACCGAGGCGCTGCCGAGAATGCCCTCGCGCCGCGTCAGGAAGCCGAGTTGCGGCTGGGCGTCGTATTTGCCGTAGAGCACGGACACCGACCAGCGGTCGAAGCTGGCCCGGCCCTCGGTCTCGAACTGCGGACTTCGATAGTCGTCCTTGTCGAAGCGGAAGCGCGTGGTGAACGAGTAGATGCGGTCCGGCTGATAGGACAGCCGCGCCACGTAGTCGGATCGAGTGGTGTCGAGGCCGCTGCCGAGACCGGTGTTGGTGTTGTCGCCGACCGCGAACGAGTTGGTGCCGAACAGCTGATACGACTGGCCGAACACCGCGCTGATGGAGCCGCCGCGATTGAACTGCGTGGTGTATTGAAAGCCGACGTTGGCGCGGCCGCCGCCTTCGACGCGATCCCAGCCGGCGAACTTGTCGATCTTGAACAGGTTGCTGTCGTCGAAGATCAGGCTCTGCGAATCCTCGTTCGGCAGCTTGCCGATGCTGGTTTCGTTCGGCCGCACGATGACCTGCGCGATCGGCTCGATCGTCTGGGTGCCCCAGGCGTGGACGCTGATGAACGGATAGCGGTATTCCAGGCCGACCGTCGGCATGGCGCGGAGCTCGGTGCTGTCGCCGGGCGCCATGTAGTTGGAAACGCCGGGCTGATTGACGATCGAAACCGCCGCGGCGTCGGCCCGCAGTTTTGACGAACGGCGTCCAGACCTGTCCATACGGATCGGTGATGCTGCGCTTCCAGTGTCACCTCGCCGGAGACCCGGTTGTAGTGTCCCGGCACGCCGCGCAGCAGGCAGTTGGCGTTGGTGACCTTGCGCCGGGTCGGCGTTGCCCAGCTCGCAGGTGTTGTTCGCGAATGCGCATCTGACGAGATCGGATTGAAATCGGCGTTGACGCGGCTCAGGCTCGTGAAGTTGGTCTGATAGCTGAGTTCGCCGCCCAAGATCGGCTGGCCGAACACGTAGCTGTAATCCATCACCGGATGGATGACCGGAATTTGGCTCTGCAAATCGGCTTCGGAAAATCCGTAGTAGTAGATGCCGCGCATGATCGAAATAGCTGCGGTCGCCGCGGCCGGACAAAATAGAGCTGCGACACGCCCTCCGTCAGGCCGTTGACGAGGACGTTTGAGCCGCGCTGGTAGGTCGACAGGCCGTAATTCTGGAAGAACGTCTGGTCGGTCGGCACGATGCCGTCCCAACCCCATGTCCATTTGTTGCTCAGCGCAAACTGTCCGGTGGTTTCGATGCTGCCGCGGAAATCCCGGTAGCCCGGAGTGCTGATGCCGTCGTCGCGCACGTAGGCGTCCGTGTCGAGCTGATAGATGCCGCTGGCGCGGATCGAATAGGCGCCATCCATCAGCCGCTGGCGGAATTCGCCGCGCAGCAGCGCGCCCTGTCTGGTCATCAGGCGCGGCGAGAACGTGAAGTCGTAATCGGGCGCCAGCGCCCAGTAGTACGGAACCTCGATGCCGAAGCCGTTGGTCGAGCTGCTTGACATCCACGGCATCAGGAAGCCGGACTTGCGCTTGACCGTCGGATCGGGCGCGGAGAAGTACGGCATGTACGCGACCGGCTGGCCGAAGAATTCGAGGCGCGCGTCCTCGAAATAGATCATCTTCTCCGTGGAGTCGTGGATCATCCGCGTGCCCTTGACCTGCCAGAGCGGCGGCTTCTTGGGGTCGTCCTTGCAGGGCTCGCAGGCGGTGTACACGCCGCTGTGGAACACGGTGAAAGTGCCGCTCGAACGGTCGGCGCGCGCCGCCGCCATCCGCGTCTTGTCGGGGGTGTCGAGACGCAGCGAGTCGACGAAACCGTCGCGGAAATCGTCGCTCAGATCCATGGAGTCGGAATAGGTGATCTTGCCGTCGGCCTCGGTCAGCCGGACGTTGCCTTCGGCCTGCATCCGCTTGGTGGTCTCGTCGTAGATGACCCTGTCGGCTTCGACCGTGGTGCCGGAATAATAGATCTGCACGTTGCCGACGGCGGAGACGCGCTTGTTGTTGGTAGTCGTAGTGGATCTCGATCGCCTGCAGCAGCATCGGCGTCTTGTCGCCCTGCGGCGTGGTCGGCGATGGTCTGGGCTTGGCGACCGCCGGCCGCTGGGGAAAGCTCATGATCTGGGCCTGCGCCGGCGCAATATCCAGCCAGCAGCCGGCCACGAACGTTGCCGCACTCAACAGAACCAGGGCGCTTGGTCTTACTCGTCTACGCCACATTGACGCACGAGTGCCGGCAGCACCCGCCATCAGCCGTCCTCCTGGTACAACAGCGCGACAAAGCCGGTCATGGCGCCGATCGCCGCCGGCATCCAAGCTGCAATCATCGGCGGCAGCAGCTCGGCCTTGCTCAAATCATCGGTCAGCTTCGACATGATGTAGAGCAGGAAGCCCGAGGCGACGCCGCCCAGGACCATTTTCTGCACGCCGCCCATGCGGAAGAACCGCAGGCTGAAAGCCGCGGCCAGCAGCACCATGGCCGCCAGCATGAACGGCCGCGCCAACAGCTTCTGGTATTGCAGCCGATAGCCGGACGCGGTGAGGCCGGCGCGCTCGGCCATGTCGATGAAATAGGGAAGCTGCCAGAACGGCACCGTCTCCGGCGTCGAGAAGGTTTCGCGAACCTGCTCGGGCGTGAGATTGGTGGCCAACAGGTAGAACTCGCGCTCGTCCGGCGGCGCCCCCGGCGCATAGACGCGCGCGTCCTCGAGCCGCCAATGGCCGGATTGAAGCGACGCCGTGGTGGCCTCGACCCGTTCGAGGAAATGGTTGCTCTGGTCGAACACGAAGGCGCTGACCTTGGTCAGCAGCACGCCCTGCTCGCGGCTGCCCGCCGCGTTGATGATCGACTGGCCGTTGTCGCTGCGCTGGCTCACCCAAAAGCCGTTCACGGTCGCCTGCAGGCCTTCGGCGTTGTTGCCGGAAATCTCCGCCTCCATGCGCTTGGCCTTTTCCTGCAGGACGGCGGCGATCGGATTGTAAATGGTGGTGGCGATGACGCCGACGCCGAGCGCGACCACGACGGCCGGCGCGGTGAATTGCCAGGCCGACATTCCCGCCGCGCGAGACACCACCAGTTCGAGCCGCCGCGACAGGCCGAGAAAACAGGACATCGCGCCGATCAGCACGCAGAACGGCAGAATCCGCTCGCCGATCTGCGGCACGCGAAACAGCGAAATCTTCGCGATGAGCAACGCGGATACCTTTGGATCGTCGCCGAGCCGCCGCATCTGCTCGACGTAGTCGAGCAGGATGATCAATGCGAAGACGCCCAACAGCACGGCAACCAGCGTGGTGAGGAAACGCATGCCGAAGTATTTTTGCAGGGTGCTGATCATTGCGCCGGCTCCGCGACTGGACCGGTGCGGCGCTCGAACCATCGGCCGATGGTGCTGACAGCCCTGGTCAGGACCGCAGGCGGTTCGATGATCAGCCCGCTCGAAATGGCGTAGAGGCTTGCCGCCATCGCTCCAAACACCGCCGTGTACTGAACCAGCGCGGCGACCGGATATTTGACGGTGAGAACCGTACAGGTGAAACCGATCAAGCGAAGCCAAGCCACGGAAAGAATAACTGCGCCGAGCGACCACGCGGCGCTCTGGCGCGTGGTGCGCGGCGCGCCCAGGAACGCAAAGGCGATCAGGACGAAGGCAAACGGGTAGAGCGGTGCGAGCAGGCGCTCGTGGAGCTCGGCGCGGAATTGTCCCGGCTGCTTCCTTGTACAGCGGATCTTCGGTGTCAGGCGAGATCAACTGCCAGAGGTAGCGCTCGCGCACCGAATATTTGACGACCGTAGGCGTGCCGCCGAACTGCGAGAGGTCGAAGGCATAGCGGTCGAACACGACGATGTTCGGGTCGCGTTGCTTCGCCTCGTACCGCTGAATGCTGCCGTTTTGCAGCAGCAGGAAGCTGCCGTTTTCGTTCTTCACCATCTCGCCGAGTTCGGCCACGATGGTGACGCGGACCGTGGGGTCGCGGCGGTCGTCCATCAGCAGGCCGGCCAGCAGACCGTTGGGCCGGCGTTCGCGAATGTAGAAGGCGAGGCCCTGTTCGATCGCGGTGAAGCGGCCCGGCTGCACGATGTTGCTGACGAGATCGGCGCGCACCTCGGAGATCCAGCGGCGCAGCAGCCGCAGGCTTTCCGGCGCGACATAGGAGCTGATTGTCGAGATCAGGATGGACCCGAGGATCGTGACCACGATGAACGGCGTCAGCAGGCGCCACGGGCGCATGCCCGCGCCGTTCATCACGATGATCTCGGAATTGGTGGCAAGCTTGTGCAGGATGTGAGCCGCCGCGACCACGAGCGCGACCGGCGCGATCACCGTAACCAGTTGCGGGACGATCAGGCTGGTGATTCCGAGGAACGCCAGGATGGTCTGGCCCTGGCCGGTCATCAGATCGACGTCGCGCAACGCCTGGGTTAACCAGATCGCGGCCGTCAGGCTGATCAGCACCAACAGGAACGCCCCAAAGGTGGTGCGAAAAATATACCGGCCGATTGACCCCATCCGCCTGCGCCGTCCCACCTTCGGCCAGCCCGCCTCGCACACCGGACCCCACGTCCGGTGGACCCCTTAGCTAGGCGGACCGATCCCCCCGCATTGCAGTATGCCTTGATGCTTCGACAAAATGGCTTCGGAATGGCAATCCGTTGAACATGCACAACAAACAGTTAATTCGGGCCTGGAGCCGGCGGTCCCTGGCCAAACGGTTTTGCAGGATGCTACCGCCGGCCTGTGGGATCATCCGGAGCGGGCTTTGCAGACTGCGCGGGCCGCGCCATAAGGGCACCTCCCGCCCGACTTTGAAAGGAAACCGCTATGGCCGACGCCCGCAAGCTCGTATTTTCTTCGTTTGCGACACCGGCCAAGGGCGTTCTCGTCTTGTTCTGCGAGGAGGGGCTGAAATTCGGGCCGGCGGCACGGAAGGCGCTGGCGCCAACCGGCGACCTGGTGAAGCGGGCGGCCGCCGCGGAACGGTTCACCGGCAAAAGCGGCAGTTCGCTCGACATTGTGGCGCCGGCCGGATTGCCGGTGGCGCGGCTGGCTATCCTGGGGGTGGGCAAGGCCGGCAAGCTCAAGGCGCAGGATCTGGTCAAGCTTGGCGGTGCCGCCATGGGCAAGGTTCCAGCGCGGGCCGAAGAGGTCGCGATCTTCGCGGAATTTGCCAGCGGCGCGCTCAAGCCAGACCAGGCGGCCGAGATCGCACTCGGCACGCAACTGCGCGCCTATGTGTTCGATCGCTACAAGACCAAGCGCAGAGAGGGCGAGGAGGCGCCGGCAAAGCCGCAGATCACGATCGCGGTGAGCAATCGCGGCGTCGGCCAAAAAGGCCTGGGACTCGTACAGCGGACCGGTCGCCGACGGCGTGATCATGGCCCGCGATCTGATCAACGAGCCGGCCAATGTGCTGTTCCCGGAGGAATTCGCCCGCCGGGCGTCCGTGCTCAAGAAGCTCGGCGTTGCGGTCGAAGTGCTTGACGTGCCGGCGATGAAGAAGCTCGGCATGAACGCGCTGCTCGGAGTCGGGCAGGGATCGCGGAAGGACAGCCGCGTCGTCATCATGCGCTGGAACGGCGGCAAGAAGAACGACGCGCCGGTTGCCTTCATCGGCAAGGGCGTGACCTTCGACACCGGCGGCATTTCGATCAAGCCCGCGGCCGGCATGGAGGACATGAAAGGCGACATGGCGGGCGCGGCCTGCGTCGTCGGCCTGATGCACGCGCTCGCCGCGCGCAAGGCCAAGGTCAACGCGGTCGGCGCGATCGGCGTGGTCGAGAACATGCCGGACGGCAATGCGCAGCGCCCGGGCGACATCGTCAAGACGATGAACGGCCAGACCATCGAAATCATCAACACCGATGCCGAAGGCCGCCTCGTGCTGGCCGACGTGCTGCACTACGTCAACACGCGCCACAAGCCGCGCTTCATGATCGACCTGGCGACGTTGACCGGCGCGATCATCGTGGCGCTCGGCCAGGAATATGCCGGCATGTTCGGCAACGACGACCGGCTGTGCGACCGCCTCACCAAGGCGGGGCAGGCGACGATGGAGCGGGTGTGGCGGATGCCGCTCGGCCCCGAATACGACAAGCAGATCGATTCCAAGTTCGCCGACATGAAGAACACCGGCGGCCGCTTCGGCGGCTCGATCACCGCGGCGCAATTGCTGGCGCGCTTCGTCGACAAGACGCCGTGGGTGCATCTCGACATCGCCGGCACGGCGCTGGGCTCGCCGCAGAACGACATCAACAAGAGCTGGAGCTCAGGTTGGGGCGTGCGGCTGCTCAATCAACTCGTCGCGGATCATTACGAGCGATGACCGAAGTTCTGTTCTACCACCTGCAACGTCAGCCGCTCGAGCGCGTGCTGCCGCAGTTGCTGGAGCGCTCGGTCGAGCGCGGCTGGCGCGTCGTGGTGCAGGCGGGTTCCGAGGAGCGCGTCGAGGCGCTCGATGCGCATCTGTGGACCTATCGCGACGACAGCTTTCTGCCGCATGGCACCGCCGCCGCCGGCGAAACCGCGGCGCAGCCGATCCTGCTCACCACCGCCGAGCACAATCCGAATGGTGCGACGGTGCGTTTCCTCCTCGACGGCGTGCCGATGCCGCCGGACGCCGGCGGCTACGAGCGCCTGGTGCTGATGTTCGATGGCGAGGACGACGACGCGGTCGCGGCCGCGCGGGAGCGCTGGGGGCAAGCCAAGGCGCAGGGGTTCGAGGTGACCTACTGGCAGCCCGACGAGCAAGGCCGCTGGGTCAAGAAGGCCTGAGGGTTGAGGTGGCGTTTATGGTTGCCGCCGCCAACATGGTGACGCAAAGTTGGGTTTGGGTCTGCCGCGATAGGGATGGATGGGGGAATGAACGTGCGGTTTTCCGCAATGATTTCAACACTTTCAGTGGGGCTGGCGCTTGGCGCCTGCGCCATGCCGGACATGGATTTGTTCCGCGCGCCCGATGCGGCGGCTTTGTTCAGCGCGAGGTCGGTGTCGAACTACCGGGACAAGGTGCTGCCGCCGGTGGCGCCCGCCGATCTGGTCGACGCCAACGGTAGCTGCGCCGGCGCCTATGCGCCATCTGCTGCCAGCGGCGATCAGTCGGTGCAAGCCAACGTGCCGCTCAGGGAAGCGGGCATTCCCCCGGTCCCCGCTGCGATCGCGCTCGAGATGACCGAATGCGACGTGGTCAAGCGGGCTGGCATCGCGGAACGAGCCGAGATCGGAACCAACGACCGCCGCGAGCGCACCGCGACGCTCACCTACACCAGCGGTGAGCGGCCGGGCATCTATAACTTTGTCGACGGCCGTCTCAAATCGATGGAGCTCGGGCCGGATCAGCCCGCCGCGTCGAAGACCGCGAAGAAGCCGGCGAAGCCCGCCAAGCGGGCGGCTCAGCCGAACCGGGTCACGGTTCAATAGCTCGGGCGAGGGGCGGGCCGAATCCGATCGGCTCTGTTAGTCTTTCACCACGATGTTGTTGTCCTTGACCACCTTGGCCCAGCGCGTGACCTCGTTTTCGACAAAGCGGCCGAATTCGTCCGGCGCGGACAATCGATAATCGACGCCCTGTTCGGACAAGCCCTGCTTCACCGCGGGGTCATTGAGAGCCTCGGCCATCGCCGCATTCATCCGCGCGACGATCTCCGGCGGCGTCTTCGCTGGCGCGAGCAGGCCCCACCATGACACGGCGTCGAAGCCCGCAACGCCGAGTTCGCTGATGGTCGGCGTGTCCGGCAATTGCGCGATGCGCTTGGCGGAGGTTGCCGCCAGCGGCCGCAGCGCGCCGGATTTGACGTGGGGCGAGAACAGCGCGGTCGAGGCGATGGCAATCGGAACGTGCCCTGCGATCGCATCGTTCACCAGGGGCCCGCCGCCCTTGTAGGGGACATGCGTCAGCTTCACATTCAGCGCATTGCCGATCTGGCTCATGGCGAGATGCGCGAGGCTGCCTGCCCCGATCGTGCCATAGGCGACGCCGTCGGGGTTGGCTTTGGCCGCAGCAATCACCTCCGCAAAACTTTTATATGGCGCGGATTGATGCGCGGTGATGACCATCGGCGAGGTGCCGATCAGCATGACCGGCGCCAGATCCTTCAGCGTGTCGAACGGCAGGTTGGGAAGGAGGCTCGGATTGGCGCCGTGGGTGTCGAACACCAGGACGAATGTGGCGCCGTCGGGCGGCGACGTGACCGCGGCTTGTGTGCCGATCGCGCCTGACGCGCCGGCGCGGTTTTCGATCAGGATCGACACCTTCAGGTTCCGCTCGAGCATCGGCTGGGCGCGCCGGGCGATCAGATCGGTGGTGCCACCCGGCGGAAACGGGATGATGATGCGGATGGTTTTCGGCGGCCAGCTTTGCGCGCCGGCGGGGAAAGCCATCGACAGCGTCCCGCACAATCCAACGGCAAGGACCGCAAGCACGCGCCGCACTCTTCCCATCGTCGCCTCCAGAAAACTCTTGTTGCTAGCGTTGTGCTGACTGAGAATTTTGGCGGTCACTCGGCCGCTCGCCGCCGATCGATCTCGACGGCACCGGCCTTGATGCGCGGAATAAGCTCTCGGCCGAACTCAACCGTGTCGTTGAACGGGTCGAATCCGCGGATGAGAAACGAGTCCACCCCGAGGACGTAGTATTTGAGAATCGCCTCGGCGACCTGCTCGGGCGTGCCGACGAGACAAGAGGTGTTGCCGAGCGCGCCGGTCACGCGCGCGATCGGCATCCACAGCCGTTCGTCGTGGATATCCTGGTCGGCAAAGCTCATCAGCCGCTTGCCGGCATTGTCGACCGGTCCCGCGGCGCCCTCCTGGCGGCTCCAGCCTTTCTTGCCGGTCATCTGCGCCAGAATCCGGTTGGCCTTGTCCCAGGCCTCGCCTTCGGTCGGCGCAATGATCGGGCGGAGCGACACGTTGAAGCCCGGCACCCGCCCGAAGGCCGCGGCCTGGGCCCGGAAGCTCGCGATACGTTCGCGCGTCGACTTCAGCGGCTCGGCGTAGATGGCGTAGACGTCGCAAAGTTTTGCGCCCATCTCGAGCGCGCCATCGGAGGCGCCGCCGAAGAACAACAGCGGGTGCGGCTGCTGCAGCGGACGAACATCGGAAGCGGCGCCCTTGACCTGGTAGAATTCGCCGGAGAAATCGAACGGCCGCTCGCTCGTCCAGGTGAGCTTCATCAATTCGAGATATTCGGCGGCTCGCTTGTAGCGCTCCACCTTCGGGCTGAAGTCGCCGTCGCCGTGCTGCTCTTCATCGGTCTTGCCGGTGATGATGTGAACGGCGAGCCGGCCGTCGGTCAGATGGTCGAACGTCGCGATCTTGCGGGCCATCAACGTCGGTGCAACAAATCCCGGCCGATGCGCGACGAGATAGCCGAGCTTCTTCGTGTGCGCGGCGGCGTGAAGCGCGACCAGGAAGCCTTCCGCGGACGACGAGCTGTAGCCGACCAGCGCGAGATCAAAGCCGGCGTCGTCATGGGCGCGGGCATACTGCGTCAGATAGCTGGTGGACAAGCCGCCTTCGATGACATGAAGCGCTGCGTCGCTCGTCGGCGGCGTCACCCCGATCATTCCAATGATTCTGACCGGCATGACCGATCCCTGCGATGCCGGCCAAGTTTGCGCCCGTACGACACGGTGTCAAGCGACCGGCCGATCTGACCCTGATACGATGCGGGGCGGCGGCGTTTATTTCTTGACGTATTTCATCATCCGCTTCGGCCCGACTTCGGCGCCGTAGATGTTGCCCATCGCGTCCGCGGCGACGCCCTCCGCCGCGCTCGTGCTGGTGCTTTTTTCGACGGGATCGGGGATGAACGCCGTCACCGAGCCGTCCTTGGCGCTGCCGATCCGGATTCCCCGCTTCCAACCGTCATGATTCTTGGAGACGGATTCCGATTCCGAATCCGCGACATAGATGTTGTCCTTCCCGTCAATGAAGACTCCGCTCGGCCGGCTGAACTGCGCCCACTGATCGAGGTATTTCCCGTCCTGGTCGAAGATCTGGATGCGATTGTTCTGGCGATCGCCAACGAACAGCCGTCCCTGCGAGTCCATGGCGATCGCATGAGGAATGTCCAATTCGCCCGGCCCCGAGCCTTTCGTGCCCCAGGTCTTGATGAACTTGCCGTCCTTGGTGAACTTCATGATGCGCGCGTTGGTGTTGCCGCCATGGCCATCGGCAACGAAGATGTCGCCGTTCGGCGCGGTCACGACGGCCGATGGCGCATTGAACTGATCGGGACCGCTGCCGGGGGTGTTCGGTTTGCCGAGCGTCATCAGGACCTTGCCGTCGGGGCTGAACTTGAAAACCTGGTGGCCTTTGCTGCCGCGGCCGAGCCCGTCGGTCACCCACACGTTGCCCTCGCGGTCGACGTACAAACCGTGCGGGAACAACAACAGGCCGGCGCCGAAGCTCTTCAGCAGTTTGCCGGACGGATCGAATTTGAGGATCGGGTCGAGGTTTGAGTTGCCGCACGCGAACGGTTGGCCGGGATCGATGCGCGACGGCGGCCGGGATTCGCCACACCGTTCGCCGACCCAGACGCTGGTGCCATCGGGATCGATGGCGACCGCACTGGTCGAACCCCATGTCCGGCCCTCAGGCAAAGTTCCCCAGTTCTCAATGGAACGGTATGGGTTCGGCAGGGAATTGGTCGGCGCGCTGGTCTGCGCGAAACTGAGGCCCCCGATCGCCAGTATTGCGAGGAGGCCTATTCCAAGCGAGTGGCGCAGGTGAGATGACATGACGGCGTTCTCCCTCGAACCCTCAGTGTCGCGCTAGTTCGCCGCGGCCTCAAGTGCCGCGCCGGCGGCAAGCCAATCCTCTTCGGCCTTCGCCAGTGCGATGGCGTTTTCGGATCGCGCCTTGGCGATCGCCGCAGCCTTCGCGGGCTCACGCGTATACAGCTGGCCGTCGGCCAGCGCCGCATCGACTTCTCGATTTCACGCGTCAGCCGCGTGACCTCGGCCTCGGCGCGCTCGACGCGCTGGCGCAACGGCTTGGCGGCGGGGCGTTTCTCGCCGTTGCCTGAATGACGCGGCGGCTTGGCCGCGCGCTCGGCGCGGCTGCGGTCGCCGCCGTCGTCGCGATCGGACAGCACGCGTCGCCGATAATCGTCGAGATCGCCGTCGAACGTCGTCACCTTGCCGTCGGCGACAAGCCAGAGCCGGTCGGCGCAGGCGTCGAGCAGATGGCGGTCGTGCGACACCAGGATGACGGCGCCGGAATAATCGTTGATGGCTTCGATCAGGGCGGTGCGGCTGTCGATGTCGAGATGGTTGGTCGGCTCATCGAGGATGAGCATGTGAGGGCCGCCGAAGGTTGCCAGGCCCAGCATCAGGCGGGCCTTTTCGCCGCCCGACAGCTTCTCGACTTTCTTGTCGGCGTTGAGCCCGGAAAAGCCGATCGACCCGGCGAGCGCCCGCACCTTGGCCTCATGCGCGTCCGGCATCAGCTCGCGGACGTGTTGGTAGACGGTCGCCTCGGCGTCCAGTTCGTCGAGCTGGTGCTGGGCAAAATAGGCAATCTTCAGCCGCGACGCGCGCGTGATGCTGCCTGCCATCGGCTCAAGCCGCGATGCGATCAGCTTTACCAGGGTCGACTTGCCGTTGCCGTTCGAGCCCAGGAGCGCGATGCGGTCGTCGTTGTCGATCCGCATGTTCAGGCCCTTAAGCACCGGCTTGCCGGGCACGTAGCCGACCGACACGTCATCGAGCGCGACGATCGGCGGCGACAGCAGCTTGTCCGGCTCGGGAATGTTGATCGGCAGCACGTCGCTGGTCACGACCATGCTGATCGGTGACATCTTTTCCAGCATCTTGACGCGCGACTGCGCCTGACGGGCCTTCGAGGCTTTGGCCTTGAAGCGATCGATGAAGGCCTGGATGTGCTTGCGCTGCGCCTCCTGCTTCTTGGCCATCTTCTGGTCGAGCATCAGCCGCTCGCCGCGCAGCCGCTCGAAATCGTCGTAGCCGCCGCGGTAGAGCGTGAGCGTCTGGTTTTCCAGCGACATGATCTGCTCGACCGAGGTATTGAGCAGGTCGCGGTCATGGCTGATCACGACCATGGTGCGCGGATAGCGCGCCAGGTGATCCTGCAGCCAGAGCGTGCCTTCGAGATCGAGATAGTTGGTCGGCTCGTCGAGGAGCAGGAGATCCGGCTCGGCGAACAGCGTCGCCGCGAGCGCGACCCGCATCCGCCAGCCGCCGGAGAATTCCGAACAGGGGCGATCCTGATCGGCGGCCGAAAACCCCAAGCCCGACAGGATCGAGGCGGCCCGCGCCGGCGCGGCGTAGGCGCCGGTGTCGAACAGCCGTCCATGAATCTCCGCGATCTCGTGCGGGTCTTGCTCGGTCTCGGCTTGCTCCAGGAGCCGCGCGCGCTCGATGTCGGCCTTGAGCACGACCTCGATCAGGCTTTCGGGTCCGTCCGGTGCCTCCTGGGCCAAGCGCCCGACGCGCCAGCGCGACGGGAGATCGATACCGCCATGCTCGGCGGCGACGTCGTGGGTGATGACGTTGAACAGGGTGCTCTTGCCGCTGCCGTTGCGGCCGACGAAACCCACTCGCGATCCGTCGGGGATGCGCACGGTGGCGTTTTCAATGAGGAGCCGGCCGGCAACGCGGACCGAAAGGTCGTCGATGATGAGCATGGCGCGCTCTATGGCCGAGCCCGCCGCGCCGCGCAATCCTTAATGTTAACAGGGGCCGTGTTGCGTCCCGCGAGGGCTGGAGCAATGCTGGACAAAGCCTAGGATGCGCGAGTCGCGTCCGCCCCAATGGAGGAGGCCGATCATGTGTGTTCCCGGATGCCAGGAGGCGCTGCAGGCGCTGAGCCGGCGTGGATTTTTCACGGGTGCCGCCGCCGCGGGCTTTGCCGCCGCGGCCATTGTTCCCGCCGAGGCGCAGAACAAAAAGAAGGCAGCGCCGGCTGCAGGTGCCAAGGCGCCGGAGGGTCAGAGTTACTTCAAGGGCGTGGTCGATCTGACCCACACCATGTCACCGGAGTTCCCGACGTTCTTTGGCGTGCCCGGCATCGAGATTCAGAAGCAGTATGATTTCAAGAAGGACGGGTTCAACCTGAACTGGTGGCGGCTCATCGAGCACGCCGGCACCCATCTCGACGCTCCGATCCATTTTTCGGAAGACGGCGCCACCGCCGACACCATCGTCGCAGGCGAACTGGTGGTGCCGCTCGCCGTCATCGACGTGCGCAAGCAGGCGGAGAAGAATGCCGACTATCTGATGGGCATTGAGGACGTGCTGACCTGGGAGAAGCGGTTCAAGAAGCTGCCGAACAGCTGCTGCGTCGCCATGCTGTCGGGCTGGAGCGCCAAGGTTGGCGACGCCGCCAAATACACCGGCAAGGACGCGGCCGGCACCTTCCATTTCCCCGGCGTTGCGCCCGAGCTCGCCGAATGGCTGTTGAAGGAGCGCAATGTGCTGGGTCTGGCGGTCGATACGCTGTCGCTCGACAACGGCCCGTCGAAGGATTTCAAGACCCACAAAACCTGGCTGCCGGCCGGCCGCTGGGGCCTGGAGAACGTCGCCAACCTGGAAAAGCTGTCGCCTTCGGAGGCGATTCTGGTGGTGGGGCTGCCCAAGGTGAAAGGCTCCACAGGCGGCCCAGTCCGGCTGATCGCGCTGATCTGATCTGCTATCCTTGTCGTACGCGCACCTCGCGCGTGGGGCAGGGAGAAGACAATGAATAGCAGCTACAAGAAGTATCTCGCCGAACTCATCGGCACATTCGCGCTGGTCAGTTCGGTGTGCGGCGCGGCGCTGTTTTCCGCGCCGTCGGCGGGTCTCATGACGGTGGCGTTCGCCATCGGCGCGATCGTTCTCGCGATGGCTTATGCGTTGGGCCCGATCTCGGGCGGGCATTTCAATCCGGCAGTGACCTGCGGTCTCATCGCGGCGGGGCGCTGCGAGCCGGGCGAAGCGATCCCCTACATCATCGCGCAATTGATCGGCGGCATAGCCGCCGCGGCTGTCTTCTATGTCATTTTAGCCGGGGCGCCGGCGGGGAAATGGAATGACTTTGTCGCCGTCTCCAATATCTATGGCGGGGCCGGTCATTTCCCGCTGCTGCAAGTGGCGCTGATCGAGTGCGTCCTGACGGCGCTGTTCCTGATCGTCATCGTCGGGGTGACGTCGAAGAAGGCAGCGCCGGGCTTCGCTCCCATCGCGATCGGCCTGACGCTCGTCTTCATCCATCTCGCTTCGATCCCGGTCTCGAATGCTTCGGTCAATCCGGCGCGTTCGACTGCGACGGCGATTTTCGGCGGCGGTGCGGCACTCTCGTCGTTGTGGCTGTTCTGGGTGGCGCCAATCGTCGGCGGCGTGATCGGAGGCTACATCGGACGTTGGATGCACGACGAATGAATGTGACACGCTTGGCTGCATCGTCACCGTAGCCGGCTGGTCGAATGGAAACCCCGGTCTCGCTTGCGCGAGGCCGGGGCTTTCAGTTTTGGAACGCCGGTCGGCGCCTAGTAGCAGATGTTGACCGTGCGCGGCACCAGGTTGCCGAAGCGGTTCACGACCCAACGGGTGCGCAGGCAGGAGCCGTAAAGCCCGATACCCGAGTACACGCGGAAGCCGCCGCCGTGGAAGTGGTGGAACCCGCCCTTGCCCCAAGCCGCAGCCGGGGTCGTCGAGGCGGTGAGCGAAACGGTGCCGAGCGCGGCGATGGCAGCGGCGGCGAGAACGAACTTGCGGATCATGATGGTCTCTCCTGTTGGGCTGGATGCGTCATGCATCCTCATGCCCGTCAGTCGCGCGGGGGGCCTGGAAGGTTCATGCCGGTCAAGCTCGACCGGGCCAAAACTCGCCGTTGCTGTGCGAAAACGCACAAACCGTAAGCCAAACGGCCCTGGGCGGATTGCCGCTGCCGTGGGCCCAAACCTTGCCGCTTGCCGGATCGACCGCTATAAGCCGCCCGTCTCTGCGCGCTTTTCCCGCGCACCCGCAATTCTCCCGAAGGAACCCCGACGATGGCGATCGAGCGTACCTTTTCGATCATCAAACCGGATGCCGTGGCCCGCAACCTGACCGGCGCCGTCAACGCCATGATCGAGCAGGCGGGCCTCCGGATCATCGCGCAGAAGCGCGTGCGCATCACCAAAGAGCAGGCCGAGACGTTCTACGCCGTGCACAAGGCGCGGCCGTTCTTCGGCGAGCTGGTCGATTTCATGATCTCGGGGCCGGTGGTGGTCCAGGTGCTCGAGGGCGACAACGCCATCGCCAAGTACCGCGACATCATGGGCGCCACCGATCCGGCGAAGGCTGCCGCCGAACACCATCCGCAAGGTTCACGCCAAGTCGATCGGCGAGAACTCGGTGCACGGCTCGGACGCCCCCGACACCGCGGCGAAGGAAATCGCCCAGTTCTTTTCCGGCAACGAGATCGTCGGTTGACGCCGCGGCGTTATGCGACCGAGGGCCGCTGGCCAGCGGCTGGCGTTCGCCTGTAGATTATGACGACCCCGTGACTTCGGTCGCGGGAAGGGGAGGCGCCGCCGGCAACCGGCGGTCAGTTAAAAAGGGGTAGGCGGTGGATTTTCTGTGGCAGGACATGACGCACGCGGCCTTCTGGATCGCGGCGCTTCAAATCATCGGCGTCAACATCATCCTCTCCGGCGACAACGCCGTCGTCATCGCGATGGCGTGCATGACTCTGCCGCCCAAGCAACGGCTTTGGGGCATGATCCTCGGCGCCGGAGTCGCCGTGCTGCTGCGCGTGCTCTTCACGCTCGTCATCGCCCAGGCGATGAACTACCCGTACCTCAAGCTGGTCGGCGGTCTGCTGCTGTTCTATGTGGCGATCAAGCTCGTCACCGAGGACGCTGACGGCGAAGAGGGCGGCGTCGAAAGCGCCAGCAACCTCTGGCGCGCGGTGCGCATTGTCGCCATCGCCGACATCGTCATGAGCCTCGACAACGTCATCGCGATCGCGGCGTCCGCCGAAGTCGCAGCGGCCCGGGTCGACCTGGCCCATGCCATGGGCATCAAGACGACGCTGATCATCTTCGGCCTCGTCACCAGCGTGCCGCTGATCGTTGCCGGCAGCGCGATCCTGATGGCGCTGCTCGAACGCTATCGCGTGCTGGTGTGGGGCGGCGGCGCGCTGCTCGGCTGGGTCGCGGGCGACATCATGGCGACCGATCCGGGCCTGATCGGCAAGCTCAGCGATGCAACGCTGCACACGCTTCATGTTTGGGGCGGCCCGGTTGGCGGACTGATCGTTCTGGGCACGGGCTACTTCCTGGTCGGTCGGCACCGGCGGCTCAAGCTCGACGAAATCCTGGCCGGCGTCGCGCTGGTGGTCTGGATCATCGTCGACCGGATCAGTGAAGGCGTGCTGGGCGCCGACGCCGACCCCCTGAAGATCTGGGGCATCCGCGGCGTGCTGATCTTGGCGATGACGGTGGCCTACGCTCTGGCCCGCAAGCAGTGGCATGTCGAGGAACAAAAAGTCTGATCAGGCCGCTGGCCGTCCGAAGACTTCCCTTCGGATAATCGGAACGGGGCTGTGACGACAACGGGCGTCCGCTGGGCTATGCTCCGCGGGCGCCATGAATCAGCCCGTCCGCCAGCCGCTGCAACCCATCCGGATCGGTCATTCCGCCTGTCCGCATGATTGCCCCTCGACCTGCGCGCTCGAGGTCGAGGTGCTCGACGACCGCACCATCGGCCGCGTGCGCGGCGCGCCGGACAACGCCTACACCCAGGGCGTGATCTGCGCCAAGGTCGCGCGCTACGCCGAGCGCATCCACCACCCCGATCGTTTGACGCGGCCGATGCGCCGCACCGGGCCGAAGGGTTCGGGCTCGTATCAGCCGATCTCCTGGGACGACGCGCTCGACCTGGTCGCCGAGAAATTCCTCGACGCTGAACGGCGCCATGGCGCGCAGTCGGTCTGGCCCTATTACTACGCCGGCACCATGGGCCTCGTGCAGCGCGACGGCATCCATCGGCTGCGTCACGCCAAGAAATACTCGGGCTTCCATTCGACGATCTGCGTCAACGCCTCCTACACCGGCTTTGCCGCCGGCACCGGCCGGGTCGCCGGACCCGATCCGCGCGAGATGGCGAAATCCGATCTGGTCGTGATCTGGGGCACCAATCCGGTGAACACCCAGGTCAACGTGATGACGCACGCGATCCACGCCCGCAAAGATCGTGGCGCCAAGATCGTCGCGGTCGACGTCTACATGAACGGCACCATGGAGCAGGCCGATCTCGCCGTGATGGTGAAGCCCGGCACCGACGGGGCGCTCGCCTGCGCGGTGATGCATTGCCTGTTCCGCGACGGCAAGGCCGACTGGGACTATCTGGAAAAATACACCGACGTGCCGCGCGAGCTGGAGGCGCATGTGCGAAGCCGCGACCCGCAATGGGCGTCGGCGATCACCGGCTGCCCGGTCGAGACCATCGAGGAGTTCGCCCGCCTGGTCGGCGCGACCAAGCGCGCCTACTTCCGGCTCGGCTACGGCTTCTCGCGCTCGCGCAACGGGCCGGTCAACATGCATGCGGCAAGCTGCATCCCGGCGATCACCGGCGCCTGGCTGCACGAGGGCGGCGGCGCCTTCCACAACAACGCCGACATCTATCACTGGGACAAGTCGACGATCGAAGGCAGCGACCTGCGCGACAAATCGGTGCGCATGCTCGACCAGTCCCGCGTCGGCGCCATCCTCACCGGCGATCGCGAGGCGCTGAAAAACGGGCCGCCGGTTGCGGCGATGCTGATCCAGAACACCAATCCGGTTTCGGTCTGCCCGGATCAGGACGTCGTCAAGCGCGGCTTTGCCCGCGAGGATCTGTTCGTCTGCGTGCACGAGCAGTTCATGACCGAGACGGCGCGGATGGCCGATGTGGTGCTGCCGGCGACGATGTTCATGGAGCACGACGACGTCTACCAGGGCGGCGGCCACCAATACATCATCCTCGGGCCCAAGCTGATCGAGCCGCCGGGGGAGTGCCGCTCCAATCACACGGTGAACTGCGGATTGGCTAAGCGCGTCGGCGCCGAGCATCCGGGTTTCGCCATGAGCGAGCGCGAACTGATCGATCACACGCTGCAGAAATCGGGCTGGGGCACGCTGGAGCGGCTCGAGCGCGAGAAATGGATCGATTGCCAGCCGGATTTCGACACCGCGCATTACATCAAGGGCTTCAACTATCCGGACGGCAAATTCCGCTTCAAGCCGGACTGGCCGAAGGTGCCGTTTCGCGTGGCGGTACACGCGGGGCCGATCGCCGCGATGCCGGCGCTGCCCGATCACTGGACCATCATCGAGGAGGCCGACGACGCTCATCCGATGCGGCTGGCGACCTCGCCGTCGCGGGGCTTTCTTAATTCGACCTTCAACGAGACGGCGAGTTCGCGTGCCTCGAACCGCGGCCGTCCCGAGGTGATGATCCATCCCGATGACGCCAAAAAGCTCGGCATCGCCGACGGGACCGAGGTGGTGATCGGCAACACCCGCGGGCAGGTGCGGCTGCATGCCCGCGTGTTCGACGGCGTGCGGCGCGGCGTGCTGATCGCGGAATTGATCTGGCCGAACGACGCCTATCCCGATGGGCGCGGCATCAACACGGTGACCGGCGCCGACGCGATTGCGCCCTATGGCGGCGCGGCCTTCCACGACAACAGGGTCTGGATCAGGCCGGCCACCGCCTGACCGGGGCGGGCCCTGCGGTCAGAATATGCAGACCCGCGCGCGCGGTCGATTGGATCTTGCGCCCTACCAGCGGAATTCGGCGCCGACCGTTCCGCTGTGCGACGTGAGATTGCTGCGGAAGCGGCCGTCGTAAACGATGTAGAGCCGCATCGCGTCGGTCACCTTGGCCGACAGTGCCGCACCGGCGTCGGCGCCGAGGTTGCTTTCCCGAATGCCCGCCACGAACTGCGGCAGGTTCACGCCGGTCGTGTCGGAGATCTGAAGCGCTCCGAAGTTCTGCGACAGGTTGTCGACGAAACGCCCGTACACCGAAACATCCATGATCCGGCGGTCCACCAGCCAGCTGTGCCCAAGCTCGCCGCCGATCAGCATGCGGACGCGGCTGGCAGTGACGGCCGAGCCCGAGATCGGCGTCGTGCCGCCGATCTCGGTGAAGGCATCGGTGCGGGTTCGCATCCAGTCGAAGGTGAGCTTGGGGACGAGGCGGGTGTTGTCGGGCAGCGCCCAGTAGTAGTTGAGCTCCGCCATCGCCGCCCACAGACCGCGCCTGATAGGCGGCCGTGGACGCGCCGCCGACGTCGACGCGGCTGCTGTGAACATCGCCGAAGCCGCGGACCAGCGTGGCGTTGATATTCCAGGGGCCGTTTTCATATCCGGCGATGGCGCCGACCTGGGTGAGGTCGATGCGCCCGCGTTGCGCAAGACCCGCCACGTCGATGATGGATTGGCTCTGATCGACTGAAATGCCCAGGTTCAAACCCGGCGCGACGGTGGCGCCGACGCCGGCCACGCCGCCGTAGGTCTTGCGGCTGTCGCCGGTGAAGTCGCCGCGCGCATCGGTGTGCGATCGTAGGCCGTAGCCTTCGAACCAAGTGCGGTAACGCTGCTCGGCGGACGGCTCGGCGCCACCGCCCTGGGGGTTGTTGGCGGCGTTGGCGGCGGTGCGGAACGAATACACAGCATTGAACCGCTGCAGGAACTGGCTGCCGACGTCAAACAGCGTGGCCTGGCTGGAGCGGTGAGCGTTCGAGTTCGCGATGGGTACCAGTGTCGCCGCCGCCACCTCCGCCTCCAGGCCCGGGCCCAGGTCCGGTCTGTGCCGCAGCATCGCCGCCGAACGCCGCGACCAAAATCAGGGTGGCAATGGCGAAGACGCAGGTGCGGGCGCGGGCTGCGTCCGGCGTACACCGCAGCCGCTGTCCGCCGCCCGTTTGCGGTGAGCACGCACTCGCCGATCCCCCGCGTCGAATCCGCACGAATCCGACATCTTGTTGTACCAAAAGGAATTGTTGCGATTACCAACGGGGGGTCAACGGCCACCGGCCGATTTCACACCACGATCTTCCACGCTGTGCCTGGAAGGTCACACGAAAAGCACTGGCGGGCGTGGATGGGCTCAGAGTCGTGCCTGTGCCGCATTTCAACCGTCCCTGGCTTCGGCGGGCAGTGTTATCTGCGCTCGATAACGGCAGGCCGCCCATCGATCAGGCAGCGGCCTTCGATTATCCGCACGCGCCCTTCAGCCACCGATCGCAACGCTTCCGGATAAATGCGGTGCTCGACCTCGAGCACGCGGGCCGCCAGCGCCGCCTCGGTATCGCCGGCGCGCACCGGCACCGCGGCTTGCGCGATGATCGGGCCGGAATCCATTTCCGGCACCACGAAATGCACGGTCGCGCCGTGCTCTGTCGCGCCGGACGCCAGCGCGCGTGAGTGGGTGTCGAGACCTTTGAACGCCGGAAGCAGCGCGGGATGGATGTTGAGAAGGCGTCCCTCCCATTGCCGCACGAACCACGACGTCAGCAGCCGCATGAAGCCGGCCAGGCAGACGAGTTCGATCTGGTGCGTTTGCAACTCGTGTTGCAGCGCGCGTTCGAACGCCTCGCGATCCTTGCCGAATTTTCGATGATCGACGACGGATGTGCGGATGCCAGCCGCTTCGGCGCGCTGCAATCCTTCCGCGGCGGGTTCATTGGAAATCACGAGCGCGATCTCGGCCGGATAAGCGGCGTCCTTCGCGGCATCGATCAGCGCCACCATGTTGGAGCCGCGGCCGGAAATCAGGATGGCGACGCGTTTGCGGGCCATATCTAGGAAGCCATGTCTAGCAAACCATGTCTAGCAAGCCATGAGGGTTCAGATGTCGAGGCGGCCGGTATACGTCACGCGCGGTTTGCCTTTCGCCGCGGCGACGAGTTCGCCGAGATGCACGACGCTTTCGCCCTCGCGCTTGAGAATGGCAGAAACTTTGTCGGCCGCGCGCGCCTCGACCACGACGATCATGCCGATCCCGCAGTTGAAGGTGCGCAGCATTTCTTTTTCCGCGATGCCGCCGGTTTTGGCCAGCCACTGGAACACCGGCGGCACCGGGATGCGCGAGATGTCGATGCGGGCGCCGACGTTCTTCGGCAGTACGCGCGGAATGTTGTCGGGAAATCCGCCGCCGGTGATGTGCGCCAGCGCCTTGACGGCTTTGGTTCCGCGAATGGCGGCGAGGCAGGATTTGACGTAAATGCGGGTCGGCGTGAGCACGGCGGCGCCGAGCTTTTTCTTTTTGTCGAACGGCGCGGTGGCGCTCCACTTGAGCTTCGACTTGGCGACAACCTTGCGCACCAGCGAATAGCCGTTGGAGTGCACGCCTGATGACGCGATGCCGAGCACGACATCGCCCGCGCGAACGTCGTTGCGCGGCAGGATCGTGCCGCGCTCGGCCGCGCCGACCGCAAAGCCGGCGAGATCGTAGTCGTCGCCGTGATAGACGCCCGGCATTTCCGCCGTCTCGCCGCCGATCAGCGCGCAGCCGGCCTGCCGGCAGCCTTCGGCGATGCCTTTGACGACCTCGGCGCCGATTTCGGGATCGAGCTTGCCGGTGGCGAAGTAGTCGAGGAAGAACAGCGGCTCGGCGCCTTGCACCACGAGATCGTTGACCGACATGGCGACGAGATCGATGCCGATGGTGTCGTGAAGGCCGGTCTCGATTGCGATCTTGACCTTGGTGCCGACGCCGTCGTTGGCGGCGACCAGCACCGGATCCTTGAACCCCGCGCGCTTGAGATCGAACAATCCGCCGAAACCGCCGATCTCGGCGTCGGCGCCGGGCCGCGCCGTCGCCTTCACCAGCGGCTTGATCAATTCCACCATGCGGTTCCCGGCGTCGATATCGACGCCGGATTGCGCATAGGTGAGGCCCTTTTTGCTCATGCCCCTGCGTATGTCGGAATCCAATTGTGTGCAATGGCTTGAGGGCCGATATACTCAGGCGGAATCGCAAGCGCACCGGAGCCGGCAATCAACCTGGCGCGGGCGAGCCGGGGCCTAAAGTTTGAGTATTCCGAACCTCATCACGTTGGCGCGCATCATCCTCGTGCCGGTGGTCGTCTGGGCGATCGCCAGCGGACAATTGCGCCTGGCGTTCCTGCTGTTCCTGGCCGCCGCCATCAGCGATGGGGTGGACGGCTTTCTGGCCAAGCGCTTCGGCATGAAGACCGAGCTCGGCGCTTATCTCGATCCGCTCGCCGACAAGGTGCTGATCGTGTCGATCTACGTGACGCTCGGCATCACCGGCGTCATCCCGCTCTGGATCGTCATCCTGGTGGTGTCGCGCGATTTCATGATCGTCGGCGCCATCATCCTGTCCTGGGTGGTGGATCGGCCGGTCAAGATCCGTCCCCACTTCGTCAGCAAGCTCAACACCGGGGTGCAGATCCTGTTCGCCGGCCTGGTGTTGGCCGCTTATGGATATTCTTTCGACGCCGAGCCGGTGTTGACACTGGTGATGGCGCTGGTCGCGGTATTGACCTTGCTTTCGGTCGGCCTCTATCTCGCCGAATGGGTGCGTCACATGGGTTCGGCGGAAGCGAGCCATTGATGGCGAAACGCCCGATCCTGCGCTGTGGTGCGTCGTGATGGCCCTTGAGCGGCAGTTTGTCTTCTGGATTGCGGCGCTCGCGGTGCTCGTCGCGGTGCTTTGGCTGCTCAGCGACGTTCTGCTGCCGTTCGTTGCCGGAATGGCACTGGCCTATCTGCTCGATCCGATCGCGAGACGCGCCGAGCGGCTGGGCATCGGCCGGCCGGTTTCGGCGCTCACCGTGGTGACGCTGGTGATCGTCGCGTTGGTTGTGGCGGTGATGACCGTGGCGCCGATCGTCCATGAGCAGTTCACGGCGTTTACGGACAAGCTGCCGGGCTATGTGACCAAGCTGCAATCGCTGGTTTCCGATCAGAGCCGGACGTGGCTCGCTAAGCTAGTTGGCGGCGAGTCCGATCCGGGAAAATCGGTGGGTACGCTGGTGTCGCAGGGCTCCGGCTTCGTCGGGGGCTTCCTGGCGTCGATCTGGTCCGGTGGGCGGGCAGTGTTCTCGGTGCTGTCGCTCCTCATCATCGCGCCGGTGGTCGCGTTCTATCTCCTGCTCGACTGGGATCGCGTACTCGTCACGGTCGACGGCTGGATTCCGCTGCAGCACCGCAACACGGTGCGCGGGCTGGCCCGCGACATCGACAACGCCATCGCCGGATTCGTGCGCGGGCAGGCAGTGATCTGCCTGGTTCTGGCCGCATTCTACGCCATCGGCCTGACGCTGGCCGGATTGAACTTCGGCTTCCTGATCGGGCTGATGACCGGTCTGTTGAGCTTCATCCCGTTCGTCGGGGCACTGACCGGGTTCCTGGTGGCCGCCATCGTCGCCATCGCGCAGTTCTGGCCGAACTGGATGCCGATCCTCATGGTGGTCGGCGTGTTCCTGATCGGCCAGGCGCTGGAAGGCTACGTGTTGTCGCCGAAGCTGGTCGGCCCCAAGGTCGGCCTGCACCCGGTCTGGATGATGTTTGCCCTGATTGCGGCGGGCTATTTGTTCGGCTTCGTCGGGCTTTTGGTCGCGATCCCGCTCGCCGCCACGGTCGGCGTGCTGCTTCGCTTTGCGCTCCGCAAATATCTCGAAAGCCCGATCTACACCGGACGCGACCTGGGGCCGCGCTGACTCATGGCGAGCCCCGGCGCCATGGTGAACAGCGGGCCGAAGAGTGAGCCGAGGCAGCTGGCGCTGGCGCTCGACCATGCCGAGAGTCTCGCGCGCGAGGATTTTCTCGCCGGGCCGTCGAACGATGCGGCGCTCGGCCTGATCGAGCGTTGGCCGGATTGGCCGTCGCGCACCGTTCTGCTGCGCGGACCGGAGGGCTCGGGCAAAAGCCATCTCGCGGCCATCTGGGCGCGGGCGTCCGGCGCGCGGACATTGTCGCCGCGTGCGCTGGAGGGCGCTGAGGTTCCGGTCGCGCTCGCCACCGGCGCGCTGGTGATGGAAAATCTCGCCGAAGGCCGCTTCGACGAAGCAGCGCTGTTTCACCTGCTCAATCTCGCGCGGGAGGAGCGCGCTTACGTGCTCATCACTGCGCGGACTGCCCCGACCACTTGGCGTATCGAGATTGCCGATCTCGCGTCGCGGCTTCGCGCGCTGCCGGTGGTGGCGCTGACGGCGCCGGACGACGCGCTGTTCCGCGCGGTCCTGGTCAAGCTGTTCTCCGACCGCCAGCTCGCAGTCGATGAGAGTCTGGTGTCCTTTCTCACCACCCGGATCGAGCGTTCGTTCGCAGCCGCGCGGACGGCCGTGGCACGGCTCGACCGCGCGGCGCTTCGGCTGCATCGGCCGGTCACCCGGGCGCTGGCGGGAGAACTATTCCGGGAGCCTTGACGTCTTGCCCCCGCGGCGGTCATGTCATTTCGGCGTCACCAATGGCGGGCATCATGGACCGTCATATATTTGTCATGGACGTCATGGCCGACCGAGCACAAGCTGCTGTTTTAAAAGAACAATTTCCGCCTCCCGCGGAGACGGGGACGACGGCTGCCGCCGAATCCGGTTCCGACCTGGCGGCCAGCCCGGAGCGATTCATCAACCGGGAGCTGTCCTGGTTGCATTTTAATCGCCGCGTGCTTGAGGAGGCCGAGAATCCTCAGCATCCGCTGTTCGAGAAGGTCCGGTTTCTTTCGATCTCGGCCAACAATCTCGATGAATTCTTCATGGTGCGGGTCGCCGGGCTCAAGGGGCAGGTACGCGCAGGCATCGCGGACAAGAGTCCGGACGGGCTGACCCCGAGCGAGCAGCTTGTGCGGATCGGCGAGGCCGTCTCCAGCCTCGCCAGCGATCAGCAGGCGCGCTGGCGGGAGCTGCGCGAAGAGCTCAAGGCCGCAAATATCCTATTGGTGGATGCCGACAGCCTGAAGAAGGCCGATCGCGCCTGGCTTGAGGATTACTTCCTGCAATACATCTTCCCGGTTCTGACACCGCTTGCGATCGATCCGGCGCATCCGTTTCCGTTCATTCCCAATCTCGGCTTCTCGATCACATTCCAGCTGGCGCGCACCAGCGACGGCAGGGCGATGAACGCGCTCATCCGCGTGCCGCAGAAGATCGAGCGCTTCATCCGCATCCCGACCGCCGACGGCGGTGCGGTGCGCATGATGACGCTGGAGCAGGCGACCGGTTTGTTCATTCCGAAGCTGTTTCCGGGCTACACGGTCAAGGGTCAAGGCGCTTTCCGCATCGTCCGCGATTCCGACGTCGAAGTGGAAGAAGAGGCCGAAGATCTGGTGCGGCTGTTCGAGAGCGCGCTCAAGCGCCGCCGCCGCGGCTCCGCCATTCGCCTGGAAATGGAAGCGGCGATGCCGGCCGAGCTTCGCCGCTTCGTGCAGCGCGCGCTCGCGGTCGCCGACGACGAGGTGTTCCTGGTCGAAGGCATGCTGGCGCTGGGCGAGCTGTCGCAGCTGCTCTCGATCGACCGGCCCGATCTCGAATTCGTGCCGTATAACCCGCGCTTTCCCGAGCGCATCCGCGATCATGCCGGCGACTGCTTTGCCGCGATCCGCCAGAAGGACCTGATCGTCCATCACCCTTACGAGTTGTTCGACGCCGTGGTGCAGTTCCTGCAGCAGGCGGCGCGCGATCCGGACGTCATCGCCATCAAGCAGACGCTCTACCGCACGTCCAAGGACAGCCAGATCGTTCGCGCGCTGGTCGAGGCAGCCGAGGCCGGCAAGTCGGTGACGGCGGTCGTGGAGTTGAAGGCGCGCTTCGACGAAGAGGCCAACATCCGCTGGGCGCGCGATCTGGAACGCGCCGGCGCGCAGGTGGTCTATGGCTTCTTCGAGCTCAAGACCCACTCCAAGCTGTCGCAGGTGGTGCGCCGCGAGGGCGGCGCGCTGGTCTCCTACGTCCACGTCGGCACCGGCAATTATCATCCGGTGACGGCGCGTATCTACACCGACCTGTCATTCTTCACATCGGACCCGGTGATCGCGCGCGACGTCGGCCGCATTTTCAATTTCGTCACCGGCTACGCCGAGCCCGCCGAGCTCGAGAAGATGGCGGTTTCGCCGGTCAACCTCCGCCAGCGCATCTGTGAGCATATCGCGGAGGAAATTGCGCACGCCAAGGCCGGGCGGCCCGCCGCGATCTGGATGAAGGACAATGCGCTGGTCGATCCGGAGATCATCGACCGGCTCTACGACGCGTCGCGCGCCGGTGTGGCCGTTGATCTGGTCGTGCGCGGCATCTGCTGCCTGCGGCCCGGCTTGCCGGGACTGTCGGAGAATATCCGGGTCAAGTCGATCATCGGGCGCTTTCTCGAGCACAGCCGCGTCTATTGCTTCGGCGCCGGTCACGGCCTGCCGCATCCGAAAGCGGCGGTCTATATTTCCTCGGCCGACATGATGCCGCGCAATCTCGACCGCCGGGTCGAGGCGCTGTGCCCGATCCTCAATCCAACTGTGCATGAGCAGGTTCTCGACCAGATTATGGTTGCAAATTTCAAGGACAATGAGCAGAGCTGGCAGTTGTTGTCCGACGGCTCGTCCAAGCGAATCAAGGCGGCCGCGGGCGAAGAACCGTTCAACGCACACAAGTACTTCATGACCAACCCAAGCCTTTCCGGTCGCGGCAAGTCGCTCAAGGAATTGTCGCCCCGCAACCTCAGCCGGCGGGCCGAGCGTGCTTGAAAAACTGACCCCCGCCACGGCCGTGGCGCAGGGCCGGCTCGACTATGGGCCGCCGGTCGCGGTGATCGACATCGGCTCGAACTCGGTGCGCCTCGTGGTCTACGAGGGCGTGACCCGAAGCCCGACACCGCTGTTCAACGAAAAGACGCTCGCCGGCCTCGGCCGCGAGGTGCAGACCAAGGGCCTGCTGCCGTCAGATGCGATCGAGAAGGCGCTCGAGGCGCTCAAGCGTTTCCGTGCGCTGTGCGACACCATGCAGGTGCAACGGTTGTGGGTGCTGGCGACCGCGGCCTGCCGTGACGCGCGGAACGGCAAGGACTTTATTGCCGCAGCCGAGCAGATCTGCCGCACCAAGATCGACGTGATTTCCGGCCAGCGCGAGGCCGAGCTGACCGCCCTCGGCGTGGTCTCCGGCTTCCATCGCCCCGACGGCATCGTCGGCGACCTTGGCGGCGGCTCGCTCGAATTGGTCGATGTCCATGGCAGCCGCATCAAGCCAGGCACCACGGTGCCGCTCGGCGGCCTGGCGTTGCAGGACCGCTCCGGCCGCTCGATGAAGAAGGCCGAGAAGATCGTCAAGGATGCGTTCGACGACCTCAAGCTCTTGCGAGGCGGTGAGGGCCGGACGTTCTACGCCGTCGGCGGCACTTGGCGGGCGCTCGCTCAACTGCACATGGCGCAGATGGGCTATCCGCTTCACGTCATGCACGGCTACGTTATCCGCGCCAAGGAGGCGCTGGAGTTCTCCCGTCTGGTGCGACGGGTCCATCCGGACACGCTGTCGCAGATCGAGGTGGTGAACTCCGCCCGCCGCGCGCTGTTGCCTTATGCGGCGCTGGTGCTGGAACACATCGTGCGCGAGGCGGAGCCGCGCGAGGTGGTGTTCTCGGCGCTCGGGGTGCGCGAGGGCCTGCTCTATTCGCTGCTCGATGCCGAGGAGCGCAAAAAGGACGCGCTACTCGCCGCCGCGCGGGAATTGAACCTGTTGCGCTCCCGCTCGCCGCAGCATGGCGAGGAGCTGATCGACTGGACCGACGCCTTCATGGCGACTTCCGGCATCGATGAAAACTCCGAGGAGAAGCGGTTGCGCCACGCCGCTTGCCTCGTGGCCGACATCGGCTGGCGCGCGCATCCCGACTACCGCGGCGAGCAATCGCTGAGCATTATCGCGCACGCGGCCTTCGTCGGCATCGACCATCCGGGCCGCGCCTACATTGCGCTGGCGATTTTCTTTCGTCACGTTGGGCTCCTGCACGACGAGGAACTGTCGCCGCGCATCCGCGAACTCGCCTCGACCCGGACGCTCGATCGCGCCCGCGTGTTGGGCGCTGCGCTGCGGGTGGCCTACATGGTCTCGGCGTCGCAGCCGGGCGTGCTGCCGCGTACGCCGCTCAAGGTCGAGCGGCATCGTCTGGTGCTGCGGCTCGAAGGCGACACCGCGGCGCTCGCCGGCGACCGCGTTTCATCGCGGCTCAAGCAGCTGGCGCGCCTCGTTGGCCGCGAGCCGGTGGTGATGACCTGACATTGCGGGCGGAGAGAAATGGCTAACGAAGACAAGCTTATTGTCGGCGTCTGGAAGCTCGTCTCGGTGATGTACGAGGACCAGGCGACCAAGGCGATGACGCCGATTATGGGCGAGCATCCGCGCGGCTATCAGATTGCCACGCCCGACGGCCGCTGGCTGGCGCTGGCAACGCCGTCGGGTCGCACCGCGCCCAGCACGGACGAGGAGCGGGCGCAGGCGTTCCGCACCATGATCGGCTACTCCGGCCGCTACCGGGTCGACGGCAGCACCATCACCACCAAGGTCGACGTGGCGTGGAACGAATCATGGGTCGGCGGCGAGCAGGTCCGGCACATCCGATTCGCCGACGACAAGCTGTTCATCGAGAGCCCGCCGATGCCGCATCCCAACATGTACGGCAAGACGGTGCGGGTGATCGTGGTCTGGCGACGCGACGGCTCGTTCCGCGTCTGAATTCGATCTCTACTGAAACCGGTTGGCTTGTCGCGTTCCATCGGAACGCCGGGCGCACGACCGCGTTGCATCTCTGAATAAACCTTCAGGCTTCGGCCGGGAACACCAGGAGGGAGGCGGAATGCCTTCTGCGAGACGATTTGCGGTGTTGCGCGACGGGGTGCGGAACCATCCGGTGATCGTTGCCTCTAGCGCGGCCAGTGTTGGCGGTTTGCTGGGTGCATTTGTCGCAGTTCAACTGCTAGCGACGCCGCAGCCCCGCGCCGACAGCGCAGCCGCGCCGCAAATGGCGCTTGCGTCCAAAGGGGAGGCGAAGCCTATACCGGAGACAAAGCCGGTGTCGGAGACCACGGGCTCCGCACCCACCAGCGACCGCACCGCTTCGGTGGATTGCGAGCGGGAAACCTGGCCCTACCTCTCGCGCCCCTGCATGGAGGAAATGCAAGGCAAGCCCCGCACCCGCGTGATCTCAACGGACAAGCTCGACAAATCGACCATCACCGCCATCGAAGCGACACCGCCGGCGCGGCCTGACTCGAAACCGGGGACTCCGGCGGTTGCGAATACCGCGACTGTTTCGCCGTCGTCGTCGCCCGTTGATCTGGCTGCCGCCCCCTCGGCGGTGTTTGCCGCGCCGAGCCCGTCGCCTGCAGCCCTCACAAGCGCCGCGCCACCGCCGTCGCAACCCGCCGCCAATGTGGAGGCAACGAAAGAAAAGCGGGTCGCCACGAAATCCAAGCGAAAGCCCAAAGCGGATCCCAGGGGTCCGGCGAAACAGGAATCCGATGACGACGATGCTACGTCCGTCGCCAGCAATGATTCCGATGGCGCTTCCGATGAGCGATCCGTCCGGCGCGATGACCGATCTGCCCGGCGCGTCGATCGCCGCCGGATCGTCGAGGGCTGGACTGAGCGGGACTACGACGTGCCGGCTTCAGATGGCGACGGCCGGCGCCGCATCACCGTGATCCGGCGGAGCGGCGGCGGATTATTCGAAGGTCTGTTCGGAGATTAATCCCGGTCAAACGTGACGACGCGGCTGCGCTCGATCGCCAGCCCAAGACGGCCGTGCTTGAGATCCAGTGCCCGCTCGCCGAACAGCTCGCGCCGCCATCCCTTGAGGGCTGGCACGTCGGCCTCGTCGTCGGCGGCGATGCGGTCGAGATCGTCGACCGTGGCTATCACCTTGGCGGCAACGCCGTGCCGCTCCGAGGTCATGCGCAGCAGCACCTTCAGCAGTTCGACGGTGGCTGCTCCATTCGGCGCGGTCTTCTGCCGTTCGATAACCGGGAGTGTCTTCGGATCACGCGCCAGCCCGCGCTGTACCGCTTCGAGGATGCCTTCGCCCCATTTCGACCGCTCGAAACCCTTGGGCAGCGAGCGCAGCGCCGCAAGCCGCTCCGGCGTGGTCGGCGCCTGGGTGGCGATATCGCCGATGGTGTCGTCCTTGAGCACGCGCGAGCGCGGCACGTCGCGGGTCTGTGCCTCGCGCTCGCGCCAGGCTGCAACCTCGATCAGGACGGCCAGCTCCTTGGGCTTGCGCACGCGCGTTTTGAGCCGCATCCAGGCGCGCCCCGGCTCGGCACGGTAGGTGTCGGGCGAGGTGAGAACCTCCATCTCGTCGTCCATCCAGTCGGTGCGGCCGCGCCGCCCAAGGTCGGCGACCAGCGCCGAATAGACGTCGCGCAGATGGGTGACGTCGGATATGGCGTAGGTGACCTGGGCCGTTGACAGCGGCCGCCGGGTCCAGTCGGTAAAGCGGTTCGACTTGTCGAGCGTGTCGCCGGTGATGCGCTGCACGAGCTGGTCGTAGGAAATGGAATCGCCGTGGCCCAGCACCATGGCGGCGACCTGGGTGTCGAAGATCGGATGTGGGATAATGTTGGCGCGATGCCAGACGATTTCGATGTCCTGGCGGGCGGCATGGAACACCTTCAGTACCTTCTCGTTCGCCATCAGCTCGAAGAACGGCTTGAGGTCGATACCCGGCGCCAATGCATCGATCACCACGGCCTCGTCGCTCGACGCCAGTTGCGCCACGCAGAGCAGCGGGTAGTAGGTGGTCTCGCGGAGGAACTCGGTGTCGATGGTAACGAAGGGGTGGCGCGCCAGCCGTTCGCAGGTGGTGGCCAGTTCTTCGGTCGTGGTGATCAAATCCATGCCGGGCTTACATAGCGGACTTAAAATGGCCGCGCCAAGGCTGATATCCCCGGGATTCATCGGCCGCGCACCGGCGGCATGAAGATAAACGGCCAGGGCGACGGGAAGGCCCCCACCGGCACGTCGATCAGGGTCGGCCCGTCGCGGCGACTGAGTGCCCGTCGCAACGCGGCACGAAGCTCGTCAGGCGTGCGAGCCCGGTCGCCGGCGGCGCCAAAGCTTTCAGCGAATTTTACGAAATCCGGATTGGCGAGATCGCTGGCGATCATCCGGTTGCCGTACTTTTCCTGCTGGATGCGGCGAACATTGCCGAAAGCGCCGTCGTTGAACACGATGGTGGTGAGCGGGATGCGATGGCGGACTGCGGTCGCGATTTCGTTGGCGGTGAACATGAAGCCGCCGTCGCCCGAGATCGACACGACGGGCACGTCGCGGCGGGCATCCTGTGCACCGAGCGCCGTGGCAAAGCCCCAGCCGAGATTGTCCTGGTAGCCGGGCGAAAGGAACGTGCGTGGCCTGGTGACGGGGAAGGCGAGGCGGGCGGCGAAGCCCATCTGCGTGACTTCGTCGACCAGGATGCCGTCCTCCGGCAACTCGGCGCGGATGGCGTCGAGGAACGCAAGCTGCGGTCCGATCGCGTCGCTGAAGCGCTTTCGCCAGGCAGCCTGGCGGCCTTCCATTTCGGATTTGCG
This sequence comes from uncultured Alphaproteobacteria bacterium, assembly GCA_963850885.1. Classification (GTDB taxonomy): domain Bacteria; phylum Pseudomonadota; class Alphaproteobacteria; order Rhizobiales; family Xanthobacteraceae; genus Z2-YC6860. The sequence continues at coordinate 27,612 of CAWKOD010000012.1, read as the reverse complement.
CGAGGCGCGCCTGGCGTTGTGCGCCGGCAGGACTTCGAGCAGGCGCTTGAGAATAGGCTTGGCGTCGCCAATGAGCGCGGCGGCCGGTTTGTGCAGGCGGCCGGGCTCGTCGGCATCGGCATCGACCCGAACGATCTTGATGTTCTTGTCGACGCCCCATTGCCGGAACTGGATCAGCATGCGGGAGCCGACGCCGAGCACCACATCGGCCTCGCCCCAGAGATCGCGGCCGAGCGGTAGCGTGACGCTGAACGGGTCGCGGCCGTCGAGCACGCCGCGGCCGCGCCGATAGCCGAGCACCGGCGCCTGCAGCATGGCGGACAGCGCAGTGACTTCTTCGGACGCACCTTGCGCGCCGCCGCCGCAGACGATCATCGGGTTTTTGGCGGCGCCCAAAAGCTTCGCGGCCTTGCGGATCGCAGTCTCGTCGAGCTTCGACGCACGGACTGGCCTTGGCGCCTGCGGCGTCACTGAACCCGACTTGCCCCAGACGTCGATCGCACATTGCAACGAGGCCGGCCCGGGGCGGCCCGACGCCATCGCCTGTACCGCCGCGGCGACCAGACGCGGCGCCTGCTCGGGCTTCCGGATCAACGCCGAATGATCGACCAAGCGCTTGATGATGCCGGCCTGGTCGCGGATCTCGTGCAGATGGCCGAGATGGCGGCCGATGTCGCCGTCGGGGATTTCGCCGATCAGCGCCAGCACCGGCGCGTTCATCGAATAGGCGGTGAGGAGGGCGGCCGCGGAGTTCAGCAGTCCCGGCCCCGGCACCACCGCGTAGGCGGAGGGTTTGCCTGTCGCCAGCGCCGCTCCCAGCGCCATATAGGCCGCGCCTTGTTCGTGCCGGGTGTGGACGGTCCGCATCCGGTCGCTAGCGTTGAACAGAGCCGCGAACAGCTCATCGTTCTGCACCCCCGGCAGCGCATAGATCGTGTCAATGCCGTGGGCCAGCATCGCATCGACGGTCGCCTCGGCGGCGGTCATGGATATGGCCGCACCGGCTGGTGTTTTCGTTGCTTTAGCCATCCGGCGAGTGTGCAGATCGGGGCCCCGCTGTCGAGGGCCGGCTCGCCTTGACAAGGCGGACGCTAAATGCGTTTTTCGCCCGCCTTTGCACCATTTAACTGAGTCCTTCATGCACCGTTATCGCTCGCATACCTGTGGGGCCCTCCGCGACAGCGACATCGGGACGGACGTCCGGCTGTCCGGCTGGTGCCATCGCATCCGCGACCATGGGGGCCTGCTGTTCATCGATCTGCGCGATCACTACGGCCTGACCCAGGTGGTGGCCGATCCCGACAGTCCGGCGTTCAAGGTCGCCGAGACGCTGCATGCCGAATGGGTGGTGCGGATCGACGGCAAGGTCCGTCGCCGGCCCGAGGGCACGGACAATGCCGAACTGCCGACCGGGCGGGTCGAGGTCTACATCACCGAGATCGAGGTGCTGGGCCCGGCCGGCGAGTTGCCTTTGCCGGTGTTCGGCGATCAGGAATATCCCGAAGAAACAAGACTTAAATACCGTTTCCTCGACCTCCGTCGCGATAAGCTCCACCAGAACATCATGACGCGCGGCGCGGTGATCGATTCGATTCGCCGCCGCATGAAGGAGCAGGGCTTCTTCGAATTCCAGACGCCGATCCTGACCGCGTCGTCGCCTGAGGGAGCGCGTGACTATCTCGTGCCGTCGCGCATCCATCCGGGTAAGTTCTACGCACTGCCGCAGGCGCCGCAGCAGTTCAAGCAGCTCATCATGGTGTCGAGCTTCGACCGCTATTTCCAGATCGCGCCCTGCTTCCGTGACGAGGACGCCCGCGCCGATCGGTCGCCCGGCGAGTTCTATCAACTCGATCTGGAGATGAGCTTCGTCACCCAACAGGACGTGTTCGACGCGGTCGAGCCGGTGATGCGCGGCGTATTCGAGGAGTTCGCCGGCGGCAAGGCGGTGACGCCGAAGTTTCCGATGATCCCCTATGCCGAGGCGATGCGTTCCTACGGCACCGACAAGCCGGATCTGCGCAACCCGCTGAAGATGCAGAACGTGACCGAAGCGTTCCGCGGCTCGGGCTTCAAGATTTTCGCCGGCATGATCGCCTCCGATCCCAAGGTCGAGGTCTGGGCGATCCCTGCGCCGAAGGGCGGCAACCGCGCCTTCTGCGATCGCATGAACGGCTGGGCGCAGCACGAAGGTCAGCCCGGCCTTGGCTACATCTTCTGGCGCGAGGGCGAGGAGAACGGCGCGGGACCGCTCGCCAAGAACATCGGTCCGGAGCGAACCAAGCAGGTCGCCGATCAACTCGGCCTCGGTGTTGGCGACGCGGTGTTCTTCATCGCCGGCAAGCCGCAGCAGTTCGTGAAGTTTGCCGGGCCGGCACGCACCAAGGTCGGCGAGGAGCTTGGGCTCATTGCGAAGGATCGCTTCGACTTCTGCTGGATCGTCGATTTTCCAATGTACGAATGGAACGAGGAGGAGAAGAAGATCGACTTCTCACACAACCCGTTCTCAATGCCGAACATGGATATCGACGAGTTTCTCAAGCTCGATCCGGCGGCGGACCAGGACAAGCTGCTCGGCATCAAGGCGATCCAGTACGACATCGTCTGCAACGGCGTGGAGCTGTCCTCCGGCGCGATCCGAAATCATCGCCCCGACGTGATGAAGAGGGCCTTTGCCATCGCCGGCTATCCCGAGGACGTGCTGGAGGCGAAGTTCGGCGGCATGCTGCGCGCGCTGTCGCTCGGCGCGCCGCCGCACGGCGGCATTGCGCCCGGCATCGATCGCATCGTCATGCTGCTTTGCGGCGAGGAGAACCTGCGCGAGGTGGTGCTGTTCCCGATGAACCAGCGCGCAGAGGATCTGTTGATGGGCGCGCCGACGGAGGTGACGCCGAAGCAATTGCGCGAGTTGCATATCCGGCTGAACCTGCCCGACAAGAAATAGCGGCCGATTGTTTTTGGAGGCTCGCGTGAGCACGCTGGTCAATCCGGCCTTCGTCCGCACCATGGCGGCCTACAACGTCGAGATGAATCGCCGTCTGTACACCGCGGCCGAGCGCATCCCCGATCCGGCGCGGCGGCAGCCGCGCGGCGCGTTCTGGGGTTCGCTGCACGGCACGCTCTGTCATCTGCTCTGGGGCGACCAGATGTGGATGTCGCGGTTCGACGGCTGGAGCAAGCCAACGGTGATCCAGAAGCAGAGCGCGACCCTGGTCAATCATTTCGATGAGCTTCGGCGATTGCGTGTCGACGCCGATGAGAAGATTTCAGCCTGGGCCGGGCGCGTCACCGAGGCGTGGCTGGCCGAGGACCAGACCTGGTTCAGTTCGTCGGTGCAGAAGGAGCTGCGTTCGCCGCGGAGCTTCCTGGTGACGCATTTCTTCAACCACCAGACCCATCATCGCGGCCAGGCTCATGCGCTGATCACTGCCTGCGGCGAAAAAACCGGCGATACCGATCTGTTCCTGCTCGTCGAGCCGGGTTGAGCTGTCTACCGCCCGCGCATTGCGCCGGCTCCGATTAGTTCGCTCGGATATTCAACTCGCCAATGAGACGCGCGTATTTTTCGAAATCCGCGCGTGCGGCACGGGCGAGATCCTGAGGCGTGCCGCCAACAGGCTCCGTGGCGCTTTTCATGAAATGCTCGCGCGTGACGGGATCAGCCAGCGCCTGGTTCATGGCCGCGTTCAACTGCGAAATCAGCGCCACCGGCGTGCCAAGCGGCACAAAGCCGGCGTACCAGGATTCCAGCGTCAATCCCGGGAAGCCGGACTCCTGAAGCGTGGGCACATCCGGCATGCTGAGCGACCGCGTCTCGCCGGACTGGGCCAACAGCCGCAGGGTTCGCGCTTTGTAATGCGGGATCAACGCGGTCGGGCCCAAGAAAGCGACCTGCACGTGCCCAGCAATCAGATCGTTGATGGCCTGGCCCGCGCCGCGATACGGAACGTGCTCAAGCCGGATGCCCGCCTGCCTTGCGAACCATTCCAGCAGCACGTGTTGATTTGAGCCGACCCCGGAGGTCGCGCAGCCCATCCCCGGCTTCTGCTTGACCAGCGCTACGAGGTCCGCAACCGAGTTCACCGTCGTCAGCGACGGATGCACGGCGAGCGCCTGGGGTTGCCGGCCCAGAAGACAGACCGGCATCAGTTCCTTGAGGAAGTCGATATTCAATCGCAGCACATGAGGCGCGCTTGCGACATTGTCGTTGGTGAGGAGAACCGAATAACCGTCAGGGGCGCTTTTGATCGCTGTGTCGATGCCGATCGTGCCACCGGCGCCGGTGCGGTTCTCAATGAACACTTGCTGGCGCAGTTCGCGGGACAGATGCTCGCCGACGACGCGGGCGACAAAATCAAGACCACCACCAGCTGCGAGCGGTACAATGAAACGCACGGGACGGTTCGGCCAAATCGCGTCGTCGGCCGGAGTCCCTTGCGCATGGGCCAGATTGGCGTCCGGCAACCCCTGGAAGCAGGGGATCAAAGTGCCGGCCAACGCAGCGCTTGCTGCCCTCCCGATCAGCCGACGTCGCGTGATGCCGATCATTCATCCTCCCTTGCTCTCGTTCTTGTTTCTTTCCTGGATTCGAGAACAGCATAACAAGCTGCACGGCGGAGATCGTCTTACTTTTCCGGCAGCGGGATGAACTCGATCTCGTCGCCCGGCACCTTCTGGAAGTGACCTGCGCTCCATTCCGCCTTGGCCTGTTCGATGCGGTCCTTTCGTGACGACACGAAATTCCACCAGATGTGGCGCGGGCCATCCATCGGCTCGCCGCCGAAGATCGTGAAATGCGCGTCGGTCAACGCCCGGATGGTGATCTTGTCGCCGGGCTTGAACACCAGCAGGCGGTCGCCGCCGAACTTGTCGCCGGCAATGTCGATCTCGCCGTCGAGCACGTAGATCGCGCGCTCCTCATGGTCGGCGTCGAGCGGCAGGCTGCTTCCGGCTTTGAGATGCACGTCGGCGAACAGCGTCTCGGACGTGGTCTCGACCGGGGAACGCACCCCGTAGGCCGAGCCGACCACCACGCGCACATTCTTGCCGTCGTCGTGCACCATCGGAAACTGCTCGACCGCGTAGTGCGCGAAATCCGGCGCCATCTCCTCCTGCGCCGCGGGCAGCGCCACCCACATTTGCAGCCCGTGCAGGCTGTCGCCTTTGACGCGGCGTGGCGCGTCGGTGCGCTCGGAATGCACGATGCCGCGGCCGGCGGTCATCCAGTTGACCGCGCCGGGCCGGATCGGGATGGCGGTGCCGAGACTGTCGCGGTGCATGATCTCGCCGTCGAACAGGTAGGTGACGGTGGCGAGTCCGATGTGCGGATGCGGACGCACGTCGAGGCCGTTGCCGGACTTGAACACGGTCGGACCGAAATGATCGAAGAATACGAACGGGCCGACCATGCGCGACTGCGCCGATGGCAGCGCACGGCGCACCGTGAAGCCGTCGCCGAGATCGGCGGTGCGCGGCACGATCAGGGCCTTTATGGCGTCACACTGGAATTTGTCGCCGGCGGCGGGATCCTTGCCCGGAAAGAAGCTCATGCTGACCTCCTGAAGCTCTGCGGTGGGCCAAGGCCCGCTTGAATTGGTCCCGCATTGGGGCTTCAATTTGGCTGCGTTCTAACAAATAGCGATTGCCTGGGCCATTTGGGCGGCGAACTCGGTCACCAACAGCGAGATCCCGAACCTGTGGATGGCCGGCCCTGCAGCTTCCCGAGCGAAGGCCCCTCCAACCCGACCTATAACGATCTTCGCGGTATAGCAGCGCTGCGCCGAGAATCTGGCGGCGAACTGGAAGACGATCGCCAGCCGGTCGTGATGGCGTGAAAGTCCCTCTTCCTGCGTTGCCGGGAGAGGGATCGCGTTACGCCGTCTTCAGATGGGGCAGGAGCTTTCGCGCGGTCTCGTTCTCGATCGAGCGCAGATCGGCGGCGCTGAACTTCCAGTTGGCGATGCCCTCGTTGACGTCCGCGCCCTCGCGATAGGGATAATCGGTGCCGTAAAGCACCTGCGACACCTTCACCATCTCGAATAGCCCGGCGAGCTGCGCCTTGGTATGGCCCTGCGCAAGTTCGTAATAGAGTTTCTGGAATTCCGGCATCGGGCCGTTCGGCAGGTGAGGGTGCTTCTGCACCTTCTGCTGCTGGATGAAGCGCGCCGTGAGAAACGGCAGCGTGCCGCCGGAGTGCGAGAAGATCCAGCGGATGTCCGGATACTTCTGCGACGTACCGCTGAACACCAGATGCGCGATGGTGCGCGTCGTGTCGGTCGCATACTCGATCGAGCCCGGCGGAGTGCCCGGCACCACGTCGGCGCAGCAATTGGGCGCCAGCGGATGCACATAGATCACCGCTTTGCGGCGGTTGAGCTCGGCATAGACGGGCGCGAACGAGGGATCGCCGAGATATTTTCCGTTGTAGCTCGTTAACAGGCCGACACCGTCGGCCTTGAGCGTGTCGAAGGCGTGTTCGATCTCTTTCAGGCTGCCGTCGGGGTCGGCTGGTGTGATCGTGGCGAACAGGCCGAAGCGGCCGGGATGATCGCGCACGAGCTTGGCGCCGTATTCGTTGATCTCGCGGCTGAGCCTGCGGGATTCCTCGTTGTCGCCCCACCAGGTGCCCGGCTGGACCTGAGAGAGCACCGAGGTCCCGATCCCGCTCTTGTCCATGTCTTCGAGCGACATCTGCACCGACCATTTCGGAGCGCCGGCCTTGTGCTGGTTGAGCGCCTCGCGGTGCGCCGGCGGCAGGAAATGGTGGTGCACGTCGATCTTGGTCTTCGCCGTCTGCGCGCGCACGGTGGGCGCGCCGATGGTGCCCAGTCCCAGCGCGGCGATACCGCCGGCGAGGAAGGTCCGCCGGGCCAGCGCAGGGCCGGTCGACGCCGGTGTCGGCGCGCAGCAGGTGCAGTTGGAAAACATCGTCATCGCAGTCCTCCCTGGACGCGCCTCTTGAACGGGCGCGTCGCATGAGGCGCCACTGTGGCGCATTCAAAATTCCGGTCAAGGCGGCTGGCGGGGCACTCAGACCTGCTTGAGGCGCGGGATCAGCTTGAACGCAATCTCGCGCTCGATCGAGCGGATGTCGTCCGGTGTAAAGCCATAGTCGGCGATCCCGGCGTTGACCTCGGCGCCGTTGCGGAACGGATAATCAGTGCCGTACAGCACCTGCGAGATCGGCACCATCTTCAGCAGCGCCGCAAGCTGGCCCGGCGTGTTGCCCTGGGCGAGCTCGTAATAGAACTTCTGCAGGATCGGCGTCGCGCCGCCCGCCATTTTCTTCTGCTGCGCCACGATTTCGAGGCGCGCCGTCAGGAATGGCAAGGTGCCGCCCGCGTGGGAGAAGATCCAGCGGATGTCGGAGAATTTAGTCGCCACGCCGCTGAACACGATATGGGTGATGGTGCGGGTGGAGTCGGTCGCGAATTCGATCGTCGAGGGGCCGATGCCGGGCACGACCTTGCCGCAGCAATTCGGCGTGGTCGGATGGACATAGACCACGGCCTTGCGGCGGTTGAGTTCGGCGTAGACCGGCTCGAACGACGGATCGCCGAGATACTTGTCACCGTAGCTGGTGAACAATCCAACACCGTCGGCCTTGAGCGTGTCGAAGACGTATTCGATCTCCTTCAGACTGCCGTCCGGATCCGGCGGCGCGACCGCCGCGAACAGGCCGAAACGGCCGGGATGGTCCTGGACCATCTTGGCGCCGTACTCATTGCACTCCCGGGCGAGCCGGCGGGACAGTGGAACGTCATCGTCGAACCACGCGCCGGGCTGCACCAGCGAAACGATCGCGGTCGCGATCCCGCTCTTGTCCATCTCGTCGAGCGACATCTGCGGGGTCCATTGCGGCGGCCGGCCGCCGCTGCGCTTGGTCGCCATGATGTCGGCGTGAACGGGCGGGACGTAGTGATGGTGAACATCGACTCTGGTTTTTGTCGCGACCGGTGCCTGCGCCAGCGCCGTCGTGGCGCCGAGTCCAAGACTTGTAACGCAGCTTGCAATGCCACTCGGCAAGGAAGGTTCGGCGGGCGGCGTCGACGCCGGTGGCGGCGAATCCCGGCCGACAGCACCGACAGGATGAAAGCAACGTGCCGCCGGACGCCAATTTGGACGCCATGAGTGTCATCGCTGCCTCCCCCGGCGCCTCTACCGGACGCTTGCCCACTTACAGCCAGCCGCGCCAGTTTAGAACATCCCCGCTGCGCGGCCAGAGCCCGCAGGCAGATTTACCAACCGCTAACCATCGCGGCAGTGGCCCGACTTGCGAGGGTTAAGCCCAACTTTGCGCGCTTACGCCATCTTGAGCGGCCGTAGCGCGAGGCCTCGTTGCCCTATCCCAGTCACAATCCTGAAGATCGTCGCCGTCGTGTTTGGCATTCTCGTCGCCGGCGCGCCGATCATTTTGTTCAACGCCTGGCTGAAGAAGCAGGGCGATGATGAGACGGCTATGACCGCGGCGTGGGCGCTGGGGTCGACCGAAATTCGGGTTGGGCAGAGCATTGCGGCGCTGCAGGATCTGTCCGCGCGCGGTGTCGATTCCTGCAAGCCGGCCCACGTCGAAGCGATGCGTCAGGCGGCTCTGCTGACGGGGCCGATCAAGCAGGTGATGCTGATCGCGCCGAATGGCGACACGCTGTGCACCGACACCAGCGGCCTTGCGGCGCGCCTGGAGGTGCTGACCTCGGTGGCCACCGCCATGCCCGACATCGTGTTGGAAGTGACGAAGCTGCCGGCTCGCGGCGAGCGTTTTCTGCGCGTCCGCAAAATCGGCCAGCCGGACAAGCCGAGCTCTCGCCGCGCTGGTGCCGGCGAGCTTCTTGCTTCCGCAAACCTCGGCGCAAGGCGGGCGATCGCTGGGCACCACACGCATCGCGATGGCCGACGGAACGCCGCTCGGCGATTCCGGCATGATGCCGGACCCGGCAACGCCGGGCGCGCAATTTTCCGACAGCCTGCGGTCGAAGCAATATCCGCTGGTCATGACCGTCTCGATGCCCCGCTCGGGTGTGGTTGCCAACCATGACGACCTTCGCCGCATCGGCATTGTCATCACCGGGGGCATTGCGCTCGTGATCCTGCTGTTCGCTCTGCTCCTGACCAAGCGCCAGCCGCCCGATCCGAACGCGGAGATGGCAAGAGCGATCCGGGACGACGAGTTCGTGCCGTACTACCAGCCGGTCGTCGACTTGCAGAGCGGCCGATTGCTCGGCGCCGAAGTGCTGGTGCGCTGGCGCGCGCCGGACGGCACCATGATCGAGCCGGGCGCTTTCGTTTTGCTTTTGGAGTCGAGCGGGCTTGTGCTGGAATTTACGCGGAAGCTGATGCGTCGTGTGCGCCAGGAACTGGCCGACGCGGTCGGACCGCGTCCGTATATGTCCATCGCCTTCAACGTCGCGCCCCGGCATTTCGACGATGCGCTGATCCTCCACGACGTTGCCACCATATTCGACGGCTCGGGAATCAGGCTGTCGCAGATCGTGCTGGAGCTGACCGAACGCCACGAGGTGGCGGATCTGACCAACATGCGCCGCACCATCGCCGCCTTGCAGCGGGTCGGCTGCAAGGTCGCCATTGACGACGTCGGCACCGGCCACAGCGGCTTGTCCTATATCCTCAAGCTCGGCGTAGATATCATCAAGATGGACAAGATGTTCGTCGAGGCGATCGGCTCGGAAGGCCACTCCAAGGCGATCATCGAGACGCTGATCGATCTGGCCAAGAACATGCGCATGGAGATCATCGCCGAGGGCGTCGAGACCTTCGACCAGGTCACCTATCTGCGCGAGCGCGGAATCGGCGCGGCGCAGGGCTATGTGTTCGCCCCGCCGCTGCCCGCCGGCACCTTTCTGCAATTGCTCGAGGCGATGGACCCGATCGCAGACGCGGCCGGGCAGAGCAACGCTCAATCGGCGAAATCCGCGGTTGCCGGTTGAACGGCGTTAGTTCCGTTTAACCGTTTGCTAACCATGAGCGCCGGCCGGTCGATAACGCCAGGGCATGCATCGATTACCACTGCTTAGGCTTAATCTCGCCTTAACGCCGCTCGTTCAACCTCTGCTGGCAGTTGTGTGTGGAGTTTTGGTGTCGCCGAGACGAAAATTGCTCGCAGCGATAGCTATTGGCGTGGTCCTGGCAGGACCGCCAGTGGCAGCGCTGAACATTTGGCTCGGCGGCCTGGTCGAACGGCAGGGCCGGGAAGAGCTCGACCTGGCTGGGCGGCGCCACATGGTGCTGTCGGAGCGCGCATTGCCCGCACGGTGGCGACCCTCGACGAGCTTGCGGCCCGTGGCATCAATTCCTGCCGCATCGCTCACGTCGATGCGCTCCGTCAGACCACCTTCGGCACCACGCCGGTCAAAGAGCTTTCGATCGTCGCCCCCGATGGCCGCACGCTGTGCACCGACGTCGGCAACCAACCGGAGCAGCGCAAAGTCATCTCGTCCGAGCCGTTGTCGGCCGGCAGCCGCAACCTGCTCGAACTCGTGCGTCTTGGCGGGCAATCCGCTCAGTGGCTCCGCATCCGCCGCCCCGGGACAGGCAACGGCAATGGTGTCGCGGCGCTCATTCCGGCGGCGCTGTTCGTGCCGCAGCTTTCGCCCGCGGGCGGGCCGCTAAAATTCCAGGCCCGGATGCTAACCGCCGGTGGTGCGGTGATCGCCGAGTCGGGCGTGGCCTCCGCGCCAACGGAGACGATGTTGTCGTCGCCGATCTGTCCTCCAGCAAGTATGGGCTGCAAGCGGTCATATCGGCGTCGTCTGCAGCCTTACGGCCAACCACGGCGATCTGCGCGCCTTGGGAACCATCGCCAGTGGACTCTTGCCATCATTATTCTTGCGATGTCCGTGTTGATGCCGCGGCGCGAGCGCGACAATCCGATCGACGAGATCGAGCGCGCCATGAAGGCCGGCGAGTTCGTGCCGTACTTCCAGCCGATCGTCGACATCCGTTCCGGCCGGTTGCGCGGGGCGGAGGTGCTGATCCGTTGGTGCAAATCCGACGGCACCGTCGTGCCCCCCGCGACATTCATCCCGCTTGCGGAAGTCGAGCGGCCTCATCATCGAGATGACGCGGGCGCTGATGCGGCGCGTCTGTCGGGAGGCGGGCGCCGTGCTTGGAGCGCGGCCGCATCTCAAGATCGGCTTCAACCTGACGGCGCGTCATTTCGCCAACGAGGAAATCGTCGACGACGTCCGCAAGATTTTCAAGCATTCGTTGTTGAAGCTCGCTCAGATCGTACTTGAGGTAACCGAGCGCCAGCCGATCGAGAATCTCACCGAGACGCGGCGGGTCATTGCTGCGCTCCAGGGGCTCGGCGTCAAGGTTGCGATCGACGACGTTGGCACCGGCCACAGCGGGCTGTCGTATATGCTCAAGCTCGGTGTCGACATCATCAAGATCGACAAGCTGTTCATCGACTCGGTCGGCACCGACCGCCACTCCAACACCATCATCGAGACGCTGATCGACCTGGCGCAGAACATGCGGATGGACGTGATCGCGGAAGGCGTGGAGAGCTTCGAGCAGGTGCTGCAGCTGCGGGACCTCGGCATCCGCGCCGCGCAGGGTTTCGTGTTCTCGCCGCCGCTGCCGTGTTCGGCGTTCCTGCAACTCGTCGAGACGATCGACCCGCTCAAGGCCGGCGTGCTAGCCGCCGACCAGCCGACGGCGATGCTCGCAGCCATGGCGCGGCACGACGCGGCCTGAGCGGCAAAGCTGGCATCGGCCAATCAGCGTCTGAATTGTAAGCCGGTCTGAAAGTCGATAGATTCTTACTGGAAAAACATATCGCCCAATGCCCAAATGTGGATTGGGGCCGTCCCTCGTTTGGAGGGCAGGAGCTTACGCTATGAATGTCGCTTATACGCTCGGTCGTATTTTCATCCCCATCGTGTTTCTTGTATCGGGCATCCAGAAGGTGATGAACATTGGCGAGATCGCCCAGATGCTTGCCGCCAACGGCGTGCCGATCCCAGACGAGATTGTGCCGTATCTCTCGTATCTCGGCGGTATCCCGAAGTACGAGGCGCTGGGTTATCTCATTGCCGCGATCGAGATCATCTGTGGGTTGATGGTGCTGATCGGGCTCAAGGCGCGCTGGGCAGCTCTCGTGCTGATCGTGTTCACGGCCTGCACCATCATCTTCGTCCATCACTTCTGGGACATGCAGGGCGATGCATTAATTCAGAACCGCGCCGACGCCCTGAAAAACCTGTCGATCATGGGCGGACTTTTGCTGATCGTCGCGGTGGGGGCCGGTCCAAGTCCGGTGGACGACCGCTGAACGGGCGCCGCGTGCGCCGCATTGGCATCCCGAAAAGGAAAGGGGGCGGCCTTGCGGCCGCCCCAAGTTGATACGCCACGCGGGAGGAACCTCGGGACGGGTCGACCTCGACGCAACGCCGCCGACCCGCGTGACTGTGAATTCAAATGTCCTGTGGATAAAGACTGATTCGCACCAAATCGTCACGTGTTTTCTTGCTGATAGCGAAATCCACAGGTTATCCCAGCCGGTGGATATCTCGGCCCGCCGAGCGCTAGCGCCGCCAAGATACCAGGGTTAGGTCGGCCGCTTCGTCGAGGACCTGTCTGGCGTCTGGTTTCAGGCCATGCCGTTCCAGCAAGTCTTCGGGGCTGTGCAGAGAGATGCCCGGGAACACCGGCCGCCCGCCCGGAAGCTTGGTGCGGCTGGCGCGGCTCAGATGGAAGGCGTCGTAGCCGATCTCAAGGAACAGCCCGAACGGCTCGGTGCCGCCGATCACGTGCAGCGAGCCGCCGGACAGGCCGAGCGCCTCCCAGGCCTGCTCCAGGGTGGCGCCGGCGGGGTTCCAATGCAGCGCCTTGTCGTTTTGTGGATCGCGGACGAGCCCTGCGATCGCTGCGGGTGAGGATCAGCCGGCGCCGCCTCGCCATATGCGGGCCGCCCTCGCTGGAGTTGCGACCGTGGGCGAGCGCTGTCGCCTCGTCGAGCTTGGCATGGAAGAAACGCTGATCGGCTTCGAGCTTGAGCGCGTCCGGTTGAATGCCACGGGCGTTTGCGATCATGCCGTCGGCGGACACGATTGCGAGACCTTCGATGCGATCCGGACGGGCCATGCTCGCGGCTCAGCTTATACGCGTGCCCGCAAATGCAAAGGGGCGGCCTTGCGGCCGCCCCTGAGCAATTGAATTCGACAGCCTTACTCGACGTCGCGCACCACGCTGGAGACCGGCCGCGTGCTGACGGTCGGCAGCTTGGCCTCCTTGACGAGCTCCTCGTCGTATTGCGGCAGCGACGTCACGGTGCCGCGCGCCTTCATGTGCACGATCTTGTAGCCGCCGGCCTTGAGCTCGGCGAGCAGCTGCGGCACTGCTTCCGAAGTCGCCTTCTGGAAGTCGTGCATCAGCACGATGCCTTTGCCGTGCTTCTGCAGCTTGGTCATGATCGACTTTATAACCTGTTCGGGCTTGCGCATTTTGAAGTCGAACGAGTCCATGTCGGTCGAGAAGATCGCGATGTTGCGCGTGCCGAGATAGGTGACCATCTCCGGCGGATGGCGCAGTGCCGGGAAGCGGAAGAACGGCGCCTCCTGACCCTGATCACCGAGCGCCCATTTCACGGCGCTGACGGCTTTCTCGATCTCGGCCTTGGCCTCGTCCGGCGACTTGATGGCCGACAGATCCTTGTGCGACCAGGTATGCGAGCCGATGCTGTGACCAGCCGCCGCGACCTGCCGCAAAATTTCCGGATAGTAGGTGGCATGCTTGCCGATCGGGAAGAAGATCGCCTTGACGCATTCGGCGGCGAGGGCCTTGAGCACGGCCGGCGTGGTCGGCCACGGGCCGTCGTCGAAGGTCAGCACCACTTCGTGGTCGCGCAGGAAGTCGAGTTGCTTGAAGTGTTCGAAGCCGAAGCCCGGACCGCCGGTGGTGTCGATCTCGACCGTGCGGGACACGCCGAGCGCATTCGGATTGTCGCACTTGGCCGCGGACTTGGTCCCGCCGGCGGCCGGAGCGGCCGCGGGAGCCCGGCTGGGCGTCAGGCCCGGTGCCGTGGCAAGGGCAGGAGCCCCGCCCGGTACCAGAGCCGGAGCGGGCGCCACCAGCGGCGGCGCCGAACCTGTCGTGGACTGTTGAGCCGAAGCCGGTCCGAGGACCAGCAAAGACGCCGAAACTGCCAAAGCAAATGCTATCGCGCCACGCATTAACGACCTCCTCGAACTCAGAAATGAACCAGCCTCGATGGTTCGTCCCCTTGAAATTGAGGGCAATCGGGGCACGAGTCAACGAAATCGCGCAGCCTCCGCCGCGCAACCGACATTAACATTACTTTGGAAGCGGTTAGATCGGTGGATCAGTTTTGGCGCACGACATAGCGCTCGGTCACGAACACCGCCAATTTCCACGCCACGTAAAACACCAACGCGAATAAGGCAAAGAAAACCAGCAGGCTGGCGGAATTAGAGACCCGTTCGAAGAGGTAAGAAATCCCAACTGCCGCGGTGTCGCCGATGAGAACGAAGGCGAGGAAGATCAGAATAACGCTCATAAGCATCCCCTTTCCGGTGCGAATGCGCCGGAGCTCTGGTCGTCGCCTTAATCGTTAACGGAGCGCAGGCTGGTCGCCGCGGCCATTAGGCGGATTGTCGCTGAAGCAGATTGTCGCTGGGGAAGCGGCGGAACTCGCTTAACGCAGCTCTTTCTCGATGGCTGCGATCACGCGCGGGTCGGTCGGCTCGGTCTGGGTCGAAAACACCGCAGCCAGGAGGCCGTCGCGGCCGATCAAGTACTTGTGAAAGTTCCAACGCGGCCCATCGCCGGGACGCTCGTGCAACGCCCATTTATAGAACGGGTGGGCGGATGGTCCTTTGACATCGGCCTTGGCGGCGAGCGGGAAGCTCACGCCGTATTCGCCGTGCGCGGTCTTGTTGATTTCGACGGGTCCGCCGGGTTCCTGGCCGCCGAAATCGTTCGAGGGAACCGCAATGATCAGCAGGCCGCGGTCGCGGTAGCGCGCCCACAATTGCTGGAGCCCGGCGAATTGCGGGGTGTAGCCGCATTGCGAGGCGGTGTTGACGACCAGGATCGGCTTACCGGCGTGTTCGGCGAGCGAAAGCGTTGCGCCGTCAAGCCCGGCGAACGAGAAAGCATAGGCGGTCGATCGGCTCATCGCGGGGGCCTGTGCGGATGCGGGCGAGACAAGGCAAGAGCCAACAAGCGCCAGGGCATGTCTGCGGTCGATCATCATGCGCCATGCGCTCCGTCTCGGGATTCGGATGCTTATACGCCGTCGTTCGCGCATTCGATGCATGCTCGCTAAAAATTGAATGGCCGCGGCGCGGCGGCGATGCGCCACGCCGCGGCCCTCAATCGGGCGGTCAGCTCAGCACTTTGTACTTCTTGAACCAGCCGATCATCTGGTTCCACGCGTCCTCGGCCGCCTCCTTGCGATAGCTCGGCCGGTAGTCCGCGTGGAAGCCATGCGGCGCGCCGGGATAGATCTTGAATTCGGCGGTCTTTTTAGCGGCCTTGAGCTTCTCTTCCATCTCCTTGACCTGCTCGACCTTGATACCGGTGTCCTCGGCGCCGTAGAGACCGAGCACTGGCGCCTTCACCTCAGGCACGAGTTCGATCGAGCTCTTCGGCACCGCATCGCTCTTGTCGATCAGGCTGCCATAGAACGCGACCCCGGCCTTGAGGTTCTTGTTGTGGCTCGCATAGTGCCAGACGTTGCGGCCGCCACGGCAGAACCCCATCATCCCAAGTCGGTCGGTGTTGCCGCCTTGCGACTTGGCCCACGCCACCGTGGCATCGAGGTCGGCGAACAGTTCAGCATCGGTCTTGGCGTTCACGATCGGCATCAGCTTCGGCATTTCGGTGATCTTGGTGAGATCCTCGCCGGACCGGAAATAGTAGTTCGGCGCGATGGCGAAGGCGCCGGCCTTGGCGAGACGCCGCGTCACGTCCTTGATGTATTCGTGCAGGCCGAAGATCTCCATGCTGACCAGGATGACCGGCGGGTTATTGGCCTTCTCGGGCCGGGCGAAATAGACCGGCATGTCGCCGCCCGCGACCTTCACCGTGGCATCGCCGGCCTTGAGACCGGTGGTGTCGGTGCTGATGACCTGGGCGCGCACGGGCCCTGCGGCGAGCGTGTAGCCGGCAGCGGCGGCGGCGGACGCCGTCATGAAGAAGCCTCGCCGCGAGACGGGCGGTGGCGTGGTCAGTCCGATGATGTCGGACGGGATCTTAGAGTGAATGTTCATCGTGTCCTCCGGTTGACGGTGTGCGGCGTTATTATGAACACCCCCGCAGCCGGATTATTGCAGCTTAAAATCCGCCCCGCGATGGGGTCCAAGAGCCATTCCGAAGGGTGGTGTTTCCGGCGCCAAGCCCACGCTATAGTGGTCCCGACAGGCATCAACAGGAGGAACAACCATGCCCGAGATCGTCGTCTATGCCGTCGGCAACCGCCCCGCCGAACAAAAAGCCGCGCTCTGCAAGGACATCACCGACGCCATGGTGAAGAACTACAAGGTCCCGGCCGATGCGGTCGTGATCACGCTGGTCGAGACGCCCAAGACCGACAAGGCCAAGGGCGGCGTGATGTTCAGCGATATGGCGCCGCGCTAGACGCATTCCGCCTCACCATGAGGCCGAAGAACAGCGGCGACCTCCACGGTCGCCGCTGTTATTTTTGGAATTCGATCCGCTTGTCGGGCCGTTCCAGATCGACGTGCAGCGCCTCGCACAGCCGGTTGGAGTAATTCCACATGCCGCAGAACACCGTGAGCTCGACGATCTGTTTCTCGCTGAAATGCTTCTTCATCTCGGCGAAGGCTTCGTCGTCGTCGCGCGCCGTCATGTTGGTGACGGCCTCGGCCCAGCGCACCGCGGCCTTCTGCCGTTCGTCGAGATCGGGTGAGGCCATATAGGTGTCGCCCTGGGCGGCGGCGATCTGCGCCTCCGTCAATCCGATCTTCTTGCCGAGCGGCACGTTGTGCGACATGCAATAGGCGCTGCGGTTGAGCGCCGATGTCTTGATGATGACGAGCTGCTGGATTTTCACGTAGTCGGGATCGGCCTTCACGTTGCCGAGCCGGATCGCTTCGTTCGGCAGCATCCAGCCGGCGAGCGCGGCCGGCTGATGCGCCAGCACCTGCGAGAAGTTGCTGATCCGGCCCCATTGCCTGAGCACGCCGTCATAGACTTCGCGGGCCGCCGCATCGGTCGTCTCCGGCGGAATCATTTTCACGCGCGCCATGATCTTGAGCCCTACATGTTCTTGCCGTCGAACGGCGTCAGCTTGAGCGTTGCGACGTCGACATCGTCGAGGCAACTCACGTTGATGGCGAATGTCTCGTCGCCGTTCGGCGCCAGGCCGCGCGAGAACGAGCCGACGCCGCAGGTCTGGCAGAACAGATGGTGGATTTTCTTTTGGCCGAACTGGTAGTCAGTCAGCGCATCGTCGCCCTGGACGAGCTTGAACTGCGGCGCCTTGACGAACGCCCACATCGCGCCGCGCTTGATGCAGATCGAGCAATTGCAGTCGACAACTTGCGCCAGGTCGCTCGTGACTTCGTAGCGGACGCGGCCGCAATGGCAGCCGCCTTGATAGGTTTTGGCATCGGGCATTTCGGCCTCCGGCTCTGCCGGCTGGTTTATCCGAGGTTGCGCCGTCGAGGCTTAGTTCGGCTTGATGCCCGCGGCCGTGGTGATCTTCTCATAGTCGGCGGTGATGTCGCGCAAGAAGGTGCCGAACTTCGCGCCGCAGGTGCCGTCCGGGAACAGACCTTGCTGCTCGAACTTGGCTTTCATCTCCGGCGTGTTCATCGCGGCGAGCAGCATGTCGGACAGGCTCTTGATCGCTTGCGGCGGCGTCTTCGCCGGCACGACGAGGCCGTAGAAAATCTCGGCCTCGTATTTGGTGATGCCGGTTTCTTCCATGATCGGCACGCCGGGCAGCACGGCGAGCCGCTTCGGCGAGGTGGTGACCAGCGCGCGGAGCGTGCCGCTCTTGAGCTGCGACACCACGGTCGGATAGTCGGCCCAGACCGCCTGTACGTGACCGCCCATCAGCGCGGTGATGGCCGGACCGCTGCCGCCATAGGGCACGTAGTTGATGTCGATCTTGGTGGCGAGGCGGAGCACTTCGATCGCGATATGCAGCGAGGTCGCGGGCCCGCCGCTGGCAAAGGTAATCTTGCCGGGATTGGCCTTGGCGTCGGCGACCAGCTCCTGCAGCGTTTTCCAGGGCGCGCTGCTCTGCACCACCAGCGGCATCGGCGTCGAGGCGAGATTGCAGACCGGCTCGAAATTGCTAAGCGTGAAGTTGCCGCGCTTCACCGCCATGTTGACCACAAAGGCGTTGGCGACCAGCAGCAGGGTGTTGCCGTCTGGCTCGGCGCGCGCCGCGGCCTCGGTGCCGATGGTCATGCCGCCGCCCGGGCGGTTCTCGACCACGACGGTGGGCCCCCCGGCCTTTTGAATCTGTTCGCCCAACAGGCGGGAGATGATGTCGGGGCCGCTGCCTGGTGTGTAGGGAACGATGATCTTCAGCGTTTTCGACGGCTGTGCGAAGGCGGGTGACGGCCCAAAGGACGTCAGCGCGAGCACGGCAGTGGCGGCGCAGGCGGCCGCCAGCATTTTGAATTTTGGCATCGGACGTTCCCCTTCAATTGCCCTGGGCGTCCGACAGCGTGATTTGTTTCGCGGCCCGCCGCAAGGCGGACCGCGACAATTGAGGATCGAATCCGAGCGGGCTATGCGGCCTGCGCACCGGGCTCCGGGTAGCAGACCTCGCTCTCAAACTCGTAGCCGCAGGCATCGCAGGACCACAGATGACGGATGCGGCGGTCGTCGAGGTACTCGCTCCATTCCGGCGCCAACAACGTCTCGCCGCACTGGGCGCAGGGGACGACGGGCCGGGACCGATGGAAGGTGCGTGCGTTTCGGGATCGGAGCTCCATGACGCCTCCTTGTTGTCGCTGTCTCTCCCCTCCCACTGACCTATGCCCCATGGCCATGACCGCAGCATGACCGTCCACAGCGAAATGTGAAGCAGCGGCGCTGACGTATTCGCTGAATTAGAATGTGAACGCGCGCGGACGCGTACACCGACAAAAAAGAGAGCGACATGCTCGGAAAGAATCATGTTGCAGTGCGAATGACCATGCCGACGCTCGCCGATATTCCCAAAGACACGTCGAAAAACTTCGCGGAACAGCCGCGTGACAACGTAACCGCGAGATTGACGCGCTGCTGCAGATTTGCCGCGATTGCTGGAGGTATTTGCGTCGCAGCAACGCGTTGATTCGAGAATGAACCGGAACTTTCACGAATCGTTTCCGCTGGAACAACCTTTTACGCTGATGCGTTGGTTCGGGTTGGCAATGTTGCCAACAATCCAACAGCGAAGGGATTTATCATGCTCGGTAAGCTCACGATGCTTTCCGCCACGGCGTTGCTCGCCGGCGGCATGTCTATCGCAGCGGCGCAATCCAACATGGCGCCCAGTGGATCGTCCTCCAGTCAGGCTGCGAAGCCCCAGGGCCAGTGCTGGGATGCCGCCAGCAACACCATCAAGGACAAGTCCGGCGTGGCGAGCGGCGCCAAGACTCCGGGTGGCGTGACGACCGGTTCGTCGCCGTCGGGACAGGCCAACAACGCCAAGGGCACCGGCAACACCCAGACCCGTCCGGCCGGCGCGGCTGGTCTGCCGAACTGCTAAACGCACAAGCAGCTGAGCGAACGGAACGCGCGCCATGGCACCCGCCGTGGCGCGTTCGTTTTGAACTTACGCTGCGGTCCAGATGGGTTCAGCCCCGCGTCAGGCAATGCGCCGAGTAGGTGTTGGCGGTGTCCGCCCCGGTCAGATAGTGGAGATAAGCCTTGGCGGCTGCGACGTCGCCTGCCGCAGAGCCGACGCCGCCCAGGAATACAATGGTGCGCTGGAACACGGCCGGATAGGGCAGGAACATCGCGCCCTTGACGCAGCGGATCTCGTGCTCGGCCTGCACCGCGAGATCGGCCTCGCCCTTGACGACGCGGGCGGCGTGGAAGCCGCCGCCGGGCTGCGGCACCAGGCGGCTCTTCATCTCGTCGGCGATGCCGAGCTTGCCCAGCACCTCCATCAGGTGCACGCCGCTGATGCCGCCGGTCGCGGGATCGGTGATCAGCACGGTCTTGGCGCGAAGGAACGTGCTCTTCAAAGCGTCCGGCGTGCTGACGTCGGGCCTCGGCCCATCGTTGGGCACCGCGAGGCCGAAGTTGACGCGGATCAATTGCACCGCGCTGCCGGCCACGATCTTGCCGGCCTTCTCCAGCTCGTCGGCGGCGCTCTTCGGCACCATGATGACGTCGAAATTTTCGCCCGCCAGCACGCGCTTTCGAATCTCGCCGGTCTCGACCACGGTGATGGTGAGCTGGTGGCGGGTGTCGGCCTCGAACTTCGCCTTGGTCTCGGCCAGCACCTCGCGCATGCCGTTGGCGGAGATCACTCTGATTTCGGCGGCGTTGCCCGTGGAGATTTCGCTCATGGCGATTGCGCCGATGGCGGCCGCGGCTGCGAGGGTGAGGGTTCGCATGGACGGGCTCCCGCTATTTCTTCTGGATCGAAAGGCCGCCCGGGCCGAGGTTGATGTTGACGCCCTCGGGCTTCTTCTTGTCCTCATAGAGCTGATAGCCGAGCACGGCGACCACCACGACCAGCGCGCCGACGACGAGATAGAGAATGTTGCTGCGTGACATTTGAAATCGCCCCTTGGTCCGTTGCCATGATCGTAAGCGAGACCCGCGGATTTAGCCAACGTTCCTCACGAGGCTCAGGAGGGAGGTAAGTCTTTGAACCGGCATGGCGGCCGCTGCGACCAATGCCTTGGATGAGAAGGGCCGCGCCATGATCGTCGTGATCCGCAAGACCGAAAAGCCGCCGCGACAGCGTGCGCCGGGCCTGCGCGGCCACACCGCTGCGATCGTTGCGCTGGTGGCGCTCGCCATCGTCGCTGCGGCGTGGTTTTGGATTGCGCGCCAGCCGCCGCAGGTGGAGGCCGGCTTCGGCCTGCCGCACCGCGTCGTCGTCGTAGGTTGCGGCGCCTTCGCCGCGGCATTGATCGCGGAAATCCGAGCCATGAGTCTCGCCGATGTTCTGGAGGCGGCGTGGGACCTGCTCGTTGGCCTGTTCGCGCTGATCGGCACCATCCTGAAAGGAATCTGGAACGGCATCCTCAGCCTGTTCGGCTGGGACTAACGCCTGCTGGATCGGCCGCCGCGCCGGAATTATAATGGGCTGTCACAGCGCCGGGGGCACCGCGCATCCAGGGTCACGTGTGATGGCGACCAAAACTATCGAAAAGCCGCCCACCAAGCTCAAACCCAAGACCACGCCGAAGACGGCGCGGCCGCCGCTTTACAAGGTCATCCTGCTCAACGACGACTACACGCCGCGCGAATTCGTCGTGAAGGTGCTGGAGGCGGTGTTCCGCATGAACGAAAGCCAGGCCTATCGGGTGATGATGACGGCGCACCAGCGCGGCGCCTGCGTGATCGCGGTGTTCACCCGCGACGTCGCCGAAACCAAGGCCAAGGAGGCGACCGAACTGGGCAAGAGCCAGGGCTATCCGCTTTTCTTCACCACGGAACCGGAGGAATAAGGTCCTCCGAAAATGGAACCCAAGGGTTCCATCGGGGTTGTCGCTCCATCGTTGGAGGAGACCCAAATGAGTATCGGCACTATCATTCTTATCATTCTGGTCATCGCCCTGTTGGGCGGGTTCAGCGGCATTGGCGGCGGTCCGTTCTACGGCACCGGCTACTACGGCGGCGGCGGACTGGGCCTTGTCATCATCATCCTGCTCATTCTCGTTTTGATGGGCCGGCTCTAGCCGACGCACCGCTGAAGTTCGATGGAGTTGCGGCGCGGACAAGTTGCCGCGCCGCAACGCAACGACTGTTGCTTGGTGGCTCGCTCTACCGGTAACCGCCCGCCGCTGTGAGCCGCTCGCCCGTCAGCCACGCCGAGTCGTCAGAGACGAGGAAAACCGCGACCCGCGCGATGTCGTCCGGCTGACCGAGGCGGCCGAGCGGGGTGCCCGCGATCATCGTCTTTTCAAGGTCGCTGCCCATGAGGCCCGTGGCGTGCACGCCTTCGGTCTCGACACCGCCCGGCGCGATGGCGTTGACGCGGATCTTGCGCGGCCCGAGTTCGGCGGCCAGTACGCGGGTAACCGCATCCACGGCACCCTTGGTCGCTGAATAGACCGACGCTGTCGGCATCGCGCTCACGCTGGCGGTCGAGCTGATGTCGATGACGCTGCCGCCGTCCGGCCCGAAGTGCCTCGCCGCCTCCTGGGTGGCGAGGATCGTTCCGAGCACATTGATGTTGAACTGCCGGTGGAATTCACCCTCGGTGATCTCGTCGAGTGGATGGAACTTGTAGACGCCGGCGTTGTTCACCAGCACATCGACCGCGCCGAAAGCCTTCCTGGTTTCATCAAACAGCCGCGTCACATCCGCGGCCTTGCCGACGTCGCCTTTCACCGCGATGGCTTTGCCGCCTTTGGCCTTGATGTCGGCGACAACACGGTCCGCGCCTTCCTTGCTCGACGCATAATTGACCACCACGGCGGCGCCCGCCGCGCTCAGACTCTTGGCGATACCCGCGCCGATGCCCTTCGAGGCCCCGGTTACCACCGCCACTTTTCCCTTCAGATCGCTCATTGCCATTCTCCGCTTGATTACTAGTTGCCATCAATTCGATAGTTTGATAATTATCGAAGTATGGTCCGGCAGACGGACCGCAAGAGGGGGCCGTCTTAAATTTTTGCGAGACGGTCGAGGTAGGCGCGCAGCACCGGGCGCTGGAGGACGAGATTGGCGAACTTGCCGTCGCGGACGATCTCGATCAGGCCCGCGGTCTCAAGCTCCTTGAGGTGGTGGGAGAGAGTGGCGGCGCTGATGCCATGCGACTTGTGCAGCGCGCTGCACGCCATCGAGGCGTCGCAGGCGCCGATCTCCTTCAGCATCTGATAGCGCCGCGGCTCGGCCAGCGCGCGGGCGATCCGCGCGAACTCCCGATCGGTCAGGCGATGGTCTTTGGCGGCCATGGCGCAAAGGTATGCCGTCGCGGCCGGATGTCCAGCGCGTAGCTGCCAAGCTATGCGCAACGCCGCATGGGACTGGTCCGCTCAAAGATATACGTAAAGGCACGCCATATTGGTCAGGTTGGCAATCAGCAGGGTGAAGACCAGCGCTCGTTCGACCATGACACGCTCTCCAAAAATCGAGCAAGAATCGACGGGCGGAGCTTGAACGGGAGTCGCGGCAGAGTCCCAAAGTTTGTTTTTCGGCGGATTCAGATTCCGTTTACCCGTTGGAGTCCGCCGCCCGATTCTGGCCGGCTCACTCCGGCTTGATGCCGCCGGCGACGATGACCTTGCGCCAGCGCGCCGTCTCCGCCTTGAAGAAGGCCGCGATCTCCTCGGGCGTGCCGCCGACCGGCGTCAGCGTCATCTCGCGCCAGCGCCGCTGGATCTCCGGCTCGCGCAGGATTTCGGCAAACGCCTGCGACAGCTTCGCCGCGATCGCCGGCGGCGTTTTCGGCGGCGCCACGATGGCGAACCAGCTGGTCGCCTGCACCTCGGGATAGGTCTCGGCGATCGCCGGCAGGTCGGGCAATTCCGGCACGCGCTTGTCGCTGGTGACGGCGAGGCCCTTGAGCTTGCGCTCCTGGACGAGCGGCAGGCTGTTGCCGAGATTGTCGAACATCATCTCGACGTGGCCGGCGAGGAGATCGTTCAGTGCCGGTGCCATCCCCGCATAGGGCACATGCGTCATCTTGATGCCGGCGGCGAGCTTCAGCATCTCGCCGGTCAGGTGCGGGCCGCTGCCGGTCGACGGCGAAGCGTCGTTCAGCGCGTTGGGATTGGCCTTGGCGTAGGCGATGAACTCCGCGAACGTGCTGACCGGCACCTTGGGATGCACCACCAGGATGTAGGGCAGCCTCGCCATGATGGTGACCGGCACGAACTGGGTCGGATCGAAGCCGAGCTTGGGAAAGAAGCTCTGGCTGATCACCAGCGGCCCCTGCGGCGTGGCCAGGAGCGTGTAGCCGTCCGGCTCGGCGCGGTACACGAGCTCGGCGCCGAGGTTCTGCGCCGCGCCGGGGCGGTTCTCGATCACCACGGACTGGCCGAATTTCGCGGCGAGCTGCTGCGCCAGGATGCGCGGCATCAGATCGCCGTTGGCGCCGGGCGGGAGCGGCACGACGATGCGGATCGGGCGCGAAGGGTAGGTTTGTGCGGAGGCTGGGAAGGAGACGCCTGCAATCAGCAGCACCGCGAGCGCGAAATATTGCGGAGCGCGACCGGCATGTTTCCCCTGCATCAGCATTCCTCCCTTCGCGATTGTTTCCTCCACTGTATCACCCGTAGGCAACCTCACGTTCGTCATTGCCGCGCTTGACCAGGCAATCCATGACGCAATGCCGTCAGCGATGAACTTCACTGTAAGGTAATAGCGCGTTGCGGCTCGTCATGGATGCCCCGGTCATAGGCGAGCGTAGCGACGCCGTCCTTCGGACGGCTGTGCCGGGGCATGACGCGGAGAGGGCGATCTCGAACAAGAAGATGCTGTGGGGGGACCGTGACCTCGGGTTCGTTTCGCCAAAACGCTCTCCGCATCTTTCGTGCGCGATCATCAGATTCACATGTCAAACAGCCGGCGAGCCAACAAGCAAAAAAGCCAAAGCTCCGCCGCCCTTGTTCTCGCAAGGCGCGGGGTGCGCCGGCATTGCCATCCCCTCGCTGACGAGGGGAAGTCTCCCTCACCAAACGTGAGGGAGCGGAGCGCCGATCCGCTCCCTGACCTCCCACAATGGCCTTCAACAGCTGCGGCACAGCCCTGGTGCGGGTTCATCCGCCGTCACCGGGACCGTCTCTTACTACCCGCCTTCGCGAGGCCCTTACGCAAATCGTCGCCGTTCATGACCGGTGTAAGCTCGACCTCGGCATTAAGGCCCAGAAAGAACGGCTCAGCGACTTCTGCGATTTGCGACGGATCGGCAAGATCGAAAAAGATCATTCCTGCCCGCTTGCCGTCCAAGGGCGTGAAGTAGGCGGCCTCGGGCTTCAGCTTGCTCATGATCGCGTCCATCGTTTTGCCGAGCGCGCCGTCGAGGGCTGCCTGATTTCCTTTTTCGACGGGAAGACTGAATTTGAGCATCATCCGTATAAGCACCTCCAACGGTCATCAAAATTTCCAAACCGGCGAAAGCAGTTTAGGCCCTGCTCAATCCGGGTTCAATTTTTGAGGAACCTCGGCGATGCCTACCGCGGTCGCGGTGCGTTGAATCGTGCAGTCCCGTCCGTAAGATGCATCGGAAACTCGGCAATATCAGTTGCGGGTCAAACGCTGTTGTTGTCTGCCGGTTCAACCGGTCGACGCAACACCCGCGTAACGCTTACCAAACGCTCGCCTAATCGCCTTCAAGATTCCCGGCTGCCAGCGATGCCAAAGCTCCGGTTTCTCGGCCGCAGTTAGCCCTTGACGACATTTTTCGCTCATCAGCACGTAATCTCTATCTCTTCTGTTCTAAGATATGTGTTGCGTCGACCGGTTGAGACGATCGCCAATCAGCGACATTCGCACCGCAGCAAACTACTTCCTTATTCGATCACTTCGTCAGCGCGCAGCAGGATCGATGTCGGCAGCGTGACGCCCATCGCCTTCGCAACCTTCAAGTTGACGACGAACTCGAATTGGACGACCTGCTCGACCGGCAGGTCGGCGGGCTTAACGCCGTGCAGGATTTTGGCGACGAAGGAGGCGGCCCGGCGCATCATCGGGACAAAATCGACACCGTAGCGTGCGAAACGCCGCGTCGAAATCGTACGGCGGATTTTCAGCTTGATCACGCGCAACGTCAATTGCCGCGCTTTCGCCTCGCGTTCGGCCGACGGGCTAAACGGCCCATTGTGCGGGACGTGCCCGATCTCGTCGCCAAGCTGTTGGCCGGGCATGGCCGAGCCGTTTGCTGATGGTGACGATGTCAACGCCGGCGGCAATAGTCGAGCCCGATGACCCGGAGCTTATTGCCCTTGCCAATCACGGTCAGTTTGCGACGGTCGTGGTTGAGGGGAGGGGGTGACTGTGCCTGACCTCGAACTGGTCCGGTTACGCCTGAATGTTAAAAAACATGAAAATCGCTCCCGGCAAGTGCGGCCGAGTTGGTGAACGTTGCGAGAGTTTGTGCAGCACCAGCTCCATTACCGTCCGCGTCATAAAGAAGAGTATGCGTCGTTGTGTTATAGTGGAATCGCTCGGTGCCCGACGTGAAAGTGTTCGTGGTTGAACTGCCAAACACGGTCACTGGGTCAGTCCCTGTTGTAAGGCCGCCGCCGAACGCTGCAACCAGGATGTCTAACACGTCCCCTTGCCCCGAGTTAAAGTCGCTAATCTGATCGGTGCCCTGAGTTGGAGCGTTGAATACGAAATGGTCCGCCCCGAGGCCGCCGGTCAGGACATCGGCGCCGGCCCCGCCGGTGATCACGTCAGCGCCGGCACCGCCATTGATGGTGTCGATGCCTGCACCGCCATCGATGGTGTCGGCGCCTGCGCCGCCGGTGATGGTATCGGCGCCGCCGAGATTGGTACCGACGACGGTGATGTGATCGGCGCCGGTCAGGCCGGCGCCGCTGATCGTCACACCGTTGGTCATGGCCACTGATGCACTGATCTGCAGGTCGTTCTGGGTGCCATCGCCGTTGGCGTCGGCAGTGGAGACCTGGCTATCCGCCACCGTCAGGTTGAAGCCCGCGGCATTGACGTTGAACGCGAAGGCATCGATGTTGGTGATCGTGGTGAAGCCGGACAGATTATAGGTACCGGCCGCATTGAGCCTCAGCGTGTCGATCGTACCGGCCTCTGCCGTGCCGTTGATGGTCTCGCCGGCGGCGAGGTCGGCGACCGCACCGATGACGAAGATGTCCGCCCCGAGGCCGCCGGTCAGGACATCGGCGCCGGCCCCGCCGGTGATCACGTCAGCGCCTGCACCGCCATCGATGGTGTCGGCGCCTGCGCCGCCGGTGATGGTATCGGCGCCGCCGAGATTGGTACCGACGACGGTGATGTGATCGGCGCCGGTCAGGCCGGCGCCGCTGATCGTCACACCGTTGGTCATGGCCACTGATGCACTGATCTGCAGGTCGTTCTGGGTGCCATCGCCGTTGGCGTCGGCAGTGGAGACCTGGCTGTCCGCCACCGTCAGGTTGAAGCCCGCGGCATTGACGTTGAACGCGAAGGCATCGATGTTGGTGATCGTGGTGAAGCCGGACAGATTATAGGTACCGGCCGCATTGAGCCTCAGCGTGTCGATCGTACCGGCCTCTGCCGTGCCGTTGATGGTCTCGCCGGCGGCGAGGTCGGCGACCGCACCGATGACGAAGATGTCCGCCCCGAGGCCGCCGGTCAGGACATCGGCGCCGGCCCCGCCGGTGATCACGTCAGCGCCGGCACCGCCATTGATGGTGTCGATGCCTGCACCGCCATCGATGGTGTCGGCGCCTGCGCCGCCGGTGATGGTATCGGCGCCGCCGAGATTGGTACCGACGACGGTGATGTGATCGGCGCCGG
>CAWKOD010000011.1:0-22000 GCA_963850885.1 uncultured Alphaproteobacteria bacterium | reverse complement strand
GGACCCGGATCGGGGATGGCGCCGGCGGCAGCCTGCGAACGGCCCGTCGACATATCTGTCAGATAGGCTCCAAAGAACCCGGTACAAGCCTCGGAGGCGACGGCTCTGGCAGCCGGCCGCGACCGCGGTCAGTCCTCGTCTTCCTTGTAAAGCTCCTCGCGCGACACCGCCTTGTCGGTGATCTTGGCGAGCTCAAGGATGAAATCGATCACCTTGTCCTCGAAGATCGGCGCGCGCAGGCTCGCCAGCGCGTCGGGATTGTTGCGGTAGAAATCCCACACCTCCTGCTCGCGGCCCGGCACCTGGCGGGCGCGATCCATCACGGCGCGGCTCAATTCCTCGTCGGACACCTTGATGCCGTTGCGCTCGCCGATCTCGGCGATCACCAGACCGAGCCGGACGCGCCGCTCGGCGATGCCGCGGTATTCTTCCTTGGCCTTTTCTTCGGTGGTCCCCTCTTCCTCGAAGGTGCGCTTGCGGGCCTGAAGGTCGTCCTGAATCGTCTTCCAGACGTTGGTGAACTCGTCCTCGACCAGGCTCGGCGGCGGGGCGAACTTGTGCTTGGCGTCGAGCTCATCGAGGAGCTTGCGCTTGACCTTCTGCCGCGACATGGCGCCGTGCTCGCGAACAATCCGCTCCTTGACCATCTCGCGGAGCTTGGCGAGCGATTCAAGGCCCACCGATTTGGCGAACTCGTCGTTGAGGGTAATCGGCTGCGGCGCTTCGACCGCCTTCGCGGTGACGTCGAATTCGGCGTTCTTGCCGGCCAAATGCGCGGTCGGATAGGTCTGCGGGAAGGTCACATTGACGGTGCGCTGTTCGCCCGCGGCGATGCCGACCAACTGTTCCTCGAAGCCCGGGATGAAGCTGCCGGAGCCGAGATGCAGCGAGACGTCGCCGCCGGTGCCGCCCTGGAACGGCGTGCCGTCCATCTTGCCGGTGAAATCGATGGTGACGCGGTCGCCGTTTTCGGCCTTGGCGCCCTCGCCTTTGGGCGCGAACGGCCGGCTCTGCTCGGCGATCTTCGCCAGCGCCTCATCGACCTCGGTCTCGGTCACCTCGGCGTTCATGCGCTCGAGCTGGATGCCCTTGAAATCCGCAAGCTCGATCGTCGGCAGGATCTCGATCGCCACCGTGTAGGCCAGATCGGACTTGCCCGCGATCACCTGTTCGACCGCGCCCTGCTCTTCGGGCAAGGTCACCTTCGGCTCGCGCACGAGTTTGAAGCCGCGCTCGGTGATGATCTCCGCGTTGGCCTCGCGCACCGTCGTCTCGATCATCTCGGCCATCACCGCACGCCCATAGAGGCGCTTGATATGGGCGACCGGGACCTTGCCCGGACGGAAGCCGTTGAGGCGGACCTGATCCTTGAGCTGGCCGAGCTTGACATCGGCCTTGGTGGCCAGATCGGCTGCGGGGACTACGACCTTGAACTCGCGCTTGAGGCCGTCGCTGACAGTTTCGGTTACTTGCATCACCACAATCTTCGTTTTGTGCCGCTCTGTACGGCGTCCAAGGTTTGTCCGCTCTCAGTCCGGTCAGATTTGCCGGTCAGATGTTGGCCCGGCGTGGTGCGGGCGGAGGGACTTGAACCCCCACGACTTGCGTCACGGGAACCTAAATCCCGCGCGTCTACCAGTTCCGCCACGCCCGCCCGGAGGCTTTGCGCGGCACCATTGGCCGAGCGGCGCGGTGTATATCAGGGCTTCCGGGCCAGCACCACAACGACTTTTAGGGCCAGACGCCAAGGTCCACAAAGAGGCGCCGATAAACCGCCCGGAGCGCTTCCGGCAGGTCCTCGGCGATCAGACCCGGGCCGGCCTCGCTGCCGGTTTCGCCGTGCAGCCAGGTGGCGGCGCTCGCCGCCTCGAAGCCCGGCATGCCCTGCGCCAGAAGGCCCGCGACGAACCCCGCCAACACGTCGCCCGAGCCCGCCGTGGCGAGCCAGGGCGGCGCATTCTCGGTAATCGAGACCCGGCCGTGCGGCGCGGCCACCACAGTATCGGAGCCCTTCAGCAGCACGATCGCGCTGGATGCTAAAGCCGCAGCTTTGGTCTTGCCACATTTTGATGTGATTTCAGCTCCTTGTACGGCTTCACTAAACAATCGCACGAACTCGCCTTCATGCGGGGTCAGCACCGTCGGTGAGGCGCCCCGGCCTTTGATTGCGGCAAACAGTGTTTCCGGCGCCCCGGCAAAGCTCGTTAGCGCGTCGGCATCGAGCACCACCGCCCGTTCGCCCGCCAAGGCCGCGAGCACCATCTCGCGCATCGGCTGGCCGACCCCGCCGCCCGGCCCCAGCACGATGGTGTTGAGCCGCGGATCGGAGAGCCATGTCGCCAGTTCGTCCTCGCCATCGACCGGGCGGACCATGACGGCGAGATTGCTCGCCGCGTTCGCAGCGAGCGCGTCGCGCGGGCTCGCGATGGTGACGAGACCGGCGCCGGCGCGGAGCGCGCCCCGCCCCGCAAGCCGCGCCGCCCCGGTGTGCGAGACATCGCCGGAGACCACCACCGCATGGCCGCGGCGATATTTGTGGCCGCCCGGCTGTGGGACCGGAAATCGACCGGCCCAGAGCGCCGGCGCGTTCACAGCGATGCCGGGATGGATGCTATCGAGCACCTTATCCGGGATGCCGATGTCGGCGAGCTCGACCGCTCCGCAGTGCAGCCGACCCGGTAGCAGCAGGTGGCCCGGTTTCCTGCGAAAGAACGTCACGGTGTGGCTGGCGTTGACCGCAGCCCCCAGCACAGCACCGCTGTCGCCGTTGATGCCGCTCGGCAGATCGACGGCGACCACCGGGACGTCGGTCGCATTGATCGCCTCGATCATCGCGCGCGCCGGTCCTTCGACCGGCCGATCGAGGCCCGCGCCGAACAACGCATCGACGATAAGGTCCGCCCCTTGGAGCGCCGCCGGCGTGGCCGCCTCCACCGGCCCCTGCCAACGCCGGGCGGCCTCGGCCGCATCGCCCTTGAGCTTATCGCGGTCGCCGAGCAGCAGCAGGCGAACCGGATAGCCGCGGCCGGCCAGGATACGCGCGCAGACGAAGCCGTCACCGCCATTGTTGCCCGGCCCCGCGACGACGCAAACTGTCGGCGCGCCGCGCGGGCTGGCTCGGACCACCATGTCGGCGACCGCGCGTCCGGCGTTCTCCATCAACCGGATGCCGGGCGTCCCTGCCGCGATGGCGAGCCGGTCGGCCTCGGCCATTTCGCCATTGGTGAGCAGTTCGATCATAACGCCAGCGACAGTATCGGCAGCGGTCGAGCCCGACAAACCGGGGTCCTTGCCGATGTCCTTGACCACCCGGCGCGCAGGCTGCCTAATCGTTGTGCACTGGGCCGTTTGGTGGTACTTGGCTGCTGCCGCAAACTTCAGCTAGGCCCTAAGAAACGCAGGAAATATGGGCGTTTTCGGCCACTTCCAGCCCTTGGCACGGACCCTGCTATCGAACAACACGAGCTACCGATCACGATTCCGGACGGCTCGGGAGGTTGCAAACCGATGAAGAAGATCGAGGCCATCATCAAGCCTTTCAAACTCGACGAGGTGAAAGAGGCCCTGCAGGAGGTCGGCTTGCAGGGCATCACGGTGACCGAAGCCAAAGGCTTCGGCCGCCAGAAGGGACACACCGAGCTCTATCGCGGCGCCGAGTACGTCGTCGATTTTCTCCCCAAGGTGAAAATCGAGATTGTGCTGGGTGACGAGATGGTTGAAAAAGCAGTCGAGGCGATCCGTCGAGCCGCTCAGACTGGGCGCATCGGTGACGGAAAAATCTTCGTCTCGAATATCGAAGAAGCGATCCGGATTAGAACGGGGGAATCCGGAGTGGACGCTATCTAAGCGCTGGGGCTGCTTTCAAATCATATCCCGTCACGAGAGGGAAAGTATTCGATGACGACCGCTAAGAATGTCATGAAGATGATCAAGGACAACGACGTGAAATACGTCGATTTCCGATTCACCGATCCCCGCGGCAAGTGGCAGCACGTCACCTTCGACGTCACCATGATCGAAGAGGACACCTTCGCCGAAGGCCAGATGTTCGACGGCTCCTCGATCGCCGGCTGGAAGGCGATCAACGAGTTCGACATGAACCTGATGCCGGACCCGGCGTCGGCGACGATCGATCCGTTCTTCGCCGAGACCACGATGGTGCTGATCTGCGACGTGCTCGAACCGACCACCGGCGAGCCGTACAACCGCGACCCGCGCGGCATCGCCAAGAAGGCCGAGGGCATGGTCAAGTCGATGGGCGTCGGCGACTCCATCCTGTTCGGACCGGAGGCCGAGTTCTTCGTGTTCGACGACGTGAAGTTCAAGGCCGACCCCTACAACACCGGCTTCAAGCTCGACTCCGTCGAGTTCCCGAGCAACTCCGACACCACCTACGAGGGCGGCAACCTCGGCCACCGCATCGGCACCAAGAAGGGCTATTTCCCGGTGCCACCGCAGGAACTCGGTGCAGGACATGCGCTCGGAAATGCTCGCCGCCATGGCGCGCATGGGCTGCGTCGTCGAGAAGCATCACCACGAGGTGGCGTCCGCCCAGCACGAGCTCGGCCTGAAGTTTTCGCCGCTGACGATCATGGCCGACCGGATGCAGATCTATAAGTATTGCATCCAGCAGGTCGCCAACATCTACGGCAAGACCGCGACCTTCATGCCGAAGCCGATCTACGGCGACAACGGCTCGGGCATGCACTGCCATCAGTCGATCTGGAAGAGCGGCAAGCCGGTGTTCGCCGGCAACAAATACGCCGACCTTTCGGAGACCTGCCTGTCCTACATCGCCGGCATCATCAAGCATGCCAAGGCGATCAACGCCTTCACCAACCCGACGACCAACTCCTACAAGCGCCTGGTCCCGGGCTTCGAGGCGCCGGTGCTGCTGGCCTACTCGGCGCGCAACCGCTCGGCGTCGTGCCGCATTCCGTTCACCACCAACCCGAAGGCCAAGCGCGTCGAGGTCCGCTTCCCCGATCCGCTGTGCAATCCGTATCTCGGCTTTGCCGCGATGACGATGGCAGGCCTCGCCGGCATCAAGGCCAAGCTGCATCCCGGCGAAGCCATGGACAAGGATCTCTACGATTTACCGCCGAAGGAACTGAAGAAAATTCCGACGGTCTGCGGCAGCCTGCGCGAGGCGCTCGGCAGCCTCGACAAGGATCGCGAGTTCCTCAAGGTTGGTGGCGTGTTCGACGACGACTTCATCGACAGCTACATCGAGCTGAAGATGCAGGAGGTGATCCGCTTCGAGCACACTCCGCATCCGGTCGAGTACGAGATGTACTACTCGTCCTAAACGCCGCTGGCCGACAAAATCAAAGGGCGCTCTTCGGAGCGCCCTTTTTCGTTTCGGTAACAAGGCCGTGCTCACTCTCTTTCCTTTCAATCGTATTTCGACATCCGCAACGGCTCGACCTGCCCGCCGTCCATGTCGATGGCCGCGCCTTGCAGCCAACGCCCACGCGACGAGACGATGAACGCCACGAGCCCCGCGACATCCTCCGGCTGGCCGAACCGCGTGATGTTGAGTTCACGCCGGTGATGCTCCGTTGCCGCCGCCTCGTTCAACCCGGTGCGCGCCATGATGATGCCGAGCCGGTGCCGGAAACGGTCGGTGTCGACCGAACCGGGATTGATGCTATTGACCTGTGCGCCGTCGCGCTTGCCTAGGTCGGCCAGCGCCTTCATGAAGGCAAGCTGCGCGCCAATCACGGACGAGCCGATCATGTAGTCGGCGACCGGGGCGCGGCCGCCGATGCCGGCGATGGCGACGATCGAGCCGCCCGCTTCCTTGAGCAACGGCCACGCCGCGCGGCAGAGCCGCACCTGGGCGAAGAACTTCAGGTCGAAACCCGCAGCCCAGTCCGCGTCGGTAAGCGCGAAGAAATCACCGCGGCGGTTGGCGCCAGCGTTGTTGACCAGGATGTCGAGCCGGCCGAAGCGGTCTTTGGCGAGGCTCGCGAGCCGCGCCGGCTCGCCGTCACCGCGCAGATCGGCGACATGGATTTCGGCCCGGCGGCCCAATGACCGAATGGATTGAGCGGTGGCTTCGAGCGCGTCGCGATCCCGCGCGGTGAGCAGAAGATTGTCAGCCCGCAGCCGCAAGCTCCAAGGCAATGCCTCTGCCGATGCCGCGGCTCGCCCCGGTCACCACCGCGACTTTGTTGTGAAGATCCGACGTCATCCGCAATCGATTGCGGATTGGCGACACGCCGTCAACCGGCGTCGATCGAACTAGATGGCGAAAAACACCGCGACGATGGCTACGGCTGCGAGAGCGAAAATCACATAGGCCTGCCGGTGATGCGGCGACCCGTAGGCGCCCGCCTTGCGCCGCACCTGGATGAGTTCGGCCTCGTACTCATCCGACGACGAATAGGCACAGGCCAACGCCAAGCCGGCGCAGGCCTCAACCGCGACGGCGTCAGATCCGTTCTGGGCACGCTGATACGACATGGCGCACGTTGTATCAGACGCGGGTAAACGTCTCGTGACACCGCCTTATCGCAGCGCGGCAACAGCTTGGCCAAGCGCTGGAATTGCCGCAGGCATAGCGGCCTGGGAGCTTCAGTCTGATCGAATTCGACGCGATTGCGGCCGTTGTTCTTGGCGCCGTAGAGCGCGGCATCGCCTCGCGCCAGTAGCGGTTCAATCGCCACGCGCTCATGCAAAATAAAAGGGGCGCCGAAGCGCCCCTGAAATTGCAACGGAGGAACCCGTTGGACCAGCGCCTGTTGGATCGGCGCTTGGTGAATTAGCGTTTGGAGAACTGGAATGAACGGCGGGCCTTGGCGCGGCCGTACTTCTTGCGCTCGACCACGCGGGAGTTGCGGGTCAGGAAGCCGCCGCGCTTGAGCACGCTGCGCAGATCCGGCTCATAGTAGGTGAGCGCCTTGGAAATGCCGTGACGCACCGCGCCGGCCTGGCCCGACAAGCCGCCGCCCGACACCGAGCAGATCACATCGAATTGGGTGGCCCGGTTGGCCGCGACCAGCGGCTGCTGGATCAGCATGCGCAGCACCGGCCGCGCGAAGAACACCTCGACCGGGCGGGTGTTGACGGTGATCGTGCCCTTGCCCGGCTTGATCCAGACCCGCGCGACCGCGTTCTTGCGCTTGCCGGTCGCGTAGGCGCGGCCCTGCTTGTCGAGCTTCTGGACGTATTTCGGGGCTTCAGGCGCCGCCGGCTTCAGCGTGCCGAGCTGGTCGAGCGATTGCATGGTCTCGGCCATTACGCGGCCCTCATGTTCTTGCGGTTCATCGAAGCGATATCCAGTTTTTCCGGCTGCTGGGCGGCGTGCGGGTGATCGGCGCCCTTGTAGACGCGGAGATTGCCGAACTGAGCGCGCCCGAGCGGCCCATGCGGCAGCATGCGCTGCACGGCCTTCTCGACGATGCGCTCGGGGAACTTGCCCTCGAGGATCGAGCGGGCCGAGCGCTCCTTGATGCCACCGATGAAGCCGGTGTGGTGCATGTAGACCTTCTGCTCGCGCTTGCGCCCGGTCAGAACGATCTTCTCGGCGTTGATGACGATGACGTTGTCGCCGTCATCCATGTGCGGGGTGTAGCTCGGCTTGTGCTTGCCGCGCAGCCGCATGGCGATGATCGTGGCGAGCCGGCCGACGACCAGACCGGTGGCGTCGATCAGCACCCATTTCTTCTGAATATCCGCGGTCTTG
Organism: uncultured Alphaproteobacteria bacterium; assembly: GCA_963850885.1. Taxonomy (GTDB): domain Bacteria; phylum Pseudomonadota; class Alphaproteobacteria; order Rhizobiales; family Xanthobacteraceae; genus Z2-YC6860. The sequence continues at coordinate 14,310 of CAWKOD010000011.1, read as the reverse complement.
GTTGAATGAGTTGACATGAGAGTTGAGGTCCGTGAAACGCGACGTCCGTTGTTGCGCGGCTTGTAGCGGAGGCTTTGCTCACGGTCAACGCCAATCAGGGGATATATAGTCTATTGGATCAATAGGTTATAAGAATGGTATTTTAATACCGTCAAACATCCTCAATCATTTCGCGGGATTGAATAGGTCGACGTGACATGCGCGACCGGCTCGTCCATGCCGTCGGAGCGGATTGTTACCTCGCCGACCGCGAGCCGTTTGCCGAGCTTGAGCAACCGGCATTCGGCGATCAGGTCGCGGGCGGCGGGCTTGCGCAGGAAGTTGATGCTGAGGTTGATCGTCACCGCCAGCGGCACCGGCCCGATCGAGGCCAGCACCCCGACGTACATGGCGAAATCCGCCAGCGCCATCATGGTCGGCCCCGAAATCGTGCCGCCGGGCCGGATGAACTGCGCCTGATAGGCCTGCCGCACGCGGCCGCCGCCGTGCCAGACCTCTTCGATGCTGAGCCCGCTGTCCGCGTGGAACACCTGCGGAAATTCAGCCGTGAGAAATCGGTGCAATTCCTCGACGCTCATGACCGATTTCCTGGCTGAATTCTTCGCCGATTTCTTGGCTGATTTTCGACGGACTTCTTGGCGGATTGCGCCATTCCCACTGCCCCCGTTGCCCCTTGGCCCGGCTCGCCTGGCCTCATAGATCGGATACAATGCCCAAGTCCAAGGCGCAAAGTCCGAGGCGCAAAGGCCGATATGAACATCCAGGATGCCCGCACGACCAGCGCCGACGCCGTTCTGCTGCGCGAGAACGACGGCCCGGTGGCGGTGCTCACCCTGAACCGCCCGGAGGCGCGCAACAGCCTGTCGGAAGCCCTGCTCGGCGCCCTTGGCGAGGCGCTGACGTCCATTGCCAAGGATGACAGCGTGCGCGCGGTGGTGCTGGCAGCCAATGGCTCGGCGTTCTGCGCCGGCCACGACCTCAAGGAGCTGACCAGCCGACGCAGCGATGCCGACGGCGGCCGTTCCTATTTTCAGGGGATCATGAACATCTGCAGCGCGATGATGCAGCAGATCGTCACCCTGCCCCAGCCGGTGATCGCGGCGGTGCAAGGCGTGGCGTCGGCGGCCGGCTGTCAACTCGTCGCCAGCTGCGATCTCGCCATCGCGTCAGCCCAGGCGGGCTTCGCCACGCCCGGCGTCGATATCGGGCTGTTCTGCTCGACGCCGATGGTAGCGCTGTCGCGCAATGTGGCGCGCAAGCACGCCATGGAGATGCTGCTCACCGGCGACATCATTTCGGCCGAAAAGGCCGCCGCCATCGGCCTCGTCAACGAGGTGGTCGCGGCGGGCCAGGAGCGCGCCCGGGCGATCGAGCTGGCGCAACAATTCGCATCGAAATCGTCGCACGTCATCGGCATCGGCAAGGCCGCGTTCTATCGCCAGATCGAACTGCCGCTCGCCGAGGCCTATGCCTACGCCTCGAAGGTGATGACCGAGAACATGATGGCGCGCGACGCCGAGGAAGGCATCTGCGCCTTTATCGAGAAGCGCGACCCGAGTTGGGAAGACCGCTGATGATCGTGACGGCGGCATGAACCACGACAATTATCCCGACTCTTACATCCGCGGCATTCTCAACACCGTGAAATCGATTGCGATGGTCGGCATCTCGCCGAAGGACAATCGGCCGAGCTACTTCGCCTTCAAATATCTGCTCGAACGCGGCTACCGCATGATCCCGGTCAATCCCGGACAGGCCGGCAAAGAAATCCTCGGCCAGAAGGTCTACGCCAAGCTCGCCGACATTCCTGACCCGGTCGACATGGTCGACATCTTCCGCGCCTCGCAATTCGCAGCCGCGGTCGTTGACGAAGCGTTGGCGATGACGCCGAAGCCCGCGGTGATCTGGATGCAGCTCGGGGTGCGCAACGACGAGGCCGCCGCCAAGGCCGAGGCCGCAGGCCTCAAGGTGGTGATGAACCGCTGCCCGAAAATCGAATACGGCCGGCTGTCCTCGGAGATCGGCTGGATCGGCGTGAATTCGCGCACGCTGAGCTCGAAGCGGGCGCCGCTCATGGGCAAGGGCGTGCAGCGCATGTCGCTCAACCGCTCCTCCTCGGCCGGCGGCACGACCGGTGCCGCGGATCGAGCCGCGGAGCGTGCATCGCACAACGAGCCGACAAGCGACAACGGAACGAAGACCTGATATTCGCGTTCTTGCGTACGAACCGAAGCTGATTCGGTGTGCGTCTAACCATCCGCCGCGCTGAGGCGGCTTTGGAAGGGCCCCATGAAAATCCAGACCGCGCTCGCCTTGGTGTTTTTCACTCTCGTGCCAGCCGCCGCGTCGGCTGAAACGCCGAACGAACAGAACGCCTGCATGAGTGACGCCTTCAGCGTCTGCGGGCATGCCATTCCGGACCGTGATCGGGTCGCGGCGTGCCTGGCGCAGAACATGAATCGCATCTCGGTGGCCTGCCGCACGGTGATGCAGCGCTATCCCAAGCCGATGACGGCGACGCGCGCAAAGCTGTCGTCGCGCAATTGATCCTTTCCGGCGAGCGCCGGAGAGAAGCGATTTCTGCGTAAATCAAAGATTTAAGGACGGTGATTGCGAATTACCGCAACCGCCGCCCTTTGCCTTGACGCCCCCCTGTGGTTCGATACACCACAGCCGACCTGAAAACCGCACGGGGGCCCGCGACCATGACCGAACGCACACCCGGCTTTGCCACGCTTGCCATTCATGCCGGCGCGCAGCCCGATCCGACCACCGGCGCGCGCGCGACCCCGATCTATCAGACCACGTCTTTCGTGTTCGACGACGTCGATCACGCTGCCTCGCTGTTCGGGCTGCAGGCTTTCGGCAACATCTACACCCGTATCGGCAACCCGACCAACGCGGTGCTGGAGGAGCGGATCGCCGCGCTCGAAGGCGGCACTGCGGGCCTCGCGGTCGCCTCCGGTCACGCCGCGCAGGTGCTGGTGTTTCACTGCCTGATGAAGCCCGGCGACGAGTTCGTCGCCTCGCGCAAGCTCTACGGCGGCTCGATCAACCAGTTCAATCATGCCTTCAAGAATTTCGGCTGGAACGTGTCGTGGGCCGATCCCGACGATCTCGGCTCGTTCGAGCGCGCGGTGTCGCCGAAGACCAAGGCAATCTTCATCGAGTTGATCGCCAATCCGGGCGGCGTCATCACCGACATCGAGGCGGTTGCCAATATCGCGCGCCGCGCCGGCGTACCGCTGATCGTCGACAACACGCTGGCCACTCCGTATCTCTGCAAGCCGATCGATTATGGCGCCGACGTCGTGGTTCATTCGCTGACGAAATTCCTCGGCGGCCACGGCAACTCGATCGGCGGACTGATCGTCGACGCCGGCACGTTCAACTGGTCGCGCGAGAACCGCTACCCGATGCTGAGCGAGCCGCGGCCCGAATACAACGGCATCGTGCTGCACGAGACCTTCGGCAACTTCGCCTTCGCCATCGCCTGCCGGGTGCTGGCCCTGCGCGACATCGGGCCGGCGCTGTCGCCGTTCAATGCGTTCCTGATCCTGACCGGCGTCGAGACGCTGCCGCTTCGCATGCAGCGCCATTGCGACAACGCCAACGCGGTCGCGCATTGGCTGTCGCAGCATGCGAAGCGTGGCCTGGGTGAGCTACCCGGGCCTCGCCGGCGACCGCTATCACAACCTCGCCAAGAAATACGCGCCGAAGGGCGCCGGCTCGGTGTTCACCTTCGGGCTCAAGGGCGGCTACGAGGCCGGCGCCAAGCTCGTCTCGAATGTGAAATTGTTCTCGCACGTGGCCAACATCGGCGACACCCGCTCGCTGATCATCCATCCGGCCTCGACCACGCACCGTCAGCTTTCCGACGCGCAGAAGGTTCAGGCCGGCGCCGGACCCGACGTGGTGCGGCTGTCGATCGGGCTCGAGGACAAGGACGACATCATCGCCGACCTCGAGCAGGCGCTGGCGGCGGCGTAATGGCCGAACCGACGAAAGTCACGCTGGCCACCGCCACGCCCGGCGGCGGCTTCCCGTTCTTCGGCGACAACGCCGCCGCCGTCATCAACGAGACCGACAAGTCGCTGCTCGTCGAGACCAAGAACACCAAGGGCAGCGCCGAGAACATCGGCCTGCTCGAAGCGGGCGCGATGGACATCGCGCTGGTCGCCGGCGAGCCGGCCTACGAGGCGTTCTCCGGCATCGGCCGCGCGCCGACCAAGCTCAAGATCATCCAGGCGATCTATTCCAATCCCGGCATGTTCGCGGTGAAAGGCGACAGCCCGGCGAAGTCGTTGCGCGATCTGATCGGCAAGCCGATCGCCTGGGGCACCAAGGCGTCGGGGCTGACCTTGCTCGGCCGCTACGTCACCGACGGCCTCGGCCTCGACCGCGAAAAAGATTTCCAGCCGCATTATCTGGAGAAGGCCGGCGACGGCCCGCTGATGGTGGCGGATGGACGGGTCGCCGCGCTGTGGGGCGGCGGCATCGGCTGGCCGGGCTTCACCGCGGTGATGCAGGCCGGCGGACGTTTCATCGGCCTCACCGCCGACGAGATCGCCAAGGTCAGCGCCAAGCACAACTTCCTCAAGCCCATCACCGTGCCGGCCGGCGCCTATCCGGGCCAGAAGGACGCGGTGAATTCGGTTGGCTCGTGGTGCTACATCCTGGCGCGCACCGACCTGCCCGACGATATCGCCTACCGTCTCGCCAAGGCGCTGCACAACGGCCATGCCGCGCTGGTGAAGCGGGTCGATCAGGGCCGCGAGACCACGCCGCAGAACACGGTCGCCGCGGCGCCGAGCCCCGGCCAGATCCATTCGGGCGCGCAGAGGTATCTGCGCGAGATTGGCGTGCTGACAACTCTCCGAGCGCGAAACCGGACTAGGCTTTCTTGAAGCGTGCGCGCGACGTAGCCGCGGATGTGGTCGAGCGTCTCCGGCGCGGTCCAGATTTCCTCCGCACGCCGCGGCGACGCGCCGGCCATGGCGCTCCATGGCGTCGGTCACCGGCTGGCGGATTTGCTGCTTGGTCTGCGCGAAGGCCGCGGGCGACAGCGCCGCCAGCGTCTCGGCCGCGGCCATCGCGCGGTCGAGCAGCGCCGCCGGCCCTCGGCCAGTTCATCGACCAGCCCGCGGCGTCAGCGCCACATCGGGCGTGAAGGTCGCGCCGCTGAACATGCCGTCGGCGAGATAGCGCGGCGGCGACGCGAACCGCATCATCTCGAACGCCAGCGGCGGAAACGGCACGCCGACCAGCAGCTCCGTCACGCCGATGCGGCCGCCGCCGCGCCGCGGCGATGCGCTTGTCGGCGCAGCATTCGCAGCACGCAGCCGCCGGCGATGGCATGGCCGTTGACCGCGGCCACCACGGGCTTCGGAAAGAAAAACACCGTGTCGTAGAGCCGATGCAGCGCCGGCAGAAAGCGCCGCACATAGTCCGCGCCGCCCTCGCTCAGCCGAATGAGATTGACGCCGGCGGAGAACATCTGGCCCTGCCCGGTCAGCACCACGGCCCTGGCGTCCGAGCCGCGCAACGCCTCGAACTGCGCGGCGATCGCCTCGCAGAATTCGATGTCGAGCGCGTTGGCCTTGCCGTGGACCATCTTCACGATGGCGATGCCGCCGCGATGGCTCAGTTCGATCATGTCGTTCCCCGCGGAATGGAAGCGCCGAGCGGCGCGCCGCCATCGGCGCCGCGCGTGCTGCGGCGCAAGCCGCTCGGCATGGATGACGGCGATCGTCAGCACCACGATGCCCATGATCTGATGCAGCAGCGCCAGCGGCAGCGGCGCCTGATGCAGCAGCGTCACGATGCCGATGCCGGCCTGCAAGGTGACGGCGCAGGCCAGCGCCAGCGCGCCGTTGAGGACCGCGCCGCCGCGCTTTGCGCGGATGACATCGATGAGGTGCAGCATCGCCACGATCCACAGCGCATAGGCCACCATGCGGTGATCGAACTGCACCGTCAGCGTGTTCTCGAACAGGTTTCGCCACGCCGGGCTCTCGAACCACAGCCGCTCGGCCGACGGGATCAGCGCGCCGTCGATCTGCGGCCAGGTGTTGAAGACAAGGCCGGCGTCGAGCCCCGCCACCAGCGCGCCGAGATAGATCTGCACCAGCACCAGGATGGCGAGGCCTGCGGCCGTCAGCCGCAGCCGCCGCGGCACCGGCTCGACCGACGCGGGCGACTCGAAGACCGCGCGCGGTCCAAAGGATCGCCGCATAGATCGCGCAGGCGAGCGTCAGGTGGAACGCCAGGCGATACTGCGACACGCTGACCCGGCCGGCGAGACCCGACGACACCATCCACCAGCCGACGGCGCCGAGCAGCGCGCCGCCGCCGAACAGCGTCCACAGCCGCGCCTTCAAGCCCGGCTCGATCCAGCCGCGCCAGAGAAAAAACAGAAACGGCAACAGGAACGCCGCGCCGACCAGCCGCGCCAGCAGGCGATGGCTCCACTCCCACCAATAGATGGTTTTGAATTCGTCGAGGTTCATGCCGCGGTTGAGCTCGCGGTACTGCGGGATCTGCTGGTACTTGCCGAACTCCGCCTGCCACGCCTCCTGCGACAGCGGCGGAATGCACGCCGGTGACCGGCTTCCACTCGACGATCGAAAGCCCCGACTCCGTCAGCCGCGTCGCGCCGCCGACCACGAGCGTCAGCACCATCAGCGCGGCGACGGCATAGAGCCAGGCCCGGATGATGGGGCGGCGCGCGGTGCGGGGATTGCGGCTTCAACATCAGCTTCAAGATTTGCGGCTTGCGGGAGGCGGTGCGCGACCATATAGTCCTGCCCTCCCCGCCGCATCAAGCGCGAGCCAATCCGAGCCAGTCCGCACCATGTCCATTCGCATCCGCAAGCTGATCGGGACATTCGCGCTGTTTGCGCTGGTGATCGTCTGGGCGCTGATCGCCATGGCGATCGCGCAGTTCCCGCCGATTTTCAACAACCCCTGGATCGCCGCGATCTATTACGTCGTCGCCGGCATCGGCTGGGTGCTGCCGGCGCATGCCGCTGATGCGATGGATGCTGACTGGAACAGTCAGGTCACATTGAGCGGGCGAAAGCCGTTCCACAATCCGGTGGCGGCGCCCGAGATCAGCACCTTGGCGTAGCGCGGACGCTGGAAGTTGCCGTTGAGCGAAATGCGCGGCAGCGCGGTCAGATGCTCGGCGTGCTTGCGGAACACGACGCCGGGGCGCGTCGTCACCGCGGTCTTGAAGCCAAGCTCCGCGGCGATCCGGAACTCGCGGGGCCCGGCGGCCGTGCGGTCGCCGACCGGATAGGCCAGATGCGCCGGGCGGACGCCGAGCGCCGCCGCGATCACGTCGCGGCTGCTCGCCAGCTCGGCGCGCACCGCCTTGTCGTCGAGCTTGGTCAGGATCGGATGGTTGACCGTGTGCGCGCCGATCGTCACCAGCGGGTCGGCGGCGAGCGTCGCAAGCTCGTCCCAGCCCATGCAGAGATCGGCGCAGAACGCCGCCATGTCGACGCTGGTGGCGCGCGCGCAGATCGCGCACCGCCTTGCCGCAGTTCCTCCTCGGTCGGAGCGCTGCCGCAGCCAGGCGTAGATGTAGTCGAACACCTCGCGCTTGTCCTTGACGCTGCGGCATTCGAACCAGCGGTCCCGGCCGTCGAGGTGCAGCCCGATCATGTCGTTCTGCGCGATCACGGCTTCGAGCGCGAGCCACCACAATTCGCCGATCCGGTCGGCGAAGCTCGTCGCCACGTAGATCGTGAACGGCACCTCGTATTTCTTCAGCACCGGATAGGCGAATTCGCAGGTTGTCGCGGTAGCCGTCGTCGAAGGTCACGCAGACGAAGCGGCGGCGCGGGAAATCGCCGGTCGTCAGCCGCCGGTGCATTTCGTCGAGCGAGATCAGATCGACCTTGGAGCGGCGCAGCCGCCGGATCACGCGCTCGAAGAACTTCGGCGTCACTTCGAGCAGATGGTTCGGCTGGAACCGGTCGGGCCGCGGCGGCCGCACGTGATGCAGCATCAGGATCGCGCCGACGCCGCCCATCAGCGGCCGCAGCGCCCGGTACGCGCCGCTGAAGTAGAGCGTGTTCAGCGCCGCGCGAAAAACCTGGTACTTGAAGCCTTCCAAGTCGCCTCGCGCTCGTCATGCCGCGGATTGCGCGGCGGCCTCTTCGAGCGCCGGCGGCGGGCCGGTCAGCACCGCGACCTCGGCGAAGCCCGCCGACTGCATCTGGCCGGCGAGCGCGGTCAGCGCATTCGGCCGGCGTGTCGCCGCCGACCAGCACCGCATAGGGCGCCGTCGCCGCAACCGGCGCGAGCGCGATCTCGGACTGCGCGCCGGCATCGATCACCAGATAATCGTAGCTCTGCGACAGCGCGCCGATGGCGGCCCACAGCATCTGCGATTGGAGCAGTCCGGCGGCATCGTTGCCGACCTGCCCGGCGGCGACCAGATGCGCCCGCGAACCGCGGTCGCGGGTGATGACGTCGCCGAACGAGGCCTGCCCGCGCACCAGTTCGGCCATGCCGGGCGCCGCCGGATCGTTCGAGATCGACGTCGATGTTCGGCGAGGCGAACGCCAGATCGACCAGCACCACGCGGGCGGTGCGCGCCAGCGCGCGCGCCAGCGCGATCGCGGTGAGCGTCGTGCCGACGTCGCGCGCGCTGCCGATCACCGCAATGCTGCGGCCGCCCTCGCCCGACTGATGCAAGGCCGCGACGATATCGTCGATCGTCGGACCCGCGGTGCCGGCGCGGCGCAGCCGCCGCGGCAACGGGCGGGGCTTGAACCGCCGGCAGCCGGCAAATTGGGCGCGGCGGGCAGCCGGTCGCTGGCGCGGCTCCTGGCATTGGCGCGGACGCGCGGCGCCGGCGCGCCGCGACGACTCGAACCGGCGTCGGCCGGCGCGACGGCGCCGGCCGGTAGGTTTCGCCGCTCAGCAGCGCGCCGGTCACGACGAAGGCCGTGGCCAGACAGAACGTGCCCAGCGCCGCGATCAGGACGATCGGCATCTTCTTCGGGAAATACGGGATGTTCGAGACCACGGCGCGCGAGATGATGCGGGCGTCGGCGGGAGCCGCCGCGATGCTGTCGCGCGCGGTCGCCTCGCGATACTTGGCGAGATAGGATTCGAACAGGTCGCGCTGCGCCTTGGCCTCGCGCTCGAGCGCGCGCAGCTGCACGTCCTGATCGCTGGTCGAGGCGGTCTGGCGCTTGAACTGGTCGAGGTTCGCGCTCAGGGTTTCCAGCCGCGCGCCCGCGACCTTGGCTTCGCTCTCCAGCGAGCGCACCAGGCGGTCGCCTTCGGCGCGGATCTGCTGGTCGAGGTCGGCGATCTGCGCCCGCATCTCCTTGATGCGGGGATGCTGCGGCAACAGCGTCGAGGATTGCTCGGCGAGTTGCGCCCGCAACGTCACGCGCTGCTCGGAGAGCCTGCGGATCAGCTCGGAATTGGTGACGTCGGAGGAATCGAGCGCCTGGCCGGAGCGCAGCGCCTCGCGGATCTGGCGCGCGCGCGCCTCGGCGTCGGCCTTCTGCGCGCGGGCGGCGGACACCTGGCTGCTCAACTCGGTGAGCTGCTGATTGACCAGGCTGGTGTTGTTGCTGCCGACGAAGAGATTGGACTTGGCGCGGTAGTCCTCGACCTTGGCCTCGGCCTCCGACACCTTGCTGCGCAGCTTTTCGAGCTCGCCCGACAGCCATTGGCCGGCGGAGCGCGCCTGGTCCTGCTTGGCCACCTGCTGGAGCGAGAGGTATTTTTCCGCGATCACGTTGGCGCCGCGGGCGGCCAGCTCCGGATCGGCCGACTGGAATTCGATGGTGATGACCCGCGACTTGTCGATCGCGAACGCGGTCAGCCGGTCGTAATAGGCGGCGAGCACCCGCTCCTCGAGCGCCATCGACATCGGGTCCTTGAGGATCCCGATGGTGCGCAAGCACCGACAGCGGCGAGAATTCGCGTGAGCGCGGCGTTGAATTCCGGCAACTCGGTCAGGTTGAGATCCTTGATCACCTCGCGCGCCAGATCGCGCGACAGGATGAGCTGGACCTGGCTGGTCACGGTCTCGGCGTCGATCGTGCCGCGGTCGGTCATGGCCTTCTCGACCTCGGGCCGCAAAAAGATATTTTCCCGGCCTTCGACGAGGACGCGCGCTTCGGACTTGTAGCGCGGCGTCATCAGATTGACGGCGATGAAGGCCGCCGCCGTCATGATCAGGGTCGGGCCGATGATCGAGCGCTTGTTGCGCCAGATCGCGCGCGCGATCGTGCCGAGGTTCATTTCCTCGTCGGCCGAGCCGCCGAACCGCTGTATTGAACCCCACCACGCATGCGAACTCCGTACCCGACCAACTCGGGCGGCATCCCGCCATCCGCAATGTCGGCCAATTATGGTTGCCACCCCGTTAAGTCCGGCGCCGGAAGATTCATGCCGCCTGCGCGCGCGTCGGTGAGGTTTTGTTAACCATAGAATGTGTGAATCCACCTCGATCTTCCGTGTCTGGGTTCGGATTCGCATGCGGCGCGCCGCCTTTTGATTTTGCTTTTTGCCGCGCTGGCGCTCTCCGCCTGCGCGCGGCAGGCGCCGCGCTATGCCGCGGCGCCGGTGGGCGATCTCCGAGCTCGACGCGCGGATGTATGGCGCGCCGCAGCCGGCGTCCTATGCGGTGCGCCGCGTGGCGCAGGTCGTGCCGGTCGCCGCGACATTCGACGACGGCCCCTACACGCTCGACAGCGGCGACAAGCTTCGCATCGTCGTGTTCGGCCAGGACGCGCTCTCCAACAACTACACCGTCGACGCCGCAGGCCGGGTGACGCTGCCGCTGGTCGGCGCGGTCGAGGCGCGCGGCCTGACCACGGCGCAACTGGGCAACGCCATCGCCGGACGATTGAAGTCGGGCTATGTCCGCGATCCGAGCGTCGCGGTCGAGATCGAGACCTACCGGCCGTTCTTCGTGCTCGGCGAGGTGACCTTCCCGGGCCAATACCCTTATGTGCCCAACATGACGGTGGAGAACGCCATCGCCATCGCCGGCGGCTTCACGCCGCGCGCCACGCGGGACAAGGTCACCATCACCCGCAAGGTGCAGGGCGCGCCGGCCCGCTACGCGCTGCCGCTGCGCTATCCGCTCCGCCCCGGCGACACCATCGAAGTCTCCGAACGCTGGTTCTGACCATGCCCGATCTCAAATCGCTCAAGATCGTGCATGTCACCCGCACCCCGGTCGGCGGCATTTTCCGCCACATCCTCGATGTCGCGAGCGGCCAGGCCGCGCGCGGCCACCGCGTCGGCATCGTCTGCGACAGCACGACCGGCGGCGACCGCGCGAGGCGGCGCTCGCGGCCATCGCGCCGCAGATGAAGCTTGGCGTTGTCGCGGGTTGCCATCCGCCGCGAGCTCGAGCCCGCCGACCTTGTGGGCTTCATGCAAGGTGTCGCGGCACCTCGCCGCGCTCAATCCCGATGTGCTGCACGGCCACGGCGCCAAGGGCGGCGCCTTCGTCCGGCTGATGCCGGCGCCTGCCGCGATCCGGGTCTACACCCCGCATGGCGGCTCGCTGCACTACGGCAGCACACGCTTGCGCGGCATGGTCTATGGCGCCATCGAGCGCTTCCTGAGCCGCCGCACCGAGCTGTTCCTGTTCGAAAGCGCGTTCGCCCGCAACGCCTACGAGGCCATGGTCGGCCCGCCGCGCAGCATCGTGCGCGTCGTGCCGAACGGCATCAGCACCGCCGAGATGGCGCCGGTCGCGCCCCATGCCGACGCCGCCGACATCGTCGGCGTCGGCGAGTTCCGGCACATCAAGGGCATCGACGTGCTGATCGACGCCCTGGCCGAGCTGCACCGGTCCGGGCGGCGCGTCAGCCTCGCCATCGCCGGCGACGGCGAGGAAGGCCCGGCGCTGCACGCAGCAGGTCGCGCGGCTCGGCCTCGACGACAGCGTCCGCTTCCTCGGCCACACCCCGGCGCGGCAGGCCTTCGCCCACGGCCGGCTGCTCGTGGTGCCGTCGCGCGCCGACTCCCTGCCCTACGTCGTGATCGAGGCCGGCGGCGCCGGAATCCCCATCATTGCCAGTGGGGTAGGAGGAATTCCTGAGATCCTGGGTCCGGACGGCAACCTGGTGCCGCCGAAAAATCCCGCCGCGGCTTGCCCAGGCCATCGCCGCCGCGCTCGACGATCCGGCCCGCGCCAGGGCCGGCGCCGAACGCCTGCGCGAGCGCGTCCGCACGCTGTTTTCGCAGGACGCCATGGTCGAGGGCGTGCTCGCGGGCTACGGCGAGGCGCTCGAGGCCAAATTTAGGGCCAAGTTCATGCGGTCGCACTAACGGTTTTTTGAAATTTCTTAACTACTTTCGCGCCGCTGAACCTGGACGCGATGGCGGCGATCCGCAGCGCGCCGCAATGGACTTTGAGACGATGGCGCAATTCGACGCCGCACGCATGATCGACGTGGCCGCCTCCACGACCGGCCCGGCCGCCGGATCGCGGACCGCGCCGCATCGGCTGGCCGAAGCCGCCGGCGGCCGCGGCCGAGCCGGTCGTCCCCGCGCTGTCGCCGATCGTGCTGGCCGGCGCCGTCCGCATGATCGAGATGGCGCTGGTCGCGCTGATCGGCATGCTGATTTATGTCGGCTACGTCGTGCCGCAGGACGGCGTCGAGTGGCGCTACTTCGCCGCCATCGCCGGCGTCTCGCTGATGGCGATGCTGGCCTTCCAGATCGCCGACATCTACCAGGTCGAGGCGTTCCGCGGCCATGAGAAGCAGTATTTCCGGCTCGCCTCGGCGTGGTCGGTGGTGTTCCTCATCCTGATCGGCGTGTCGTTCTTCGCCAAGGCCGGCGACCAGTTCTCCCGCGTCTGGCTCGGCTCCTTCTATGCCTTCGGCCTGATCGCGCTCCTGGTCTTCCGCCGGGCGCTGTTCGTGCTGGTGCGGCGCTGGACCCGCGAAGGCAGGCTGACGCGGCGCACCGCCATCGTCGGCGGCGGCGCGGACGGCGACGCGCTGGTCCAGGCGCTGCGCGAGCAGCGCGACTCCGACGTCCGCGTCATCGGCCTGTTCGACGACCGCGGCGACGACCGCTCGCCCCAGGCCACCGACGGCGCGCGCAAGCTCGGCACCGTCGACGACCTGGTCGAGTTCGCGCGGCGGACCCGCGTCGATCTCGTGATCTTCTCGCTGCCGGTCACCGCCGAAAGCCGCATCCTGCAGATGCTGAAGAAGCTCTGGGTGCTGCCGGTCGACATCCGGCTCTCGGCGCATTCCAACAAGCTGCGCTTCCGCCCCCGCTCCTACTCCTATCTCGGCAACGTGCCGGTGCTCGACGTGTTCGACCGGCCGATCGCCGACTGGGACGTGGTGATGAAATGGCTGTTCGACAAAGTCGTCGGCGGCGCTTGCGCTCATCCTGCGCCGCGCCGCTGATGCTGCTCGTCGCCATCGCCATCAAGCTCGACAGCCGCGGCCCGGTGTTCTTCAAGCAGCGGCGCCACGGCTTCAACAACGAGCTGATCGAGGTCTACAAGTTCCGCTCGCTGCGCGCCGACATGACCGACCATGCGGTGCAGAAGAGCGTCACCAAGGACGACCCGCGCGTCACCCGCGTCGGCCGGTTCATCCGCAAGACCAGCATCGACGAGCTGCCGCAGCTCTTCAACGTGGTGTTCAAGGGCAACCTGTCGCTGGTCGGCCCGCGGCCGCATGCGGTGAACCAGAAGATCGAGAACCGCCAGTTCGACGAGGCGGTCGACGGCTATTTCGCCCGCCACCGCGTCAAGCCGGGCATCACCGGCTGGGCGCAGATCAACGGCTGGCGCGGCGAACTGACCTCGCCCGACAAGATCAAGCAGCGCGTCGAGCACGACCTCTACTACATCGAGAACTGGTCGCTGCTGCTCGACTTCAGCATCCTGGCGCGGACGCCGCTGTCGCTGCTCAAGTCCGAAAACGCCTACTGATGACGCGCGCACACGCGCTCGCGGCGGACCTCCCAGCGCTGGCGGCCCGCGCGGGCGCTGCACCGGGCTTGCGGATTTCCACCGAGAGGCTGCGCTGCCTGCTGCTGTGGCTGACCGGCGCGAGCGGCGCCATCGTGTTCATCGAACCGAGCCCCTACGAGGTGGCGTCGTTCCTCACGCTGGCCATCTTCGTCATCGGCGGGCTGACGCTGTCGCCGGCGCTGATGCCGCTCGGCGTGCTGCTGGTGCTGATCAACATCGGCTACAGCATCTCCGGCTGGACCGTGCTCCACGACGAGCGCGTTCTCATGTGGCTCGTCACCTCCTGGTATCTGGCGGTGACCGCGCTGTTCTTCGCC
>CAWKOD010000010.1:0-60413 GCA_963850885.1 uncultured Alphaproteobacteria bacterium | reverse complement strand
TTCAGCTGCTCTACCAACTGAGCTATGCGCCCGACGCACCATGCGGGGAGGCCCCGCAGGTCCGCGTGCTGTAGCAAAGCAGCGCGGGGCTGTCCAGCAACGCTCCCCCGCCAAAAAATGCCCTTCACCCCGGCCCGCGAAACAAGAAAAAGCCGCCGGGACAAGCCCGGCGGCTTCTGGCGCGGCGATCGTCGGGAAGGAAGAACGCGCGCCGCAGCCGCTTTCGAGGTCTCGTCTCAGCGGGCGTTGTCGGCGCGGCGCTGCCAGCGATGCTCCGGGCCGCCCAGCCGCCCGCCCATGCGAAGAAGCATGGTGAAGCGGCGCTTCTGGCCATCGTCGAGGCTCTTGTAGAGCGGCTCCGACGCGTCGGCGAGCTTCTTCAGGCTTGCGGCGCGTGCAGTCATCGCGTCGGCGCCCTGGCGCAGCCGCGCGATCGCATCCGACCCGACCTGCTGCGCATTGTCGCCACCGCGGCGCGCCTCGCGGCGGGCGGCACGCTCCTTGATGCGGTCGCCGCGCTCCTTGGCAAAATCGCGGATCGCGGTTTCTACCGCGGGCCAGTTCTTCTCCTGCTCGGCGGTTAGCTTCAGTCCGGCCTTGAGGCCCGCAACGCGAGCGTCGGTGAGCGCCGCGACATCCTCGGCGCTCGGCCGAAAGCCGCGGCCTTCGCGAGTTGGCGACGGTTGCGTGGTCTGTTGCGCAAGGGCAAAACCTGCACCCGCAAGTGTGAGAGCGATTGTTCCGGCAGCGATTGTTTTCTTCATCATGGCCACCTCCTTGATGGCGTTTCCTGATGCCATCGCATAATGGGCCGAGCGCGCGCGGCGGCAAGTTAAAGTTTGGTCATGCGCCAAGCGGGTTTCTTCAGCAATTGCGCGCCTTTCTGAATGCAAACTTATCGGCTCCTGAACGAGCATTTATTGTCGTGGCGCAATTGTGTCGCGTTCAGAATCGACACCGGCCCGGCAACGAAAATGCCGCGCCTCGATTCGAGGCGCGGCATCGTTTCGCAGAATCTTTTCCGATGCGGTCAGCCGACCTCGGTCGAATGCACGCGGCCTTCGCTGACGGCAACGGCGCCGCGTTGCCGCCGCACCATCAGCTTGTTGAGCGCGCCGAGATAGGCCTTCGCCGAAGCCACCAGCGTGTCCGGATCGGCGCCGCGCGCGGTCACCGAGCGGCCCTCTCCCGCAAGCCGCACCGAAACCTCGGCCTGCGCGTCGGTGCCTTCGGTCACCGCATGCACCTGGTAGAGCTCGAGCGTGGCCTCGTGCGGCACCAGCGACTTGATGCAGTTGAAGATCGCATCGACCGGGCCGTTGCCGTCGCATTCCTCGATCACGGTGCGGCCTTCGATGTCGAGCTTCATGGTGGCGCGCTGCGGCCCGCGGGTGCCGGCGATCACCGACAGCGAGACGAGCTTGACGCGGTCCTGCGCGTGCGCGATCTCCTCGTCGACCAACGCCTCGAGGTCCTCGTCGTAGATCTGCTTCTTGCGGTCGGCCAGCGCCTTGAACCGCACGAAGGCGTCTTCGAGCTGGTTGCTGCCGAGCTTGTAGCCCAGCTCTTCGAGCTTGTGCACGAAGGCGTGGCGGCCGGAGTGCTTGCCCATCACCAGCGAGGTCTGCTTCACGCCGACGGTCTCCGGCGTCATGATCTCGTAGGTCTGGGTGTGCTTGAGCATGCCGTCCTGGTGGATGCCGGACTCGTGGGCGAAGGCGTTGCGGCCGACGATCGCCTTGTTGAACTGCACCGGGAACGACGTCGCCGCCGAAACGAGCTTCGAGGCCCGCGTCAGCATGGTGGTGTCGATCTTGGTCCAGAACGGCAGCACGTCGTTCCGCACGCTCATCGCCATCACGACCTCTTCGAGCGCGGCGTTGCCGGCCCGCTCGCCGATACCGTTGATGGTGCATTCGATCTGCCGCGCGCCGCCGTTCACGCCGGACAGCGAATTCGCCACCGCCATGCCGAGATCGTTGTGGCAGTGCACGGAGAAGCGCGCCTGGTCGGAGTTCGGCACGGCCTCGCGCAGTGTGGCGATGAGCTTGAAGTATTCCTCCGGCACCGTGTAGCCGACCGTGTCCGGGATATTGATCGTGGTGGCGCCGGCCTTGATCGCCGCCTCGACGCAGCGGCAGAGGAAGTCGAACTCGGTGCGGGTGCCGTCCTCGGCCGACCACTCGACGTCGTCGGTGTGGCTCCGCGCGCGCGTGACCTGCGCGATCACCATCTCGTAGACCTCGTGCGGCTCCTTCTGGAGCTTGTATTTCATGTGCACCGGCGAGGTGGAGAGAAACGTGTGGATGCGCTTCTGCTTGGCCGGCTTGATCGCCTCGGCGCAACGGTCGATGTCCTTGAAGGCGGCGCGGCGACAGCCCGCAGATCACCGCTTTCTTGGAGCGCGTTGCGATCTCCTGGACGGCGGCGAAATCGCCTTCCGAGGCGATCGGGAAGCCGGCCTCGATGATGTCGACGCCCATATCGTCGAGCAGCTCGGCGACCTCCAGCTTCTCGTCGTGGGTCATGGTGGCGCCGGGGCACTGCTCGCCGTCGCGCAAGGTGGTGTCGAAGATGACGACGCGGTCCTTCTCGGACTTCGCTGACGTACTCATGGAAATGGTCCTTCTCGCTTTGCGCCCGCTCCCTCCGGGAGTTTTGGCGCTCTGGGGTTCCTGGTGCTTGGCGAACCCCCTGAGTGCCCAGGCGCAAGCGCCCAGCCGGCCCTCAGGGGCAGATAAGCAGCAGGAGCCCGCCGAGAATCAGGGCAGCATCCGGCCGGGCCTGAACGGCCCCCGGAGCGATCGCGCAAATCAAGCGGCGCGGCGACATTGCCCAAAATCCTCGTTATCGGCGTCCCAGGGTGGCGGAAACGGGTTAACTCCGCGTTAACCCTGAGGCTCCGATTGGCCTTATGTAGCGGATGGGGTGGGCTGGCCGCAAGGGTCGCCGCCGGCCGCGATGAGGCGCCTCGACTTATGTCGTCAGCCGCGCAGCGCCGGCATCACGTCGCGGGCAAACAACTCGATCGAATGCCGTGTTTCTTCGAGCGTCAGATCGCCGAAGGCGAACTGCCCGACGAAATAGTCGGCGCCAGCCTCCGCCATCTGCTTGCGGATGATCTCGGTCACCGTCGCCGGCGAGCCACAGAGACCGCGGCCGTCCGCCATGATGGCGGAAAATTCCGCCGGGCGCGGATGCATCGGCATCCGGTCATAGACCTTGAACAGGTGGATGAAGCTCGCCTGCCACACCGGATAGGCGCGCTCGGCAAGCCGCAGCGCCTCGGCGTCGGTGTCGGCGACGACGAGCATACGGCCCAGCCCGAACTTCGGCATCGGGCCGCCGCGGCCGGTTTCGTTCCAGCTCGCGCGATAGGCTTCGCTGAAGCCGCGCGTCGCCGAGCAACCGTCGAGACTGATGACATTCAGCGCCTGCTTGGCGCTGCGCGCCGCGCTGTCGTTGGCATGCACGCCGTACCAGATCGGCGGATGCGGCTTTTGCAGCGGCGTCATTTCCATCGGCACGTTGTCGAAGTTGAAATGCTTGCCCTTGAAGCTCACCGTACGCTCGCGAAGCCCCTGCACGATGATCGCCAGCGCTTCATCGTAGATGTCGCGGGCCTCCGCCGGATTGGTGCCGAACAGCTCGAGCTCGATCGGCGAGGCGCCACGGCCGAACCCGACGTCGAGGCGGCCGCCGCTCATCTGATCGAGCATGCAGATTTCCTCGATCATCCGCAGCGGATGATAGAGCGGCAGGGCGAAGATCATCGGCCCGAAGCGCAGCCGCTTGGTGCGTTGCGCGACCGCCGCCAGGAACACGCTGGGCGACGGCGCCATGCCGAGCGGCGTCCCGTGGTGTTCGGCGAGATGATAGGCGTGGAAGCCCGCGCGATCGAACAGCTCCACGATCGCAAGCCGCTCCTCGTAATAATCCGCCAGCGACGAAGGGCTGCGATCCAGGTGGTCGAAGATTCCGAATTCCATCGCGGCCTACGCTATACCAACATCATCGGCGTGCAACCGGCAAAGCGAGCAGGGGCGCATGCGCGCCTCACAATGGTTCGGCGCGGAAGATCGTGCTCGGATTCACCAGCTCATCCTGCGCCTCGATCAGCGCCATTTCGCTGCTGCCTGCTGTCCGCGGTGCGCTTGAGGATGCCGAAGATCGACGCCGCCGCCCGCGACATCGCCTCGGCGGCCGAGCCGGTGCGCAGATAATGCGCCAGGAACAGCGCCGCGATCGCGTCGCCCGCGCCGTGCGCCGCCACCGGCAACTTCGGCGTGCGGAGCCGATGGCGGCCAGCCTCGTCGCAGGCCGCGAGGTCGATGGCATCGGCGGGCGTTTCGTCGGTCAGGAGCGAGGTCACCAGCACGATCTTGGGCACGACCTTGGGCCGAGCTTTCGCAAGGCGTCGATCGCCGCCAGTGCGTCCGGCAGGCTGCGGGCGGTACGGCCGGTGATCTGCTCCAGCTCGAAATGGTTGGGCGTCACGATATCGGCGGCCGGCACGGCGCGGCGCGCATGAAATCCGCGACCTCGGGCTTCACGAAGGCGCCACGCCCCACGTCGCCGATCACCGGATCGCAGCAATACAGCGCGCGCGGATTGGCCCGCTTGACCTCGGCAACCGCATCAAGAATGGCCGCGCCGACCTCGGCCGAACCGACATAGCCCGACAGCACGCCGTCGCATTTGCTGAGCACGCCGCGCTCGCGCAGCCCCTGCGTCAATTCACGGATGTGCGCCGCGTCGAAGGCGCGGCCCCGCGCCGTCGCATAGCCGGTGTGGTTGGAGAATTGCACGGTGTGGATCGGCCACACCTCGACGCCGAGCCGCTGCAAGGCGAACACCGCGGCCGAATTGCCGACATGGCCGTAGGCGACATGCGATTGCAGCGACAGGATGTTCACGCCGCGTCACTCCAAACAACGATGCGGCGGAGACACGGTCCCCGCCGCATCCGACTCGTCCGGCCGCATCTGCCGAAGAGCTACTTCGCGCCGCTGGTGCCCTGCGCCGCCTCGACGAACTTGTTGGTGTAGGTCTTCGACAGATCGATCTTGGCGTTCTTGACCTCCGGCGACGACTGGCTGAACACGTCGAGCACGGCCTGCGCGCCCTTCGGGTCCATCTTGCCGGTGGTGGAGTACATCGGGATCGTGTTCTTCAGCGCCGCGAGATAGAGCGCCTTGTCGGCGCCGACCAGGTCGTCCGGCATCTTCGCCATGATCTCTTCCGGCGTGTGCGAGTGGATCCATTTCAGGGTGGCGAGGATCGCATTGGTGAGCGCCTGCGTCTCCTTCGGATGCGCGGCGATCCAGCGCGCTCTTGGTGTAGAGCGCGCCGCCCGGATATTCGCCGCCGAACACGTCGAGCGTGTCCTTCTGCGTGCGGGTGTCGCTGAGAATCTTCAGGTCCTTGTTCTTGCCCTGCAGCAGCGTCACCGCCGGGTCGAGCATCACCGCGGCGTCGACCGAGCCCTGCTCCATGGCGGCGACCGCGGTGGCCGCCAGACCGATGCCGATCACGCCGATGGAGTTCGGATCGACGCCGTTCTTGCTCAGCAGATATTTCAGGAAGAAGTCGGTCGAGGAGCCCGGCGCGCTGACGCCGATGCTTCTTGTCCTTGAGGTCCTTCACCGAGTTGATCTTGCCGGTCTGCTTCGGCGACACGACGAGCGTCAGGCCGGGATAGCGGTCATAGACCACGAAGGCTTCGAGCGCCTGGTTCTTGGCGGCGAGATTGACGCAATGGTCGAAATAGCCGGAGACCACGTCGGCGCTGCCGCCGATCACGGCGGTGAGCGCCTGCGAGCCGCCCTTGAAATCGACCAGTTCGACCTCGACGCCGGCCTTTTTGTATTCGCCGAGCTCCTGCGCCAGCATGGTCGGCAGGTAGCACAGGCAGCCCGCGCCGCCGACCGCGATGGTGACCTTCGATTGCGCCACGGCCGCGCCCGACATCAGCGCCAGCGCACCCAGCGCGGCCAGTGTGTTCCGGATCGGTTTTTCATCATGACGCTCTCCCTAGACGAATTGGTGCGAACCATAGGGCAGGCCGCCAAGGCTGCCTAGTGCGGGTCAGGTGCGGGTTTCCGCCGCAACCGGCCGCCACACCAGCAGCCGGTTCTCGACCAGCGTGACGAGCCAATCGATCGCGATCACGAAGGCGGCCAGCACGAACATGCCGGCAAACACGCCGGCGACGTCGAACACGCCCTCGGCCTGCTGGATCAGATAGCCGAGCCCCGCAGCGGAGCCGAGATATTCGCCCACCACCGCGCCCACCACGGCAAAGCCCACCGAGGTGTGCAGCGAGGAGAACATCCACGACAGCGCCGACGGCCAATAGACGTGGCGCATCAGCTGGCGGTCGTTCATGCCGAGCATGCGGGCGTTGGCGAGCACGGTCGGGCTCACCTCCTTGACGCCCTGATAGACGTTGAAGAACACGATGAAGAACACGAGCGTCACGCCGAGCGCGACCTTCGACCAGATGCCGAGGCCGAACCACAGCGTGAAGATCGGCGCCAGCACCACGCGCGGCAGCGCGTTGATCATCTTCACGTAAGGATCGAACACCGCGGCGACGCGCGGCTGCTGGGCGAACCAGAAGCCGATCAGGACGCCGGCGACCGAGCCGATGACGAAGGCGAGCATCGCCTCGATCAGCGTGATCCAGAGATGCTTCCAGATCGTGCCGTCGGCGAACCATTTGACGACGCGCGCCGCGACGTCGACCGGATTGGAAAAGAAGAACGGCGGCAACAGGTCACGCCGCCGATCGGAACGGTCGTCAGAACGTACCACGCCACCATCGAGATGACGGCGATGAGAACCTGCAACGAGAGGAGCCTGACTCTGGACATGGATCAGGCTCCTCCCGTTGCATGCGTCGCTCCCGCTTAGAGCGGGTTCTTGAACAGCCCGATGATGCCGGTCGATCCCTTGACGTGGCCGGTGAGCTTCTCGAACAGCTCCAGCCGGGTGAGGCCGGGCGGCAGCGCCTTCGGATCGAGATCGGTCGCGATCAGGATGAAGGTGTAGTGGTGCGGCGACTGGTCCGGCGGCGTGCACGGCCCGAAGTAGATGCCCTGGCCCGCGGTGCCCTTGCCGCCGACATATTTGTCGGACGGCTTGCCGACTTCGCCCTCGGCAAAGCCGGTCACCGAGGCCGGGATGCCGTAGGCGATCCAATGATCGACGCCGATGCCGCGGCCTTCGGGATCGGTCATGACCAGCGCGAAGCTCGTGGTGCCCGCCGGCACGTTGGTCCAGGACAGCGGCGGCGAGACGTTCTCGCCGACGCAGTTTGGATTGGACTTGTTGGAGCCGGCATTCTTCTTCGCCAGCATCTGGCCGTCCTTGAACGAGGACGAGGTGATCGTGAATACCGCTTGCGCATTCGCGCTCTGGCCGCTCAACGTCAGCGCGACGCCGGCCGCCAGCACAAGGCCTCCGATGTGACGCATTGCAAACATGACGTTTCCTCTCCGATCTTGGTTGGTTGTACTTGGATCGTACTTGGGCTGGTCATTTCTTGTGGTGCAGGCAGTGTATCGGCGCGGGCGAGACTGGTGCAACGCCTCTTATCTTCAGCCTCCCGTCTGCGCGTAGCCCTTCATCACCTCGGCCTTCAGCGTCTGCCAGATGTCGCGGTGGAGCTGATGAAACGCCGGATCGGACTTGACCTCGGCGATGTCGCGGGGCCGCGACAGCGGCACCCGCCAGTCGCCGATGATGCGCGCCGCCGGCCCGGCCGACATGATCACCACGCGGTCGGACAGCGCGATCGCCTCTTCGAGATCGTGGGTGACGAACAGCACGGCCTTGCGGTCGGCGCTCCACAGATCGAGCAGCAGGTTGCCCATGATCTGCCGGGTCTGCGCGTCGAGCGGGCCGAACGGCTCATCCATCAGCAGGATCTTCGGATCGCGGATCAGCACCTGGGCGAGGCCGACGCGCTTCCGCTGGCCGCCGGACAGCATGTGCGGATAGCGCGGCCCGAACGAGCCGAGGCCGACGCGCGTCAGCCACTCCTGCGCGCGGCTGCGCGCTTCGCTTTGCGGCGTGCCCGCGGTCTCGAGACCGATGGCGACATTCTCCAGCGCGGTCTTCCAGGGAAACAGCGAGTCGGACTGGAACAGGTAGCCGGACTGCCGGTTCAGGCCGGCGAGGCTTGCGCCGAAAATCTCCACCCGGCCCTGCGACGGCGGAAACAGCCCCGCGGTGACGTTGAGCAGCGTTGATTTGCCGCAGCCGGTCGGGCCGACGATGGCGACGAATTCGCCGTCGGCGACATCGAGCGAGGCGCGCTGCACCGCCGCATAGGCGCCGCCGTCGGCCAGCCGGAAGGTGATGTCCACGTCGGTGAGCGCGACGGCGGTGGTGCGCGTCCGCGCGTCCGCCCCGCTGGCGCCGTTGCTCATGCTGCCCCCTCGCGGGCGTAGCTGCCCGCATGCGCAAACTAGCGGGACACCATTCCCTTGATCAACCCGGCGTCGATCAGCAGCCGGTTGAAGCGCCGGACTTCGGCGCCGCCGGCGCACTGGAAAAACAATCCGTGGCAGCGCTCAAGAATCTTCTTTTGTTCCGCGAAGGACGGATCGAGCGGCAGGCCGGCGGCCTCCTGCACGACGATGGGAAGATAGGGCGCCTCGAGCCGGTCCAGCGCCGACGAGATGTCCTTCGGCGTGAAGTTGATGCCGTCGAGCGCGTAGTAGGTCGTGAAGTAGCGCGGGTCGTAGTTCATGATCCGCTGCGAGATCATCTCCTCGGTCGCGGACGGATCGATGATCCGCGCCATCCCGGGCTGATGATCGCCGAAGCGAACCACCAGGAAAGGCTTGCCCGGGAAAGTCCGTCGCCAGCCGCTGCTTGAAGTCGGCATAGTCGCGCGCGCTGAGCGTCTGGCGCCGGAGATACTCGTCGAGCTCAGGGTCGTTGCCGAGCGTCGCGCCAATCCGGCGTGAGCTCAGGCTTCACAACGTTCCACCAGGGGAAATGGTTGAATATCGTATAGACCATGATGAACAGCGGCTGATCGCCCTGCTCGGCTCTCGATCATCTTCAGGGCTTTGTCGAAGTAAAACCGATCCGGCTCGAAGTCCCCCGCCTTCATCTCGGCGGAGTCGACAAAGCGGCCGACGCCCGTGGTCTCCTGGAATTTCTTGGCGCTGAGGAACGCGCCATAGGCCGGGTATAGCGAGATCGTCTTGTAGCCGCAGCGCCGCAGCGCCCGCGGCAGCCCGCGCTCGACGCGGCCCGCGGCGATCCGCGTGACATAATAGCTGAGCCGCCCGTAGGAGCGCGCCGAAAGGCCGGTCAGCACGTTGTATTCGGTGTACCAGGTCGGACCGCCCGACCCCTCGACAAACAGCGAGCGCGTCTTGCCGTCGAACGAACGGAAATGCTCGCCATAACCTGCCGGCAGCTTGATGCCGGGAAGCACGCTGGCATCGAAGCTCGCCTCGTCGAGCACCATGATGATGTTCGGCCGCTTGCCGGACGGACGGCACGGCTCGTTTGCCGCGGCGCGAAGCTGATCCGAGGTCGAGGTATCGAAATCGATCCATCCTTTGGTCGTCAGTTCGTAG
Source organism: uncultured Alphaproteobacteria bacterium (assembly GCA_963850885.1). GTDB lineage: Bacteria > Pseudomonadota > Alphaproteobacteria > Rhizobiales > Xanthobacteraceae > Z2-YC6860. The sequence continues at coordinate 50,811 of CAWKOD010000010.1, read as the reverse complement.
GCCGTGGTCACGCCGGAGCGAACGAAGGTCGAGACGTGATTGATGCCCTGGAACTGCTCCCAAGGCTCTTCCGGCACCGCAAGCGCCCAGACAGTGATCGCAATCGAACACGCGGCTGCCCCGAGCAGCGCCACGGATCGCCGCATCCGGAACGGATCGATCCGCCAGATCAGCACCAGCGCGGGAACGACGATCAGGACGCCGATCACTGCCATGATGCGAAGGTCGGGGAAAATCGAAAGCAGGAAGGCGACGGTGTCGGAATCGACGATCAGCACGTCAAAGAAGTTGATCACCGTCCATAGAATTGAAAATTTCAACTGCGACAGCATAATCACAGCGGCGAACAGGCACAGCGACAGCCCCGCCGAAATCGCAGGACGGCGCAGCAGTGCGATAAACGTAAAGTTGAGCAGCGCCCAGGCCAGCATGAATATTGCCGGCCCGACCCAGTCATATTCGGTCCACGCCGCGACGCTAATCGCGGCGAGATGGAGCGCGGCGAGGACGCCCACGCCGAGCCACCGGGTGCCGGCGAGGCGCTCCTTTGTCGCGACATAGCTGAGGCTTGCGAGCGACATGGTCAGAGCCGCTTGATCATGCCGGCATCGATCAGCAGCCGGTTGAACCGCCGCGCCTCGGCGCCGCTGGCGCAGAGATAGAACAGCCCGTTGCAGCGCTGGAAAATGCGCTTCTGCTCGGCAAACGAGGCATCGAGCGGCACGCCCGCCGCCTCCAGGATCACGAGCGGCAGGTAGGCCGCATCGAGCGAATTGACCGCCGACGACAGATCGGCGGGAGTGAAATTCAGCGCGTCGATGGCGTAATAGGTGGAGAAGAAGCGCGGATCGGCGGCGTCGATGCGGTGGCCGATCGCAGTGTCGTCGAGGCCCGGCGCGACGATCTTCTTGGCGAACATCGGCTGGTGGTCACCGAAGCGAACGATGAGGAACGGCTCGTCGGGGAAATCGCGTTTGAGCCGTTCGACGAATGCCTTGTAATCGTGCGCGCTCATGTCCTGCCGGCGCAGATACTCGTCGATGCGGTGGCCGTTCACGTCGCCGTTGCCGAGGTCGCGCCAATCGGCGGACAGCTCGTCGCGATAGCGGAACGACCAGGGAAAATGGTTCGCCATCAGATAGGTGAAGACGAACATCGGCGCCTTTCGCGTGGTCGCGCTTCAACAGGTCCGCGGTGAAGGCGTAATAGAATTCGTCCGGCTCGACGTCGCTGGGTCTTGAGATCCTTGGCGTCGTAGAAATGATCGATGCCGAGCGTCTTCTGGAAACCGCGCGCGCTGAGAAAGGCGCCGAGCCAGGGATAGATGCTATAGGTGCGATAGCCGCAATTGTGCAGCGCGTTCGGCAGGCTCCGCGTCACGCGGCCGGATGCGATCCGCGTCACGAACTCGGCGAAGCGGCCGAACGAGCGCGCCGACAATCCGCTGAGCACGTTGTATTCGGTGTACCAGGTCGGCCCGCCGGCGCCTTCGACCAGGAACGTACGCTCCTTGCCGTCGAACGAGCGGAAGTGGCTCTGATAGCCAAGCGGCACTTTGACGCCGGCGACCGTGCTGATGTCGAAGCTCGACTCGTCGAGCACGAGGATGATGTGCGGCAGCCGCTGGCCCGGCTTGCAGGATGCCGGCGCGGCGGTCGACAGACGATCCCGAACGGCGCCGTCCGACTCCATGAGGCCGCGCGTGGTGACATCGTAGAGCGCCAGCGCGCCGGAGCGCGCGAACTGCGACACGTAGTCGGTCGACTCGAACGCCTTCTCACGGTCCATCGGCACGGCGAACGACAGGCCGGTCAGAGCGGCCAGACAAACGACCGCGCCGAGCGCCGCCGAGCGCAACCGCACGCGAACCGGATCGAGCCACCAGAACAGCACCAGCAGTGGCAGCACGATGCCGGCTGCGGCCGCGACCTTCGCCGCCAGTCCCGGGAAGATGGTGAGAAGGAAGGAAGCGGTGTCGGCGTCGATCAGCATGACGTCGACGAAATTGGCGCTCATGATCAGGATGTCCTGCTTGAACTGCGACAGCAGGATCAGCACCACGACCATGATGAGCGACAGCGACGCCGCGACGGACGGACGGCGCAGCAACAGGAGCCAGAGGAAGTTCAAAAGGCCCCAGGTAAACAGGAAGGCCAGCCGGGCGATCAGGTCGTCCTCGGTGTGAAGCAGAACGGCCGCCGCCGCCAGATGCAGCAGCACCAACACGCCAATGCCAAAACGATGGCGCCAACCGGCCGGGAGGGCCAATCTGGAACGACTGAAAAAAGTGAGTGCCGGCGGCATGTTAAGGGTGCCGCGCCCGGATTGGACACATTTACTGCCGGCGTCGGACCGTTGTCATCATTCTGCAATAAACGTGGCAACGCAAGGGCGGAGACGCCGCACGGAGCCGGTGAATAGACAAATAAGGTAAAGGCGGGCGAGGCTTAGCCCCGGCCCGCCCTTACCATTCACGCTCGGAGCCGACCAACCGGCCGTGCCGACGGTCAATTCCGGGCCTTGTCCACCAGCGCCCGCTGCTTGATCCAGGGCATCATCTCGCGGAGCTTGGCGCCGACCTGCTCGATCGAGTGCTCGGCGAGCTTGGCACGGGTCGCCTTAAACGAGGTCTGGTTGACCTTGTTCTCCAGCATCCAGTCGCGGGTGAACTTGCCCGACTGGATGTCGTTGAGAATGCGCTTCATCTCCGCCTTGGTCTCCGCCGTCACCACGCGCGGGCCGGAGACATATTCGCCGTATTCGGCGGTGTTGGAGATCGAGTAGTTCATGTTGGCGATGCCGCCCTCGTAGATGAGGTCGACGATCAGTTTCACCTCGTGCAGGCACTCGAAATACGCCATTTCCGGCGCATAGCCCGCTTCGCAGAGCGTCTCGTAGCCGGCCTTGATCAACTCGACCAGGCCGCCGCACAGCACCGCCTGCTCGCCGAACAGATCGGTCTCGCACTCTTCCTTAAAGGTCGTCTCGATGATGCCGGCGCGGCCGCCGCCGATCGCCGAGGCATAGGACAGGCCGAGATCGTGGGCGTTGCCGGAGGCGTCCTTGTGGATCGCGACCAGGCAGGGCACGCCGGCGCCGCGCTGATATTCCGAGCGCACGGTGTGGCCGGGGCCTTTCGGCGCGATCATCAGCACGTCGAGATCGGCGCGCGGCTCGATCAGATTGAAATGCACGTTGAGGCCATGGGCGAACATCAGCGCGGCGCCGTTCTTCATATTGGCGTGCAGATGGTCGCGGTAGATGTCGCCCTGCAATTCGTCGGGCGTCAGCATCATCATCACATCGGCCCACTTGGCGGCCTCGGCCACCTCCATCACCTTGAGCTTTTCGCCTTCGGCCTTTTTGACGCCCTGGGAGCCCTTACGCAGCGCCACCGCGACATCCTTGATGCCGCTGTCCCGCAGGTTGAGCGCGTGAGCGTGGCCCTGGCTGCCGTAGCCGATGATGACGACCTTCTTGCTCTTGATCAGGTTCAGGTCGGCGTCGCGGTCGTAGTAAACACGCATGTTCTCACCCTTACTTAGCTCTTTTATTTGGCCGCTTGGCCGGCCGTTGATTTCCCGTGGTGCTTCTAGGTGCAATGGCCCGCCGGGACAAGCCCGGCAGCCCACAAAGTCGTCACATCGCCTCGGCCCCGCGGGCGATCGCCACCACCCCCGTGCGGGACACCTCGACCAGCCCGAGCGGCAGCATCAGCGCGATGAACTGCTCGATCTTCTCGCTCGCGCCGGTGATCTCGAAGACGAAGCTTGTGGTGCCGGCGTCGATCACCCGGGCGCGGAAGGCGTCGGCCAACCGCAGCGCTTCGACCCGGGGCTCACCGGTGCCGGCCACCTTGACCATGGCGAGTTCGCGCTGGATCGACGGACCGGCGGTCGTCATGTCGACCACGCGGTGGATCGGCACCAGGCGGCCAAGCTGGTTCTTGATCTGCTCGATCACCATTGGCGTGCCGCGCGTCACGATGGTGATGCGGGAAAGATGCCTCTGGTGCTCGGTCTCCGACACGGTGAGCGATTCGATGTTGTAGCCGCGGCCGGAGAACAGACCGATGACGCGCGCCAGCACGCCCGGCTCGTTGTCGACGATCACCGACAGCGTGTGGGTCTCGATCCCCTGCGCCACCGGCGCGGCGGGATAATGCGATGTGGAGCTCATCGTGTGTCCTTACTGACTCTGCAACAAATCCGTCGTCATCCCGAGGAGCGCCCGAAGGGCGCGTCTCGAAGGATCGGGCCGAGAGAAATCCTAAACCAGCATCTTGCCTTCCTCGGTGATCGCCTCATCGACGCTCTCGCCGGAATCGCCCAGCAGCATCTCATTGTGGGCGCGGCCGGACGGGATCATCGGGAAGCAATTCTCGTTCTGATCGACCACGCAGTCGAACAGCACCGGCCGGTCGACGCCGATCATTTCCTTGATCGCACCGTCGAGATCGCCCGGCTTCTCGCAGCGGATGCCGATCGCATGATAGGCCTCGGCCAGCTTGACGAAATCCGGCAGCGAATGGGTGTAGCTTTCGGCATATCGGCCGCCGTGCAGCAGCTCCTGCCACTGCCGCACCATGCCCATGTACTGGTTGTTGAGGATGAACACCTTGATCGGCAGCCGATGCTGCACCGCCGTGGACATTTCCTGCATGTTCATCAGCACCGACGCCTCGCCGGCGATGTCGATCACCAGCGATTGCGGGTGCGCCCGCTGCACGCCGATCGCCGCCGGCAGCCCGTAACCCATGGTGCCCAGACCGCCGGACGTCATCCAGCGGTTCGGCTCCTGGAAACGATAGAACTGCGCCGCCCACATCTGGTGCTGGCCGACCTCGGTGGTGATGTAGGTGTCGCGGTCCTTGGTCAGTTCATAGAGCCGCTGGATCGCGTATTGCGGTTTGATGATGGTGTCGGACTTCTTGTAGCCGAGCGACTTCTTCGCCCGCCACTTGTCGATCTGTTTCCACCAGTCGCCGAGCGCCTTCTTCTCGGGCTCCGCTTTGTTGGCGCGCCACAGCTTGATCATGTCTTCGAGCACATGCGCGCAGTCGCCGATGATCGGGATGTCGACCTTGACGTTCTTGTTGATCGACGACGGGTCGATGTCGACGTGGATCTTGGCCGAGCCGGGCGCGAAGGCGTCGAGCCGGCCGGTGATGCGATCGTCGAAGCGCGCGCCGATGCAGATCATCACGTCGCAATCGTGCATCGCCCAGTTTGCCTCCCAGGTGCCGTGCATGCCGAGCATGCCGAGCCATTGCGGGTCGGAGGCCTGATAGGCGCCGAGCCCCATCAACGTCGAGGTGATCGGGAAGCCGGTGAGCTTGACCAGTTCGCGCAGCAGCGCGCTGGCGCGCGGACCGGAATTGATGACGCCGCCGCCGGTGTAGAACAGCGGGCGCTTGGCGCGCGCCATCAGTTCGACCGCTTCCTTGATCCTACCCGGATCGCCCTTCAGCCGGGGCTTGTAGCCCTGATGCTGGAATGTCGTCGGCTTTGAATAGGTGCCTTTGGCGAACTGGATGTCTTTCGGAATATCGACCACGACGGGTCCCGGCCGCCCGCTCGAGGCGATGTGGAACGCCTCGTGCAAAACGCGCGGCAGGTCCTCGATGCGCTTCACCAGATAATTGTGCTTGGTGCAGGGCCGGGTGATGCCGACCGTGTCGCATTCCTGAAAGGCGTCGTTGCCGATCAGATGCGTCGGCACCTGCCCAGTGATCACGACGATCGGGACCGAGTCGCAGAGCGCGTCGGTCAGGCCGGTGACGGCGTTGGTGGCGCCAGGACCCGACGTGACCAGCACGCAACCGACCTTGCCGGTCGAGCGCGCATAGCCTTCAGCGGCGTGGACCGCGCCCTGCTCGTGGCGCACCAGGATGTGCTGGACCATCTGCTGCTGGAAGATCGCGTCATAGATCGGCAGCACGGCGCCGCCCGGATAGCCGAAGATGTGCTGCACGCCCTGATCGGCGAGAGCCTCGATCACCATTTCGGCGCCGGTCATTTCTTTCGTCATCTCTTGCGTCATCGTCCGCTCCACACTCAACCGCTGTTCGCTGCAATTCTGGAATCAAAAAGGGGCCGAAAAGCCCCTGTTTCGCGCACCGCCGCTCGCAGATGGCCCTAGCCACCCCCGGCGATGCGCCTTCTTACGAGTACCGGCGCCTGAGTAATAATATTGCGCATGTCAGCCCGCTTTCGGCATTTCGTTGCGCGTATATACGGACTGACCGAGCCGAGGTCAAGCCGAAACTAAGCCTCAACGGGGCCGAAGCCACCCGGATCGGGACCCCACGCAGTCGTGAGCCGATTTCATCGTCAGTTCATCTGGCGGCAATGTCCCGGAAAGGCGGCTGTCGCCAGAGTCCTCGGCACGGTGCGTTGCACAAAAAGGACAGGTCGCCAGTGGTTTCCTCACCCACCAGAGCAAGCGGCCTTCGAAGCCGACGCGGCCTGATTGTAACGGCATGCCTGCTGGCCGTGGCAACGGGAATCGGCACGTACATCATGCGACGTGGTGTCATACCCGCCGAGGCATCGCGCGGACAACCGCCGGCGGTGCCCGTCAGCATTTCAGCCGCTTCCCGGCGCGACGTGCCGATCCATCTCACCGGACTGGGCACCGTGCAGGCGACCTTCACGGTCGGCATTCATTCGCAAGTGGACGGCAAACTCCAAGACGTCTTCTTCAAGGAAGGCCAGCGCGTCAAAAAAGGCGACGCTGTTGGCCAAGATCGATCCGCGGCTGTTCCAAGCCGCGCTTGATCAGGCGAAAGCCAAGAAGGCCCAGGACGAGGCCCAGCTCACGTCGTTCCAGAAGGACCTGACACGCTTCCAGACGCTCGGAGCCAAGGGCTACGAAACGCAGCAGAACCTCGACCAGCAGCAGGGCAAGGTCGACACCGCCAAGGCCTCGATCGCGGCCGACGAAGCCGCGATCGAAACCGCGCAGACGCAGCTCGACTACACCGACATCAGAGCGACCAGCGACGGACGTATGGGCGTGCGAATGGTCGACCCGGGCAACGTGGTGCATGCCTCGGATCAAGGCGTCATCGCGGTCCTGGTGCAAGCGCAACCCGCGGCCGCGCTGTTTACGCTGCCAGCGCAAACGCTGGACGACGTACGCGAGGCGCAAAAGCGCGGCCCCGTTGAGGTGGTCGCCTACGACCGCGACAACCGCAACGCACTGAGCAGCGGCACGCTGGCCACAATCGACAACGTCATCGACCCGGCCACGGCCAGCTATCGCCTGAAGGCGACCTTTGCGAACGCCGACGAGAAGCTGTGGCCTGGGGAATTCATCAACGCGCGGCTGCTGGTCGATATCCGCAAGAATGTCCTGGTGGTTCCCAACACCGCGATCCAGCGCGGCCCGAAGGGACTTTTCGTCTGGGCTGCGACCGAGAAAAACACCGCGACGCCCAAGCCGGTCGAGGTCGGCCCCTCGGTCGACGGTTTCACCATCGTCACATCGGGCCTCGACGACGGCGAGCGCGTCATCACCGGCGGGCAATACAAGTTGCGAACGAATTCGCCGATCAGCGTTTCAACCGCTCCGCCAGCGAAGGACGACGGCGAATCATGAATCTGTCCGAACCGTTCATCCGCCGGCCGATTGCCACCTCACTGCTGATGGCGGCGATCGCCTTCGTCGGCATCGCCGCCTATCCGTTCCTGCCCGTCGCTCCGCTTCCGCAAGTCGACTTTCCGACCATCCAGGTCACGGCCACCTGGCAGGGCGCAAGCGCCGAAACCATGGCAACTTCCGTCGCCTCGCCGCTCGAGCGGCAGTTCGCGCAGATTCCCGGCATCTCGCAAATAACATCGCTGAGCGCGCTCGGCGCCACAACGATCGTCATTCAGTTCGACCTCAATCGCAATATCGACTCGGCGTCGCAGGACGTGCAGGCGGCGATCACGGTGGCCGGCAAGACGCTGCCGCAGTCGATGACGGCGCCGCCGAGTTACAAGAAGGTCAATCCGGCGGATTCACCGATCCTTTTGCTGTCGCTGCGGTCCGACACGATTCCCCTGATCAAGGTCGACGAATATGCCGACCTGTTCCTGGCCCAGCAGATATCGCAGGTGTCCGGCGTCGCTCAGGTCTCGATCTTCGGCGACCGCACGCCCGCGATCCGCATCCAGGTCGATCCGGCAAAACTCGCCAACAGCGGGATAACGCTGGAAGAGATTCGCTCGACGCTGGTGAATTCCACGACCAACATCGCCAAGGGCACCCTGAACACCGCCACAACCAGCTTCACCATCGCGACCAACGATCAGATCGTTGAGGCCGGCCCCTTCAACGACGTCATCCTGGCCTACCGGAACGGCGCCCCGATCCGGGTTCGCGATGTCGGCCAGGCGGTCGCCGATCAAGTGGACCGCACCGTCGCCGCCTATCAGAACAACAAGGACGGCATCATCCTGGCGGTATTCAAGCAGCCCGGCGCGAACGTCGTCGACACGGTCGATCAGATCAAGGCGCAGATTCCGCAGCTCACCGCGCGCATCCCTCCGGCCATCGAGGTGCGAACGCTGCTCGACCGTACCACCACCATACGCGCCTCTGTCGCTGACGTGGAATTCACGCTGGGACTCACCATCGCGCTCGTGGTCATGGTGATCTTGCTGTTCCTCCGGAATTTCTGGGCGACGCTCATTCCCAGCGTGACCGTGCCACTGGCGCTGACCGGTTCGGCCGCCGCCATGTATCTCCTCAACTTCAGCCTCGACAACTTGTCCCTGATGGCGCTGACCATCGCCGTCGGCTTCGTGGTCGATGACGCCATTGTCGTGGTGGAGAATATCTACCGGCATATCGAGGAGGGCGAAGCGCCGCTCGATGCAGCACTCAAGGGGTCGCGTGAAATCGGCTTCACGGTGCTGTCGATCTCGTGCTCGCTGATTGCAGTGTTCATCCCGCTGCTGCTGATGGGCGGCATCATCGGCCGGCTGTTCCGCGAATTCGCACTCACGGTGACCGCGGCCATTGCCATCTCCGCCCTGGTCTCGCTCACGCTCGCGCCCATGATGTGCGCACGCTTCATGCAGCGGGCGCCGGATAGCCACGGCCGCGTCTATCGCTTCGTCGAGCGGGGCTTCGACGCCATGGCGGCGTTCTATGAACGCACGCTCGATATTGTGTTGCGGCACCAGAGGATCACGATCGGGGTGTTCTTCGCCACCATGGCGTTGACTGTCGCCATGGCCATTCAGATCCCCAAGGGCTTCTTCCCGATCCAAGACACCGGAATGATCCAGGCCTTTGCCGAAGCCGCCCAGGATACATCGCCCGATGAGATGATGCGGCTGCTGCAGCAGATGGGCGATGTGATCATGCACGATCCTGACGTCGCGGGATTGGGATCGTTCACTGGAAGCTCCGGCGGCGCTCAGACGGCCAACACCGGCCGGGGATTCATCGTGCTCAAGCCGCGCGACCAGCGCGAGCTCACATCATCGCAAATCATCGATCGCCTGCGGCCGCAGCTCGCCAAAATCCAGGGCGCCAACATGACTCTGCAGCCGACGCAGGATATCACCGTCGGTGGCCGCATCGCGCGCGCGAGCTTTCAATATACGTTGCAGGATTCCAACCTTGACGAGTTGACGGAATGGTCCGGCAAAATGCTCGACAAGATGCGCACGCTGTCGGAGATCACCGACGTCGGCAGCGATCTCTTGGCGAACGCCCCGCAGCTCAAGATCACCATCAATCGCGACCAGGCGTCACGCTTCGGCATTTCGCCGCAGCTCATCGACGACACGCTCAACGACGCCTTCGGGCAGCGCCAAATCACGCAGTATTACACGCAGCTCAAGACCTACTTCGTCGTTCTCGAAATTCTCCCGGAACTGCAGAAGGATCTCTCGACGCTCAATCGTCTCTACGTCAAGTCACCCCTGACAGGTGGCGCGGTACCGCTGTCCTCGCTGGTCGACGTCGATTCGAGCAAAGTGGGCATGCTTTCCGTTGCGCACCAGGGCCAGTTCCCGGCGGTGACGTTGACGTTCAATCTCCGGCCCGGCGTAGCTCTCGGCCAGGCGGTCGACGCCATCAGCGAAGCCGCTCGCGAAATCCAAATGCCGTCGTCGATCATTCCGACCTTCCAGGGCAACGCGCAGGCGTTCCAGAACTCGCTCTCCAGCGAGCCAATCCTGATCGCCGCTGCGCTCGTTGTCGTCTACATCATCCTCGGGATGCTCTATGAGAGCTTCATCCACCCGCTGACCATTCTTTCGACGCTACCGTCTGCCGGCGTCGGCGCGCTGCTGGCGCTGAAAGTGGGCAACATGGACCTCTCGGTGATCGGGATCATCGGCATCATCCTGCTGATTGGCATCGTCAAGAAGAACGGCATCATGATGGTAGACTTTGCCGTTAACGCCGAGCGCGAACGCCACCTCGCACCGGTCGATGCAATCCGTGAGGCCTGCCTGCTGCGCTTCCGGCCCATCCTGATGACCACAGCGGCAGCCATGCTCGCGGGCATCCCGCTGGCACTTGGACACGGCACCGGCTCGGAGATGCGGCAACCGCTGGGCTATGCGATGGTCGGTGGCCTTGCGCTCAGCCAAGTGCTGACGTTGTACACAACTCCGGTCGTTTACCTCTACCTCGACCGCTTCCAGCAATGGCTCAATGGCAAGACCGGCACGCGCCATTCCAGTGACGTCGAATTGCAGCAGGCAGCAGAATAACAACCGCGGCCGTCAGCGCGTCAGTTCACGTTCGACCAAATCCAACGCGGCCTGCGGCTCGGCCCATGTCCAGCCCGGCATCTGGTTGCGGAACCAAGTGGCCTGCCGCTTGGTATAGCGGCGGGTGTCCTGCTTGCCCCCGGCGGCCGCCGCCTCCAGGCTGATTTCGCCCGCAAGGTGCCGCCGCAACCAGGGCACACCATGGGCCTTCATCGCCGGCAGCAGGGGGTCGAGGCCCCGGTCGGCCAGCGCCCTCACCTCGTCCAGCGCACCGGCGGCCAGCATGGCGTCGAAGCGGGCGTCGATCCGGCGGTACAACTCGGCGCGGTCTACGACCAGAAAGATCTTCACTGCCTCTTCGGGGTCGAGGATCGCCGGCATGCCGTCGCGGTGCCAATCCGCCAGCGACCGCCCGGTCGCCTCCAGCACCTCCAGCGCGCGGGCGAGCCGCATCCGGTCGCCGGGCTTGAGCCGCGCAGCCATCGCCGGATCGCGGCGGGCAAGCTCGGCGTGCAGCGCGGCCGCGCCCTCGGCGTCGCAGCGGGCCCGCACCGCGGCGCGGATATCGGGCGGCGTCGGCGGCACCGCCGAAAGCCCCTGGGTCAGCGCCTTGAAGTAAAGCCCGGTGCCGCCGACCAGGATCGGCACCCGCCCGGCGCTTTTGGCCTCCTCCAGCACCGCGCGGGCATCCTGGCACCAGCGCCCGACCGAATAATTCTCGGCGGCATCGACATGGCCGTAAAGGCGATGCGGGGCTCGCGCCTCGTCCGCCACGCTCGGCCGCGCCGTGATGATGCGGAGATCGCGATAGACCTGCATGGAATTGGCGTTGACGATAACGCCGCCATGCCGTTCGGCCACGGCCAGCGCCAGCGCCGATTTGCCGCTGGCGGTCGGGCCTGCGATCAGGATGGTTCCGGGCCGTCTCACCCCACAGGAGCTAGCCGATATTGAACCGCGTTCCAACGCCGACTAAACCATGAGCCCATCCGATCGCTTCCCTGAGAGAGAGGCCGCGTGTCACTGATCAAGCCGTTCCGCTCCTTGCGTCCCGCGCCCGGGCGCGCCCGCGACGTCCTGGCGCCGCCCTATGACGTGCTTTCGAGCGCGGAGGCGCGCGAACGCGCCGCCGGCAAGCCGTGGAGCTTCCTGCATATCTCCAAGCCCGAGATCGACCTCGACCCGAAGACCGATCCCTACGACCGCGCGGTCTACGCCAAGGCATCGGAGAACCTCGATCGCATGGTCAAGGCCGGCGTGCTGATGCGCGACGCCACGCCGTTCTATTACGTCTATCGGCTGACCTGGCGCGACCGGGTGCAGACCGGCCTTGCCGCGATCGCCTCGGTCGCCGACTACACGACCAACCGCGTCCGCAGGCATGAGCTGACCACGCCGGTCAAAGAGGACGACCGCGTCCGCCAGATCGAGGCCGTCAACGCCCAGACCGGCCCGGTGATGATCGCCTATCCGGACGCGCCGGCGATCGACGCCATGCTGGCCGCCGCGACGTTGAACAAAGCCGATGTGGACGTCACCGCCGACGACGGCGTCCGCCACCAGATGTGGGTGGTGGACGACGAGCCGACCATCGGCGCGCTGACCAAGGCGTTCAATGCGCTGCCGGCGATCTACATTGCCGACGGCCACCACCGCTCGGCCGCCGCGTCGCGGGTCGCACAAGCGCGCGGCGGCTCGACCGGCTCGCACGGCTATTTCCTCTCGGTGATCTTCCCGCACCACCAGATGACGATTCTCGACTACAACCGCGTGGTCCGCGATTTGAACGGCCGCAGCGCCGACGCGCTTCTCGCCGCGTTGCGCGAGCGCTGCACGGTCGCGGCGTCGGACCGGCCGGTGCGCCCGGCCGCGGCCGGTGAGTTCGGCATGTTCCTCGCCGGCCGTTGGTATCGCCTGACATTGGACCCTAAGCTCGTGCCGCAGAACGATCCGATCGGACGCCTGCCGGTCACGCTGCTGGCAAGCAACGTGCTCGAGCCGCTGTTCGGCATCGTCGACCAGCGCACCGACAAGCGCATCGACTTCGTCGGCGGCGGCCGCGGCCTGGAAGGACTCGAAAAGCGGGTGGCTTCGGGCGAAATGGCCGCAGCCTTCGCGCTTTATCCGACGCAGATGACGGATCTGATGGCGGTTGCCGACGCCGGACTGATCATGCCGCCGAAATCGACCTGGTTCGAGCCCAAGCTTGCCGACGGCATGGTCAATCACGTGCTGGATTGACCTGAGAATTCGAGCGCGGAAACGACAAAGGGCGGCCCTGCGGCCGCCCTTTGCATTTCAACTGTGGCCGCGATCACTCGATCGGCAGCGCCACAAACAGCATGTCGCCTTCGGCGGTCGCGACCAGAAGCAGCGCGGTTTTCTTGCCGGCCTTCTTCAGCGCATCGACCTTCTTCTGCACTTCGGCCGCGCCCGTCATCTGCTCCTGCTCGATCGCGACGATCGTGCTGCCCGGCGTGAGGCGCTTGTCGGAAGCGACCGAGGCTGCGTCAACGCCGGTGATGACCACGCCTTTGACCGCGTCCTTGATCTTGTACTTCTTGCGCAGCTCGTCGCTCATGTTGGACAGCTGCAGGCCGAGCGACTTCTGCACCACCGACTTTTCCTCGGCCGGAGCCGGCGTGGCGGAGGCCTTGCACCGGCTTCTCGTCGTCGAGCCGGCCGAGCTTCACGGTCTTCTTTTCTTCCTTGCCCTTGCGGACGATGACCACCTCGACGTCGCTTGCCGACCGGCGTGTCGGCGACGATGCGCGGCAGGTCGCGCATCTCCTTGATGTCCTTGCCGTCGAACTTGATGATGACGTCGCCGGCCTCGATGCCGGCGGGCTTGGCCGGGCCCTTGTCGTCGATGCCGGCGATCAATGCGCCGCGCGCGGGCTTGATGTTGAGGCTCTCGGCGATCTCGTCGGTGACCTGCTGGATCTTCACGCCGAGCCAGCCGCGCCGGATCTCGCCGAACTGCTGCAGCGACGATGCGACCGCCTGGACGACCTTCGACGGCACCGCAAAGCCGATGCCGATCGAGCCGCCGGAGGGCGAGATGATCGCGGTGTTCACGCCGATCACGTCGCCGTCGAGGTTGAACAGCGGTCCGCCCGAATTGCCGCGGTTGATGGCGGCGTCGGTCTGGATGTAGTTGTCGTAGGGACCCGAATTGATGTCGCGGTTGCGCGCCGACACGATGCCCGCGGTGACCGAGCCGCCGAGGCTGAACGGATTGCCGATCGCGATCACCCATTCGCCGAGCCGGACCTTGTCGGAGTCGCCGAACTTGACCGCCTTCAGCGGCTTGGTCGGCTTGACGCGCAGCACCGCGAGGTCGGTCTTGGTGTCTTTGCCGACGACCTCGGCCTTCAGCCGCGTGCCGTCGGTGAGGATGACGGTGATCTCGTCGGCATCGGCGATGACGTGATTGTTGGTGATCACGATGCCGGCCGCATCGACGATGAAGCCGGAGCCGAGCGAGTTGACGCGGCGCGGCGAGCGATTGGGCGCCTGGTCGTCGCCGCCCTGGCCGCGGCGGTTCTTGAAGAACTCCTCGAAGAACTCTTCGAACGGCGAGCCCGGCGGAAGCTGCGGCACCGCCTGCTGTCCGCCGCCGCTGCCACCGCCACGCGCCTCCACCTTCTGCGAGGTCGAGATGTTGACCACCGCGTCGATCACCTTCTCGGCAACGTCGGCGATGTTTTCCGGGCCGCGCGCGAACGTCGGCGTCGAGAGCGCGGGAAGCGCAATCGCCGCTGCGGCAATCGCGGACAATGCCGGTTGCCGGAGGGCGTGCGCGAGAACGGTGAACAGGCGGGCCATGGCCGTCAAATCTCCTGGGAAACTGTTGGTTCGAGAGTGCATCCACGCCGAAACGGACGCAAGGGACCTGTAGAGCGGCCAAGACTTACTCGATTAGCCAAACTTGCGCGATCAGCCAAGACTTACTCGATCAAGAGTTGGTCAACAACGACTGAACCGGTGGATTGGGGCGGAAAAGCGGCTTCTCCGCAGGCTTCAGCCCCGAACCAGCCAGACCAGCACGACGCCGACGATGGCGGACGCGATACCCACCAGCCGCAACGCGCCGTCGGGCGTCTCGGTGACATGCGCCATCGCGCGCTTCACCGGCCCCGGCAAGGCGGCGAACAGAATCCCCTCGATGGCGAACACCAAGCCGATCGCGACCAGAAAGTCGGACATTCCCGCCAACCGTTATCGTCTGTTGATTCGCGGGGTCCGTTATCTCGGCGCGGCCGGCGGCGCCGGCGTCCGGCCGTTGCCTTGCGACTCGCGCGGCTTGCCCGACGGATCGACGAAATAGCGGAAGAACTCCGAATCCGGCGACAACACCATGCGCGTGTCGTTGTGGCGCATGCCCGCTTCGTAGGCCTGCATCGAGCGATAGAAGGTGAAGAAGTCGACATCCTTGCCGAAGGCCTCGGCGAAGATGCGGTTGCGTTCGCCGTCGCCCTCGCCGCGGACCTGCTCCGACTTGGAGGTCGCCTCGGCGACCAGCACGGTCACGTCGCGATCGGCCTTGGAGCGGATTTCCTGCGACTTCTGGCTGCCCTGGGCGCGGAATTCGGCGGCCTCGCGTTGCCGCTCGGTCTGCATGCGCTGATACACCGCCTGGCTGTTCTGCTCCGGCAAATCGGCGCGGCGGATTCGCACATCCACCACCGTGATGCCGTAGACCTGCGCCTCCTTGTCGAGCTGCTCGCGCACGCGCGCCATCAGCTGCGCGCGCTCGTCGCGCACGACGTGGGTGAGCGTGGCCTCGCCCAGCACGCGCCGCAGCGCTGCGTTGAGCAGGATCGAGAGCTGCGAATTCGCGCCCTGGATCGTGTTGACGGTCTGATAGAAGCGCAGCGGATCCTGGATGCGATAACGCGCGAAGGCGTCGACCACGAGGCGCTTCTGATCGGAGGCGATCACCTCCTGCGCCGGGTTTTCGAGATCGAGGATGCGTTTGTCGATCCCGATCACGCTGTCGATCAACGGCACCTTGAAGTTAAGGCCGGGCTCGGTCACCACGCGGACCGGCTGACCGAGCCGGACCACCAGCGCCTGCTGGGTCTGATAGACGGTGAACATCGACGAGTAGCCGAGCACCACCGCGGCGAGAACGAGGACGAGGACGATGCCTCCGGCGATACCGATCCTCATCGGGTGCCTCCAGCTCGGCGCCGCCGGGGTTTGCGGCCGCCGCGCAGTTCGTTGAGCGGCAGGTAGGGCACCACGCCGGAACCGGACTGTCCGTTCGAGTCGAGGATGATCTTGTCGGTGCCGGCCATGCACGCGTTCCATGGTTTCGAGATACATGCGCTTGCGCGTCACCTCGGGCGCCTTCTTGTATTCGTCGTAGATCTTGCCGAAGCGCGAAGTCTGACCGGTCGCCTCGGCGACGGTCTGCGACTTGTAGGCGTCGGCGGCCTGCAGGATCTGCGCCGCCCGGCCTCGCGCCTCCGGCACCACCCGGTTGGCGTAGGTCTGCGCCTCGTTCTGCGCGCGCTCAAGATCGGCGCGCGCCGCCTGCACGTCGCGGAACGAGTCGATGACCTGCGCCGGCGGATCGACCTTCTGCAATTGCACCTGCTGAACCAGAACGCCGGCGCCGTAGGTGTCGAGCGTCTTCTGCATCAGCTCCTGCACCGCCGTTTCGATGCCCTGGCGCGCGCCGGTCAGGATCGGCTGAATGTCGGAGCGGCCGATCACTTCGCGCATGGCGCTTTCGGCCACGGCCTTCACCGTGCCCTCGGGGTTCTGGATGTTGAAGAGGTATTCGCCGACGCCGTTCGGCTTGATCCGCCACAGCACGGAGAAATCGACGTCGACGATGTTCTCGTCGCCGGTGAGCATCAGGCTTTCTTCCGGCACGTCGCGCACGGTGGCGCCGCGGCGGAGATCGTCGACGATGCGCATGCCGACGTCGATCTTGCGGACCTGCAGCGCCTTCGGCGTCAGCGCGGTCTCGACCGGATACGGCAAATGGTAGTTGAGGCCCGGCTGGACCTCGCGGATTTCCTTGCCGAAGCGCAGCACGACGCCCACCTCGTCCGGCTCGACACGGAAGAAGCCGGAAACGCCCCACAGCACGATGGCGCCGAGCGCGATCAGGGCAAAGCCGCGGCCGCCCATATTGCCGCCCGGGAGAACGCTCCTGAGCTTGTCCTGGCTGCGCCGCAGCAAATCTTCGAGGTCAGGCGGCGTCGGTCCGGACGATTGCGGCCCGGAGCCCCAAGGCCCCTTCGATCCGCCCGATCCCCAGGGCCCGCCGCCCTGATTGCTCCATGGCATGAAAACTCTCCTCGGAGGCCGGCAACGCGCCGGCGGTCCGTTTTGCTGCTGAGGTTATATGGGAGCCGTCCGCGCCTTACAACGCACGCCGCTGACGCAGCTGCAACGTGCTGGCGCGACTGCTGTTTCCCATTGCTTCCGGCCTTCAAGCCCGGACATAAGTGACGTAGCTGAAAGCGGCCTCGTCCTGCGGACCCGGCCGGATGTTCGCTGCGCGCCGTCTTCGCGCCATCGTGCGCGTCGATCGGCGGAAAGTGCGTGTCGCCCGCCGGCCGCGTATGCACATGGGTGATCTCGATACGGTCGGCAAGGGGCATGGACTGCGTGAAGATGTCGGTGCCGCCGATCACGACGATCTCGTCCACGCCGCGGCGCAGCGCGTCGCCGCGCGCGGCGGTCAGCGCCGCATCGAGGCTACGCGGCCACCACGACGCCGGGCGCTGCAAAATCCGCGATCGCGGCTGACCACGATGTTGGTGCGGCCCGGCAGCGGCTTGCCGATCGACAGATAGGTCTTGCGGCCCATCAGCACCGGCTTGCCCATGGTGAGCGACTTGAAGCGCTTGAGATCGGAGCTCTGGCGGAACGGCAGCGCATTGTCGCGTCCGATCACGCCGTTGTCGGCGACGGCGGCGAGCAGGACGATCGCGATGCGGCGCGGCAGTGCCGCGCTCACACCGCCACCTCGGCCTTGATGTGCGGGTGCGGCTCGTAGCCTTCGAGCGCGAAATCCTCGTAGCGGAAGGCGAAGATGTCCTTCACCGCCGGATTGATCCGCAGCGTCGGCAGCGCCTTGCGGCGCGCGCGACAGCTGCAGATGCGCCTGCTCGAGATGATTGAGATAAAGATGCGCGTCGCCGAAGGTGTGGACGAACTCGCCGGGCTGCGAGCCCGGTCACCTGCGCGACCATCATGGTGAGCAGCGCGTAGGAGGCGATGTTGAACGGCACGCCGAGGAAGATGTCGGCGGATCGCTGGTAGAGCTGGCAGGACAGCCGGCCGCGGGCGACATAGAACTGAAACAGGCAATGGCACGGCGGCAGCGCCATCTTGTCGACGTCGGCGGGGTTCCACGCGGTGACGATCAGCCGCCGGGAATCCGGATTGCGGCGGATCATGTCCACCACGTTGGCGATCTGATCGATGGTGCGGCCGTCCTGCGTCGGCCAGGAGCGCCATTGCCGGCCGTAGACCGGGCCGAGATCGCCGCGCTCGTCGGCCCATTCGTCCCAGATCCGCACGCCGTTGTCGTTGAGGTATTTGACGTTGGTATCGCCGGCCAGGAACCAGAGCAGCTCGTGGACGATCGACTTGACGTGCAGCTTCTTGGTGGTGGCGAGCGGGAATCCGGCGCCGAGATCGAAGCGCATCTGATGGCCGAACACCGACATCGTGCCGGTGCCGGTGCGGTCGCGCTTCTCCACGCCGTCCGCGAGCACGTGTTCCATCAGTTCGAGATATTGGCGCATCGGCTGCCTCGAGGCTCCGCGACTCACCGGCGTCCGCAGATTCTAGCGTCAGGACCGTTCCGGTCCCAGCCGCCTCTATATAGTCCTTGAAAACGAAAAGGGGCGGCCGGAACCGCCCCTTACACAGACTTAGATGCGCAGCGCTGGAAAACTCAGTTCGGCCGGCCGCCTTGATGACCGGCGTCCATCGGCGATTTCGCTCTTCACCAGCATGCTGAGCGCCTGCCGGCCGCGCCGGTCCTTGCCCGGAATGTCGCTGCCGAGGTCGAGCAGCCGCTTGCGCGTGGCCTCGTCGTCGAGCGCCTTGTCGAGCGCGGCGATCAGCTTGTCGACGATCGGCTTCGGCGTGCCCTTGGGCGCGAACAGCGCGTTCCAGGCCGACGCCTGGAAGTCCGGCAGGCCGGCTTCCTTCGTGGTCGGCACATTCGGCAGCGCCGGATTTCGCTCCGCTGTGCCGATCGCATAGGCCTTGATGGTGCCGCCCTTCACCTGCGGCACCGCGTTGACGATCTGGTCGGCCATGTAATCGACCTGCGCCGCCGATCAGCGCGTTCATCGCCGGCCCGTGCCCTGGAACGGGATCGAGGTCGGTTTCACGCCGAGCAGATGGTTGAGCAGCAGGCCGGTGACGTGAGGACACCGACCCGACGCCCGCATGCGCCATGTTGAGCTTGGCTTCGTTGGCCTTCACGTAGGTCGACGAACTCCTTGAGATCCTTTGGCGGGAAATCCTTCTTGGCCAGGATCAGGATCGGCGTGCCGGCCGCCATGCCGATCGGCTCGAAGTCGGCGTCCGGGTTGTAGGCCAGGTTCGGATAAAGCGCGACCGAGGCCGCGTGCGTGCCCATGTGGCCCATGATGATGGTGTAGCCGTCGGGCGTCGCGCGCATGGCACGGGTTGACGCCGGTGGTGCCGCCGGCGCCGAGCATATTTTCGATCACGAGAGTCTGGCCGAGCGTCTTCGACATGTGGTCGCCGACGATGCGGGCGACCACGTCGGTCGGGCCGCCGGCCGCGAACGGCACGATCACGGTGATCGGCCGGGCCGGATAGTCCTGCGCCGCGGCTGGAACGATGCCGACGGCGAACGCGAAGAGGCCGGCCATAAGGCCCGCCGGAAAACGAAACGATGACATTGGACGTCCCCCTAGGTTTCAACGCTGATATCTTCAGCCTGGGCGCGCATAAAGAAAACCCCGGGACACGTTTTAGCGCGTCCCGGGGCTGAGCAATTCGTCGCAGGTGTCGCCGCTATTCGGTGAACACCTCTTCGCGCTTGGCCCGCAGCGACGGCAGCACCGCCAGGACCAGCAGGAACAGCGCGAGCGCGAGCAAGGTCGCCGAGATCGGCCGTGTCAGGAACACGGTGGCGTCGCCGCGGGCGATCAGCATGGCGCGGCGGAGGTTCTCCTCCATCAGCGGGCCGAGCACGAAGCCCAGGATCATCGGCGCCGGCTCGAAGTCGTGCTTCACCAGCCAGTAGCCGACGACACCGAAGATCGCGGTCATCGACACGTCGAACGGCGCGTTGTTGAGCGAATACACGCCGATGCAGCAGAAGATGACGATCATCGGGAACAGATGGCGGTACGGCACGCGCAGCAGGCGCACCCACATGCCGACCAGCGGCAGGTTGATGACGACCAGCATCAGGTTGCCGATCCACATCGAGGCGATCATGCCCCAGAACAGTTCCGGCTGCTTGGTCATGACCTGCGGGCCCGGCACGATGCCGTGAATGGTCATGGCGCCGACCATCAGCGCCATCACCGGATTCGGCGGGATGCCGAGGGTGAGCAGCGGGATGAACGAGGTCTGCGCCGCAGCGTTGTTGGCGCTTTCCGGCGCCGCAACGCCTTCGATCGCGCCGCGCCCGAACCGCGACGGATTCTTCGACACTCGCTTTTCCAGCGTGTAGGCGGCGAACGACGCGATGATGGCGCCGCCGCCCGGCAGAATGCCGAGCAGCGAGCCGATGACGGTGCCGCGGCCGATCGCGCCGGCCGCCGCCTTCAGATCCGGCAGCGTCGGCATCAGGCCGGTCACCTTGGCCTGCACGATCTCGCGGGTTCCCGGCTGTTCCAGGTTGCGCAGGATTTCGCCGAAGCCGAACACGCCCATGCCGACGACGACGAAGCCGATGCCGTCGGACAGTTCCGGGAATGCCCCAGGTCATGCGCTCGGCGCCGGTCTCGAGGTCCGAGCCGATCATCGACAGCAGCAGACCCGGTCAGGATCATGGTCAGCGCCTTGAGCACCGAGCCCTTGGCGAGCACGACCGCGAAGATCAGGCCGAGGCACATCAGCGAGAAGTATTCGGCCGGGCCGAACAGCAGCGCGAGGCTGGTCAGCGGCGCGCCGAGCGCGGCCACCAGGACGGTGGCGACGCAACCGGCGAAGAACGAGCCGATGGCGGCGATGGCGAGAGCGGGACCGGCGCGGCCCTGCTTGGCCATCTCGTGGCCGTCGAGACAGGTGACCACCGACGACGATTCACCTGGAATGTTGACCAGGATCGACGTGGTCGAGCCGCCGTACTGCGCGCCGTAATAGATGCCGGCGAGCATGATCAGCGCGCCGACCGGCGGCAGGCCGAAGGTGATCGGCAGCAGCATGGCGATGGTGGCGAGCGAGCCGATGCCCGGCAACACGCCGATCAGCGTGCCGACCAGCGCACCGATCAGGCAGAGCAAGACGTTCATCGGCGTGACGGCCACGCCCATGCCGAGCCAGAGATTTGAAATCAGGTCATACATGGTCGTTCTCGCCGATTACCAGAACCGGGGCCAAAGCTGGAACGGCAGGTTCAAGCCATAAGGAAACAGGACGGAGCAGAAGGCGGTCACGACAATCGCGACGATCAGCGTCTCGCGCCACTTCACGTCCTCGGCGGCGGCCGCGCAGATCACCATGGTGGCAAAGCTCGCGATGACGAGGCCAAGCGGCCGGATGCACGCGGCGAAAGCCAGGATCGATCCGATGATGAAGATCGACGCCGCGAATCTTGTAGCCGGAAACGTCGGGCCCGGTGGTCAGCAGGCCGCCGACCACGACGCCGAGCGACAAGATCGCGAGCGTGAAGGCGAACAGGCGCGGCGCGGTGCCAGGGCCGAACGCGAACCCGCGCATGCCCGGCAGATCGTTCGACGCCACGAACGCGATCAACGACAGCAGGATCAGCGCCATGCCGCCGTAGACGTCCTGCGGATTCTGCACCCGCAACAGACCCGCGGAGATCGCGATGCCGACTGCGACGAAAGATAACGATGGACCCGCGAACCGTCAGCGGAACGGGATTTTGGAGAAGGAACGACGTGGCCAACAGGACCAATCCCGCCGCGGCCAAAATCACGCCACCAACCAGATTATATTGCCGCTGCGCCGCTGCCGAACGCGACCAATCTCCTGATGGCGTTGCATCAGACATTACGCACTCCCCTCCTCACAGACCTAGGCGTATCCCCCTTGGTAACAGACAGCTTTCCGCCAAAAAAAGCAACCTCGACTTGGCGTCGCCGAAATATCAATGGATCACACGAAGCCGGTGAGACCGGCCAGGCCCGCGATTCCGATCAACCAGAGCGGGTTCCAGCGCGTCCAGAACGCGGTCACCGCCGTGGCAACGGTGATGACCGCCGCGACCCAGCTATGATCGGCCGCGCCGGTCAAAACGATTGCACTGGCGCCGACCAGGCCGACCGAAATCGGCACAACGCCCGCCTGCACCGTGATCCGCCAACGCGCATCTTTGAAGCGGTCCCAGGTCCTGCCTAGAAAATGGGCCAGCACCGCGGTCGGGCCGCACATCGCCAGGGTTGTAATGAGTGCGCCGGCGACTCCTGCGACATGATAGCCGATCAGCGTCACCAGCATGACGTTCGGGCCGGGCGCGGCCTGCGACATCGCGAACATGTCGGTGAATTCCCGCTCGGTCATCCAGCCACGCAGTTCAACGGCCTGACGATGCATTTCCGGCACCACGGCGTTGGCGCCGCCGAACGCGAGCAGCGACATGATCGCGAACTGCACCGCGAGCGTGATCAGGATATCGCCGTCCGCCTTCATCGCCGCCATCCCCAGGCCAGCCCGATGCTGATGGGGATCATCACGATCAGCACCAGCAGCAGCGGCCAGCGCATCAGACCGATCGCAAAGGCCGTGGCCAGCAGGACGAAGGGAGCCGGGCCGAAGCTGCGGAACATCGGCACCGCCATCTTCGCCACCGTCGCGATGAGCAGGCCCGCGGCCGCCGGCGCAACGCCGGCGAGCACGCGGCGCACGGCTTCGACGTCGCCGTAGCGCTCATAGAGGATGCCGGCGACGAGCATCACGCAGAACGGCACGACCAGAAACCCCGCCCAGGCCGCCATCGCCCCGGTCGGACCGCGCATCCGCGAGCCGAACACCGCCGTGAGGTTGACGATATTGGGGCCGGGCAGGAATTGGCAGAGCGTGTAAACGTTGTTGAATTCCTCCGCCGTCATCCAGCGCTTTTTCTCGACGAACATGATCCGAGTCCACGCCAAGGTGCCGCCAAAGCCGGACAAAGTGATCCTGAAGAAGGCGAGGAAAAGCTCGGCGTGTGTCGGAATCGGCGCGGCTGGCAAATGCGGAACGGCGGTCTCGGACATGGCCGAAATATCTAGCCTCTGGCCGCCGCTTCGACCAATCGATTTATGGCGTCGTCGCCAAATCAATCATCATGAAATGTGGGCGACCGAAACGCCGAGGTCCGGGGCGTTGGGCTCAGGGGCCGATGCCCGGTTCGAGCTCCTTGGCCTTGGCGATATCCACCGTGGCTTCGTCCTCCTGGCCCAGAGCCCGCATGGTGCGTGCTCTGGTAGATATTGCCGCGATTGCTCTGATTCATTAACCAATGTTCCGACATCGTTAACGCCGGCGCGGTCGCTGAGCCGTTGCTGAAATGGCCGCCGTTCCGCGCCTCGATGACGGCTCTTCTTTCCTCAACCTTCCACGCTTATATTGGGGGTGCCGGCGCAAGCCGGATATGGCGATAAACGGACGTCGTAATAAGCCTTTCGGACCCGGGGGCAGTACCCGGCGGCTCCACCCAAGCCCGGCGAGGACGGGTTTCGGCGGGGCCGAACTAGGATCGACGAGGGTGTAAAGGACGTGCTTTTGCCCGGAATGGGTCCGACGTTATTGGGCCAAAACCATAGTTGCAAACGACAACTATGCTCCGGTTGCTCAGGCCGCGTAAGCGGTTTGAAAAACCAAGCCTAAAGCCCTGACGGGTTAAGCTCCGTCAGGCGGGGTCCGGAGGCACCTGGCAACAGAAGCCTCCACCTCTCCTTACCCGACCAACGCCACCTATATTGTGAACCGGCTCACGTGCGGATGCCCATTTGGCGGCCGGCGCGTTAGCATTCGTTCGGCAAGCAACCGTGAGTCCCCATGCCCGTCGATCACATCCGCTACGACATTCTGGTCCAGGAGGCGCTTCGCGGCATGGTCCGCGATGTGCTGGCCGAGGCCGCCAAAAACAAGGGCATGCCCGGCGAGCATCATTTCTTCATCACCTTCGACACCACCGGCGAAGGCGTGCGGCTGTCGACCGCGGCTGCGCGCGCAATATCCGGAAGAAATGACGGTCGTGCTGCAGCACCAGTTCTGGGATCTCAAGGTGACCGACGAGGCGTTCGAGGTCGGCCTGTCGTTCGGCGGCGTGGCGGAACGGCTGCTCGTGCCGTTCGACGCGATCAAAGCCTTCGCCGATCCGTCGGTGCAGTTCACGCTGCAGTTCGAGACGTCTCGCGGAGACGCCGGACGAGGACGTCGAGCGAGACCGAAGCCGAAACGGACAAACCGCCGGCCGGCAAGCGGCGAACGCCGCAGCGCCAGGAACCCAGTGCCGACCAGCGTTCCGGCGAGCCCGCTGCCGGCGGCAGCCGCACCCGAGGGGCCGACGGATCCGGACAAGCCGACGGACAAGGGCGGCGCCGAAGTGGTGCGGCTCGACCGCTTCCGCAAGAAGTGATGGCCAAAGCTCCCACCCCAAAACGAACCAAGCCTCGCACCAGGACCGAGACCGACACCTTCGGCCCGATCGAGGTGCCGGCCGACCGCTACTGGGGCGCGCAGACCCAGCGCTCGATCGAGAACTTCCGCATCGGCACCGAGCGCATGCCGCGCCCGCTGATCCGCGCGCTCGGCATCGTCAAGCGCGCCGCGGCCGAGGTCAATCATTCGCTCAAGCTGCTCGACGCGCGCCGCGCGCGACGCCATCGTCAAAGCCGCGCAGGAGGTGATCGACGGCAAGCTCGACGACCATTTCCCGCTGGTGGTCTGGCAGACCGGCTCCGGCACCCAGACCAACATGAACGTCAACGAGGTGATCGCCAACCGCGCCAACGAGCTGCTCGGCGGCAAGCTCGGCGCGAAGTCGCCGGTGCATCCGAACGATCACGTCAACATGAGCCAGTCGTCGAACGACTGCTTCCCGACCGCGATGCACATCGCCGCGGCCGAGGAGATCGCACGCCGGCTCGATCCGGCGCTGGCGCATCTGCAGGATGCGCTGCAGACGAAAGACCAAGGAGTTCGCCCAGATCGTCAAGATCGGCCGCACCCACACGCAGGACGCGACCCCGCTCACGCTCGGCCAGGAATTTTCCGGCTATGCCGCGCAGGTCGAAAGCGGCATCAGCCGCAATCGCCTCGCGCTCAAGGAGCTCTATCCGCTGGCGCAGGGCGGCACCGCGGTCGGCACCGGGCTGAACGCGCATCCGCGGTTCGCCAAGCTGTTCGCCAAGAAGGTCGCGGCGATCACGCGGCTGCCGTTCACCAGCGCCCGCAACAAGTTCGAGGCGCTGGCCTCGCACGGCGCCTATGCCTTCGCCCACGGCGCGCTGAACGCGCTCGCCACCGACCTGTTCAAGATCGCCAACGACATCCGCCTGCTCGGCTCCGGTCCGCGTTCCGGGCTTCGGCGAACTGATCCTGCCGGAGAACGAGCCCGGCTCCTCGATCATGCCCGGCAAGGTCAATCCGACCCAGGCCGAAGCGCTGACCATGGTGTGCTGCCAGGTGTTCGGCAACCACACCACGATCACGGTCGGCGCGAGCCAGGGTCATTTCGAGCTCAACGTCTACAAGCCGGTGCTGGCCGCACAACATGCTGCAATCGATCCGGCTGCTGGCCGACGCGGCGCGTTCCTTCACCGACAATTGCGTCGTCGGCATCAAGGCCGACGAGAAACGCATCCGCGAGCTGATGGAGCGATCGCTGATGCTGGTGACGGCGCTCGCGCCGAAGATCGGCTACGACAAGGCCGCCAAGATCGCCAAGACCGCGCACGCCAACGGCACGACGTTGCGCGAGGAGGCGGTCCGCCTCGGCTATCTCACCGGCGCCGAGTTCGACCGGCTGGTGCGGCCGGAGCGCATGACCCGGCCGGGCTGACGCAGCGTCAAGAAGCTTCGCGCTCGGTATTTCCGAACGGGAGCACCGGTATTTTCAAATATACTCTGCGTCAAATGCCAATATTGCCGCTCATTTTCACTTCAGCACGTCACGCCAAGCGCAGATTCTCGATCAAAGCCATTTCATTCGGTCACTCAACTGTGTCTTGCCCAAATCATGGCGTGCAACTGCATTCTGGTAGCGGGTCGGATACACGGCACGCATCCTGCCACTGTATCGGCGCAATTGGCGCAGATTGCTGGGCGACGGAGATTGAAGCTCACCATCGTGCACTTCGGCAAAAGTCGAGCTCTGACATGGCTGAGATCGTCAACCTGCGGATCGCCCGCAAGCGCGCCGCACGCAGCAAGGCCGAAGGCCACGCCGCCGAACAGCGGCTCGCCCATGGCGCCTCCAAATCGGAGCGCGACCGTGCGGCGGCGGACCACGACAAGGCCCGCCAAACTCTCGATCAGCATCGCATCGAAACAGGAGACCGTCGATGAAGTCGCCGGTTATCAAACGCTCCATCGTCATCGCTGGGCACAAAACGAGCGTCAGTCTCGAAGATGCGTTCTGGAAGGGTCTCAAGGAAATCGCCGACGACCGCGACGTGACCCTGTCCGATCTTGTTTCGTCCATCGACACCGATCGCCAGCACGGCAATCTGTCGTCGGCGATCCGGCTGTTCGTGCTCGATCACTATCGCAACCACGACGCCGGCCGCGCGGGAGCCTGCGGTGTCGCGCGACCTGATCGGAATGCGGGCGGCGACGTCAGTTCTGCGAGCCGAGTAGACGGGCGGCGCCGGCGTCCGCACCGGTGCCGGTGCAGCGCTTTCGGCGCGCGGCGCGGCACGCGGCTTCGGCGCCGCCGGGATCGTGACCGGCGGCGGCAAAGCCGGGACCTGAACTGCCGCCTGACACCGCATTGGTCGCATTCGGCGCCGGCGCCGGAGAGGCCGACCGCGTTCGGGAACAAGCGACGGCGCGGCAGACGGCAGCTCCGCCGGTTCGGCGGCTTTCGGCGCCGGCGGCGCTGCCGCCGCGGCGGCGGCGGCCGCCTCGCGAGCGGCCCGCTCCATCGCATCGATCTGCCTGGATTGCTGCTCGACGGCGCGCAGCGTCAGCCAACTTGTCAGCAGATTGATGTCGACCGTGCGCTTGGGCGCCGGCAGCGCCCCCTTGAGCGCGACCAGCACGGCCGGCCGCGCGGCGCCCGGTCGCCGATGGCGGCGCGTTGAGCGTGAGCAGCGCATCGAGCATGGCGTCGGCGAGATCGACGTTGACGGTCGCCTGCAGATCGGCGCCGTCGGCCTTGATGACGATGTCGCGCAACCGCGCCTGCCCGGCGTTGATGCCGATGCGCCGCCGATGCCTTCGACACCGGCAAGCCGGCATTGTCGAGCGCGCCGCTGACGAATTCGCGGATGCGATTGCCCTCGGTCGGAATGCCGAGCTCGATGGCGCGGGTGACGGCGCCGAACACCTCCGGGTTGAGGCCCACCAGCCGCGCCTGCTCGAGCGTGACGGTGCCGAAGCCGGTCAGCGAGCCGATGAACGCGGCGGGGCTGCGGCCGGCGCCTTCGATCTCGGCCTGCAACGTCAGGCGGCCGACGTCGCCGGGCGATCGGTGCTGGGAAAGATCGCGCCGAGCTCGGCGTCGGCGAGCCCGACGCGAAGCCGCGCCGTGAGACCGGCGGCGCCGTTTGCAACGGCGAGCCGGCCGTCGAGGCGGCCTTTGCCCAGTTCGCCCGCGATATCCTCGAACACGACCTCCGGAGCCGTTGAACCGCGCCACGCCGCTGCAAGCCCTGCGCCACGAGCCAGGGCGCGAACACCGCGCGCTGCGCCTTGAAGTCGATGCGGCCGTTCAGACCGGTTGCGCTCCAGGCGATCGGATCGGTGCGACCAGCCGGCCCCGCCCGCGCCGGATCGCGACGGCATTCCGATCGCCGCCGCGATCACGGCCGGTGCGTCGAGCGATTCCGCCTCGATCGACCCGTCGATCCGCGAGCACATCGCCGAAGCGCAGCGCCCAGCGGCCCTGCACCTTGTTGCCGCCGATCGTGCCCGCGAACTGATCGAAATCGAGCGTCGCCGGCTGATCGGAAGCAAACCGCAAGCGCGCCCTTGCCGCCGGCATCGATCGGGCCGGCGGCGAGCTTGCCTTCGAAGCCGCAGCTCGCGGCCGAGCGGCCCGTTCGCCGACACGTCGAGCCGCGCCGGCTTGCTGTCGGCCGCGGCGACGCGATCGAGACCGAGCAGCCCGAGCAGCGGCCCGGACCCATCGGCCTCGAACCGGCCGTCGATACGGACATCGGCGCCGGCCAGCGCGCTCAGGTCCGTCACCATGAACGCCTCGCGCTTGCCGGTCGCGCTCGCCGAGACGTTGACCCGGATGGCGCCGACCTTGCCGGTCAGGCCGATCTTGCCGCTGGCGCCATCGGCGCCGCTGCTCTCCATGCTGACGCTGGCTTGCAGCGTCGCGGTCTTCTGGCGGGCCGCGAGCCGGCGCAGCGGCCCGGCCAGCGCGGGCGCAAACTGTTCCGACAGCGCCTGGATGCCGCTGAGATCGCGCGCATCGAGATTGACGGTGATGCTGCCGCCCGGCGACGACTGCGTCTGGATCCGGCCGGTGGCGACGAACGCTGGTATCGCCGAGGTCGCCGACCGACAGCCGCTCGATCGCGAGTCCGCCGGCGTCGAGCTTGAGGCGCGCGGCGATGTTGCGCGCGTCGAAGCCGGCAATCTTGGCGCGGCCGATTTCCATCGCCAGCGTGACCTCGCCCGGCCGCTCCAGCCCCAGGCCGGACAGCGCGGACGCGCCGAAGCCGAGCACGCCGTCGAGATCGAGCTCGGCCGCGCGAAGCATCGCCATCGAGCCGCGCCGGCCGGTCGCCGGCCGGCCAGGCATAGGAGACGCTGCCCTCGACCACGCCGCGATCGATCTCGGTGCGCAGGTTCTCGACCGCGATCCGGTCCGCCCGGAGCGTCACGTCGCCCTTGGCGCGCCACGGCTTGAACTGCGCCGCCGTGATCGCTTGCCCGGCGAGCCAGGCCACCAGGTTCTTGGGATCGTTGGAGTCGACGCTGGCGCCGCCGGCGAAGCCGAGCCCCTTGCCCAGCGGATAGAGACGCCCGTCGACCTTGACCTGGGTGAACCCGGGCGCGCGGAACTCGAGCCGGTCGAGCGTCCAGGTGGTGCCGTCGGATCGCAGATCGCTGGCGACGTTCTGCACGGTCGCGCCGCCGAGCGTCATGGCATCGACGTTGAGCGCAAGCTTCACCGGCCATGACGGCCGCAGCGCGCTGCCGAGCATCTCGCCGAACGCCTGCACCGCCGCGAGCGGCAGGCGCCGCGGCGCGTCGGGCGTGGCCAGCAGCCGATCGAGATCGACCTGCCGCGCCGACAGCATGCCCTGCAATTGCGGCTGCGCGCCGAACTTGAACTCGCCCGAGCCGGCGAGCGTCACCGCCCGCTCGTCCGGCCCGTACTGAAACGCCACCTCGTCCAGCGTCGCGACCGACACATCCGGCCTTGACCTTGCTGGTCAGCCGCCACGGCTCGAAGACCACGGCCTTGCCGCTCGCCAGCACGGCGCCGGCCGGCCGCGACAGCGTCAGCGTGCCGTCGAAGCGCGGCGTCGCCGCGCTCGAACGCCAGCAAGCCCTCGGCCTCCACGGTCAGCGGCCGCTCGTCGGTCTTGAGGCTGAACTTCAGCCGCGTGCCGTCCGCGCCGGCCCGTCCGGCCGAAATGTCGTAGCCATAGAGACCGCCGCCGGTGACGAACTCGCCCTTGCCGCGGATCGGACCGGCAAGCGAGCGCACCTCGCCGGCGAACCACAACTGGTCGAGCACCAGCCTCGACTTGCTGGTGGCGTCGGTCAGCGTCGCGCGGCCGTCCTCGATGCTCAGGCGGTCGATCGACAGCGTCTCGTTCGCCAAGCGCCAGAGCCGGCCAGTCGATCTGGCCCTGGCTGTCGAGGCCGATGTTGAACTGCGGGGCGACGAGCCGCATCTCCGTCGCGCGCAGCTCGCCGCGCATCAGCGGCCCGAGCGCCGAGCTCGATGCGGAGCGAACGGGCGCGCATCCGGCTGCCCTCGCCGGCCGGACCGATGGCGATGGCGCGCAACGTCACCGAGGGAAACGGCAGCAGCGCGGCGTCGATGTCGCCGCCGACCCTGACCTTGATGCCGACCAGCCGGCTGGCCTCGGCCTCGAAGAAGGCGCGGTGGTCGTTCCAACGGATGACATGCGGCCCGAACAGCGCCGCCAGCAGCGCCAGGATCAAGGCAATCGCAATGCTCAACAGCGTCGTCTGCACGATGGCTCCGGTGCAGGTTCTTGCCCGCGACATCCCGGCTGAGCCGAGATCACCAACCTAGCTATGGCGACAGGCAGGCGCGACCCGACCGGCCGGCCTGCAATCCTCAACTGGCGTCGTTTGGCGGCGAATCTGTATGGACAGTTTAGCTCAAAGCAAAGATTTTGCCCGGGTTCATGATGTTGTGCGGATCGAGCGCCCGCTTGATCGCCCGCATCGCCTCGAGCGCGGGCGCGCCATGCTCGCTCAGAAGGTACTTCATCTTGCCCTGCCCGACGCCGTGCTCGCCGGTGCAGGTTCCGTCCATGGCCAGCGCCCGCTCGATCAGCCGCTCATTGAACTCCTTGGCGACCTTGATCTCGTCGGGGTTCTGCATGTCCACCAGCAACGTCAGATGGAAGTTGCCGTCGCCGACGTGGCCCACGATCGGAGCGATCAGCTTGCTCTCGGCGATGTCGCGCTGGGTCTCGGTGACGCATTCGGCGAGCCGCGAGATCGGCACGCAGACGTCGGTCGGGATCATGCTGGCGCCGGGCCGCAGCGTGAAGGTCGAGAACGCCGCGTTGTGACGCGCCTCCCAGAGCCTGGTGCGCTCTTCCGGGCGGACGGTCCATTCGAACGGCCCGCCGCCGAGTTCGTCCGCGATCTCGCCGAAGCGCTCGGACTGTTCGGCGACGCTCGCCTTCGGTGCCGTGGAATTCCAGGAACAGCATCGGCGTCTCGCGCAAGCTGAGCTTGGAATAGAGGTTGACCGCGCGCACCTGCAGCGCGTCGAGCAGCTCGATCCGCGCCACCGGAATGCCGGACTGGATGGTCATGATGGCGGCGTTGCAGCAGGCCTCCACCGACGGAAACGGGCAGATGCCGCCGGAGATCGCTTCGGGAATGCCGGAGAGCTTCAGCGTCAGCTCGGTGATGACGCCGAGCGTGCCTTCGGAGCCGACCATCATCCGCGTCAGGTCGTAGCCCGCGGACGATTTCTTCGCCCGCCGCGCCGTGGTCATCAGCTCGCCGTTCGCCATCACCACTTTGAGCGACAGCACGTTGTCCTTCATGGTGCCGTAGCGCACCGCGTTGGTGCCCGAGCAGCGCGTCGCCGCCATGCCGCCGAGCGAGGCGTCGGCGCCGGGATCGATCGGGAAGAACACGCCCTGGTCGCGCAGGTATTCGTTGAGCGCCTTGCGGGTGATGCCGGGCTGGATCACGCAGTCGAGATCCTCGGCGTGCACCGCCAGCACCTGGTTCATGTCGCGGACGTCGATCGAGACGCCGCCCTGCGGCGCGTTGACGTGGCCTTCGAGCGAGGTGCCGGCGCCGAACGGGATGATCGGCACGCGATGCGCCGCGCAGATGCGCACGATCTCCTGCACGTCTTCGGTGGATTGCGGAAACACCACCGCATCGGGCGGCTGGTTCTCGATCCAGGTGACGGTGTTGCCGTGCTGCTCGCGGACCGCCTGCGAGGTCACCAGCCGGTTGCCGAACCGGGCGGCGAGCGCGCGCACGACCGCCTCGATCGCCTTGGGATCGCGCCGCGGAGGCGCGGAGGTTTCTGCCGACATGGCGGCAGGCTAGCAGAACGAAAGCGGCGCCGGCAAAGCGCCGGCGCCGTCCGGAGCGGTTCGAGTTCCGTCGATTAGGCGGACTTGCGCCAGGGGACCAGCATCGACACACGCTCCTTGTAGCGCCGGTACTCGTCGCCGAAGAGCTCGGTCAGGTCGCGCTCCTCGAGCCAGATACCGACAAAAATGTAGGCCGTCGTCACCGCGGCAAACAGCAGCGTGCCCGACGGTCATCATCGGCGCGGCCCAGAACGCGATGATGAAGCCGAGATAGATCGGGTGCCGCACCACTTTATAGAGCACCGGCGTCTTGAAGTGCGGCTCAGACATGGTGCGCCCGGCAAGATTGTTGACGACCTGATGCAGTCCGAACAGCTCGAAGTGATTGATCAGGAACGTGCGAGGTCAGCACCAGCAGCCAGCCGACGAACGACAGGCCGGTGATGGCCATCGCGGCTGACGGATTGGCGACCTGCCACATCACGTCCGGCATCGGACGCCATTGCCAGAACAAGAGAACGAGCGCCAGGCTTGCGAACAAGCACATAAGTGCTGCGCTCGACCGATTTCGGCACATATTGCGTCCACCATTCCTTGAACTGCCGGCGCGCCATCACGCTGTGCTGCACGGCGAACAGCGACATCAGCACAAGATTGACGATCAGCGCCTCGGTCATCGGCACGACCGTCCCGGTGTCGATGGTCTTCGGCACCCACAGGCCTTCGACAAAGCCGATGGCGTAGAGAAAAGCGAAGAAGAAGACGAGATAGGCTGCGAGCCCATAGAGAAACGCGATGAATTTACCCATTGTGATTCCCCTGTGATCGAGCGTGCACGCGATTCCGCGGCCCCGTCGCTCGCCGAAGCCGCGAAGACATTCACGATGTCACTCGGCCCGTGATGTGCGCGGGAACGACGCGATGTGGGTTGAGGTCGGCGGCTCGTCGACCGGGACCAAGCTTCGCGTACAGTCGCGGCAAGAGGCTTCAATGACGGGAGCGGGTGCATTCGCGACCAGGACGACGCCGGTGATCGCCACGGCCAAGACCATGATGAGCTTGAAGGTGGACCTCAGCGTGGAGGCGTCCCGCAAGGCCGCGCCGCGCAGCGCAGCCGCCCGGGAGCGATAATGGTCAAAATCGATGGAACCATCGCTGTGGCGGCGAACGTCCAGTTCGAAATCGTGAATTTGGGTCATGGCTTCCTCCGGTCGGCTTCGATCGCGGGGTTTGCGACCGATGTGGCGGAGGATGCCGGTGGCGCGGCTTGAAGACTTTGCGAGACGCTTGATTTGTCCTTGAGATAGACTTGATTATCGCTTGACCTGGGTGCGGCGTCTGGGGAGACGGCGTTGCAATTTCGCTTTGAAAATCATGCACTTGACATCGAGCGGCGCGAGCTCAGGCGCGGCGCTGAACTGATTGCGATGGAGCCGCAAGTCTTCGATCTGCTGACCTATCTGGTGCAAAACCGCGACCGGGTGGTGACCAAGGACGATATGATCGCCGCCGTCTGGAGCGGCCGGATTGTGTCGGAATCGACGCTGACCAGCCGCATCAACGCCGTGCGAAAGGCGGTCGGCGACAGCGGCGACGAGCAGCGCTTGATCCGCACCATCGCGCGCAAAGGCATCCGCTTCGTCGGCGAGGTCAGCGAGACAGCGGCGCAACGTGCAACAGGGCCGGGCGCGCTACCCCTTCCCGCGCCGACGCCGCTGCACCAGGAAGTGCATTTCTGCACGGCAAGCGACGGCGTTCGCATCGCCTATGCCGAAGTGGGCAAAGGAATTCCCCTGCTGCGGACCGGCCACTGGCTGACGCACCTGGAGTACGACTGGGAGAGCCCGGTGTGGAGTTCGTTCCTGCACGAGATCGCCGCCGGGCGACGGCTGATCCGCTACGACGCACGCGGCAACGGCCTCTCGGACTGGGAGGTCGCGGAGATTTCTTTCGAAGCGTTCGTGCGCGATATCGAGAGCGTGGTCGAAGCAACCGGCCTCGACAAATTCGACCTGCTGGGCGTGTCGCAGGGCGCCGCCATTTCAGTCGCCTATGCGGTGCGGCATCCCGAACGCGTGAGACATCTTGTGCTCTACGGCGGATTTGCGCGCGGGCGGCGCATGCGCGGCTCGCAACAGGAGATCGCCAATTCCGATGCGATCGCCACCCTGATGCGGCAGGGCTGGGGCCAGGAAAACCCGGCATTCCGGCAAATGTTCACATCGCAGTTCATCCCCGGCGGCACCGCCGAGCAGATGGAGTGGTTCAACGACCTGCAGCGCATCACAACCTCGCCGGACAATGCGGTGCGGTTGCGTCACGCGGTGGACGCCATCGACGTCACGGACCTGCTGCCGCGCGTTCAGTCTCCGACGCTCGTGCTTCACTGCCGCAATGACGCCGTGCAACCGTTCGAGGAAGGCCGCCGGCTGGCCGCCGGTATTCCCGGCGCGCGCTTCGTGACCTTGGAAGGCCGCAATCACATCATTTTGCCGGGCGACGCGGGCTGGGAGCGGTTTTTTGAGGAGGTCAAGGCCTTTCTCAGCTCGTAGGACGCCTCATGCCTCCGCCAGGGCGCAGCACCCGTACATTTTTACCGAAGTATTGTGCTGAACATTCGAAAACATCTGGCAAAATAACGTCATGCTCGACCGCCGCGACCTGGAACCGGTGTTCTTCGCCCCCTTCGTCTCGTCCCTGATGAAGGTCGAGCCGGCGTGGATCGATTACAACGGCCATCTCAACATGGCCTATTACAACGTGCTGTTCGACCGCGCCGTGGACGAGGTGTTCGAGCTGCTCGGCTGCGGCGCCGACTATGTGAAGAAGGGATTTTCCACCTTCACCGCCGAGGTGCACGTGCGCTACCTGCGCGAGTTGAAGGAGGGCGACCCGGTGCGGGTCACCTTCCAACTGCTCGATTACGATTCGAAGCGGATGCATTATTTCGAGCAGCTCTTCCACGCCGAGGAAGGCTGGGTGTCGGCCACCTCGGAGAACATGTCGCTGCACGTCGACATGGCGGCGAAGAAGACCGCGCCGTTCCCGACCGAGGTGACGCGGCGGCTCACTCAGATGAAGACCGCGCACGGCCAGCTGCCGCGGCCCGAAGCGGCGGGGCGCAGCGTGGCGATGCCGGGCAAGAGCTAGACGGCGCTTCTCAATACACCGACCACAATCCCGGCGTGGCCAGTTCCAGCAGGTGTCCGTCCGGATCGCGGAAATAGATGCTGCGGCCGCCGCGCGACCACGAGGTCGTGCCTTCGATCGCAACGCCGCGCGAAGCCAGATGCTTTTCCCATTGATCGAGCTCGTCCTTGCCGATGGCGAAGGCGACATGCAGCGGACCAGCGCCGTCATGTCCCGGAATGGTGCCGCCCGGTATGGTCACGGTCTGGGTCGCGCTGCCGCGCCGGAAGATCAGCAGCACGCTCGCGGCTCGCCACCCCGTAGGCGCGCAGACGGCTGTCGCTGAAGATCGGCTGCAAGCCCAGCACGTCTTCGTAGAACGCCTGCGCGCGCGCCATGTCGTCGGTGTAGAGGGCGGTTTCCAGGATGCCGTCGAGCTTCGGCATGATCGTTGATCCCCGGTTGGTTGCGGTTGACTCGGTGGCTCGCTAGCATCCTTGCATGTCGATTGCACACGAAGCCACGCCCCGCCGGCGCACTGTCGCGCCACCCACCATCCGCGAGCACCGCATCCCGACCGCGGGCAGCAAGCCCTATATCGCGGTCGAGGGCCGCGACCATTGCCTGTGGTTCTGCGAGAGCGGCGCCTCGAAGATCGGCCGGCTCGATCCCAAGACCTACACCTTCAAGGAGTTCGACCTGCCGACGGCGAACGCGACGCCGATCGGCATCGTCGTCGGCCCCGAAGGCAACCTCTGGTTCGCGGAAAAATCCGCCGGCCAGATCGGCCGCATCACGCCGCAGGGTCAGGTCACCGAATTCCCGCTGCCGACGCCGAACGCCGGTCCCGACGCCATGCAGCTCGGGCCCGACGGCAACATCTGGTTCTCCGAAACCGAAGTGAGCCAGATCGGCCGCATCACCCCGGACGGCAAGGTCACCGAGTTCAAGGACGGCATCACGCCGGGCTCCAAGCCGCTCTCCATCGTGGTGCGCGACGGCGCGCTGTGGTTCAGCGAGGCCGCCGGCTCCCGCGTCGGCCGCATGACGATGGACGGCAAGGTCACCGAATTTCCGATCCCGAGCCACGACAGCCAGCCGCGCGCGATGGTGACGCATCCCGACGGCTCGATCTGGTTCGTCGAGACCTCGACCAACGCGCTCGGCCGCATCGACCGCGACGGCAACATCACCGAGCACAAGGTGCCGACGCCGAACGCGTCGCTGCGCGGCGTCACCGTCGGCCTCGACGGCGACCTCTGGTACACCGCCAACTTCGCCAACAAGATCGGCCGCATGGCGCCGGACGGCACCGTGCTCGGCGAGTACGACATTCCGACGCCGGGCAGCGGCGCGCGCTGCATCGCGCCGATGGCGGACGGCCGGCTGTTCTTCACGCAATGGGACGCCGGGCTGATCGGCGAGGTCATCGTCAAGTAACGAAATCATTCGGGAGGATAACGTGGCAGTCGAACGGATCGACTATCAGTGCGGCAGCGTCAAAGCCAAGCACGCGCTGGTCTGGAACGAGAAGGTCAGCGGCAAGCGCCCGCTGCTTCTGGTGATGCCGAACTGGCTCGGCGTCACCGAGCCCGCGATCAAGCGCGCGCAGAAGATGGCCGGCGACAAGTATGTCGCGCTTGGTCGCCGACATGTATGGCGAGGGCAAGACCTGCGAAGGCCCGCCGACCTCGCAGGAATGGATGATGGCGGTGCGCGCCGACCGCGTCGAAGGGCGCAAGCGCGTCAACGCGGCGATGGCCTGCCTGGTGGCCGAGGCCGACAAGCGCGGCATCGGCGACAGCACGAAGAAGGCCGCGGTCGGCTTCTGCTTCGGCGGCGGCAACGTGCTGGAGCTCGCGCGCAGCGGCGCCGACGTCAACGCCGTGGTCTGCCTGCACGGCGATCTCGGCACCACCATGCCGGCGAAGAAGGGCGACATCAAAGCCGCGGTGTTCGTCATTCACGGCTCCAAGGATCCGGTGGCGCCGAAGGCCGACCGCGACGCGCTCGAAGCCGAGATGGACGGCGCCGGCGCCAACTGGCAGATGCTCGACTTCGGCGGCCGGCTGCACTCCTTCGCCGAGGAGGAGACGATGATGAAGGGCGTCGCCGAATACAACGCCGCCGCCGCGCACCAGACCTTCCGGATGCTCGACGACTTCATCCAGGACGCGTTCAACAAGAAGCTCTGACAACGTATTCGGCAGTTGCGGCCCGGCGCGCGCCTGTTCAAGCGCGGCCGGGCCGCGCTATACTTGCGCCGAATTTCATTGGCCAGCTTGAGCCAAGGCGCACCCGATGAATCGCCGCGAATTGATAGCGCTCCTCGGCGGCGCGGCGGCGGCGCCTGCCCGCGCGCCGCCTGCGCGCAGCAGCGGCCAAAGAAAATCCCGCGCATCGGCATCATCGACGACGGAGCGATCTGGAAACCGTTCCGGGATGCGCTGCGCGAGGCCGGATATATCGACGGACAAACCATCGCCTTTGAAACACGCGCCGCGGACGGCAACCCGGACCGGCTCAGCGCGGCGGCGGCCGAACTGGCGCGCCTCCCGGTCGACCTGATCGCGACCTATGGCACGCCGGCGAGCCGCGCCGCCAAGGCGGCCACCTCGACAATCCCGATCGTCATGATCGCGGTCGGCGATCCGGTGGCTGCCGGCCTCGTTCAAAGCCTCGCGCACCCGGGCGGCAATGTCACCGGCAACACCATCCTGTCGCCGGAGCTTGCGCCGAAGCGGCTGCAGCTCATCAAGGAGATCATTCCGTCAGCAACGCGAGCCGCTTTGCTGTGGAATCCCGATAACATTTCCAGTGGGGCGAATCTCGAGCAGCTCCGCGACGCGGCGCCCGGGCTGGGACTGATGTTCACCGCCGTCGAAGCGCGCACCGCCAACGATCTTGACGGCGCGTTTGCCATCCTGGCGCGCGAACGGCCCGATGTGGTCCTGATCACCAACGATGCCGTGCACCAGAGCCGCATCCAGAAAATCATCGCCTTCCTGTTTCAGCACGGCTTGCCCGCAATGTTCCAGAACCGGGACAATGTCGTGGCCGGCGGCCTGATGTCCTATGGCGCGAGCTTTCCGGATATGTTCCGTCAGGGCGCGTTCTTCGCGCAGAAGATCTTGCAGGGCACCCAGCCGGCCGACCTGCCGGTGCAGACGCCGCAACGGTTCCAGCTGGTCATCAACCTCAAGACCGCGAAGGCGATCGGCGTGACGATATCCGAGGCCGTTCTGCTGCAGGCCGACGAAGTGATCGAGTGACAAATCAGAAAATATGTCGGGAGGAATGGCAATGCACGTCGTCGCACGCTTGATGCTGGCTGGGCTGTCTGGCCTTGGCTGCTGGGAGCCGCGACCGCGCAAGCGCAGCAATATCCGTCGAAGCCGATCCGCATGATCGTGTCGATCGCGGCCGGCAGCGTCACCGACGTCATCATGCGCGCCGCCGCGGCCGAATTGCAGACCCGGCTCGGCCAGCCGCTGGTGATCGAGAACATCGGCGGCGCCGCCGGCATCCTCGGCGGCAAGACCTGCGCGCAGGCAACCGGCGACGGCTACACGATCTGCGTCATCTATCACTCGACCATGTCGTTCAATCCGCTGTTGTTCAGCAACCTGCCCTACAACCCCGACACCGATATCGTCCCGGTGTCGCGGCTGTTCTTCCTGGTCGAGGGCCTGTTCGCCTCCTCGGCGATCAACGTCAACACGGTCGCCGAGCTGAAGGCGCTGGCGCAGTCGCAAGCCCGAGGGCCTGAACTACGCCACCCTCGGCGAAGGCTCCTACCCCGATCTGTTCCTCAAATGGCTCAACAACCAG
The DNA here is from genome assembly GCA_963850885.1 of uncultured Alphaproteobacteria bacterium. GTDB lineage: Bacteria > Pseudomonadota > Alphaproteobacteria > Rhizobiales > Xanthobacteraceae > Z2-YC6860. Next base: position 12,041 of record CAWKOD010000010.1, on the reverse strand, counting down.
TGGGGCACCAAGATCGTCGGCATTCCGTATCGCGGCGGCGGCCCGGCGGCGCAGGCGCTGGCGGCCAACGACGTGCAGGTGACGCGCTTCGGCGTCGGCAATTTCATCGGCGTCATCGAGGCCGGCAAGGTGAAGGCGCTGGCGGTCAGCTCGGCCAAGCGCTCGCCGGTGCTGCCGAACGTGCCGACCTTCGCCGAGGTCGGCTGGGGCGACTATCCGGGCCAGGGCTGGTGGGGCCTCGGCGCGCCGAAGGGCACGCCGCCGGAGATCGTCGCCAAGCTGTCGAGCGAATTCCAGAAGCTGTTCAGCGATCCGAAGTTCGTCGCGTTCCTCGACAAGCAGGCGGTGGTGGCGGCGCCGACCACGCCGGACGGCTTTGCCGCGTTCCTCAAGCAGGACCGCAAGGACGCCGAGACGCTGATCAAGATCGCCAACACCAAGAAGACGGAATTCAAGGAATAGACGGGAGGGTTCCATGCTCAATCGTCGCCATCTGCTCGCCGCCTCGGCGACGAGCCTGCTCGCGGCCGGTCTCGCGCGCCCGCGCGCTGGCGCAGACGGTCAAGAAGCCGGTTCACGTGATCGTCGGCTTCCCGGCCGGCGGCGGCACCGACGTCACCGCCCGCGTGCTCGCCGAAGCCTTGCGCGGCGCCTATGCCTCGACCGTCCTGGTCGAGAACAAGCCCGGCGCCAGCGCCCGCATCGCCGTCGAATATGTGAAGAACGCCGAGCCCGACGGCAGCGTCATGCTGTTCACGCCGGACTTTCCGATGACGCTCTATCCGCACAGCTTCAAGTCGCTGAGCTACGATCCGTTGACCGACTTCACGCCGGTCGGTCCGGCCACCAACTCGATGCTGAGCTACAACGTCGGCCCGGCGGTTCCCGCCAGCGTCAAGTCGCTCGGCGACTATGTGCAGTGGTGCAAGGCCAATCCCGACAAGGCGAGCTTCGGCACCACTTCGGCCGGCGGCACGCCGCATTTTGCCGGCGTGATGCTGTCGAACGAAGCGAAGGTGCCGCTGAATCCGGTGCACTACCGGGGCGGCGCGCCGGCACTGCAGGACGTCGTCGGCGGCCACATCCCTGCCAGCGTCAACCCGACCAGCGAGAGCATGCCGCTGCACCAGGCGGGAACCATCCGGATTCTGGCGGTCACCGGGGCGAAGCGCTCGCAGTTCCTGCCCGATGTGCCGACCATGGCGGAGCAGGGCTTCAACGTCGTGGTCGACTCCTGGCTCGGCGTGTTCCTGCCGGCCAAGGTGCCCGACGATGTGCTGCGCGCGTTGAGCGCGGCGATGCGCGAAGCGTCGCAATCGGCGGTGATGAAAGACAACCTCGCGAAATTCGGCAGCACGGCCACGTTCCAGACGCCGGCGCAGTTCACCGAGCGATCAAGGGCGACCTCAAGCGCTGGGGGCCGGTGGTGAAGGCATCCGGCGTCGCGGTGTCTGTCGTGCGCGCGATGGACTCGATGAGCCGTTCAGCGGCTTCTGAGGCAGCAAATCTTGCCGATCACCTGACGCGCCTCGATCATCTCGTGGGCGCGGCGCGCGTCCTTCAGCGGCAGGCGCGCGTGGATCAGCGGGCGGATCGCGCCTGCGGCAAGCTTGCCGATCAGATCGTTCATCGACTGCGCGCGGATCGCCGGTTTGTCGTCGAGCGTGTGCATGGTGAAGATGCGGACCGCGGTGCTGTTGAGATAGCCCGGCCCGGCGTCGAGCGCGTCGATCACGTTCGCCTCGATCTTGCCGACGAGCTTGCCGTAGGACACCAGCAAGCCGAACGGCCCGAGCATCGGCAGAAACTTCGCGAAGTCCGTGCCGCCGACCGCGTCGAGAATGAGATCGACGCCGACGCCGCCGGTGATCTCCGAGACTCGCGCCGCGACATCCTCGCGGCTGTGGTCGATGACGTGGTCGGCGCCGAACGCTTTGAGCGCGCGCGCCTTCTCGTCCGTGCCGACCAGGCCGATCGCCGTCATGCCGGCGAGCTTGGCCAGCTGCACCGCCGCGCTGCCGAGGCCGCCCGACGCCGAACCGATCAGCACGCTCTGGCCCGGCGCGCCGCGGGTCGCGGTGTGCAGCAGATGCCAGGCGACCTGATAGTTGGACAGGCACGCCGCTGCCTCCAGGTCGGCTGCTGGCGGCAACGCGAACAGCGCGCGCTCCGGCACCGCGATGTATTCGGCGTAGCAGCCGGCGCGGACCGGCAGCTCGCGCGCGGTGACATAGACCTTCTGGCCGACGGCAAAGCGCGCCGCGTTGGCGCCGAGCTCCGCCACGGTGCCGGCCATCTCGATGCCGGGGATCGCCGGCAGCGGCGGCATCCAGGGGTAGACGCCGCGGCGAACCAGCAGCTCGGGCCGGCTCACCCCGATGGTGTCGGCCTTGACCAGCACCTCGCCGGCCTTCGGGCGGGGCGTCGGGACCTCGACATAGTCCAGAACTGAAGGATCGCCGGTGCGGCTGAGCAGGATCGCCTTCATCTCGCGCATCATTGCCTGTGGACCGTCCCCTCGCAAATCCAGGCTCCGCGAGTGCCATTTTCTACCCATGATTCTCCTGGATGAGATCGGCCTTGGCTGATCCCGCAAAACGCACCTTTGAGGCCGCCGACGCTCCGGCGCCCGCCCCCGGCGGCATCGCCGCGCGGGCCCTGGCGGCGCGCGCGGGCGCGGGCGGCTATCTCGACGACCTCAATCCCGAGCAGCGCGAGGCGGTCGAGACGCTCGACGGCCCGGTGCTGGTGCTGGCCGGCGCCGGAACCGGCAAAACCCGGGTTCTGACCACGCGGATCGCCCACATCCTCGCCACCGGCCGGGCGCGGCCGTCCGAGATTCTCGCCGTCACCTTCACCAACAAGGCGGCGCGCGAGATGAAGGAGCGGGTCGGCACCATGGTCGGCCAGGCGGTCGAGGGCATGCCGTGGCTCGGCACGTTCCACGCCATCGGCGTGAAGATCCTGCGGCGGCACGCCGAGCTGGTCGGGCTGAAGAGCGACTTCACCATCCTCGACGTCGACGACCAGATCCGGCTGCTCAAGCAATTGCTCGAGGCCGAGCACATCGACGAGAAGCGCTGGCCCGCGCGGGTGCTGGCCGGGCTGATCGACCACTGGAAGAACCGCGGGCTGACGCCGGATCAGGTTCCGGCCGGCGAAGCCGCCGCCTTCGCCAACGGACGCGGCAAGAAGCTCTATCAGGCGTTCCAGGAGCGGCTGAAGGTCCTCAACGCCGCCGATTTCGGCGACCTGCTGCTGGAGTGCATCCGGCTGTTTCGCGAGAACCCCGAGGTGCTCGCGCAGTACCAGCACCGCTTCAAGTACATCCTGGTGGACGAGTATCAGGACACCAACGTCGCGCAGTATCTGTGGCTGCGGCTGATCGCGCAGCGGGCGGTGCCCGCGAGCGCCACTGCGCCGCCGCAAGCGGAACCTTCGTCCAACCCCGTTGCGACCTTGGCGACCGCCGAAGAACATCTGCTGCGTCGGCGACGACGACCAGTCGATCTACGGCTGGCGCGGCGCCGAGGTCGACAACATCCTGCGCTTCGACCACGACTTCCCCGGCGCCAAGGTGATCCGGCTGGAGCGGAACTACCGCAGCACCGGCCACATTCTCGCCGCGGCCTCCCATCTGATCGCGCACAACGAGGGACGGCTCGGCAAGACGCTGCGCACCGAGGACGTGCCGGGCGAGAAGGTCACCGTCACCGGCTCCTGGGACTGCGAGGAAGAGGCCCGCTCGATCGGCGAGGAGATCGAAGAGCTGCAGCGCGCCGGCCACCTCCTCGACGAGATCGCGATCCTGGTCCGCGCCTCGTTCCAGATGCGCGAGTTCGAAGACCGCTTCGTCACGCTCGGCCTGCCCTATCGCGTGATCGGCGGGCCGCGCTTCTACGAGCGCGCCGAAATCCGCGACGCCATGGCCTATCTCCGCGTCATCCACTCGCCGACCGACGACCTCGCCTTCGAGCGCATCGTCAACACGCCGAAGCGCGGCCTCGGCGACGCCACCATCCAGCTGCTGCACGACCACGCCCGCAAGCGCCGCGTCCCGCTGACCGAAGCCGCCCGCGCGGTCGTCGGCGACCGACGAGCTCAAGCCCAAGCCGCGCAACGCGCTCCGCACCGTGATCGACAACTTCGACCGCTGGCGCGCGCAGAAGGACACGCTGCCGCACAACGAGCTGGCCGAGATCGTGCTCGACGAGAGCGGCTACACCGAGATGTGGCAGAAGGACAAAAGCGCCGACGCCGCCGGCCGCCTGGAGAACCTCAAGGAGCTGGTGCGCTCCATGGAGGAGTTCGAGAACCTGGCGGGCTTCCTCGAGCACATCTCGCTGGTGATGGACGCCGACAAGGCCGAGGGCGTCGACGCCGTCAGCATCATGACGTTGCACGCCGCCAAGGGCCTCGAGTTCGACACCGTGTTCCTGCCCGGCTGGGAGGAAGGCCTGTTCCCGCACCAGCGCGCGCTCGACGAGCAGGGCCGCGCCGGCCTCGAGGAGGAGCGCCGCCTCGCCCACGTCGGGCTGACGCGCGCGAGGAAGCGCGCCAAGATCTACTTCGCCACCAACCGCCGCACCCACGGCCTGTGGAGCACCAACATCCCGTCGCGCTTCCTCGACGAACTGCCGGAGGCCAACGTCGAGGTGACCGAGAGCAAGGGCTCGTTCGGCGGCGCCGCGCGGCTACGGCGCATCGCGCTTCGACAACATGACGGCGTTCGGCTCGAACTACTCGACGCCGGGCTGGCAGCGCGCCCAGGCCAACAAGAACCGCGGCGGCTTCTCCGAGACCGGCGCGCCGCGCTACGGCGACAAGGGCGTCGGCGACGACTCGCTCGACTACGTGCAGCCGGATTACGACGACGACGCGCCGCGCGCCGTCACGCCGGCGCAAGGCGCGCGAAGCCGCCGCGCGAGCGCCGCGCGCCGCTCACCATCGAGGGCGAGCTGGTGGCGAAATCGACCGGCACGGCGTCGGATTTCGCCGTCGGCGACCGGGTGTTTCACCAGAAGTTCGGCAACGGCAACGTGACCGTGGTGGACGGCAACAAGCTCACCATCGCGTTCGACAAGGCGGGCGAGAAGCGCGTGGTGGATAGTTTGTCGAGAGGGTGTGAACGCACGTCGTCGCGGGTTCATCTCCTCCCTTGCGGGATTTCCGATTCACATTTCAAACAGCCGGCGCTGACCCAGCAAACAGTCAAAGCTCCGCCGCCCCTGTTTTCGCAAGGCGCGGGGTGCGCCGGGATTTCCATCCCCTTGCTCGACGAGGGGAGATGCTCCCTCACAAACGTGAGGGGAGCGGAGCGCCGATCCGCTCCCTCGACCTCCCACAGTCTCCCAAGGTCTCCCAAAACCTCATAATTTGTCTGGCTTTTCAGCCATATTCCCTCCCAAGTCTTCCCATATGGTTCCAGTGACACACGGCCTGAAACAGGGATAGCCAAGGGGAGCATATGGCGCGCGCCTGGAACAAGCTGACCGCGAATTTCGTGCGCGGCATGAGCAGGCGCGGCCGCTACGCCGATGGCGGGAACCTGCAGCTGCAGATCGCCGAGTGCGCACCAAGGCTTGGGTCTTTCAGTATCAACGCAACGGCGTGGTTCGGTCAATGGGCCTCGGCTCAGCGCGCAGCGTGCCGCTTTCGCTGGCGCGCGAACTTGCGGGCGGCGCCGGGAGCAACTGGCGCGTGGCATCGATCCCATCGACGCCCGCAAGGCCGCCGTGCACGCCCGGCGGGCGGCCCGCGCCAAGCTGATGACCTTCAAGGCGTGCGCCGAGGAGTACCACGCCGCAAACGCGACGCGCTGGACCAATGCCAAGCATCGCAACGAATGGCTTTCGACGCTGCGGCGCTTCGCCTTCCCGGTCATCGGCCATCTCTCGGTCGACATGATCGACAGCGCGCATGTGCAGAAGGTGTTGGCGCCGCTGGTGACCGAGAAGCTGATCACGGCGGCGCGCCTGCGTGGTCGGATCGAAACCGTGCTCGACTACGCCAAGGCGGCCGGCCGGCGCAGCGGCGAGAACCCGGCCGACAAGGCGATCATCGCCCATATGCTGCCGCTGCGCTCGGAAAAATCGGCCGTAACGCATCAGCCCGCCCTGCCGTTCGCCAAGCTGCCGGCGCTGATGTCGGTCCTGCGCGCGACCCCGGGCAAGCCCGCGCGCATGCTCGAATTGCTGATTTTGACCGGCATGCGGTCCGAGGCCGTGCGCTCGGCCCGGTTCGACGAGTTCGACCTGGCCGCCGCCGTCTGGACCATCCCGCAAGGCCGGATGAAGGCGCTCGGCCGTGACCAAAGGATTCCGCTCGGCCCGCGTGCGGTCGAACTTGTGCGCGAACTCCGCGACAACAACGACGGCGATTTGCTGTTCTCAGGCGCGGGCGGCGCCCGGCCGATCGGCAGGAATGAGGTGGGCAAGCTGTTGCCGCAGCTGTTGAAGGCCATTGGCCACGACGGTCATGCGGTAGCGCACGGCTTCCGTTCAACGTTGAAGGACTGGGTGCACGAGACGCGCGAATACCCGGCCGAGGTGGTCGAGCAGGCGCTCGGCCACCGGATCAAGTCGAGCGTCGAACGAGCCTATCGCCGGGGCGATCTGTTCGAGCGGCGCAAGTTTTTGATGCTGGATTGGGAAAGATACTGCAATGGCGGCGAAGCGAGTAGCGCGGTCATCCAGTTGCGGGCCTGATACATGCCGGTCCAACCTTATATAGCGGCGCTCAGGGCGGAGATCGGCAGGCGTCTCCGCAAGGTCACGGAAGAACGGTTGCGCGAACTCTCTCTGACGCTGCCGTCAAAATCGAAGGCACGTGATGATGATTTCCGTTCTTACTTTCGGCACCGGCCCCGTTACTGGGTCCGCTTACAGAAGCCGACGCCAAAAGAAAGGGAAGAGATAACAGCCCAAGCACACAAGATAAAATCACAGCTCAAAAAATTACGCTCGCTTATTGAGACTCTCAGCATTGCGACGAATTCGCACACTCCTGTTACCGCCGACGAAATTCTAAACAAAATAACCTCAATGAAGCGAATAGAGGAAGCTCTCAAACATGAGTGGTCGTTTGCCTGGGGGACCTATGAAAATCAGGTAACCAACCGCCACCTTTTTGTGTTTGACGCGCTCCAGTTGTGGGAGCGCTGCGGTGGCCCGATCACCTATTCGCGGCTTAAAGGAAATCGGCTGTCCGGGGCGCTATTCATTATCTCGTGTTGGCCTGCGACATCGTCATGGACGAGGACACGCTCGGACCAGAGGCATTGGTGGTGTTGATCAAGAAGTATCGGGGCGGCTCTGAGCGCCACAGACGCGAGGCTTGACCACGACACAGCTCAAATCGCTGTCATCGCCTCACGGCTTTCGACCCGATCTCGACCCATGTCCAAGCGTTCTCGACGACACCTGCCAACTCGCTGACCGCGAACGCGGCTGCACGACCTGACCACGACCGCGATCAATAATTTCTCAACCACCCAGGTCGGCGCCATCAGCACCACGAATCAACTCAACCACCTCACTACCGGCAAAGTCGGCGCGGTGACGCCTGACCACGGCGCAGATCGCTACGCTCACCACGACCAAGTTGCAGTCCTTCACCATCACGCAGGCCAACTAGTCCGATATGGTAACGTTGCCCAGCAAAAGTTTTTTTGCTCACCCCACTCTGCAGATGCCCAAGGGCGCGCAAATACTCCCGCATCGGATCAAGGGAGTGTTTCGCATGCAGCCGCGAAAAGAAGCTGTGCCCAATTCTGTCGAACCTGCGCGCGATCAACGTCGCCGTGCACCGCTGCCGGCAGTCGCGCGCGAATACCTCGACCGCCGCGAACTGCTCGCGCTAGTGCCGTTGTCGATGTCGTCCATCGATGCGCTGGAAAAGGTTGGTGAATTCCCATCGCGCTTTGTTCTGTCACCCACGGTCAAGGTGTGCTGGAAGCGCCGGAAGGTCATCCAGTTTCTGGAACAGCGTGCCGCCAAGCGCGTGCATGGCTCACTAAAGCTTGCCCGCGCGCTGCGCAAGATCGAACTGAATCAAACAAACCAGGGAACGCTTTGACCAGCGAGCACAACATCGCCGGCGCGCACGCCGACATCTAGGTTTCCCGGCCGCGTAACGCCCGGTGGTCGAGAAGCAATTTCCAAACAGGGCAAACACAGCACCGGCCCGGGAAGAGAGCACCCGGCTGCTCACCACGCGGTTGCAGCCGCGCGGAGCCGATCGAGATCATCGCCGAGATATGCCGGTCGTGGAATTGAGGTGCGTCACGGAATGCAGGAGGGTCTGATGTTGTTTACTGGTTTCATGCTCAGCAAGAAAATAAGTACCCGTGACCTGTTTGGTGAGCGATTGAAGAAATTCGGGATTCTGGAAAAGATAGCCCCCCATAATGATGGCAAATGGTCGCGATGCTTGACTGACGGCAGTCAATTCCTCGTGGTCCATCTAACCGAAGTCGGAATTTGTCCTTATTTTCTTTCGGGATTTGGAACGGATGCACCCCGAAAGATATTCCATGCGATTTGCGAAGCGTTTGGAGCGGAGATCTTCAGCGAACACGAGCCACCATTTCGGGTTTTATGGAACGCTCCAGGGAGAGATCTCGGAACGAGTTCTACTTTGATATCTGTGCATACGTTCGAGGAGAACCGAACTGCATAGAACCCGGTACGATCGGAGCGATGAAGGCCCATTTCGCGAAACCCCTCGTCGAGGCGGACCCGACGTTGTTGCAGCCTGAAAACAAGGAAAGACTGCTTGGTGAGGTGGACGCGGTTCTAACAGCGACCGTGCAGTAGTGACCCGATTGAGCCACCTGGCCTTCGCCTGTGGTGTCGTCGCAGACCCCGGAAATCGAGGCGCGACTGCGCCAGGCGGGGGTGCGGCCATGAGCAGGCGACCCCTTCCCCAGCGCCGGGCCGCAGAGACCTTCGACATGCGGTTCTGGAACCAGCCGTTCACGGTCACCGTCGGTTTCTATGCCGACGGCACGCCGGGCGAAGTCTTCATCGACAGCCGCAAGACCGGCGGTGACGTGGAGGCCGTCGCAAGAGACGCCGCGGTGACGCTGAGCCTTGGCCTGCAACATGGCGTCCCGATCGAATCCACCGCGGAGGAGATGATTACCATGATGCAGTCTGTTGAAGGCAGGACGCCGCTGCAACCGAAGCGGCTTAACCCCAACACCGGCGTTCGCCTGCAATTGAAGGCGCACGGCTACGACATCATCCCGCTCAACACCAACAAGATTCCGTTCAAAGGCTGGCCGGCGCAGCCCAACGACGAGGCTGCGATCCGGAAGTGGGGCGGGGTCGCGACCGGCTTGCGGATGAAGGGTCACGATATCTTTGTGTTCGACATCGACGTTCGCATCGAATCGGTGCGCGACGACATCCTGGCGGCGTGGACCGAACGCTGGCCGGAATTCATGGCGGGATGTCTGCGGCGGCATTCCGGCGCGATGACGCTCGCCCTGATCGGGCGCTGCTGCACCGCCAGGAGGTCATACAAGACATGGCGGTTCTATAGCGGGCCCGAAGACAAGAAAGGCCATCTGGTCGAGACTTTCACCGGCAACGACAAGCGGCAGGTGGTCGTTCAAGGCCAGCACAGCGAGGGCCGCGAATACGGTTACATCGGCGCGACGTTGTCGAGACGCCGCCGGAAACGCTGCCCTGGTTCCCGGACGCAGATATCGGCGCGGCACTCGATATCGCCGAGACGATCATGAAGAAACACGGGCTGGAGCGACGGCAGAAGTCGATCCGATGGCCGGCGTGAGCAAGCTGTCTCGACCTTGAGCCTGCGATGAAGTTCACGCTGGCCGACGGCGAGCGTGGTCACGCTCGCGGAGCTGGAGGGCTACGCCAAGGCCGGCATGACGCTCGGCGACTACAAAAATCCTTGCAGCGCCAACCGGCTGGCCGGCTATGCGACGATCTGGGATCCGAAATCGACGACGCGGGACCGGGTGCTGGTCAACTACGGATCGACTGGCTTGTGTTTGTGCGACACCAAAAACGGGATGTCGCACCGCTGGAAGCACCGCGAGCCGCCGAAGGATTTCGCCGAGCTCGCGGCGATATTGCGGGAGCTGGTGAAGGGAGCATGGTCATGAGCAAGCAAACCAAGCGCCCGATGCCGGAACGGCCGGACGATGACGCATCTTTCAAGGAGAAGCGCAAATGGCTGCTGAAGACTCACGCCTACTGCCCACCGCCCGACATGGTGGTGGACATGTACAAGGCGTCCGACGATTGCCTGCTGAAGCGGGACGCGTTCATCTTCACGTTTCATGGCTGGAACGAGCCGAGGAGAGGAGCGAATGGCAATATTCTGGTGAAGCCGAGACTGGCGACCGACGTATGGACCGAGCACAAGCTTATCGTGAACGGGGTGCGGATGCGGCCGGACATGCCGTTCCCGGACTTCAAGGAAAACGGCGAGCGGTTCAAGAACTTCTATTGCCAGCCGGAGCACACGGGCGACGGCGACGTCGCGCCGTTCCTCGATTTCATGGAGCGCTTTCTGCCGGACAAGCGCGAGCGCGAATGGCTGTACGACTAGATGGCGCACAAGCAAGCGAAGCCGGAGATCCCCGGCACGGCGGTGCTGTTCGTCGCCGACACCGACGAGGGCGTGCGCGAAGGCAAGTTCGGCACCGGCCGCGGGATGCTGTTCAAGATCGCGCACAAGCTCTACGGCGAGGACTATTGCCGGGCGCAGAGCTTCGACATCCTCGACGGCTCGAGCAGCCAGGCGGCCTACACCGACTGGATGCACAATTCGGTGCTGGTCACCATCGACGAGGCCAAGTCCTCGGCGACATCGTATCGGCGCGGCGAGCGCAACGCGGTCTACGAGGTGCTGAAGAACATTGTCGACCCGGCGCCGAAGCGATGCCGCTTCAAGGCCAAGTACGGGCAGGCGTTCGACGGCATGTCGCTACTGCACGTTCTGGGTGGCGTGCAACCACGCCGACGCGATGGCGATCCCGGCCAATGATCGCCGCTTCACGGTGCTGACGCAACGGCCGGGAGATGACGCGGAGGAGGCCAAAGCGTTCGCGGCGTGGATGGAGGCGCCGGGCAACATCGCGGAGCTGTCGCGCTTCCTGGCGGCGCGCGACTGAAGGACTTCAACATGTTCGAGCCGCTCGACACGACGGCCAAGCAGGACATGGCCGAGCTGGCGCTGACGCAGGTGGAAGGAATCCTGCGCGACCTGATGGAGGACGACAAGCGGGAACTGGTGTTCACCCGCTATCAGATGGAGCAGGAGGTCGAGACTGATCCTGAGAGGCGGCGTCAGCGACAGAGCTGCCGGCGGGCTTTGGCGCGGCGAGTTCGAGGCGGCCTGGAAGCCGTACTGCGTGCTGCTCAAGACCGAGCACGGCTCGCCGAGCCGGGTCCGGGTCGCGGGTAAGCCAACCAAGCTGTACTGCTTCGGACCAGAAAAAAGCAGGTCGAGAAATTGCCGGAGGCCGCGCGGCAGGCGAGGCGCGGAAGCGGGGCGGGATCGACCCGGCAAAAGGCGAGATGCATGTCGAAAACGACCTGGCGGAGGGGCTAAAAGAGATGAAAAAGACCCGTCAACAGCCGTACACAGGGGCGGCCAAAACGCGATGAATAGGCCGGTTTGTGTCCGCGCGGGCGGGGGCGGGGGCGCGGAGGGGCCTATTTGTGTATGGCGTGCAAGGCGGTGTGTACGGTGAAATGTACGGCAGATGGCGGGGGGTACACAGAGAGAAATATCAGTGAAATCTGTCGGTTATATGTGTCTGTGTATGGTGTGTATGGTGTCTATATAAATAAATGTAAAATGTGTGTCTCTCTTTTCTGGAGAGTTTACCCCCGCGAATACACACACACCGTACACACGACACGCCGCCGCTCGCCCGCCCCCGCCCGCGCGGGAAGCCCTCGCCGGAACCCCCGCCGGGCGCTTTCCGCGCTGGCGATCCAGCCCCACCGCCCCGGCCCGGATGAGGTCTCGCGATGAGACCCCGGCCAGCGGCTGCTGAC
>CAWKOD010000009.1:0-63052 GCA_963850885.1 uncultured Alphaproteobacteria bacterium | reverse complement strand
CTTAACCACATGCTTGGCGCTCGGCGAAGGCCGCGTCGGTCGCCTCCTTGTTGCCGAACATCAGGCGGAAGGCGTTGTTGCCGGCCGGGTTGTCGTCCCACACCTTGATCGCGTCGGGCTTGGCGGCGTCTTCGATGTTGACCAGCGCCGGCAGCGGCTCGTAGTCGACCTCGACCAGTTCGGCGGCGTCGCGCGCCTGGGTCAGGGTCTCGGCGACGACGAAGGCGACCCGGTCGCCGACGTGGCGGACGCGGTCGCTGACGAGCAGCGGCTGGAAGGTGCGGTGACCCTTGGGCGCGCCGAAATCCTCCGGCATCAGCGCCGAGGTGAGCGCGCCGATTTTTGCCGCGACAGCGTCGGCGCCGGTCAGCACCAGCAGCACGCCGGGCGCGGCCTTGGCCTTCGACACATCCACCTTCTTGACCTTGGCGTGGGCGTGCGGCGACAGCACGTTGCAGGCGTGCAGCATGCCCGGCAGCACGATGTCGTCGACGTAACGGCCCTGCCCGGTCAGGAAGCGCTGGTCCTCGACCCGGCGCACCGGCTGTCCGACTCCGAATTTGGCCATGGCTTCACTCCCGGTGACGATTGGTGGTTGGCCGCAATGTTAGTCGATCCGGCGGGCTCCGTGCCAGCGCCCGGAATGCAGCTATTTATTGAGCCAGCGCCGCATAAAGCCGAGCAGGCCCTGGGGCATGAAAATGATGATGGCGATAAAGATGAAGCCGAGCGGGATCAGATAGGGAAACTGGTCGCCGAACAGGCGGCCGAGGCCTTCGCGCAGCAGCAGGAACGTGGCGGCGCCGACGATCGGCCCGACCAGCGTACCGATCCCGCCCATGACGTTGAAGATCACCGCATCGCCGGAAATGATGAAGAACACGAAGTCGGGCGCGGCGAAGCGGTTCTGCACGGCGTAGAGCACGCCGGACAGCCCCGCGAACAGTCCCGACAGCATCACGGCGACGATCTTGTAGCGCTCGACCGCATAGCCGATCGCCCGCGTGCGCGGCTCGTTCTCGCGGATCGACTGCAGCACCATGCCGAACGGCGAACGCATGATGCGCCGCAGGATCAGGTAGGAGCCGGCCACCACCGCCAGCACGAACCAATGCAAGGTCTCGGGGGTGAACGGCGTCGTCCACAGTCCGGGAATGCCGAGCGCCGGCCGGCGGAACGACAGCCCGTTCTCGCCGCCGGTGACTTCGGTCCAGGTGAAGATGATGACGTAGAAGATCTGCGAGAAAATCAGCGTGGTGATGGCGAAGTAGATGTCGCGGAGCCGCGTCGAGAAATAGGCGACGAACGCCGAGACGGCGGCGGAGGCGGTCAGCCCGAACAGCAGCGCCAGCAGCAGATTGGGCGGCGCGACCATCAAGAGCGCCGCCGCGGCGCCATACATGCCGAGCCCGAAGAAGGCCGAATGGCCGAACGACACCATGCCGGTGTAGCCGATCAGGATGTCGGACGACATCGCCAGCAGTCCCCAGATCAGGATCTCGGTGACGAACCGGCTCCAGTACGGCGGCAGCACCAGCGGCGCGACGATCAACAGCGCCATGACGACGCCGAAGCCGGTCCAGTAGATGATGGTGTCGCGCTTAGTCATTTCTTGGTCATTTGGGCGTCGGGACGAACAGGCCGGTGGGACGGAACAGCAGCGTGAGGATCAGCACGACGAAGGACACGATCACCGCCTGCGATGGGCTGACCCAGATCGAGGCGTAGGATTCCAACAGGCTGATGAAGATCGCGGCCGCGATCGAGCCGCCGAGATTGCCCATGCCGCCGACCACGACGACGATGAAGGCCTTCAGCACCCAGTCGAGCCCCATGGTGGCGTTGACGCCGACCAGCGGCCCGAACAGCACGCCGCTCGCCGCCGCCATCCCGGCGCCGATCGCGAAGGCCACGGTGTGCACCAACGGCACCGGGATGCCCATCGCCTGCGCCATGACGCGGTCCTGCATGGTGGCGCGGATCCAGATGCCGAACTTGCCGTGCTTGAGGAACAGCCAGAAGCCGCCGATGATGGCGGCCGAAAGGCCGGCGATCATCAGCCGGTACCACGGATACTCCAGATAGAAGAGATTGAAGTGGCCGGTGTACGGCTCGTTGATCTTGCGCGCCACCGGGCCGAACTGCCACAGCGCGTAATTCTGCAGGATCAGCGACATCCCGAAGGTGGCGAGGATGGTGGTCAGCGGATCGCGGCCGACCAGCGGGCGCAACGTGACGATCTGCATCGCGGCGCCGAATATCCCGACCAGCAGCGCGGCGAGGATCAGCGCCAGCCAGAAGCTGCCGGTGGTCGACAGCACGATGACGCCGACGTAGGCGCCGAGCATGAACAATTCGCCGTGGGCGAAGTTCACCACGTCCATGATGCCGAAGATCAGCGTCAGCCCCGACGCGATCAGCGCCAGGATCATGCCGGTGACGATGCCGTTCAGCGTCTGGATGACGAACAGCTCGATCGGGAAATCGGCAAAGAATGCGAGGATCGCTGCCATCCTACACTCCGAGATATTGCTTGATGACGTCGTCGCCGACCTTGAGGTCGGACGATTTGGCGTGATGGCGGATGGCGCCCTTCTCCATGATGTAGACGCGCTGGCTAGCTTCGAGCGTCAGCGGCACGTTCTGCTCGACCAGGAGAATCGCGACGCCCTCGCGATGCAGCGCATCGATGATCTGGTAAATCTGCGTGACCATGCGCGGCATCAGCCCTTCGGTCGGCTCGTCGAGCAGGATGATCTTGGGCTCCAGCATCATCGCTCGCGCGATGGCGAGCATCTGCTGCTCGCCGCCGGACAACGTGCCGCCGGCCTGGTTGCGACGCTCGCCGAGCACCGGGAAATATGCGAACACCTTGTCGAGCAGTTCCTGCTTGCGCGCGTCAGTCACGCCGGCGCGGTCGAGTCCGGTGCGAAGATTTTCCAGCACCGTGAGCAGGCGGAAGATGCGGCGGTCCTCCGGGACGTAGGCGATACCGAGTTTGGCGATCTTGTGCGCCGGCAGAGCGGTGACGGGCCGACCCTCCAGCAGCACCTTGCCCTGTTTCGGGTAAACCAGGCCCATGATGGTCTTGAGCGTGGTGCTCTTGCCGACGCCGTTGCGGCCGAGCAGCCCGACCACCTCGCCGCGACCGACGGTGAGCGACACCCCGTGCAGGATGTGGCTCTTGCCATAGTAGGTGTGCAGGCCCTCGACGGTGACCAGCGGTTCCGTGGCGGCGGCTTGAGACGTTGCTTGAGACGTTTCTTGCGCGCTCATGTCTTGAGATAGACCTCCAGCACGCGCGGATTGTTCTGGATTTCCGCCGGCGGCCCGTCGGCCAGGATGGCGCCGTAGTGGAACACGGTGATGCGGTCGGCGAGATCCATGACCAATGGCATGTCGTGCTCGACGATCAGGATGGTGAGATTCTTGGCGATCTCGCGCACCAGCTGAATGGTGTCGTGGGTCTCGGCCGCGCTCATGCCGGCAGTCGGCTCGTCGAGGCACAACAGTTGCGGCTCGGTGGCGAGCGCAATGCCGATCTCCAGATTGCGCTGCTCGCCGTGCGACAGGTTGCAGGCCAGTTCATCGGCCTTGCCGGCGAGCCCGACCGAAGCGAGCACCGCTTCCGCCTTGTCGAGGATGTCGCGGAAGGTGCTGTAGTTGCGGAACATGTTCCAGCCGTGGCGGCGCGATTGCGCGGCGATGCGCACGTTTTCGAGCGTGGTGGCATTCGGCAGGATGTTGGTGATCTGATAGGAGCGCGCGACGCCGGCCCGCGAGATCAAGTTGGGCGGCAGACCGGTAACGTCGGCGCCGTTGAGCAGGATGCGGCCGGAGGTCGGCCGCAGCACGCCGGTGACGCAGTTGAAGAAGGTGCTCTTGCCGGCACCGTTCGGTCCGATGATGGCGCGGATCTCGCCGCGGCGGATGTCGAGATTGACGTTGTTGAGCGCGGTTAAGCCCCCAAAGCGAACGGTCAGGCCCTCGGTGCGGAGCACGGGGGCCGTCTCGCCTCCCCGGCTCTGAACCGGGGAGGCTGTCGCAACGGGCGCGTCGGCCTGCACTTTAAGTGAACTTGCAGGCCGGCGGGAAGATCGTCTTGTCCTTGTCGATCACCTTGAGAACCTTGTACTTGCCGCCCCTCACCTCCGCGATGACCTGTCGCAAGAACGCCTGGTGATCTTCCTTGCGGAGCGTCTTGTCGCCCTGCGGGAAGTCGTCACCTTCCTTCATCTCGAGTCCTTCCATGGCCGAGATCAGCTTGTCGGTGTCCTCGCGGCCGCGGAACTTCGACTTCTCCATGCCGATCTTGAGCGCATTCATCGCTTCGTAGTTCGCCTGCACGTAGCGATCCGGGTCCGGATTGGAGGAATCGATCTTGGAAAGTCGCGCCTTGGCGTCGTCGAAGAATTTCTTGTGTGACGGCGTGTCAAACGGCGGATCGAGCACCGGGATATAGCGGTTGATGCCGATAAAGCCGTCGATCTTGCTGCCGAGCGCCGGCAGGTTGGTGAATTCCGCGATCGCGCCGTCGCCGGCCCATTTGTACTTCTTGGTGAGGCCAAGATCGAACGCCTGGTTGCCGATGGTGACGCCGTCCTTGCCGAAGAAGATGCCGAACATACCGTCGAAGCTTCCAGAGACCTTAGACAGAAACGGCGTCATGTCGGCGGTGCCGAGCGGAATGCCGGTGGTCTCGACAACCTCGCCGCCGGCCTTCTTGATTTCCTGAACGTAGGCGTCGCGCGTCGATTGGCCCCAGGAGTAGTCGGCGTAAAGGATGTGCCACTTCTTGCCCATCTTGACGAGTTCGGGTGCGAACGCCACCGCCTGCGACGGCGCGTAGTCGTGAACCCGGAAGCTGTAGCGGTTGCACTTGGTCGTGGTCAGCGTGGTGTCGAGGCACACGCTGATCATGTTGATGACCTTGTTCTCCTCGAACACCGGCATGCAGGCCAAGCAGATGTTGGAGAGGAAGCCGCCGACGTGGGCGTCGACCTTGTCCTCGACCAGGAGCTTCTCGGTCTTGCGGCGACCGACGTCGGGTTTGGACTCGTCGTCGGCGACCACGATCTCGACCGGCCGGCCGTTGATGCCGCCTGCCTTGTTGATGCGGTCGACCGCCATCTGCAATCCGACCAGAGCGGTCTTGCCGCCGGCGGCGCCCGCGCCCGACAGCGGCTGCAGCGTTCCGATCTTGTAGGGCTTGGCCTGGCCGAAGGCCGCCTGCCACGGCGCCGGCACCAGCATGGCCGCGCCAAGCGCGCCCGCCGATGCGCCATAGCCAAGCACGCGGCGGCGCGTCGCCTTGCCGCGATACCAGAAGCCGTCATCGCGAGTGTCGTCAGTCATGAAACTCTCCCGCATCCGCTCGGACAAACGCCTGGGTCGTCGCCACGAGCGGATCGGCGAAGGCCTGGTTCGTCGCCGCCGCCTTCATCGGGCGGCGGAAATCATCGAGCTGACAGTGAACACGGCGGCCGGAGAAGAACCCTTCTGATGTCCCCCCAAAGGACTGCGGCACGCCGTGCCCATCATCAGACGTCATTCAATCAAACCTGCCCCAATCATACACAAAGGCCATGGCGTGCCAACACGCCGGACGCGATCAAAAGCCCGATGCTGGTGCGGCTTTTGCGCCTTGCCCAGGCAATGGGCAGAAACGGCCGGGCGGTGCTAGGATTGAACGAGATTGCTCGTCGATATCGAGGTCTCGCCTATGCCCGTCGCCGCCCAGCAACGCCAGCCCTCGGACGTTCCGCAGACCGGTGAGGACGCCCGCCGCGCCATCCGCAGCGGCCAATGGACCGGGCCGACCTCCGGGATGGCGCCGGGTTACGTGCAGGGCAATCTCGCCATCCTGCCGAACGCGCTCGCCTCCGACTTCATGCGGTTCTGCCAGCTCAACCCGAAGCCCTGCCCGCTGCTGGCGGCGGGGGCGCCCGGCGACCCGTGCCTACCGACGCTTGGCCGCGATCTCGACATCCGCACCGACCTCTGCCGCTACAAGGTGTTCCGCAACGGCGAATTGATCGAGGAGCCGACCGACATCGACAAGCATTGGCGCGACGATCTCGTCATCTTCGCGCTCGGCTGCTCGTTTTCGTTCGAGGACGCGTTGATGCAGGACGGCATTGAGCTGCGCCACATCACCAACGGCTCGACGGTGCCGATGTATCGCACCTCGATCCCGACCGCAGCCGCGGGGCCGTTCCACGGACCGCTGGTGGTTTCGATGCGGCCGCTGAAGCCCGCCGACGCGATCCGCGCCATCCAGATCACCACGCGGTTTCCCGCCGTGCACGGCGCGCCGGTGCACATCGGCAAGCCGGAGCTGATCGGCATCAAGGACATCATGAAGCCGGACTACGGCGATCCGGCGCCGATGCAGGACGACGAGATCCCGGTGTTCTGGGCCTGCGGAGTGACGCCGCAGTCGGTGGTCGCGACGGTGAAGCCGGAGTTCTGCATCACGCATTATCCGGGCTGCATGCTGGTCACCGACCGCAAGAACTCCGAATTCGCGATCATGTAGTGGTGCACAAGCTCGTAGGGCTCGTCCCGGCCATGACGGAGAGAGGTGAGCGCGAACTGCGCGAACTACAGGAAGTGCTTCGGGATCTCCGTCCACTTCTCGCGGCGGCGGTAATACAGCGGTTTCTTTTTGTGCTTGGCCAGATAGTCGCGATACTTCTGCCGCTCCCGCTTCACCCGCTTGCGCGATCGCCTGATTTTGCGGGATCGGACCTTGAGCAGCATGTTCTCGACCGCCCAGACGTTGCGGCGTGAAAACCGCCAGTCATACGATCCCATGATCCGCATGTGCGTCACGGCGTAGCCGGTGACGCAGCCGGTATAATCGATGTACGGATCGAAATAGCTCTCGGCGAGCGCGCGCGGCGAACGAAACACCGGCTTCCGCCCGTGCAGACCGGGATCGCGCGATCGTGCGACCGCGCCCCATTTGCCGCGCTGGCGATAGACGAAGATGACGTGGTCGAGGCCGTCGACCGAATCGAGCCCCAACAGCAGCGGCGGATAGCCGTGCTGTTCGAGCGCGCAGGCGGCAAACAGGGCCGCCTCCAGGCAATGCGCGGTGCCGCGCCGGACCACCTGCCGGAAGCCGCGCAGCGTGTCGCCGTTGGGCTCGGTGTTGTACGGCAGCCGGTTGAGGAAACGCTGCACCGCAAGCGGCGTGCGCAGTCGCCGGAGCAGGCGCCGCTCGGCCGGGGTGAAACTGTGGCTGGAAGGCTTCAGGTCGCCAGGAATCACTTCGCTTCACCCCAGAATCATGTGAAATCCGAACGTCTGTTCATGTCGCGGCGCTCGGCCTAGTGCAATATGGGCTCGGGGTTTTCGTCGGGGCTGGAAATGGGTTCGGGGCTGGCAAGGATCGTATACCTATTGGCTGCGCCGCTGGCGCTGTGCGGCAGCCTTGTCGCGGCCACCGCCGGCGAATGCCCTGGCAACCCCAACGCGCTCGGCACCAGCCGCACCATCGTGGTCGATCCTCGCGACCATATTCGCATCGGCACGATGGACTATGCGGAGACGCTGCCGCTGCGCGACGGCGAGGTGGTGCTGACCTTCGACGATGGTCCGATCCCTCCCTACACCACCCGGATTCTCGACATGCTCGCCGCCGAGTGCGTCCGCGCAACCTATTTCATCGTCGGCGACATGGCGAAGGAATATCCGGCGCTGGTGAGGCGCATCGCCGACGCCGGCCACACCGTCGGCACCCACAGTATGAGCCATCCGCTCCGCTTCCGGGCGCTGTCGGTCGAGCGCGGCAACGCCCAGATCGACAATGGCATCGCGGCGACCGCCGCGGCGCTCGGCGACGCCGGCAAGGTCGCGCCGTTCTTTCGTTTTCCGGGCTTCGGACATACCCCGGCCGCGCACGAACACGCCGCCGAGCAGGGCCTGATGGTCTGGGGCGCGGACTTTCCGGCCGACGACTGGAAGAGGATCGGTGCGCGCGAAGTGGCGCGCCGCGCCTTGCATCGGCTCGAAGCCAAGGGCAAGGGCATCCTGCTGCTGCACGACATCCATCAACGAACCGTCGAGGCGATGCCGATCATCCTCGCCGAGCTGAAAGCCCGCGGCTTCCGCGTCGTCCATATCGTGCCGGCCAGCGCCGAGCGTCCCGCCACCGTCACCGCGGCGGCGGACTGGCGTCCGGGCTCGCGGCCCAATCTGCCGCCGCCGGTCATCCTGATCGCCGAAGTGCAGGACCCGGAGGGCGACAGCATTGCGCGAAAGACCGCGATGGAATTGTGCTCGCTGAACCCGCCGATCCGTGAGACTGGCAGGTCCGCCCATCGACATGCCCGCTCGATGCGCGTCGCGCATACGGAGACCGCGCCGGTCAAGGTCGGACCGATCAAGGGCATGCAGGCCAAGGGCAAGCCATCCAAGGTCGCGCACGCCGAGCCCGTACCTGTCCGGAAGTCCGACATTCACGCCATCCCGTGATCGCGGCGCGCCTGCCGGCTGGCCTGGCGACTTGATGAGAACGTAAGTCGGCTGAAACGGAGGAACTGATGTCCCGATGCCTCGCATTGGTTGCACTGTTGTTGGTGGCGTCCAACGCTCAAGCTGAAAAAGCGGAGGAGATGGGAACGCCCGAACAACGCGCAGCGTGCGGCCCCGACGTTGGCCGATACTGCAAGACGGTCAAGCCAGAGGAAGGACCTTTCGCCTATCTCGCCTGCCTGCAGAAGAACCGTGAGAAGCTTCGGCCCGCGTGCCTGAAAGTTATTGAAGGCGGCGGTTAGCGCATTTCCTGCATAACTTGCGTCAATCTCCGCCGTCATGCCCGCGCGTAGCCGTCCTACTGGGAGCGTTTTCCAAGGGCGGAGGTCCGTTCGTCCTTGGTGATGCGATGTTCTGGCCTGCCAACGCGAGGGCCACGGCGGGGTTCATGCTATCCACCATCGATGTCGGCATCAGGATGGTGGCGCCGCGCTCCTTGGTCGTCTCATAGATGATGTTCATGGCGCGCAACTGCAGAGCGACCGGATTGTCGGCATAGGTCTTGGCCGCCTCGACAAACTTTCCCGCGATCGCAGCCTCGGCCGATCCGAGAATGACACGAGCCTCTTTTTCCCGCTCAGCCTGGGCTTGGCGCGACATGGCGTCCTGCAAGGCCTCAGGAATGGCCACGTCGCGGATCTCGACGGACTTCACCGAGATGCCCCAATCCTCGGTCTTGCGCGCAATTTCAACGCGCAGCAGCTCGTCCGCCGCGCTCCGCTCCGACAGCAGCGCCGACAGCATCGACGACCCGATCATTTCACGAAGCGACGTCTGCGCCACCCGATCGATGGCTTCGCGGTAATTCGTGATGTTGAGCGCCGCCTTTTGCGCGTCGTGGACGAACCAGAAGATGATGGCGTCCACGTTCACCGGGACGGTGTCTCTGGTCAGCGCCGCCTCCGCGCTGAACGCCGTGGTCTGGATACGCTCATCGATGACGGCCACGACGTTGTCGAGAACCGGAATGATCAGGAACAGTCCCGGCCCTTTGACGCCGTGCAGCTTGCCGGCACGCAGGATGACGAACTTTTGCCAGGTGTTGGCCATCTTGAGCGCGAACGCGATAAAAATCGCGACGATCACAAACGGGATGCCCCAAGAGGCTGTCCCATGACGCCCAGTGCCACGCCCACGGCGGCACAAGCGATGGTCAGAAATGCGGTGATGGGATTCATGATCGTGGCTCCCTGCTCAATCGGGCCCCCTGAACCCAGATATAGTGATCGTCTGGCCCGTCGGTCAGACGACCGACAGCCGGCCGGAAGTGCCGATATTCAGGCCGTGCCGCGATCGCGGCGAGGTGATCGAATAGGTGCCGATCAAAGGCGGCCTGGTCGAGCCTCGCGCGGTGCGTTGCCTGCCGCCTGCTCGGCTAGCTCTGACTCTGGCGCTGGCCGCCGACCTCACTGACCCGCACCGCCACATCGAGCGCCTCGCCGCCGCCGCCAAAGCGGGTGCCGCGCACCGGGGCCGCCCCGAGATAATCCAGACCGACCGCGACGCGGACATGGGCGTCGGTCGCACAGATACCGTTCGCGGCATCAAAAGCGATCCAACCGAAGTCCGGCACGAAGGCCTCGGCCCAGGCGTGGCCGGCCTCCTGATCCGTCACGCCATCGTTGCGCTGGAAATGGCCGCCGATGTAGCGGGCCGGAACCGCAATGCTGCGCGCCGCCGCGATGAAGATATGAGTGAGGTCCTGGCACACGCCGCGCTTCAGCGCGAACAACTCGGCCGCCGTGGTGGTCGCATGCGTGGGGGCGCCGTCGAACACGATCTCCTCGTGTATCCGGTCGAGCAGATTGTGAACCACTGACAACGGCAAGTCGCCGGCGCGCAGCGATGCTTGTGCAAACTCCGCGATCGCCGGATCGGCGCGCGTCAGCGGCGTTTCCCGAAGGTACAGGCTTGGCGGAAAACGCTCGATCGCGCCTTTTACGATGCCGGCGGTGTCCTGGGTGTCCACCTCGCCCTCGACCTGCACGCGGAGTTCCGAAAATGGCCCCTCGGCGCTGAACACATGGGTGATGTTGCCGAACGCGTCCTCATGCTGATCGAGCTGGCAGTTTTCCGACACGTCGATGCGCCAGTTCTCGACATACTGGCTTTCGTGGTTGCGTGGCGTCAGCCGCAGCGTCTGGATCACGCTGCGCGCGGGTTCCTCGTAGCGGTAGACGGTCTCGTGCGAAATCCGGATGCGCATGTGAGCCACCATCGAAAAGGCTGACGGCCGGGTCAAGCCGATAATCTAGCTCGATGGCGACGGCAGCGGCAGGCTGATCTCCGGCCGCGAACTACTCGGCGGCCCGCCGCCGCACCTGATGGCTGCCAGGCACGGTGCGAAAGGCGATGTTGAGCCGATTGGCGGCGTTGATGGCGACGAGCGCGAACGTCAGGTTGGCCAGCTCTTCCTCGGTGAACTGTTTGCGCGCCTCGTCATACACCTCGTCCGGCACGTGATCTTCGGCCACCAGCGTCACCGCCTCGGTCCAGGCCAGCGCCGCGCGTTCGCGGTCGCTGTAGAACGGAGACTTCCGCCAGGCGTTCAGCAGATACAGACGCTGTTCGCTTTCACCATCGGCGCGCAATTCTTTCGTGTGCATGTCGATGCAATGAGCACATCCGTTGATCTGCGAGGCGCGCAACTTGACAAGTTCCAGAAGCGAATGGTCGAGGCCGCAATTGCGCACGAACATGTGCAGGCCCGCTCATGGCCTTCTCGCCCTGGGGAGAAGCCTTGCGGAAATCCAGACGAGCCTTCATGTCGGCCTCCTTCCGTGCGATTTCATTCTCTCGGCTTGAACAGCGCTTGCGCCTCGGGGCGGCTCATCGAATGCGTCAGCATGTCGAAGCGGCGGCTGGCGTACAGCTCTTCGCCGATTTTCTTGATCATCGACATGACAGCGAGGGTGGCGCCTGAAGCGATGCTGATGCGCGCGACGCCGATCCGCTCGAGCGCGGCCATCGGCGTGTCCGGCCGCGCCACAATATTGATCGGCGTATTGTCGAGCGCTTTCACCAGCCGCTCGATGATTTCCATGTCGGCAAGGCCAAAGGGATAGATGCAGTCCGCCCCGGCCGCGAGATAAGCCTTGCCTCGCTTCACCGTCTCTGCGAAGCGGCTTGCGGGGTCGCCGACGTTCTTGATGTACAAATCGACGCGAGCGTTGATGACCACCGGCACCCCGGCCGTGACGGCGGCTCCGCGCGCGGCGCGAATGCGGGCACTGGCATCCTCGATGGACCGAACCGGCTGGTCAGGGGATGTCGTACCATCCTCGATGTTGAAGCCGACCACGCCGGTTTGCAGGATTTCGGTGATGCGCTTTCCCACTTGATCGGGCGTCTCGCCGTAGCCGGCCTCGATGTCGGCGGTGACCGGCACACGAACCGCCCGCACAATGCGCTCTGTTGCCGCCACCACCTCCGGCCAAGGCGCGCTTTCGCCGTCGGGGAAGCCCAGGCTCCAGGCCACGCCGCCGCTGGTGGTCGCGACCGCGCCAAAACCGGCAGCCTCGAACTGACGGGCGCTCATGGCGTCCCAGGCGTTCGGGAGAAGCAACAGCGGTGGTGGCCGATGGGCCTGCCTAAAGGTCTCAGCCAGTTGCTTTTGCCGGTCGCGTGTCATGCCAAGAGCCTAGGCCTGGAGCGTGTGTCTCAACAAGGCGCCTCGCCAGGCGGCCCGCTTCGCAGCGGCGGCGATGTTGCTCTCACCCTCTGTTTTGGACCCAGCGGGTTTTGCTGTTTGACATATAGTCATATAGTATGATCATACTATAGAATGATTGTCTAATGACGGGCTTAAATGCATGCCGTCCAACACCCCGGCGCCAAGAACAGCTCGCACCCTGGCTTCAGCCTCGCCGCGGATTGCCAAGACCCCGTGGCACGGCATCCCAACGGCCATCGCGCGCCGCTTTCACCAAGTCTGCGTCGCCAGGACCTCAGAACTGATGAGTCCGGCGGGTGTGACCCCGCTCCAGTACGGAGCCATGCTGCATGTCAGCAAGACCACCGGCCTGCCCGGGATCGAGCAGAACAGTCTCGCCGAAAGGATCAATGTCGATCGCAACACCGCGAGCTTGCTCGTCGAGCAACTTGTCAAGAAAGGCCTGCTCGAGCGCCAGGTGAACGGCGCCGATCGTCGATCGCGACTTCTTAGCCTAACGGTCAAAGGGGAGGCGCTCTACGCACAGCTGCGTCCCGCTCATGCGGCGCTCAACAGAGACGTGCTCGCTCCAATCACACCTCAGGAGCAGAAGCTTCTGATGGATCTGCTCATCCGCGTGATTGAGGGAAATCTCATCGAAGAAAGCCGCAACGTGAAAAAAGGAATTCGGCGTACCCGTCGGCAAAATGTTGGCACCTAAAGGGGTCTGCCATGCGTCGCGTGGGAATCCAGCCAAAAGCCACCTTCATTGTTGCCTTGACTGCATTGATTCTGTCGATGGCGCCCGCTGCTGCGGAGCTTTGGCCGCAGCGGCCCGTTCGGATCGTCGTTCCCATTGCGGCGGGAAGTTCGCCCGATGTCGCGGCCCGCGTATTCGCTCAACATCTCGCCGCCCGATGGGGCAGCACTGTTGTGGTCGAAAACCGGCCAGGAGGCGACGGAGTGATCGGTACGACAACCTTCGCCACCGTGCATGACGATCATGCCTTGCTGTTCACTGGCGCCGCACCTATCAGCGTCTATCCGCTGATCCAGGAAAAACTGCCCTACGATCCCGCACGTGACGTACTGCCGGTCTCCATCGCGGTTGAAACATTCGGCGCGATTTCGGTTCCGGCGTCGTTGCCGATCAAGTCGCTGTCCGATCTCATTGGTTTTGCGCGTTCGCGGCCCGGTCAGCTCAATTGGGCAACCGGGGGCGGCGCGTTTCCAATTCTGATGGCTGGATTCAACAAGTCGGCCGAGCTGGGCATGTCTCACGTACCGTACCGCGACCAGAATCTCGCTCTTCAGGACCTCGCGGAAGGCCGAATACAGGTGTTTGCAACGGCAATGACCGCTGCTCTCCCCTTCGTACAGGCAGGCAAAATTCGTGTCCTGGCCGTGACGAACAACAGGCGCTCGGGCATGTGGCCGGACATTCCAACCACCTCGGAATCTGGATATCCCAACATCGCATTCGATGGATTGCTTGGCGTGTTTGCGTCGCGCGACACCCCGTATGACCGTCGTGAGCGCATCGCGGCCGACATTCAGGCGATTGCGGCTGACGAAGTCGTGAAGAGGCGTCTTGAGGCAAACGGCCAGATTATCCGCGGCAGCACGCCTGCCGAGTTCAACGCGGCAATCGAAGACCAGCGAGCCAAAATATCTGCGATCGTTCGACTGATTGGCAAAACTCCACAATGATCTTGTGACGCGAAAGGCAAGTGATGTTCTACGAACCCGATAGAGACGATCACGGGTTGCCCTTCAATCCCTACAAGTCGATTGTGGTGCCGCGACCGATCGGTTGGATATCAACGATCAGCCACGATGGTGTCGTCAATCTGGCGCCGTTCAGTCAATTCAACAACTTGGCCTACGACCCGCCCTACGTGATGTTCTCGGCCAATTCGTTCCCTGACAGCGGTCGGCGCAAGGACAGCGTCAAGAATGCAACCGACACTGGCGAGTTTGTGGTCAACATGGCGACCTACGAGCTCCGAGAAGCCGTAAACATTACATTTCAATTTTTGCCGCCAGAGGTTGATGAGGCGGCGTTGGCCGGCTTGGAAATGATCGGCTCACGATTGGTCAAGCCGCCCCGTGTCGCGGCTTCACCCGTGCACCTGGAGTGCAAATTCCATTCTTCCACGGCACTGCCGGCGCGCAAACTCGATAGCGTGCATCACGTTGTTATTGGTCGTGTCATCGGCGTGCATATTCGCGACGATGCACTAACTCTGGAAGGTAAACTGGACATCGTGAAAATCCGCCCCCTCGCACGCCTTGGCTACCACGATTACACGAGTGTTGAATCGTCATTCACTATGCGACCAATAGGACCGCACGCAGCGGCCCGCGAAGCGGGATTGGAAGGCCGTCCAATTCGCAAGGAGAACGGGTCAAGGCGCTAATCTAGTTTGCTGTCGCGGCCGAGGGGGTGATCGAACAAGCGCCGGATGTCGCTTAATGGTCCGTCGCGACATTTCGCAGCATCGCAGCAATTCGGTCGCTCTCGGGGCGAAGCGGACGTCAGCGAGCGGTTCGCAGAACCGGATTTATGAGTACACGCCCTAATCCAGAACCTATCAAGCCAAATACTGCTGCGTGATCGCGCTGCCGAGCCGGTTGTTGTCGGCGATGAAGGCGCTCGATGAACTCGTGCAGGCCGGTCTGGAAGATCTCGTCCATGCGGCTGTTCTCCAGCCGCGTGCGGACGCTGCGGGCCTGGCGCTGCGCCGGCCCCTGCCGGCCGTAGTGCGCGGCGATGTTGTCGAGGTGCTGCACGAGGTTCTCGTAGCAGCTCGCGAGCGAGCGCGGCATCTGGTCGTTGAGGATCAGCAGGTCGGCGACCAGCCAGGGCTTGAGGCTCTCGCGATAGACCCAGTGATAGGCGGTGAGCGCCGACACCGAGCGCAGGATCGCGGCCCACTGGAAATAGTCGAGCGGGCCGCCGACATGCTCCTGCGGCCGGCAGCAGCAGATGGTACTTCACGTCGAGGATGCGCGCGGTGTTGTCGGCGCGCTCCATGAAGACGCCGAGCCGCGAGAACCAGTAGGCGTCGTTGCGCAGCATGGTGCGGTAGGCCGAGCCGTCGAAGCGCAGCGAGGATTCCTGCACCCAGCGCAGGAAGCGCGCGAACTCCTCGCGCGAGGCCGGCCGGTTGCCGAAGCGCTTGCAGTTCGAGCCAGGCGCCGTTGATCGCGTCCCACATCTCCATGGTGAGCGCGGTGCGCACCGCGCGCGCATTGGCGCGCGCGACCTCGAAGCAGTTGCGGATCGAGGACGGATTGTCGGTCGAGAAGGCGAGGAACTCGGTGACGGTCTCCTCGTTGGCCTCGTTGTGGACCGCGAAGAAGGCGCCGGCGCAGCCCGCGGTCGCGACCGCCGATTCCCATTCGTTGGTCTCGCCGCCATAGGCGAGCGGCAGGGCGGTCAGGCGCTGCGTCGCTTCGAGGATGCGCGCGAGATATTCGGCGCGCTCCACATAGCGCGCGAGCCAGTACATGTTGTCGGCGGTGCGGCGAGAGCATTCATTCATCCGATCCAAGCACCCAGGTGTCCTTGGTGCCGCCGCCCTGGCTCGAATTGACCACCAGCGAGCCCTGCTTCAGCGCGACGCGCGTGAGCCCGCCCGGCACGATGCGGATGCGGTCGCGGCCGGTGAGCACGAACGGGCGCAGATCGACGTGGCGCGGCGCGACGCCGGCCTCGACGCAGGTCGGGCAGGTCGACAGCGCCGAGCGTCGGCTGCGCGATGAAGCCCTTGGGATCGCGCTTGAGCTTCGCGCGGAACGCCGCGATCGTGCGCCTTGTCGGCCTTCGGCCCGATCAGCATGCCGTAGCCGCCCGAGCCGTGCACCTCCTTCACCACCAGCTCCTCGAGATTGTCGAGCACGTAGGAGAGATGCTCGGGCTCGCGGCAGCGCCAGGTCGGCACGTTCTTCAGGATCGGCTCCTCGCCGAGATAGAAGTTCACGATCTCCGGCATGTAGCTGTAGATCGCCTTGTCGTCGGCGACGCCGGTGCCGACCGCGTTGGCGAGCGTGACGTTGCCGGCCTGATAGGCCGACATCAGGCCGGCGACGCCGAGCGCGGAATCGGGGCGGAACGACGAGCGGATCGAGGAAGTCGTCGTCGATGCGGCG
Organism: uncultured Alphaproteobacteria bacterium; assembly: GCA_963850885.1. GTDB lineage: Bacteria > Pseudomonadota > Alphaproteobacteria > Rhizobiales > Xanthobacteraceae > Z2-YC6860. The sequence continues at coordinate 46,704 of CAWKOD010000009.1, read as the reverse complement.
ATAGATCACGTCGACGCGCTTCGGCCCCTCGGTCGTGCGCATGTAGACGACCTCGCCCTTGACGAAGAGGTCGCGGCCTTCGACCAGCTCGATGCCGAGCTTGTCGGCCAGGAACGAGTGCTCGTAATAGGCCGAGTTGTAGACGCCGGGCGTCAGCAGCACGACGGTCGGCTCGGCGGCGGCGGTCGCCGGCGCGACCGATTTCAGGGTGGCGAGCAGTTCGTCCGGATAGTTCTCGACCGGCGCGACGCGATGGCGCGCGAACAGCTCCGGGAACAGCCGCATCATGATCTCGCGGTTCTCCAGCATGTAGGAGACGCCGGAGGGCGTGCGCGCATTGTCTTCCAGCACGTAGAAGGTGTCGGCGTCGACGCGCACGATGTCGATGCCGGCGATGTGCACGTAGATGTCGTGCGGCACGTTCTGGCCGTTCATCTCCGGCCGGAACACCGGATTCTGGAACACCAGGTCCTCCGGGCACGATGCCGGCGCTTGCAGGATCTCGCGCGCGGCCGTAGATGTCGCTTGATGTAGAGCGTTGATCGCCTTGACGCGCTGCTCGAGGCCGCGCCGCAGCGTGTCCCATTCGGTCGGCCGCGAGCATGCGCGGGATGCACGTCGAACGGGATCAGCCGCTCCGGCGCGTCGGCCTCGCCATAGACCGCGAAGGTGATGCCGATGCGGCGGAACAGCAGTTCCGCCTCGCGTGCGGCGGTATTCGAGCATGTCGGGCGGGACCTCGCCGAGCCAGCGGGCCAGTTCCGGATAGGCCGGCCGGGCCGCGCCGTCCGTCCCCTTCATCTCGTCGAACGCCAGACCAACGGCTGCACTCCCCCACCCGCCGGGCCATCAACGTACTCGCCCGGTGCGAGTTCCCCCTGCCTACGTAGCAAGCCTCGCGCCAATCCCTTGCCCGGCGCAAACGGACCCGCCAGACGTAATTTCTGGCGGTCGCTGCCTGAATTATGGGCAGCCTAACACAGGACCGCCCGATAAACGCCGGCAACGACGCGCAGCGCGGGCATTAATCGCGGACCCTCGTCATGTCGCACTAGCTACTAAAACGCGCGTGGTGCCGCAGGCTTTCCCACACACTGGGCGTCATGCGCGGGTTACGACCCGCGCATCCACATGAGGCCGTGCAGCGGCCAAGACCGTAGCGGATATTGCCTTGCGGCACTTCATCATGGATTGCCGGGTCAAGCCCGGCAACGACGCGCGGAGAGGATAACGTATCAATCGCGGCCCCTCGGTTCGCTTAACCGCGTCGTTACTCGATCACCTCGTCAGCGGTGAACAGTAACTATGGGCATTATCGTCAGCCCGAGCGCCTTGGCGGACTTGAGATTGACGGCGAGATCGAACTTGGTCGGCTGCTCCACCGGAATGTCGCCTGGTTTCGCCCCGCGCAAAATCTTATCGACATAGTCGGCGCTGCGCCGAAACAAGTCCGAGATAGTTTGGCCCGTAGGACATGAGCGCCCCGGCCTGCACGTATTCGCGGGTAATGAAGATGGTCGGCAACCGCGCACCGACCGCAAGCTCGATGACGTGCGTGCGGTTGGCGGAAACAAGCGCAGTGGTCACGATGTAAAGTGCATCCGCCTTTGCGTTTCCTGGGTCTTGAGCTTCTCTAAGAGCGGACCGATATCCTCGGCTCGCCGGATTTCGAGTGGCACAACTTCTATTCCGAGTGTGCGCGCGGTGGCCTGTACCTCGCGCATCTCCAGGACCGCGTGGGGGAAACCGACATCAACCAAAACCGCCAGCCGGCGGAGCTGAGGGACAACTTCGCGCAAGAGCTCGACGCGCTTGCCGGCAAGATCGACCGACTGGTTCGATAGCCCCGTGACGTTGCCGCCCGGCCGCGCCAGGCTTGCGACCAGGCCATCGCCGACCGGATCCAGCGCCAATGCAAAGACAACGGGGATGGCCGATGACACCCGATTCGATTGCGGGAACAGCAAATCCGGCCGTCACAATGACGTCGACCTTCAGACGCGCAAACTCGGCTGCGAAGTCGGCGTCGAGTTCGGGACGTCCTTCATCCCAGCGATACTCGAATCGCGACAGTGCGACCGTTGCTCCAACCGAGTTCGGTGTAGCCGCCCCACAAAAGCATCGACGTATGGACGCCAGGCCGCAGCCGATAGCCGCGCCCAAGAATACCAACTGATCGGCAGCCTGCCCGCTTGCTGCGCGCGCACCACCCCGGGCCACGCCATCGTCACGCCGCCAAGCCCCGCAATGAACTCGCGCCGCTTCACTCGATCACCTCGTCGGCGCGAGCGAGCAGCGTCGGCGGAATTTCGAGCCCGAGCGCCTTGGCGGTCTTGAGATTGATGACGAGGTCGAACTTGGTCGGCTGCACGACGGGGAGGTCGGCGGGCTTCGCGCCTTTGAGAATACGGCCGGCGTAGACGCCGACCTGCCGATAGGTATCGGGGAGACTGGTGCCGTAGCTCATGAGACCGCCGGACGCGGCAAACTCGCGCCGGACATAGAGGGTGGGAACCGCATGGCGTGCCGCGAGCGCGATGATCCGGTCACGCCGGTTGTAGAAGAATGCATTGGGGCCGACGAAAAGTGCCCCGATGTGCTTTTGGGCGAGCGTGGCGAAGGCCTTGTCGATGCCCTCGTCGCTGCCGGCTGCGAGGACTTCCATGGTGCAGCCAAGTGCGCTTACCGCCTTCTGCGCGTTCTTGACGATGGCGTCGGACCTTGTCGCGTTGTTCGGGTCCACCAGCACTCCGATGACGTGAGCCTTGGGAACCAGTTCGTGCAGCAGGCCCAGCTCCTTGGTCACCAGCTCTTCGGCCATCTGATTGACGCCGGTCATGTTGCCGCCTGGCCGATTGAGGCTGGCAACCATGCCCTGTTCGACCGGGCTGCCGCCGGCATCGAACACGATCGGGATGTTCGAGGTCGCCGCCATCGCCGCGCGCCCGGAAGGCTCGCCACCGGTCGCCACGATCACCGCAACCTGGCGGCGGACCAGATCGGTTGCCAGTTCGGGAAGCCGGCTGTAGTTACCCTCAGCCCAGCGGTATTCGATCGACAGATTTTGACCTTCGACATAGCCGGACTCGTTCAGGCCTTGCTTGAGGGCCGCCACAAGCTGTGCGTTCGGGACGGGCGAGCCGCTGTCCATGAAGCCCATGACCGGCATCGGCGCCTGCTGCGCCCGCGCCACAAGCGGCCATGCCGCCGCGGCGCCGCCGAGCAGCGTGATGAACTCGCGCCGCCTCATTCAATCACCTTATCGGCTCGCAGCAGGATCGACGTCGGCAGGGCAACTCCAATCGATTTGGCTGTCTTGAGGTTCACGGCAAATTCAAAATTGTTGGCTCGCTCGATCGGCAGATCCGATACCTTCGCCCCCCGCAAAATCTTTGCGACGTAGGCGGCGGCGCGACGATGCATGGGGACTGTGTCTACGCCGTAGGACATGAGCCCGCCCGCCTCGACATAGGCACTGAAGATGAACATGGTCGGCAAGCGATGCTGGATGGCAAGCTCGGCGATGCGAGCGCGATACGCCGTGAACGCCGGTGTCGACAGCACGTGAATCATCTGCGCGCCGTCCTGCGACAACGTGCGAAACGCCGCATCGAAATCGTAGGGCGGGTTCTCGAGCTTGAGCATTCGAATCGACAATCCCATGGATTGCGTTGCGTGCTCGACGGCATTGGCCTGATCGGCCGACTGAGCGTCCCATAACACCGCCAGGCGCTTTCGATCCGGGAACGCTTCCACCAGAAGCTCAAGCTGTTTCACCGCCAACTCCGGCTGTTGGTAAAAAAGCCCGGAGATGTTGCCGCCCGGTTCTGACAAGCTTTTAACGTAGCCGCGCGCGAACGGATCATAGTTGTTCGCCAGCATGACGATCGGCACCGGCGGTCTTGCCGCTGCGGCGGCCTGCAGCGAAATTTCAGGGCCATTCGCGACGAGCACGTCCGCCTTCGCGGCAACCAACTCATTGGCGGCGGCAAAGGACTTGGGCATGCCGTCTTCGATGCTGCGAAAATCGACAACGAGATTCTGACCGTCGGTAAATCCCAGCTTGCGCAACTCGGAAAGCAAAGACCTGGTAGCCCGGCCCCGCTACGGGATTTTCGACACTCGGCCCCAGGACGCCAACGCGAGCGACGGTGCCCGACTGTTGGGCCTGCGCCGCAAGCGGCCAGGTTGCCGCCGCGCCGCCCAGAACGCCGAGAAATTCGCGCCGTCTCATGCCCCTCCCCATGTGCGATTTCTCTAGGGCTTCAGCGCCGCGCGCCAGTTGGCGCCGGTCTGAGCTTTTCAGGACCTCGGCCACGTCGATCGCCTCCTCGCCCGGCACATGGATGCGCTTGAAGGTCATCTCCGCCGCGGCCAGCGGCTTGGTCGCGTCGAGGCCCATCTTGGCGCCGACGCCGTCGCGGTTCGACGGATCGAGCTTGGAGCCCTGGCTCTCCGGCACGATGACCAGATCGCGGTCGGCCTGGAAGCGCGTCGCCACCGCCCACTCGACCTCGGTCGGATTGTGGATGTCGACGTCGTCGTCGACGACGATGACGTGCTTCAGATCGAACGAGCCCGCGAAGGCGCCGAGAATGACGTTCTTGCCCTGCCCCTCCTGGGTCTTTTTCAGTTTGACGTAGAGATGAAAGCGCATGGTGCCGCCCGGCGACAGATGCACGTCGAGCACGTTCGGAAAATTTCGCCGCAGATGCGTGAGCAGCGTCGCCTCTTTCGGGATGGCGCCGAGCAGCAGATGCTCCAGCCCGCCGCCGACCATGGTGTGAAAGATCGCGTCCTTGCGGTGGGTGACGGCGACGACCTCCATCACCTCGCGGTTGGAGCGGGTGCCGTAGGTTTGCGGAAATTCGCCGAACGGTCCTTCCGGCTCGCGCACGCCGGGCAGGAAACGCCCCTCGATCACGATCTCGGCCTCGGCCGGCACGCGGATGTCGCTGGTCAGGCACTTCACCACCGGCAGCGGCCGGCCTTGCAGCGCGCCCGCGATCTCAAGCTCGTCGTGGTCGATCGGCACGATCGCCTGCGAGGCGAGCAAGGTGAGCGGATCGACGCCGATCACGATCGCGGCGTCGAGCGGCTGCACCGGCCTCCTCGGCCATGCGATGGAACGTGAAGGTGTGACGCGGCAGCACCAGCACGCCGAGGCGATTGGGTCCGGTGAGCTGGCAGCGGTGGATCGAGACGTTCTGCTTTCCGGTGCGCGGGTTGCGCACGATCATGATGCCGGCCGCGATATAGGGACCGCCGTCGTGCTCGTTGTGGGTCGGCAGCGGCAGGAGTTTGGCGAGATCGAGCGGAGCGCGGTGCACGGTCTCCTGCGCGGGCGCCGACGTCACCTCCTGCCACGGCGTCGGATTTGATGCCGCATCCTGGAAGCGCGCCAGCATTTCGGCGGGCTCCACGCCCATCGCCTCGGCCATCCAGCCGCGGTCGGAAACGAGGCCGGACACCACCGGGATCGCATGGCCGCCGGGCTGCGGAAATAGGGTGGCGCGCTGGCCGTCGAGCCGCTTGGCATAGGCCGCCAGTTCGAACTTCAGGCCGATCTTCGGCTTCAGCACGGCGAGCCGGCCGCGGGTCGCGAGATGGTCGAGCCAATCCCGCAAGCTTCGGACCGGCTGCGGCGCATTGGTTCCGTGCGTTGGCATCTCGTGCTTGGTCATGGGATGAAGATGTATCATCCTTGCGGCACGAGGAACACCGACCGGAACGATGCTCGATCTTGGCACCAGCTTTCTAGCCAGCATTTCGCGCGATCCGAACGCGCTCGCCATCGTCGATGGCGACGTGCGGCTGACCTATGCGCAATGGTACCGGCGGATTTCCGCGCTGGTGGCGGGCTTCGACCGGCTCGGGCTGCAACCGGGCGATCATCTCGTCACCGCGCTGCAAAACAACTGGCAGGCGGCGACGATTCATTGGGCCTGCCAGTTCGCCGGCATCATCATCACCCCGCTGAACTGGCGCTCGACCGCCGACGAGCTCGACTATTGCCTCGCCAACGCCGAGGCCAAGGCGCTGGTCTATGAGGCGGTGTCGGCGGACGCCGTGAAGGCCTCGGCCGAGGCCGGCCAGCGCCGGAAGATCGCGGTGGGATTGCCGGGCGAACTCACGTTCGAGGCGCTGGTCGCGGCCGACGCGCCCGACGCGCAGCCGCGCGCCGATGCCGACGCCTGGTCGGTGATGCTCTATACGTCCGGCACGACCGCAAAGCCGAAGGGCGTGCCGCGCCGCCAGCGCGCCGAACGCGCCGCGGCGCTCGCGCATGTCGCGCAGAATCTTTACCGCTCCGGCGAGCGGACGCTCGGCGTCATGCCGCTCTATCACACCATGGGGGTGCGCTCGCTGCTCGCCATGTCGCTGATCGGCGGCACGTTCGTGTGCCTGCCGCGCTTCGATGTGGCGCGGGCGCTGGAACTGATCGAAGCCGAAAAGATCACCAACCTCTATCTGGTGCCGACGCTCTATCACGACCTCGTCCATCACGAGCGCTTCAAGCGGACCGACGTCAGCACGGTGCGCAAGATCGGCTTTGCCGGCGCATCGATGACCGACGGGCTGCTGAAGGAGTTGCAGGCGGCGTTCAAGCCCGAGCTGTTCCTCAATCATTACGGCTCGTCGGAAATCTACACCTTCACCATCGACCAGAACGCGCCGAAAAAACCCGGCTCGGCCGGCCGCGCCGGCATCAACCAGATGGTGCGGGTGGTGCGGCTCGGCGCATCGTCGCCCGACGAGATCGCGCCGCCCGGCGAAGAAGGCGAGATCATTGCGCTGCTGCAGGGCGACGAATCGTTCGAGGGCTACTGGCGGCGGCCCGAAGCTGACGCCAAGGCGCTGCGGCATGGCTGGTACTTCACCGGCGACACCGGCGCGTTCGACGCCGACGGCGATCTGTTCGTGACCGGCCGGGTCGACGACATGATCATCACCGGCGGCGAGAATGTTTCGCCCGTCGAGATCGAAAGCTGCCTGTCGCTGCACGCGGCGGTGTCGGAGGTCGCGGTGGTCGGCCTGCCCGACGAGCGCTGGGGCAAGATCGTCACGGCCTTCATCAAGCGGACGGTCGCGATCGAGCACGAGCATCTCGACCAGCACTGCCGCGATTCCGGCCTCGCCAACTTCAAGCGGCCGCGCCGCTATGTTTTCGTCGAAACCATCCCGAAGTCGCCGGTCGGCAAGCTGCTGCGCCGCCTGCTGGTGGCCGGCGAATACGAACCGGAACGCACGACCCCTTCGCGCTCACAAGGAACCGCTGCATGAGCACCGCCGCCGTTTTCGACGACCCCCGCCTCGCCACGCTCGACGGCTTCCGCGTCGAGATCGACGAGCCGCGCGAGCGCGCCGACGTCATCCTCGACCGGCCGCCGCTCAACGTGGTGTCGATGCCGCAGCGCGATCAGCTCCGGCTGGTGTTCGAGAGCCTCGACGACAACTCCCGCATCCGCATCATCGTGCTGCGCGCCATCGGCGAGCATTTCTCCAGCGGCGGCAACATCAAGGGCTTCCTAGATGCGCGGCCGGAAACCGTGTCCAAGCTCGCCTGGAATATCGCCGCACCGGCGCGCTGCGCGAAACCGGTGATCGCCGCCAACCGCGGCTTCTGCTTCGGCGTCGGCTTCGAATTGTCGCTCGCCTGCGACTTCCGCATCGTCTCGGAAACCGGCTTCTATGCGCTGCCCGAGCAACGGCTCGGACAAATCCCCGGCTCCGGCGGCTCGGCACGTTTGCAGAAGATCGTCGGCATCACCCGCACCAAGGATATCGTGATGCGCTCGCGCCGCATTCCGGCCGAGCAAGCCTATGAATGGGGCATCGCGACAGAGCTGGTGCCCGACAACAAGCTCGAAGCCGCGACCGACGCACTGGTCGATGAATTGCGCGCATTCTCCCCCCTCGCCCAGCGCACGGCTAAAAAGCTGCTGAACGACACCGAGGATGCTATGCTATCCACGGCGATCGAGCTCGAGGGCCATTGCTACAGCCGGCTGCGGCAATCGGACGACTTCCGCGAGGGCGTGGAAGCATTTCATGCTAAACGGCCGGCGAAGTTCACGGGCACCTGAGCACCCATCCAAAGGACGACGAAATGACCATGACGAAGCGGCTTCTGCTGGTTCTTGTTTTTGGCGCCAGCGTCGCGCTCGCGGCGACGCTCGGCAGCACGATTGTCCGCGCGCAGAGCTATCCGAGCAGGCTGATCACGGTGATCATCCCGTTCGCCGGCGGCAGCGCCAGCGACGTGGTGGCGCGCATCATGCTCGACCGGATGTCGAAGAACATGGGGCAGACGATCGTCATCGAAAACCGCCCCGGCGCCGGCGGCAATTCCGGCACCGGCGCCGCGGCCAAGGCCACGCCGGACGGCTATACGCTGGTCGGCGGCGGCTCAGGCCCGGTCGCGGCGAACGCCACGCTCTACAAGGTGCTCGGCTACGACCCCGAGAAGGACCTGGAGATGATCGGTCCGTTCGCGGGCTTCACCATCGTCGTGGTGGCGAGCGCGAAGGTGCCGATCCATTCGCTCAAGGAGCTCGTGGAAAACGCCAAGGCCAATCCGGGCAAGCTGAATTACGGCTCGGTCGGCATCGGCAGCTCGCAGCATCTGGCCGGCGAGTTCTTCTCGCAGATCAACGGCGTCCAGCTCACCCACGTGCCCTACCGCAACATCGCCCAGTACGGCCCCGATCTGATCGCCGGCCAGGTGCCGCTCGGCTTCCAGTGGTTCCCGAACGTCGCCGGCCCGCTCGGCTCCAAGGGCGCGATTCCGCTGGCGGTCGCGGGCGACAAGCGCATCGCCGCGCTGCCGGACACGCCGACCACCGCCGAGCTCGGCATGCCGCAATACAAGGAACGAGGCTGGTTCGCGCTCTTGGCGCCGGCCGGCACGCCGAAGCCGATCCTGGAAAAGCTCAACAAGGAAATGAAGGCCGCGGTCGAAGACCCGCAAGTGAAAAAAGGCTTCGAGACCGCGGGCGCCGAGACGATGTGGATGCCGCTCGATCAAGTGAAGCAGTGGCATCACGCTGAGATCGCCAAGTATCGCGACATCATCACCAAGGCCGGCATCGCGCAGATCGAATAGAGCATGATCCCGAAAAGTGGGAAACGGTTTTCGGACAAGATCATGCTCAAACAAGAAGCTTCCCTTTGAGTGAAGAGCGGGTTCTCATCGCCGGCGCCGGGCCGGTCGGCCTCGTTGCCGCCGCGCATCTGGCGCGCGCCGGCGTCCCGGTCACGGTGTTCGAGCAAGGCACGACGCTCAGCGAGGAATTGCGGGCCTCGACCTTCCATCCGCCGACGCTCGACATGCTGCATGCGCTCGGCGCCGCCGAGCCGCTCTTGGCGCAGGGGCTGAAGGCGCCGACGTTCCAGTATCGCACCAAGAAGCAGGGGCTGTTGGCGGAGTTCGACTTCGCCGCCATCGCCGATGCGACCCAGCATCCCTACCGGGTGCAATGCGAGCAATCCAAGCTCACGCGCATTCTGTACGAGCAGATGCGCGGCCATCCCAACTTCGAGATCGCGTTCGGCAGCACCGTCAAAGCCGTGAGCCAGGATGGCGCGGGCGTGAGTGTCACCGTCGAGCGCGACGGCAAGACCGAGCAGCGCTCCGGCCGCTATCTGATCGGCGCCGACGGCGCGAGCAGCGCGGTGCGCCGCTCGCTCGGCATCGAGTTTGAAGGCTTCACCTGGCCGGATCGGCTGCTGGTCGTCTCGCACGCCGTTCGATTTCTTCAGCGTCATCCCGGGCCTGTCGTCGGTGAGCTACGTGGCCGACCCGGAGCGCTGGTATTTCCTGCTGCAAATCCCCGGACTGTGGCGCGCGATGTTCCTGGTCAACGAGGACGCCACCGACGAGCGGGTGCAGACCCGGGAGTTCGCGCAGTCGCTGATGGCGGGCGTCATCCCCGGCATCTCGAACTACGAGATTTCGCACACCACGCTCTACAAGGTGCACCAGCGCGTGGCCAAGACCTTCAAGCGCGGCCGCGCGTTCCTCATTGGCGACGCCGCGCACATCAACAATCCGCTCGGCGGCATGGGCATGAACGGCGGCATCCATGACGCGGTCAATCTGGCGACGCGGCTCGCCGCGGTGTGGCGGGGCGACGCCGACGACGCCGAGCTCGACCGCTTCGACAAGCAGCGGCGGCTGGTCACGCTCGAATACATCCAGAAGTACACGATCCAGAACAAGAAGAACCTGGAATCCCCCGGCGACGAATTCCGCGACAGCCTGCGGTCGATCGCGGCCGATCCCGGGCGAACGCGGGATTACCTCATGCGGGTTTCGATGATCGCAAGCCTCTCCCGGGCGGAGGAATTGGGCTAGACTTCCGGCAACCGAACAACGCGGGAGAGCGCGATGGCGATGGTCGAGAAGAAGGTGCCCTACGAGGTCAACGGCCGGCAGTTCGAAGGAAAGATCGTCTACGACGACGGCGTGAAGGCCAAGCGCCCGGCTGTCTACATGCAGCCGGACTGGAAGGGCATCGATGCCGACACCACCGGCCAAGCCCAACAGGTCGCGGGCCGCGACTATGTGGTGCTGATGGCCGACATGTTCGGCAAGGGCTATGGCGACAAGCCGAAGAACCAGGAGCAGCTTCGCGCCGGCATGCTCGCCGTGCACAAGGATCGGCCGTTTACGCTGGCCTGCGGCAAGAAAGCCTTCGACACGATGAGAGACGAGGCCGACTCGCTCGGCCTGATCGAGCCGGCGAAGAGCGTGGCGATCGGCTACTGCGCGGGCGGCGGCTATGTCCTCGAGCAGGCTCGTGCCGGCGCGCCGTTCAAGGCGGTCGTGGTGTTCCACGTCACCAATCCCAATCCGGTCGTCCCCGACACGCCGTGCAACATCAAGGGGCGCGTGCTGGCGATCCATGGCCGCGCCGATCCGGTGACGCCAAAGCCGATGATGGACGCGCTGGAGGACGAGCTCACCAAGGCCAAGGTGGACTGGCACATCGTGACGTTCGGCCGCGGGGTGCATTCATTCTGCGATCCGACCGCCAAAAATCCGGCAGCGACGCAATACGACGAGAATCTTTGCCGCACGTCCTACATGCTGATGCGCGACTTCTTCGCCGAGACGCTGTGAAAAGCGCGCGCCTTGGGATAAAATCGGCGGCATGAACGAAGACTTCTCGCGCTTCTTCAAGCCCGGCTGCGTGCACCGGCAGCTCTACACCGATCCGGCGATCTTCGAGCTGGAGATGGCGCGGATCTTCGGCACCGCGTGGATCTACATCGGCCACGAAAGCCAGGTCAAAAAGCCCGGCGATTATTTCGCGACGCAGATCGGCCGCCGACCGGTGGTGATGGTGCGCGACGCCGAAGGCGGCCTGCGCGTGATCCGCAACCAGTGCGCCCACCGCGGCGCCATGGTGGTGGCGACCGAGAAGGGCTCAGCGGACGAATTCACCTGCTGCTATCACGGCTGGACCTATCATCTCGACGGCAGGCTGAAGGCCGTGCCGCTCAACCACGGCTATCCGCGCGACTTCAAGGTCGGCGACCCGAACATGTCGATGCAGTCGGTCGCGCGGGTGAAGAGCTATCGCGGCTTTGTCTTCGCGAGCGAAGCGGCCGACGGGCCGGACCTGGAAGAATTGCTCGGCCACATGACGACGTCGCTCGACGACATGATCGACCGCGCGCCGGACGGCGAGATCGAGGCGGCCGGCGGCGTGTTCAAACACGCCTATGACGGCAACTGGAAGGTCTATTTCGAGAACCTGTGCGACGCCGCGCATCCGCTGTTCGCGCACCGCTCCTCGATCGAGGCGTCGCAGGCGCAATCCGACGACGTGCATTCCGACGGCTCGGGCGAGATCGCGATCCGCCAGATGCGTCAGAACGGCGCGCCCTACAGCTTCTGGGAAAGCCAGGTCGGCATCTGGACCTATCCGAACGGCCACAGCTATCTCGGCGACTACCACGACGATTCCAAGCTCGTCGCCGCGCTGAAGGACCCGGTGTTCCGCGACTACCTCACCGCGCTGGAGAAGAAGAAGGGCAAGGCGGAGGCCCAGCGCATCCTCGAGGTGCGGCGCTGGAATTCCAACATCTATCCGAACGTCTCGCTGATGAGCCAGTTCCAGCAGCTTCGCGTGGTGCATCCGATCGCGGTGAACCGCACCGTCGTGCACACCTACAACTTCCGCCTCAAGGGCGCGCCGGAGCAGATGTTCAGAAACACCATCAGCTTCGCCAACATCGTCAACGGCACCGGCTCGCTGGTGCTGACCGACGATCTCGAAATCTACAACCGCATCGACATGGGGCTGTCGAGCCAGGGCGCCGAATGGCTGCAGATCGGCCGCGGCTACCAGAGCGACCTGCCCGACCCGCACGGCGGCCGCAAAGGCATCAATTCGACGAGCGAGGTCTATATCCGCAACATGCTCGAAGCCTGGCAGGGCTATATGAGCAACGGCCACGGCAGCAAAAGCGCCGACCACGCGCGCGGCGTCTTAAGGCCGATGGCGAAAAAGCAAAAGGCTCGAACCAAAAAATTGCGGCGCCGAGCCGCCGGCGCATAGCGCCGCCGCGCGACCGGGCCCGGCCGGCATCGGCGGCGCTCGATCTGCATCGCTGCGTGCTGTTTCTCGAACACGAGGCGCGGCTGCTCGACGAAGCGAAGTTCGACGACTGGCTCACGCTGTTCACCGCCGACGCCTGGTACTGGGTGCCGAGCGAGCCCGGCCAGAACAATCCGCACGAAACGGTGTCGCTGATCTACGACGACCGGCGGCTCTTGGAGACGCGGGTGCGGCGGCTGGCCAGCCCGCGGATGTATTCGCAGGAGCCGCGCTCGCGGACAAGCCGCATCGTCGCCAACGCCACGATCGAGGACGCCGAGGGCCGCGCCGCCACCGTGCGCTCGAAATTCCTGATGATCGAATATCGGCGGGAGCAGCAGCGGCTGTTCACCGGCACCGCATGGCATCGCCTGGTGCAGCTCGACGGCGCCCTCCGCATCGCCTGGAAGCGCGTCGATCTGGTCAATTGCGACGCGCCGCTGGATGGCATCACCCAGCCGTTTTGACGTGGCGTGGTCTTATAAACGCCCAGCCAAACGCAGGTTTGAACGGGGAGCCGGTGGCCGTTTTGCCCCTGTGCGGAGCTAAAACCTCGTGTAGAATTCGATATCGCAGAAGTTGGCTGGCAATCGCCGAGGCGAGCGATGAACTCTGCTGACCCATCTTCCGACGCGTCAAGGACATGAATACATCGTCCGGCAGTTGAAGCTCTATGCCGCGGGCGAGCGGCACAACGATGTTTATGGACGAATGAGGATTATCGCCGCGAAGCTAACCCCGGGCGAGATCGATGGGTTGGCAGCATACTACCGGGCCGGCTTCAGATAGACCCGACGTCCACTGGCACATAGCGGACATGCCGACCTCTCGATTTTCTCGACTTCGCGCGCGCGGCCGGTATGGTGACGCCCCCATCCCTCCATCCGGTCCATAGCCCATGCCAACCGATCGTCCGGACGTCCCCGTCGCGCGGCGCGTGGCGCACAGCGTCACACACCATGGCGTCACCATCGAAGACCCTTACGCCTGGCTTCGCGATCCCGCCTATCCGCAGGTGAACGACCCAGACGTGCTCGGCTATCTCAAAGCGGAGAACGCCTATTTCGAAGCGGCGATGAAGCCGCATCGAGGGCTCATCGACACGCTGTTCGCCGAGATGAAAGGCCGGGTGAAGGATGACGATGCCAGCGTGCCGCAAAAGGATGGCGCATTCGTCTATTGGAACGCCTTCGATCCCGGCGCGGAATATCGCAAGTGGTACCGGCGGCCGGCGAGCGGAGGCGCCGATGCCGTCATCCTCGACGAACCGGCGCTCGCGGAAGGTCACGAATATTTCCGGCTCGGCGGCCACGCCGTCAGCCCGGACGGCCGCCTGCTCGCCTATGCGGTCGATACCAACGGCTCCGAACGCTTCGTTCTGAAGGTGCGCGATCTCGAAACCGGCGTGGAGCTTCCCGACCTGATCGAGAACTGGCGCTACGGTCTGGTCTGGGCGGCGAACTCCAGGAGCTTCCTCTACACAGACGCCGACGAGAACTGGCGGTCGAAGACCGTCTGGCACCACCGGCTCGGCGATCAGCAATCGGCGGACCGCGCCATCTATCGCGAGCCGGACGAGAAATTCGGCGTGTCGCTCGGCCGCTCGCAATCGCGGGCCTACGCACTGATCACCACCGGCGATCACGCGACGAACGAGGTCTATCTGCTGCCGATGGACGACTTCACGGCAACGCCCGTGCTGGTATCGCCCCGCAAAACGGACCGGGAGTACAACGTCGACGAGCGTGAGGGCACGCTCTATATCCGCGTCAACGACACGCATCCCAATTTCCGGGTGGTGACGGCGCCGGCGTCAAAGCCCGGCGACTGGACCGAGCTGATCGCCGGCAGCGATCGTCACTACATCCAATCGCTCACGACCTTCGAGAACCTGCTGGTCGTCGAGGAGCGCGTCGACGGGCTGTCGCAGATCCGGCTGCGCGACTACGCGAGCGGCGCCGAACGCTATATCGCGTTCCCGGAGGCGAGCTTCGTCGCCGCGCTGTCCCACAATCCCGAGTATCGCGTCGACCGGCTGCGCATCGGCTACGAGTCGATGGTGACGCCCAACACGGTCTACGACTACCACCTCGCCGACGAGCGGCTGGAAACGCTGAAGGTGCGGGAAATTCCGAGCGGCTACGATGCGTCAAAGTATGCGAACGAACGGCTGATGGCGCCGTCGCGGGACGGCACGCTCATTCCGGTTTCGGTCGTCTACCGCAGGGATTTCGTCAAGGATGGCTCCGGGCCGCTGCACATCCAGAGCTATGGCGCCTACGGCTATGCCTTCCCGCCCGGCTTCTCGGCGAACCGTCTGTCGCTGCTCGACCGCGGCTTCGCCTGCGCCATCGCGCATATCCGCGGCGGCGACGATCTCGGTTATCGCTGGTATCTCGACGGCAAGCTGGAGAAGCGCACCAACACCTTCAACGATTTCGTGGACGTCACGCGCTTCCTGATCGCCCAGGGCTTCGCCGCACCGGGCCGCGTCACCGCGGCAGGCGGCTCCGCCGGCGGCGAGCTGATGGGCGCGATCGTCAACCAGGCGCCGGAGCTTTACGGCGCGGTCGCGGCGCACGTTCCGTTCGTGGATGTGCTCAACACCATGCTCGACGGCACGCTGCCGCTGACGCCCGGCGAGTGGTCCGAATGGGGCAATCCGATCGCGGACAAGGCGGCGTTCGACTTTATCCGCAGCTACAGCCCCTACGACAACGTGACCGCGCAGGCCTACCCGCCGATGCTGGTGACGGCCGGGCTCAGCGATCCGCGGGTCACCTACTGGGAGCCGGCGAAGTGGGTGGCGAAGCTGCGCGCCACCAAGACCGACAGCAATCTGCTGCTGCTCAAGACCAACATGGGCGCCGGCCATGGCGGCAAGTCGGGCCGCTATGTCTCGCTCGAGGAAGCCGCGGAGGAATATGCCTTCCTGATCACGCAGGTGCTGGGCTAAACGCCCGCGGCTTATTGCAGCGGCAGCCCGCTCGCCTTCACCTGGTCGGCCCAGGTTTTCATTTCCGTCACCGTGAAGTCGCGCTGATAGGCGGCCGAGCGGCGATCCGCGGCGACCGGCTCGATGCCGGCCCGGCGCAATTGCTCCACCGTCGCGGGTCGGTTGAGCGTCTGATTGCTGGCATCGGCGAGCCGCTGGACGATGGCGTCCGGCGTATCCTTCGGGAACAGGAAGGCCGACCAGAAATAGGAATCGACGCCGGCCACTCCCTGTTCCTTGGAGGTCGTCAGTTGCGGAAACAGCGGCGACCGATCCGCCGTGAGCAGGGCAATGGCCTTGGCCTTGCCGCTCTCGATCGGCTGACGAGCCGTGGCGCCGAGCGCGCAGAGATAGTCGAGACGCCCGCCGATCAGGTCCTGCGCGGCCAGGCCCGAGCTGCGATAAGGCACATGGACCGTATCGATCCCGAGCGCCGCATTCAGCTTGGCGCAGGCAAAATGCGAGCCCGACCCGACGCCGGCGGAGCCGAACTGCATCTTCGCCTGGTTGGCTTTCGCATATGTCGCGAATTCGGCCAGTGTCTTGGCCGGCAAATCCTCGCGCACGATCAGCACGATGGGCTGTTCGACCACCATGCCGGCCGGCGTGAAGTCCTTGATGCTGTCGTATGGCGGCTGCTTTTGCAGCGCCGGCGCGATCGCCAGCGTGTCCACCGTGCCGAACAGCAGCTGGTAGCCGTCCGGGGCCGCGCGGGCGACCCGGAGCGTGCCTGTCATGCCGGCCGCCCCGCCAACATTTTCGATGATCAACTGCTGCCCCAGCACCTCCGACATGCCGACCGCGAGGATGCGTGCCGCCGTATCGGTCGAACTGCCGGCTGCGAACGGCACGACGACGGTCACGGGCCGCGTCGGCCAGGTTTGCGCCGACGCCGGAGCGGTCGCGGCCAGGGCTGCAAGTGCCGAGAGCGCCAAGACCGCAAGACGAAACGGAATCCACATGATCTTCTCCTAAGCAGCGCTCGGCAAAGCCCGATGGTCGTCACGACGGCAAAAAGCATTGCCCAATCGGCCGACGATTTCCAGAGCGGTCACTGCCGAAAGAAACTATGTCCCGGTCGGGTGATGCAGCGCGGTCTTGGTGCGCTGGCGCACCAGCCACTTCGATTTTCCCGCCAGCGCTAGGGCTTTGGCGCGGATGGACGGCGGCCAGGTGGTCGGCCAGCCGAGCATCAGCGAAATGCGCTGGGTGTGATCGGTGATGGCGCGCTCCTTCTCTTCCCAGGTCACGAGCGCCGACGGCGTGTCGTGGTCGCGATCGAGATAAACCGCCAGCGACAGCGCATTCATCATGGCGCAGCCGCCGCCCTGCCCGATGTTCGGCGGGATCGCGTGCGCGGCATCGCCGATCACCGCGACCTTGCCGGCCGACCAGCGCTTGAGCTTGATGTACTCGAACTGATCGTAGCGGCCGGCGGCGCGGATGCGGCCGATCAAACCCTCGAGGTGCGGAAACCAGCGCTTCCAAGCTTCGCGGTTGACCGGGATTTCCTTCGCGGCCTCGTCGCTGTCGAGCATGGTGAGCGCGATATAGACCTCGGTCTCGCTGCACGGCGTGTACAGCACGCGCCGGCTGCCGGACCAGTATTCGACCGTGGTGGCGCCGTCGGTGCCCATCTCCTCGGGCGTCTTGTCGATCAGGAGCCGCGTGCAGCCGTCGACCAGATATTTGCGCTTGGCAATGAGGCCCAGGCTGTCGCGGAGCCGCGAGCTGGTGCCATCGGCGGCGACCACCAGATCGGCTGTGATGGTGCGGCCGCCGGCCATGGTCAGCTCGCCGTCCGGGGTGACGGAGACGGCCGTCGAGTTGAGCACGATCTCGGCGCCGGACAATGTCGCGGATTCGGCGAGCGCATTGATCACGGTCTGCCGCACGATCGAGAACACCCGGCTGCCCTGCCAGCGGTGCACCGAAATCACCCGGTTCCGGTCGTCGCGCACCTCGCGGGTGTGGGCGAACGGCGCGCCATGGGTCGCCGCCGCGTAGGCGCCGACCGCCTCCAGCACGCGGAGCCCGTTTTCGTAGATATAGATGCCGGCGCCGGTCGTGCGCAGCCGGTCGGCGCGTTCGTGGACCCGCACGCTCCAGCCGCGCTGAGCCAGCGCGCAGGCCGCGGTCAGCCCGGCAAAGCCCGCGCCGACGATCTCCGCATGACGCTGTTTCATGCCGCCATGTTAGGGGATCGCGCCCCCTTTGAGCATGATCTTTCCGAAAACCGGTCCCCACTTTTTCGGGATCATGCTTTCAAGTGTAGCCCTTGCCGCGCCGCGCGGTTTATGATGGCGGCAACACGGATTTTCAGGAGCACATCATGGCCCGTCTGCGCCACATCGCCGTCGTCGTGAAGGACCTCGACAAGGCCGCCGAGTTCTATTCGCAGGTGTTCGAGTTCAAGAAGATCGGCCGCGAGGACCTCGAGATCGGCTCGGCGATCTACATGAGCGACGGCGTCATCAACATGGCGCTGCTGAACTTCAAGGGCAAAGGCGGCACCGCCGCCTCCGACCTGAAGGAAGGCTCGACCTTCGTCGGCGCCCACCATTTCGGCATCCAGGTCGAGGATTTGGTGGAGACGCAGAAGCGGATCGAGGCGAACGGCGGAAAGTTCTTCTTCGACCTCGGCGACGAGCGCGAAGGCAACTTCGAGCGCAAGTTCAAGGACCCGGACGGCGTGATCTTCGATATCTCGAAGCACGGCTGGCAAGGCACCGACGGCTATTCGAAGAAGTAACCGAGCCGCCAGGCGCCAGGCCGCGCCCTATTTCTTCTTCCGCCGCACGGTCTTTTTCGCCGACCGCTTCGCCGGGCGGCGCTTGGTGGACGTCCGCTTGGCCGCCTTCTTCGTCTTGGCTTTGCGCTTGACCGTCTTGCGCTTCTTGGCAGGCCCGACCAGCCGCCGTGCGCCGCGGACGGCGGTGAGCGCCGCGCCGGTCACGGCCTTGGCCGCGGTGTTTGCTGCACCCGCCGCGGTGTCCGCCGCGCTGCCGGCAATCGACCGCGCGCCCTCGATGCCGCTCCGGGCAACGTCGGTGATCGCGTCCTGCGTGGTGCTGATGATGCCTGGGTTCTTGGCCATCGGTAATCCCTCTGGATGAATTCTCTCAACGCGCGCGCGGAGCGCGCACTCCAGACAATCCCGAAAGTTCCAGTTGGTTCCCGTTGGCCCGGTGTCACTCCAACTTGAGGCCGAGCTTCTTGATCATCGCGTTCCACTTGCCCTCCTCGCGGGCGATGTTGGAGGCGTGCTCCTCGGGCGTGCTGAGGGCCGGGCCGCCGCCGTCGGCGACGATGCGCTTCTTGAACTCATCTGAGGTCACGATGGCGCGCAGCTCCTTGTTGAGCCGCTCGATGATCGGCCGCGGCGTGCCGGCGGGCGCGGCGAGCCCGTAGTAGAGCACGACGTCGAGCCCCGGCAGCCCGGCCTCGGCCGCGGTCGGCACGTCGGGGATGGCGGCGAGCCGCTCCGGCGCGCAGACCGCGATGGCGTTGAGCTTGCCGGCCTGGATGTTGCCGATCGCCGGCGGCAGCGTGTTGAAGGCGAGCATGACGTGACCACCGACCAGGTCGTTGGTCAGGGGGCCGGTGCCTTTGTAGGTCACGATGGAGACGTCGATGCCGGTCATCGCCTTGAACTGCTCCGCGCCAAAGTAGTTGAGCGTCGGCGGCGGCGGGCTGCCGATCGTGACTTTGCCCGGCTCCTTCTTCGCCAGCGCGATCACGTCGGACAGCGTTTTCACGGGCACCGAAGCATTGGCCATCACCACGATCGGGATCGACGCGATGGTGCCGATCGGCGCGAAATCCTTGGTGACGTCGTAGCCCGGGTTCGCTGAAAGGCTCAAGCCCGTGGTGATCATCAGCAGCGTGTAGCCGTCCGGCGGCGCCTTCACCGCGGCGCGTGTGCCGATCACCGAGCCTGCGCCGGGGCGGTTCTCGACGACGACCTGCTGGCCGAGCGCCGCGGTGAGCTTCTGCGCGATGACGCGACCCACCGTGTCGACGCCGCCGCCGGCCGGATAGGGAATGACCAGCGTGACGGTGCGGGCCGGATAGTCCTCGGCCAAGGCAGGCGCTGCCATGGCGAGCGCGGCGGCCAGGATGGGCGTTACAAACTTGAACGAGCTGTTGAGCACATCATCACTCCCTGATCTTGGCGAACCCTATTCCGCGAGCGGGGTCGGGTTGTCGGCCGGCGGCGCAACCTGGAAGGAGTTGGCCGTCATGCAGGTCGTCGAGAAGCTGCCGGTCATCGCCACCAGCGCCACGAGGTCCGGCAGGCCCATCGCCGCTTCCGCGGCGGCATAGGTTTTGTCGCTGAGGCCCTTGTTGGCGAGAATCTCGTTCGCCACCACATAGCACGTGCGCTCGCGTGCATCCGGCAGCTCCGGAGTCTTGCGCGCGTTGATGGCGTCGACGACCGACTGCGGGATGCCGGCGGCGAGCGAACCGCGCACCTGCGCGAACCACGGATAGCGGGCGCCCCAGTAGCGGGCGACGACGAGATTGACGATCTGCTGCTCCCGCTTCGACAGCGGACCGGCCGCCAGGCAGCCGCGCAAGTTCTGCGACGCCTCGAACAGCTTCGGCAGACGGATATAGGCATAATACGGCCCGCCCACCGGGCCGCCGGCTTGCTTGGCCGCGTCGTAGACGCGCGCCTGTTCGGCGTTCATGTCGGCGCGATCGATGATGGCGAGACGTGTCATGCGCTTCCCCTGCTCCCTGATTTGGTTTTGCGGGCGGAGGCTATCATCGACTGGGGGATCGTGCGATCTGTAAATCGGCAAAACCCTGGTCCATCGAGAGCGGCAGGCCCTTTCATGCGTATCGTCGATATCCGCGTGGTGCGCCGCCGCCGTGGCCTTGCTGCTGGCCGGCACGCCGGGGCGCGCCATGGTGGGCGATGCGGAAACCGTGGCCGATGCCCGGTCGCGGCCCGAAGTGATGATCCTCGGCTCCGGCGGCACTTTGTGCAGCGGGGTCGCGATCGCGCCCAATCTCGTGCTCACGGCAGCGCATTGCTTGATGCCCGGCGCCACCTACAGGCGCGTCGAGTTGGACGAAAACGGCAAGCCGACGCTCAAGAATACCGTGGCGGTGGTTCAACATCCGCAGTTCGACCTCAAGAGCCTGTTCGCCCATCGCGCCACGGCCGACTTCGGCCTGATCAAGCTCAAGGAGCCGATGGCGGCAACGCCTGCACCGCTGGCGTCGCCACGCCCGCGCATCGCGCCGGGCGAGACGTTCATCGTGCAC
Source organism: uncultured Alphaproteobacteria bacterium (assembly GCA_963850885.1). Classification (GTDB taxonomy): domain Bacteria; phylum Pseudomonadota; class Alphaproteobacteria; order Rhizobiales; family Xanthobacteraceae; genus Z2-YC6860. The sequence goes on along the minus strand of CAWKOD010000009.1, from coordinate 25,824 downwards.
GGCTACGGCCGGTCGGTGCGCGGCGACCGCAACTCCGCGGCGACCTTGCGGGCGGCGCGCCTCATTGCGACCGGACACCCCGGCTCGCTTGCAACTGCGCCTGATCGATCCGGCGACCGCCGACAAGCGGCCGGGGCTCGGCGGCTGCACCGGCGATTCCGGCGCGCCGGTCTATCAGGAGGACGCCGGGCGCCTCGCGCTGATCGGCGTGGTCAGTTGGGCCGCCGGCCCCAACAACACCGACGGCTGCGGCGGACTGACCGGCGTCACGCCGCTCGAGCTTTATCGCGCCTGGATCGTCGAGACGGCGCGCAAGCTCGGCGTTCGCCTGCCGGATTGACGAGCGCTACGTCACGAACTCATTGGTATAAAGCTCGTTCACCGGCGTCGCCTTCTGGATGAAGCCCTTGGCCAGGTAGAAGTCCTGCAATTTCGAAAGCCGGTCGGGGTTCATCTCGCCCAGCACCTTCTGCCCCGGATAGACATCCTTGGCGTACATGTTGAAGGCGTACTTGACCTGGTTTTCCTTGCCCTTCCACTCCGGCACGAACGAGACGAACTCGTCGGCGGCCTTGTCCGGGTTGTCCATCATGTCCTTCATGCCGCGCAGCGCCGCTTTCACGAACTTCCGGATCATCTCGGGCTTCTGCTTGATGATGTCGTCGGACGCCGCGATCGCCTGCGCCATGTGCGGGAAGAAAGTCTCGGTCGGGATGATCTTCACCTTGACGCCGGCGGCCTGCACCGGCGGGATCCAATCCGGCACGCCGGCCATGCCCTGCGACTTGCCTTCGGCGACGAACTGCCAGACTCCGGTCGGGCCGACCTGCTGAACGTTGACGTCGTTCTGCGTCAGCCCCGCCGACGCCATCAGGCCGAGCAGCGCGTAGAACGTGGTGTCCTGATAGGACATCACCGTGATGGTCTTGCCCTTGAGATCGGCCGGCTTCTCGATGCCGGAATCCTCGCGCACCACGAGCTGCATGAAGCCCTTGCCGCCGAACACGCAGACGATCTTCACCGGCACGCCGTTGCCGCGCACCATGATCGGGCCGTCGGCGACGATGCCGCCGAGCGGCGCGTTGCCGGCGCCGACCTGCTTCGCCACATCGACGCCGCCGCGGCCGACCGCGAACTCGACCTCGAAGCCCGCCTCCTTGAAGTAGCCCTTGCCCTGCGCCAGCCGAATGGGCCCGAACGCCGGCAACACCGGCGGCGCCGGGAAGAGATAGGTGAGCTTCTCCAGCGATTGCGCGCGCGCCGGCAGCGTCAGCACACCGCCGAGCAACGAGCCTGCGCCGAGCAGCGCGCCCGTCGTCATAACATCGCGGCGTGAGATGGGTTGACGCATCGTATTCTCCTCGAGGCTAAATCCGGCGGCGCCGATGGACACGTGCCAATGGACACTTGGACGCTTTGGTTTGACACTATACTCGAATTCGTGGCCTGGAATATGCACGAAGCGGCCAGATGCCGGCCATCACGCGCGCAACATTTGCAGTTGAAACCATTCGATGCCTGACCTGATCCGCCTCGAATACCGCGACGTCACGATGCGGTTCGCGCAGAGCGCCGGGCCCCTCACCGCCGTATCGGGCGTCAGCATCGCGGTCCGCGACGGCGAGGTGGTGTCGCTGATCGGGCCGAGCGGCTGCGGCAAGTCGACCCTGCTCAACATCGGCTCGGGGCTGACCGCGCCGAGCGAGGGCCAGGCCTTCGTCGACGGCGAGCGCGTCGAGGGGCCGAACGCCCATGTCGCCTTCATGCTGCAGAAGGACCTGCTGCTGCCGTGGCGGACGGTCGTCGAGAACGTGATGTTCGGCGTCGAGATCCAGGGCGTGGCGGCGGCGGAGCGGCGGCGGCGCGCGGAAGCGCTCCTGGAAAACCTCAAGCTGGCGGAATTCTCCGGGCACTATCCGCATCAGCTGTCGGGCGGCATGCGGCAGCGCGTGGCGCTGGCGCGGACGCTTGCGGTCGATCCGACCGTGCTGCTGCTGGACGAGCCGTTCTCGGCGGTGGATGCGCAGACCCGCATGGTGCTGCAGCGCGAGCTCGCGCAGACGCTCAAGCGCGCCGGCAAGACTGCGCTGCTGATCACCCACGATCTCCTGGAAGCCGTGACATTGTCCGACCGCGTGCTGGTGATGAGCCGCCGCCCCGGCCGCATCATCGACGAGATCGCGATCGACATCCCGGACCGCGACGAGCCGCTGAAGCGGCGGCTGCATCCGAAGGTCAACGATTACGTCAACCGCCTGATGGACCGCCTCGATATCGGCACGGTGCCGGCATGAGCGAGGCCACAAATTCATCGGTGGTGTGGAAGGGCACGGCGGCAAGCGTTGCGCTGCTGATCGTGTTCCTGGCGGCGTGGCAATGGGGACCTGGATTGCTTCGCATTCCGCCATTCATCATCCCGCCGCTGTCGATGGTCGCCGAGGAAGCGGTGCGGATGTGGCACGTGTCGGGGCTGGCGTTCCACACCGGCGTCACCGCGGCCGAGGTGCTGGTCGGCTTCATCCTCGGCAGCCTGCTCGGCGCCTTCATCGGCTATCTGATCGGCATGTCGCCGACCGCGGAGTTCGCGCTGTCGCCCTACATCCTGGCGCTGCAGATCGCGCCCAAGGTGGCGTTCGCGCCGCTGTTCATCCTGTGGATGGGGTTCACGGTCTATCCGAAAATCCTGGTCGCCATCCTGATCGTGTTCTTCCCGGTGATGGTCAACGTGCTCACGGCGATCCGCACCGTCGATCCCGACCTGATCAACCTCGCGCGCGCGTTCAAGGCGAGCCGGGCGCAGATTTTCTGGAAGATCGAATTTCCGGCGTCGCTGCCGCCGCTGTTCGCCGGCCTCCGGATCGGCTCGACCCTCGCCGTGGTCGGTGTCGTGGTTGGAGAGCTCGTCGGCGGCAATATGGGCCTCGGCTATCTGTTGTCGTTCGGCGAAGGCCAGGCCAACACCGCGATGGTGTTCGTCTCGATCGTGATGCTCACCCTGGTCGGCGGCATCGCCTATCTGCTGGTGATCCTGATCGAGCAGCGCGTGCTGCACTATCTGCCGAAGCGCGCGCAGATGGGATTCTTAGGTGCTTCCGTCTCTCACCTTTCGTTCGTCATTGCCGGGGGCTTGACCCGGCAATCCATGACGACGATCAACGCGCACAACGGTAAGGCTCATCGCGCTGCGGCGTTTCATGGACCCCCGGTCAAGCCCGGGGGTGACGCTGCGGCGAGCGGCAGGATAGCAGGGCACACTCGCGGGCTCGCAACTAACCCAACTGCCTTTTGAACATCGCGAAGATGTTCTCCCAGTCGCGGTTGGCGGCGGGCTTGTCGAAAATGTCGCGGTCCGGCAGCGCGTAGCCGTGCACGGTGCCGGGGTGGACGATGGCGCGGTATTTCACCTGATTGCAGCCGGCGAACAGCTTTCCCAGCGTCTCGATGGTGGCGGGCGGCGCGAGATCGTCCTTCTCGGCAAAGCCGCAGTAGATTTCGCCGCGCATGTTGTCGACGAAGCGATGCGGCGAGTCCGGCTTGTCGCTTGACCATCCGCGTGCCGTGCATGGACGCGGAGGCGCGGAACTGATCGGGAAATTCCGCTGCCGCCGCAAGCGCGAGGCGGCCGCCGAGGCAATAGCCGATGGTGCCCTTCGGGCCCTGGCGCACCGGCTCGCCGCCAAGAAATTTCAGCACCGCGCCGATGTCGGCCATCGCCATGCGGTCGGTGACCTCACTCATGTTGGCGTGCAGATCGTCCTGCACGTCCTTCGGCAACGCCAGCAGCGAACGCATCCGGCCATTGTCGTCGCGGTATTCGAAGCGCACCTTGCCGCGGCGGTACCAGAAGTTCGGCAGGGTGACGTGGTAGCCGACGGTCGCCACGCGGCGCGCGATGTCGAACAACTCCTCGCGCAGTCCCCAGATGTCCATCAGCACGACGACGGCGGGGAACGGCCCGCCCTCCTCCGGATGGACGACGAAACTGTCCATCCGTCCGTCGGCGGTCGGGATGTCGATGTGCTTTTCGATCATTGCAGTTTGATATCCGCGCTCTTGACGATCGGGGCCCACCGCGCCTTTTCCTCGTTCATCCGTTCGGTCAGGCGCTCGGGCGGGCCGCCGAGCGTCCGGGCGCCGAGCATGGCGAACTGCTTCTTCGCCTCATCGGTCTTGAGGAACGCGTCGAGGATGCGGTTCATCCTGGCGACGATCTCGGGCGGCACGCCGGCTGGCGCGGCCAGCGCCGTGAAGGTGCCCGATGACACATTGGCGACGCCGCTCTCGCTGGCGGTCGGCACGCCGGGCAGGAAATCGACACGCTCGCTCGAGGTGACGGCGATCACCTTGGCGGAATGGACCTGCGGGATATAGGCCGGCAGGCCGGCATCAATCTCGCCGCCGAGCACCGCCGTGACGATCGGCAGCGCGCCGCGGTAGGCCACCGGAATGACATTGATCCCGGCGAGGTTGGCGAACCAGATCGCGGTCAGATGCGCGCCGGTGCCGACGCCCGGATGCCCGATGGTCAGCGCGTCCTTCTTCTCTTTGGCGAGCGCGACGAGACCCTTGAGGTCGCCGACCGGCGACTTCGGATTGACGATGAACACCTGGGGCACGTCGCTGATCAGCGAGATCGGCGTGAAATCGGTGTCCGGATCGTAGGGCAGCGACGCGTACAACATCTTGTTGAGGACCGACGGACCGTTCGCCGTCACCAGCAGGGTGTAACCGTCGGGCTTCGCCTTCGCCACCTGCGCCGCGCCGATGGCGCCGCCGGCCCCGCCCTTGCTCTCGATGATGAACTGCTGGCCGAGCTTTTCCGACAGCTCGCGGGCGAACAGGCGGGCGGCCTGATCGATGTTGCCGCCGGGCGCATAGGGCACGATCATGGTCACCGGCCGCGTCGGCCAATCCTCCGCCGATGCGGTGCCGCAGCAGAGCAGACCGGCGGCGAGCGCCGCGGCGCCAACGGTCCATCGGTTCGTGCGCATACGTCCTCCCGGATTTTTTTCGATCCTGACATCGGCCACTCCGCGGCGCAATCGCGGGACCGTCAGCCGCCGAGCAAGCCCGGCAGCCAGGTCGCCAACGGCGGACAGAAGAACACCAGCATCAGCACCAGCAGGCCGAACCAGACGTAAGGCAGCGCCGCCTGAAACACGTCGTTCATGCTAATGCTCGGCGGCGCCACGCCCTTCATCGTGAACAGCAGGAGCCCGAACGGCGGCGTCAGCAGACCGAGCTGCATGCAAATCAGGAACAACACGCCGAACCAGATCGGCTCGACGCCGAGCTGCGTCACCAGCGGCATGAAGAACGGCAGCGTGATCAGCATCATCGAGACCTGATCGACGAAGCAGCCGAGGAACAACAGGATCAGCATCATGCCGATGACGATAGCGGTCGCCGACAGGCCCTGCGCCGAGACCAGGCCGACGATGCCGTTGGTCGCGCCGGAGAAGCTCAGCACCTGGGAGAACGTGGTGGCGCCGATGATGATGAACAGGATGATGCCGGAGACGGCGACCGTGCCCATCAGCGCCTTCATCAACGCCGCCCAGGTCAGGCTCCGGTACAGCATGGCGGCGACGATGGTGCCGGAGGCGCCGAGCGCCGCGGCCTCGGTCGGCGTCGCCCAGCCCGCCGTCATGGCGCCGACCACCATGCCGAAGATCAGCACCAGCGGCAGCACGTGCACGAGGAACGGCGCCCAACGCTTCACGCCGCTCGGGCCTTCGACCAGCGTTTCCTCCGGCGCCAGCGACGGATCGAGCCAGGCACGCAGGATGATGTAGCCGATGAACAGAATGCTCAGGATCAGGCCCGGCACGATGCCGCCGATCAGAATGCCGGAGATCGAAATGCCGGCGAGGCTGCCGAGCAGCACGGCGAGCGCCGACGGCGGAATCAGCATGTCGACGCCGCCGATGCCCATGATCGGGCCCATGGCGAGGCGCTTGTCGTAGCCGCGCTCCAGCATGGTCGGCAGCATCAGGCTGCCGAGCAGCGCCGTGGTCGCGATGGTCGAGCCGGAGATCGCCGAGAACACCGTGCCGGCGACGATGGCGATGACCGAGAGCCGGCCCGGCACCCGGCGGATCAGCAGCGAGAAGGCGTCGATCGCTTTCAGCGCCACGCCGGAATGAAACAGCACCTCGCCCATCAGCACGAAGAACGGGATCGGCGTCAGCGAGAAGCTCGTCACCGACTGCACGGCGTTCCGCGTCAACTGCGACAGCCCCTGCTCGCCGCCGAGAAACAACAGCGCCGCGACGATGTTGACGGCGAGGAAGCCGAACGCGACCGACAGCCCGAGGCTCATCAGCGCGACGAGCCCGCCGAACATGAGGATGCTGGCTTCGATCCAGTTCATGCCGCTCATCCGACCGAGGTCGCTTCGACGCGGCGGCCGGGCTCACTGTGAATGAGACGGTCGAAGCGGAAGGCGAACTCGGCGGCCAGCAGCGCGAAGCAGACCGGCAGCGGCCACAACAGCCACCACTCCGGGAACACCAGGTTCTTGATGGTGATGGAGCCCAGCACCGCGCTGTCGATCGACATCTTGAAGCCGTAGCGCATCATCACCAGGCAGACGGCGAAGCCCAGCACATCGCCCGCGGCCTCCATCAGCCACGCCACCCGTACCGGCACGAGCGTGAGCACGAGATCGACCCGCACGTGCTGGCCGCGGCGCAACAGCCACGGGGCGGTCAACAGCGTGATGACGTAAAGCGCGTATTCGGAGACTTCGTTCGACCAGGCAAAGCCGGTGCGCGTGAGATTGCGGAGAAGAATGTCGGCGGTGACCATGACGACCATGGCGAGCAAGGTCAGCGCCGCCGCGACGGCGAGCGCGTTGAGCAAGCGGCCGAACAGATTGGAGAACTTGGTCATGAAACGATATTCGTCGTGACTGAGTGTCTTACCCTCCCCTGGAGGGGGAGGGTCGCGATCGAAGCGAGCGGGGTGGGGTGAACTTTGTGTAGATGATCTCCAAGCTCACCCCATCCCGATGCCTCCAGCGGAAGGTGAAGCAAGCGTCACCGCAAGCTGATCAATTCCCCGACAGTTTCCGTAACTTCGCGCCGTTCTCCGGCGAGCGCTTGATCACCGAGGCCCAGCCGACGTCGTTGGCCTTGGCAAGGAATGCCTTGGCATCGGCGGCGCTGAACTCGATCGGCGCGATGCCGGCCTTGGACTGCCGGTCGCGCTCGGACTTGATCAAGGCGTCATTCTCGCTGTCGAGACCTTCGAGCCAGACGGCGGCGTCGTTCAGCACCTTCTTCTGCTTGTCGTTGAGCCCTTTCCAGACGTCGAGGTTGACCAGAACGCCGACCTCGACGCTGTAGAACGCCGGCTCGACCCGGAATTTGGTCACCTTCTCCCAGCCGAGATCGAAGATGCCGGTCACCGGCCAGCCGTAGCCATCGACCACGCCGCGCTCCAACGCGGTGTAAACCTCGCCCGGCGCGGTGGTCACCGTGGTGCCGCCCATCGCTTCGACGATGTCCTTGTAAACCGGTGTAACGCGGATCTTCAGTCCGGTGAAGTCGAGCTTGTCGATCTTTTTGTTGAGATAGATGTGGAACGGCACGTTGTGGAATTGTCGCGCCAGGTAGTGTGCGTTGAGCTTTTCGTTGTGAAGCTGCTCGATGACGGCGAAGGTGCCGTCCTTGCGCTGGTCGGCGGCCGGCTTGCTGATCAGCTTCAGCGCGTCCGCCTCCGGCATCAGGTTCGTATAGAACGCGCCGGTGACGTTGGCGATGTCGATCACCTTGGTGCGGACGGCGTTGCCGACCTCGAACGGCGGCATGGCGCGCGGACCGCCGATGTAATTGATCTGCACGACGCCCTTGCCGTCGGCGTTCACCTTGTCGATGAAGCGCTCGAAGTTCTTCGAGAACTGGGTCTTCTCGGCGAAGGACGTCACCGCCTTGAGCGTCACCTCCTGCGCCATCGCCAGGTTGGTGGCCGCGGTGGTGGCGAGCGCCAGCAGCGCAGCGAGCACAGTCGTCGTCTTCATGATGATCCCTCTCCCGGGGCGCGGCCAACGCCGCAGCCATGACGGAAGGCTATGGGCAGACGCCCGCCCGCGCAACTGCGGATCGCGCCCGCCAGGACGCCATTCAGGCGGCGTGCACTGCGTGCGTCAATTCGGCCACCTTCTTCTGGTGACTGATCGCGGCCTGGACCCCCGTGGTCTTGGTCAGGAGATCGAGCGTCGCGTCGTCATCATCGCCGACCGGCGCCAGCGCCTGGTCCATATAGGCCGCGGACTTGGGGTCGCGGGCGATCGTCAGCCACGCCCGCAGCAACCGGCCGATCGCCATAACGATGCCGGCGTGCTTGCTCACCGCGTCGCGGGCAAAGCGCGGCCAGAATATCCAGGCGCTTTCGCGTGGCAGCCCCGGCCGCAATTCGCTCGGGTGCCGCATCCGGAACAGCCCCGAATCGAGCGGATGCACTTTTTCCAGGCTGACCGAAGTCGCGAAGATCACCAGCATCTTGATCAGGCTGCCCATCGGCAGACCGGATGCCGCGGCGCGCCGCAACAGCGTCACCATGTGCTCGCGCGAATAATAGAGCGACCAGGCCTCCTGATAGATCGCACGCCATTCCGTCTCCGACATTTTCGGATGCGGCGCGCAGACGTGGGTGGTGTCGTAGTCGTTGAGGTCCGGATGCATCGGAACGTTCTTCTTCCAGAGCGTCTGGTGGTCCTCGGAGCCTGGCAGCGGCGTGAGACAGAAGAATTCGATGATATCGACCGGCAGCTCTCTCTTGATGATGCCGATGTCGCGTCTAATCGTCTCGGGCGTGTCGGCCGGGAAGCCGAGGATATAGCCCGCGAGCGTCAGGATACCTTGCGCCTTCCAGGCCAACAGCATCCGGCGATATTCGGTGACCTTGTTCTGCCGCTTCTTGGCGCCGGCGAGGTTGTCCGGGTTGACGTTCTCCAGCCCGATGAAGACCCGCGTAACGCCGGCGCGTTTGGCCTTTTCGATGAAATTCGGAATTTTGTGGCAGAGCGTGTCGACCTGGATCATCAGGCCGAGCGGGATCGCATGGTTTTCCCGCAGATCGATCAGCCGGTCGAAGATCGCTTCCCAGTCTTTGTTGCGGGCGAAATTGTCGTCGGTGATGAAGAACTTGTTGACGCCCTGCGCCCAGTTCAGCCGCACCAGATGCTCGATGTCGTCGCATGAACGAAAGCGCGACTTGCGGCCCTGGACGTTGATGATGGTGCAGAACGAGCATTGATATGGACAACCGCGGCCGGCGTCGAAGCTGGTGCAGAGCCCGAGCGTGCGTTCAACGTAGCGCTTGGGCAGGAACGGCACTGGCGTGCCTTCGATCCCCGGCAGGTCGTTCATGAAATTGTAGAGCGGCTGGAGTTTATTTTCCGCGGCATCGCGCAGGATGGTGTCGAGCCGGCCTTCGGCCTCGCCTGCGAACATCGACACGCCGAGTTGGCGGCATTGGTCGAGCTCGACGGCGCGGCCGTCCAGCATCGACAGGCAGCCCGACACGTGGAAACCGCCGAGGATCACCGGCACGCCATCGGCGCGGAACTGTCGCGCTAGATCGAGCGCACGGGGATATTGGTTCGATTGCACGCCGATCAGCCCGACCAGGCCAAAGCCGCCGTTGCGTTTGAAGCGCTCGAGCAGCGCCGGCACGTCGACGCGGGTGTTGATCTCATCGATGGCGTCGATGTCGATGCCGACGTCGGTGCCAAGCACCTGCCGCTCGGCGCAATCGCTCGCAATGCCGTAAACAGCGGCGAGTGAGTTCGACGGAATCGTGGTGCGCCACCAGCGGATGACGTAGCCGTCGTCGCCGTAGTGCGAGGGCTTGATCAATACGAAGAGAAAACGACGTGGTGGACGCGCGCTGACAGTAGGATCGATGTCCTGCAAGAAACCCCGTGGGTCGGACTGTTGTCGAAGGTCGGGCGAGTGCGGCCTTTCTCGGCTGCGCCGCAAAGCCACTCGCCACGTTGCAGAATAGCCTGTTCGCGGAATCCGACAAAGACAAATCACCCTGCAAAAACAGCCTATTGAGGGCGACATGGTGGCCGAGGCCAAGGATTCTGGCGCTTTCAGCGGCTCGGTCCATTGAATATAGTCGAATTCCAAGATTCACCGGGTCGCCGAAGAGGCCGAAATGGCGGAACGCTCGTTCAAGGAAGAGGTCGAAAAGCTGAAGCTCGGCGAAGGCGCCGAGTTTCACGGTGAGGGCATTCTGGCCGTCACCAAGGCGCTGCTGCAGTCCGGCGTGTCCTATGTGGCGGGCTACCAGGGCGCGCCGATCTCGCACCTGATGGACGTGATGGCCGACGCCAACGAGATCCTGGAAGGGCTCGGCGTCCACTTCGAGAACTCGGCGAGCGAGGCAACCGCCGCCGCCACCCTCGCCGCCTCGGTGAACTATCCGCTCCGCGGCGCGGTGACCTTCAAGTCCACGGTCGGCACCAATGTCGCCTCCGACGCACTGGCGAACCTTGCATCAGGCGGCGTCACCGGCGGCGCGCTGGTCATCATCGGCGAGGACTACGGCGAAGGCTCCTCGATCATGCAGGAGCGCGTGCATGCGTTTGCGATGAAATCGCAGATGTGGCTGCTCGACCCGCGGCCGAACCTGCCGTCGATCGTGAAGGCGGTGGAAACGAGCTTCGAATTGTCGGAAGCGTCGAACACGCCGGTGATGCTGATGCTGCGCATCCGTGCCTGTCACGTCTATGGCCACTTCACCACCAAGGCCAACAAGCGCCCCGAGTTCACGCTGGCCGATGCGCTGGAAAATCCGCGCCGCGATCTCAGCCGCATCGCCATGCCGCCGATGACCTATGTCCACGAGAAGGACAAATGGGAGCACCGCTGGCCGGCCGCGGTGAAGTTCATCGAGGATCAGCGGCTCAACGAGTTCTTCGAGGGCGACGCCGACGACATCGGCATCGTGCTGCAGGGCGGTCTCTACAACACCACGATCCGCGCGCTGATGCTCAATCACCTCGCCGACGCGTTCGGTGACAGCAAGATTCCCTTGTACGTGATGAACGTCACCTATCCGCTGGTCGACAAGGAATTCATCCGCTTCTGCGCCGGCAAGAAGGCGATCCTGATCGTCGAGGAGGGCCAGCCCGACTACATCGAGCAGGCGGTCAACACCATCCTGCGCCGTGCCGACATCCAGACCAAGATTCACGGCAAGGACATGCTGCCGATGGCCGGCGAATACACCGGCGGCGTGGTGCGCGATGGAATCCGGAAGTTCATCGCCAAGGTGCGCCCGGACTTGCTGCCGGCCGACGCGCCAGCGCCGGACGCGGTGCCGCTCAAGCAGCGCGAGAACAAGGCCGCCGCGCTGGTCGCCGCCGACGTGCACGGCCGGCCGCCGTCGTTCTGCACCGGCTGCCCGGAACGCCCGATCTTCGCGGCGATGAAGCTCGTCGAGCGCGAGCTCGGCACCCATCATGTCAGCGCCGACATCGGCTGCCATCTGTTCTCGATCTTCCCGCCGTTCAATGTCGGCGCGACGACGATGGGCTACGGCCTCGGCGCCGCCGGCGCCTCGGCACTCAACGTCAAGGCCGGCAAGCGCGCCATCTCGATGATGGGCGACGGCGGCTTCTGGCATAACGGCCTGACCAGCGGCGTCGGCAACGCGGTGTTCAACAAGAGCGACAACGTCCTCATCATCGTCGACAACGGCTATTCGGCGGCGACCGGCGGCCAGGACATCCCCTCCTCGTTCCAGCCGAACGCCGGCCGCTCCACACAGAACTCGATCGAGAAGGCGGTGCGCGGCGTCGGCGTGAACTGGGTCAAGACCATCACCCGCACCTACGACGTCGCCAAGTTCCGCGACACGCTGCGGGAGGCGCTGACCACCAAGGAAAAAGGCCCGAAGGTCATCGTCGCGCAATCGGAATGCATGCTGAACAAGCAGCGCCGCATCCGGCCGCTGTGGCGGAAGGCCGCCGAGCGCGGCGAGCGCGTGGTGCGCGAGCGGTTCGGCGTCGACGCCGATACCTGCACCGGCGACCACTCCTGCATCCGGCTGTCGGGCTGCCCGTCGCTGACGATCGCACCGAACCCCGATCCGCTGCGCCGCGAGCCGGTGACCAAGGTGATCAACTCCTGCGTCGGCTGCGGGCTGTGCGGCGAGGTCAGCCACGCCGCGGTGCTCTGCCCGTCGTTCTACCGCGCCTCGCTGATCACCAATCCGAGCGGCTGGGACCGCTTCATGGCCCGCATCCGCGGCGCCGTCATCGGCTTCTTCCAGCGGCGCATCGAGCGCCGGCTCGCCGCGGCCTGACATGGACACGACCGCCCAACGCCCGATCACCATCGCCATCCTCGCCATGGGCGGCGAAGGCGGCGGCGTGCTGGCGGAGTGGATCGTCGATGTCGCCGAGCACGCCGGTTACATCGCGCAGATGACCTCGGTGCCGGGCGTTGCCCAGCGCACCGGCGCGACCAACTATTACGTCGAGCTGTTTCCGAAGCACGGCGCCAAGGCGAACTCGCCGGGGCCGGTGCTGGGCCTCACCGCGATGCCGGGCGACGTCGACATCGTGATCGCGTCGGAGCTGATGGAAGCCGGCCGCGCGGTGCAGCGCGGGCTCGTCACGCCGGATCGCACCACCTTCATCGTCTCGACCAACCGCGTCTATGCGATGACCGAAAAAATCGCGATGGCCGACGGCCGCGTCGATTCCGCGGCCTTGCTCGAAGGCTGCAAGGCCGCCGCCAAGCGCATCATCCACGGCGACATGGCGCAACTGGCGGAAGCGACCGGCAGCGTGATCTCAGCCGTGCTGTTCGGGGCGCTCGCCGGCGCCAAGGTGCTGCCGATGCAGCGCATGGCGTTCGAGGCGGCGATCCACCGCGGCGGTGTCGGCGTCAAGGCAAGCATCGCGGCGTTCGGCGCCGGGTTCGCAGCCGCCGAAGGCGGACCGCTGCCGGTCAAGGCCGAGGCGCCGGTCGTCACGCATATCTCTCCTGCGCTGGCGCCGCTGATGGCCGAGGCGAGCAGCCACCCGGAGCCGGCGCGGATGTTCGTCCGCCTTGGTATCGAGCGGCTGGCCGATTACCAGGACGTCGCCTACGCGCGCGACTATCTCGACCGCTTGAAGCCCATCGCCGAGATCGACCAGCGGCACGGTGGCGGCTCGGCACAGCTGCTCGCCGAGACCGCGCGCGAGCTGGCGCTCGGCATGGCCTACGAGGACACCGTGCGCGTCGCCGAATTGAAAATCCGGCCGAGCCGTTTCGAGCGCGTGCGGGCCGAGATCGAAGCGGCCGACGGACAGATCGTCGAGATCGCGGAATTCTTCAGCCCGCGCGTGCAGGAGATCGCCGACACCCTGCCGGCCGGTCTCGGCCGCTGGCTGTTGAACACGCCCTCCGCGCGGCGCTTCGTCCAGCGCTTCACCAAGTCCCGGGTGGTGAAGACGTCGTCGATCGGCGGCTTCCTGATGCTTTATTTCATCGCCTCGCTGAAGCCGACGCGGCGGCGCTCGCTCCGTTTTGCCAACGAGCAGGCGTTCCTGCACGAATGGCTGCAGACGATCCAGACTGTGGCGGCGACGAACTACGCGCTCGCCACCGAGATCGCGACGACACGGACCCTGGTGAAGGGCTACAGCGACACCCACGAGCGCGGGCGTCAGCGCTACGACCTGCTGATGCAGATGCTGCCGCGGATCATGGAGACGCCCGATCCGGCGGCGGCGCTCGCGGCGCTGCGCAAGGCCGCGCTCGCCGACGACACCGGCGCCGCGCTCAACGTCGCGATCCGGGACATCCGTCCGCTGCCGCAGGCGGCGGAGTAGCTACGGCACCACCGCGGTCGCTTCGATCTCCAATCGCGCCTCGGGCTCGAACAGCCGCCCGACCTGAACCAGCGCCATGGCCGGGAAATGATCGCCCAGCACCGCGCGGTAGGCCGCGCCGAGCTCGCGGCGGCAGGCCAGATACTCGTCCATGTCGAGCACGTACCACGTCAGCCGCACGATGTGCTCAGGCCGCGCGCCACCTTCGGCCAGCACCGCGACGATGTTTTCCAGCGCCTGCTTCGCTTGCGGCACAAAACCCTTCGGGAATTTCTCCTTCGCGTCCCAGCCGACCATGCCGCCGACGAAAACGAAATCGCCGCGCGCCTTGATACCGTTGGCGTAGCCTTTCGGCGCCGGCCAGCCGGGCGGCTGGAGCGACTCGTGCTTGGTCGTGCGCACGGGCAGTTTCGGAACGGTTCGAGGCGGCACGGGCATTCTCCTTATGATGCGAGCTTGCGCGACGCGCCTTCGGCGGCGCGGCGGCGCAGCTCGAAGCGCTGCAGTTTTCCGGTCTGCGTCTTCGGCAGCTCGGCGACGAATTCGATGGCGCGCGGATATTTGTAGGGCGCGACCGTCGCCTTGACGTGGTCCTGCAAGATCTTGGTCATCGCGGCGTCGCCGGTCTGGCCGGCGCGCAGCACCACGTAGGCTTTGACGATCTGGCCGCGCTCCTCGTCGGGGCAGCCGACCACGCCGCATTCGGCGACCGCCGCGTGGGTGAGCAGCGCCGACTCCACCTCGGGTCCGGCGATGTTGTAGCCGGCGGAGATGATCATGTCGTCGGAGCGCGCCTGGTACCAGAAGTAGCCGTCGGCATCCATCAGGTAGGTGTCGCCGGTGACGTTCCAGCCGTCCTGCACGTATTTCTTCTGGCGGTCGTCGGCGAGATAGCGGCAGCCGGTCGGGCCGCGCACCGCGAGGCGGCCCACCGTGCCGGGCGGCGCCACGTTGCCGGCGTCGTCGAGGATGCGCGCCTCGTAGCCCGGCACCGGCCTGCCCGTGGAGCCCGCGCGCACCTCGTGCTCCGGCGAACCGATGAAGATGTGCAGCATCTCGGTCGCGCCGATGCCGTCGAGGATTTTGATGCCGGTCGCGGCATGCCAGGCGTCGAAGGTCGCCTTCGGCAAGGTCTCGCCGGCGGAGACGCATTTCCGCAGCGAGGAGATATCGTGATCCTTGAGCTTGCCGAGCATGGCGCGATAGGCGGTCGGCGCGGTGAACGGGATGGTGATTTTGTATTTGGCGATGGCGTCGAGCAGTTCGTCCGGCCCGGCCTTCTCCAGCAGCACGGTCGAGGCGCCGATGCGGAGCGGAAACAGCACGAGGCCGCCGAGCCCGAAGGTGAAGGCGAGCGGCGGCGAGCCGGTGAAGCGGTCGGTCGGCTCGGCGCGCAGCACATGCTTGGCGTAGCTGTCGCAGATCGCCAGCATGTCGCGGTGGAAGTGCATCGTCCCCTTCGGCTCGCCGGTGGTGCCGGAGGTGAACGCGATCAGGCAGACGTCGTCGCTCGCGGTGTCGCAGGCGGTGAATTTCTCATAGCCGGGCTTGCTCATCAGCGTCTCAAGCGCGTCCGCGCCGGCGCTGCCCCAATAGACCACGCGCTTCAATTCGGCCGACTGCGCCTTGGCCTTCTCCATCTCGTCGGCGAGCCGCGCGTCGCACAGCGCCAGCGCGATCTTCGCCTTGGCCAGCGGATAGGACAGCTCCTTGGCGCGGAGCAGCGGCATGGTCGCGACCACGACGCCGCCCGCCTTGATGACCGCGAAATAGGCCGCGACCATCATCGGATTGTTGGCGGCGCGGAGCAGCACCCGGTTGCCCGGCATGAAGCCGAGATCGCGGGTGAGCACATTGGCGATGCGGTTCACCCGCTCGTTCAACTGCGCGTAGGTCAGCGATTCCGCGGGCGACAGCAGGCACGGCCGGTCGCCCTGCCCGGCCTCGACCCAGCGGTCGACCCAATGGGTGACGCAATTGAGCCGCTCGGGATATTGCAGCTCCGGCAGATCGAACTTGAACTCGGGCCATTCCGCGCGCGGGGGCAGATTGTCCCGCGCGAACGTATCGACGTGACCGCTTTGGGCCATCACCGCCTCCTGTTATTCCGCCGCCAGCGCAGCTTTCCCGGGCCGCTGCTTCAACATCTCACGCGCAATCACGATCTTCTGGACCTCGGTCGCGCCTTCATAGATTCGCAAAGCGCGGATTTCGCGATAAAGTTCCTCGACCTTGACGCCCTTCCGCACGCCGGCGCCGCCATGAAGCTGCACGGCGCGGTCGATGACGCGCTGGGCGGCTTCGGTCGCGAACATCTTGGCCATCGCGGCTTCGCGGGTGACGCGCTCGGCGCCCTGATCCTTCACCCAGGCGGCGCGATAAACCAGCAACGCCGCGGCATCGACTTCGGTGGCGCTGTCGGCGATGGCGGCTTGCGTCATCTGCAGATCGCCGAGCGGCGCGCCGAACAGTTTTCGCGTCGCCGCGTGCTCGACGGTCTCGTGCAGCGCGCGGCGGGCAAAGCCGAGCGCCGCGGCGCCGACCGTCGCGCGGAAGATGTCGAGCGTCGCCATCGCCACCTTGAACCCCTCGCCGGGCTTGCCCAGCCGGTTGGCCACCGGCACCCGGACGCCGTCGAACTTGAGCCGCGCCAGCGGATGCGGCGCAATCACCTCGATGCGCTCGGCGACCGAGAGCCCCGGCGTGGCGGCGTCGACCACGAAGGCCGAGAGCCCGCGGGCGCCCGGCGCTTCGCCGCTGCGCGCGAACACGATGTAATGGTCGGCGATTCCCCCGTTCGATATCCAGGTTTTTTCGCCACTCAGCCGGACATGTGCACCGTCGGCTTGGGCGGTCGTCGCCAGCGCCGCCACATCGGAGCCGGCCTCGGGCTCCGACAGCGCGAAGGCCGCGATGGCTTTGCCGTCGCGCACCGGCGGCAGATATTTGCGTTTCAGCTCTTCGGAGCCGAACAGCGAGATCGAGGCGGTGCCGAGCCCCTGCATGGCGAAGGCAAAGTCGGCAAGCCCGTCGCGGAACGCCAGGATTTCGCGGGCGATGCAGAGCGTGCGGACGTCGAGCACCGGATGCAACCCGCCGTGCGACTGCGGCACCACCGCCTTGAGGATACCGGCCTCGCCCAGCGCCTTAACGCGGGCGCGGCAGGCTTCGTCGACGTCGTCGTGCGGCAGCGACGGCAACTTGGCGTCGGCCCAGCGCGACAGCGCCTCCGCGAAACGGCGGTGATCGTCGTCGAACAACGGCAGCGCAAGGGTTTCGTGAAGGCTCATCTCAATTGCCCTCGAACACCGGCTTCTGTTTCGCGGCAAAGGCGCGGAAGGCGCGGGCGAAATCCTCAGTCTCCATGCAGAGCGCCTGAGCCACCGCTTCGGCTTCGACCGCGGTCTCGACCGACATCGCCCATTCCATCTCCAGCATGCGCTTGGTCATGGCGTTGCCGAACGTCGGCCCGTTGGCGAGATCGTGGGCGAGCTTCTGCGCATCGGCGAGCACCGTCTCGGATTTCGCCAGCCGGTTGAAGAAGCCCATGCGTTCGGCCTCCTCGCCGCCCATCGCGCGGCCGGTGAACAGCAGTTCGGCGGCGCGGCCCTGGCCGACGATGCGCGGCAGGATCGCGCAGGCGCCCATGTCGCAGCCGCCGAGACCGACGCGGTTGAACAGGAAGGCAACCTTCGCGGCCGCGGTGCCGATGCGGATGTCGGAGGCCATGGCGATGATCGCGCCGGCGCCGGCGCAAACCCCATCGATTGCCGAGATGATCGGCTGCGGCGCGGCGCGCATGGATTTCACCACGTCGCCGGTCATGCGGGTGAAGTCGAGCAGCTCGACGGTGTTCATCTTGGTGAGCGGCTCGATGATCTCGAACACGTCGCCGCCCGAGCAGAAGTTGCCGCCGCTGCCGGTGACGACGATGGCCTTGACGATCTTGTCCCGCGCCGCGGCGCGGAACAGGTCGACGATCTCGGCATAGCTGTCGAAGGTCAGCGGGTTCTTCTTGTCGGGGCGGTTCAGCGTCAAGGTCGCGACCTTGCCGTCGACGGCAAAACTGACGTGGCGGCCCTGGTAGCCCGACAGCGGCAGGGTGACGGGATTGGCTGCGCTCATGACGCGTCTCCGTTCTTGAGCGCCTTGCGGGCCGACGCTTTGGTCTTGGCGAGCAGCGGCATCAGCGCCTCGATGTCCTTGGGCGTGAGACCGGCGAAAATCTCGCCGACCCAATCGGCGTTGACCCGCGCCATGCCGCGGAAGAACTTCTGCCCCTCGGGCGTGAGGCTGACGATCTGCACCCGGCGGTCGTTCGCAAGCGGGCGGCGGCGGATCAGGCCCTGCTCGGCGAGCCGCTCGACCAGGCCGGTGATGTTGCCGTTCGACACCATCATGCGCTGGGACAATTCGCCGAGCGTCATGCCGTTCGGCGCGCGGTCGAGCTGCGCCAGGAGATCGAAGCGCGGCAAGGTGATCTCGAACTGGTCGCGCAGGCGGCGGCGGACTTCGGTCTCGATCAAGGTCGTGCAGGTGAGGAGCCGGAGCCACAGCCGCAATTCGGTCTTGTGGTCGTCGGGGCGCTCGGACACTTTGGTTTCGGCGTCGAGCGGGATGCTGTGTTCTCTCGTCCATCATGGTCCTTCCGCCCCGATCACGAGTGTCGTGCCCGTCACGGCCGCAGCCTTGGGCGAGCACAGATAGACCACCGCCGCCGCGACCTCATCGGGCTGCACCAGCCGTCCCGCCGGCACGTTGGATGTGAACCGCGCCAGCGCCTGCTCGCGCGGCATACCCTTCTCGATCAGCCGCCCGACCGCCGACTGGATCAGATCGGTGTCGACATAGCCCGGACACACGGCATTGACGGTGACGCCGGAGCCCGCCGTCTCCAGCGCCACCGAACGCACCAGCCCGACCATGGCGTGCTTGGCCGTGGTGTACGGCGACACGTTGGGAGAGGCCTTCAGACCGACGATCGAGGCGATGGCGACGACGCGGCCGAAGCCGCGTTCGGTCATGCCGCCGAGCACGGCCTGCAACGGATGCAGCATGCCCAGCACGTGCACATCGAACATGGCGCGGAACTGATCCGGCGTCGTTTTGACGAATGGCACGGCCGTCGCCGTGCCGGCATTGGCGATCAGCAGATCGACCGGGCCGCGCGCCGCCACCGCCTGGCGCACGCTGCTGTCCACAGCTTTCGCGTCGGTGACATCGGCGATCACGTAGCCCGCGGCGTCGCCCTGCCCCACCACGTCGGCCAGCGCTTTCTCGTTGCGGCCGGCGATGGTCACCGCCGCCCCCGCTTCCGTCAGCGCCGCGGCGATGGCGCGGCCGATGCCGCGTCCGCCGCCCGTGACCAGTGCGTGCCGTCCCTGCAGAGAAGCCATATTCGCCTCTTGTGCGGCAAATACTTTAAGCTTAAACTTTCTAGTCTTCAAGACCCTTCGTTGCTGCGGAGGCGCGCATGAACGTTCATGTCATCGGCGGCGGCCCGGCCGGCCTCTACTTCGCCATCCTGATGAAAAAGGCGTGGCCGCAGACGCGCATCACCGTGTTCGAGCGCAACAAGCCAGACGACACGTTCGGCTTCGGCGTGGTGTTCTCCGATCAGACGCTTGAGGCCTTCGAGTCCTACGACCGCGAAACCTATCGCCAGATCGTCGGCCATTTCGCCTATTGGGACGACATCGAGATCCATTTCCGCGGCACCACGCACCGCATCGGCGGCAACGGCTTCTGCGGCACCTCGCGCACCATGCTGCTGAAAATTCTCGGCCGCCGCGCGCATTCGCTCGGCATCGAGATCAAATACGGCTCCGAGGCCGATCCGTCGAAGCCGACCACCCGCGGCGCCGACCTGGTCGTCGCCGCCGACGGCATCAACTCGCGCACCCGCGAGGCGTTCAAGGACAAGTTCAAGCCGAGCATCGAGCTGCGGCCCAATCACTTTGCCTGGATGGGCTCGAAGCGCCCGATGGACGCCTTCAATTTCTTCTTCAAGGAGACGCCGCACGGCATCTTCATCGCGCATTGCTATCAATACCAGCCCGGCCACTCGACCTGGGTGATGGAGACCGATCCCGAGACCTTCAAGCGCGCCGGCCTCGACAAGCTCGATGAGGAAGCGTCGGCGCGCTATCTCGAAGGCGTGTTCGCCGACGAGCTCGCCGGCCACAAGCTGATCACCAACCGCTCGCTGTGGCGGAATTTCCCGACCATCCGCTGCGAGAAATGGACCGCCGACAACGTCGTGCTGATCGGCGACGCCAAGGCGACCGCGCATTTCTCGATCGGCTCGGGCACCAAGCTCGCGATGGAGGACGCCATCGCGCTCTACGAGGCGTTCCGCTTCACCGGCGGGCGCGACGTCAAGACCGCGCTGGCGCGCTTTGAGTTGGCGCGCCGCACCGAGGTCGAGAAGACCCAGCATTCCGCCGACGTGTCGCTCGTGTGGTTCGAGCACGTCAAGCGGTTCTGGGACATGGACCCGACGCGCTTTGCCTTCGGGCTGATGACGCGGTCGAAGGCGATCACCTACGACAATCTGGCGCTGCGCGCGCCGGAGTTCGTCAAGCTCACCGATACGGTGGTGGCGCGCGATACGCAGGCGCTGGGCTTCGAGGTGGACACCGCCGCGCCTGCTCCGCCGATGTTCCAGCCGTTCCGCTTGCGCGGCATGGCGCTCGCCAATCGCGTCGTGGTATCGCCGATGGATCAGTACTCGGCGGTCGACGGCCTGCCGACCGACTGGCACATGGTGCACTACGGCTCCCGCGCGATCGGCGGCGCCGGGCTGATGTTCACCGAGATGACCTGCGTGTCCGAACCGGCGCGCATCACCACCGGCTGCACCGGACTGTACAACGACGCCCAGGAGACGGCCTGGCAGCGCATCGTCGATTTCGTGCACACGAACTCCGGCACCAAGTTCTGCCTCCAGCTCGGCCACGCCGGGCGGAAGGGCGCGACCAAGCTGATGTGGGAGGGCATGGACCAGCCGCTGCCCGGGGGCGCGTGGCCGATCATGGCGGCGTCGCCGCTGCCCTATTATCCCGAGAGCCAAGTGCCGCGCGAGATGACCCGCGCCGACATGGATGCGGTCATCGCTGATTTCGTTCAGGCGGTGCAGCGCGGCGAGCGCGCGGGCTTCGACATGGTCGAGTTGCACGCGGCGCACGGCTATCTGCTGGCAAGCTTCATCTCGCCGCTGACCAACAAGCGCACCGACGACTACGGCGGCGCGCTGACCAATCGCCTGCGCTTCCCTCTCGAAGTGTTCCGCGCCATGCGCCAGGCCTGGCCCGACGGCAAGCCGATGTCGGTCCGCATCTCGGCGACCGACTGGCAGGACGGCGGCCTCACGGGCGACGACGCCGTCGCGGTGGCGCGCGCCTTCGCCGCGGCCGGCTGCGACCTGATCGACGTCTCCACCGGACAGACCACGCCGGACGCCGAGCCGATTTACGGCCGCATGTTCCAGACACCGTTCTCCGACCAGATCCGAAACGACGCCGGCATCGCCACGATGTGCGTCGGTGCCATCACCAGCGCCGATCAAGTCAACACCATCATCGCCGCCGGACGCGCCGACCTCGTAGCGCTGGCGCGGCCGCATCTGGTCGACCCGTCGTTCACGATGAAGGCCGCCGCCTGGTACGGCGCCCGCGCAATCGCCTGCCCGCCGCAATACCGCGCCGGCCGCGACCAATTGTTCCGCAACAGCGAGCGCGAGCGCGAGGAACTGACCGAGCTGAAGCTCAAGGCCAAGCCGAAAACCCACGCCACCACGTGGAAACAGGCCGCCGAATAGCCGCTCAACTGCCGGGATAGACCGTTAAGAAGGATGGCCCTATATAGGGGCCGCATCCGGTTCGGGCTTAAGCCCGCGCCGGTTGCGGCTTCCCAAAGCCCGCGATGCTCTTCAGGCTCGCGGCCGCGTTGGGGGATCGTCCAATGGTAGGACATCAGACTCTGACTCTGAGTATCTAGGTTCGAATCCTAGTCCCCCAGCCAATAAAATCAGTGCTTTAGGGGCTAACGACGACAGCGCCAAAATCCGTGGCAACCGCCTGGCAACCAACCTGGGCACCTTGGTTGGGCAATCAGCCAACTGACGTTTTACCCACAGATTAAACGCACCAGCGGGTACCGCCGGGCCGTGGTCGGCTTGGTCAGCTCAATGCCGGCATCGCCTTCGCCAATGTGCGCAACAGCGTCAGCGCGTCGCCGGCCTCGGCCTTGGTTGGAAAACGAGCATCCTCGGCCAGGCAATGCCGGATCAGAGCAGCAGCGCCGGCCCGTGTTTTCGGCTGGGTTTTCAGCAGCTCGTCAAAGGCCGTGTTGTAAGCATTGGCGGCCGCTGCACCCTTGTCGGCGTCGGCGGTGCTGACAAACGCATCGTACAAGCGCCGCTGTCTACGAAGCGCGGCAATGACCGGATCGGTGTTCATGGCGGGGTTATCCTCACTGCTTGGTTGTCGTCTCCTTCACGTCAAGCTCGGCCAACATCTTCCTGCGGTAAGCAACCTCCTGTTGGGCTTCTTTCAACCTTTGGCGCCGCGATTGCGGATCGTCGCCGGTGCCGCGGTGGCCGGCCTTCGGGTCACGCACGAGGTCGGCGCAATAGTCGCGCCATTTTTCGGCTTCGCGTAAATTTTCCCCATAAGCCGCGCGGCAATCCGGCCAGCCCGCTACCGCCAATAATTGACGCTGGAGCTCGAGCACCTTCGGATACGCCATATCCCAGCAACGGCAACTGTTCGGGCTGGGCGGTAGGTCAGGTGACACCCCGTGCGGGGTTATCTCGGCTGGCAAGGGCGACGGCTCACCAAAAAAGTCGAGCCCCAACGCACACGCTAGGGCACGCTCGTCGCAACTTTGCCATGCGGCAATAATTTCCGGAGTAAGCCGCAGCTTGCGGTCACGCTGTAACTGGCGGCGCTTGGTCGGCATGGGTTATCCCGGCGGTCGGCCCGGACCGACACGCACCGGCTCAAAATTGAGCCCCAGCTGCCGCAGCATCCGGCAGCTGAAACTGCGCGCCGCGAGCCCGTCACGCAGAGCCGGGTGGGCCTTCAGCCCGGCGCGGGTGCGGATCACCTCGCCATCGCTGTCGATCTGGGCGCGCAGCCGCTCGGCCGTGTCCAAAGCCTGACAAGCCGAGGTCAGCATTTCCGCCCCGGCGACATCTGAAACGTCGTATTCGGTTGTCACCTTTGTCCATAAGTTCAAGCCGTGGTTTCCGAGCTTGCGCGAGGGTTTAACCCCGCTGGTGATCGATGGGACTAGGGTCAATGTCGGTGGCGTTCGGGGCTGCCGCCTGGAAAAATCCCTCAGCAATAAAAACCGATTTCGGAAATTTACTCCATTTCTCTCGCGCGAAATACCGCGGGCGGTCGCGGTATTGAGCATGTATGTTTTCTTGATGCCCCCCCCGGGGTGGTTCGTCAATGTCCGCTATCCCCCCAAGAGCGGACAAACTCTGAGGCGGTCAGTTTGTCCGCTAAGTGCCGATTGTGTTGCAAAAGTCTAAAGTTGCAGGGCTACGAATATTTCGCGAGAAGACGTAGAACGGACAGCATATCGCCGATCTGTATAAACCTCAATCGTCGTTACCGAAGTCGCCTGTGAGTTTTGCGCGAGGCGATGAGGTCCCTCACACCTTTACACGAAATGCACGCCTGCAGCCCGCAGAATTTTTGATCCTCTGTGCAAAACGACTTTTGCAACACAATCTGCCAGAAGCGACATCGCGAGCTTCGATTGAAATGAGGACCGCCGCCAACTGAGGCGGCCTACTTGGTGTAGCCCGTGAAACGCATCCAAGACGGCGAGCATCTTCGTTCTCGTCGGCTTCGTGGGCCATCTTGAGCCAAAGTGCTTGTTGGAGATGTGACTCAGCGCGCTGTGCCACGGTGCGACTAGCGTCTAGCGCCATACGTCCGCACTCCGCCGCATTGATCCGAAACTCTGAGCCAGCCATCGGTGGATTTTGCAGCATTGATCACGGCGAGTCTGAGCAAAATAGATCATCGTACTGAGGTGGCCTAATCCTCGTTTGCGCCGACTACTCTGCCTGTCTTTGGATCAACCAAATGCACTCGGCGGCAAACCAAACAGGTCACAGTTAGTGTTTCATGAGCGGCGCTGCCGTCGTCAACAGCCCAGCTTTGGACATTGTGGCCGGTGATGGGGCAGCGGTAAAGGAACGGGCGCATGCCGGCTAATCTAACTAAGCTCGCCATCATAGAAGTTGCGCCAAATCAAAACCGGTCATTAGGGGTCGAAACAGGCCAGTACCCCCTAGCCGGTGCTGTCCTAAGACGGAGACTGGCCGATGGAACTTAGGACACTGAGGGAACGTCTGTCCGGTAGCGAACGTTGCCTCTTCGGAGGAGGAGAAAGGCGGCATTCATGGCGCGCCTATCCCCGAACCCGGACCGAGACTTCTCGGCTGGGTATGAGAAACACGACCCCGAATAGACCGTTATTGGCTGAGCCGCCCTTGCTATGGGACGACATTTTGGATGATCCGGTCATCCGGCAGCAGGTTGGAAAATTGATTGGTGACGCAATGCGTCAGTACATCAAACAAAATTCGCATTGATCGTTGTGTTACTCCTTCCCTCCTTCGATTACTGCAACATGCGATACTGGCCGATGTCCGGTTTGGGTCAATGACGGCCTAGCTGCCCGAGGCCGACGATCGCTCTTGTCCGCTTTGGTCCTAAAAGCTACCAAAATGGTTCGTTGAGGCGGATGACGCGAAGTGCCATTAGCGTCACTTCGCACTGCGGAAAACGGTATCCTCGTCGATCACTTCGTCGGCGCGTATGAGCAGCGACGGCGAGAGATTGATCCCAAGCGACTTTGCGGTTCGGGTATTTATCACTAGTTCAAGTTTCGTCGGTTGCTCGACCGGCAGATCGGCAGGCTTGGCGCCTTTAAAAGTCTGGCTGCGATCATGCCGGCCTGCCGCCATGATTGGGCAAGGCTTGGCCCGTAAGACACCAGACCGCCGCCCTCAACCTGCTCCTTCCACTGGTAGATAGCCGGCAGGCGGTGTGCGGCGGCGAACCCAAAGATTTCTCCGGATAACGACGCAAGAAACGGAGAAGCGAATACGTTGACGGCCTGCGCCTCACCATTCCGCGCCGCTGCAAAGGCTTCCGTGAGGTCGTCGCGATGCCGAACTTCTAGGACTTGCAATTGCATACTCTTGGCACGAGCTGCAATTTCAGTCATTGCGACTTGTGATCTGCCGCTCATCGGGTCCCAGAGAGCCGCGACACGCCACAGTCCTGGGACAATCTCACCTAAAATCTCCAGCCGCTTCGCACTGAGTTCCGGGGCAAGGATCGTCAACCCGGTAATGTTATCGCTCGGTCGTGATAGACTGGCGACAAGCCCTGCTCCAAGGACATCGTCGGTGAAGGCGAGAATTGGGATAGTGCTGGTCGCTTGTTGTGCGATTTTAGGCGCATGATCCCCGCTGGCCTGAATTAACTCCACGTTCAAGCGCGTAAGCTCAGCGGCAAGCTCCGGAAGATGCTGGGGTCCGCGTCGCGAGTAGCGAAGTTCGATAACGAGGTTTTGTCCTTCGATGAAACCCGCCTCACGTAAGCCCTCGCGAAACGGCTCTAGTCGGGGAGACGCCGGCGGAGAAGCGCCAGGCCAAAGGATCCCCACCTTGCGCACGCGCTCTTGGGTCCACGCGGCAACCGGCCAAGTCAGCGCCGCGCTGCCAGAACACCGAGAAATTTCCGCCGCCGCATGCTCGCCCCGGATTTAAAGACGGGCATCGTATCGGTCCAAATGAGTACTTTGATAGGGGCGTAAACCCGTTTCGCCGCTGCAACATGAGATACTGGCCAATGACCGCTTCGGGTAGAAGCGGACATTGCAACCGCTTTGGCCATGTCCGCTATACCCCCAAGAGCGGACAAACTCGGAGGCGGTCCGTTTGTTCGCTAAGT
>CAWKOD010000008.1:0-51412 GCA_963850885.1 uncultured Alphaproteobacteria bacterium | reverse complement strand
AGTATGCGACAACGCCGTTTCGATGTTATCCGGTTGTTTCAAGCCACTTGTGTTGCAATTCGAAGACCGAAGCGCATGGTCCAACAAAGACCTTCGCCAACCCCCAATCTACTGCTCTTTTGATCTCAGTACTTCGGGCCACAAGTACTGAGGTTCGGAGAAAGAGAGTGGTTGAGAACGATCCCGGAGCGGACTGCCCGCGACCAGTACTGAGGTCCGACCGAAAAACGTGCGAATGACCAAACGCTGTTATGCAGCCCCGATGTCCGCTGTGGGTCATTCACCTCGATTTTAGCCTATCCATGCGATGTCCGGTTTACCCCCGTTAGCGACCGGAGAGCGGACATGCCGGGAGGTCCGCTTCGTGCCACACGCGGACGTCGGCTGTACTATTCGATCACCTCTCGGCGCGGGCGAGTAGCGTCGGCGGAAGCTCCAAGTTGAGCGCTTTGGCGCTGCGCAGATTGACCACAAGCTCGAGCTTGGTCGGCTGTTCCACCGGCAGATCGGCGGGGGATGTGCCTTTGAAAACTTTGTCGATCAGCCCGGCTGCCCTGAAATACAGATGCGGATAATTGACGCCGTAGCTCAGAAGGCCGCCGATCTCCACCAACACGCGTCGGGTAGGCGTCGGTATGCGATGTTGGGCCGCCAGCTCGACGATCCGCGCCGCGTGCGCCTGGATGAGGAAATCGATGCCGACCGACAACGCCCCCAAGCGCCTGTCGGCCATTGTCGAGAAGGCCTGCACGATGTCGGCTTCGTTGCGCACGTCGAACAGCTCGGCCGTGAGCCGAAGTTGCGACGCAACGGCTCTGGTCGCCTCCCAGTGCGGCGGCGCAACCGGGTTGCCGAGATTGTTCAGAAACGCCACGGCCGAAACGGACGGAAAGGCCTCCTTGAGCAACTCGATCCGTTTGCCCGACAGCTCCGTGACGAACGCGCTCAGGCCGGTGACAACCGTGTTGGCCCAATTGCTGCTCGAAGGCGGCCACCCACGAAGTCCACGTTTGGCGTCGCCGAGCCCAGAAAGCCGAGTGCAGCTCGTTGGCCAGCTGGCCGGGTAGCCTTTCGCGGAACGCCTCGGCAAGGCCGACCCAAAGATCGTTCCGCCTCGTCCTCGGATCCCATGATGGGAGGGCTTGGTGCCGATTCCGGAGAGAAGCACGAGCCCGCGGGGGACATCGACATTGCAGCGGTGGATAGTCTGAAAGCGCTTGACCCCAACCGGCCGATTAGAGAAGAGCGACATGGAATTACTTAGACTATCGATTTAACACAGCCCCTCTGGCACGACTGGTCGATCTCGCTCGAAACATTGGCTACTGCATCTTGGGGATTTTGTATTTGCGGACGAGCTCGCGCGTCTGCTCGATCTCCCTCGCGATCGTGCGCGAAAACTCGTCGGGGCTGGTGACGTACGGCTCCATTCCCTGGTTGAGCAGGAATTCGGTGACCGCGGGCGCGTTGATCGCTTTGGCTGTGGCGGCGTTGAGCTGCGTCACGATGGCGTCGGGCGTTTCGGAAGGCACGAACATGCCGATCCAGGTCGACATGGGAAAGTCGCCGAGACCGGCTTCGCGATAGTTCGGGATGTTCGGGAAGCGGGGCGAGCGCGGGTCGCTGCCTTCGGTGAGGATGCGTTTCTTGCTGTCGTTCGGATGCTCCCAGTCGCCGAGCGCCGTCCACGTCATGTGAATTTCGCCCTTGATCAGGGCGAGGATCAGCTCGCTCGCGCCTTTGTACGCGATCTCGGTGATGTCGGTGTTCCAGCGCTCGTTGAGGAAGTGGCGGAAGACGTTGGCTGTGCTCGCGGGCCCGTAGGTGCCGAAGTTCAGCTTGCCGGGATTGGCCTGCGCGTAGGCCTTCAGCTCCTCCATGGTCTTGACCGGAAGGGTCGGCGATACGACGAGTCCGACTGTGAATTTGCCCAGCATGATGACGCTTTTGAAATCACGCACGGGATCGTAGGAGGAGCTGTCGACCAGGAACGGGTTGAACGTGATCGAAGAGGTCGTCAGCGAGCACACGGTATAGCCGTCGCCGCGGGCGTTCTTGCAGGCGAGGGTGCCGCGCACGAAATTGGCGCCCGGGCGATTGTCGGTGATCCAGGGCTGACCCATGATGGCGCCGGTATCGACGGCGATGCGGCGCGACACCACATCCGACAGCGATCCGGCGGTGACCGGAACGATCATGGTGATCGATCGCGTGGGATAGTCCTCCGCTGCCGCAGATAAAGCGATCGTCACTGACAGCGCGAGTGCGGTGCTCACGGCGTGCTTCTGTATCATTTTTTTCGGTGCCTCCTCGCGACATCAAGCGCCGCTCTGGCCGTTACGACGTAACGGCCGCTTTCTTGGCGCCTTCGCGATGCAAGTCGGTGATGTCGGCCCACAAGTATTCCGGCCGCCGCCATTGCGTGAGCGGCTGGCCCTCGGCGAAAGCCTTCAGTTCGCGCAGCCACAGTCGGCGCATCAGGGCAACACTGACATCGGTGCCGCCGAGCAGTTCGTCGAATGTCCGCTCTGCGGGTGGCCCCAGGCTCGCCAATACGGCGCAGTCCTGAATATTGGTGAGGTAGAAGTGACTTATCGTTTCCGAGCGCGCCTTGAGATCGCGCATGTTCTCGCGCCCGGCGATCAGGTCCGCCGCCGTCTCGGCGACCGAACGGGGGCGAATGGTGCTCGACTATCGCGCGATCCCGCGGTGCCGGCTTTGACGCGCGCGGCAAACCGTTCCGCGTCGTGGCGCGGCAGCGCGTCGAGATTGAAGCGTATGGCTGAGTTGTCGTCGCGCGGAACCCGCCACGCGCGCGTGAATATTCCGGGAAAGCCCGGACGGCCGATCTGAGCGAACTCGGCGGCGGTCGGCATATGAAAATAGCTGCGGTTGTAGATCGCTTCATCGCCGGTACCGATCGAGCGGTCAAAGCGGCCGATCATGCCCCAGTCGCTTTCGCGCCAGTCGAGATTGCCGGAGGTTTTGTAACCGAAGTGCCAGTGCAGATATTCGGTGTGCACGAGGTCCGTCGCATTCTCGAGCAGATCGAAATAGCTGCACGGCCAGACCTCGGTGGTGATCCGGCGGATGTAGAGATCATCGTTCTCGAAATCGGCCAGGCGCGGCAGCTGCGGGGCTTTGCCCTCTCCCAGATAGACGAAGACCAGGCCGAGATACTCCTCCACCGGATAGCCCTTGATCTTCACCCGGTCGCAGAACGGGCGCTGCTCCCCGGGCTGCGCCACACATTGTCCGGACGCGTCGTAGGTCCATCCGTGATAGGGGCATTCGATGTGCTCGCCATGGATAAACCCGAGCACCAGTTGCACACCTCGATGCGCGCATCGTCCGCCGACGATGTGGGCGGTGCCGGATTTGCCGCGATAGAGCGTCAGATCCTCGCCGAGAATGCGGATCGGCTTGATCTGGCCGGGTGCAAGGTCGGCGCCGACAAACACCGGGTGCCAGAAGCGGCGAAGGTAGCGGCCGGCGATGGTACCGGGCCCGACGCGCAGGATGTCCGCGTAACTCACCCTTGCCGCCTGTTTTGCCTCTTTTGCATGAGGTGCCTTATGTGACGTAGCCGGTCGCTTCATCGTCGTCACTCCTGCGGGCGCTAGGCTTGGAGAAACTGTGTCACGATCTGCTGAGATCGATCGCGCTGATCGACCTGCGGCCAATGCCCGGCATCGGGCAAGACGTGCAGCTCACTGCCTCGAATCAAACGTTGCATCAACACGGCGCGCTCGGTCGGAGTACTCCGATCCTCGGCGCCCCACAGCAGAAGGGCAGGATTTCGCAGGCGAGGCAATTCCGCATGAAGGGGCGTCGGGTTCCCAAGCGCAAGGCGTCCGCGATGGGCGGCGTGGTTCTTTTCGTTCCAATTCTCGTCGAAGTCGCGGACCAGCTCGTCGGTGAACGCCGCGGGGTTTTTCAAGACCAACTTGAGGAGGAAACGGGTGTTTTCGTGCGAGGGCGTGATCTCTTGAAGGGCTGCGGCCACGGTGCCGGGCGCGGGTGTCGCCGTGGCGCCTGGAAGATGAGGCGGCAGGATGGTCGACGGGTTGAGGATGAGTTTGTGAACGCGCGGATCGTCGAAGGCCAGGGCACAACCCATGTAACTGCCCATCGATGAGCCCCAGATGGAGTAGCGGGCGAAACCAAAATGGTCCGCGAAGGCGCGGGCGTGAGCGATCCGTACATCGATGGAGAAGTCGGAGGGATTGTCGGTCTTGCCGAAGCCCGGCACGTCTGGCGCGTAAACCGAGAAGCCAGCTTGGCCGAAGCGCCGCACCTGGTCGCCCCATTCGACGGCGACGCAAGAACCCGGCAGTTGACCGTGCAACATCAGCAGGACGGGTCCGCTGCCGGCCTGCCAGTAGTAAGTTCGCAAGCCGGCTATGGTCGCATGAGCCTTCTGCACCTCGACGGCCATGACGTTCCCAACCGAAGCCAGTAACCAAAAAATAGTGTTTCAAATACCTGATGGCTTCGCAAGCGGAGCTCCTGTTGCAGTACCAGCACTCCGAGCGCCATCGCCTGCGATGTCCCGCCGAATTCCGGGCCGCGTTGGCCAGAGCCCGCTTGTGAAGACATGCCGACGGCACTACGGCCATCGGTCGATTACCGGCAGCCCGCGTCCGCCCGTGAGGAATTGCTCGATGTCCGCTTTGGGTTGCCGGCTCAACCGGTCGACGCAACACCCGCGTAAGATAGGTGTTGCGTCGACCGGTTGAGACCACCGTCATTATCTGACATTGCGCCATGACCTCGCCACGTCCGCTATCACCCCGAGAGCAGACATCCCGACGCCAGGGCACGATGTTCGCCCAAGGCAGACATTCAGAGCTGAACGGGTGCCGGCTAAACAACACTCTAGGAAGTCTCGTTCGCGCGCCTGAAGCCTCCTCGATGGTGGCGCCATGATGCCGGACGCTGTGCGCCAAAAGCCGCGCGACTGGGATTGTGGTCTCACGGCCGCAGGCCCGCCGGCCCACTGGCCGCCTTCAGAAGTGACGCACTGCCGCTTGTTGCGATCAGCTAATCGTTATTCAATCACGCACCCTTTCTTGGGCTCGACCACGTGCTCGCAATCCCGATACAATCCCGCCAGCTTCCACGACAGTTGGAAGAGCGTTGGCCGGCGAGGCCAGGTCGGGAGGACTTCGCGGTGAACAGAACTTACGTATCGTTCGCGGTACTGGCATCAGCCTTTTTCATTGGCGGAACCGCAGCGAACCGATCCGCCCTAGCTGCGGATCCCAAGGTTGTCGCCGCGGCCGAGCAGGAAGGTCAACTGGCGCTTTATAATTGCGACATCAGCGAGTCGCCGGTTCAGGTGAAGCGCTTCGGCGAGCTTTATCCGAAGATCAAGGTCACGACCTATGTTGCGTCGTGCTGGCAGACGTACAATCGCCATGTCGCCGAACGCGGCGCAGAGCGGCCGATCGCCGATACTTTCATCTCCACGGACGACGTGTTCATGAAGATGGACGATGAAGGCATGCTCGAAGGATATGCGTCACCGGAGCTTTCGCATTTCCCGGCCGGCACTCGGCCGAACAACGCCAACTACATCCGTTACAAGGCGCTTTTGGCGGCCTTCACGGTGAATACAGAACAGATGAAGGGCCAGCCTGCCCCCCAGGACTGGACCGATTTTTCGAATCCGCCCGCGCAATGGAAGGACAAGATTTCCTTCTACGATCCACGCACCTCCTCGCTGGCGTTCACGGTGCTAGCCACATTGCATCAACAGTTCGGCGCCGACGGTGCTCGAAAAATCTATGCCGGCCTCAAGTCGATAAACGCTGAACTGTCGTCAAGCACGCCGGCCGGGACCGCCAAACTTCTGTCCGGCGAGAAGCCCATTATGTTCTACATCCTGACGAATCAATACGGCGCAACCGTCGCAAAGGGCGCGCCACTCGTTTTCAACGTGCCGAAATCCGGCGCGATCGGCACGCATTTCGGAGTTGCAACCCTCAAGGACGCGCCGCATCCGAACGCCGCCAAGCTGTGGGCAGACTTCATTCTCACAGAAGGCCAGAAGGTGGTCGCCAGCCGGGCTGAATATGCCCTGCGAAGTGACGCTCCGGCGCCGCAGGGCATGCCGGCGCTGAGCACGATCAAGATCATGCCGACCGATTTCCGCAAGGCGCTGGCGGATCAGAAGCCATTGATTGAATTCTGGCAGGACGCCACCGGCATCCGCTAGAAGCCGGCGAACGATGACCGTTACCCTTGAACAGGTCAGCAAGCGCTTTGGGGCTGTGAACGTCATCGACTCGCTTTCGGCGACGTTCCGCCCCGGCGCGATCTCCGTGCTGCTCGGCGGCAGCGGCTGCGGCAAGACCACAACGCTCCGCTGCATCGCCGGCCTTGAGACCCCCGATCAGGGGCGGATCGCGATTGCTGGGACGGACGTGTTCTGGGGCGAGCACGGCATTTCACTCCCACCCGAGCGGCGCGAGCTTGCGATGGTGTTCCAGTCCTACGCCATCTGGCCGCATATGACGGTGCGGGAGAACGTCGGGCTGCCGCTGCGCGCCCGCAGGGCCAACCGCCACGAGTTGGCGCGCGCCATCGATCGGGCGCTTGCGCTGGTCGGACTTGCTGATTTTAGCGAACGGATGGCAACGCAGCTTTCGGGCGGCCAGCAGCAGCGTGTCGCGCTCGCGCGAAGCATCGTTCGGCCGTCACGCGTGATCCTGTTGGACGAACCACTGAGCAACCTGGATGCCAAGCTGCGCATCGCCATGCGCAAGGAGTTGAAGCTGCTGCAGCGCGAGCTGGGCGCGACCATGATTTTCGTCACCCACGACCAGGACGAGGCGATGTCGCTCGGCGACGAGGTATTTGTCTTCCACGATGGCCGCATTCTCCAACAAGGCGATCCGCAGGAGGTCTATCACCGGCCGTTGAACCGCTATGTCGCCGAGTTTTTCGGAAAGACAAATTTCATCGAGGCGGCGGCAACGCCGGATGGATCAGGTCGGCTTGCCTTGCGGACAAAGCTCGGTGAGCTCGCGGTCATCGAAGGAGCGCAAGCCGTGTCCGGGCCGGTCCTCTGCGCGATCCGGCCCGAGGCGTGGCGCATCGGCCAGGCATCAAACGGCGGCGTGCGCGGACGCGTGCGGGAGCGCATGTTTATCGGCGATCGCCAGGAGTTGCTGGTCGATTTGGAGCTTGGGCCGCAGGTCGTCGTGCTGCTCGGCTTTCATGCAGCCAAAGTTGGTGACGATGTGAATCTCGTCGTCGATCCGCAGCGCATCCATCTGCTCCCGGTGACATCCTGATGCGCCCCTCCTCGGGATCGCTCTCCCGCTATCTACCGCACGCGCCAGCCGTTTCCATCGTCGTTGTGACGATGCTGCTGCCATTGGTCGTTCTGATTATCTACGGCGCCACGACCACCGAAGCCGGGCGCCGCGTCGTGTCTCTGGCGCCGGCCGCCCGAGTCCTGGGCGACAGCATCTATTGGCTGGCACTCGCTAACACGGTCGGCATTTCGCTGCTTGCCACTTTAATCGCCACAGTGCTCGGGACGGCGCTCGGCTGGCTGTTCGGCCGCACCGACCTGCCCCGCGCTTCGCTGTTCGAACAACTCGCAACGCTGCCAATCTTCATCCCGCCGTTCGTCGGCGCAGTCGCCTGGACGCTGCTTTCAGCCCCGCGCATCGGCGCCTTCAATGTCGCGCTTCGTAATCTCGGCCTGCCGGAAATCCTGGATGTCTACACCCAAACGGGCATGGCCTGGGTGATCGGCATCTATCTCGCGCCCTACGTGATGATGATGGTGGCCGGCGCGCTGCGCGTCATGGACCCGAGCCTGGAGGAGGCCGCGCGGGTCGACGGCCTCAACGGCGTGCGAACGGCCGCCCGGATCACCTTGCCGCTCATCGCGCCGGCTATCCTTTCGGGGGCGGTGCTGTCGTTCACCATCGCAATCGGTCTGTTCGGCACGCCGGTTGTGCTCGGCTGGGCGAAGCAGATCCTGTTGCTCACCTCACGCATTTGGATCGCGGCGCAGGCCGTGCCGCCCGACCACGGCGCGATGGCGATCCTCGCAACCTTCCTGATCGCCCTGTCGCTGATGGCGAACGGGCTGCAACGCTGGCTGCTGGCCGGACGCTCGTTCGTGACCGTCACCGGCAAGGGCTTCAGGCCCAACACAATCGAGCTCGGGCAGGCAAGAGGTCCTTGCCTCGCCCTTGTCGTTCTCTACCTCTTGCTGACCGTGGCCGCGCCGCTCATCGTGCTGCTTGCCGCATGCCTGTCGACCTACACGTGGTCTGGGCGTTTTACCCTCAACAATGTCGCGGAGATTTTCGGTTCGGCCGATGTTTGGGATACGCTGAAGAACAGCATCTGGATTTCCGTGGTTTCAGCTTCCGCTGCTCTGGTGTTAGGGCTGGAGATCGCCTGGGTCGCGACCCGCACAAAATTGCGAGGGCGGCGGCTGCTGGAAATGCTGGCGCTCATTCCCGTATCGGTGCCCGGGATCGCGTTCGGCGTCGGCGTGATGTTCCTGTGGCTGCCGATTCCGGTGAACGTCTACGGCAGCGCCTGGATCATCATCCTCGCCTTTGTCGGCCGCTTCACCGCCTATGCGATCCGGCCGATCGGCGCGAGCCTGATGCAGGTCCATCCCGAGCTTGAGGAAAGCGCGCGCGTCGCCGGCTTCGGATGGCTGCGGACACTCTTCGTCATCACACTGCCGCTGATCCGGCCGAGCATCGTCGCAAGCTGGATCCTGCTGTTCAGCATCTTCATGACCGAGTTGTCGATGGTGATCCTCCTCTACACCGCCAACACGCGCACCTTCTCGGTGCTCGCCTTCGAGACCTGGAGCACCGGCATCTTTTCGGTCCTTGCTGGCCTTTCGATCCTGCAGCTCCTGGTCGGCGCATCGATCATGCTGTTCGTGCGGCGGCTGTTCGGCTCCCGCGCGCTGTCGAGTTCATGACATGACGACACTCGATCAGTTGCAGATCATCGACGCCCACCATCACCTGTGGGATCTCGGACGCAACTATTATCCCTGGCTTACGGACAAGCCGAAGCGCAGTGAAATTCTTGGCGAATATCTCGGCATCCGGCGCACTTACATGCCGGAGGATTACCGGCGCGACGCGGCGGATTCAACGTCGTCAAAACGGTTCATGTCGAGGCCGAGCACGACCGCAATGAGCAGGTCAAGGAGACCGCCTGGCTGCACGAGATGACCGCACAGCACGGCTTTCCCAACGCCGTGATTGGGCACGTCTGGTTCACCGATCCCGAGTGCGATGAGAAGCTTGCGGCGCATAGCGCTTTTGCGCTTTTCCGCGGCGTCCGGTCGAAGCCGGTGACGTCTGAGCATGCCGGTGACAATCTTCGCGGCAAGCCCGGCACGATGGACGATCCGAAATGGCGCGCCGGTTACGCGCTGCTCGGCAAATATGGATTGTCGTTCGATCTGCGTGTTCCGTTCTGGCATCTCGATGAAGCCGCCGAGCTCGCCCGCGACTTTCCGGAAACTCCCGTCGCTCTGAACCACACGGGCTATCCGTGGATCGCAGCCCCGAAGGCCTGGCCGCATGGCGGACAAGCATGGAGGCGCTCGCGCGCTCGCCCAACGTCCACGTCAAAGTGTCTGAGCTAGGACTGCCAGATCGCCCCTGGACCGTGGAAGGCAATCGCGGGGTCGTGCTCGATGCCATCGCGATCTTCGGCATGGACCGGTGCATGTTCGGATCGAATTTTCCAGTCGCAGGTCTGTTCGCCCCCTATGCGACCATCCTCCATGGCATGTTCGATATCTTGAAGAACCGTCCGCGCGCCGAGCTCGATGCGTTCTTTTATGCAAATGCGTTGCGTTTCTATCGTATCGACTGATGGCGCTAGCGCTACCACCCAAGCATACGAACCCCAGACCATGTGCGCGTTGAACATTGTGCGAGCCGCCCAAAGTCCCTCGTCTGTCGTGGGAGCCTTAACAGGATGGCCCGGGAGCACCCACATTCAGCCAGTAAATGCATCTTGATCAATGCGATAGGTCCGTATGAATAACCAAGATACCGACACATATACCGCCTTTTTTGACCGCTGACGTAGGCCATCTCGCCGCGCAAGATTGGCTACACGAAAATACAAGATCGAGACCCAGACCTTCGGGCGAAATCTTGGCATAAAAGCCTTTGATCACAACCGGCAAGCTTAGGGCGACAAATCTCACTCCTTAATAGATCGGGCTGGCCATAGAACGGTTTCTAAGAAATCTATCGCAGTCGCGTGCTCGTCCTGCCGCGCTTCTACGAGCGTACGAATCTTGTTGTCGGAAAACACGCGGATGCACGCCTGGCATCGATGTGCATAACGGTTTTCCCAGATGATTGTTGGATCCCTTTGCGCCGCCCACGCTAGGATCTGCTCGGGCCCCTCCGCGCTGATCCATCGCATTAAAAAGTCTTTTCGGGCGCGTGCATCAGCCTCTTGAAGCGTCATGTCACGAGCGTTGCCGAGCCTCAATTCCGGCGTGAAACGAATACCCAGGCCACAGCAGGGGCTTAAAGTCCCGTCCGCTGCGATAGCGTCTCATAGTATTCCAACAGGTGGAATAGCGTATTAATTGTGGGCGTAGGCGGGAATGTTCGGGTGGGAAAGCGGACCAGAGGCGGTCGAAATCACCGTCGTTGGCAATAAAGCTTAAATCAACCCATCAGGCGATCCAAGGGCGCGTACGATCGCTGCTGAAATCGTTTCCTGTTCGGTCGCGTGCAGCCGCCCCAGGCCACTATCGCGGATATAGTGATCAGTCACATCACCGCCTGAGTGATTGAGCAGCCGCCTGATACTGTCCTTGGGCACACCCGCCGCGCGGCCGATAGTAGCGTAAGTTCGACGCAAAGCGTGGTTTGCGAGCACGCCATCTCTCGTCAAGCTATCGCCGCGCACATGGCCAACGGGTCCGGCGAACACCCAACGCTCCGCGTGTTTAGGCAAAAGCCGCCTCCCCACCCGGGGGGGGCGCCATAGACAGCGCAGCATCGCCCGGCTCAGGAGCTCGGGAGCGCCCCCGTTGGGACATCCTTTCCACCGCAGGGTGGAACTCGAGTGTCCTCCTATCTCTGATCTTGCACAGTTGTCATGCTGCTGCCACGGCCTGTTCCTCGTAAGGAGCCTGGCACTGGGAAGATGAGGTTGCGTCTGTGCGTTCACGAACTGCAGGGGTGATGACGGCATTGATGCGAAACGGTCGAGACCGTCGATCGGGAAAACCCGTTAAGTGCCACGCGAGGAAAGAGCGCGTGCTATTGTTTGGGACCCGCCAACAGTCACGGCTATCCCGAAGATAACCTCACCAAGTAACGTTAAATCTGGGATCAAATTGCTGCCTGTCTGGACGCCGCGTAGTCAATGATGGCGAGCGGGACCGTCGTCCCCACGATCACCTGTCACGCTCGCTGTTCCTCGCAATGGCTCCCGGCGCCAATGCCGGGAGTTTGCCCCGGTGAC
The DNA here is from genome assembly GCA_963850885.1 of uncultured Alphaproteobacteria bacterium. Lineage (GTDB taxonomy): Bacteria > Pseudomonadota > Alphaproteobacteria > Rhizobiales > Xanthobacteraceae > Z2-YC6860. Next base: position 39,910 of record CAWKOD010000008.1, on the reverse strand, counting down.
GGCGGATATAACCGAGTTCACACCGAAAAGCGCGCATTCGGTCGCGCTTAGACACGCCGTCTATCCCCGGTGGGGAGCATTTCAGCTCAACATCGTTGGACGCACCGAAATCTTGCTCTGAGCAGGACTTTTAGCGTCGCTGTTAGGAATGCGCACGCTTATCTCAATCCTTGGCCGTGCTTTACCGTAATCCCGATAGAGATGCAGCTCCGCTAAAGGCTGTCATCGTCATAGACAACACCGTCGCGGCGGAACACGTAATGGTCGAAACGGTCTGGTTCGCCGGGCCATCTGCGCTTCGTGTTTTACTTTTCCATCCTCGGCACAATTGGCAACGACAGAATGGTGGGGTTGCCCATCATTTTGCGCCCCCATCGCGCCCCCGAAAGGGGCGGCTGTGTGAATGGAAATTGTCGCCTCTTAATTATTACGATATTTCAATATCTTACATTTTCTATAAGCCCGCGTTTCTCTCAAGAATAGCTGATGAGCTGGCAGAGTACGCCGCTCCGGGGTTTGAGGACATCGGCAAGACGCGCGGGAAGTTCACCGAACGCAACGGCCGGCGCAAGCAGAGCGTCGAGCTGCGGATGCGCGCAGAGCTTGATCGCCGCTTCCAGTCGCTGGCGATGTGTGAACGCGGCCCGGCGCGAGGGCGCCACCTTGCCGACCTGGCTCGAAATGATTTTCAGGCGGCGGCTGTGGAACGCGCCGCCGAGCGGCACCGCGACGGTCCCCGCTCCATACCAGCTCAGCTCGACGATGGTCGCCTCGTCGGCGGCGATGTTGAGCGCCGTGGTGAGCCCCTCCGCCGAGGCGCTGGAATGAAAAACGAAATCGCAATCGGTGGGCGCAGCGGCGGGCGTGGCGAACTTCAGACCCAACGACCGCGCCAGGGCTTCGCGCGCCGGATCGATGTCGATGAGGCGTCACCTCGGCGCCTTCGATCTGCGCGCAGAGAAACCCGACCAGCGCACCCACCACGCCCGCGCCGACGACCGCGATACGTCCGGACGGGCCCGGTGCCCCGCCCCAAGCAGCGTCCCAAGTGGCGTTGAGCGCCGTCTCGACGTTGGCCGCCAGCACCGCGCGCGGCAGCGGAACGTCGGCCGGCAACGGCACCACCGCCTCGGCCGGCAGGTCGAACTTGGTTTGATGGGGATACAGCGCAAAGATATTGCGGCCGACAAGCGCGTCGGGCCCGGCCTCGACCACGCCGACTGTGGCATAGCCGTATTTCACCGGGAACGGGAAGCTGCCGCCCATGAAGGGCGCGCGCATGCGCTGGTATTCGCTCTCGGGAACCCGGCCGGCGGCGATCAACGCCTCGGTACCCCGGCTGATCGCACTGTATATGGCGCGCACCCGGACTTGGCCGGCCGCGAGCGCCGGAAGCCTTTCCTGCCGGATTTCGGCCTGGCCCGGGCCGACGTACCACAGCGCCTGCGCCACCTCCTCGCCGCCCGCCACGCTCGTTCCTTCCAGTTGGACTAAAAGCCCCGTCGCCGGGTATATCCAGCACGGACCGAGGGGATAGGGAAGTTGTCGAGCGTGCCGGGGCGTATCACCGCGGATTTGGCTGTAACTGCCGGTTCCGACAGGCGAATTGTCGGACGCCGAGCGCTGTTCGCAACCCTGGTGCTCTTGACCATCGCGGTCCTGCTCGCGCTCGCCGCCTATGCGCTGTCGGCCGGCGGGTTCGGCACGGCGGACGCCCTCCTTCTTCTCTTCTTTGGGCTGACCATGCCTTGGTCGGTGATCGGGTTCTGGAACGCGACCATCGGTTTCGTCATCATGCGGTTCGCCCGCGATCCGATCGCCACCGTACTGCCGTCCGTCGCGCATCTGCGAGGCGACGAAAAAATCACCGCATCGACCGCCATCACCATGTTCGTCCGCAACGAGCCGCCAGACCGGGTGATCCGCAATCTCGATACGATGATGCGGGAGATCGACACCGCGGGCGCCGCCGCCTCGTTCCATCTTTATGTGCTGAGCGACACCAGCCAGAGCGACATCGCAGCACTCGAAGAAGCCGGCTTCGATGCTTTGGCTGCGCAGTGGCGCGGACGCATTCCGGTGACCTACCGCCGCCGCACCGTCAACACCGGCTTCAAGGCAGGGAATTTCTGGGACTTCTGCCAGCGCTGGGGCAGCCAGCACGAATTCGCCGTGACGCTCGACACCGACAGCTTCATGACGGCGGCCGCGATCATGCGGATGGTGCGCGTGATCCAGGCCGATCCGAAACTCGGCATCCTTCAGGGCCTCGTGGTGGGGCTGCCTTCGACCAGCGCCTTCGCGCGCATCTTCCAGTTCGGCATGCGGCTCGGCATGCGCTCGTGGACCATCGGCAGCGCCTGGTGGCAGGCCGACTGCGGACCGTACTGGGGTCACAACGCCATCATCCGCATCGCGCCGTTCATCGCGCATTGCCACATCCCAAAGCTGCCCGAGGGCGGCGTGCTCGGCGGTCATGTGTTGAGCCACGACCAGATCGAAGCGGCGCTGATGCGCCGCGCGGGCTACGACGTGCGCGTGCTGCCGGAAGAGGACCTCGGCTGGGAGGAGAACCCGCCGACCTTGATCGAATTCATTCGCCGCGACCAGCGCTGGTGCCAGGGCACGCTGCAATACGGCCATTTCCTGTTCAGGCCCGGGATGAAATTCGTCAGCCGCTTTCAACTCGCCTTCGCCATGCTGATGTTCCTGGGTTCACCGGCTTGGATCGGGCTCCTGGTGGTCGGCACGCTGGCGCTCTCAGCCTCCCCCACCGCCGCCGAATTCATCCGGCCGGATGCAGGCCATGCGCTGCTCGCCGTCATCCTCGTCATGTGGTTTGCGCCGAAGATCGCGACCGTGATCGATGTCCTGACCAGGCCGACGCTCCGCCGCGCCTTCGGCGGCACCGCGCGGTTTCTGGTCAGCGCCGCCACCGAGACCGTGTTCTTCATCTTGCTCTCGCCGATCATGTGGATCTGCCACACGCTGTTCCTGGCAGGGCTGCCGTTCGGCCGCGTCATCGGCTGGATCGGCCAGGTGCGCCACGACCACACTGTTCCGTGGTCGCAGTCGCTGCATCAGCTTTGGCCGCACACCGCGATCGGATTGGCTTGCCTCGGCCTTATCGCCGCCACTCATCCGGCCGCCCTCTGCTATGCCTTCCTGCTCGCCGGCGGCCCCGCGCTTTCGATCCCCCTCGCGGTGTTCACCGCGCGTCCCGCACTCGGCCGGCTGCTCACGCGCATCGGAATCGGCCGGCTGCCCGAAGAGACGGCGCCGCCCTTGGCACTGACCGCGCTCGCCCTGCCGGCGGTCGCCGCCGCCGCACGGCCGGCATAGCGCCATGCTGGAAACCTTGCGGACCGCACGCGGGGTGATGCGATCGCTGGGCATCTATTACGGCTGGCAGCAGCGCGGACGCCCGTTGGCGATGGACGCACTGTACGCCCACTTCGTGAAGTCCGGCGACCTGGTGTTCGATATCGGCGCCCACGTTGGCGACCGCGTCGCGGCGTTTCGCCGGCTCGGCGCCAAGGTCGTGGCGGTCGAACCGCAGCGAGCGCTCAACTTCGTCATCGGAATGATGTTCAGCCGCGACAATTGCGTCATCATCGAACGCGTCGCGGTCGGCCGCAAGGCCGGCGAAGTGAGACTGATGATCAACACCGACAATCCAACCATCTCCACCGCCTCCAATGCCTTCATTCACGCCGCGCAGGACGCGCCAGGCTGGCAAGGCCAGCATTGGGACAAGTCGATCCGCGTGCCGATGACGACGCTCGATGCGCTGATCGCCGAGCGCGGCGTGCCGGCCTTCATCAAGATCGATATCGAGGGCTTCGAGGAAGAGGCGCTGCTGGGGCTGACGCAACCGGTCGCGGCGCTGTCGTTCGAGTTCACCACCATCCAGCGCGACGTGGCGCGTGCCTGCATCGAGCGCTGCGTGGCGCTCGGGATGACGCTGTTCAACGCCGCTATCGGGGAGAGCCAGACGCTCGGCGACTGGCGCTCGGCGGAGGCCATCGGCCGCTGGCTCGATGAATTGCCGCATGAGGCCAACTCCGGAGACATCTATGCGCTGCGGCCGTGAGTTGATCCTAGCGTTGCTGCTGCTCGGCGCGCCGTCTGCGTGGGCCGCGGATGCCTTGGCGGTGGACGTGATCAACGCCAGCGAGCCAACGCTCTGCGCCGAGAAGGACAATGTCTATCTAAAGCTGCAATCCGCCGAGGCGCGGCGCTTCACGGTCGAGGCCGCGCATCCGGCCTATGTCGGCACCATCGTGAAGGATCAATGGGCGCCGGACTTCACCAGCTGCGACATGTCAAGCGATCCCGCTTTCAAGTTCGACAAGCGCCGCCTGACGATCTACGAGACCGAAGAATGGCAGCTGGTCGGCCTGACGTTTCCAAGCTTCTGGCGGCCCAATCAAATTCCGGTCCGCGTCGGCAACCGGTCGAAACCGGATTCCATCTGCTCCAGCTTTGGACACGCTATCAGGAGCGCGCCGAAGAGGTGCTGGTGCTCTATCCCGCCGACGGCTACTGGCGCGCGCGACCGCTGCCGCCGCAGAACCTGCGCTGGAGCGCCTACGGCTCGTCATTCCTGATCGGCCCGGTCGAGACGTCAGGGCGGCCCTTCGTCGATATCAAGGACGTAGCGTTCGATCCGGCAACGCGCACCTTCACCTTGAACTTCGTGCGCGGCGGCAGCGCGACGCTCCGCCTCGACAAACTCGACCAGGAGCGGATCGTGCTCGATGTTTCGCTCGGCACACCGGTCGCCGCGGACCGGCCGTTCGCGGCGTTGCGCTCGATGTACGTGACGGAGGGAAATGCCGATGTGGCGCAGGTCGGCTGGCACGGCAAGGATAACCCGGCCTGGACGCAGACGCCGGTGATGGAATTCAAGAGCGCCAGCGCCGCCGAACTCTGGGCCGGGCGGACCGTGCCGTCGCACCACAACACCAGCGCGCCCGACATGGTGTTCCGCGATTTTACCGCTTCGCCGCGCTGACCATTGCTTTCAACTCGGCGAATGCGCCGGAGAACGGGTGGAACGTGAAGCGCACGACGTGCTTGCCGGGCGGCACAACGACGGCGCGAAACAGCACGTTGGCTTTGAGAATATCCACCGGCTTGTCATCGACGGTCGCTCGCCACCACGGATGCCAGACGTCGTTGAGAACGACAAATCCGCCACCAGGCGCATCGGCTTCGATCGCGATGTCGGTGTTCCGATAGCGCAGGATGCGGGCGGTGCCGGCACCTGCCGCGTCCGGCGCGCCGGTCGGCGCTGTTTTCGAGGAGCATCGTGCGGCGCGGATCGACGTCTGGCCAGCCGCCGTTCCGGATCATCGCGTCGAAATCGGCCTTGCGCCACTCCGTCGCCAGCATGACGCGAGGCAATGCCCGCGGGTTTTCGTAAACGTAGGCATCCTTGGTCCGCAGGACGAGATTGAGATCCTCCGGCTTGAGCGAAGGATCGATCTTCTCGATCGGCACGCCGATGGCGATGAAGCGCACGCCGAACAGATTTTCCAGCACCGAGCGATAGGACGACATCAGCGGCGGAAACTGCCGCTGATCGGCACCGGCAACCGTGTCGGGCGCGGCAGTGGCGCGCTCAAAGTCCATCAGCCGCAGCGGATTGTGCCCGAACAGATGGTCGAAGTCGTGAATGAGCCCGATGTTTGGCCAATGATAGGCGATGCCGATCAGCTCGACGCGGTCGCGCCGGTCGGGCGCCCCGGCGGCGGCGAGTTTTGTCTTCAGCAGCGTGATGGTTTCGTCGGTGGTGTCCGGGCGCAGCGCGTCGTATTGCGCCGGCTTTAAGCCCGTCGACTCGTTCGGCGCATTGTTCCAGCCAAGATCGGCAACGCTGAAGATGGTCAGCACCGCCGCGGCGGCGAGCGTGCCGCGCGCGGCAAGGCGGCGCGCCAGCATCAGCGCCGCGATCGCCATCGCCGCAAATCCGATGCCCCGGAGGATCGGCAATGCGGCCTCCTGCATGACGCCGACCCACAGCGCGAGACCGACCGAAATGCCGATGAGCACGACGGCAATCGAGAACTCGGCGGCGCGCTGCCACCGCAGCAGCGGCGGGAGTATATCGGTCAGCCAGTGGTGAACGAGATAGCCGGCGACGATCGCCAGCAGCGCGCAGAATACGAAGGTCGCGTCCGCCGGCCGGCGGAAAAGCAGCACGCCCGGAACCAAATCGTACATCAGATGAAAGGCCGGCGTGTATCTGCCGAGCGCATAGAGCAGCGTCAACATCATGGCCACGCTGAAAAAGCGAATCTCGCGCGTCCAAAGCAGTCCGCGCACCACGCCGAAGCCAAGCACCGCGACGGCAGCCAGCGCGCCCGAATAGACCTGGCCGGTGTTCTGCGCGACGTAGAGACCGGTCGGTCCGAATGCGTCGTGCCAGGCAAAGCCTGGCGGGCCCCATAGCTCGCGGTCGAAATCGGATGCGCCAAACAGATCAGGGAAAACCAGCATCAGCAGATTGGCTGGATGCAGCGAGCCACCGCCGGCGGCGGCGTAACCGATCTCAGGGCGGTTCGAATGGACGGCGAGCAATGCCGTCAGCATGACAGGAACGGTCACGATCAAAGCTCCGGCAAAGGCGCCCGCCAAAAGCGGTTTCCCGCTCGCCGTGATCCGTGCCAGCCGGTCCGGTCCGCGAGCCCAGTGCCAGAACACAAAGCCCGAAAGCACATAGACCGCGATCAGCGAGACCTGATCGCGTCCAAGCACGATCATCGCGGCGAACACGCCGGCGCCGACGCCGGCGCGCCACGACGAGCGTTCGAGCGCTCGCGCCAGCATCCACAGCGACAGCGGCAAAAAGATCAGGCTCTCGACCTGGCCGACGTGCTGGATGCGCGACGCGGCCGAGCCGCCGAACGAAAAAGCCAGCGCCGCCACCACCGCGCCGCCGACATGCCATTTGCGGTCGCGGAAAAACAGGATCACGCCGGCGCCGCCGGCGTAGAGCAGCACGAACACTAGGGCATCGAACAGCCGCGGGCTTGGGTTCGGAACGAGCAGCGCCGCGACGACATGGAGCGGCGAGAAGATCAGCGATTGTGGATCGGCAATCTGCGGCCAGCCGGCGAAGACGTTCGGCGTCCAGAACGGCGACTGCCCGGTTGCGAACGAACGCGCCATGAACGCAAATTGCGGATAGAATTGCGAAGCGGCGTCGTAGGGGATTTCGACCGCGCCCGACAGCCAAGGCCAGCCCAGCGCCAGGAAGGCGACGGTGTAGAGGCCGAACGCCGACGCGAGCGAAAATCCCTCACTCTCCCGAGGATGTCCCGGCATTCTTCCCCCGACCGCACGCGCAATAAAAATCCCCCGCGCATCTCTATAACGAAAACGGGCGGCTCGCGCCGCCCGCGTCAACCCACCCACGGTTTGAAATCACACCGGCTGCCAGGTCCCGTCCGGATTGCGGCAGGCAGCCCCCCGCGCGGTCTGCGGCTTGCCGTCGATGTAGATGGTGTGGGTGTACTGACGACAGCTCATGCCGTTCTGCTCAGAGGCCGGCCCAGGCACGATCGAGCCATAGCGGCCGGAGTCCGGATTGCGCCACGCCACCGGCGCGCCGGAGGGCCCGCTCTCCAAAGCCTGCACCTGCGCCGCATAGGCCCGGCGCTTGTCCTCGTCGTCCATGGCAGCACCGATGCGGTTGCCGAGCATGCCGCCAATTGCCGCGCCCGCGAGCGTCCCCACCGCGCGATTGCCAGCCGCCCCGCCGATCGCATTGCCAACCAGCGCGCCGGCACCGGCACCGACCAAGGTGCCACCGACCTCTTTCGGCCCAGAGTCGGCGGCGCAGGCCGCGAGTGCTGCGCCGATCACAGCGATCGTCAGAACGCGGACAATGGACCTTCGAATCATCGCCGTCCCCTCGCCTCGAGTCGCGAATCGCGCCGCCTTCTACCGCGGCCACCGGCTGGCGGCCAGACGCCCCAAATAGCCAGGCGCAAGGGTGAGGCATCGATTGAGGCAAAACTCTGATCGCCCGCATCGCTCGTCCATGAGGCGCAAACCCATGCCTGTTCTGGAAAACTCATACCCAGCAGCCAGCTCTGTCCGGGCGGTCACGATTTTCATGCAACAGCGGCGGAAATTCGCCGCGGCATCCCGCCCGCGGCCGCTGCGCCATCGGCGAGATAGCACCTCACCCCGCCGGCAGCACGAGCTCCGCGCGCAGCCCACCGATCGGCGCGGTGCCGAGATTGAGGGCACCGCCATAGAGCCCGGCCAATTCCACCACGATGGACAGGCCCAACCCGGAGCCCGGCTTGGTCTCATCGAGCCGCTGGCCCCGGCGGGACACCTGTTCGCGCTGCCCGGGGGTAAGCCCCGGCCCGTCGTCGTCCACCACAATGCGGACGATCTGCCGGCCCGGTTCCGGCTGCTCTCCGATCACCTCGATCGAAACCCGCGAGCCCGCCCATTTGCAGGCGTTATCGACGAGGTTGCCGACCATCTCCTCCAGGTCCTGCCGCTCGCCACGGAAGCGCGCATCGGCGGCCTGGATGTCGAGATCGATGGTGATCTCCTTATCGTGGTGGGTCTTCTCGATGGTGCGGGCGAGCGCCTGCACCACCGGCACGACATCGGTGATGGTACCGACCACGGCGACGCGAGCTGCGATCCGCGCACGCTCCAGGTGCCGCGTCACCTGATCGCGCATGATGCCGGCCTGCTCCTTGACCTTGGTGGCGAGCGCATCGTCGCCGCGCGCCGACGCCTCGTTCATCATCACCGACAGCGGCGTCTTCAGCGCATGCGCGAGATTGCCGACATGGGTGCGGGCCCGCTCGACGATCTCGCGGTTGGCATCAATCAGCGCGTTGGTCTCGCGCGCCAACGGCTCGATCTCCACCGGGAAAGAGCCTTCAAGCTTCTCGGCCTTGCCGGAGCGGATCGCCGCGAGGCTCCGCGAGATGCGGCTGAGCGGAGCGAGACCGAACCGAACCTGGAAGAGCGTGGTGAGAAGCAGCACCGCCGCCAACACCAGGAAGGTCGTGATGATGGCGCCGTCGAAGGCGAGCACCTCGTCGTCGAGCTCCGAAGCGTCACCGCCAACCGCCACCAGGAAGCGGCCGTCATCGCCGAGATCGACGTTGCGCTCGACGAGCCGCAGCCGCTGGTCCTCCGGTCCCTGCACGTAACTCTTCCGGCTACCATCGGGATCGGGCGCCACCGATTGTTCGCTGAGATGCGGCAGCCCGCGATCCCACAGCGAGCGCGACGACGTCACCTCCGGCTTGGAGCGGTCGAGCCGCGTCACCTGCCAGTACCAGCCCGACAGCGGCAGTTCGAACAGCGGTTCGCCGAGCATCTGGCCGGTCTTCTCGATCGGAATGTCCGGCGAGGCAAGATCGGCGATCAAAGTCTTGAGATAGACGCCGAGGCGGCGGTCGAACGCACGTTCGACGGAATCCCGGTACAGCCCGGACAGCACGAAGCCGGTGACGAACAGGATCAGGACGGTCCAGACCGTCGCCGAAAGAAACAGCCGCAGCGCAAGCGAATTGGCGCGCATTGTTACCCGCGGATCACGCTTCTGGGTGACCGCATGACCCCGAAAATCGGTGTCCACTTTTCGGGGTCATGCGGCCGGCGGCGTCAGGAGATAACCGAGGCCGCGCACGGTCTGGATAATGTCGATGCCGAGCTTCTTGCGGATGCGGCCGACGAACACCTCGATGGTGTTGCTGTCTCGGTCGAAGTCCTGGTCGTAGAGATGCTCGACCAGTTCGGTGCGCGAGACCACGCGGCCGGCATGGTGCATCAAGTAGCTCAACAGCCGGTATTCGTGGCTGGTGAGCTTGACCGGATTGCCGTCGACCGCGACGCGGCCGGTACGGGTGTCGAGCCGGACCGGCCCGCAATTGAGCTCGCTCTTGGCGTGGCCGGCGGAGCGGCGCAGCAGCGCCCGGATCCGGGCCAACACTTCCTCAAGGTGAAACGGCTTGGCCACATAATCGTCGGCGCCGGCATCGAAGCCCTGAACCTTGTCGCTCCAGCGGTCGCGAGCGGTGAGCATCAGCACTGGCATGGCGCGGCCGGCCCGCCGCCACGATTCCAGCACCGAGATGCCGTCCATCTTCGGCAGGCCGATGTCGAGGATCACTGCGTCATAGGGCTCGGTCTCGCCGAGGTAATGACCCTCTTCGCCATCGAAGGCACGGTCGACCACATAGCCCGCATCGGTGAGGGCCGTGGCCAATTGTCGGTTGAGGTCGGGATCGTCCTCGATCACGAGGAGACGCAAGGGGAATTCCTCCCAGTCAGCGCAAGTCGACGACCTTGCCGCTGGTCGCATCGACGGCCGTGTGCGTCACTTTGCCATCCCGCGTGAGCAGAGTCAGCAAATAGACGAGGCCATTCTGCTCGCGGCAAAGGCGAGCTTTGACGACCTCCCGGGAACCGCGTCCACGCACCGAGCCGCGAGCCGAGCGAATCGCCGCCGCCAGCGTAACCGTTTGGCCGCTGGAAAGCGCGGCTCTCTGCTCGGCCTTGCTCAGGCAGGCTTGGTCGTCGTCCGCCGCGGCAAGCGCCGGCCCGGACAGAAAAGTCGGGACAGTCAGCGTTGCGGCCAAAGCGAGTAAGACCAGCATTCGCGTCATAACCACCGTCTTAGGAATTCGCCGGTGAATGTCGGATGAACAACTCATCACGTCTTCTTGTTCGTTGACAAAATTCGCGCAAGCGGGCTCTTCGGCGCGGTCATGCGCCGCCCCGCCCTTGCCCTGATCGCTCTGCTTTCGTTCAGCCCGGCCGCCGGCGCGCTGGTCGGCGGCGCCGAGGTCGTGCGTGGCACCGGTGCCGGACGCCATATCGTCATGATCGTCAGCACGCGCGGTAGCCTGTGCACCGGCACCGCAATCGCGCGCGATCTGGTGCTGACCGGCGGACACTGCGTCGCACCGGCTGCGACCTATCGCGTGCTGCTGCCGGACATCAAGCCGCCGGGTTTGGGTGTCCGCAGCATTGCGATTTATCCGCGCTACAATTCGAAGGACTACGCCTCCGGCCGTGTCACGGCCGACGTCGCGCTCATCAAGCTCGAGCAGTCGCTGCCCGCGGGAATCGTACCGGCCGCGGTTGCGCCGGCCACGTCTGTCGCGCCGGGCGACCGCTTCGTCATCGCGGGCTATGGCGGCACTTCACCGGGCAGCGAGGCCGGCAACGGTGTGCCGCGCGCGGCGGCGCTGATCGCCACCGGCAAGCCCGGCACTCTGCAGATTCGTCTGTTCGATCCGGCGACGCGCGATCAGCGCGCAGGCCTCGGCGCCTGCACCGGCGATTCCGGCGGACCGGCGTTTGTCGAAAACAACGGCACCTTTGCCGTGATCGGCGTGGTGAGCTGGTCCACCGGCGCCGCTTCGACCGCCGGCTGCGGCGGCCTCACCGGCGTGACGCCGCTCGCGCTTTATCGCGGATGGGTCGCGGAGCAAGCGAAGAAGATGGGGACTACGATCGGGCCATGACCTCGCCGACCGCACGATTTGAAAGCCCGACGAAAAATGTGGCGCGACCGCACCGGCGGTTGACCAATGGCCGACATTGACCTGGGCGACCGGCTACAGTCACCGCCCATACCCGCCTCGGTGCGCCGCCCACTGCGCCGCCAAGCCGATGGCAGCCTTCACAAACACGGCATCGCACGCCCCCGGCCTGCGGCGCGCTTTTTTCAATGGAACCGGTTCCCGGCCGTTTTCGTTGTGATGCCGAACGAGAAACGCGTGGGGACTGACAGGAGCCAGTCATGGCCAGGATCGTTATCCGGTGCCAATACACCGGGCATTATGTCTTCACCGGCTTCGACAGCCAGAGTTCGCCGGCGGTCACCGGCGGCCGCATCTTCTGCCCGTACTGCGTCGCCGAACATGTGTGGAGTTCGACCGAGGCTCGGCTTGACGATCGCGAGCGCGAACGGCGACAGAAGCCGCTGGTGCGCCAAGCGAGTTGACCCTCGCGGATTGAATCTGCGAGTTCACCAACAATTACGCAATGTTGCGGCGGCAGCTTTGGCTGCCGCCGCATTTTTGTCTGCAACTGGTCACAATTTCCTGCCTCGATAGGCACGGGCTTGGGGCGTGTACAAGTGTGATGGGGACGGTGATGGTCAGCGTAACAAGGTATCGTCAGTACGCCGCGGATTGCGTTCGTCAGGCTCAAGGCGAGGAGGCGGCCGAAGACAAAACCATCATGCTCAATGTTGCGCTGGCCTGGCTGCGGTTGGCTCAGCAAGCCGAGGCGCGACACGAGGCGGAAAGTCCGTCAATTGCGCCAGAGGAAGTCGACCATCGTGAATGGTCCCGCTGATCATCCGAATTGATCGCGCGCTGCTGGATTCGGCAACGCTGGCCGGAGAGGCCAAGACAAAAGCGCGCACCTGAATGGCGATCCGTCCGCACACGGGCTAAGCTCGCGGCAAAGGTCGCCATCCGGGGAAACGCCATGACCACCATTCGCAACGCGGCCCGGTTGGCTGCGATCGCCGCAGCCGTCGCGGTTGCGGGCTCGCAAGCCTTCGCGCAGACGCCGGAGCAGTTCTACAAGGGCAAGTCGATCGAGCTTGCCATCGGCTACCCGCCGGCCGGCAGCAACGACTTCTACGCGCGGCTGCTGGCGCGCCATCTTGGCAAGCACATCCCCGGCAATCCCAACATCGTGCCGCAGAACCGGCCCGGCGCCGGCTCGTTTCTGACGCTCGCCTACGTCTACGGCGTGGCGCCGAAGGACGGCACGGTGATCGGCATCGGCGCCCCGACCGCGCCGCTCGACGAGAAGCTCGGCACCCAGGGCGTGCGCTTCAAGACCGCCGAGCTCAATTGGATCGGCCGCATCGACTCGCTGATCAACATCGTGTTCACCTGGCACACCTCGCCGGTGAAGACCGTGGACGACGCCTTCAAGACGGAGGCCAAGCTGTCCGGCACCGGCGTCGGCTCCACGGTGTCGATCTATCCGACCGTGATGAACCGGGTGCTTGGCACGAAGTTCAAGCTGATCATGGGCTACAAGGGCTCGAACGACGCCCAGCTCGCGGTCGAGCGCGGCGAGGTCGAAGGCCATTCGACCTCGTGGACCGCCGTGAAGGTCGCGCATCAGGACTGGCGGCCGGACAAAAAGATCAACATCCTCGTGCAGTTCTCGATCAAGAAGCATCCCGAATTGCAGGACGTTCCGACCGTCGTCGAGCTCGCGCGCAACGACCAGGACCGCCAGGTGCTCAGCGCCGTGGTCAACGCCGCCGAGATCGGGACATCGTTCTTCACCTCGCCGAATGTCCCAAGGACCGCGTGGACGCGCTGCGGCGCGCCTTCGATGCCACCATGAAGGACCCGGAATTCCTCGCCGAGGCGCAGAAAACCCAGCTCAGCGTCGGCCCCCTCCCCGGCGAAGAGCTGCAAAAGCTCGTCGCCGACGTCGCCGCAATCAAGCCCGACATTCTGGAAAAGGTCCGCGCCGCCTACGCGACCGGCAATTGACCGTTGCCTAGACCGCGGCAGATCGCCTCGATCTCGAGAAGAAAGTTTGGATTCGGCAAGCCCACGCAGAATGCACAGCGTGCTGGCGGGCGGGGTCTCGCCGAAATAATCGAACAGGATGCCGCGCGCCTTCGGCACGTCATGCGGATTGCAGATGTAGATCGTCACTTTGGTGACGTCGGAGAGTTTGGCACCGCCAGCGGCCAGCGCGTTCTTGAGGTTCTTCATCACCAGCTTGGCTTGCGCGTAGAAATCGTCCGGCGGCAGCACCTTGCCGTCCACATCGGCGGCGACCTGGCCCGCGCAGAACACCAGCTTTTTCGCGCCCTCGACCGTCACCACGTGGGCATAGTTCGAGAACGGCTTGGATATGGTTTTCGGATTGGTCCGCGTGATCTTCGCCATGGTGCTGCCTCCCTGTTGCCTGATGCCAATCGCCGTTACTGCGCCTTGAGCCCGGAGGCGCGGATGATCGGCCACCACTTGTCGATCTCGGCCTGGTGATAGGCGGCGAGCGCCTCGGGCGTCCGCTGATCGGCCGGCAGCACATCGTGACCGACGTCCGACAGCCGCTTGCTCGACGCCCGGGTCCGCGAGCGCACGCACCACCGCGGCGTTGAGCTTGGCGATGATCTCCTTCGGCGTGCCCTTCGGCGCCCACATCCCGTGCCAGTAGGCGACGTAGAGTCCCGGCGCGCCCGACCTCGTCGATCGACGGCACGTCGGGCAGCGCCGACCAGCGCGTCTTCGACATCACCGCATAGGCCTTGACCGATCCGGCTCGCACCGGGGCGAGCGCGTTCGCGGCCTGGTCGAACATCAGATCGAGCTGCCCTGCCGCCAGGTCCTGCACCGCCGGCCCGCCGCCGCGATAAGGTACGAAGCGGAAGGTGGTGCCGGTCTCCTTCTGGAAATAGATCGCCGAGACCTGCGCGCCGCCGGCCGCGCCGACCGTCGCCGGAAGTCGCCCGGTCGGGGTTGGCCTTGAGCCAGGCGATCATCTCCTTGAGGTCCTTCGCCGGAAAATCCTTGCGCGCGATGATGAGCTGCGGCGTGGTGGTGAGCAGCGCGATCGGCTCGAAATCGGTCTGCACGTTGTAGGGCAGCGCATAGGTCACCGGGTTGACCACATGCGTGCTCCACTGCCCGATGCCGATGGTGTAGCCGTCGGGCTCCGCGCGGGCGACGCGGCCGACGCCGAGATTGCCGCCGGCGCCGGGCACATTCTCGATCACCACCGGCTGGCCGAGCGCCTCGCGCATCGGCTCGGCGATGATGCGGGCGATGCTGTCGAGCCGGCCCGCCCGCCGGAAACGGCGCGATCATCGGTGATCGGACGCGACGGATAGGACTGCGCAGCGGCATGGGCGACGCCCGCGGCAAACATCGCGGCGTCGCATCGACAGCCATGTCCTCATGTCACGTCCCCTCGGCGCTCGCGGCCCATTGCTCCGCGCTCGCGCACATGCTAGACTATAAGCAAAGGTCGTGCCTTGGGGAGTGCGGGAATGGCGATGCGGAGCGGACGCGAATTCATCGAAGGCCTGCGCCGCACGCCGCGCGAAGTCTGGATCGCCGGCCGCCGGGTCGATGACGTCACCGCCGATCCGGTGTTCGCGCGGCCGGTGCAATCAATCGCCATCGCTCTACGACCTTCAGGTGTCGCCCGAGCATCGCGACGCCATGACGCCATCGCGACAACGACGGCGGCGAGCCCTACGGCGCTTCGTTCCTGATCCCGCGCAGCCAGGCCGATCTCGTCAAACGCCGGCTGTCGATGAAGGTCTGGGCCGAAGCGAGCTTCGGCCTGCTCGGCCGCTCGCCGGATTTCCTCAACACCGTGCTGATGGCCTGGGCCGAGAACGCCGACTTCTTCGGCCAGCGCGGCCCGCAGTTTGCCGACAACGTCCGCAACTACTACAAGCACTGCCGCGAGCGCGACCTGTTCGCCACCCACGCCATCGTCAATCCGCAGACCGACCGATCCAAGGGATCGCATGAGCAGGCCGACCAGTTCGCCCATCTCGGCGTGGTCGAGGAAACCAAAGACGGCTTGATCGTGCGCGGCGCCAAGATGCTCGCCACCCACGGTCCGACCGCCGACGAACTCCTGGTCTATCCGGAGCCCGGCATCCGTGAGGGAGCGGAACGCTACGTTCTCGCTTTCGGCATTCCCTGCGCCACCAAGGGCTTGAAATTCATCTGCCGCGAGCCGTTCGACGACGGCACCCAGAACGCCTGGGATCATCCGCTCGGCTCGCGCTTCGAGGAGCCCGACGCCGTCTGCGTGTTCGACGACGTGCTGATCCCGTGGGATCGCGTCTTCCTCTACGGCGACGTGAAGATGGGCAACGCGATGTTCGGCCAGGCCAGCATCCGCAACAACACCGGCCACCAGACCGCCGTGCGGGGTCTTGCCAAGTGCCAGCTCCTGGTCGGCATCGTCATTGCGCTCACCCAAGCCGTGAAGTCGGACGTGCATTTGCATGTGCAGCAGCAGCTCGGCGAGTTGCTGGGCTATCTGCCGCTGATCGAGGGCGCAATCCTGCTGGCGGAGCAAAACGCCGAGCCGACCGGCCGCGGCGCCATCCGTCCCGCCTATGCACCGTTGCAGGCGCTGCGGCTGCACTTACCGAAATTCTATGAGCGCATCGTGCAGGTGACGCAGACACTCGCGGCCGGCGGCCTTCTCATCAGCCCGACCGAGGCCGACCTGCGCTCCGCGGTCGGCCCCGACATCGCGCGCTATTACAAGGGCGCCGGCGTCGAGGCCGAGGAGCGGATCCATCTGTTCAAGCTGGCCTGGGACGCCACCGGCACCCAGTTCGGCCAGCGCATGCTGCATTACGAGCGCTATTACGCCGGCGACCCGGTGCGGGTCAGCGCCGTCGTATTATCGCGAAGCCGGCTCCGCCCACCTCCTCGCGATGGTGAAGCGCGCGCTGGCGACCGGCTAGAACGCAAACCGCTTCGCTCCCGCGATCGCGCCGAGCGCGGCCGCCGCCACCTCGCGGTCCTGCTCGCCGGTGCCGGAGCCGACGCCGATCGCGCCGGCAACGTGCCCGTCGACGATCACCGGCAGGCCGCCCAAAAGATTGACGCGCTTTCCCTCGGTCGCGATCGCGAGCTTGATGTCGAGCCCCGCCGCGATATCGCCGGTCGGCTTGCCATAGGCGGCCGCCGTCTGCGCCTTGCGCAGCGCCGTTTCGACCGACAGCGCGAAGGCGCCGTCCATCCGCGCCATCGTCAGCAAATGCCCGCCGGAATCGACGATGCAGATGCACTGCGGCTGATTGATCTCCTTCGCCTTCGCAATCGCGGCGGCGAGAAGCTTCTGCGCGCCTTCAAACGTGAGCTTCGCGGATGGTGCCGTGTCGGCCATGCTTTACCTCTGTGGTTTCGAAACCTGTTGCACGTGAGAACCCACGACCTTCTGATAGCGTTCGAAGATCGTTTTCAACTCGTCCTGGCTGATGATGTCGTCCAGCCGGTCGAACCGTTTGCCGCCGGTGCGCTGCTCGACGGTGTCGACGATCACGTTCGGCGGCGCGGTGCGGTTCTGCACCACGATCTTGCTGGTCGCCGGCAGCCGGGCGTCCTCATAGGCTTTGAACGCCGCGACCGGATCGGGCTCGCTCTTGAGCAGCCGCACCAAGGCCGCGGCATCGAGGATCGCCTGGGCGCCGCCGTTGCCGCCCTGCGGATACATCGGGTGGGCAGCGTCGCCGAGCAGCGTCACCCGCTCGAAACTCCAGCGCGGCAGCGGATCGCGGTCGACCATCGGATAGGACAGTACCTGGTCGGCGCCGCGGATCAGCGCCGGCACGTCCATCCAGTCGAATACCCAATCCTGATAGGTCGGAAAGAAATCTTCCAGACGCCCGGGCTTGTTCCAGTCGACCGGCACCGCAACGTCGCGCTCGATCTCGCACACCCAGTTGACGAGCTGGTTGCCGTCCGCATCGGTGTCGTTGCGGAGCGGATAGATGATCATCGTCGAATGCCGCGCGCCGATCCGCGCGATGCTGGCGCCGGTGAGAAACGGCTTCCGCCGCGTCGTGCCGCGCCACAGATTGTAGCCGCGAAAGCAGAACGGCCCCCTCGTCCGGATAAAGCTGCGCCCGCACGGCGGAATGAATGCCGTCGCAGGCGATCAAGCACGTCGCCTGTCACCTCCGGCAGTGCCGCGCCCTTGGGATCGACGAAACGGGCGGTGACGCGTCCGCCGCTCTGCTCCACGCCGGTGCAGCGATGGCCGGTGATGAAATTTTCCGGACCGATCCGTTCGCGCACCGCGCCGAGCAGCACGCGCTGCAGGTCGGGGCGCGCCAGACAGATATGCGGCCACTGGTGGCCGGCCGCCTTGCCGAACGGCTCGCGATAGACGAGCTGGCCGTTGCGGGTAAAGAAGGCGTAGTCCAGCGGCTGGCAGGAGGTCGCGACCAGCGCGTCCTCGAGCCCGAGCGCGCTCAACTCCTTCATCGCATGGGCGCCGATGTGAATGCCGATGCCGAGCGCCCGCATTTCGGCGGCGGCCTCGAACACGCGAATGCGGCGCGCCGCCCCCGATGCGTGCAGCGCCAATGCCAGCGCCGATCCGCCGATCCCGCCGCCGATGATGATCGCATCCATCGGATATTGTTAGCATGCCGCGCCGCGCACAAAAGCCACCGGCCCGGACAATGTCCGGGCCGGTTTGAACGAATGCCTTGTGCGGATGCCGTTTTGACGCGGCCGACGCGCCTACATGCAGGCCTTCTTGGCGACCAGCTTGGCGCGCTTGGCCATGGCCTTGTCGAAGGTCTTGTATGAGCGCGACACCACCTTGTACTGGCCCGCCGGCGGCTTGAACGGCACCGCGCTGTCCCACGGCTGGCAGAAGCCGCTGTTCCAGCGGACGACCGACCAACTCGCTTGCGCCTGGTTCGACGCCACCACGCAGATCGCCGCCGCGCTCAAAATCAATGTCAAATTCTTCATGAATATCTCCTCGTTTCGGTAGGTTCAATGCTTCCCCGCCCTCACAAAGCGCATGGCGACTGAACGGAAAATGAACGGATCCGGCGCCTGGCGCACCGGCCGGAGCCCGGCCACCAATCTCCCCAAACGGGACCGGCGCCGCGATATCGGAAAGCACATGTTCGGTGTAAGGTGCCACAGGGGCCGCACCATGGCGAAGCCGCACGAGACACTGGAGAAGGTCGGGTTGTTGCGCTCGCTCGAGCGCAAGGACCGCGAGATCTTCGAGCACCGCTGCCAGTGGCGTCACGCCCACCCCAAGGAATGGCTGCTGGAGCAGAACGACATCGGCACCGATATCTATTTCCTGACCAGTGGCGTTGTGCGCGTGCTGATCACGCCGTCGCCGGACCGCGAGGTCATCCTGGGCGACATCGAAGCCGGCGGCTATTTCGGCGAAATGGCCGCGATCGATGGCCAACCTCGGTCGGCCGGCATCCTCGCCATCACCGACGCCACCATTGCCCGCATGCCGGCCGTGGTATTCCGCGAGATCATCCACAAATATCCCGACGTCGCCGAGCAACTGCTGCTGCAGCTCGTCTCCCGCATCCGCACGCTCGATCAGCGGGTCAACGAATTCAGCTCCATGCACGTCAAGAACAGGATTTACGCCGAGCTGCTGCGGCGCTCGCGGCCCGATCCGACCGATCAGCGGCGCGCCATCGTTTCGCCGCCGCCGGTGCATTCCGACATCGCGGCACGGGTCAGCACGCGGCGGGAGATGGTGGCGCGCGAGCTGAAAGCGCTCGAGCGCGCGGGATTGATGACCAAGCGCCGGGGGGCCTTCGTGCTCAACAACGTCCCCGAGCTCATGAACATGCTTCAGAAGGACTGATGCGGCGGAAGCTCAAGCGGGATGCCGCTGAGAACGCTACCTCACCGCGTAATAGGCGACTTCGACAAGCTTGGCCGCGCCGCTGCTTGCAAACAGCGAAACTCCGAGCGCCACCGCGCAGAAGCCCGCGAAAATGGTAGCGACGCCGATTTCGAGTGTTCGCGGACGCTGATCATCGGTGCGGCGTCATGGACGTAATATTCACGGCCATGATGTTCGCACGGATAGGGCGCGCCGACGACCGAGAAAAACTCGGTGGCGTCCTGATGAAATTGCCGGGTCATGACGACCTCCCTTGTTGTTTCGAAATTGGCCTCCCGCGTCAAATATTGAAGTGCGAAACGTCACAGCTTGAAAAATACGATGAAAAGCCAATGGCTTGCGGACACCGTTCGGTTCATAACTCCACCGGGCGATGGCCGCCACGCTGATGATCTTGAACTCGTTCGGCTTTCTCGCCATCTGGGAAACGTTTGAAACCGCCGGGGACCATTGCCTGCCATGACCACCGCGACCGACACCAAGCCCGAAAGCCGGCCCTTCGAGGCCGACGTTGCCCGCCTGCTGCACCTGATGGTGCACTCGGTCTATTCCGACAAGGACGTCTTCCTGCGCGAACTGATCTCCAACGCAGCCGACGCCTCCGAGCGCCTGCGCTACGAGGCCATCGCCACGCCCGCGCTGCTGGGCGAGGACGCCAAGGCACGCATCACCATCAAGCTCGATCCCGACGCCAAGACGCTCACCGTCGAAGACAACGGCATCGGCATGAGCCGCGACGAGATGGTCGAGGCGCTCGGCACCATCGCGCGCTCGGGCACCAAGGCGTTCATGGAGCGGATCGAAGCCAACAAGGCCGGCGAAAGCGCCACCCTGATCGGGCAGTTCGGCGTCGGCTTCTATTCGGCCTTCATGGTCGCCGACAAGGTCGACGTAATCTCCCGCCGCGCCGGCAGCGGCGAGGCTTGGCGCTGGTCGTCCGACGGCAAGGGCACCTATATGGTCGAGCCGGCCGCCCTCGAGGACGCGCCGGTGCGCGGCACCCGCGTCGTGCTCCACCTGATGGAGGACGCCAAGGACTACACCGAGCGCTTCAAGGTCGAGCGTATCGTCAAGGCAAACTCCGGCCACGTGCCGGTGCCGATCTCGATCGTCGACAAGCCCGGCGCGGAAGCCACCGAGTTCGCCGACGGCGCCGCGCTCTGGACCAAACCGCGCTCGGAGATCAAGCCCGAGGACTACACCGACTTCTATCGCAGCGTCGCCGGGGCATATGACGAGCCGGCGCTGACGGTTCATTTCCGCGCCGAGGGCCGCCACGAATTCACCGCGCTTGCCTTCGTGCCGAGCGCGCGGCCGTTCGATCTCTACAATGCCGAGCGGAAGAGCCGGATGAAGCTCTACGTCAAGCGCGTCTTCATCACCGACGACGCGGAAATCCTGCCGCACTATCTGCGCTTCGTGCGCGGGCTCGTGGATTCCGCCGATCTGCCGCTCAGCCTGTCGCGCGAGATGATCCAGCAAAGCCCGATCCTGGCCGCGATCAAGAAAAGCGTCACCAGCCGCGTGCTGGGCGACCTGGAGAAGCTCGCCGACAGCGACGCCGAAGCCTACGGCAAGATCTGGGACGTGTTCGGCGCGGTGCTCAAGGAAGGCATCTACGAGGACTACGAGCGTCGCGACACGCTATTGAAGCTTGCGCGGTTCCGTTCCACGGCGTCGGCCGAAACGCGGCGGAGCCTGAAGGATTACGTCGCCGCGCTCAAACCCAACCAGACCGCGATCTATTACATCGCTGGTGAAGACCAGGCGCAGCTCGAATCCTCCCCTCACCTCGAAGGCTTCCGCGCCCGCGGCATCGAAATCCTGTTGCTCGCCGACATGGTCGACAGCATGTGGGTTACCAGCATGCCGTCATTCGACGGCAAGAAGTTCAAGTCGGTGACCCAGGGCGCGGCCGACCTGGCGCTCGATTCCGCTGCTCGACGCCAAGGACGAGACCAAGCCCGAGACGAATGAAACCGTCACGGAGTTCATCGCCTTCGTGAAGACCACGCTCGGCGACGCGGTGTCCGACGTGCGCGCGTCCGACCGCCTCACCGACAGCGCGGTCTGCCTGGTCGCATCGGAACACGGACCCGACCGCTCGCTGGAAAAGCTGCTGCAAGGCTCGGGCCGCGTGGTGTCGGCGGCCAAACCGATCCTTGAGATCAATCCGCACCACAGCCTCGTCACCGCGCTCGCGCAGTTGGGCGATGACGACAAATCCTTCAAGGAGGACGCCGCGCATCTTCTGTACGACGAGGCGCGCGTGCTCGACGGCGAACGGCCGAGCGACGCCAAGAGCTTCTCCGACCGCCTCGCCCGGTTGATCACGCGGGGGCTACGCAAGGATTAGTTCCGCGATTACTTTGCCGCGCTGGAATGCACGCTGAACTCCCTGCTACGGTCGCATCCTGTTGAGCATGATCTTATCCGAAACCGGTTTCCACTTTTCGGGATCATGCTCGAGGAGCACCCGTATGAAACAAGACATCCTTCTGGTCGGCAGCATTCCCCTCGACACCCCGGAACAGGTGTTCCGCGAATTCGGCAAGCCGCTCGGCGCGGCGCTCAAGACCATGCCCGATGGCGAGGTCGGCCCACGCAAGCATTGGATCAGCCGCATCCACTACCAGGTCCTGTCAGGACATCCGGAGCTTGAAACGGTGCAGCGGCCGGCGCCGGAGAACGGTGTCGAGCGGCTCAATCCACGCAATGCCGCGGATGCGTGGTGGTTCAAGGTCAAGGACGGCGTCGAGCGCGTCCGTTTCGGCGACGTCGGCTGGCGCGTCGGCTACGCACGCGACGCCATCAACTCCTATTTCGTGTTCAAGACGATGCGCGAGCAAGGCACGCTGCCCAAGCATCTGCGCTTCCAGGTGTCGCTGGCCTCGGTCAATAGCGCGCTGCCGCCGCGCATCTTTCCGAACAAGGCTGACGTCGCAAAAATCCGCCCGGGCTTCACCGACGCCGTCGCCGCCGAGGTCGACACCATCATCAAGCACATTCCCAACAACGATCTCGCCATCCAGTGGGATTGCTCCACCGAGGTGCAAGACGTTTACGGCGCCGTGCCCGGCTATTCCGCGGACGGCGCCATCGAACGCAACGTCGCGCAATTCCGTACGCTGTCGCCGCGCATTCCGGAAAGCGTCGAGCTCGGCTATCACTTCTGCTTCGGCACGCTCGGCGGCTGGCCGCGCTTTGCGCCCGCCGACCTGTCGGCGACCGTCGATCTCGCCAACGCCACCATCGAGGCATCCGGCCGCCGCGTCGACTGGGTTCACATTCCGGTGCTGCCGGACGTGAAGGAACCGTTCTTCGCGCCGCTGAAAAACCTTAAGCCTCGCGGCGCGCGGGTCTATCTCGGCGTCATCCATCACATGGGTGGCTTCAAGGATCGCATCGCGCTGGCGCGGAAATTCCTGCCGGAGTTCGGGCTTGCCGCCTATTGCGGCTTCGGCCGCATCCCGCCGGCCGAGATGCCGGTGGTGCTCGACGAGCATCTCCAAGCGATCAAGGCCGCCGGCTAGGCGCGGCGCAAACAAATCGGCCATCCGGCACCCCGGACGGCCGATGTTCTCCGACGTCGATCAAGCAGCGGTCGCGACATTCTCCAGCGTGCGGTTGCGCGGCTCGACACCCCAGGCCCAGACCACGACGATCTGCACGAGCAGAAGCCCGATCATCAGCCAGATCACGCCGGGCAGTTTGTAGTTCGTCATCAGCGCGCCGACGATGAACGGCGACACCACCGTCGCCGCCCGGCCGAAGGTGTTGCAGATGCCGTTGGCGCGCAATCTGATCTCGGTCGGGAACAGCTCGGGTGTATAGACCCCGAACAGGATCGCGGTCTGCACATAGATCGCGATGATCAGCAGAAAGCCGACGCTCAGCACCAAGGTCACATCGGCCGACGCGTTGAAGCCCGCGTAGATCCAGCCGAGCACGATGGTTGCGATCGAGGCGCCGATGATGCTCCAGCGCCGCCCTACGAAGTCGGCCAGATAAGCGCCAAGCGCACAACCGACCAGCGAGCCGCCGGCCAGCACCACGGTGTAGCCGAGCGAATTGGCGATGGTCAGCCCCTGGCGGAGGAAGAACTGCGGCAGGAAAATCACGAAGCCGAAAATCAGCGTGTTGATGGTGATCAGCACCCAGCAGCCGACCACCATGCGCTCCAGCAGCGGCCGCTGCACCAGCGCCCCCAACGCCACTTGCGGCACGGACACCGGCACCACCACCGGCGGCAGCGGGCCCGCCTTCGCCGCCACCTCCTGCTCGATCGTCTGTCATCAGCGCCTCGGCCTCGGCGTCGCGGCCTTGCGCTTCGAGCCAACGCGGCGATTCCGGCAGGTTCTTGCGCAGGTACCACACGATCAGCGAGCCCACACCGGCGATGATGAACATCGGCCGCCAGCCCCAGGTCGGAATGATGAGATAGGACAGGATCGACGTCACCGGAAATCCGCAGACGGTGAGAAACGCCATGAAGGCGAGCCAGCGGCCGCGCGTGCGCGGCGGCACGAACTCCGTCAGGGTCGAATAGCCGACCACGATTTCGGCGCCAAGTCCGAGTCCCTGCACGAAGCGACAGACGATGAGCTGGTTCATGTCCTGCGCAAACGCCGCGGCGAACGAAGCAAGCCCGAAAATGAGAAGGTTCACCTGATACGTGAAGCGGCGGCCGAACTTGTCGCCGAGAAATCCGGTGATCAGCGAGCCGATGGTCATGCCGACGAATGTCAGCGAAAGGAATTGCAGGTTCTGCGGGACGGTCGAGAACTTGGTCTGCACGGTGGCAGCCAGCACGCCGCCGGCGACGTAAAGGTCGTAGCCGTCGAAGAACATTCCGGCGCCGACCAGCCAGAAAATCCGATAATGAAAAGACGACACCGGCAGGCGATCAAGCCGCGCCCCGGCATTCACAGCACCAGCCATGTTGATTCTCCCCCCGAGTGGTCCTTTGCGGACCTGTTTTTGCCGCCCCGCGGGGATGCTATGCGAGCAGCCCGAGGCGCGCCATGCCCTGAAGGCTTGGAAAGTCAGCCCGTCTGCTCTCGGCGAATGATTTATTTCGTCCTGCTGTCGAGCAGCCGGTCGTACTGCGCCTTGACCCGGCCATAGCACTCGCAGGAGGCGGCCCGCAGGCCGTCCAGATCGGTAATCTGAATACGCCCGCGGCTGTAGCGAATTAAGGCCTGCATTCTGCAGTGTGTTGGCGACCAGCGACACGCTGGTCCGCCGCACACCGAGCATCTGTGCCACGAATTCCTGCGTCAGGCCCAATGCGTTGCTGCCGGCCAACTCCCTTGAACGAAGCAACCAGCGCGACAGGCGGGCCTCGACTGTGTGCGACGCGTTGCAGGCGGCGGACTGCTGGGCTTGCGCGAACAAGGCCTGCTCGTGCCGGATCAGCGCGGTGCGGAAGTTGAGGCTCTGCTCGGCGGCCTTGCGCAGGATCGCAACGTCGAGGATCGAGGCGGCTCCTTCGATCTGCACGATACCCCGGTTCAACGCCACCTTGCCATCGAGCGCGGCAGAGCCGCCCACGACGCCGTCGCGGCCGACCATGGCAGCCTCGATCATCTGCCCGTCACCCAACCCGACGACCAGCGAGACCACCCCGCCATGAGGGAAATACACCCAGTTGACGGAATCGCCGGCATCGAAGAGCAGGTCGCCCTGCACCATCTCGAATGGCTTCAGGTGCGGACGCAGCCACTCGAAATCTGCTGCCGGCAGCGACGCCAACAAACGATTGAGATGCTGAACCGCAGCCATCGCACCTTCCGTATGCAACGGGCGGGAACGCGATCGGCTCTCCGCCCCCGACGCTTCGGAGCCTCTCGGGGCTGCGGCCGGTCATTGTCGCGTTATACGGATTGGCGTTGCGCAGAACGAGTGTCGTTCGACACACAGCGACGCCATTGGTTCAAAAACTTTATGTAGGATATGTTCGCTACCGCACCGACAATTTGCAGAAAATCAACGTTCGGAAAAACAAGGAAGCGTCGTGTCGATCACGGCCCTGCCAGCGACCCGTTGCCCAACAGCCGGTCGCTGTGCGATTTGACCGTCGCGTAGCACTCGCAGACGTTGCGCGCAGGCCTTCCAGATTGGTGATCTCGATCCGGCCCCGGCTGTAGTGAATCAGGCCCGCGTTCTGCAGCGTATTGGCGACCAGCGAGACGCTGGTCCGCCGTACGCCTAGCATCTGCGCCAGGAATTCCTGGGTCAGCCCCAACATGTCGCTCCCGGCCAGCTCGCGCGTCCGCAACAGCCAGCGCGACAATCTGGCCTCGACAGAGTGCGACGCGTTGCACGCGGCGGACTGCTGGGCCTGTGCGAACAGCGCTTGCTCGTGCCGGATCAGCGTGGTGCGAAAGACGACGCTCTGGTCGGCGACCTCAAGCAACATTTTGACGTCGAGGATCGATGCGGTCCCTTCGACCTGCACGATGCCCCGATTCAACGCGACGCCGCCGTCCAGTGCGGCCGAGCCGCCGACGAGGCTGTCGCGGCCGACCATTGCGGCCTCGATCAACTGACCGTCCGCGAGGCCGACCACCAGCGAGATGACGCCGCTATGCGGCAGATAGACCCAATGGATGATGTCGCCGGCGTCGAACAGCAGGTCTTCATGCACCATGTCGAACGGCTTGAGATGCGGCCGAAGCAACTCAAAGTCTTTCGCGGGCAGCGACGCCAAAAAGTTGTTGGGATGCTGGGCACCCACCTTGCTCTCCCGCTGTAACAGGCGGGAGCGCAAGCTGCTCTCAGCCACCAGCGCCTGGAGCCATGGGTCCGTTGCCAGTGATTTCGCTGGTATAGGCGCTTAAACGGCCAATAGCGAGCGACCTTTGCTGTGACTTTTGACGCACGCGGCGGCCTAGTTCCATCGAACGGTCGAGGTGACAATCACGCTGCAAAAAGGGCCGCCCCATTGGGCGGTCCATTCGCTTAAACCGCGCGCTCGTGCTCACCGAGAGTTTACGCCCGCGGCGTCAACGGTATTGGACGGGTCATTCAAAAATACGCTCAACAGCGAACTGTGGACTTCGAGATGGCCGTTGTAGTCGATGAAACCCAGCTGACGAAACTTATTCATGAAATGGCTGACGCGTGACCGCGTCGTGCCGATCATCTCGGCGAGCGTCTCCTGGCTGATCTTGGCGTTGATCGGCTCGGGCCGGCCTTCCTTGCCGAAATTGGCCAGCAGCAGCAGCACGCGGGCAAGGCGCTTCTCGGTCGAGTTGAAGAGCTGGTCGACCAGGTCTTCTTCCACCCGAGCGGTCCTTGCCAGGATATGCGCAACAAACATCTGAGAAAACGCGGGCTCGTCCAACAGGACGCGGCGGATTTCAGCCTTGTCCACGCGCATGATCACGCATTCGGTCATCGTACTGGCTGTCGCCAAACGCTTGGGCTGTCCGATCAGGCATCCCTCACCGACGAATTCGTCGGATCCCAGGATCGCCACCACGGCTTCCTTGCCCTGCGTGGACACAACAGTGACTTTGACCTTGCCCTTCTTGATATAGAAAACCGCGTCCGCGGCATCGCCCTGGGCGAAGATGATGTTCTTCTTGGGGTGCGTGGAGATGACGCGGCCCTTGGCCGCCGTCTCGAGAAACACCGCAGGATCAAACCGCCGATTGCCCTTCTTTTTTTTGAGGGCAACAGTCCGCTTGGTCATCTGGGCTTCCTTGCCACCCGGCATTGGAACATTTCCCCAATTGAAATCTGTATCGGATTGCTCACTCTGAGCGAATTGGCACACGCAACCGGCAATCTTCCCCACCTTGCGGCGCACCGGCAAGCCGGGACTCGCAACGAAATATTCTACGCCGTTTCGGCGTCCGGAGACATCGACCTCAAATAATGCTCGGCGTGCTGAAAATAGTTCTCCGCTGCAACAATATCACCGCCCAGTACTTCAGCCTGAGCCAGGGTCATATAGCGCTCATAGCTTCTTTGCGCATTTTGAGAGCCCCTGGGCCGGTCGCGCGAGCCATTCGAGTCCCACCGCTTGGGGCGGGCGTTGAACGAGCCGGACGATCGGGGTTGGCGCGAGTTCATGTTGATCTTCAAGCCATCTTGGATGGCTCGCTCCTGGGTCGGACATGTGAATATTTTAAGCCGCGGGGAGCAGCCTGCCCGGCGGCAACGTACTGTATTTGCAGCGGAACAAGCCCCCTGGGGTTACGGCTTACGATTTTTGGGACTGTTCGGTCGCGTCGACAACCGCCGACGACCCCTGATATGTACGAAGTACGCGCCAACAAGCAAGCCCAGGATCAATACGAGCATAAGGGCCGATTGCTCGCGGTCGAGACCCATCGTACGCCGCTTCATTGTTAAGCCGGCGCAATGGCTTATCCGAGTGTCGTCATTTCCCGGGCATGCCGAAGCACGGCCGCCGGCTCATAGGGCTTGTCATGAAACAGCATGCTCACAAGGAGCTGGAGAGGTCGCGGCCGACCCGACGTCACGATGATACCGACCTTGGGCCATCGCTCGGCGACCTCACAGGCCAAATCTGACCCGCTCATCGAGCCGGGCATGCTGACGTCGGTGAAAAGCAGCCTGACGTCGGCGTTGGCTTCGAAGAAGCGCAGCGCCTCATCGGCATCGCGGGCTTCGAGCACCCGGTAGCCTGCATCCGCGAACATGTCGGATGCGCCCATTCGCTCGAATACATCGTCGTCGACGACCACAATGAGGGCGTTGGGGGGGAATTCGGTCACCGGCGCTAACGACCTCCGCTCACAATCGTTCCATATAAATGCAATCGTTGAAAACATCGTAAAGCACGTTCCCATCCTGCCGGATAGCGCCCCGCGGTGGAGAACGCCCTCGCAACCAAATAGTGGTCTGTTTTATACAGACTCGTCCTCGATATAAGTCGTAATCATCTAGGCTGGTCGATCTCCGCATTGCCTCCATTGGCACTCGACCGAAATCCTTATTCATAACGCGGAAGCACCGCATCGGGGCTTGATGCAAGCAGGCGGCTTCAGGGATCAATTCACCGCCATCGCCGATGCGTGGGCGCTCGCGCAGGGCATTGTCGATACGGTCCGCGAGCCGGTTCTTGTCCTCGACAAGGACTTGCGGGTGATCGCCGCGAGCCGCTCCTTCTATTCGGCATTCAAGGTCAGTCCCGAGGACACCAAAGGCCGGCTTCTCTACACGCTGGGCGATGGACAATGGGACATTCCAAAGCTTCGCGTCCTGCTGGAAAAAATCATACCCGAGAAGGGCGTGATGGAGGGCTATGAGGTCGAGCATGAGTTTCCCGGGCTCGGATCCCGCACGATGTGGTTAAACGCCCGTCAGGTGTTCTACGAGGGCGGCGCCAACACGACGATTCTACTTGGCATGGAGGATGTCACCGCGCGTCGCACCCTGGAGCGCGAAAAAGACGAGCTGTTGCGGCAGAAAGACACCTTGCTCGAGGAGCTGCAGCATCGGATTGCCAACAGCCTGCAGATCATCGCCAGCATCATTCTGATGAAGGCACGCGCGGTGCAGTCGGACGAGACGCGTTTTCATCTGGAAGACACCCACAAGCGCGTGTTGTCGATTGCGGCCGTGCAGAAACAGCTGCATGCATCGGCGGCGCTCGGCGCCATCGAAGTAGGCGCCTTATCTGTCCCAGTTGTGCGACAGCCTTGCGGCCTCGATGATCGGTGACACCCGGCCGATCTCGCTGAAAATGGTTGGCGAAGGCGGCAGCGCGACGTCACGTCAGGCCGAGAGCCTTGGCTTGATCGTGACCGAGCTCGTCATGAATGCGCTGAAGCACGCCTTCCCCGGCGATAACACCAAAGGCCAGATCATCGTCTCCTATGACATGGCCGGCACGAACTGGAAGCTTTCGATCTCCGACAATGGGATCGGCAAGCCGGAGGGCGGCTTCGCGCCAGGAAAATCCGGGCTGGGCACGGGTATCGTCAAGGCGCTGGCGCAACAGCTCGATGCGCAGGTTGAAACGATCGCCGGCCCTGACGGCACGACCGTGTCGATCACCCACGCCAAGTTTCCAGCGAAGGCCGTCCAGGCTGCTTAAGCGGCGATGACGCCAAACTACCGTGCTGGCGGTGGCGCGACGGGCGGATCGGCCGGCATGACGCTGCCGCGCAACGGGCGCTCTTCCATCAGGACGAGAAACAGCAGGCTCAGCGCCAGGAACCCAAACGCCGCCAGGAACACCCAGCGGAACACGAAGCCGACGTCATGGCCGGCGGCGCTGACAGTCTGGATCACCGAGATGGCGCGCCCGCCCCGCTCCGGCGCAACGCCCAAGCCTGCGAGCAGATATCGCCCCCAGCACCGCCACGATGAAAGCCGAAGCGAGCGAGCGGAAGAAGTTGAGCGCGCCCATGGCGACGCCGACCTGGTGGTGCGGCACCGCGTTCTGGATCGACACGGTGGTGACCGGATAAACGAGACCGACCGCGGTGCCGACCACCGACAGCAGCGCGATCACGTAGGACAGCGGCATGTCGGGCCGCCAGATCAGGAAAACCAGCGCAACGAGCGCGCAGGCAAGGCCGATGACCGGGGCGCGTTTGTAGTGCTTCCAGTACATCATGGCCTGGCCGGACAACAGCGAGCCCGGCGTGGTCAGCGCGATCGGAATGAGCGCGATGCCGGATTCCGTCGCGCTCAGGTGAAACGCCACTTCGAAATACAACGGCACCACGATGGTGAGCCCGATCTGCACGCCCATCGACAGCGATGCCGCCGCCGTGCCCATCCGCATCACCGGATTGTTGAGCACGGTGAGCGGCAGAAACGGCTCGGCGGCGCGCGTCAGCCGCCAACCGAACAACAGCGACAACACGAACGACGCACCGATCAGCATCAGGATCGGCGGCGACAACCACGGCAGCCGCGTGCCGCCCCAGGTCAGCGCCAGCAAGAGCGGAATGCACGAGGCCATCATCAGGCCGGCGCCGAGCACGTCGAGCTTGTGACGGCGGTCGTGACGCGGAATATGCTTGAGATGGATGTGGGTGAGGAGCGCCGCGCCAAGCCCGAGCGGCACGTTGACCCAGAAAATGAGCGACCAGTGGAAATGCTCGGCCAGCATGCCGCCGAACACCGGGCCGCAAACGCCGGAGGTGACCCACACCACCCCCATATAGGCCTGGTAGCGGCCGCGCTCGCGAGGCGCCACCACGTCGGCGATCACCGACTGGCAGAGCGGCAGGATGCCGCCGCCGCCGATGCCCTGCAGCCCGCGGCCGAGAATGAGCCAGGTCATATCCGGTGCCGCGGCCGCCACGGCCGAGCCGGCGATGAACAGGCCGATAGCAGCCAGGATCATCGCGCGCCGGCCCCAGATGTCGGAAAGCTTGCCGTAGAGCGGCGCGACCGCGGTCGAGGTGAGCAGGTAGGCGGTGACAATCCAGCTTAGGTTTTCGAAATCGCCGAAATAGCGGCCGATGGTCGGCAGCGCGGTCGCGATGATGGTCTGATTCAGCGCGGCGAGGAACGCCGCCAGCATCAGGCCGAAGAAGATTTTTCTGACCTCGGCGTGGCTGACTGGCCCGCGCGCAGGCGGCGGGGCCGGCGCGATGCGCTCGGCGATGCGTCCGCGTCGGCCGCGGACGCTCAATCGGACTCGCGCCCGCGCACGCGCGGCCGCTCGGGAAAAATTCATGGAATTCAGACGATTTGGATGCAAACGATTCGGCGTGGTCATGCTGCAAAGCAGCATCGCGCCACGGCGGGCGGATTTCAACGCCGCTCAGTGCGGATCAGCCATGAGCGGATCAGGACGCCGGTTCCTGAGAAGGCCCACGCAACGGGCGCTCCTCGATCAACAGCACGGCGACGAGGCCGGCGGCGAGGAAGGCCGCGCCGGCCGCAAACAGCCAGCGGAACAACAGCGCGAAATCGGCGCCGGCCAGCTTGGCGCCGCCGCGCAGCATGTCGAGCGTCAGCCCATGGCCGCCGCTGTCGATGCCGCCCAGCACGATGGTGGCGAAAGCGGCGACAATGATGGCGCCGCCGAGCTGGCGGGCGAAATTGAGCGCGCCGGTCGCGGTGCCGAGCTGATGCGGCGCGACCGAGTTCTGCACGATGGTGGTGGTGACCGGATACATCACGCCGAGGCCCGCGCCGCCGATCGTCAAAAGCCCGCACACCTCCAGGAGCGACAGCCCGCCGGGCTTCCAGGCGAAGGCCGCCAGCATGATAATGCCGAGCACCATGCCAACCGCCGGCACGAGCTTATAGTGCGTGAGCTGGATCATCAGCCGGCCGGCGAAGAACGATCCGATCGTGGCGGCGGCGAGGAACACGATCAGCGCGGTGCCCGAGCCGCTCGGCGAGAAGCCCAGCACAAGCTCGAAATAAACCGGCATGAAGATTGTCAGCCCGATGATGACGCCGACGCTGAAGAAGCCCGCCGCCGTGGTCGCCGCCAGGATCGGCGCGCGCAGCACGGCGAGCGGAATGAACGGCTCCGGCGCGCTCGCCATCCGCCACGCAAACAACAGCCACAGCACCACCGCCGCCGCCAGCAAGCCTAAGATCGGCGCCGACACCCAGCCGTAACGGGTGCCGCCCCACGTCATCGCCAGCATCAGCGCCAGCGCCGCGCACACCATCAGCAGGGCGCCGAGCACGTCGAGCCTGTGCGGCCGGTCGTGGCGCGGCAGCTTTTTCAGCGCGCGGTCGGTCATCCACAGCGCCAGCAATCCCATCGGCAGGTTGATCCAGAAGATCATGGTCCAGTGCACGTAGTCGGTCAGCACGCCGCCGACCACCGGGCCGATGATGCTCGCCGCCATGAACATGATCGAAGTGTAGCTCTGGTAGCGCGGCCGCTCGCGCGGCGTCACCATGTCGCCGATGATGGTGTGCGCGATCGGCAGGATGCCGCCGCCGCCGATGCCCTGCAACGCGCGCGAGGCGATCAGCGCCGGCATGTTGGGCGCAAGCGCGCAGGCGACCGAACCCACGATGAAGATGACGATGGCGACCAACATCATCCGCCGCCGGCCGTGGATGTCGGAGAGCTTGCCGAACAACGGCGTCGCCACGGTGTTGGCGAGCAGATACGCCGTCACCACCCAGCTCAGGTTCTCGACGTCGCCGAGCGTGCGTCCGATGGTCGCCAGCGCCGGCGCCACGATGGTCTGCTCCAACGCCGAGAGGAACATCGCCAGCATGATGCCGAGCATGATGGCGCGGATCGCGGCGTGATCGAGCGGCGCGGAATTTTGCTGCGTGTGTGGGGTGGCGTCGTTCATTGCCGCCGCACCATGACGGAGTGGTTCAGAAATTCAACCGCCCTCGCCCGCATGCCAGGGCACCGCGTGCCGCGCCTTTGGGCTACCTGTCCTTCGCCCGCTCTTTCGCGGACGGCGCCAAGCCCTTGGCGCCCTTCGGCCACTTCAGCGGCCAACTCACAATGTGATCCTCCAAATCCTTGTCAGCCACATCGACCTCGCTGGCGCCGACCTTGCCGCGCACCGACACCCCGGCCTGATGCACCGTCTCCGGATCGCCCGACACCAGCGGGTGCCACCAGTACAAATCCTTCCCCGCCGCCACGAGCTTGTAGCCGCAGGTCGGCGGCAGCCATGAGATGCGGTTGATGTTGCGCGAGCTGAGCGTGACGCAGTCCTTCACCTTGGCGGCGCGATTGGCATAGTCGGTGCAGCGGCAGGTCTGCCCGTCCAGCAGCTTGCAGCCGACGTCGGTGTAATAGGTGCGGTCGCTACCCTCCTCCTGGAGCTTGTTCAGGCAGCAGCGGCCGCAGCCATCGCACAGGCTCTCCCACTCCGCGGGGGTCATGTCCTTCATGGCCTTGCGGCGCCAGAACGGGAGATCGTTGGCCGGCGTCTCGGCCGCAGCCTTCAGAACCGCGTTTTGGGCTCGCTCGGTCATTAAATCTTCGGCCTTTCCGCCTGGCAGCTAGGATTCCCGCCCCCGGTCGTCCTGACACCACAAGGAAAACGAATAAGGCGCCGATGTAGCGCACCCGGCAATAAATAAGACGCGCCAAGCTATTTTCCCCTGGAATCCGTTCACCTTGACGGCAATCCGGCATGGAACGCCGCCCCACGATGGTCTAAAAGTTACCCAAAGGTGAAGCCTACCGCCCGAGGCCATGAGGGTGGCCGGCTTTTCGAGCATGAGGCGGTGTTGCGCGAGCTCTATCCCGATCCCGAGAAGAAGCAGTGGAAGCCGAAGCTGCGGCGTTTCCTGCTGGATTCCGACGCCCGCTTCGACAATTTCATCTTCCAGTCCGGACGCTGGGCGCGCGAGATCTGGGAGCGGTTCTCCATGTTCATGGACCGCTTCCACGTCGGCGGCTGGCGGCGCTGGGTTTTCGTCGAGCCGTTGTCGGAAGCCGCCACCATGGGCGCCGGCGGCTTCGTCGTGCTGCTGGCGCTGGCGCTGCCCGCCTTCCGCGAGACCGCCGACGACGACTGGCTGAAGAAGTCCGAACTCGCGGTGACATTCCTTGATCGCTACGGCAACGAGATCGGCAGCCGCGGCATCAAGCACAACGATTCCATCCCGCTGTCGGATTTCCCGGACGCGCTGATCAAGGCGACGCTCGCCACCGAAGACCGCCGCTTCTACGAGCATTTCGGCATCGACCTGCCCGGCACCGCCCGCGCCCTCGTCACCAACACCCAGGCCGGCGGCGTCCGCCAGGGCGGCTCCTCGATCACGCAGCAGCTTGCCAAGAACCTATTCCTCACCAACGAGCGCACCATCGAGCGCAAGGTGAAGGAGGCGTTCCTCGCGCTATGGCTGGAATCGCGGCTGACCAAGAACGAGATTTTGAAGTTGTATCTCGACCGCGCCTATCTCGGCGGCGGCGCGTTCGGCGTCGATGCCGCGGCACAGTTCTATTTCAATAAATCCGCGCGCGACGTGAACCTCTCCGAGGCCGCGATGCTGGCCGGCATGTTCAAGGCGCCGACCAAGTTCGCGCCCCACATCAATCTCCCCGCCGCTCGCGCCCGCGCCAACGTGGTCTTGGACAATCTGGTCGAATCCGGCTTCATGACCGAAGGCCAGGTATTCGGCGCCCGCCGCAACCCCGCCATGGCCCTCGACCGCCGCGACGACCGCGCGCCGAACTATTTCCTCGACTACGCCTTCGACGAGATGAAGAAGCTCGTCAATACGTTCCCGAAGTCGATGAACGAGCGGGTATTCCTGGTCCGCACCTCCGTTGATTCCGGATTGCAGCTGGTCGCCGATGACGCGGTGGAGAGTTTGCTGAAGCAGTACGGCCGCGATTATCACGCCAGCCAATCCGCCATGGTGATCGCCGATCTCGAAGGCGGCGTCCGCGCCATGGTCGGCGGCCGCGATTACATTTCAAGCCAGTTCAACCGCGCCACCGATGCGCTTCGCCAGCCCGGTTCTTCGTTCAAGCCCTATGTGTATGCCACCGCCCTTGAGACCGGCATGAAGCCGACCTCGGTCGTGGTCGATGGCCCGGTCTGCATCGGCAACTGGTGCCCGCATAACTATTCCGGCGGCTATGGCGGCTCGATGACGCTCACCGAAGCGATGAAGCGCTCGATCAACACCATCGCGGTGAAGCTCTCGATCTCCATCGGCAAGGGCAACGCCAAGGTCGGCCGCGCCGCGATCGTCAAGAACGCCAGGGCGATGGGGCTGCGCACGCCGCTGCCGGACACGCCGTCGCTGCCGATCGGCGCCGACGAGGTGACCGTCCTCGATCACACCGTCGCCTTCGCCACCTTCCCCAACCTCGGCAAATCGGTCGCGTCACACGCCATCCTGGAGGTTCGCACCGGGGCCGGCGACGTGGTGTGGCGCTTCGATCGCGACGGCCCGAAGCCGCGCCAGGTGCTGCCGGAAAAGGTCTCCCTGGACATGGTCTTCATGATGAACAAGGCCGCCGAGGAAGGCACCGGCCGGCGCGCGATGATCGACGGCGTGCGGATCGCCGGCAAGACCGGCACCACCAACAATTATCGCGACGCTTGGTTCGTGGGCTACACCGGCAACCTGGTCGCCGGCGTTTGGGTCGGCAACGACGACTACAGCTCGTCCAATCGAATGACCGGCGGTTCGCTGCCGGCGATGATCTGGCGCGCCGCCATGACCTATGCTCACCAGGGCATCGAGATCAAAGCGCTGCCGGGCATTCCGCCGGCCGCCGCGCCCGCGGCACGCCCGCAGGTCGCCGCGACCGAGAAGAGCCTGCCGCCCCCACCGCCGCGGCCGACCGTACTGACCCGGCGTGGCACCGACGTGCTGGTGCGGATCGAGCGCATGATGGAAGACGCCAGCCGCGCCCTGCCCGCGACCGGCGAGGTGTCCGAGTTGCCGCCGCCCCCGCCCGGCCCGCGGGCGGATGCCTCGGCCGGCGGTTCCGCCCCCGGTGCGGTGCGTGGCAACTAGAGCGCCAAACAAATAAGCTAGCCCCGCGATTTTCGCCCCTGGCATCGTCCTCATCGAGCGGATCGATCGTGCGCCTGCTGCTTGGATCATTGTTTGCCTTGGCCGTCGCCGCGATGGTCGGCCTCGGCGCGACCTGGCTGGCGCTGACCCGCGGCACGGCATTCGGCGCCGTGGCGATCGGCGCCTGGACCGCCTGGCCGAAGTCCGGCACCCGTGAGGTCGATCCTTATGCGCGGGCAGCGATCGCCCGCAGCGGCGAGCTCCCGGTCGGCTCGGGCGACGGCGTCGCCTTTGTCGCCCGCACCGACGATGACGCAAGGCCGCTCGACGGCCGCTGCGACGTGCGGATCAGCGGCATAACCCCGCAGGCACGGTTCTGGACGCTGACGCTGTACGATCCGCAGGGCCACCTGATCGGCAACGCGATCGAACGCCAGGGCTTCACCAGCCAGGAGATCGTGCGCAACGCCGACGGCAGCTTCGACATCGTGGTGGCGCCCCGCACCCGGGCGGGCAACTGGCTGCCGACCAGCGGCGTCGACAGCTACATGCTGGTGCTGCGGCTCTACGACTCGCCGGTTGGCGTCGCCACGCGCGCGGCGCGCGAGGCGCCGATGCCTTCGGTGGTGCAGTCATGTTCGTGAAGGCTCTGCCATGATCCGCTGGTTGCTTTGGCTGCTCGCGGGTGCGCTGCTCGGCGGCATCGTACATCTGGTGGCGGTGCTGATCCTGCCACGCACCGCGACGCAGGACGCCTATTCGCGGCTCTCCCCGATCGCCCCGGTCAATGCGGTCGCGGCGCTGCCGCAGCCGACGCCGCAGAGCGAAGTGATGCCGTTCATGGATCCGGCCTTTGCCTCGGCGGTCTGCCGCTACGACCTCGACAGCGGCCCGATCAAGCTCACCGTCCCGATCAGCCCGGCCTATACATCGGTGTCGTTCTACACGCGCCGCGGCGTCGCCTATTACGCGATCAACGACCGCTCCGCGGGCCGCCGCCAGATCGAGCTGCAACTGATGACGGCCGCGCAACGCGCCGACCTGCCGGAAGAGGAAGACGTCACCGCCGCTGACCGGCTGATCGTGGAGTCGCCAAGCGGCACCGGGCTCATCGTGATGCGGGCGCTTGCGCCAGAGCCCGGGCTGATGCCGGTTGCCCAGGCGGCGCTGAGCCGGGCGGCCTGCAAACCGGAACCGCTGGCAGCGGAGCGCTAGGTGCGTCGATGGCTGTGAATCAGGCGCCGTAGCCGGTGATGCGCTGTTGCAGCAGCGTCAGCGACCGCTCGGCTTCGACGGCCACCGGCGACGGCGCCGCGATCACCATGCGCTCCAGCGCGACCCTGTAGACTCGGTGCGTTCGTGGAGCGAACCCTGAACCCAACGCACGATGTTGCGGTTTTCAGCGATCCGCTGCAGCGTGTTGTCACGCTCCTCGGCCGTGAGGTTCGTGACATAGGCGAGCGCCTTCTCGCGCTTGCGATCCATCTCGGTGACATAGCGTGCCGAGCTGAAGAATGGATCGATCCGCATGACATCGTTGCGGATGTCCTCGATCAGGCGATTGTAGCGCGCCGTCTGCGAGCGATAGGCGGTGATGAACAGCCTTGATGCATAGGCCGTTGCGATCAGGATAAGGCCACGGCCGGCTGCCGACGCCCAGCTCGCCGAGCACGCTGTACCATTGCTGGCGATCGTAAGGCGGCTCAATCAGCGGATAGGCGAGGTCGCGCAGCGTGCGCTCCTCCTCGGTGAGTTGATGTCTCCAAGCCAGATTGGTTGCAGGCCCGCGCGCCGCCGCCGGCCCCATCCAGGCGTGCGTGTCATCGTTGACCAGCGATGGCCGCACCCGGCCGAAATCGCCGTAGGTGCCGCAGCCCGTCAGCAACCCGAATGCGGCCGCGACCGCGAGCCAGTGCAACCGGTCAATCATGGGTTCGGTCGGAGCGCGCCGCTCACGAACGCGACGAGCGCCGGCGGCGCCGCCGGCCCGGTGCAGCACTGCTGCCGCCATCCAATCCGTCCGACGGCTGATCTGGATTGCGCTCGATCCGCACCACCGGAAGAATAATCACGCTGGCCGGCTCGGAATTGGCGTCGACATAGCGGCCGCCACTAACCGGGCGATGCCCGTCTGGAAATTGCACGATGATTCCCATGCCCGTCTCCGAGGACACCGGCGCTGAGCCTTCTGCTCTGGCCGCCGATCGGTCCGTCCTGCGATTAAGGACTGCCATGGTTAACGGTTCGCTAACGGAAGCGGCACTAACCTCAGGCAATTGCGCATTTTGCGCGTCGTGACATCCGTACAACCATGACCGAAGCGCCCCACCTTCCCCACCCGAATGGCTCGGTCGGCATCGACATCCGACCGACGCTGCTGCGCGCAATGATCGATCTCTATGTGCAGAAACAGACGCACACCGAACAGGAAGAGCAGCACTTCACCAAGCTGGCACTGCGGCTGATCGATCTGGTCGACGCCAAGACCCGCACCGCCGTCGCCAACAAGATCGCAGGCTATCCAATGGCGCCCGCTGCCGTGCGCCAACGGCTGTTGAAGGAGCTGATTTCCCTCAAGGCTCCCGACCCGGCCTATGCCGAGGCCCGTCCGCTCGCCGGTAACGCTCCGGCGCCGGCCGACGAACTGAGCGAGCTGTTCTTTGCCTCGAGCGCCGAAGAGCGGCGGCTGATCCTGCTCAATTTATCCTACGCACCGCTGGCGCCGGCCGAGCCGATTGCGCCGGCCATCGCGCGCGAGTCGACCCATCGCCTGGAAGCCGCGGCGCTGGGCCACAACAGCGAGCTGTTCGCCCGCGAACTCGAGCGCATCTTCGCTATTTCGCGCGCACAGGCGCGCCGGTTGTACGAAGACGAGTTAGGCGAGCCAATCGTGGTGGCGGCCGTGGCCCTCGGCATGCCGACAACCATGCTGCAGCGGATCCTGCTGTGCCTCAATCCGACGATCAGCCAATCGGTGCAGCGGGTTTACGATCTGGCCCTGCTGCACCAAGAGATCGAGCCCGGTGCCGCGCTGCAGTTGGTCGCAATCTGGCAGGCGAGCCACCCGGCGGAAAAATCTCCGGCACCGCAGACCGTCGCCTATCAGCCGCAATACTGGCAGGACGAAAAGAGCGAGCGCCGCGCAGCCCCCTTGCCGGTGACCCGGCCCAAGGTTCCCTGGGACGAGTTCATCCAAACGCGCCAGGCCGAAGGCGGCTAGCGCTGCGCTACGCCACCACCGTATCGAGAAAATTTCGTCCCGCCCGATCCTCGACCTCGACGATCCAGATGTCGGAATCGAACTTGATCTGGCGCGCAAGATAGGCTTCCGCGTCGGCCTCGGTCGCATCTTGCGTCTTCAGGCTCCGGATAAACGCACGGTCGGCCGGCCGCGCCTCGTCGAATGCGCTCTGCGGCGCAGGCCCATACACCGTCGGCCGTCCCGTCAAGCTTCGACACCTTGATGAATACCGCGCCCGCCTCTTCGGCACCGCGCCGGCGCAGCACGGCCTGCACACCCTCGACCTGACAGCGGCGGATATAGGCCGCGACCCATATGCCGGATTTGAGACGCATGATGACCCTGCCGAGGGTCTCTTACCACGACGACGACCCGGTTACTCCAGCGGCCGGCCGGTCAGCGTCGCGAGGTCGCGCACCAATTGGTCGGTGATCTGGCCGGTCACCGGCCGCCGTCGCGCCTTCTCGAAGCGCTCGATGGCGGAGCGGGTCTCGGTGTCGTAGAGCCCGGTGGGTTTCAGCGGACCGTAGCCGAAATCGGTGAGCGCGCGCTGCACCGCGATGATGCGCCCGCTGGGCGCCAGCAGCGCCGCGATCGGGTCGTTGCGCTGGATCGCGACCGGCTGCGCCTTGATGGCCGAGCGCGCGATCGAGGCGAGCAACATGTCGTTCGGCTCGGCCGAAGGACGCAGACCCGCCGCCTGTTCAAAGTCGCGGATCGCCGCATCGGTCTTCGGGCCATAGACACCATCGGCCGCGCCGTCATAGAAGCCGTGCCGCGCCAACTCGCGCTGTATCTCGGCGACCGTGTCCGAGCGCGGCCGCG
>CAWKOD010000007.1:0-22948 GCA_963850885.1 uncultured Alphaproteobacteria bacterium | reverse complement strand
ACAAAGCACCATTCCGTCGCCCCGCGGAATGGTGCTTTGCCAGTTCAACGAGCCGTCAGATCGGCTTCTTCGCGTTCGGGCCGAAGTAGTGGTCGAACGCCATCTTGCGGGTGACGACCGTGTCCTGCTCCCATTGCACCGCCCGCTTGGCGAACGCAAGCTGCGACTCGACGATCTTCTTGAACAGCGGATTCTGCCGCCGTCTTCTTCGCGACCTCGTCGAAGATTTCGAGCTGGCGCTTGAGGACCGCGTCCGGCGTCTTGTAGAACTTGACGTTGTCCTTGGTCTGCAGCTCGATGTAATCCTTCGAGTAGCGATCGATCGCCTTCCACGACATGTCCTGCGAGGCGGCTTCGACAGCGTTCTCGATGATCGCCTTCATCTTGGCGCGGCAGCGCGTCGAACTTCGTCTTGTTGAACGAGATCTCGAACTGCTCGGCGTTCTGATGATAGCTCTGCAGCATGCAGACCTTGGAGACGTCGGCGAAGCCGAGCACGCGGTCCGACGAGGCGTTGTTGAACTCGGCCGCATCGAGCAGGCCGCGATCCATCGCCGCGACGATTTCGCCGCCGGGCAGCGCGTTCACCGCGGCGCCCATGCCGGTAAACACGTCAATCGAAATGCCGACGGTGCGGAACTTCAGGCCCTTGAAGTCGTCGACCTTGGTGATCGGCTTCTTGAACCAGCCGAGCGGCTGCGTCGGCATCGGCCCGTAAGGGAACGACACGACGTTGGCGCCGATCGAGCGTGAAGATCTTGTCGAGCAGCTCCTTGCCGCCGCCGTACTTGTGCCAGGACAGCAGCATGTTGGCGTCCATCGCGTAGGCCGGGCCCGGAGCCCCACAGCGCCAGCGCGGTCTGCTTGCCGTAGTGATAGACCAGCACGCCGTGACCGCCGTCGAGCACGCCCTTGGAGACCGCGTCGAGCAGTTGGAACGCCGGCACCACGGCGCCGGCGGGCAGCACTTCGATCTTGAGGTCGCCGCCGGTCATGTCGTTGACCTTCTTGGCGAAGTCGATCGCGTATTCGTGGAAGATGTCCTTCGACGGCCAAGTGCTCTGCCAGCGCATGGTGATCGGGCCCTGCGGGCCTGACGACCGCCGGCGCGCGTCACTGCGGCGGCGGCGGTGGCGCCGGCCGCCATCAGGAATTTGCGGCGGGTGGCGGTTTTAGAGTCTGATTTGTTGCTCATGAGTCGTCCCTCCCAGGGTCGGTTTGGGCCGCGCTGACCGCAGCCCTGTTGTATTCACGAACCTCCAGCGGCAACGTCTTATTCCGCCGGATGAGGCATTAGTTTTACCGGCTTGGTTGTGTTTCACAAGCCCGTGGGGCTCCCGCAACGGCCGAACCGGCCTATTTAGCAGGAGATCGTCCGGGCCGAATCGCCGCAGGGCCGGCCTCAGCGGCCCAAGTCTGACGTCCCCAAGTCTTGATCCGTCTAAGACCTAAGTCTGAGACCGCCGCATCGTCTCTAAGCTGCTCCATAGGAGATTACTCTTGAAAGGCATCGCCTCGACGCTCGCCACCATCTGGCGGCTCGCCATCCCCTATTTCCATTCCGAAGACCGGCGGGCCGGGCGAATCCTGCTGATCGCCGTGATCGCGATCGAACTGTCGCTCGTCGCCATCAATGTGCTGCTGAACCAGTGGAACAACCGCTTCTACAACGCGCTGCAGGACCGCAACTGGGACGCCTTCGTCAGCGAGCTGTTGTTCTTCTGCATTCTCGCCGGCTGCCTATATTTTACTCGCGGTCTATCAGGTCTACCTCAACCAATGGCTCCAGATCCGCTGGCGGCAATGGATGACCAAGGCCTATCTCGGCCACTGGCTCGACGCCGCCAACCACTACCGCATGCAGCTTCTGGGCGACGCCGCCGACAACCCCGACCAGCGCATCGCCGAAGACATCCAGATGTTCGTCGAGCGCACGCTCACCATCGGCATCGGGCTGCTCAGCGCGCTGGTGACGCTCGGCTCGTTCGTCGTGATCCTGTGGACGCTCTCGGTGGCGGCGCCGCTGCACATGTTCGGCAGCCGAGTGGAATATCCCGGGCTATCTGGTGTGGGCCGCGCTGATCTATGCGCTGGTCGGCACCTATTTCACCCATCTGATCGGCTGGCCGCTGGTCGACTCTCAATTTCAACCAGCAGCGCTTACGAGGCCGACTTCCGCTTCAATCTCGTGCGGGTGCGCGAGAACTCCGAACAGATCGCGCTGCTCAAGGGCGAGCGCGCCGAGACCGAACGTCTGGTGGACCGCTTCGGCCGCGTCGTGGCGAACTGGCTGCTGATCATGACGCGCACCAAGCGGCTGACGTTCTTCACGGCGACCTATTCGCAGGTCTCGATCGTGTTTCCGTATGTCGTGGTCAGCCCCGCCTACTTCGCCGGCAAGATGCAGCTCGGCGGGCTGATGCAGACCGCCTCCGCCTTCAACAGCGTGCAAACCTCGCTGTCGTTCTTCATCAACGTCTACCGCTCGCTGGCGGAGTGGCGGTCGGTCATCCAGCGGCTGGACGGATTTGGCCTGGCCGTGGTCGCGGCGCGGGCGGCGGCGCATGCACCGCCGGTGATCGAGGTCCAGGCCGGAGGGGACGGGCGCTCGGTCGAGCTCAA
This sequence comes from uncultured Alphaproteobacteria bacterium, assembly GCA_963850885.1. GTDB lineage: Bacteria > Pseudomonadota > Alphaproteobacteria > Rhizobiales > Xanthobacteraceae > Z2-YC6860. Next base: position 20,326 of record CAWKOD010000007.1, on the reverse strand, counting down.
CGACGTCGCGGTGAACCTGCCGTCCGGCGTGCCGCTGGTTTCGTCCGACAACGTCAAGCTGCCGCGCGGCGAGCCCGTGCTGTTCAACGGGCCGTCCGGCTCCGGCAAGTCGACGCTGTTCCGGGCGATCGCCGGCATCTGGCCGTTCGGCTCCGGCCGGGTCGTGGTGCCCAAGGACGCCCGGCTGATGATGCTGCCGCAGCGGCCGTACTTTCCCGGTGGGCTCGCTCGCCGCGGCGGTGACCTATCCGGCGGAAGCCGGCAGCTACGATCGCGCAGCATATCGGCGGAGGCGATCAACGCGGTCGGCCTGCCCGCGCTGGCGCAGCGGCTCGACGAGGAGGCGCACTGGAACCGCATGCTGTCGATCGGCGAGCAGCAGCGTCTCGGCATCGCGAGAGCGCTCCTGCAGAAGCCCGACTTCCTGTTCCTCGATGAGGCCACGGCGTCGCTCGACGAGCCGGCCGAGGCTGCGCTCTACCGGCTCATCCAGGAGCGGCTGCCGGATGCGGCCGTCATTTCGATCGGCCACCGCTCGACGCTCGCGGCGTTCCATCGGCGCCGGCTCGCGCTCGAACGCGACGCAGGCGGCTATCGCCTGCACGAGGCGGTGCTGAAGCCGGACTAGGAATCACCGCCAGCGCGTCGGCCAAATGTCGCCCTTGTTGGGGCCGCGAGCGACCACGTTGTGCCCGCCGTAATGCAACAGCCAAGCCGGACGCAACCGACACCGCAAAAGAAACGGGCGGCAGCCTTTCGGCTACCGCCCGCGACAGGATGGGCCTTGGTCAAACTTACTTGATGTTGGTGTTGACCGTCAGGTCGGCCGAGAGCCGGGCGACGAAGCGTGCCGCTGCACCACTTCGAACCGTGCCACGCCGCATTGATCGCGGTGACGCCGCCGGTATCGCGGTCGCCGTGTGGTCGCTGGTGAAGGCGTTGCAGATCGCCTTGCTCAAGTCGGTGTCGATGTAGCGCAGATCAACCGTGAACACCTTCCAGGTCCAACCGAAGCCAACGTTCCAGGTGGTGTAGTCTCGGTAGCGGGATGCCTGCGGCGAAGTTCACGAGGCAACCGCCGGCAGCGTACAGCCGTAGAACGCAGTCGCTGGTGCCGAGGTTCCAGTGACCGACTTCACCCGAGATGTAGGGCTGCACACCGTTGGCGAAGGCCGCCCAAGTGTACTTGGCGGTGCCGCCGAAGAACACGCCGTTGGCGCCAGAGTTCAGCACCGACGGGGAGTAGTACACGTAAGCGCCGAGCACGATGTTGTCGTTAACGGTGTAGTTCACCTTGCCGTAGAGCTTCATAGAAGCTCAGGTTCGCCTTGATGGCGTTGCCGTTCGGCAATGGGGCGGCGATCGCGGAACCGGCGCTGGAAGCAGTCGAAATTGTTGCCGTTGGTAACGGCCGAGAAGCACTGGCCCGCCCGGATACCAGTAGTACCAAGCGCCGAAATCGAACGCGACCGGACCGACGGTCGGACGCCAGCCGCCGTAGAAATCGACTTCACCCGCGGCGCGGTTCGGGAAGTCGATGCTGGCGCCGCCGATACCGAGGTACAGCTGGTTGTCCTTGTTGATGTTGTAGCGCGGCTCGAAATACGCCGCGACCGATGGCTTGTGGTTCGACTGCGTGACGCCGCGGAAGATGTAATCGCTGGCGATCGCAGAACCGAACGCGAGATCCCACGCCGGAGGTTCCGGCGCCACGATCGGCTTGGCCTTAGTGACAAGATCGGCCGCCGAAGCGGATCCGGTAGCGAGAGCAAACGCAGCGACAGCTGCGATCGTAAGCTTCTTCATGATTCAGCCCCTTCCCGTCGTGTCGGTTCGGGACTTGGGAGCTGACGTTCGCGGACGGCCTCGAAAAACGAGAACACGACTGGAAACATCAACTCGGTGTCCCTCAACCACTTGAATTATTATGGCCACAATTCAGCATCCGGCAGGATTGGGCGAAAGAGAAATCGCGCGGCACTTGCCGCCTTTTTAGGCGATTCAGCCTCGATTTCACAGAAGAGTCATGAAGTGTGGCGGCAAAGCCACATTTTTCCTGGGTTTACGGGCCTTTGGTCCGTCCACCCTGTGGACAACACTGGGTTTTTCGCCTGCTGTTTCGAACCGATACAATCAGCAACAAGCTCGTCGCTTTTTACCCAGCGGGGCGAGCGGGAATTGCCGCATGTCGCAGCGATTCCGCCCGGATAGGGTCCAAGAACGAGGAAAAGCCGCGGGCGTTACGCCGCCGCGGCCTTGGCGCGGTTCGCCGCGATGCGCGCGTCGACCAGCGCAACCTGAGCGTCGATCGCCGGATGGCTCAGGCCCTTTTGTTTGGCGATGAGTTGCACGAGCTTGTCGGCGCGTTCGATGTTCGGCGCGCCGTTCTGCAGCGCACGGGCGGCCGAGGCCGGACGGACGAGGCTTTGCGCCGCGGCGGCGTATTTCTCAAACGGCACCAGGTCTGACGGCGAGGCGCCGAGCTTGACGCAGAGGTCGAACACGAAGTTGTAGACCGAGCGCGAGGTCTCGATGTCGGAATGCACCGCCTCCTGCGCGGTCCGCATGCCGTCCTTGGTGACGCAGCGGTAGTTGCCGGCGAGCAGCATCGACCATTTCGCCAGCGGCACGAAAATGGAATCGTGGACCCGCAGTTTCACCGGCAGCTCGATCTTGGTGCCGTCGCCCGGATCGAAGCGGACCGCGTCGATCTCACTCTCAAGCTGGCGCAGGATCGCGGTGCCCTTCTCGTTGTCGAACTTCGCCACCTTGAAGTTGGTCGGCAAGGTGACCATCAGCACGTTGACCTTCTCGTCCGGCGGACGAATGGCCTGCGGGTCGGGGCTGCACAAGGTCAGACAGCTCGGATCGAAACTGTCCCACACCCGCGCGTCGGTGTAGGCGGGCTCGAGCGCCGCGTAGTCGAGGCCGGGGATGCGCTTCACGTAAGGCAGCGGCGGCATGTTCATGATCGACATGCACGGCACCCGCGACTTCGCCACCGCGTCGAGCAATTCGCGGACGCCGGGCGAGCGATACTGCGGCTCCTGCATGGCGAGGCCGATCAGATCGTAGTCCTTCGGGTTGATGCCGGTGGCGGGGCCAGCCGTCACCTTGCCGGGCAGCTTTGTCGAATCGAGCAGCACCGGGTCCTTGCGGCCCTTCACCGGGCAGGCGGACGCGGAAGCCCTCGGCGTTGATCAGGTCGGCCTCGGCGGGCAGGCAGACGTGATGGATCTTGTGACCGCCGAACAGCATTTTGGAGGCCAGCAGCGACCCATAGGCCGCGCCCAGGATCAGGATGTTGTACGCCATGACGGATCGCTCCCTGTGACTGAAACAGAAGACGGTTCAGGCCCTTGGTGGCCATTGATTGACGGCAACATTATTGCGCCCAACCGGCTTAAGCAATCCAGGATTGCCGCCGGCGATGGCTCGCAGCGCCCGCGATGTGCTAATCTCGCGCGCAATAAAACTCGATTCCGAACCCGGAGCCCGGCCATGAAAAAGCTCGTCCTCGAAACCACCGCCCCATTCCAGGGATTGCCGGAACTGGTCGCCGACCGCGAGGGTCTGTTCGAGAAAGAAGGCCTGCAGATCGAGTGGGTCGAGCGCGAGAGCGACGACAAGAGCACGCATGTCAACGTGAACACCCCGAAGGGCCTCAACCCGTTCTCCAGCCACGGCAAGATGCTCGAGCAGGGCAAGGCCGACATGTACAACGCCTGCGAATGGGGCAACTACTGCCGCGTCCAGGACACGCAGGTCGGCAGCCGCCAGGTCGGGCGGCGCGGCATCGTCACCTACGCCGCCATCGTGGTACGGCCGGATTCGCAGGTGTTCACCGGCCAGCAATTGGCCGGCAAGACCGTCGGCGTGCCGTTCTACTTCGGCACGCATTATCTCGCGCTGCATCTGCTCGAAGGCTTCATGCCGCGCGAGGACATCAAGCTCTGCCGCACCTCGAACGGCTCGCGCCAGCGCTTCGATGCGATGATGCGCGGCGAGATTGAGGCGACGACGTTGACGGAGCCTTACGTGACGCTCGCGGAAAAGAAGGGCTGCCGGACGATCTGCGAGGCGTTCTATCACGGCACCGAAGTGGCCTCGGACCGCGTCGACGCCGAGACCTACGGCGCGTTCAACCGCGCGGTGCGCGAAGCGGTGAAGCGGATCAATGCCGACAAGGCGAAGTACCTGAGCTACTTCATCGATTACCACGCCAAGAAGGACGCCGAGATCGCCGCGCTGACGCCGCAGGATCTGCGCGCCAGCCGCATCGTGGTGTGCGATCCGGCGCCGATCCCGCTCGACGAGATGCAGCGCACCTACGACTGGCTGAAGAGCTGGGGCATGCTGGAGCAGACCGCGACGCCGCTGGCGCTGGTCAATCTCCAGATCCAGCAGGCGGCGCACACGGTCGCGGCGGAGTAGGCAGCCTTAGTTCTTGCCGTCGGGTGAACTGGTCGGGAGGTCACCCGGCACCGACGAGGGAAACGGCGACGGCCGCGGCTCGATCGGCGTGACCGCGGGACCGGGCTGCGTCATCGGGCGCGATGCGCTCGGCGCTTTGTCTCGTGGCGGCAGCTTGGTCTTCGCCGACCGGCGCTTCGGCTTCGCCTGCTTTTTCGCCGCACGACGCTTGGATGCGACCTTCTTTTTGCGCGCCGGAGCCGCACGTTTCTTCGATCTTCGCGACTTTCTTCTTGTTGGTCTTTTTAGCCTTGCGCTTCTTCGCCATGATTTCTCCTCCTAGCCGCCAACGCGGCCTTTCAATGGCTCCGGCATCGGACCGCCGGTCGCCCAGTCGATCAACTCGACCACATGCAGCACCGGGGTCGCCGTGCCCGACGCGATCTGCGTGATGCAGCCGATATTGCCGGCGGCGATGATATCAGGCGCGGTCTTTTCGATGTTGCCGATCTTGCGGTCGAGCAGCCGCCCGGCGATGTCCGGCTGCATGATGTTGTAGGTGCCGGCCGAGCCGCAGCATAGGTGCGCTTCGGCAATGTCCCTCACCACAAAACCACAAGCCGCCAGCAGATCCCTCGGTTCCTGATGAACGCGCTGGCCGTGCTGCAACGAGCAGGCGGAGTGAAACGCCACCGTGAGATTGGAGGGTTTTTGCGGAGGTGCGATGCCGAGCGCCGCCAGATATTCCGAGATGTCGCGCGCGAGGCCTGAGACTTTGGCGGCCTTCTCCGCATACATCGGATCGGTGCGCAGCATGAAGCCATAGTCTTTGACGGTGGTGCCGCAGCCCGAGATGGTGACGAGGATGGCGTCGACCCCCTCGCCTTCGATCTCGCGGGTCCAGGCGTCGATGTTGGCGCGCGCTTTGCCGAGTGCGCCCGCCTCGCGGCCGATATGATGCTCGAGCGAACCGCAGCAGCCGGCCTCCGGCGCGACCACCACCTCGACGCCATGGCGGTTGAGCAGGCGGATCGTCGCCTGCGTGATCGACGGCGCCAGCGCCTCATTGGCGCAGCCGGCGAGCAGCGCCACCCGCGCCTTGCGCGCGCCGTTCGCCGGATGGACGCCGGTCTCGGTCATGGCGGCCGGCGCACGTAGCGGTGCGAGCCGGGCTGCGGCGGCAAGCGGCTTCAATCCGAGCGCGGCGAGCAGCGGCGCGAACGGCTTGGCGATCACGCCCGCCATCATCGCCGTGCGGAGCCGGCGCGGATAAGGCATCACATAGGCGAGAAACAGCCGCATCAGCCGGTCGAGCAGCGGCCGCTGGTAAGTTGCCTCGATATGCACGCGGGCGTGATCGACCAGGTGCATGTAATGCACGCCCGAGGGGCACGTGGTCATGCAGGCCAAACATGAGAGACAGCGGTCGATGTGCGTGACGACCTCTTCGGTCGCCGGCGCATCGTGCTCCAGCATCTCCTTGATGAGATAGATGCGCCCGCGCGGCGAATCGAGTTCGTCGCCGAGCAGCACATAGGTCGGACAGGTCGCCTGGCAGAAGCCGCAATGCACGCAGGCGCGCAGGATTTTGTCGGCTGTTGCGATGTTGGGATCGGCGAGCTGCGCCAGGGAGAAACTGGTTTGCATCACACCCCCGCCCACATGCGGCCGGGGTTGAGCACGCCCTTGGGATCGAAGCTCTCTTTGACGCGCTTGCTGACGCCGGCGAGCGCGCCCTTCTGCGGCTCGAACACGTCGACCGACGCGCGGGTGGCGGCGGAGGCGCGAATGAGTGTGGCGTGACCGCCAGTCCCAGCCGCAGCGCGGCGGATGGTGGCGGCGCCGGCATTGGCGGACGGCGGCAGCGCGATCCAGATCAGCCCGCCGGCCCAGTCGTAGAAAAACTGCGCGCCGGGCGGCAACTTCGACGAAAATTCGGCGCCGCGCGCGGGCGTGGTCGAAATCCGCCACAGCGGCCAATCGCCGACCGAGCCGTTGTGCCAGAACGGCGCGGCGTCGCGGACGCTGCGCCAAAACTTACGCGAATTCGCTTCGTCGATCGGCTCCAGCGCCCCGAACGACCGCAGCAAATTCATCAGCGCGTCTTTGCGGTGCTTGACGGATGGCGCGAAGCCCTCAATGCGAAACGCGGTTGCGGCCTGATCCACATAAAGCCCGGCGAAATGCATCACCATGTTGCGCGGCAGATGCGCGGCGGCCGACACATCACAAGAAGACGCCATCGCCGCCGACATCGCCGCGTTGGCGCTGGCGTCGTCGAGACCGAGCACCAGCACGGTCGCTTCGGTCTCCGGACGCGGCAGCACCTTGATCGTGACTTCGGTCATCGCCGCCAGCGTGCCGAACGAGCCCGCCAAGAGCTTGCAGAGATCGTAGCCGGTGACGTTCTTCACCACGCGGCCGCCGGACTTGAAGGTCTCGGCGCGGCCCGACACCGCCGAGAAGCCGAGGAAATGGTCGCGCGCGGCGCCGGCCTTGATCCGCCGCGGTCCCGAGAGGTTCGCCGCAAGCGCACCGCCGAGCGAGCCTGCATCGGCCGGCTGGCCGAGGATCGGGCCGTAGTCCATCGGCTCGAAGGCGAGCTGCTGGCCTTTGCTCTCGACCAAAGCCTCGATCTCAGCGAGCAACGTGCCAGCTTTGGCCGAGAGCACCAGTTCCTCCGGCTCGTACAGCGTCACGCCGCTCAGGCCCGAGAGATCGAGCGTCAGATCGGACTGGCTCGGGCGGCCGAGCGCGCGCTTGGTGCCGCGGCCCACGACCTCGAGCGTCTTGCCCTCGGCCAAAGCCCAGCGCACGGCGTCTTCGACGTCCTTGGCGTCCCGGGCTTTCAGCGCGTCGCTCATGGCAGGGTTTGTTATGCAACGGATCGACGAAGATGTCATCGCAAGCAAGGCCCTCGGGTTCGTTCTGCCAAAACGAGTTCTCGGGTTCGTTTCGCCAAAACGCGACGGCCCACCCGGGTGGCGGAGATTGCTTCGTCGCGCTGCGCGCTCCTTGCAATGACAGCATCTGATGTTTGACGATCCCATCCGCGGTCATTGCGAGCGAAGCGAAGCAATCTCGCCTCGCTTCGTCCCGCCGATGTTTCATTCTTGCAATTTCGTAATCATCCTTCTCCGTGCATTTTGTTGAGCCGTGCGGGAGCGTTGCCGCGCGGCGCATCCCGGCGGGCTGTCGTTCCAAATTTTTGTTCGAACCCTTCGCACTCCCAAAAAGAGGGAAGCGGAGCGCCGAAATTCGCGGGCGCGGAACGCCGCACCCGTTGGCCCGTCTTACGATCGGACCTGTCCCTCCAGCGGGAGGGAACTGCCGGTCCATGACGCGGACCGGCGCGCCTTTCGGCGCCCCACCGCGGCGATTTCTTTGTCCTCGGACCGCCTTCTGGAAACGGAAGGAGCCGTTCGCTAGGTCTCCTTGATCCCGCGAGGCTTTTCTCCGGGCGTCGATGCAGCGCGCTATGTCTTCCCCAGAACGCGGCACGTTCGACATCAACTCGCTTGGGCCAATTCCTGCTCCTGACGCAGCCGCTCCTTCAAGGCCCTTATCATCTGAACACGCGCGACGTCGGTGTTGATGTCCATCAATTTGTCGGTATCGAAATTATCCAGGCGAAGCTGCTGCTGCTCCAGCATGAATGCGTCTTCCTTGAAGACATCGGTGGTCGAGGCCCAGGTTCGCACCGTGTCAGGGCTCTCGAACTTGGAATAACCGTCCGCCTTGTTGAAGAAATAGAAACAGGACTTCTCGGTCTCCGGCGTGATGGCGTGGATGGTACGCACCAGATGTCCGCCCTCGCGGACGCCAGCGTCATACTCGCCCGCGTTCACGCCGCCGCTGTACTGCAGGATGATGCTCGGCGCGACATATTCGAATTCGGACCAGCGGTCGATCTTGGCCTTGGTCTTGTAGCGCTTGAGCCAGTTTTTCGGCGCGTCGGCATCACGCATGACGCGCAGAAAGCTCATTCCGCCCGGCGTCCGCTGCACATCCATCGATGCCTTCGCACTGTCCTCCTCGGAGCTGCCGATACTGCCCTTGTGCAGATAGGACAAATGCGAAAGGTCCATTAAGTTCTCAAGGACCATGACGTAGCTGGCCTTCAGATGCAGCATATCGTGGGCGCGCGGCCAGTTGACCTGGTCGTCCGGCGGGTAATCTGCGATCGCCGCGGGATCTGCTTTGTCGGCCTGGCCCATCCAGATCCACACATAATCCGTTTTCGCCACAGCCGGGTACGACTTCACCCGCGCGCGTTTGGGAATGATGGTCTGGCCGGGAATGAAGGTGCACATACCCTCCCGATTGAATTCCATGCCGTGATAGCCGCAGCGGATGCCGGCCTCGGTCGGATCGCCGAGCGCCAACGGGGCGCCGCGATGACAGCAGCGATCCTCGAGCGCGCAAATCTCGCCGCGCCCGTTCTTGAAAAGGACGATCGGCTCGTTGAGGATCGTGCGAGCCAGCGGCTTGTTGCTGATCTCGGCGATGGCAGCGGCCACATACCAAGCGTTCCGGACGAACATGCTTCGCGCTCCCATTCGATAAGAGCAGTCTATCGGCCCAAGCCGTGAATTCAATCGGCGGTCCTGTCCGTCCGTGCTACGGTTGTACCGCACGGCGGACCCTGCGGAGGCTACATGCGGCGGCGGGATTTTATCGTGGGGCTTGGCGGTGCGGCAGCTGTCTGGCCGGCAGGGGCGCGGGCGCAGCAGCCGATGCGGCGCATCGGAGTGCTAATGGACCAAGCCCAAGACGATACGGAATCGTCGCCTCGCACCGCAGCGTTCCTGCGAGGCCTGCAGCAATTGGGCTGGACCGACGGCCGCAATGTGCGCATCGATACGCGCTGGGCCGCAGGCGATGCCAATCTCCATCGCAGATACGCAGCGGAATTGGTCGCACTGGCACCGGATGTCTTGTTGGCCACGGCGAGCCCGACCGTAGTTGCATTGCAAACAGCAACTCGCACCATACCAATTGTGTTCGCGCACGCTGCCGACCCGGTCGGCGCCGGCTTGGTCGATAGCCTGGCGCGGCCAGGCGGCAGTACCACTGGGTTCATCTTGTTCGAATACGGTATCAGCGCGAAATGGCTAGAGTTGCTCAAAGAGTTCGCGCCCCGCGTGACGCGCGTGGCTGTCCTTCGCGATCCCGCTACAGCCGCTGGGATGGGCCAATTCGGTGCCATCCAATCCGTGGCGCCTTCGTTCGGGGTGGAACTGAGGCCGGTCAATGTGCGTGACCCCGGCGAGATCGATCGCGCCATCGCGAATTTCGCGGCGGAGCCCAATGGCGGACTGATCGTGACGGCAAATCCGTTGGCGACATTTCATCGCGGCTTAATTATCGCGCTCGCGGCCCGGCATCGCCTGCCCGCGGTCTACATCAACCGTTTCTTCGTCACCGACGGCGGACTGATCTCCTACGGTCCTGATCTGGTCGATCACTACCGGCGGGCGGCGGGCTACGTTGATCGCATCCTCAAGGGAGAGAAACCAGCGGACCTGCCGGTGCAGGCGCCGACCAAGTACGAATTGGTCATAAACCTAAAGACCGCCAAGACACTCGGCCTTACCGTGCCGCAAACTCTACTCGCCCGCGCCGACCAGGTGATCGAATGAAACGTGAGTTCATTGCGGGGCTTGGCGGGACGGTGACAGTGTCACTCGTGCGCCCACAACATTCAGATGCGCGACAGTCCGAGCGTAGAAATCGTCGTGGTGGGTGACGTCGGTCAAGCAAGCCGGCGTCAATATCTGTGAGGTCTAGCAAAGAGCGATGAGATAGGTTTCATCGCCCGCCAAGCCGTGCTGCAATGGGCCGAATAAACGGAGACGGCCATGATCGAGCTCTATCACGACAATCTTTCGGTGTGCGCGCAGAAGGTCCGCATCGTCCTGGAGGAAAAAGACCTGCCGTGGACGAACCGTCACGTAAATCTCGCCGCCGCCGAGCACCTGACGCCGGAGTTCAAGAAGATGAATCCGCGCGGCGTGGTGCCGGTGCTCGTGCACGACGGCAACATCATCGTCGAGTTCGAGCGTGATCTGCTCGTATCTGGACGAGGCGTTCCCCAACCCGCCGCTGATGCCGAAAAACCCGTTCGAGCGCGCCGCCATGCGGCTGTGGTGCAAGCTGCCCGACGACATCCTGCACATGGCCTGCGCCACGGTGAGCTTCGCGATCTCGTTCGGCCAGCAGCTCAAGAAGAAAGCCGGCGCCGGATTGGAAGAGCGGCTGATGAAGATGCCGGATCCGGCGCGGCGCGAGCGCCAGCGCGCGCTGATCGAGAAGGGCATCGAGACGCCGTTCTTCCGCGACCACATCAAGGTGTTCGAGAAGACGTTCGGCGAGATGGAAGCGCAACTCGGCAAGACCCAATGGCTCGCGTCCGACGCCTACACCTTGGCGGATATCGAGATCACGCCCTACGTCGAGCGCATCGACCGGCTCGGGCTCGCGGGGATGTGGGAGAACCGGCCGCGCGTCGCCGATTGGTTCACGCGCATCAAGGCGCGGCCGAGCTTCAAGGCGATCGCGGACTATCCGCCGACCGGCTACGACGACACCGGCCGCGACGGACTGAAAAGCTGGCCGCGGATCAAGGAGCTGATCGCGGTGTGATCTACTGCTGGACGCGGCGCTTCTTTTTCCGCTGCGGCTCGCCACCATAGCCGGCGACGAAGGCCGGGTTCTGCGTGCAGAAGCCGCGGTTGCCCTGGATCACCGCCTGGCGGCAGCGCTCGAAGGAATTGAAGGTGCATTCCTCTTGGATGCTGCCGCCGATGTTCTCGCGGGCGCACCAGGCGCCTTCATAGACATAGCCATGCCGCCGGCCGAACAGCACGCTCTGGTCCTCGAACAGCTGCGCGGAGGCCGAGCCGGCGCAAAGGCCGAGCGGCGCCGCAACGGCCAAGGCTGCAATCAAGACTGAAAGGCGCATCGGAGCTCCGGAGTTCAATCGGCGACGTCGCGCGCCAAGCTACCGTTAAAGAGGGTGAAAACAAGGCCGCGCTTGATTGTGCTTGTTACGGCTTCTGGAAATGGCGGCGGCCACCAAGAGGGTGTTCGGCACGGTGAGAAATCATTGGTTGGTCAAGCTCACTTCCGTCATATCCCGAATAAAGCTTCTCAGCGCATCTGTATCGAAGGGTTTGCGAAGTATCTTCAAATCCGAGGGTGCTGCTTGGGCCGCATCGCTGTAGCCAGTCGTAAGTATCACTGGCAAACGGGGATACCGCGAACGGATTTCGCTGGCGAGCCCGACGCCGTCGATCGTCCCTGGCATAACGATATCACTGAAAACCAGATCGACTTTCGTGCCGTCCGCCAGAAGTTTTAATGCTGCATCGGCCGAGTCTTGATAGACAGTGTCATAACCGAGGTGCTCGAAAAGCGATGACGTGACTTCCGCGACATCAGCGCTGTCGTCAACAACAAGAACTGTCGGGCGTTGCGAATGCTGGGTATCCACAGCGGAAATTTCTTTGCTGGCGATTTCTTTGCCGGCACAGGCTGGCAAATAGACAGTGATAGTAGTTCCAAGTCCTATCTTGCTTTCCGCCTTCACCGTTCCGCCAGCTTGGTGGGCAAATCCGTAAACCTGCGACAAGCCGAGCCCGGTTCCTTTGCCGACCTCTTTGGTCGTGAAAAATGGATCGAATATCTTGGACAGCAGGTTTGGAGGAATACCCATGCCGGTATCGCTAAACTCTATCGCAACGAAGGCCTCGTTAGAGTGATCGCCGAGAAGTTCGTGATTTGTCGTCGCCTTGCCTACCGATAAAGTGAAGGTGCCACCGCTTGGCATGGCGTCGCGGGCATTAACGGCAATATTGACAATCGCAAGTTCCAATTCGGCGAGGTCTACTTCAACGGGCCAGACGCCCGCACCAAGATTTTCGTTGTACACAATGTTCCCGCGCAGCGAACTTTCAATCATCGTTCGTATGTTTCTTATGCAATCATTTAGATCGACAATTGTTGGGCTAAGATGTTGGCGACGGGAGAAAGTCAATAATTGGCGGGTGAGAGTTTCGCCGCGTTTGGCCGCTGTTTGTATGGCATCGAGCGCTCTTGGCAATTTAGGATCAAGCAGCCGTTTAAAAATCTGGGCGTTTCCTCCGATAATCATCAGTAGATTGTTAAAGTCGTGCGCGATGCCGCCGGTCAGTTTACCGATGGCCTCCATCTTCTGAGCCATGGCGAGCTGTTCGCGCGTCTGGACGAGCTTCTCCTGCGCGTCACGTCGCTCGGTCAAGTCTCGAAGGATATTGGCAAAGCCGACCAGATTTCCGGCGTCATCACGAATGGAAGAGACCGAGCCGGTGACAAAAAACAGCGTGCCATTCTTTCTGATGCGCCATCCCTCAACTTCGTGCTTGCCTCTTTGAATGGCCAATCCCAGGGTGCGGTTCGGTTCGCCCGCACGGCGCTCATCCGGCCGATAAAATATCCCGAAATGCTCGCCGATGATTTCTTCCGTGGTGTATCCAACAATTTTCTGCGCGGCGTTGTTCCAGCTCACAACGTGTCCCACCGTGTCGAGCGCGAAAATGGCATAGTCGACAACGCCTTCGCTCAGAATTCTGAAATGGCGCTTGGCACTGTCGAGCGCCGAATTTGCCTGCTCAATTCGACGGTTCAGTTGAACCTGCACAGAAAGCAAATGGGCTTCTGTGTCTTGGCGCATGGCAATTGCCGCGGCCAAAATGAGGGGCGGCACTGTTGTACTCATTGAAAGCACGAGCAGGAGTAATAACAATTCGTTCAGATGCGCTTTCGGAGGGCCGCCACCCGCTGAAAGGCCCCACATAACCATTCCACAAAAAATGAGCGCGGCCGTGGCGACATTGCGTTGGTTGCCGCGCAAACCGGCCCACATCAAAGGCAGCAAGATAAGAAACCCAAGCAGGCTTCGATACGGCAGCAGGCCGTTAAGGTTGTTGCCAATGAGGACGCTGTCGATGAGGGGATTGTAGGCGATGACGCCGATGGCGATCGAGAGAATGAAGACCGCGACTGTTTCCAACAAACCCCATTTGAAGAAAGGACGTAGGGGCGTCGTCGCCCAGAGCACGATGACGGGAGCAATGATCAAGGTGCCTGCCGCATCTGCCAGCCACCAAGTTGCCCAGGTGACGACAGAACCCGCGAAACCGTCATTGTCCCCGACAATGAAGGCTCCCAGGGCGACGATTGAACTGATCATCGCGGTCGGGACAAAGGAAATGAGAGCAAACTTTGCGATGCCAGCAGGAGTTTCGAACGTCTTGCGACCGTTCGACCAGCGACCAATCATCCACGCCCCGGCGAGTCCTGCGAGCAGAGATCCGATGCCAATGGAGGCGGATTCCAAAACCGAGCGCCCCCCCATGAGTTGACAAGAAAACAAACCCACTAAAATTGCGGGCCAAATGCGGAACCCACGCACCAGCACGAGCGCGAGCGCGAGCCCGCTCGGTGGCCACAACGGTGTCGCGGCCAGATTGATCGAGGGGGCCGATAGCCACATCGCGGCAAGGCCGAGGTAACTTGCGGTGATTATTGCAAGTTCGAGCGAGTAGGTTGCAGCGCTTAGGACGCCGTGACGAGCAGGAATTTTAGCTTTTGCGGCTCCTGCTTTTCTCATCGCGGACCTTTGCGGTGGGAACCTAAATTATGTCCGACGCGTATTTTAAAGCCTAGCACGCCGCCTTCTCAAGGCGTCAACCCCGCCATGGCTAGCATGTACTATCGCGCCGACGTGCGGACGGTTCACACGCAACTATGTCGTGTTCGACCATAAGCTAGTGTCGATGCGCTGGGGGTTTGATTACGGGCCTTCCAGATAGCCTGATACAGCCGCTACGATGCGTCAGCATGGGAGCGGCAGCACGGGGCAATAATGCGCTACAAGCTGAAATGGCGGGCCGACGGCACGGGGCCGCTCACGCCGGAAACGTTCGACACAGAGGACCAGTCTAAGTCGCGAGCCCGCGAGTTGCTGGCCGCGCAGGGAACCGCTGTTGTGATCGACGTTTGGAACGAGGACGAGACTTGGCAGGTCGTGACACCTGCCGGTGTCGCTGAGTGGTGCGCGAGAAAGACGCCATAGGCTGGAACGATCCGCATCGCGGCTGAGGCGTCGACTTCAGCCAACCGGCCGCTCGTCGGCGATCACCTTGCCGTCGTTCGGCAGCGAGCCCGGCGGCACGAGCTTCACCGCGCCGCGGACCTTGGTGACCGAGGCGAGCGTCGCGCCGAGCGCGTCGGCGAGGCCCGCATCCGCCGCCGCGGTCTCGGCGTGCAAGGTCATCGTGTCCTGCTCGGCCTCGCGGCTGACGACGAGCCGCACGCGAGCGAGCTCCGGATGGCGCTTGGCGATCTCCGCGACCTGCGCGGGATGTACGAACATACCTTTGACTTTGGTGGTCTGATCGGCGCGGCCCATCCAGCCCTTGATGCGCATGTTGGTGCGGCCGCAGGGCGAGACGCCGGCCAGCACCGCCGACAAATCGCCGGTGGCGAGCCGGATCATCGGGTAGTGGGGATTGAACGAGGTGACGACCACCTCGCCCACGTCGCCGTCTGGCACCGGCTCACCGGTGCCGGGGCGCACGATTTCCAGAATGATCGTCTCGTTGACGATCATGCCCTGCTGGGCGTCGGACTCGTAGGAGATCACGCCGGTCTCGGCGATGGCATAGCATTGCAGAGACGGACACGCCGCGCGAGGCGAGCTCGGCGCGGAGCGAGCCCGGCAACGCCGCGCCGGACACGAGCCCGCGCTTGATCGAAGACGCGTCCTTGCCGGCCTTCTGCGCGGTATCGAGCAGGATCTTGATGAAGTCGGGCGTGCCGAGATAGCCGCTCGGCTTGTAATGCGCGATGGCGTCGAGCTGCTGCTCGGTGTTGCCGATGCCGCCGGGAATGACGGCGCAGCCGAGCGCGTGGGCGCCCTCCTCCATGATGTACGCGCCGGGCGTCAGATGATGGGAATACGAGTTGTGCACGATGTCGCCGGGGCGGAAGCCCGCGGCGAACGTCGCGCGCGCGGCGCTGCCGAAGTCGGCGCCGTAGCCTTGCGGCTCGAAGATCGGCCCGGGCGACATGTGCAGGCGCTTGGCCTTGCCGGGCGGCGTGACGTTGAAGCCACCGAACGGCGGGGCTTCCTTTTGCAAGGCCAGCAGATCGGATTTGCACAAGAGCGGCAGCTTGGCGAGAGCGGCGCGCGAATTGACGGATTTCGGATCGACGCCGGCGAGCTGCTTGGCCCATCCCGGCGCCGTCATCGCGAGCGCGACGATCTCCGGCACACGCGCGAACAGCTCGCGCTCACGTGTGGCGGGGTCGCGGGTTTCGAGCGAGTCGTAGTGATCCGGCATGGCTACGCCAGCCAGCGCTTGCGCCGCTTGTAGTGCTTGACGTCGCGGAACGACTTGCGCTTGCCCTCGGCGACGCCGAGGTAGAACTCCTTGACGTCCTCGTTCTCGCGCAGCGACTTGGCCTCGCCGTCCATCACGACGCGGCCGTTTTCGAGAATGTAGCCGTAGCTGGCGTATTTCAGCGCCATGTTGGTGTTCTGCTCGGCGAGCAGGAAGGAGACGCCCTCCTTGCCGTTGAGGTTCTTCACGATCTCGAAGATCTCCTCGACGATCTGCGGCGCCAGCCCCATCGACGGCTCGTCGAGCAGGATCATCTTGGGCCGCGACATCAGCGCGCGGCCGACCGCGCACATCTGCTGCTCGCCGCCGGAGGTGTAGCCGGCGGTGGATTCGCGGCGCTCTTTCAGGCGCGGAAAATACGAATAGACCAGCTCAAGATCGCGCGCGACCGCGGCCTTGCCGTCGCGGCGCGTGAAAGCGCCGGTCAGCAGGTTCTCCTCGACCGTGAGATGAGCAAAGCAGCGGCGGCCCTCCATCACCTGGATGCAGCCGCGCTGCACCAGATCGTTGGGCGATAGCCTGTGCACCTGCTCGCCGTCGAACACGATGGCGCCCTTGGTGACCTCGCCGCGCTCGGCATGCAGCAGGTTGGAGATCGCCTTGAGCGTCGTGGTTTTGCCGGCGCCGTTGGCGCCAAGCAGCGCCACGATGCCGCCCTTGGGCACGGCTAGGGAGACGCCCTTC
This sequence comes from uncultured Alphaproteobacteria bacterium, assembly GCA_963850885.1. Classification (GTDB taxonomy): domain Bacteria; phylum Pseudomonadota; class Alphaproteobacteria; order Rhizobiales; family Xanthobacteraceae; genus Z2-YC6860. The sequence continues at coordinate 3,782 of CAWKOD010000007.1, read as the reverse complement.
AGCACCAGGATGACGGAGCTGTAGACCACCTCGATGTTGTTCACCGAGAGGAAGGATGCTGTTTCGGTTTTGGCGGCGGGTGCGGCGGATGCCATCGGGCCCTCGTCAAGGAAACGGGCGGCGGCTGGCGCCGCCGATTTGAAGTTCCTAAACCAGTTGCAGCAAACTCGGTCAGGAACTTCAAATCGAAAAAGCGGCACCAGAACCATTAGGCTTGCTAGTGCCCCTTTGTTTCCGAAGTTCGTGGCAGAATTTGCTGCGACGTATCATGAACTTCGGAAACGGGGCACTAGCCGCCGCCCGCAACGCTTCAAAGTTGCGCTTCAGCTCTCCTTGGAGCAGTCGCGCGGCGTGATCTTTTTCTCGGCGGCATACTTGGCCGAGGCATCCTTGACCATCGGGTCGAGGATCGTCAGGTCGGCCTTGTAGTCGCCGGAGATGATCTTCCACTCCTTGCCGTCCCACTGCTGAAGACGCGCGATGTCGGCGCCCTGGTGGTCCTGGCAACTCAACTTGATCGGGGTCACCATCCCCTCGAAGCCGAGCTCCTTGATGCGCGCGGCGGTGAGGTTGAGGTTCTCGAAGCCCCAGCGGATTTGCTCGCCGGTCATCGGCTTGTTGCCGTACTTTTTCATTGCGGTACGGATCGCCTCGGTGCCGAGCATCGAGTTGAGCAGGCCGCGGTTGTAGAGCACCTGCGCGTAGTCATCCTTGGCGACCGACTTGCCCTTGGACAGCACGAACTTTTCAAGATCGGCGTGCACTTTGAACTTGCCGGCACCGTGCTGGAGCATCAGCGCCTTGTAGCCCTTGGACTGATCGCCGGCCGGCGTCACATCGGGCTCGGCACCCGACCACCACACGCCGATCATCTTGTCGCGCGGATAGCCGACGGCCGCCGCTTCCTTGATGGCGGTGGAGTTCATCACGCCCCAGCCCCAGAGCAGCACGTAGTCCGGACGGTCCTGACGGATCGCCAGCCACTGCGATTTCTGTTCGACACCCGGGTGGGTGACCGGGATCGCCTTGAAGGTGAAGCCGTTGAGCTTGGCGCGCTCTTCCAGCGCCGCAATCGGCTCTTTGCCGTACGGGCTGTCGTGATAGACGAGGCTGATCTTCTTGCCCTTGAGCTTGTCCATGCCGCCCAGTTCGTGGGCGATGTGCTGGATGGCGACGTCGGCGGCGGTCCAATAGGAGCCGACGGCGATAAAGTTCCACGGGAACACGGCGCCGTTCTTGCTCTCGGAGCGGCCGTAGCCCATCGTCAACAGCGGGATCTTGTCGCCCGGCGCCTTCTCGGTCAGTGCGAAGGTGATGCCGGTCGAGAGCGGCGAGAAATAGCCGGCGCCGGTCGGGCCCTTGCCCTTGAGGCGCTCGTAGCATTCAACGCCCTTGTCGGTGGCGTAGCCGGTCTCGCATTCCTCTGACACGATCTTGACGCCGTTGATGCCGCCGTCGCGCTCGTTGAGCAGCGTCCAGTAATCGGTAACTCCGTCAGCGAACGGAATGCCGTTCGGCGCATAGGGTCCGGTGCGATAGACGAGCGCCGGCAGGAACTGCTCGTTCGCCTGCGCCAGTGCCGGCTCCGCCATCGCCGTCACGCCGAGCGCTGTGGCGGCCAGAGCCAAGGTGAATTTCATCATGCTTCCCTCTCCTGTCAGACCGGCGAAACGCCGGTGCTCTGAAGCGATTGTTCTGGTTGTTGTGCGCCGCGTCGCTTCCGACCGCGCGGCAGCATCATAACCTCAAGCCTAGGTCCTCAATAGGGGTAAGGCCAGAGCCGAAGCTTCTCCTTGCCGGTCGACCAAAGTCTAGCAAAGCCATGGGGTTCGACGATCAGCAGCCAGCAGATCAGGGCCCCTGTGACAATGAAGACCAGGAGCGACACGGTCTCGACCGAGACCGGGATGCCCATGGCGTGCGGCACCTGATCGAGCAGGATCGGCAGCACCAGAATGAAGGCGGCGCCGAGGAACGAGCCGAGGATCGAGCCGAGCCCGCCGATAATGACCATGAACAGGATCTGGAACGAGCGGTCGATGTTGAAGGCGAGCGGCTCCCAGGCGCCGAGATAGATGAACGCCCACAGCGAGCCGGCGACGCCAATGATAAAGGACGACAGCGCGAAGGCCGTGAGCTTGGCATAAAGCGGCCGGATGCCCATCAGCTCGGCGGCGATGTCCATGTCGCGGATCGCCATCCATTGCCGTCCGATATTGCCGCGCACCAGGTTCTTCGCCAGCAGCGCGAACACGGTGACGAACAGGAGACAGAGCAGATATTTCTCGATCGGCTTGTTGGCGTAGAAGCCGAAGAAGTTTAATTCCGGCGCGACCACCGAGCCGGAGCCGGTGTAGTTGGTGAACCACTTCACGCGGATGAACAGCCAGTCGAAGAAAAACTGCGCGGCGAGCGTGGCGACCGCGAGATAGAGGCCTTTGATGCGCAGGCTCGGCACGCCGAACAAAATGCCGACCAACGCCGCCATCAGGCCGCCGAGCAGGATGCACCAGAACACCGGCAGCGGCGGGATATCGATCGTGAAAATCTCGAGCGGAATGTGGATGCCGGTGCCGAACTTGTAGGCGCTGTAGGCGCCGATCGCCATGAAGGCGCCGCTGCCGAGCGAGAGCTGGCCGCAATAGCCGGTCAGGATGTTCAGGCCCACGGCGGCAAGCGACAGGATCAGGAACGGAATGAGGATGGCGCGCAACAGATACTCGCCGCGGAGCGGCCAGACCTGGAAGGCGTCGAGCACCGGCACGCCGATGAAGGCAAAGATCAGCAGGCCCCAGAGCGCGATGCGATCCTGCCGGATCGGAAAGATCGCCATGTCGGCGGCATAGCTCGTCTTGAACTGGCCGGTTTCGCGATAGAGCACGTGTGACCCCTCAAATCCGCTCGATGATGCGTTCGCCGAACAGGCCTTGCGGCCGTGCCATCAGCACGATCAGCGCCAGCACATAGGCAAACCAATATTCGATGCCGCCGCCGATGAAAGGCCCGAGATAGGCCTCGGCGAGCTTTTCGCCGGCGCCGACGATCAGCCCGCCGACGATGGCGCCGGGCACCGAGGTAAATCCGCCGATGATGAGAACGGGCAGCGCTTTCAGCGCCAGGAACGTGATCGAGAACTGCACGCCGAGCTTGGTGCCCCACACGGTCGCCGCCACGAGCGCGACGAGGCCGGCCACCAGCCAGACCACGAACCAAATCCAGTCGAGCGGAATGCCGACCGACTGCGCCGCGGCGTGATCGTCGGCGACGGCGCGGAGCGCACGGCCGGTCTTGGTGCGTTGGAAGAACAACGCCAGCCCGGCGACCAGCACGGCCGCGATCACCCCGCCCCAGACATCGATCTTGCTGACCAGGATGCCGCCCTCGAATGTCTTCTCGAACAGGAACCAGGCGTCATTGGGAAACAGCGCGAGCGGATAGACGTCGGAACCGAACAGCATTTGCGCCCCGCCCTCGATCATGAAGGTGACGCCGATGGTCGACATGAACAAAATGAGACCGTCCTGGTTGACCAGCGGCCCGAGCACATAGCGTTCCACCAGGAACGCCGTGATCGCCATGATGACCCCGGCGAACAACAGACCGAGGATGATAGCCGACCAGACCGGGAAGCCCTTGGCGACCAGCCAATCGAGTGAGCGGACGAGCGCGAGGCCGGCGAGCAGCACCATCGAGCCCTGCGCGAAGTTGAACACGCCGGATGCCTTGAAGATCAGCACGAAGCCGAGCGCCACCAGCGAATAGAGCACGCCGGCGAGGAGCCC
>CAWKOD010000006.1:0-28697 GCA_963850885.1 uncultured Alphaproteobacteria bacterium | reverse complement strand
ACGGCGGTGCGCTTGGTGTCGGTCACCGCGAGCGCCTTGAGCTTGCCCTCCTGGATCAGCGGTAGCACCTGGAACACGCTCAGCACGCTGATCGGCGCCGTGGCCGCCGATGGTGTCGTTCAGCGCCGGCGCGCCGCCGCGGTACGGGACGTGCAGGAATTGGCGCCGCTGAGATACGACAACAGCTCCATCGAGAGCTGCTGGATCGAGCCCACGCCCGGCGTCGCATAGCCGATGCTCCTGGGCTTTTCCTTGGCGAGCGCGATCGCGCCCTTGATGTCGTTTGCGGCAAAGCCCGGATTGGCGAAGATCAGCAGCGGCGACGACGCCAGGAGGCTGATGGCGGTGAAATCCTTGAGCGCATCGTAGCCCGCGTTCGCCATCACCAGCGGATTGGTGATGTCGCCGGACACGATCATCATCAGCGTCTGGCCGTCGGGCGGCAGCTTGGCGAGCTGCGCCGCCGCGAGCGCGCCGTTGGCGCCGGCCCGGTTTTCGACGATCACGGTGGTGTGCCAGCCCTTCTCCAGCTCCTGGCCGACGTCGCGCGCGATGATGTCGGTGGTGCCGCCGGGCGGGAATCCGACCAGGATCTTGATGGTCCCGTTCGGGTAGGTCTCGCCGGCGCCGGCACACTGGCGGTGGCCGTGAGCATCGCCGCGGCGAGCAGGACGAGCCATGTCATGCGCTTTCATCATCGCCTCCCTGTCTTCCGTGTTTTTGCAGCCTGATCCAATCGTTAGTAGGTTGCCTGCCTTCCGCCAAGCGGGCAGAGTGCCCGCGGTTCAGAAATCACCGGGGAGGCCTGTATGTGTACAACGTTGCGCGCGGCGATCCTCGCCGCGCTGGCGTTGGCGCTGCCCGGCGACGCTCTCGCTCAGGCGGTCTGCCCCGAAAATGTCATCCGCATCATCGTGCCGTTCCCGCCCGGCGGGCCGACCGACGTGGCGGCGCGCCTGCTCGCCGAGAAGCTGAAGGACCGCGTCGGCCAGAACGTCATCGTCGAGAGCCGGGCCGGCGCAGGCGGCGCCACCGGCACCGGTTATGTGGCGCAGCAGCCCGGCAACGGCTGCACCTTGCTGCTCGCCTACGACACCCACGCGGTCAATCCGGTGCTGCTGCAATTGCCGTTCGACACGCTGACCGCGTTCAAGCCGGTGGTGATGATCGGCACTATCCCGAACATCATCGGCGCGCACCCGTCACAGCCCTACAACACCTTTGCCGAGATGGTGGCGGAGGCCAAGAAAGAGCCGGACCTGTTCGCCTATGCGACCGGCGGCACCGGCACCGTCGCGCATCTGTCAATGAAGCAGATCGAGCAGCAGTACGGCATGCAGCTTCGCAACGTGCCCTATCGCGGCGGCGCGCCGGCCGCAGCCGATGTGGTCGCCGGCCACGTGCCGATGATGGTCGGCTCGGTGCAGGCGCTCGGCAAGTTCGTGCAGGACGACAAGGTGCGGGCGCTGGTGCAGCTTGGTGCGAAGCGCCATCCGATGCTGCCCGACACGCCGACCATGGGTGAGCTCGGCATGACGGGCTTCAGCAGCGCCTCGTGGATGGGAATTTTCGTGCCGTCGAGTACGCCGGATGCGATCGTGACGCGCTTCCACGACGATCTGAAGAATGTGCTGGGCGATTCCTGGGTGCGCGATCGGATGGCCTCGATGGGCGTCGAGCTGACGGTCGGATCGTCGGCAGACTTGGGGCAGTTCGTCAAATCCGAGCTCGCGCGCTGGGGCGACGTGGTGAAGCGCTACAACATCAAGGCGGAGTGAAGCATGAAGCTGGTGACGTTCTTGAAGTTGGGCGAGGAGCGTCTGGGTCTGCTCGCGGGCGACGTTGTGGTCGATCCGCTGCTGGCGTCCGGCGACAAGGCGATTTTTGCCAATGCCTTGAGCTTTATCAAATCCGGCACAGCCGGAATGAATGCCGCCCGCGCGATCCTCGCTAATGCTCCGAAACAGGCGTCGTTGGCGCTGAAGGACGTGACCTTGGTGGCGCCGCATCGCCCGGCGACCATTCTGTGCAGCGGCAGCAACTACAAGGACCACAACGCCGAGAAGGCCAACACGCCGATCAGCGGCAAGGAGCCGGAGTTTTTCGTCAAGACCGCCGACTGTGTGGTCGGCCCCGACGAGCCGATCGCCTTCGACGAACGCTTCTCCAAGAAGATCGACTGCGAGGTCGAGCTCGCCATCGTGATCGGCAAGGCCGGCCGCTTCATCCCGACCGAGCGCGCGATGGAGCATGTGTTCGGCTACACCATCGTCAACGACGTCACCGCGCGCGATCGCCAGGTGCGCCGCACGCCGGAAGGCATGACCTGGTACGAGCTCGGCTCCGGCAAGGCGTTCGATTCCGGCGCGCCGCTCGGACCCTGCATCGTCACCGCCGACGAGATCGCCGATCCGCAGAAGCTCAAGGTGATGTCGCGCGTCAACGGCGAATTGCGCCAGTCGAGCAGCACGGCGAACATGATCTGGTCTTGCGCCGAGCTCATTCATTTCTTCTCGCGCAATTTCACGCTCAAGCCCGGCATGGTCATCATCACCGGAACGCCGGCCGGCACCGCGTGGTCGGCCGACAAGGAGCTGGGCGGCAAGGGCATCCACCAGCCGGGCCTTGTTGCCGCGACGCGTTACTGCCTGCCGGGCGACGTTATCGAATGCGAGGTCGAGGGCATCGGCATCTTGCGCAATCCGGTGGCGCAGGCGGGCGCGGCCGCGAACCGGGCCGCCGCCGAATAACGGAGCAGATGACAAGGGGAGAACGTCGATGGATCGCCGCAAATTTCTGACAGGCGCGCTGGCCGCGCCGATGGTGGGTGCGTTTGCCTCATCCGTGCAGGCGCAAGCCTGGCAGCCGACGCGCAACATCACCATGATCGTGGCCTTTCCGCCCGGCGGGCAGGCTGATCTCGCGGCGCGGCCGGTGGCGCTGGCGCTGGAGAAGATCCTGGGGCGTTCGGTCGTGGTCGACAACCGCGCCGGCGCGGGCGGCATGCTCGGCAATGCGGCGGCGGCCCGCGCCGAGCCGGACGGCCATACGCTCTTGATGGCCCTGTCGTCGATGACGTTTCTGCCGGAGGCAGAGCGGCTCTACGACCGCAAGCCGTCCTACGAACTCGATCATCTCGTGCCGATCGCCCGCGTGCTGGCCGATCCGGGCGTGCTCTGCGTGCGCAGCAATTCGCCCTATAAGACGCTCGCCGACCTCGTCGCCGACGCCAAGAATCGCCCCAGCCAGATTTCGTTCAGCTCGTCAGGCAACTACGGCGCCGCCCATGTGCCGTTCGAGATGTTCCAGCAGGCAGCCGGCATCAAACTGCTACACGTGCCGTATCGCGGCGGCGGTCCGGCGCTGACCGCGTTCCTCGGCAAGCAGGTCGATATCACCGCGCAGGCGCCGGGTCCGATCACGCCGCATGTGCAGAGCGGCGCCGCCCGGCTGTTGGCGAATTGGGGCGCCAAGCGCTCGGCCGAGTATGCCGACGTGCCAACCATGATCGAGGTCGGCTACAAGGACGTCGAGTATTACATCTGGGCCGGTCTGTTCGCGCCGAAGGGCACGCCGGAGCCGGTCATCACGCGCCTGCGCGAGGCCATGCGTCAGGTGATGGCGGACCCGGCGGTGACCTCGGTGTTCGTGAAGGCCGCGAGTCCGCCGGCCTACATGGATCAGCCGGAATTCGCCAAGTTCGTCGAGGCAGACGCCAAGCGACTGATCCCTGTCATCAAGAAAATCGGAAGGCTGGACGAGAAATGAAAGTTGGACTGTTTGACCACATCGAGAACGGCGAACGCCCCACCGCGCAATTGTTCGACGAGCGGCTTGCCTTCATCCAGGCTGCCGACGCGGCGGGCTTCTATTGTCTGCACCTGGCCGAGCATCACCAGACGCCGCTCAACATGGTGCCGGTGCCGGGGATGTTCATGGGCGCGGTCGCGCGGCTGACCAAGAAAATCAAAATCGGCCCGCTGGTCTATCTCCTGCCGCTCTATTCGCCGCTTCGCATGATCGACGAGATCTGCATGCTCGACCATCTGAGCCACGGCCGGGCCGAGATCGGCGTCGGCCGCGGCGTGTCGCCGTTCGAGCTGCGCTACAACAAGGTCGACCCCGAAAAGTCGCGCGAGATTTTCATCGACGCCTATCGGTGCATCGCCAAGGGTCTGACCACCGACCAGCTGACCTACAAGGGACCGCACTACGAATACGAGAACGTGCCGATTGCGCTCAGCCCGCTCCAGCTGCCGCATCCACCGTTCTGGTATGGCTCGTCTGGCGTCGAAGGCTCGACCTGGGCCGGCGAGGAGGGGCTACATTTCGTCACCCTCGGCGCCAACCAGTTCGCCAAGACCAACCTCGACACCTTTAAGGCGGCGTTCGCCAAGCGCGGCTGCAAGGCGGCCCAGCCCAAGCCCGAGTTTTCCGGCGGGGTCGCGCTGGGCGTTCAGCGCCACATCTTCGTCGACGAGACCGACGAGAAGGCCGAGGCCTGGGCGAAGCCCGCCATGGAGAACCACCTCGGCAACATCAACTGGATCAGGAACAAGCATGGCGTGACCATGACGGCTGAGCGGATGAAAAATGTGCGCGGCCAGAATTACGAAGAATGCGTTCAGGAGGGCACGGTGATCGCCGGCTCGCCGAAGACTGTGCTGGCCGCGATCGAGAAGCAGCACCAGGAGATCGGATTTAACTATCTCCTGACCTATCTGTTCCTCGGCACCATGTCGGCTGAGACCGCCTTGCGCTCGCTTAAGCTGTTCACCAGCGAGGTGATGCCCGCGGTCGAGCGGATGTAACCGGGAGCAACACCGTGAGTGCCAAGCGCGAGCGTATCCAGCCGGACAAGCTGCAATACCTCAGCCCAAAACGAGTCAGAATGCCAATAAAACCTTGATTTGTAGCGCCTCATGCTTCCCAGAAAACGCCATTGGGAAGCGCATGGGAAGCAGACGAAAGGATCAGTGGAAAAGTTTAGCCGCTCGTGAGTGAGCCGCCGCCGTCGCCTGTGCCTCACGCCACAACGGTGCGGCTTGATCCTGCGGCAGGGCATCTACACAGCAGACAAAGCGACGCCACGCTGTGGCAGCATAGCCCCTCACCTCAGCGCAGTGCCTCGCTCTGCGCTGGCCGCCCGTATCGCACCCCGTTAGCGACCAGCCGATAGAGATGCGTTGTCCAAAAAATAGCGGCTCATCCCGCCGGTAACGCGCTACAGGGAGGCGTGGCGGGGGGCTTTGATATCAGCGAAGTCCTATACGTACTCAACTCGTACGATGACACGGTTTCGGTTATCGACACCGCCACCAATATGGTGGTTGCGACAATTCCTGTCGGGGATGCGCCAGACACCGCAGCAGCCAGCCCCGATGGAGCGCTTGTCTACGTGGCCTGCGAGAGCGGGATCGTGTCCGTTATCAGCACAGCCAGCAACACGGTCGTACGAAATCGGCATATCGAATTAAAAACGAGGCTCCGGAAACGCCGGACCATGTGGATGAATTTGTTGATCCCGGTCCCGCTCAGACGATATTTGAGATTAATTCGGTCGCAGAACAGCCCGACAATAATTCCCCCGAAATTCCACCAGCGCCGCCAACGGAGCCGCAAGCGACAACCGAGTGGGATGATCCCTCAGTCGCACTCAAAAGGCGGATCGAGGACGTACGCCGGGCCGAGGAAATTCAGCACCAGCGCCAAGCTCATGCCGCCGCTGAGCGACGCCGCATCGACTGGCTGCAAAGCACCCCACTAGCCCAAACACACTACGAGGCCTTGGCCGCCTTGCATGATGAAGCCACGCAGGTCCGTTTGACCGATCTCTCGGATGAATATTTCCAACACATGGAAACCGGGCTTCAGGCCCTGGCTCAGCAGCCATCGAGAGAAACCATGAATGACGTCAGACAGCCAGCACTGGCACCGGCAGCGCCGGACACGACACCGACTCCGGATTTCTTCAAGCCAGCACCGCCGAAAATGCCAGCGCCTCGGTCGGTGATGGTGAGTGCGCCGGTTTCCAGATCGATTTCGAGTGCTGATCGTGATCGTCTCAGTAGCAATCCAGCGTCCGTCAAATTGACTCCTGCAATGCGGGAAGCCGCGGAGATCGCTGGCATTGATGAACTCACCTACGCGAAAGGCCTGCTCGTCATCGAGCAGGAGCAACGAGACGGGAGGCGGCAATCATGAACGCGCGTAATCCATTTCCGGTCGGTGTTTCACACCCAGGCGGCATGATCTCCGGCGCGACGCCGGGACGAGCGGATCGCGTTCCGATGAGTGTGCGGACCGGCTCGTTTATCATTCCAGCCGACATTCCGGCTGCCCTAGGCCAAGGAAATTCCGAGAGCGGTGCGCAGGTCTTGTCGCGGATGTTTCCAACAGCACCGCACGGTAGCGGTGCCGGTGAGCCCGAGGGCGTCCCGATCAGGGTATCGCATGGTGAGTTCATCTTGCCGCCTGAGATCGTCGCTGAGATCAGCCGCGGCAGCCTCAGTGCTGGCCATCGTGTGCTGGGAAAATTCGTGTTGAAAGTTCGCAAGGAACATATCGCGCAGTTGAAGGGCCCAAAGGGTCCGAAGCGATGACGATTGACGAAACATCGGCAGAAAATTGGTGCGTTTTCTCGCAAAGGGCGCACCCAGCTAGTCCTGCCGATGCGCGTCCCTCTGGTTTTCGCGGAGTTCTACACCTAGCGGTCCCTCGGCCCGGAAACGCCATCAAGGCGAGGCCTGTTATGGCTGTTCGGATCGATACGCCCGAAGGCCGCCGTCGCCTTGGCTTCACCAATGGCAGCCGATCCTGACCTCTGCCCGGTTTGCGGCTGGAACTACGCCCAACTGTCCGTTTTCTGACTGGTAGTCGGATAGTTCACCTCACGGGAGGGCTATTCATATGACCAAATCGCGTCTCAAACTGGTGCCCCGGTTACAGCAAAACGGACAGTCACGCCAACCCGGCGGCCCAGCAACCTTTCGTTAAACCATTGCTTGCCAAGCTGGGTGCGGGGAACAAGGACGAGCGATCATGGGGTGGATGGTCTTCCAACTGCTCACCACGCTGTCGATGCTTTTATTAGGCATCGTGCTGGGCCGCATTTGGGAGGCTCGAACGAAAATGCGCTCGAAGCACCCAATTATGCGTTCGGATGCTGAATCCCAATGGGTTTCGCCCCACGCTGATATGTGATCGGCATCAGCGGCGAAGGGAAGGAACCGGCGGCTGTCGGATTCCAGGTTCGGGGTTTTGTGGCGATAGAACACCCCACCCCTCTAGGAGCCCCGTGGATTTGTTTTGCTGGTGGGGCCGGTATTACCCCAAGCGGCTGAATTCGCAGCGGATGGAAACCCCACGGTTACGGGCTTCTCGACGGTGCCCGGTCCGTAGGAACCGGGTGCGAATTCGTTCTGGACGGGTTCCAGATCGAAGTCGGATCGGATTTTGGACTGGGTCCGGTCCGAACCCCCACCACCCGCGTACTGGGGCGGGGGCGTCATTTTTTTATCTCTGCCCCTCAACACCCTTCGCAAAAAATCTGCAAAAACGGAATTCAGCGAAGTGTTCTTAACTTGTTTCCTCTCGGAGGATTTAAGCCCCGGCGCGATCCGGGCGCGATCTATCGGGTCTGCCGCGATCTGCGTAGCCAAATTGGAAACGCCGCCACGGCTCAAGGCGATGGGCTAGTCCGGCTGCGGCAAAAGTAGCCAACTGTTAAGCTTACCAAACTGACAATGACGCCAGTTCGTAAGGTGATTCGGAGTCTAGTGATGCACAGCGCGTTCGACGTTTTTGATGGCCCGTTCGGTGCACTGTTCGTACTTGTCCTGTGCGCCGCGATGGTGTGGTTGTAGAAGGTCATCCCCGCCAGGCGGCGATGCCTAGCGCCAAAACAAAGAACCCGCGCGAGGGCGGAGGGTTGGGGGATTAGGGCTCCCGCGCGGCCTTGGATGGGGATCATTCCCAAGTACCCAGCACAACATTCCTAGCGTGAGTTGCCAGCGTGACGGCGGTACATGGATGACGTTCGCACCTGTCGTGAATTGCAGCGGAAGTTTTTCGATCCGCCGAATTTGTCCGGCCGCAAGTAGGAGTGATCTCAATTCAAGGGCTTTAACGCCCGGGCGGGGCCGTCTTCGCCTAGTTCGCTAGAGTACCCGGCCTCGCGTAAAACCCGCACCATATGTTCAGCAATGCGGAGACGTTCCTCGAATTGCTGATCTTGCAACGATTGAGATTCACGAACTGTTGGCGACTTGGGCGGTTGGACCGCCGCACTGTCCCGATTGCGTCCCATTACACCTCACCGCTGGCCATACTGGCCACCCCGGGCCTAAGGTTAACACTTGTTGTGTCGGGAACATGACACTTATGCGTGAAGGTCAAAACGGCCACACAGCGCCGCCCAGCAATTACTGGAACAGCCAACGATGGGTGGATGTTCCTATACCTAGCGGTTATAGACAGTTAGAAGAGCTGGGAGAAAAATTGTTGGCTTGAAATTAGCGCTCCATCAGTTTCCAACATGATCGCAATTGTCGAAGACGATGATGCCGTGCGCGAGGCGATGAAATTCCTCATGCGATCTTTCGGGTATCACGCTTCCACGTTTGGCTCCGCCGAGGAATTTCTCAACTCTGAGCAAGTCAACGACACATCGTGCCTCATCACCGATGTGCAAATGCCGGGATTGAGCGGCATTGAGTTGCAAGACTGGCTGATCCCCCGAGGCCATCGCATTCCCATCATTTTCATCACCGCCTATTCTGATGAAAACGTGCGGATACGAGCCATGAAGGCCGGAGCGCTTGCCTTCCTAATCAAGCCAATCGATTGCCACCACTTGATTGACCATGTTGAGAAGGCTTTGAAGGCTGCCTGACACCAAGACGCAAGGCGAAGGCGCGGACAGGCGATCCTGGCGGCGCTGCGGCGTTGCAAGCGGAGCCCTGGTGGGCAGTCTTGGAAGGGTCTAGGATCGGCGTCGGGAGGCCCCGACAATAATGATCCGCAGTCTCGTTATCGTCACCGCGCTGTGTTTGTGCGGCACGTCCGCCAGTGCTGAACTAACCATGCAGGAATGCACAGCCAAGTACAAAGCCGCGCTAGCCGCGCCGGGGGGGGCTGGTGATAGCTGGGCTGGCTTCCAAGTAAAGCAATGCGGACACAAGCCACAGCCGCGCCAACCGAAATCAAAAAAAGTGGACGCTAAGTAGCGGCCTTTGGCTTGCGATGAGGGCCCCACCCTGACTTAGAAACGGCCCGTGGATTTGTTTTCAGGGTTGGCCCGTACCCGACTGCTTCCAGCCCTCAAATCGCGCCAGTGGAGTTGCCTGGGTCAGCGCGGACCCGCCACAATTCGGGAATTGGTCGCTACACCGAGCTTGCGCCAGGGCGGTTCAAGAACATCTGGCGTTAGGGGCGGGCCATTCCTTAACAGCCGTTGGCAGACCCTTGTCGCTAAAAAAGAGGACCGGGCCTTGCCGGTCCTAGTTGATGAAACGCCTGCTCCGACCCCAGGAGAAGGACTGCGGAGCAAACGGGCAATCTTAGCGCGTGGCTTTGTATAAGGCCATACATCCCAACCAGGGCTGAACCAGCGGTAGGGGGTATCGGGGTTGATAATCGCGGCCTCTGACACCTTGGCCTCCATGCGGCAGCCTGTCTGATTGACCACCGCCGACGCGGAAGGCAACGGCGGCTATCGGATTCCAAGTCCTGCGAAATTGGGTCCGGTCCGAACCCCTCCACCCGCATATGGGGCGGGGGTGGCATTTTTTATCTCTGCCCCGCGACACCCTTCGCAAAAAAAAATCTGCAAAACGAAATTCAGCGAAGTGTTCTTAACTTGCTTCCTCTCGGAGGATTTCAGCCCCGGCGCGGTCCGGGCGCGATCTATCGCGCCTGTCGTGACTGCGGAAATATTTCGATCCGCCGAACCTCAGCGGCGAGAAGTACGGTTGCTCTCAATCTTCGCGCTTTAACGTCCGCGCGGGGTCGTCTTCGCCAAGTTCGCAAGAATACCCGGCCTCACCGAGGTCTCGAACGAGCCGTTCAGCAAAGCGTTGCCGTTCCTCGAATTGCTGATCTTGTTGCGATGGATATTTGCGTTGGACACGCGACGTGCGCGGTAGCGCCGTTACGGCCTTCTTATTGCAACCCACGCTACGCCTCCCACGAACACGCCATTGCCACATTCGAGCATGCGACATGGGGTTTGTCTGTTCGGTACTCGACAATAGCGTGCCAGCGGAGCCGGAACTAGTTCCACTGAAACCGATTGGACGCGCCGAAGTCTTAATCGTGCTAGCTGGACTGGACTTGGCTAAAGATTTGACTAGGAGGTCAAATCAGTCTGCACCGGCCTGCAAGAACCGCCCGTCCGTTACCGACAAAACTATACCTTGGTGTGCTTGTTAGCGTCATAGGAAGGCATAGCTACGCACCATCACTGACACGTGAAACGGCGTCAGTGCCTGAGAGACGCGACCGCGCTCCCGCCGAACGGCAGGCTAGGAGCGCGTTATGTCTCAGGTTTTAGAGTTGTCAAAAGCAATTCCAATTATCTCCATCGTCGATGACGATAAGGGCGTGCGCGAGGCGATGAAACTCCTCGTGCGATCGCTGGGCTACCACGCTCCCACGTTTGCCTCGGCCAACGAATTTCTAAACTCCGAGCAAGTCGATGACACATCGTGTCTCATCACCGATGTGCAAATGCCAGCATTGAGCGGCATTGAGTTGCAAGACCAGCTGGTCGCCAGAGGTCATCGCATCCCCATTATTTTCATCACCGCCTATTCTGATGAAAACGTGCGGATTCGAGCCATGAAGGCCGGAGCGTTTGCCTTCCTAACCAAGCCAGTCAATCACAACCACTTGCTCGACTATCTTGAGATGGCTTTGAAGGCGAATCGCGCTGACATCGCGCGTTTTAATTTCATTTCACCGTGAACAACTTTCTCGGCTGCAACGTCATCCATGTACCGCCTTCACGCTGGCGAAATCTGATTTACATGGTAACGGGCTGGGCGAGTTCGAGGGGACCCTAATGAAATCCTCTATCGTTAAACGTGGTGGACACAAGACCAGCGTCAGCCTTGAAGAACCCTTCTGGACTGACCTGAAACAAATCGCGCATGCCCAGCATGTGACGGTGTCGGCATTGGTCGCTAAGATCGACGACACGCGCGAACAGAGCAATCTATCCTCTGCGATCCGCCTGTTTGTTCTTCACCACTTCCGCAGGCTCTTCCCGGCTGTGCCGACGCAGCGGTCGCCAGAACGGCAAGCGCCAGCGCAGGATGGTCATTCGAACGCGGCGGGTGAACACGGTGGGGGCTTCAGTGTGCGGCAAAAAATTCTAGGCCTTCCGCTTCCTCCGCAACCACGCGAGAAGCGCGCTTATGTGCGTTGTGTTTAAGAATCCAGATGCCTGCCCTCCGGTAGTAGCGGAACTGAACTTGAATTCGCCGAGGCCCGTTGTGTTGGCGAGCGGAAGATCAATGGAAAAGCTATTCGCAATCCCTCCAGGAAAAATGGCACCGGATGTCCCAAAGATCCCCGAGGTGATAAAATCATCGTGGTCGGCGTGCCCGTCATAGAAGTCTTGAACGTTGGGAATTTCAATAATCTGGCCAGAGTAAGTTGGGTTGTTAAAGCTTACCGTTTGGTTGTTGATGGTCAGACTTACGAACGTCGTGGGCGGTACCGTGCCGTTACTATTGACCGACCCTCCAAAGAGGTCGTTGACTTGATGGATGACATTCAAGGAAGTGTCGAAAGTGAAGTGGGCAGTGAACGGCTGGTCTACAAGATTGGTACTGGTGCCGAACAAAATACCCGGGCCATTGGCGGTTAACGGAGAGTCAAAACCTGAGGCTACCGTGCCAGTGGCAGTCACATCGATGATGTCAGCCTTCGCCGGTTGACACGCGGCGAAAATTCCGATGCAGGCGACGGATAGAATTGTCTTCATCGTAATCGCTCCCGCACATTGGGCGGCAGCACCGCCCTTTGGTAGTTCCCGCTCTGACTTGGACGCTACGGCTAGAGCATCTTCCTTGTTCCATTGGAGGAACTTGAAACTTTCTGGTTTCAGACGAGGGACGTCAACGGGCGACAGGTATTGTTTTCCGGCCAACCGAAACCGGCCCACTAAATGACACCGCCGTGACGCTCTGATCATGGCTTCGCGCTGCTATCTCGGTCGCCCCGCGCGAAGTGACACAACGGTGGACACACAGCCCACGCTGTTGCCCGAAAGCGGCCTGAAGCGCCGCGATTGTCCGCTATGTGCCAGAGAGCGACATCGCGCGTTTGTTAGAAATGAAAGAGGCCGCGAACTGCGGCGGCCTCCGCTCAGTACAGGCAGTGGGAAACGGTTAGTTCAGTGCGGTATTCACCTTGCCGAAGGTCGTTACCAGCTTGCCGCCAAGGCTAGTCACGGTGGCGATGATGGCCACTGAGATGCCAGCGGCAATCAGGCCGTATTCGATGGCGGTCGCACCATTTTCGTCTCTTAGAAACTTGCGAATAATGAGCATGGATGCCTCTCCTGTTTGTTTTATGCAGGTGAGATGACACGCTCGTGGATAAGCCAAAGTAAAATCACACGCAGAAAGTTAGGGCGGATGGATTGGTGCTTAACAATTCGTAAGGCCGCTCAACTTTTTCCGGCAAGAGGCCGCGCGGCCGCGCCTGCTGGTGATCGCGCTCGTCGTGCTGGCGACCGAGGCCTAGGCGCAGCCGCTGGCGGCCCGGGAGTGGGTCGTGTTCGCGCGACCCATGGAGGCGCAGATGAAAACCTGTCCAGACTGCAAATATAAGTGCCACAAGCGGACAATTCGCGGCTTGTGGGCATGGCCGCAAATACCGCTACAACAATGTTTTCCGTCCGATTAAGATTCCTTGCCTGCTGCCAAAGCGAGGAAGAGGTAAGCAAAACCGGACGATAACATGTTGACACCGACCAAAAGGCCGATCGCCCAAATCGCTGAACTAGGCAGCCGTTCAAAAATCAGAAGCCCCGCAACGACTGCGATGATACCTGAGATTAGCATCCAAACCCAGCCTGCTTGAGTTCGCATTCGAAACGCCATACTGAATTCGATAACACCCTGAACGACGAACATTCCCGCTAAAAAAGCAGTTAGGGCAATAATCCCGGTAAGAGGAAAAAACGCCAGCCAGCCGCCGGCAATGACGTAAATCGCTCCGATTAAGACGTTCAGAAAAAACTGGCTCCACTTTTGGGTTGAGAACGCGTGGACTATCTGAACAATTCCGCCAATCAGAAAGAGCCAACCTAGAAATGTCTTCGCCGCTATTGTTGTTACAAACGGAAACGCGATAGCTGCGAGGCCAAGAAAAACGAGCAAGAGACCAAGGAGCATGAACCAGGTACGGTTTTCCGCAACGACCGACTGCACGGCGCGTGATGTTGAAGCATGGTATGTCATCGTGAACCTCGCGTAGCTTCGGCGGTGGCCGCCGCGATCCGCTTGCCGAGATCGGTCAACTTGGCGGGACAATTTTTTGCGATCTGCGAGGCAGTCGCTACTTGGGCTTTTGGCATACGGCGCTCCACGGATCAGGGCAATCAACCAGCCTTATGCTGCGACTCCGGTCGGGAGGAGTTCGAGTCGGAATCCAACGGGACCGGCCACTGTGTCTCAGCGTGATCCTCTACCCAGAAGCGGCGACACTCTGGATGCATCCACGCGTCGCCCTTGTCATTGATCACCCGCACAGTTGGCACATCGCTGGGGGGTCCGTCGTTGGTCCGGCACCACATTGGGCGCAAATTGCATCTGGCGGCGGGGCCGGGGTACCCGATTGGAAATGCAAAAGACCGTCACCACAGTCACCACTGTCACCGTTGTGTTTTTTCAACGGGTTAGCGGTGACGATCCCGGCATCGGCATTGTCACCGACCGTCACCGCCATGCTGAGCCATGCCATTGTTTTTGCTGGGCTCCGATTCTGCGGGTGACGATGGTGGCAATGGTGACGATGTTTTCGCCCTCTGTTCGGGGCCGGCGCTGCGGGCGGTGATGTTGACGGTACGCTGGCCGCCATGACCGGCCCTGATATTCTCGACGTGGATGCCCACCTTGCGCAGCGTCGGCGCGGCCCGTCGCAGTTTGCCGCTGAGCCCGTTGGGCCGTTTCGGCCAGCCCTTGTCCCGCGCCGCCTGTTCTCCGACCATGTCCGTCAGCAGCGGCAGCAGATCGCTGGCGTGGCCTTCCCACTCGGTCTTGCCGATCATGAAGCGCCGCACCATCGAGGCGACGACGTTGCCCTCCAGCACCAATTCCACGGAGTTCGCCAGACTTTCCCGATAGGCCGCTAGGAACGTCCCGGCTGGCCAATAGGCCCTGGTGCAGGCCTCGCCCCACAGTGCGAAGTCGGCCATCCGCGGCTTGTCGGGCATGGCAATGGTGCTGAGATTGGCGAGACCGGCCACCAGTCCATCCAGCAGTGCGCCAAGGATCAGAGGGGAGACGGCTGCAAATTCGGCATCAACGTCCTTCTCTTGTCGCCGCTTGCTTTCGGCAATCGGCTCAAGCGTCAACATAACCAACCGATCCACCAGATCGGGACGCTTCACCACGTCCTCGATGCCGTTGACCGCGACAGGCCGTCGTCCGGCAAACAGGATTTCATCGTCGTCGGAATAGAGCCGGCGCTTGCCACTGCCGCCGCCGGTTGCCGTTCGGCAGATCGCGTCGGAGAGTCAGTCCGGCATTCCGGAAATGTTGTCATACGGCAGCAGATGAGCGCCCTTGGCCGCCGTGATCAGATTGTCCTCACAATCCGGCAATGATCGTTGCTCGGGATTCCGTGGATCGACCAGCCGCACGATCAGGCGGATCATGGTTGACTTGCACGAGCCATGTTCGCCCGTGATCACCAGCACCGCATAGTTCGAGTTAGGCCGCAACGCTCCGAGCATGAACGCTACCAGCAAGGCAAACTCTTTGTTGGATTTCAAATTACAGAATGGCCGTAGCAGATCGATAGAGCGCCGGACTTTGGCATCGGCAGCGGCAACGTGCTTAGCGAGCGGCGGAAGCGCACCGGCGGATCGTCAACCACTTTCCATCCCGTATCAGTGATCTCGATGGCGCTCCATGTGGCGTCGCCAATGTCGATGTAGATTGCGTTGTCATGCTCCGCGACGCGGCAATGTACCTCCCGCTCCAGGCCGCCAAACTGCGCCTTGGCGGCGATGGTCTCCACCGCAACCTGCATCGCGTCATTGTTGCAGCCGCCTTTCATCTTTTTGAAGTACTGGTGCCGTAGCCACTGCCTGAAATCACGGCCACGAACCCGATAGGTCGCACGATGACCGCCGATCATAAGATCGGCAAAGGCATCAGCGTCGGGTGCAGGGCTGTGGAATAGCTCATCAGGCGCAAGCGCAATCAGGATGTCGGCCTGCTTCGGCGAGGCCGCCGCAGTGCCATTGGTGAGGTTCTCGCCCAGTGCCTCGGCGACGAAATCGTGGTCAACCAATTTATGCTCTTGCATCGGAGTTCCCCGCAATCTTGCCATCGGCGATCAGCCGCGCGATCCGAACGTTGATCTGGGATCGTGCGACTTCGTCGCAGTCGCGCAGCCGCGCTTGCACATCGCGGTCGCGCAGCGCGTCGAGCCCACGTTCACGCACCGTGAACATGATCGCCTCGATGGTGGCTTTCGGTGTCGGCCTGTTGCCCATCAGCATGAGGACCGCCGATTGCCGAGGATTCCGAGGAAATACGGAACCAGGCCGTCAAAAGCCTCGGATAGGGTCAGGTCGCCGGACCGCACCAATCGATCACGTGCGGTCGCTCGGCTAAAAATATTCCCATTGGTCAAGTACCTCGGGGGCTTGCCCGGCGTCGATGACTAGCTCGGAATTCCGCGCGGTGTTGTCGGCCGCGTCGGTGGCGCCGGCGGTGCTGGTGACGGGCGCGTAGATATTGGCGCCGGCGCCGGTGGTGATGTCTGTCATGAAAAGCCCCATTGATTTCTTCGGTCGCGGGGCTTATTCAAAAAGTCTGCGAGACGTTCTGAATGCCCCAACACGCCGTCGCCTTCGGGCGGCGGCTTTTTTGTGTGTTTACGCGGCGTCGGGCGCGTTGTCAGAGCCCTCAGTCCGCCGCGAAAGCCAACTGTTCAGGTCAGTCACGCGGAAGCCGACCCTTCGCTCGGAAATTCGGATTTGGGGCGGACCTTCGCCTCGCTGCGCGAGCCGGTCGAGTAGATCGACGCTCACGCCGATCAGGGCGGCGGCTTCGCTGCGATCAGCGACGTAGCAAGCGTGTTGCGGGCCAGCTTCTGCGGCGGATGTTTGATTCGTACTAACCACTGAATATTCTCCTCGAGAACATAACCACGCAGTTCGTCTGCGCGTGTCTCGAGGAATGGGGCTGGCTTATCGCGGGCACAAGGCCGCGTTGGGGGACAGTTTGGCCATGCTGGCCAGTGTGGCCAACTATTTTTTAGCCTCTGTCGAGGCCTTCGGAATGTGTCGTCGGACCGTGCGCAGGCTGACCGGCGTCAATGAGTTTTCCTTAAGAGCAGAATTTACCGCGTCGTGAATTGTCCTCGCCGTGCCGTTCGCTGAATTCCTGTGCCACGGGTTTCGCACATAGAGCGACTGGGCCTGCTCCGTGAGTATTTGTTTTACAATCGCAGTTGACGTTTTTTTCTTACTTCGCGCCTTCGCTGCACTCGCGTTGATGATCTCGCCCTCCAGCCGCTCAAGGACATCGCCGGTCGTATGTCGGACTAAGTGGCAGGCATTGCAGGCCGTGAGGAAACTATTGATCAATTCGAGTCTTCGCTTTTCCGAAAGATCGCGGCGACTATTGATGAAGGAAACAAGGTTTGTAGCACCATCGGCAAACTCGCTGGCGGCTTCACCAAGTTTACTCTTTTCTTCTGGGGTGTAGATCACACCATCGACCGGAGAAAACCACGTCATATATTCCCGCACCTCATCGGCAACGCGGTTGTTCAACGGCGGAAATGGCGGCGTAATTCCCGGCAGCGGATTGCGCGGATTTTTGCCGTTCGATTTCATCGCCTACCCCACGGGTTGGCATGGCTATGATCTTGCTGGGCTCGCCGTCGATGACGGACGCGAGGTGGTCAGCGTAGCGAGCCAGCGCGTTGGCTTTTTCCGCTCCGTACAGGGCCCGGTTGTAGACGCCTGCCACGCCAGCACGATGGCCACCCGCATGGTTTAAGACGGCCTCAACAATATGGGGCGCGATGCCCAGCACCTCGTGCATTCGCGTGGAGGCCGTTCTCCTCAGATCGTGTATGACCCAGGCCGGAACCCGCGCCCGGCTTTCTATTTTCTGTCCGGCTGGATCATGCCCGAGTTTGACCTGGGCATGCAGTTGAACGGCTCGCTCGCGAGCTTGCTGTGCGCTGACTGTCGAGGCTGAGCCGAACGAGATTCGGCGCTGCTTGCCGCCTTGGCGAGATTGGAAACCCAATTGCGTGAGCCGCCCGCTCGCGCCCGCAGTCCGAAGCCGGGAATATCGTCGTCAAACACGATGACCTCGTATTTGCCGGATGGCACCTCGATCTGGGCAGCGTTCGTCTTATTGAACTTCATTGCGATGACCCCGCCGGTTCAACTGGGAAGGGCATAGGAAGCAGACCGAAGCGGATTCTGTGCGCCCGTCTGCTTCCATTAGGCTGGAGGCTTATGCATGATTATCGGTGTTTACAAGGTTGCGGATGTAACCGGGAGCAACACCGTGAGTGCCAAGCGCGAGCGCATCCAGCCGGACAAGCTCCATGTACGCAAGGACGGCGACAAGGTCCTCTATTCCCAGGTCATGGTCGTCGAAGTGGGCGGCACCCGGCAGATTTTCGTCGCCGGCCAGACGCCGCGCGACCGCGACGGCAACTGCGTCGGCAAGGGCGACATGCGCGCCCAGATCGAGCAGGTCGGCGAGAACATCAAGGCCGCGCTCGAAGCCGCCGGCGCCACGCTCGCCGACATCGTCAAGACCACGACCTACGTCACCGACATGGATGAGTACTTCAAGCACCAGGACATGCGCATGCGCTACTTCGCGGACGCGCTGCCGACCAGCACCACCGTTCAGGTGGCGCGGCTGTCGCGGCCGGAGTTCATGGTCGAGATCGAGGCCTTCGCGATCGTTTGAGTACGCAGGGTGCTCCGACCACGTCATGGCCTGGGCTTGATCCCGGCCGATCCACGCCTTGCTTCTAGGAAATCAGGCGTGGATGCCCGCAACAAGTGCGGGTAGCGACGAATCGCTGCGGACGCGCTGTACCGCGCTCAGGACGAGTGCTCAGGGCAGCGCCTACGCCCTTCTCGCCCATCGCCTCGTGCTTCCAGACGTCCCAGGAATCGCCGAGCCGCTGCGGGTCCTGGCGCTCGTCCGGCTGGACGTATTTGATCGGCCGCCGGAACGACAGCGCGATGGCAAGCTGCTGCGCGTTCACCTCGGTGTAGAGCGCGCGATGCACCGCGCGCGGAATATCGCTCGCCACCACCAGGTTGCCGTGGCCGCGCATCAAAGCGCACCGGCCCGTCGCCCAGCACCTTGGCCAGCGCCGCGCCCTGCTTGTTATTGGTCACCAGCAGGCCGGTGGTCAGGCCGACGTCGCGGATCTCGAAGCACGGGCAGCCGCCCGCCAGGAACGAGGCGATGTGCGAGACCGCGCGCAGCGGCTCGTCGGTGACGGTGAACGGGATCACGGTCGGCGAATGGCTGTGCACCACGGCATTGACGTCGGGCCTGCGCGCGAAACGCCTCGCCGTGGATGTAGCGTTCCAGGAACATGCGGCGGCCCTGCTGATCGACCGGATCGGAGTTGAGGTCGAACTCCATGATGTCCTCGGCCGAAACCAGCGCCGGCGCTCGCGCCCGCGACAAGAGATAACGCTCCGGATTTTTCGGATGCCGCATGCTGACGTGGCCCCAGGCGTCGAGCACGCCGTGCTTGGCCAGGATGCGGCTCGCGGCTACGAGATCGTCGATCAGCGCGGGATCGACCGGGCCGGCGGATTGGATCGAAGGCATTTGCACCCTCAGTTCAGTGTGAAACCAGTCTTTTGCACAATCGGTATCCAGACCTTCATTTCACTTGTCAGCAGCTTTGTAAAATCCTCCGGCGAGCCCGGCTGCGGCTCGAAGCCGATCCGCCGGATCGCGGCCCGCAGCTCCTCCGACTTCAGGCTTTCGTTGACCGAGGCGTTGAGCCGCGCCACGACGTCCGCCGGCATCCCCGCCGGCCCGAACAAGCCATAGGTGGTCACCGACGCGACCTCGGGCAGCCCGCTCTCCGCCATGGTCGGCACGTCCGGCAGTTCGGGATTGCGCTCGGCGCTGGTGATGGCGAGCGCGCGGAGCTTGCCCTCGCGCACCAGCGGCGCCAGCGTCGAGATGGTGCCGATGTTCATCTGCACCCGGCCGCCCAGCATGTCGGGGATCGCCTGGGCGCCGCCCTTGTAGGGGATGTTGGCGATCTCGGTGCTGGTTGCGAGCTTGAACATCTCGCCGACGAGTTGCGGCAAGGTGCCTTGGCCGAAGCCGAAGTTGAGCTTGCCCGGGTTGGCTTTGGCGTAGGCGATAAACTCCTGCAGAGTTTTCGCCGGCACGTCGGGCGCGATCACCAGCATCAGGCCGCCGCTGGCGACGGCGGCGACGGTGACGAAGTCCTTCAGCGGATCGTAGGTGAAGGTCTTGTTGACGAACGGCGCGATGAAATGGGTCGGGCTGTTGGAGACCATCAGTGTATAGCCGTCCGGCTCCGCGCTCATCGCCGCCTTCACGCCGATCGAGGTGCCGCCGCCCGGCCGGTTGTCGATCACCACCGATTGCCCGAGCTGCGCGCCCATCGGCGGCGCGATCAGCCGCGCCACCACGTCGTTCGGCGAGCCGGGCGTGAACGGCGCGATGATCTTGATCGGCCGGTCGGGAAAGGTCTGCGCCGCGGCGGTCGCGGCAACCGCCACGATGCTAACGCAGGTCAGCGCCGCCCAGAAGCTTCTGTAAAGCGCGGGCCTTTGCTCGATGCGCCATGCTTGCCCAAATCACTTGGCGCGGCTGTGCCATTTCGTTCGCCACCTTCTCGGCGACCGGCCGCCACGTCTTCTGCTGCTCCTGGGCGAAGGCGATGACCTGCGCCGGCGTCATCGGACGCAGGTAGGCGCCGAGCGACGCGAGCTTGGCTCTTCAGGGTTCGGCATCGTCGAGCGCCTTGCGCAGGTCGGCGCTGGCCTTGCTGACGATCGCTTCCGGCGTGCCGATCGGCGCGAGCAGCACGTTCCAGCCGCCGGCGATGAAGCCCGGCAGCGTCTCGGCGACGGTCGGCAGATCCTTGAAATCGGCCAGCCGCTCGTGGGACGAAACCGCGATGCCCTTGATCAGTGCCGCTGGTCAGGCCGCCGGCCAGTCCCGAATAGCCTTCGATGACGATGTGCGACCCGCCCGGTGCCGACGTCGGCCATCGCGGCAGTGCGGACCGCCGGTGTAGGGGATCATCTGCAGCTTGATGCCGGCGCGCTCCTGCACCAGCTCCATGGTCAGGTGCGTGATGCGGCCGCGTCCGGTGGTGGCATAGGACAATTCGCCGGGCTTCTTCTTGGCCAGCGCGATCAGTTCCGGCAGCGACTTGATGCCGAGTTGCGGCGAGACCGCGATGAACATCGGCTGCTGGGTGATGAAGCCGATCGGCGCGAAATCGCGCGGCAATTCGATCGGCAGGTTCGGCGCGACGCCCGGCGCGCCCTTCAGCGCGGTGAAGGTCGAAGCCGCGCCGACATAGAGCGTGTAGCCGTCGGGCGCGGCCTGCGAGGCCGCGCGCACCGCGATCGAGCCGCCAGCGCCGGGCCGGTTCTCGATCACCGCCTGCTGGCCCCAGACCTGGCTCGAGCCGCTCGGCCATCAGCCGCGAGGCGACGTCGGTGGCGCTGCCGGGCGCGGAGTCGATGATGATCTTCACCGGCTTGTTGGGATAGTCCGTTTGCGCGTGCGCGGCGGCGCAGAGCGCGATCGTCGCCGCGAATGCCGATAGCAACGTCTTCATCGCACGCCTCCCTCGATTGAGCGTCACTCGCCCTTGATGTTGTTGCGCCTTGATGACCGGCCACCATACCTCGATCTCGGATTTCTGCTGCGCGGCGAGCGCCTCGGGCGTCTGTTTGTCGCGGGGCCAGGGCTCCTGGCCGATGTCTTTCAAGCGCTGCTGCACCGCCGGGTCCGCCAGCGACTCGACGATGGCGGCGTTGAGCTTGGCGATGATCTCCTTCGGCGTGCCCTTCGGCGCCCACAAGCCATGCCAGAACGAGGCGTGCAGTCCCGGCACGCCGGCCTCGTCCATGGTCGGCACGTCCGGCGCCGCCCACCAGCGCTGCTTGGAGAGAACCGCGAAGGCCTTGAGCTGGCCCTGGCGCACCTGGGCCGAGATAATTCGCCGCCTGGCCGAACGCGATGTCGATCTGGCCGGCCAGCAGGTCCTGGATCAGCGGCGCGCCGCCGCGATAGGGCACGAACTGGAATTGCGTGCCGGTCTGCTTCTGGAACGACAGCGCGGAGAGATCGGTCGGTCCGCCGACGCCGACCGAGCCGGCGGTGGCCTTGTTGGCCTTGAGCCAGGCGATCAGCTCCTTCACGTCGTTGGCCGGCAGGGTCTTGCGGCTGATCACCCATTGCGGCGTGTCGGCGATCAGCGACACCGGCTCGAAATCCTTCACCACGTCGTAGGGCAGGTTCATCGATGCGCCATTGATGACGTGGGTCTGGTTGTGGCCGATGGCGAGCGTGTAGCCGTCCGGCGCCGAGCGCGCGACGCGGCCGACGCCGATGCTGCCGCCGGCGCCGGTGACGTTCTCGATGATGATGGGCTGGCCGAGCGCGGTTTTCAGCCGCTCGGCCAGGATGCGGGTCAGCACGTCGCTCGGGCCGCCGGCCGGGTAGGGCACGATGAGGGTGATGGGGCGCGTCGGATAGCTCTGCGCGCCGGCGCTGTGCGGCGCGACAGCCTGGAATAATCCCAAAATGGCGACGACCGACGATCGTGCGCAGCGCTGATCGCATACCTGCCTCCCATGTCGGCGCGGTGCGGCTTCTCGTCGGCCGGTTCCGCCTTCCGCCTGATCCTATTTGGTATAAGATCGCTTCGACAACGGGCGCCAAGCCCGGGAATTGCAATGGGAGGATGAAGATGAGCCTCAGACAGGTTCTGTTATTCGACCGTGGCCGCGATCGGCATCGCCGCGCTGGCCGCGAGCTTCGCGCCGGTGAGCGCGCAGCCGAAGCCGCCGCAGGGCGTCGCCACCGCAGCCGTCGCGATCGACGCCGACGACATCGGCGGCGTGGTGCGCGGCGCCAAGGGCCCGGAGGCCGGCGTCTGGGTGATCGCCGAGACCACCGATCTGCCGACCCGCTTCACCAAGAGCGTCGTCACCGACGACCAGGGCCGCTACGTCATTCCCGATCTGCCGACCGCGAACTATCAGGTCTGGGTGCGCGGCTATGGCCTCGTCGACTCGCCGAAGATGCGCGCCAAGCCCGGCCAGACAGCTCAACCTGACGGCGGTGACCGCGCCGAGCCCGGCCGCGGCGGCGCACTACTATCCGGCGATCTACTGGTACACGATGATGAAGATTCCGCCGGCCAAGGATTTCGGCGGCCACACCGACATCCCGAAGAACATCACGCGCGACAACTGGATCCGGCAGATGAACAACACCGACTGCATCGGCTGTCATCAGCTCGGCCAGGAGGCGACGCGGACGATCCCGGCGCAGTTCGGCAAGTTCAACTCCGGCGCCGAGGCGTGGCATGCGCCGCATCACCTCCGGCCAGTCCGGCGAGATGATGACGAACCGCATCGCCGGCCAGTTCGGCGGCGCGCCGTACAAGTATTTCGGCGACTGGACCGACCGCGTCGCCAAGGGCGAACTGCCGAAGGCCAAGCCGCCGCGGCCGACCGGCGTCGAGCGCAACATCGTCGTCACCACCTGGGACTGGTCGACGCCCGACAAGTATCTGCACGACCTGATCGCGTCGGACCGGCGCAATCCGACCGTCAACGCCAACGGTCCGCTGTACGGCTCGCCGGAGTATGCGACCGACAACATGCCCGATCCTCGATCCGAAGACCAACACGGTGTCGTTCTTCAAGATGCCGGTGGCCGACCCGGCGATGCCGGTTTCGCTTGGACCGGGCCACGCCGGCGCGGTGAAGCCGACGGCGCCGTCGGCCTATTGGGGCGACCAGATCCTGTGGGACACCCGCGCCAACAATCACAACGCGATGTTCGACGGCAAGGGGCCGCGTCTGGCTCGCCGCGACCGTGCGCGGCATGGACAATCCGGCCTGGTGCAAGAAGGGCTCGGAGAACCAGTACGCCAAGGTGTTCCCGATCGACAAGAGCCCGCGCCAGGTGGCGGTGCTCGATCCCAAGACCAAGGAATACAAGTTCATCGACACCTGCTTCGGCACCCATCATCCGCAGTTCGGCTACGACGCCGACAACACGCTGTGGATGTCCGGCACCGGCCCGGTGGCCGGCTGGATCAACACCAAGGTGTTCGACGAGACCGGCGACGCGCGAGAAGGCGGTCGGCTGGTTCCCGTTCGTGCTCGACACCAACGGCAACGGCAAGCTCGACGAGTTCGGCGACAAGCCGGAGGAGGGCAAGGACACGCGCTACAATCCGGGCTCCGGTCCCTACGCGGTGATGCCGCACCCGACCGACGGCTCGATCTGGTACACCTCCGGCGTGTTCGGCGGCCGGCCGGGCTTCCTGCGCTTCGATCCGAAGACCAAGCTCAGCGAGTTCTACGAGCTGCCGAAGGAGGCCATCGGCGCTCCGCGGCGGCGACATCGGCAAGGACGGCGTGCTCTACGGCTCCGGCTCCGCCGGCCACCTGATCGCGTTCGACCGCCGCAAGTGCAAGGCGCCGCTCAACGGCCCGAACGCCACCGGCAATCATTGCCCGGAGGGCTTCACGCTCACCAAGTATCCGGGCCCGGGCTTCGACGACGTGCCGAACTCCAGCGCCGAGGCGAGCTACTACACCTGGGTCGATCAGCACAACGCGGTCGGGCTCGGCGACAACGTCCCGATCTCGACCGCCAACCTGCAGGACGGCTTCGTCGCCCTGGTCAACGGCAAGATGGTCCTGATGCGCGTGCCGTATCCGATGGGCTACTACGCCAAGGGTCTCGACGCCCGCATCGACGATCCGAACGCCGGCTGGAAGGGCCGCGGCCTGTGGAGCGCCAGCGGCGACCGCACGCCCTGGCTCAACGAGCTGCGGCAAGGGCGCGCGATCCGATGGCCGTGCACATCCAGGTGCGGCCCGATCCGCTGGCGCACTGAGGAGGGTGCGGGGACCTGAAGCGAATACGTTGGGGCCGTGCGAGCGCGCGGCTCCAACGCACATCCCGACTGAGTTTGGCGACGGCAGGAGGGTGAGCGATGGGGTTGCTGCCCGATTTCGTTCTGGACTACATCTCGGTCACGACCTTCTGGACGATCCTGTTGATCGTCCATGGTCTGCTCGCCGTGGCGCTGCTCGGCGCGCTGACGCATCAGGCGATGTCGGTGCTGATGCCGGTGCGCGCAGGGCGCGGGCGCCGGGCGGCATTCGTCACGCGCTTTCGCGCGGTGCAGGGCGCGGGCTACGCCGCCGCGGTCTGCGTGCTGTGGATCGTCACCTTCATCTTCGGCGCGTGGATCTACACCAAGTACCGCATGTACGTGCGCATCCCGATCGAGACAGCAGGGATTCTGGAAGACGCAGGGCGTGTTCGAGCTGAAGGAGCACCTCGCCAGCATCGGGCTCGGGCTGCTGCCGATCTACTGGTACTTCTGGAAGAACGCGCGCAATCCCGAATACGACAGCGCGCGGCGCTGGCTCACCGTCGTGCTCGCCGCGATGGTCTGGTACATGTTCCTGGTCGGCCACATCGTCAACAACGTGCGGGGGTTCGGCTCATGAGCACCGACGACAGACACGCGCGCCGGCGCGCAGGCGTCGTCGCTGGCATCCTCGGCGGCGTTCAGGACCTTCGCGCTGGTGTTCGCCATCGCGACGCCGATCATCTACGTGATCTGCGAGATGCAGAACTGGCCGCTGTTCACCTATCACCCGGGCACCAACCGGGTCGATCTGGCTCTAGGCGCCGGCGGTGCGCGAACGAAGGCCCGGCGATGTACTGGTACGGCTGGACCGCGACCACGCTGATCGGCGTCGGCCGTCCTCGGCGTCCTCGCCACGATGCTGCCGGAAAGGATCGACCAGGAAGATTCCGCTGTCGCTGACCTGGATTGTGCCGTTGGCGGCGGTGCCGGTCCTGATCTACGCGCTGAAGTTCTTCTGGCGCTGGTAGGCGGCTGCGCTTCAGAGATCGGCTGACTGTTATCGGAGGCCAACATGCTGATCCGTGATGCGATCGCGCTTGCAGCTTGCGTCGCCGTGGCCTGCGGCGCGCCGGCGCTGGCCGGCGGCGACGATTACGACGCCGTCGAACGACACCGAAGGCGCGGGGCCGGCCTATTTCGGCTTCGTGCGCGACCATCGCGGCTCGCCGGTGTCCGACGCCCAGGTGGTGCTGCGGCCCAAGATGGGCGATCCGGTGACGATCAAGACCAATGTGCTCGGGCTCTACCGCAGCCACGTCAACAAGGATGTCGCGCCGGACGACGTCCAGATCTCCTGCGAGAAGTCCGGCTACAAGCAGACCAAGGTCTACCGCCGCACGCCGCCGGGCGCCAAGGACATGTTCATCGAGACCGAATGCACCTTGCAGCGGCTGTAGGCGCGGCCGATGCGCGCCTCGTGCGTCCTGGCTGCTGCGCTCACTGCTGCTGCGCTGTGCATCGGTCGCGCGGCGCACGCGCAAGCCGCCCGACACCATCCTCCTCAACGGCAAGATCGTCCGTCTATGACGCGCGCGCCCGCGCAGGCGCTGGCGGTGCGCGACGGCAAAATCGCAGCGATCGGCAGCTCGGCCGACATCCGCGCGCTCGCCGGGCCCGCCACCCGCGTCATCGATCTCGGCGGCCGCACCGTCATCCCCGGCCTGATCGATTCCCACATCCACGCCATCCGCGCCGGGCCTGACCTACACCACCGAGGTGCACTGGATCGGCGTCCGCACGCTGGCCGAAGCGCTCGACCGCATCCGCGCCGCGGCCAAGACGCGCGCCGAAGGGCTCCTGGCTGGTCGTCGCCGGCGGCTGGACCGAGCGGCAGTTCAAGGAGGACCGCCGCCCGACGCAGGCCGAGATCGCCGCCGCCGCGCCCGATCATCACGTCTATGTCCAGCAGCTCTACAGCCGCGTGCTGCTCGACCCCGGCGGCTACGACGCGCTCGGCATCGCGCGCAACCCGGACCTCGCCGCGCGCGCTCACCATCGAGCGCGACCGGGACGGCACAGCCGACCGGCTGGCTCACCGGCGACAACCGCGCCATCAGCGACCTGTTCGACCTGCTGCCGCGGCCGACCTTCGCGCAGAAGGTCGAAGGCACGCGCGCGTTCTTCCGCGCGCTCAACGCCGTGGGCATCACCGGCGTGATCGATCCCGGCGGCTACAACCTCGCCGATCCCCGACTACCAGCCGCTGTTCCAGGTCTGGCGCGAGCGCGGGCTGACGCTTGCGCGTGCGCTACAGCCTGTGCGCGCCGCGCCGCGACCACGAGCTCGAGGACTTCAAGGAGCTGACGCAGATGCTGCCGATGGGCTTCGGCGACGACTGGCTGCGCTTCAACGGCATCGGCGAGAACGTCACCTGGGGCATGTACAACAACGACACGCCGACCGAGGCGCAGAAGGAGCAGCTCTACCGAGGTGCTGCGCTGGGCGGTGTCGCGCGGCATGACCGCGACCTTCCACTGGCACAACGACCGCGCGGTGCATCATCTGCTCGATGTGCTGGAGCGCGTCAACGCCGAGACGCCGATCGCGAAGCTGCGCTGGTCGATCGCGCATCTCAACGACGCTTCGCCGGACAGCCTCAAGCGCATGAAGGCGATGGGCGTCGGCTGGCTGATGCAGAACGCGTTCTATTTCCGCGGCGAGGCGTTCCTCGGCCAGCGCGGCGCCGAGGCCGCGCGCGCTCGTCGCCGCCGATCGTCAGCGCGCTGCGGCATGGGCGTTCCGGTCGGCGGCGGCACCGACGCGCACCGGGTGATGTGGTATCAACCCGTTCGTCTCGCTGCAATGGATGCTCGACGGCAAGACCGTCGGCGGCGTCGCCATGCGCGCGCCGGAGGAGACTGCCGACGCGGATCGAGGCGCTGCGCCTCTACACGCGAGGGCAGCGCCTGGTTCACCTTCGAGGAAGACGAGCGCGGCGCGCTCGCGGTGGGCAAGCTCGCCGACCTCGCGGTGCTGAGCAAGGACTATCTCACCGTGCCGGTCGACGAGATCGGCGGCATCGTCTCGCTGCTCACCATGGTCGGCGGCCGCATCGTCTATGCCGACGGGCCTTTCGCGGCGCTATGAGGACAAGCCGCCGCGCTGACTCGTTACTGCGCCGCCCAGTAGTTCAGCGCCGCCGAGGTCGCCGCGCCGCCGATCACGCAGGGCAGGCCGGCCGCGCGACAGCGACATCGTCGCCAGCACCACGCAGGTGATCGCCGATCGCGCCCTGGCCGACATAGCCCCACAGTCTTCATGTCGCGCTGATAGCCCGCGCCCTTGGTCTTGAGCTTGTCGACCAGCGCGACCTGCTCCTTGCGGATGCCGGCGGTCTCGGTGGTCTCGGCGGCGCGGATCACCTCGGCGAGGATCGGCCGCACGTCGGCCTCCTGGTAGGCCGCCATGTCCTTGATCAGCGCCAGCATGTCGGGATAGCGCGCGGCGTTGTTGGCGAGCGTGTATTTCGCCGAGCTGCCGACCGTCGAGCCGCTCGGCGCTGTCGCGCTCCTTCGACCACGGCAACAGCGTGATGATGCGCCAGATCGGCCGGTATTGGCCGGCGGCGAAATACTGGCCCCACAGCGTGTCGAGCAGTTCGGGATTGCGGCCGTAGGACACCGGCGGCAGCTTCGGCTTGACGCCGAAATGCTCGCCGAGCTTTTCGAGGAACGTCGGGCTCTTGTCGAGTTCGATCGCGTCGAGCGTCGGCAGCGCGCCGGTGAGATATGCGTCGATCATGCCGCGCCGCGCCGGCACTTGCGCCGCGGTGCGCGCGAGCAGGCTCTTCCACGCCGGCAGCCCGGAATAGGCGATGGCGCGCACCACCAGCCATTGGTCGGCCGGCGGCAGCGGCAGCATCTTGCCGACGAGGCGCTCGGCCTCCTTCGGATTGGCGCCGAGCACGCCCGCGACGAAGCCGACATAGAAGCCCGCGGTCTCGGGATCGCGCAACGCGCCGAACTCGCTCAGCGCCTGCACCGCCTCGGGCACGCGCGCAGGCTCCGGCTTGTGGCGGTAGTTGTCGATCCACTCGATGACGGACGCGCGCGAGACAGAAATTCGCTCTGGCCGGCCGGCGCGGCATTGGCCGACGAATGGCGGCGCCAGCAGCAGCAGCAGAACCGCGATCCCCGATGCCACGGATGCGTAACGCATGTCCCCTCCCGAAGCATTCCAACGATGGGACAGAGGAACAGGGCGCCGGGACGTTTTCGGGGAGCAGGCGGGGCGCGGGCGAGCCGGAATGATGGCGAAAATGGCGC
>CAWKOD010000005.1:0-104318 GCA_963850885.1 uncultured Alphaproteobacteria bacterium | reverse complement strand
AGGACCTCTATCCGCCGAGCATGCTCAATCAGTAGCGGTCGTCCGGACCGTCGATATAGGGGAACGCGCTCAGCACGTGCGGCACCCGCACCGGCGGCGCGGCGCGGAGATACGATGGGTTGAGCTCGGCGAGGGTGTTGACGCCGAGCAATCCCATGGCCCGGGTCATCTCGTCGTGCAGCAGCTCCAGCACGCGGAAGATGCCGTCGCGGCCGGCGGCGGCCATGCCGAAGGCGTAGAGCCGCCCGACGCAGACCAGGTCGGCGCCGAGCGCGATCGCTTTCACCACATCGGTGCCGCGGCAGAAGCTGCCGTCGATGATGATCGAGGCCTTGCCCTTCGCGGCGGCGACGATCTCCGGCAGCACGTCGATCGCGCCGGTGCCATGGTCGAGCTGGCGGCCGCCGTGGTTCGACACGTAGATCACGTCGACGCCGTGCTCGACGGCGAGCTTGGCGTCCTCGGCGGTGGCGATGCCCTTGATGACGATCGGCAGCTTGTACTTCTTCTTGCACTTGTCGACCTGCGCCCAGTCGAGCGCCTTCTGATGGCGCGAGGCGTCCGGGTCGCGCGACGATGCCGCGTGGTAGCGCTTGGAAATGTCGCGCTCGCGGCGGCTGTAGTGGTGGGTGTCGACAGTGAGGCAGAGCGCGCCGAATCCCGCTTTGACCGCGCGGTCGAAGATCGCTTCGACCCAGGCCTGGTCGCCGCGCACATAGAGCTGGAAGATTTTCAGGCCGTTCGGGACGATCTTGCCGGTCTGCTCGATGTCGGGCTTGGCGACCGAGCTTTGGAACATCGGGCAGCCAAAGGTGCCGGCGGCATCGGCGACGGATGCGCAGGCGTTGGGATCGAAGCGCTCGATGCTGCCGATCGGGGCGAGCGCCACCGGCATCGCGATCTTGCGGCCGAGGAATGTCGTGCTGGTGTCGGTGCCGTTGACGTCGCGGAGCACGCGCGGCCGGAACGCGAGTGAAGTCGAGCGCGAGGCGGTTGCGCCGCACGGTGGTCTCGGTTTCGGCGCCGCCGATCAGGTAATCCCAGACGTTGCGGTCGAGCTTGGCGCGGGCGACCGCGACGAACTCGTGCAGATTGTGGAACTGCTCGCGGACGTGGTCGATGCCCTGGAGCGGCTGCGAGGCGGAAGCGTCGTTCATTGCGCGGTCATCCGTTGATTTGCGCCGGAGCGCGGGTTTCAAGCGAGGCGAGGATGGCTTCAAAGGCGCCGATCAGGTCGAGCATCTGATCGGTGGACACGAGAAACGGCGCGCCGGCCTTCAACAGCGTCGGCGAAGGATTCGGCCAGCACCTTCAGCGAGTCAACCTGCTCGTAGGTATGGGTCTGCGGCGTGCCGCCGATCGGGCTGACGGTCAGGGTGTTCTCGTCGCGCGCCTCGGCCATGCCCTTGGTGCCGAACACATGGACGCGCCAGATGTTCGGCGCGGCGCGCACCGTCGCGAGCATGCCGGTGGCGCCGGAGGAAAATTGCACCAGCGCGGCAAGCGAGTCGCGCGGATCGGGCGGCGGCTTCTGCTCGTAGAGCTTGGCGTCGACGGTCTTGATCGGGCCGCCGAGATTGATCAGTGCGTCGAGCACATGCAGGCCGGCGCCGGTCAGGCCGCCGCCGGGCGATTCCTTCGGATCGTCGCGCCAGCCGCCGCCAATGACGCGGGTCGAATGCTCGTTGGAGAAATGCGCCTCGATGTGAAGCACGTCGCCGATTGCGCCGCTCTCGACCACGCGCTTCAACTCGCGCATCGAGGCAAAGCAGCGCTTGTTGTTGCCGCTGCCGAGCACGATGCCGGCGTCGCGACACGCGGCAACCGCGCGGGCGGCGTCCTTCCGCGTCAGCGCCAGCGGCTTCTCGCACCAGACCGGCTTTTTCGCGCGGGCGACCGCTTCGATCTGCGGCACATGAAGCGAATGCGGCGTCGCCAGGAATACCGCCTGCACGGCGGGATCGGCGATGGCGTCGGCGAGGTCGGTGGAAAGCCTGAATCCGTGCTGGCCGGCGAAGCCGCGCACGTCGTCGGGCTCCTTGCTGACGCCGTGAATGAAGCGCAGCTTCTGGCTCTTGCCCTGCACGGCCGTCACCAGGGATTTTCCCCAGCGGCCGAGGCCGATCACGGCAGCATCGATCATCGCACTCAAATCCCCGGACTTAGGCGTTGCCAATGTCGGGCATTCACGCTGACATGGCAACGGGTGCAAAAGGGGCCGCAATGGCAAGAGAAACGGTGGGAGTCATCGGGCTCGGCCTGATGGGCGAGGTGCTGGCGGGCCGGCTGATGGCCGCGGGCTTCGGCGTCAAAGGCTACGACATCGACCCGGCGAAGAACGCCCGCCTTGTGGCGCGCGGCGGGAAGGCGGCGGCTTCGCCCGCCGAGGTTGCGGCGTGCGGCGTGATCGCGCTCGCGGTGTTCAGCACCGATCAGGTCGAGGAGGTGGTGGAGCGGGCGCTGCTGCCGGCGGTGGCGGCGGGCACCGTGGTGCTCTGCACCAGCACCTGCGATCCGGACCGGATCGAGGCGCTGGGCGTGCGGCTCGCCGGGACGAACATTCGCTTCCTCGAAACGCCGGTGTCGGGAACGAGCGAACAGGTGCGCCAGGGCGACGGCGTCGGCCTCATTGGCGGCGATCCCAAGACCGCCGAGGATATCGCTCCGGTGCTCGACGCGCTGTTTCCGCGGCGCTTTCACATCGGCAAGATCGGCGACGGCGGCCGCGCCAAGCTCGCGGTCAATCTGATCCTGGGGCTGAACCGCATGGCGCTGGCGGAGGGGCTGACCTTCGCCGAGCGCATGGGGCTTGACCCGAAGGCGTTCCTCGCGGTGGCGAAGGGCGCTGCGTCCTACTCCCAGGTGATGGAGACCAAGGGCGAGAAAATGCTGGCGCGGGATTTCGCGCCGGAGGGCCGCGCCAAGCAGACGCTGAAGGACGTGCACATGATGCTCGACCAGGGCGAGCGGCTCGGCCAGGAGCTGCCGATGCTCAAGGTGCATTGCGACGTGCTGGAGGCGTGCGTGCGCGCCGGCGAAGCCGAGCGCGACAACAGCATCATCGTCGAGGAAATCCGCAGGCGGCGGAAGCCAGTTCCGTGATGCCTACACCTTGACCCGGCGGCTTGTGCCGCGTTTGATCGCGCCGGATTTCGTTTCTTTCATGATCGGAGGGTGTTGCCATGCTGACGTTGTATTACGGTCCCGGCGCGTGCTCGATGGCCTCGCATATCGTGCTGGAGGAGAGCGGCGAGAAGTATGAGCCGCGGCGCATGGACCTCGCCAAGGGCGAGCAGCGCACGCCCGGAATATCTGAAGATGAACCCGCAGGGACGGGTGCCGCTGCTGCAGCTCGACAACGGCGAGCCGCTCGCCGAGAACACCGCGATCCTGCCGTACCTCGGTAAGCGCTTCACGCTGTGGCCGACCGATCCGATGGCCGAGGCCAAGGCGCTGTCGCTGATCGGCTTCTTTGCCGCGAGCGTGCACCCGGCCCATGCCCATGTCGGGCGGGCCGAGCGCTATACGGAAGAGCAGTCGGCGCTGCCCGGCATCAGGGCGCAGGGGTTGAAGACCTTCCACGGCCATCTCAAGCAGATCGATGGCATGCTGGCGGGCCGCGAGTGGTTCGGCAACGAATACTCGGTGCTCGATCCGTATGGCTTCGTGTTCTACGCCTGGGGCGTGCGCCGCGAGCTGCCGATGGGCGAGTTGAAAAATTACACCGCGTTCAAGGATCGGATGAAGAACCGGCCAGCGGTGGCGCGGGTGCTGGAGGACGAGAAGGTCAAGGTGTGAGCCGCGCGTGCGGCCGTAGAGGTTACTTTTTCTCTTCCGCCAACACGTCCATCGCGGCGCGGTGGGCTTCGTTGGCGGCCGGGATGCCGCAATAGAGCGCGACCAGCAGCAGCACCTCGCGGACTTCCTCCGGCGTGCAGCCGTTCTTCAGCGCGCCCTTGAGATGCACGCGCAATTCCGCCGGGCGGTTGGCGGCGGCCATCATCGCGATCATGGCGAGGCTTTTGACTCCGAGCGACAGGCCCGGGCGGCTCCAGATGTCGCCATAGGCATAGGCATTGATGATGTGCTGGAGCGGCTCGCCGAACTCGCCGAACGCGTTCATGCGCTGCTCGACGGCCTTGTCGCCGAACAGCTCCTTGCGGAGCTTCAGGCCCTTCGCCGCAAGGTCCTCTGGTATCCATCAGTGCTGCGCCGCCACGCGGGCGAGCCGCGCCGCGACCTTGAGCCGCTGCACGGTGTCGCCGGCCAGATGGCTCCAGATGAAGGCGTCGCGTACGAGCTTCTCGGCGTGGCGCGCGACCTTGGCGCCGGCGCCACCGTGAATATCCAGGTTCAGCTCGGTGACCTCCTGGATCACGTCGGTCGAGTAGTTCATGGCGAGGCCGGCGTTGGCGGAGTGCACCTTGTGATCGTGCTCCCACGCCACCCGCATCACCATCGAGCGCAGCGCCTCGGTCAGCATGTTCATCTTGTTGATCTTGAGCTGCACGTTCTGCTGCTCGAACAGCACCTGACCGCCCTGCTTGGCGGTGCGGGCGTGCTTCATCGCCTGCTCGCAGGCGTCGTCGCAGACGCCCAGCGCGTTGGCGGCCAATTCAAGATCGCCGAACAGATCGCCGCCGGTGCGGTCGCCGGCGGCAGCCGTCTTCATGTCGGAGTTATTGACGTGGCCGACCACGTTGGCGTGCGGCACGCGGGCGTTCTCGAAGATCATCTCGCCGTTGCGGTAGAACCGCCAGCCGCTCTTGTTGAACACCTTGCCGATGCGAAAGCCCGGCGTGTCGCGCTCGACCAGGAACATGGTGGTGCCCTGGCGGAGCGGGGCGTTCGCGTCGGTGCGGGCGTCGATGAAGAACAGCTTGCCGACCGGTGCGTTGGCGATGAAGCATTTCTCGCCGTTCAAGATCCATTCGTCGCCCTGGCGCTCGGCGCGGAGCTTCAGGCCCGCCTTCGGCGCGTCCTTCGGCGGCATGCGGTTGTCGGAGCCGGCGGTCGGCTCGGTGATGCCCTTGCCGAGCAGGAAGCGATGATCGGCGACGAACGGCCGCAGGAAGCGCTCCTTCTGCTCGGCGTTGCAGGCCGCCGAAATCAAATGGCTCCACTTCCAGTTCTGGCTGAAGGTCTTCGAGATCGCGCTGTCGCCGCGGGCGAGCTCGGCCATCACCAGCGCCTGGGTGACGTAATCGGTGCCTTCGCCGCCGTATTCCTTGGGCACGGCGAGCGTGCGGAAGCCGAGTTTCGATCCCTTCTCGACGATGTCCCAGTCGAAGGTGCCATGCGCGTCGGGCGCCTCGTCGAGATCGAGGGTGATCGGCTTGATCTCTTCGTTGGCGAACTTGCGCGCCGTCATCTGCCAGGAGCGCTGCTCGTTGCTCAGTGAAAAGTCCATGTTCGTCGTTCCCTATTCCGCAGCGAGCATCGAAGGGCCGCGCCGGTGGTTCGCCAGCGTCTCGGCGATGCGCAGCTTGTCGTCCGAATTGCCGTCGCCGGTGTGCAGGCAGATCATCGCGTCGTGGATGTATTTCTGCAGCGGCATGTCGCGCATCACGCCCATGGCGCCGAAGCATTCGGCGGAGTCTTTCGCGGCGCGATAGATCGTCTCGGCGGTGAACACCTTGGCGATGGTGGTCAGCGGCAGGTCGGGCAGGCTGCGGTCGGCAAAGGCGTCGGGATGGTCCGAGGCCCAGGCCGCGCGCCAGATCGCGGTGCGTACGATATCGAGTCGGATGGCGACCTCGGCAAGCTTGGTTCCGATCGCCTGGTGCTCGACGATGCGGCGGCCGCCCTGGACGCGAAGCCCCGAATACTCCAGCGCAGCCTCGTAGGCGGCGCGGCCGATGCCGAGGTTGAGCGCCTGGGCGAGGGGTGCGGCGCGGCCGGCGTCGGTCGCCCCGCTGATGCCCAGCAGATTTCCCGGCCGGCACGCGAACGTCCTTCAGCGAAAGCTGTCCGCAGGAGCCGTGATACCAGCGCGGCTCGGGCTGCTCGCTGACGGTGAGGCCCGGCGTGTCGCGCGGCATCAGGATCAGCGCCGGGCCTTTGTCGGTCTGCGCCTCGATGGCGATCAGCTTGGCGATCGGACCATTGGCGACGCAATCCTTGGCGCCGTTGATGACCCAATGATCGCCGTCGCGGGTCGCGGTGGTGGCAAGCCGCATCTCCGGCGCGGGCCGGTGATAGTTGATGCCGAGCGCGCTGTCGTCGCCCGGCTCGCGGCAGGCCATCGCCAAATGATAATCGTCGTCCTCCAGGAAAGCCGTTCCGAAGCGCTCGCGCTGTTCCGGCGTCATTGCGGAGAACAGCCGCAGCCCGAGCGCGGATGTCTCGGTCAGCACCGCGGCGACGTCGGCGTCGCCGACCGCCAGTTCCTCGGTGACGATGCAGCAGGTCAGCGCGTCGGCGCCGACGCCGCCCAAATCCTCGGGCAGCGCCAGCGTGCGAAGCCCCATCTGCGATGCCTTGCGCAGCACCTCGACTGGCAGGGTCCGGTCGTTGAGGTCGAGGCGGTCGGCCTTGAGCGTGACCGGCTTGACCTCTTCCTCGACGAAATCGCGAACCGTGTCGCGGAATTCCAACTGCTCGGGACTCAAATGGAGATTGAACATATCTGTTTCGCCTATTCCGCCTTGATGTTCAGCGATTTGATGACCTTCTCCCAGTCATCCGTTTCTTTCGCGATCTGCTTGGTGAACGGCTCGCTGTCGAGATACGACGCCTTGATCATGTTGGTCTGGAAAATCTTGACGACCTCCGGATCCTTCAGCAGCGCCTCGACCTCCTTGCTCAGCCGCGTGACGACCTCCTTCGGCGTTTTGGCCGGCACGAAGATGCCGACCCAGGGCGTCACATCGAAGCCCGGCACGGTCTCGGCGACGGTCGGCACGTTGGCCAGCGCCGGAAACCGCTGCTCGCCGCCGACCGCGAGGCCGGTCAGCTTGCCGGCTTCGACATGCGGCAGCGCGGTCGCGATGTTGTTGTACATCAGCTGCACGTCGCCGGCGACGACCGCCTGCGTGCCGGGGCCGACGCCGCGGTAGGGCACGTGCACGATGTTGATGCCGGTCTTGAACGCCAGCACCGCCAGGCCGAGATGGCTGAAATTGCCGACGCCGCCGGATGAATAGTTCAAGGTGCCGGGCTTTTCCTTCGCGAGCTTGATCAGGTCGGCGACGGTCTTGACCGGCACCGAGGGGTGCGCGACCAGCAGCGAGGGGAAGTGGTTGATGCGCGCGACCGCGATGAAGTCCTTCAGCGGCGAATAGGCGAGCTTGTCGTACATCCACGGATTGACCGTCATCGGCGAGTCCGAGATGGCGCCGATGGTGTAGCCGTCGGGCTCGGCGCGCATAACCTCCTGGGCGCCCAGACCGCCATTGGCGCCGCCGCGGTTCTCGACATAGACCTGCTGGCCGAGGCGATCGGTAAGTCCCTTGGCGACGATCCGCGCGATCTGGTCGGTGCCGCCGCCGGCCGGGAATGGGCAGATCATCTTGATCGGCCGCGTCGGCGTCCAGCCTTGCGCGCCGGCGAGCGTCGGCGCGGCGCACATGACGCCGAGCAGGATCGCCGAGGTTGTCAGGATGCGTCGCATGATGTCCTCCCTGAACTGGCCGTTCTTTGGTCTTTTCGTTGCCGCCATCATAGCGCGGCGGCGATGGCGTCGCCCATCTCCGTGGTGCTGGCGCTGCCGCCGAGGTCCCTGGTCAGTTTCTTGCCGTCGGCAATGACCTTCGTCACCGCCTTCTGCATCAGCTCGGCCGCGGCGCTGGCCTTGGCGTCCTTGTGCTTTCGCCCGAGCCAGCCCATCAGCATCTGCCCGGACATGATCATGGCATAGGGATTGGCGATGTTCTTGCCGGTGATGTCCGGCGCCGAGCCGTGGGTCGCTTGCGCCATCGCCTGCTTCTCGCCGATGCAGAGGCCGGGCGCGAGGCCAAGCCCGCCGACGAGGCCGGCGCCGATGTCGGTCAGGATGTCGCCGAACTGGTTGGTGGTGACGACGACATCGAAGCGCTGCGGCTCGGCGACGAGCTTCATCGCGGTGGAGTTGATCATCATCTCCTCGAACTGCACGTCCGGATAAAGCTTCGCGACCTTGCGGCATTCTTCCGCGAACATGCCGCAGGCGAGCCGGTAGACCGGCTCCTTGTGCGCGGCGGTGACCTTCTTGCGCGGCCGCGTGCGGGCGAGCTCGAAGGCCTCTCGCGCCACGCGGTTCGAGCCTTTCCTGGTAATGACGCGCGACGAGATGGTGATGTCGTCGTTCGGCCGGAACTCGGGCAGGCCCGCCACCACGGTCTCGGAATAGAGCATGCCCTCGGTCAGCTCGCGGAAGAACGCGATGTCGACGTTCTTGTGCACCGAAGGAATGTTCGGATGCGACAGCGCGGGACGGAGCGCGGTGAACAGATCGAATTTCTTCCGCACCGGCGGCATCACCCAGGTCATGTCGCCGCGCGGATAGGCGTTGTGCCCGATCGGGCCCATGATCCAGCCGTCGAGGGTGTGCAGGGTCTCTTCGGTGATCTTCGGCAGGGTGTTGCCGTATTGCTCATGGCCGGCCTTGCCGATCGGAAGTTCGTGCCATTCGATGGTCAAGCCGGTCTTGGCGGCGGCGGCCTTGATCACCTTGACGGATTCAGGAACGACCTCGAGGCCGATATCGTCGCCGAGCAATATTCCAATTTTCAATTTCGCAATCCCTTCACTCGTCCACCTTGATGCCGGCATCGGCGATGTCGCGCCGCCAGGTTTCCATT
This sequence comes from uncultured Alphaproteobacteria bacterium, assembly GCA_963850885.1. GTDB lineage: Bacteria > Pseudomonadota > Alphaproteobacteria > Rhizobiales > Xanthobacteraceae > Z2-YC6860. The sequence goes on along the minus strand of CAWKOD010000005.1, from coordinate 95,538 downwards.
TCCTTCCGGAGCCACGCCCGCGCGTCGTCGACCGACTTGTCGACCGGCGCGATCATGCCGCCCTTCTCGAAGATCGCCTGCAGCTCCGGCGTCTTCGCCGCTTCGGCAAATGCGTGGTGCAGCTTGTCGATGATCTCGCGGGGAACGCCCGCGGGCGCGAACGCCGCCGACCATTGCGAGGGGCGGAAGCCGGCGAAGCCCAACTCCGTGAGCGTCGGCACGTCCGGCCAGGCGGGCAGCCGCGCGTCCGCCGCGACCGCCAGCGGCCGCACCTTTCCCGCTTTGATCATGCCGACCGGGTTGCTGACGTTGAACCAGGACACATGGGTGTCGCCGCCTGCGATATCCTTGAGGATGCCCGCGCCGCCGTCCTTGAATGGGATGTGCACGAGCTGGAGACCGCCGGCGCGCTTGGCCAGGATCTCGGTGTTGACGTGTTGATAGGCGCCGATGCCGGCCGAGGCGTAGCGCACGTCGCCTGGATGCGCCTTGGCGTAGTCGATGAATTCGGCGAAGGTCTTGGGCGGGAAGTTGGTGGTGGTCGCCATGAAGAACACCGGCGTGTCGGCGAGCCGCGCGATGATCTGCACGTCGCGGTCGTAGTCGATGCGCATCCGCTTGGCGAGCAGCACGGGCGTCAGGCAATTGGTCGAGATGTTGCCGACCATGATGGTGTAGCCGTCGGGCTTGGCGCGGGCCATTTCCTCGATGGCGATGATGCCGGAGGCGCCGGGCTTGTTCTCCACCAGCACGTTCTGGCCGAACGTTTTGCGGAGATAGTCGCCGTAATAGCGCGCCACCACGTCGGTCAGCCCGCCCGGCGCGTAGGGGATCAGCACGCGGATCGTCTTGTTCGGATAGGCGCCTTGCGCGAAGGCCGGGCCGCCGCCCAGCGCGAGGCAGAGGATCGCGAGCAGAACGCCACTGAGCCGACGCATGAAGTCCCTCCCTGCGGACCTTGGGAGCGGTTGGAACCGCTCTCTGATTGGCTTCGATTGTAGGGAGCCGCGGTGGCCCTGCACAAGCAGGGTCAGGCCCAAGGCAGCGCCTAGGATTCAGCCAATTTGAACAGCTCGTCGCCGAGGAGCTTCCGCGCCTCGGCGTAGATCGGCTGGACGGCGGCCGCGAAGGCGTCGTGCTGCTTGCCGTCGAGCGTGACGATCTCGCAGCCCTCGGCCTTGATGGCTGCCTCGGCGTCCTCTTCCTCCTTGACGTGGAGTTCGCGCTGGAACGCCACCGAGTCCGTCACCGCGCGCTGCATCGCTTCTTTCAGGTCGGCGGGCCAGCCGTCGAACGTCGGCCGGTGCAGGAAGATCGGCCGCGAGATGTAGAAATGATTGCTGATGGTGTGGAAGCGGTGGAACTTGTGCACGCCGTAGGTGACGGTGTTGGTGAGCGGGTTTTCCTGGGCGTCGATCTCGCCGGCCTTGATCATGCGGATGGCGTCGGTGAGATCCATGATCATCGGCTTGGCGCCGAGCAGCTCGAATGTTCGTTTCTGGATCTGGCTCGGCAGCACGCGGATGGCGATGCCCTTGAGGTCGGCCGGCGTGCGGACGGTGCGGACGCGGTTGGAGATGTGGCGAAAGCCGTTCTCGTACCAGCCGAGGATGCGGAAGTTTGCCTTGCTTTCGACCGCCTGCACCAGCCGGCGGCCGAGCGCGCCGTCCATCGCGCCGCGCGCCTTGGCGTTGTCGGCGAACAGGAACGGCAGGTCGACGAAGCTCAACTCGGGCACGCGGTCGGTGAGATAGCTCGACGACTGATAGCCGAGGGTGAGGATGCCGCTTTCCACCAGCCACAGGATTTCCTCGGCCTTGTAGCCGAAATCCATGATGTTCCAGCAATACTTGACGTCGACGCGATCGCCGAACTGCTTTTCCAGCCGGTCGCCGATGAACTTGATCGACTTGCTGAAGCCGGTGGTCGGCGGGCCGTAGCCGCCCATGCGGATTGGAATCGGATTGGCCATGTGCGCGCTTTCTACTTCATGTTGTCGGCGAGCCAGTCGGCGGCGAAGTCGATGCCGACCTGGCGGTTGTCGACGTGGGCGTGCTCGGCGCCGCCTTCTTCGGTGGTGAAGATCTTGATCGTCTTGTTCTTCGAGCCGACGGCGTCATAGAGCTTCTGCGCGTTCTCGACCGGCACGACACGGTCGTTGCCGGCATGCGTCACCAGGAACGGGCAGGTGATGTTCTTCGCCACGTCCTTGAGCGAGAATTTTTTCGCGATCTCGATGCCTTCGTCCTCGTCCTTGGCGCCGGCCACCCAGCGCCACTGGAAGTTCGACTGCGCGACCGACCCCGGCGCGTTCTTGTTGGCGTCCTTGATCTTCTGCTGCCAGGCCGAGAGGTCCCAGTGCAGCGCCGAGAGCGCGATGCAGGCGGCGTAGCGCTTCTCGAACGCCGCGATGCGCGACGAATAATAGCCGCCGAAGCTGTAGCCCATGATCGCGACCCGCTTGCCGTCGACTTCCGGACGCTTGAGCAGATATTCGAGCGCGGCGGTGCCCGGCACCTCGTAATCGTAGCGGCTCGCCATGTCGCGCATCCGCCGCATCTCGCCCATGCCGGGGCCGTCGAGGCAGAGCGTGTTGTATCCGCGCCGGGCGAACTCGAGGCCGCAGAAGAAGATGCTCATCTCCTTGGCGTTGTCCATGCCGTTGACCACGACCACGGTCGGCGCCGGGCCTGCGGTCTGCGCCTTCATGAACAGGGCGGGCAGGGTGGTGCCTTCATAAGGCACCTCGACGAACTCGACGTTCGGCTGGCGCAGCCGGATGCCCTGATGCCAGACCTTATAGGCGTGCGCGCACTGCGCCTTCTTCTCCGGGCTCGGCACGATGAAGCGTTCGGCGTTGTAGTGATAGATTCCGGCGCGCAGATAATAGTCGCCGGCGGTGATCTTGTGGCCCTTGGCGAGCGCATCGTCGCCGCGCTTCTCGATCTGATCGCCGAGCGCGCGCCATTCCTCGAACCACGCCTTGCCGCGATCCGGTTCGTCCCAACGCGGGCGCAACTTCTCGCAGGCGCGGTCCATCTCCTCGAGCGAGACCACGCCATACGGCGCCATGCCCTTGAGAATGAGGGTGGCGTTCGACCAGAGGAAATTCTCGGGGAAGTGATCGATCCAGGGGCCGCGAGAGGGCATTGCTATTCCTTATGCAACGGTCCGAGGTGTTCGACATGCCCGGGCTAGACAACAAGCCCGGGCATGACGCGGAAGGGTGGGTACGAAATCTATTCCGGCTTGATGTTCGCGTCTTTGACGATCTGCTTGTAGAACGCGAACTCCGAAGCCATGTATTTCGCGAAGTCGGCAGGCTGGCGTGGCGCGCGGCTCCATGCCTTGCGTCGCCAGCGTCTTCACGATGTCCGGCGGCGCCACCGCCTTCACAACCTCGTCGCGCAGCTTCTGGACGATGGCCGGCGGCGTGCCGGTCGGTGCCAGGATGCCGTACCAGCCGGTGAGCTCGTAGGTCAGGCCGGAATCCCGCATCGTGCCGACCTCGGGCAGCGTCGCCGAGCGCTTGGCGCCGGTGACCGCGAGCGGCGTCACTTTGCCCTCCTTGGCCTGCACCGACATCATCGGCATGGCGTCGAACATCACGTCGATGTGGCCGCCGAGCAGATCGTTGAGCGCCGGCGCCGAGCCGCGATACGGCACCATGTTGATGCTGGTGCCGGTGCTGGTCTGGAACAGCGCGGTGGCGAGTCCCAATGAGCTGCCGGTGCCGCCGCCCATGCCGAACTTGATCGTGCCGGGTTTGCTTTTGGCGAGCGCAATCAGCTCGCCCACGGTTTTGACGCCGAGATCGTTTCGCGCGACCAGGATCAGCGGACCGGTGGAGACTTCGGTGACCGGCGTGAATTTCAGAAGATCGAGCGGATAGTCCGGATGAATGGCCTGGGTGATCAGCGAGCTCGACGAAATGAAATAGAGCGTGTGACCGTCGGGCGGCGAACCGGCCAGCTCGCGCGCCGCAGGGATGAAGTTGCCGCCGGGCTTGTTCTCGACGACCACGGTCGTCTTCATGTTCTCCGCCATCTTCTGCGCCACCAGCCGCGCCTGGACGTCGGTGCCGCCGCCGGCCGGAAGCCCGACGATCATGCGGATCGGCCGGCTCGGAAAATCCTGCGCCTGCGCGGGCGCCAGCGCAGCCAGCGCGGCGCAGCAGATGCCGGCCGATCCGAACCCTCGTCCGAAAAATGTCATCGCGTTCTCCCTGAACTTTTACGGCTTGATGTTGGCGTCCTTGGTGATCTTGGCGTAGACCGCGAGCTCCGACGCCAGATACTTGCCCCATTCGGCGGGCTGGGTTGCGAGCGGCTCCATGCCCTGTTCGCCCAGCGTCTTGACGACGCCCGCGTCGGCAACGGCCTTCGCCACCTCGTCGCGGAGCTTCTGCGCGATCGGCGCCGGCGTACCGGTCGGGGCGAGAATCCCGAACCAGCCGTACATCTCGTAATCCGGAAAGCCGGACTCCTTGATGGTCGGCACGTTGGGCAGCGCCGCCGAGCGCTTGGCGCTGGTGACCGCGATCGGCGTGACCTTGCCCTCCTTGGCCTGCGGCGCCATCACCGGCATGGCGTCGAACATGCCGTCGATGTGGCCGCCGAGCAGATCGTTGAGCGCCGGACCGGCGCCGCGGTAGTTGGCGATGTTGATCTGGATGCCGGCTTTGGACTTGAGCAGCTCGGTTGCGAAATAGAGCGATGAGCCGGTGCCGCCGCCGGCGCCGAAGGTGAGCTTGCCGGGGTTCTTCTTGGCGAGATCGATGAAGTCCTTCAGCGTCTTCACGCCGAGCTCGTTCTTCACCACCATGATCAGCGGGCCGGTGGCGACCTCGGTGATCGGCGCGAGCTTGGTCAGGTCGAACGGATAGTCGGGGTGCAGCGGTTGGGTGATCAAGGTCGAGGTCGAGATGAAGAACAGCGTGTGGCCGTCGGCGGGCGAGCCGGTCAGTTCCTTCAGCGCCGGAATGAAATTGCCGCCGGCCTTGTTCTCGACGATGACCGTCGCCTTCATGTTCTCGCCCATCTTCTGGGCGATCAGGCGCGCCATGACGTCGGTGCCGCCGCCGGCGGCAAGGCCGACGATGATGCGGATCGGCTTGCCGGATTGCAGTTCCTGCGCCGAAGCGGGCATCGAGGCCGCCAGAGCGCCCGCGAGCAGAAGCACAGCCGCGGAAACGCGTCGCACGAGAGACGTCATTGCAACCTCCCTGTCGTTCTTGCCCTGTCTTCTTATTCGGACAGCAGCGTAGCCATGATCCGCTCCCGCGTCAGCGGCAAATCGCGGATGCGCTTGCCCAACGCGCGGGCGAGCGCGTTGCCGATCGCAGCCCCGGTCGGGCCGACCGAAGCTTCGCCGAGGCCGAGCGTCGGCTCGTTGGGATTGTCGATCAGCTCGATCTCGATTTCGGGAATGTCGCTGAAGCGGAGGATCGGATAGTCGTCCCAGGTGGTCGTGGCGACCTTGCCGTCCTCGAAGCGGACCTGCTCGCGCATCACGAAGCTTGCGCCCTGGATGATGCCGCCCTCGATCTGGTTCTTCGCACCGTCCGGCGCGATGACCAGGCCGGCGTCGGCGGCGCACCAGACCTTCTTCAGGCTGATCTCTTCGCCGACTTCAAGCTCGACCACCACGGCGGCGAACGAGGCGATGTTCTTGTAGCGGGCGAAGCCGAAGCCGCGGGCGCGGCCCTCGGGCAGATTGCGCTGCTCGAACCAGTTGCTCATGCGCGCCGCGGTCTCCACCACGCGGCGGGGGCGGGGATCGGAGAGCAGCGACAGCCGGTAGCTGACCGGGTCCTCGCCGGCGATTTCGGCGAGTTCGTCGATGAAGGATTCGATGGCGAACACGTTGGCCCAGGCGCCGAGCCCGCGCAGCGATGAGGTGCGCATCGGCACTTGCGGCAGCAGATGATGGATCAGCCGGTGGCGCGGCAGGTCGTAGATCGCGACCGCGTTGCGGGTGGCGCCGCCGCCGCGCTCGTCGGGCACGTCGCTGAGCGGATTGAGCGGTGGCGCGTTGGGCAGCGCCGAGGCGCCGAGGAGATTGGAGTTGCCGTTCATGCCGGGACGCTGGGCGTGCGGCGGGCTCCAGATTTCGATTTGCCAGTCGGCGGGCTTGTTGTCGGCGTCGAGCACGGCGCGGAGCGTGATCGCCATCGCGGTGCTGATCGGAGCCGCGGCGAACTCGTCCTCGCGCGACCATTGCACCCGGACGGTGCGGCCCGGCTGGCGCATGGCGATGAAAGAGGCGTCGAAGGCCGCGTCGTCGGCGGTGTTGTGGCCGTAGGCGCCGGCGCCCTGGCGGTGGAACACGTTGACCTGCGCGGTCGGCAGGCCCAGCGCGCGGGCGAGCCAGTCGCGCAGCACCGCGGGGCCCTGCGAATGCGACCACACCTTGAGCGCGCCGTCGTTGAACTCGGCGAGGGCGCAGGACGTGGCGATCGAGCCGTAGGTCAGGAACGGCCGCGAATAGGAGGCCTCGACCGTGCGGCCGGAGGGCTCGCGGCCGGGCTTGCCGGTGTCGGTGATCTTGTCGCGCGAGATCTGCGCCTTCAGCCAGGCCGGCGTGCCGACATCGGCGGGCGGCGGCGTGCCGCCCTCCCATTTTGCGAGCGTTCGCGCGGCCTCCGACGCGCGCATCACCGCGAGTTCGCTCGCGCCGGTGAAGGCGACGAATTCGCCCTCACGGATGATGTCGATCGGCGTGCGGGCGGCCTTGCGCACCGCGCTCTCGTCGAGCGCCACGAGATGCGCGCCGCGCCAGGGCTGGCGCAGCACGCGGGCGTGCAACACGTTTTCGGGCGCGATGTCGTGAATGAAGCCCGCCGCCCGCGACCTTGGCCGGCAGGTCGAGCCGCGGCAGGTGCTTGCCGACGATCTTGTAGGTCGACGGCCGCTTGACCGGCGCGGTGCCGGTGGCACGGCGGTCGAGCGTGATCTCGCCCGCCATCGACCAGTAGTCGTGGCCGGTGTCCTTGCCGCCGCGCAGGAACTTGCCGTCCTCGATCGAGAGTTCGCCGAGCGGACAGCGCAATGCCTCGGCGAGACGATCGAGGAACAGCGAGCGCACCTCGGCGCAAACCAGACGGATGGAGGCGCCGCCGACCGCGATCGAATAGCTGCCGGAGGTGAAGCCCTCGGCCGGGCTGACGTCGGTTTGGCCGGAGACGAGATTGATCTGCTCCGGCCGCAGGTCGAGCTCTTCCGCGGCGATCTGCGTCAGCGCGGTCAGGATGCCCTGGCCGATCTCGACCTTGCCGGAGCCGACGCGGACGCGGCCCTTCTCCTCGAAAGCGATCCATTGCGACAGGATCGGGTTGTCGATCAGGCTCTGCGGCAGCGCGTTGGAGATCACGGCTGCGCCTCCGCGATCGCGGCGCCGGCCTTCTGCACCGCGCGGATGACGCGGTTGTGGATGCCGCAGCGGCAGAGATGCGGATCGAGCGCCGCGACGATGTCGGCGCGGCTCGGCTTCGGATTTTTCGCGAGCAACGCTGCGGCCGAGATCAGGATGCCGGACAGGCAATAGCCGCACTGGCCGGCCTGCTCGTCGAGCAACGCCTGCTGCAACGGATGCAGCGCGCCGTTGCTGGACAGGCCCTCGACGGTGGTGATGGCTTTGCCGGCGACGGTCGCGACCTCGCGCGAGCAGGAATACTCCGGCTTGCCGTCGATCAGCACCATGCAGGCGCCGCACTGCTCGGTGCCGCAGCCGAACTTGGTGCCGCGCAGGCTGAGCTCGTCGCGCAGCACGGACAGCAGCGGCGCCGTGCCGTCGGCGCTGACGGAAACGGGGCGGCCGTTGACGACGAAGCTGTACTCTTCGCTCACGCCCGCCTCATTCCCAGCGGTCTATTGCTCGACCTTGATGCCCTTGGCGTCGATGAACTTCGACCAGTTCTTGATCTCGTTCTCGAGCTTGACCCGGAGCGCCGGGCCGGGCGCGAACGACGGATCGGTGTCGACCTTGGCGAGCCGTTCGCGCACGGCGGGGTTTGCCATGGTGTCCTGGACGGCCTTCTCGAGTCTTGCCCTGATCGGCTCCGGCGTGCCCTTCGGGACAAAGAGGCCCCACCAGAATTCCAGCGCGACGTCGGCGGTCTGTCACGCCAAGGTCGCCCTTCAGCGTCGGCACGTCCGGCATCGCCGGCGAGCGCTTTTCACTGGTGACCGCCATGGCCTTGACGAGCTTGCCTTCGTATCTGGGCCTTGGCGACCGGCAGGGACGACACGACCACGGAGACGAATCCGCCGGCGACCGCCGCCGCCGCCGGGCCGCCGCCCTTGAACGGGACCGGCACCGCCTGCATGCCGGCGCCGTCGAGAATGACCTCCGGCGCCAGATGCGACACGCTGCCGGGGCCGGCGTGGCCGTAGTTGAACTTGCCGGGCACGGTCTTCGACCACGCCACGAATTCCTTGAAGTTGTTGGCGGGGACGTTGTTGGCGACGGTCCACACCAGCGGCGTGCTGCCCATTGCGGCGACCGCATCATAGTCCCGCAGCGGGTCGAAGCCGGACGGGTGCTTCTTGAACAGCGCCTGATTGATGCCGAGCGCGTTCTCCGCGACCAGCACCGTGTAGCCGTCGGGCGGGGCGCTTGCGACATACTGCCAGCCGACATAGCCGCCGGCGCCGCCTTTGTTCTCGATCACGACGGTCTGGCCGAGCGCGGTCTGAAGCTCGTTGGAGATCTGGCGGAAGAACGTGTCGGTCGCGCCGCCCGGCGGGAAGGCGACGACGAACCGGACCGGCCGGTCCGGATAGGTGCTTTGCGCCTGCGCGAGCGGGACCACGCCCAGCAAAAGGCCGATGACCGAGCACCACTGAATGAAGCGCCGCATATCGTTCCCTCGTGGTTTGACCGGCACGGCTATTCGACCACGGGCGGGGTTTGCCGTCGATAGGGCGGCGCGCTGTCGCGGATGCGGCACTTTCGCCAAGACCTGTTCGCCAAGCCGCGCGGGCTATTCCGCCTTGATGCCCTTGGCGTCGATGAAGCGGGTCCAGTTCTTGATCTCGCTTTCGAGCTTTGCATGCATCGCCGGGCCGGAGATGACGTCCGGCGTGATGTCGAGCTTGGCGAGGCGCTCGGCAACCTTCGGGTCGGTCATGACCTTCGTGACCGCCTGGGAGAGCTTGGCCTTGACCGCATCCGGCAGGCCCTTCGGCCCGAAGATCGCGAACCAGAAGCGCAACTCGACGTCGGCCGGCCGGCACGCCGGCCTCCTGCATGGTCGGCACGTCCGGCAGCGCGGGCGAGCGCGCGGGGCTGGTCACGGCGAGCGCCTTGATCTTGCCGCTCTCAACCAGGCCTTTGACGGCCTGCACCGAGGTGATGGTCATCGGCACGTGGCCGGCGATGACGTCGCCGATCGCCTGGCCGCCGCCCTTGTAGGGCACGTGCACGCCCTGCATGCCGGTCTTGTCCATGAACACCTCGAAGTTGAGATGCGAGACGCTGCCGACGCCGGCGGAGGCGAAGTTCATCTTCTGCGGCACGGTCTTCGAATAGGCGAGCAGCTCTTTCACCGACTTGACCGGCACGTTGTTGGCGACGACCAGCGCCGACGGCGACGCCGCAAGGCCGGCCACCGCGTCGTACTGCGTGATCGGATCGAAGTTGGACTTCGATTTCTTGTAGAGCGCCTGGCTGATGGCGACCGCGTTCTCCGCCAGCAGCAGCGTGTAGCCGTCCGGATCGGAGGAGGCGACGTGGTTCCAGGCGAGATAGCCGCCGGCGCCGGGGCGGTTCTCGATGACGATCGGCTGGCCGAGCGCCTCCTGCAGGTCGTTGGAAATCTGCCGCGCGAAAGTATCGGTCGCGCCGCCGGGCACGAAGGCGACGATGAAATGGATCGGCTTGTCGGGATAGGCGCTCTGCGCCGACGCGGTTTGTGCGGCGGTCAAGACGGCGCAGGCGATGGCGAGCGTAGCGAGACGAGCTTCAGCATGACTTCCTCCCAGGGCGGCCGCTTCGCGGCTCAAGTGTTCTCTCGGCTGATCTTGTTTGGCAAAGCTTACATGGTCTTCATCAGCCAGTCGCCGATGAAGTCGACGCCGAGCTGGCGGTTGTCGACCTGGCAATGCTCGGCGCCGCCTTCGGCCTCGGTGAAGATTTTCAGCGTCTTGTTCTTGGAGCCGACGCGCTCGTAGAGCTTCTTCGCTTCGGCGAGCGGCACGACGCGGTCGTTCTCGCCGTGCAGGATCAGGATCGGGCATTCGACCTTGTCGGCCACGCCTTCGAGCGTGAATTTCTTGGCCCATTCCAGCGCGGTTGCGTTGTCGGGCGCGCCGACCACCCAGCGGAACTGGAAGGTCGAAGCCGAGGTCTTCCGCGGATCGGTCGGGGCATGGCCCGCGACGAAGTCGTAGATGTTCCAGTGCATCGCGCCGAAGCAGACGCAGGCCGCGTAGCGCTTGTCGAAGGCGCAGATGCGCGGCGCGTGATAGCCGCCGAAGCTGTAGCCCATCACGGCGACGCGCTTGGGATCGACGTCCGGGCGTGAGGCGACGTAGTCGTATGCCGGGATGCCCGCGGCCTCGTAGTCGTGCCGCGTCGGAATGTTGCGCAGCCGCAACGGCTCGGACTGGCCCGGTCCGTCGATCGCCAGCGTGTTGATGCCCCGCTTGGCGAAATCGAGGCCGGCGAAGATCACGCTCATCTCCTTGGCGTTGTCCATGCCGTCGAACAGCACCACGGTCGGCCGCTTGCCGAGCCCGCGGCCTTTGACGAACCAGGCCGGAAGGCTCTGGCCCTCGTACGGCACCTCGACGCGCTCGATGTCGGGATGCAGCCGCGCCATCGCGCCTTGGTAGCAGCGCAGCGCCTTGCGATAGATCGCGAGCTTCTCCTCGCCCGGCGGGATGAAGCGTTCGGCGCTGTAGTAGTAGTTGCCGGCGCGCATGTACTGGTTGCCGGCGGTGATGGTGTTGCCGGCGGCGTCGGCCTCGTCGCCGATTTTCGCGACGCGGTCGGCCTCCTTCGACCATTCCTCCATCCAGGCGCGGTCGAGATCGGCGTCGCCAGCGCGGGCCTTGAGCCGCTGCACGATCAGATCGACCTCCGCCATCGCGGCCGCGCCGTAGGCGACCATGCCTTTGACGATCTGCGTGGCGTTGCTCCAGCGCAGATTGCCCGGAAACGTGACCGGCCAGTTGCCTTCGGCTCGGCGTCGAGACCATGGCGCTGTCCTTATGTCAGTTTTTCGAAGGCCCATTGCGCGCAGGCGAACAGCTTTCTGTCGTCGTGGCGCTTGCCGATGAGCTGCGCGCCGATCGGCATGCCGGCCGGTCCCTTGAACACCGGGATCGAGACGGCCGGCACGTGCAGCGTGGTCCAGATCTGGTACAGCGGCACGCCGGCAAAGGCCGGCATGCCGACCGGCGCTTCGCCGAACGCCGCCGGCGTCAGCAACACGTCGATGCCGCCCAACAGCGCGTCGAGGCGATGGCGGCATTCGTCGGCGAGCTTTTTGGCCTCGATGTAGCGTTCGAAGTTGCCAGCCAAGCCGTCGTGCAGCCGGCCGCCCCGCAACGTGTCGCTGATCTCGTTCCAGTGGTTCTCGATTTCCCAGGTGAAGGTGCGGGCGAACTCGAAGCTCGAGATCGTGCGATGCGCGTCGTTGAGCAGCTCGAATTCGGCGGGCAGGGTGAATTCGGTGACGCGGGCGCCGGCGCGCGCCAGGCGAAAGGCTGCGTTCTCGATCAGTGTCTGCGTCACCGGCTCGAACTGGTCCCAGACGTGGCTGCGGCAGAGCGCGAAATGCGGGCGCTCGATCTTCGGCATCGGCTCGGGCGGGACGCCGAGCAGCACATCGCGGTAGAGCGCGATGTCGGCAACGGAGCGCGCCAGGATGCCGAGCGTGTCGAGCGAGCCCGACGCCTCCATGACGCCATGCATGCGGTGCTCGCCATAGGTCGGGCGATAGCCGAACACGCCGCAGAACGAGGCCGGGCGGATGGTCGAGCCGGTGGTCTGGGTGCCGATGGCGATCGGCACCATGAAGTCGGCGACCGCGGCGGCCGAGCCGCTCGACGAGCCGGCCGGCGTGCGCGTGAGGTCGTGCGGGTTGCGGGTCGGGCCGGGATGCAGGTTGGCGAATTCGGTGGTGACGGTCTTGCCGAGCAGGACGCCGCCGGCTTTGCGCGACAGCGCCACGCAGGCGGCGTCGCGCTCCGGCTGGCGGCCCTTGTGGATGGGCGTGCCCCATTCGGTCGGCATGTCGAAGGTGTCGATGATGTCCTTGACGCCGAACGGCACGCCGGCGAGCGGCCCGTGCTTGCCGTTCTTGTCGAAGGCGCGGGCGGCGGCGAGCGCCGCCTCGGGATCGAGATGCGCCCAGGCGTGGACCTCCGGCTCGCGTGCGGCGATGCGCTCAAGGCAGGCGTGCACCACGGCCTCGCAGGTGGTTTGTCCCTGGCCGATCGCTGCAATGATCTCGGTCGCGGTCAGTTCGTTGAGCGGTTTGATGGAGCTGCCCCTTGCTGCCAACGGTGCCATTGAACCACACTCTGGCCAAGCGGCACATCAGCGAGGAAGCCATGCCCAAGAAGCAAATCAGCTCAGAGAAAATCAGCAAGCCGAACGGTCATTTTTCCCAGGCGACCGTGACCGAGGCGCGGGGCCGGATCGTGTTCATCTCCGGCATGACGTCGCGGCGGCCGGACGGCACCATTGCCGGCATCGGCGACATCGAGGCGCAGACCCACCAAGTCTGCCAGAATGTGAAGGCTGCCGTGGAGGCCGCCGGCGGCACCATGGACGACATCTGCCGGGTCGACGTCTACGTCCGCAACATGGAGCACTTCGAGAAGATCCACAAAGTGCGGCGCGAGTATTTCAAGGCCCCGGCGCCGGCCTCGACCATGGTCGAGATCACCAAGATGACCTCGCCGGAGTATCTGATCGAGATCAATGCCATCGCGGTGGTTGAATAGCGTTGCCTGCTAACGCGAACGGGCCGACCTCCCGGCCGGCCCGCGTCGCAAACTATGCAGCGTTGAACGGCGCTAGCGCGCCGCGAGACCCTCGTAACTCCTGTCCTTGAGGAAGTCGTCGAGGTTCCAGCGCTTGACCTGATCCATCACCTCGTCGAACTCCGAGTGCGGGATGGTCTTGTAGACGAAGCGCTCGCCGCGCCCGAACTTCGAGAAGTCCCATTTGTGGTAGGTCTCGAACTCGGCCGGTACCGCAAGCTTCCACAGCGGCAGGTACTTGGCGAGATTGGCGTCCATCGCCTTCTCGGCGCGGTCGAGCGCGCGCAGATACGCCTTGGTGTGCTCCGGGTCGAAGCCCTCCGGCACCCACCACAGCGTGTGGAAGGTGTCTTCGATGATCTTGCGAAGCCCGAGCTGCTCGGCCATCGCGATCTGCGGCGGCAGCAGCGACGCCGCCTCGACCTCGCCGTCGAGCAGCGCCTTGAGGCGGGCGCCGAAGCCGCCGGTGTTCACCGTCTTGATGTTGTCCAGCGGCAGGTACTTTTCCAGCCGGTACGGCACGTTGAAATGGCTGCCGGCGCGCATGCCGACGGAGATCGGCACGTCCTTCAAATCCTTCGGCTCGCGGATTTTCGAATCCGGCCGCACGAAAATCGCCCAGGGTGAATCGCCATAGGCTTCCGCCACGAACTTGCCCATGCCGGCGGAGGCGTTGCAGATCGAGCCCCAGACGCAGGCGCCCTGGATCACTTCCGTTTTGTCCTTGGTGTAGGGCTGGTCCTGCGGCCGCTCCAGATAGTTCAGGCCCTTCCAGCTCGATTGGGTGCCGCGGAAGGTTTTCCAGTCGAACGTGACGTCGAGACCTTCGGCTTCGAAGAAGCCTTCTTCCTTCGCGACGAAATCGTTGAGCCCCATCCCTTTGGGGGCGACTGTGACTTTTTTCATGACCGTTTCCTCCTCCTGCCGCGTGCAAGACCGCGGTTCGTTGTTATGATGCCTATAATTTTAGCACGAGTGTGATCGCCGACCCAGCCGTGGGCAGCGATGGGCGACAATCGGGCGCGGCGGGGCAGGGAACCCATGGATTTCTCATTGTCCGCGGAACAGGAGGCGATCCGCGCCGCGGTCGAGAAAATCTGCGCGCGGTTTCGGCGACGATTACTGGCTCGCCAAGGACCGCGACGGCGGGTTCCCGGACGATTTCCATCGCGCCTTCGCCGATGCCGGCTGGCTTGGGGTCTGCATCCCCCAGGAATACGGCGGGGCGGGTCTCGGCGTGACGGAAGCCGCGCTGATGATGCAGACCATCGCCGAGTCGGGGGCGGGGCTGTCGGGCGCCTCGGCGTTGCACATGAACATCTTCGGGCTCAACCCGGTCGTGGTGTTCGGCAGCGACGAGCAGAAGAAGCGGATGCTCCCGCCGCTGATGGCGGGCCAGGACAAGGCTTGCTTCGCCGTCACCGAGCCGAACGTCGGGCTCGACACGCTCAAGCTGAAAACAAAAGCGAGCGCGACGGCGAGCACTACGTTATTTCGGGTCAAAAGATCTGGATTTCGACCGCGCAGGTCGCAAGCAAGATGCTGATTCTTGCCCGCACCACGCCGCTCGATCAGGTCGCGCGCCGCACCGAGGGCCTGAGCCTGTTCTACACCGACCTCGACCGGCGCTACATCGATGTCCGCGAAATCCCGAAGATGGGACGGAGCGCTGTCGATTCCAACGAGCTGTTCATCGACGCGCTGCCGGTGCCGGTGGCCGACCGGATCGGCGAAGAGGGCAAGGGCTTCGAATACATCCTGCACGGCATGAATCCCGAGCGCATCCTGATCGGCGCCGAGGGCATCGGGCTTGGCCGCGCGGCGCTGCGCAAGGCCGCGGCCTACGCCAAGGAGCGCATCGTGTTCGACCGGCCGATCGGCGAGAACCAGGCGATCCAGCATCCGCTCGCCGCCTGCTGGATGGCGCTCGAAGCCGCGAACCTGATGGCGTTCAAGGCGGCTTCGCTTTATGACGCGGGCCTGCCTTGCGGCGTCGAGGCCAACGCCACCAAATATCTCGCCGGCGAAGCCTGCTTCAAGGCGTGCGAGACGGCGCTGATGACCCACGGCGGCATGGGCTATGCCAAGGAATTCCACGTCGAGCGCTACCTGCGCGAATCGCTGATCGTGCGGATTGCGCCGATCACGCCGCACCTGATCCTGAGCTTCATCGCGGAGAAGGCGCTGGGCCTGCCCAAATCCTATTAGCGGAACAAGTCCTACTAGCGGAATTGAAAAATTACTGCGTGACGGACGCCGCCATGAATTGCGTTCTGGCCAGCTCGGCAAAGTTGCCGCCAAGCCGCACCAATTCGTCGAATGTGCCGGACTCGATGATGCGGCCGGATTCGAAGACCAGGATGCGGCTGGCGTTGCGGATCGTCGCGAGCCGGTGCGCGATCACGAAGGTGGTGCGCCCCTTCATGACCTCTGCGAGCGCGGCCTGAACCTTGGCTTCGGTCACCGCATCGAGCGCGCTGGTCGCCTCGTCCAGGATCAGGATCGGCGGGTCCTTCAGCAGCGCGCGGGCGATCGAAAGGCGCTGACGCTCGCCGCCGGAGAACATGCGCCCGCGCTCGCCCGCCATCATCTCGAACTTTTCCGGGTTGCGTTCGATGACGTCCATGACCTGCGCGCGTTCGCATGCGGCTCTCATTTCCTCTTCGGTGGCATCGGGTTTGCCGACTCGCAGGTTCTCGGCCACCGAGCGATCGAACAGCAGCACCTCCTGGAAGACCACGCCGATATTCCGCCGCAGCCCTGACAGGGTCAGATCGCGGATATCCGTGTTGTCGATCTTCACCACGCCGGATTGCGGGTCAAAGGCCCGGTGCAGGAGCGCGAGTGCCGTCGATTTGCCGGCGCCGGTGGCGCCGACGAGCGCGACGGTTTCGCCGGGCTGCACGACGAAGCTCAGGTCGATGACGGCCGGCCGTTTTCCATCATAGGAGTGGGAGACGTCCTGGAATTCGACCAGCCCGCGCACCCGGCCGGGATCGACGGCGTCCGGGCCGGTCGCGCACGGCCGGCGTGGTGTCGAGAACTTCGAAGAACTCGCGCAGCCGCGGCGCCTCCGTGACCATGCGGTTTGAAAATCCCACCGCCTGCTCGAGCTTGCCGATCAGAAGCGTCGCATAGCTCATGAACATGACGATCTCGCCGACCGTGGTGAGACCGCGGACGTAGAACCACACGCCGAGAATGAGGATCGCCAGGATGGTCAACGTCGTCGCGGTGCGCGTGATCACCGTCGCGAGCGCCCACCAGGACAGCACCGGAAGCTGCGCGCCGAGCACGTCGTCGCCGAGCTTCTTCATGCCCAGAACCTCGCTCTCGATGCGAGTGAAGCTCTGGACCAGGGCGATATTGCCGAGCGTGTCGGTGGTGCGCTCGGACACGTCGCTGTAGTAGCGCTCGACCTTGCCCTGCAGTTTCTCGCTTCGCGAAATGATGAAGGCGATCAGTATCGCGAACACGCAGCACAGCGCGATCAGCAACAAGCCATACCGCCAGTTGATGAAACAGCGTGGCCGGCAGCAGCACCAGAAGCGAGACGAAGCTACGAAATGCTCGCGGAAGAAAGCGAGCCACAGGCTCCACAGCGTGTTGGTGCCGGTGACCATCACCTTCACCAGGCGGCCGGAATGAGCGCCGGTGTGGTAGGCGAGCGGCAGTTGCAGGACGTGCTCGAAGAACGTCGTTCTCACCACCTGATATTGACGGTGCGAGAGCCGGTCCGCATGGAGCGAAATCAGCGTGCCGGCTGAGGATGGAAAAAAGCGCGAAGCCGACCCAGGCGCCGAGCAGGAGCAGCAGCCGGTTCCAGTCCAGGTCAGCGGCGCGCGACTGGCTGTTGGCCAGGGTGTCGATGATGCGGCCGAACAGGATCGGTTCCACGAACAGCGCGCCGGCCAGCGCGAGGTTGGCGACGGCCAAAATCCAGCCGAGGCGCGCCTCGGTCCCGAGCATTCTGAGCACGCGAACATAAAGGCCGATAAATTTCACCTAAAACCTCCCGCGGCGGAGCAATCGCCTGAAACCGTATCCTATCGGCGCAACTGAAACGCCGGAGACAGTTGTAAGGCGGGCTGCGGGAACGCTGTCGGTCCATGGCAATGACTGCTTTGGCTTCAAAGACCAGGAACGAACCAGGACATTGACGAAACGCCGTCTAAACCCGCCAGCACGGGTCAGGGTTCCCGCCAGACGCCGATTCGGCGTCGACAAGACCAGAAGCTGAGGCAAAGCCCAGGGTAAAGCGTCGAAGATGCATCCGACGCCAAGGAGGCCGAAGCGAGGCCGTCGACGCCGAGAATCCAAGCCGACCGAAGCCGAGAGGCCAGGCCGAGGCCGCAGGCGTGAAGACCGAGGCCTTCGACAAGCGAGATCGAGGACCCTCGACGAGGAGGCGCAGGGCGAGGACCTCGAGGAACTGCGGCGCCAATACCTGCTGCGGCGGTTCTGGCACACGGCGAGCCGGTTCTGGACCGATCCCCAAGTCCCACTGGCCTGGCTGCTGTCCGGGCTGCTGCTCGTCATCATCCTTCTCAATCTCGCCGCCTCCTATGCGATGAACCAGTGGAATCGCAGCATCTTCGATGCGCTGGAGAAGAAGGACGGCAGCACCGTCCTGACGCTGTCGATGGTCTATTTCGTGATCCTGGCCGTCAGCGTGGGCTTCAGCGTCGCCCAGGTCTACGCGCGGATGACGCTGCAACGGCGCTGGCGCAAATGGCTGACCGACATTTTGGTGGACCGCTGGCTGAAGTCGGGCCGCTACTACCAGCTCAATCTGGTCAGCGGCGACCACAAAATCCGGAATACCGCATTGCCGACGACGTGCGCATCGCGACCGAATTCGCCGGTCGACTTCGTCAGCGGCGTCACCTCGGCATTTCTCTCGGCGGCCACCTTCATCGTCGTGCTTTGGACCATCGGCGGCGCGCTGAGCTTCAGCATCGGCGCTACGCAGATTATACATCCCCGGCTTTCTGGTGATCGCGGCGGTGCTCTACGCGGTGATCGCGAGCGGCGCGATGATGATGATCGGCCGCCGGTTCGTGGCCGTCTCCGAAGGCAAGAACCAATCCGAAGCCGAGTTGCGCTACGTGCTGACGCGCCTGCGCGAGAACGGCGAGAGCATTGCGCTCATCCAAGGCGAAGAGGAGGAGCGCGCGGGCGTCGACCGGGCGCTCGGCAAGGTCCTGCTGTCATGGCGCTCGATCTGCCGGCAGTACATGAAGACGACCATGGTATCGAGCACCTCGGGCTTCATCGCGCCGGTGCTGCCGATCATCCTGTGTGCGCCGAAATACCTCGACGGCTCGATGACGCTTGGGCCAGGTGATGCAGGCGGCGTCGGCTTTCACGATCGTCCAGGGCGCCTTCAATTGGCTGGTCGACAATTATCCACGGCTGGCCGACTGGACCGCCTCCGCGCGCCGCGCCGCCTCGCTGATGGTGTCGCTCGACGGGCTGGAACGGGCCGAGCAGGGCGACGGCGTCGGGCGCATCACCCGGACCCATGATGGCAAAGGCGCGGCGCTTCGCTTGCGCGATCTGTCGGTGACGCTGGACGACGGCACCGCGGTGCTGGACGACACCGACATCGCGATCATGCCGGGCGAGCGCGTGCTGGTCGCAGGCGAGTCAGGAACCGGCAAGAGCACGCTCGTGCGCGCGATTGCAGGCTTGTGGCCGTGGGGCGAAGGCACGATCGAGGTGAAAAAAGACGCGAAGCTCATGCTGCTGCCGCAGCGGCCCTATATCCCGATCGGTACGCTGCGCCGGGCCGCGACATATCCCGATGCTGCCGAAAGCCGCGACGTCAAGGAAATCGCCGAAGCCTTCAAGCGCGTGGGGCTGGCCCACCTGATCGACCGCATCGAGGACGAAGCGCCGTGGGACCAGACGCTGTCAGGCGGCGAGAAGCAGCGCCTGGCGTTTGCGCGAATTTTTCTGCACAACCCGGATATCATCGTGCTGGACGAGGCCACCGCGGCTCTCGACCCGGAAAGCCAAGATAAGCTGATGGCCTTGCTCAGCAAGCAGCCGGACGAGACCGCGCTGGTGAGCGTCGGTCACCGGCCCGAACTCGAAGCATTCCATAACCGGAAGATTGTTCTCGAACGCCGGAAGGGCGGAGCAAAGCTGGTGAGCGACATCAAGCTCGTTCGCAAGCCGGGACGCCGGCGCCTTCTGACTCGATTTTTTAGGAAACCGAAACGGAAATAATTGTCGCACCAAGAGCATGAACTCTGGCTTCGCCGTTTGGCCGAGTGTTGACGAGCCCGCGCCCTAGTGTGCAGGCGCGGGGGGCTTCGGCCTGGGCTTCGGCTGCGAAGTTTGCGGCGCGGTCGAGGCCGAGCTGCCGCGCGCGCTCTCCGGCAGATATCTCGCGACCACCGTCGGGTCGAGCGATGCCAGCGCGGAGTCTGGCAGCCGATACCAGGTTTCGTCCATGCCGAGCAGCGGAATACCGAGATAGCCGCGCATGGTCAGAACCTGGCCGTCGCGGCTGACATTCATCATGGCGCGATACACGGTGCCGTCACGCGGGTCGAGGATGTTGCCATCCTCATATTCCAGGCCATGACGTTTCATGCCCCGAATGATGGTCATGCCGAGCACTTGCTGGTTCTTCCGATCGTCGGTGCAGCGGCTGCAAGTCTGGTTGGGCGGATCCCCGGGCCGTGGAAATGCCTTGGCCACGGCGCCCTCATAGATGCCGCCCGGTTGTTCGACGAACAGGAACCACACCGCCGGCTTGCCGTTGTCGCCCCGTTTTTCCCAGAGGCCGGCCACGGACGGCTCCGCCGCGCGGGCGTGAACCATTGAGGACGCCAACGCGACAAATACCGACAAGACCAGTGTCACTCAGTTTCGCTGTCACGGCTGGAAATCCTTCCGATCACTCAATCCACCTGATTCAGATCGACTCACTCGGCCCATAATATGGCCGTTTCACGAACCGGGGCGACCTTGTTGCGGAGCGGGAGACCAAAGAATGGGCCCTTTCCGGGCTCGCGAGCCGCGCAGCCGCAGGAACGCGTTCCTTGCGGCGGTATTATGAGGTAGCGTTTGAGCGGCGATCCGGTTCCGATTGGTGCCGGTTGCAATCAATAGGGAATGCCTCGGCCGTGAGGCCGATCGGCATAGGGTTCGTACGCCAATGTCCCGATCCAGCATTGCCCTGAGCAACCTGCGCGCGGTTGTGATCATTATTGTGCTGGCGTTCCATGCCGTCCTGGCCTACCTCGCATCACTGCCGGCGGTTGCTTATCGCTTCGACGACGCGCCCTATCGCTGGCAAGCCATCCCCATCGTCGACAGCCAGCGATTCTTCGGCTTCGACCTGTTCTGCGCCTGGCAGGATGTCAGCCTGATGTCGCTGATGTTCTTTCTTTCGGGCCTGTTTGTGCCGTCGAGTCTGGCGCGCAAGGGCAGCATGACGTTTTTCTCCGACCGCTTTTTCAGGATCGGATTGCCACTGGCCCTGGTGGTCATTTTTCTGATGCCGGTGACATACTACCCGACCTATAGCGCGACCGCCGTCGATCCCGGCGTGAGCGCCTATTGGCAACATTTGACGGCACTGCCGTTCTGGCCGTGCGGCCCGCAATGGTTTCTGTGGCAGCTTCTGGCGCTGAACGTGCTGGCCGCTGGGCTGCACCGCTTCGCGCCCGGATGGACCGAAAGCCTGGGGCGCTTGGCAGCCTCTGCGCGCGCCCATCCGATCCGGTTCTTTGGCGCACTGGTTTCAGTCTCGGCATTGGCTTACGCCCCGCTGGCTTTGGCTTATTCGCCATGGGAATGGACAAGCTACGGGCCGTTTTCATTTCAGGTCAGCCGAGCGCTGCACTATCCGGTTTATTTCCTTGCCGGTTGCGCGGTTGGCGCCTATGGCCTCGACCGCGGGCTGCTCGCCATCGATGGCTCGCTGGCGCGGCACTGGGCCGGCTGGCTCGCCGCTTCGGTCGCCGGCTTTGTGCTGTGGGCGTTGCCGACATCGCAGATGGTGGATGGCGCCCAGGCGCCGCTCCTCGTGCAGATCGCCGCGGCGCTCGGTTTCGTCGTGGCCTGCGCGTCAGGCTGCTTCGTGCTGATGGCGCTGTGCCTTCGTTTCGCCCCCGAACGGACGCGAATTCTCGACAGTCTTTCGGTCAATGCCTACAGCATGTATCTCCTGCACTACGTCTTTATCGTCTGGCTGCAATACGCGCTGTTGCCCGTCGGCTTGTTCGCGATCGGCAAGGCCGCGATCGTGTTTGGCGGAACCCTGGTGTTGAGCTGGGCGGCCGCCGTGGCCTTCGACAATGTGTCCTGGGCCAATCATCTCGCCCAGGCCAGGCGATGGGTGGGTCCGAGCTTCAGCGAACCGGCGCCGGCCAAACTGGCCAAGCAGGACGATTTGCCCGGATGACGTTCCCGGGTCAAATGCGCGCTGGATGATTCGAAGATCGGCTTCGCAGGCATGCCCCTAGTATTCACGCTCGCATTCCGCAACCTGTTTCACGACCGCCTGCGCTTCATCGCGACGGTGATCGGCATCGTGTTTTCCATCGTGCTGGTGACCGTGCAGATGGGTCTCTATCTCGGCTTTGGGCAAATGGTCACGACCATGATCGATCATGCGTCGGCCGATCTTTGGATCATGCCGAAGGGCACCAAGTGTTTCGAGGATCCCTCGCTCCTGGATACGCGTCAGCGCAGCCGCGCGCTTTCGATCCCGGGCACGATCGAGGCGATCCCGGTGGTGATCGGCTTTGCCGACTGGCGGTCGCCGAGCGGATCGTCGACGCCGGTCTTCGTGGTCGGCTCGGATTTGCGCGCGGGCGGGCTCGAGCCGTGGAATCTGATCGAGGGCCGTGTCGAATCGCTCTCCACTCCGAACGCCGTCGCCGTTGATCGCACCTACTTCGACCGGCTCGGCATTTCGGGGCTGGGCGCGCAGGCCGAAATCCGTCAGCAGAGCGTGCGGGTCGCCGCCGTTACCGACGGCATCCGCTCGTTTACGACGACGCCTTACGTGTTCATGGACGTCGACCGGGCGCGGGCGCACACCGGCGTGCCCTCCAACAAGGCCACCTATTTCCTGGTGCGGGTCGGGAAGGGCGCCGATGTCGAACAGGTCCGCCGCAACCTGCTGGCAAGCCTTGACCGACGTCGAGGTGCTGACGCCAGCCGAATTCCGCGAGCGCAGCCGCCAGTTCTGGCTGTTCGGCACCGGCGCGGGCGCGGCCCTGTTCGCCGGCGCGCTGCTCGGCGTGATCGTCGGCACGGTGATCGTCGCGCAGACGCTCTATTCCAGCACCAAGGATCACTTGAACGAGTTCGCTACGCTGCGCGCGATCGGCTCGTCGCGCAAATACATCTACAAGGTCATCATCTGCCAGGCGCTGCTGAGCGCCGTGATCGGATTCAGCCTGGCCTATCTGATCGGCCTCCTGGTCGTGCGCATGACGGCGAGCGGCGCGCTGCCGATCGTCATCACACCTGGTCTCACCATGGCGCTGTTCCTGCTGACCGTCGTCATGTGCGTGGTCTCGGCGATCGCGGCCATCATGAAGGTGACGCGCATCGATCCCGCCATGGTGTTCACGCGATGAGCGATCTGGTGATGGAAGCAACCGGCATCGCCAAGGACCTCGGCCACGGGGCCGGGCAGATCCGCGCGCTGAAAGGCGTCGACCTGGCGCTCAAGGGCGGACAATTGACGTTGCTGATGGGGCCGTCCGGCAGCGGCAAGACCACGCTGCTTTCCATCCTCGGCTGCATGCTGACGCCGACCGAAGGAACCGTTCGTGTCCGCGGCGACTCGATCGCCGGCAAGAATCCCGAGGACCTGGCCAAGCTGCGGAGGGAGAACATCGGCTTCGTGTTCCAGTCCTATCACCTGTTTCCGACGCTCTCCGCCGCCGACAACGTGAGGCTGGCGCTCGACGTCCGCGGCGAGACCGGCAAGGACGCGGCGGATAAATCGCGCGCGGCGCTGGACCGGGTCGGCCTGTCCAACAAGACCAGAAATTATCCGCGGCAGCTCAGCGGCGGCGAACAGCAGCGGGTGGCGATTGCGCGGGCGGTGGTCGGCGATCCCTCGGTGATCCTCGCCGACGAGCCGACCGCGGCGCTGGACACCGAAAACGGCAAGGCCATCATGGGAATTCTCGCGACGATCGCCAAGGATCCCGGCCGCGGCGTGCTGGTGGTCACCCACGATCCGCGCCTGGTGCCGTTTGCCGACCGGATCATCCACATCGAAGACGGCCTGATCGTCCGTGAAGAATCCGGTGGGGCGAAGCGGAGGTCTTAAGTGTACTCTTGGAAGCGCATGAGCATGTCGAAGCGCAACATGGCGGTTGCCGCCGTCCTGGGCCTTCTCACTCTGGCCGCGGCCGCCGCATTGATGACGCAGGGGCTGTATGGCGGCCCGCGGGCGACAACGGCGGCGTCCGCGCAGCAGAGCGACAAGCGCTGGCTCGCCGTGGCGCCGGGCCGCGTCGAGCCGCCGTCCGGCATCATCAAGGTCGCGGCGCCCGCGATCGGCATCGTCAGCAAGGTTCTGGTCAAGGTGAACGACACCGTGTTCGCCGGTGAGCCGCTGATCCTGCTCAATGACGATGAAATCCAGGCACGCTATGCGGCGGCCGAGGCGCAGGCCGGCATGCGCCGGCGCTTGCGCGACGAACAGGCGGTGACAGGGAAGGCTCTCGAACGCCGCCGCGCCGAGGACGCGACCGCCGACGCAGAGACCGCGGTGTTCGACGCGCAGGCGGCGGTGGATCGCGCCGCCACACAATGGCGTGCGACCGGCGCGCCGACCGACACGCTGACCAATGCTCGCGCGGCACTGGTGCGCGCCCAGGAAGAGCTGGCCAAACGCCAGGCTGCGCTCCGCGCCATCGACGCGCCGTTGCTCACGCCGAACGAAGCGCAGGTCGTTTCCGCACGCGGCGATCTCGCGCTCGCCCGCGTCAATCTGGAGAAGCTCAGGATCCGTGCGCCGATCGACGGCACCGTGCTGCAGATCAACATCAACCCGGGCGAGCTCGCGGCGCCGTCGGCATCGCAGCCGCTGGCGCTGGTGGCCAATCTTTCGACGCTGAACGTGCGCGCCGAATTGGACGAGCGCGACGTGGCGGAAATCAAGGTCGGGCAGGCGGCGTCGGTCCGCGCCGCGGCGTTTCCCGGCAAGGAGTTCGCCGGCACGGTGACCTCGATCGCGCCGCTGGTCGAGGCATCGCGATTGGGCTCGCGCGGGCCTGGCAACCGGAGCGATGTCGACGCCGTGGAGGTGGTGGTGAAGCTCATCCAGCCCGGCCCGCTTGCCACCGGGATGAAGGTCGATGTGTATTTCTCGCAGGGCAAGCCGGCCGAGAAGACGCCGGCGAAGTAGATATGTGCGCGGCTAACGGCGCTTGCGTGCGGACTTCGGGTTCATGGCCGGCGCTCTTGCGCCCGGCGATGGTGGCGCCCCATTTCACCTCGATCTCGCGGGCTTCCTCGGCGGTGAGCGCCGAGGTCGGCGGGTACTTGTCCTTCCAGCCGAACGGCCGCACCGCCTCGATGATCGCCTTGGAGTGCGAGGTGATGCCGGAGCGTTTGGCCTCGTCGGGGATGCGCGGATCGAGCGCCGAGCTCCAGGCGTTGCGCACGATGTCGATCTGCTCTGCCGGTTCGCAGCGCGTGGTGATCGCCCACATCACGTCGGCGAGGTTGGAGGGGTCGACGTCGTCATCCACCACCACGACCAGCCGCCCCATGTAGCTGTTGGCGGCGGCGATCAGGCCGGCGCGCTTGGCGTGGCCGGCGTAGCGCTGCTTGAGCGCCACCACGGTCATGAGCTGTGCGACATGCTGCCAGACGCCGACCACGTCGGTGACGCCGACCGTTTCCAGGTTGCTCCAGATCGACGCGGCGCGGAACGGCAGTCCGAAATGAAAGCGCGGCGGCTTCATCGGCGGCGAGCCAAGCAGGATCGGATCGTCGCGGTGGTGGATGGCGGAAACCTGCATGACCGGGCAGGGCCGCGCCTCGGCGGCGTAGTAGCCGGTGAACTCGCCGAACGGGCCTTCCGGCAATGTGGTCTTGCTGGGCGGCAGCAGTTCGCCTTCCAGGATGCTCTCGGCGTACGCAGGCAAAGGCAGTCCGGTGACGGGGCCGAGAAACACCTCCAGCGGCGCGCCTTTGATGCTGCCGGCGAAATCGTATTCCGATTGGCCGTCCGGCAGATATTCGAAGCCGGCGATGAAGAGCGCGGGGTCCTCGCCGTTGACCACGGCGACCGGGCACGATTGGCCCTTGTCCCAGTATTTCTTGGCGATGATCGCGCCGTGGCGGCCGGGGTGGTCGAACTGGATGGTCACCTTGTTCTTGCCGTGCACCTGCACGCGGTAGATCGAGGCGTTGATCCAGCCGCTGTCGGGATCGCGCATGATGACGATCGAGCCCGAGCCGATGAACGGCCCGCCGTCCTTGCGGTGCCAGTAGGGCGCCGGCAGCTTGCCCAGATCGACATTGCGCCCGCGCATCGAGTTTTCCATGAACGGCGCTTTCGCCACCTCGACCGGCTTGTGCGGGGCGAGCGTCTGCCGCTTCCGCATCCAGGCCTTGAGCGCGTCGAGGGGTTTCAGCGACGGGTCGATGCCCAGCGCCAGCGCCGCGCGCTGCGGCGTGGTGGTGGCGTTGGTGAAGACGCGAAAGCCCGGCGCATGGCCCTTGATGCGGTCGAACAGCAGCGCCGGGCACTCCGGCGTGCCGGCCGCGACCTCGGTGATGCCGCCGAGCTCGAATTTCGGATCGGCGCCATGCACGCGCCGCAGCACGCCAAGCTCGTCCACCTGCTTGATGAAGCCGCGCAAATCCTTGTAGATCACAGCACCCACCCCTGATTTCAGCCGAGCTTATCGACGGAGTTCTTCATGCGCTACATCGACGCCTTCAATCATTTCAGCCCGAAGCGCTATTTCGACGCGCTGGTCGAGTCGCCGGCGGGGCAGAAGGACATCGGCAAGCGCGTGCGGGGTATCCCGGCGCTTTACGATCTTGAGTTGCGGCTCAAAGTGGTCGATCAGTTTCCCGACTACACCCAGATACTGTCGCTCGGCCTGCCGATGGTCGACCGGTTGTGGGGGCCGGACAAGTCGCCGGAGATGGCCAAGATCGCCAACGATGGCCTGGCCGAGGTGTGCGCCAAGCATCCCGACCGCTTCGTCGGCTATTCGGCCGTGGTGCCGATGAACGCGCCGGAGGCCGCGGCGAAGGAGGCCGAGCGCGCGCTGAAGAATGGCGCCCACGCGGTGCAGCTCGGCACCAACGTCAACGGCAAGCCGATTGACGGCAAGGAGTTCTGGCCGCTCTACGAGACGATCGAGAAGTCCGGCAAGCCGATCCTGCTGCATCCGGCGCGCAGCCGCGAGATGATCGACTATCAGGGCGAGGCCAAATCGAAATATGAGATTTGTTCGGTGCTCGGCTGGCCGTTCGAGACCGGTGTCGCGCTGTCGCGCTTCATCTTTTCCAAGATCATGGACACCTATCCGAATCTGAAGATCGTCTCGCATCATCTCGGCGGCGTCATTCCCTATCTCGAAGGCCGCATCGGCCACAGCTTCGACCAGATGGGCGCGCGAACGTCCGATGAGGACTACGAGGCGCTGCGCAAGAGCCTGAAGAAGCGGCCGTTCGACTACTTCAAGGATTTCTACGGCGACACCGCGATCGAGGGCGTGCGTGGCCCGATGATCTGCGGCATCGACTTCTTTGGCGCCGATCACGTGGTGTTCGCGTCGGACTGCCCGTTCGACAAGGAGAAGGGGCCGGGCTACATCCGCTCGACCATCGCGGTGTTGGAATCGCTCGACCTCAAGCCCGCCGATCGGGAGAAGATCAGCTACAAGAACGCGCAGACGCTGTTCGGCGTGAAGTGAGCGCGCAACGATGTCGCAACGCTGTGTCGCAGGCCGCCCCGCTGGCAAAGGGGCGGGGAAGCTCTATGCTGGCCACACCATTGAAGCGTTGCCAGGGAGACGATCCATGTTGCACCGTCCAGCCGTCGGCGCGGTCCTCGGTATGGCACTGGGCGCTTTGGCCTGCGGCGCCGCGCAGGGGCAGGCCGCGTTTCCGTCGAAGAACATCACCCTGGTCGTGCCGTTTCCGGCCGGAGGAACCGCCGATCTGCTTTGCCGCTACGCCGGTGAGAAAGCGAGCGCAGAGCTCGGCCAGCAGGTGGTGATCGAGAACCGGCCCGGCGGCGCCGGCGGCCGCGTTGGCATCGAGCAAGTGCTGCGCGCCACGCCCGACGGCTACACGCTCCTATGCAGTACGCAACTCAGCTACAGCATCACGCATCTGGTGTTCTCGAAGTCGAGCTTCGACCCGCGTCCGCTCGAGCCGATCAGCGTGCTCGCGACCTATCCGCTGGTCATCTTGACGCGCGCCAACCTGCCGGTGAACAGCCTCGCGGAGTTCAATGCCTACGCCAAGGGCGGCAAAGTCAATTACGGCAACCAGGGGGTCGCCAACACCGGTCACCTGCTCGGTGCGCTGATGGAGCTCAAGGGCGGCTACAAGATGACGCCAGTCTTCTATCGCGGCAGCGCGCCGGCGATCAACGACCTGCTCGCCGGCACGATCGATATGGTTCCGGACTATCTGCTCGCCAACAAAGGCAACATCGACGCCGGCAAGATCAAGATGATCGCGGTCGCCGACCATCATCGGCTGAAAGAATATCCCAACGTCGCGACCATGGAGGAGACGATGCCGGGCGTCACTTCGATCACGTGGATGGCGGTGTCGGCGCCGCCCGGCACGCCGAAGGAGATCACCAAGAAGATCTCCGATGCGATCGGGAAAGGCTTCAAGCAGCCCGACATGCAGGCGCGCATCCTCAGGCTCGAGGCCGACCCCGCTCGGCACCACGCCGGAGCGGATGCGCCAGATGATCCAGGAGAGCACGGATATCTGGGGTCCGGTGGTGAAAGCGGCGAATATCGCGATCGACTAGAGCATTTCCCGGCGAAGTGGGAACCGGTTCGCCGCAGGAAATGCGATAATGCAAAAAATCTAATGCGGGATGACGTTCCGCATGTCGTTCAGGCGGCCATCGACGAAGGCCTGCAGGTTCGGCTCCAGCACGGTCATCGTCTGCGCGATGAAATTGTCGCTGCGCCCGCCGATGTTCGGCGTGATGATGACGTTCGGCATCCGCCACAGCGGGTTGTCCGGCGGCAGCGGCATCGTCGAGAAGACGTCGATGCCGGCGCCGGCGATCTTGCCGGCTTGCAGATGCTCGATCAGGGCTGCCTCGTCGAGCACGCCGCCGCGCGCCAGATTGATCAGGAACGCCGTGGGCTTCATCGCCGCGATGACGCCGCGGTCGATGAGATGATGCGTCTCCTCGGAGTAGGGCACCAGCAGCATCAGGAAGTCGGCGCGTGCAGCTAGTTTCTGAAGCTCGCCCCGCGGATGGACTTCGTCGAAATGCGGCGCGCCGGCGCGGCCGTTGCTCACGCCAACCACTGTCATGCCGAACAGCTTGCAGCGCTCGGCGAGATGCTCGGCCAGCAGACCCAGGCCGACGATGACGATGGTCTTGCCTTCGAGGATCGGCTGGCCCCATTGCTCCCATTTGGCCTCAGACTGGTTGAGCAGGTTCTTTTTGAAGTTCCGCGCCAGCGCGATCATGTTGAGGAAAGCAAGCTCGCTCATCTGCGGGCCATGGATGCCGCGGGTCGAGGTGAGCAGCACGTCCGGCGGCAGCACGCCCGGCGCCGTCAGCGTCTCGGTGCCTGTGGTCAGCGCCTGCACCCATTTCAGGTTCTTCGTCTTGGCGATCAGCGCGGGCGGAATGTGATGGCCGAGCCCGAAGATTACATTGATGCCGGCGATGATGTTTTCGACGTCCTCGACGTGGTGTCCAATATGGAATTGCACGGCCGGAAAGCGCTTCGCCAGCAGCGCGCGATATTGCGGCCCCCGTACATCGAAAATCAGAACCTGCGTCGTCATGATTGCGCTGCTCAGCTGGCGCCGGTCCAATTTTTCAGCATGTCGCCATGTGCGTCGACATATTGCCGGAACCAGATGGTATAGGCTTCCGGATGTGCGCGCATGTCGGCGATGAGGTCGGAGTAGGAAATCCACTTCCACTCGCTGACCTCGGCCGGATCTGGCTTGATCGGTCCGTCATGGCGGCCGCCGAACACGTGTACGAGCTCGTTCTCGATCAGGCCGCCGGGAACGGGCGTGTTGTACTGGAATACGAACAGCGGATCGATCGGACAGGAGAAGCCCATCTCCTGCGCGAGGCGCCGGCGGGCGGCATCGGCGGTGCTTTCGTCCGGCAGCGGATGGCTGCAGCAGGCGTTGGTCCATAAACCGCCGGAGTGATATTTCGCGAAGCTCCGCCGCTGCAACAGGAATTCGCCCTTGGCGTTGCGCACCAGCACCGAGATGGCGCGGTGCTTCAGCCCGCGCCGGTGCGCGTCGAGCTTGCCGGCGGTGCCGACCTGGACATCGTCGGCATCGACCAGGATGACCGGGTCGTTGTCGGCGGAACCGGTCATTCCTATGACTTCCCGCCTAGCTTGTCCTTGAGGGTGTTCCACACCACCTGGCCTGCCAGCGAAGTGGCGGAAATCGGCTTGACGGCCGTGTCCGCGGCAGCGATCGCCGGATCGGGAGGATTGCCGAGTTGCTTCTTTAGATTGTTGGCGAACTGGTTCATCAGCGCCGTCGCGGTCGCCTGGATCATGCCGACGCCCCGGCCGTACTGCGCCACCGCGCCCGACAGCGTGAGGTCGGTATGCACCAAAACCTTGGAGCCGGCGTCCGAGGGTTCCAGCCGGAAGGTGGCGGCGGCCTGAGCCGAGCCGCGCCCTTTGGCGTCGGTGCCCTGGGCCTTCACCCGTGCCGTGTGATTGGTGTTGTCGATCTCCTCGAATGTCACCAGCCCGGCGAAGGTCAGCGCGACCGGTCCAAGCCGCACCGCGATGTTGCCCTTGTAGCTCTTGTCGTCGACCACTTCGGTCAATTGCGCGCCCGGCATGCAGGGCGCGATGCCCGCAATGTTCATCAGCACCGGCCAGGCTTGCGCCGGCGGCAATGGCACCTCGAATGCGTTGTCGAATTCCATGCGGACTCTTCACTCGTACTTGTTACTAATACCTGGATTGGTTACTCGGCGGCGGTCTTCGAGACGCCGCCATGCGCCTTCGACCAGCCGGCGGGGTCGTGCAGGAATTTCTCGATCTCGGAGAGCTTGATCGGGTCGAACTGGCCACAGGTCTTGGCGTATTCCAGCACGTCCCACCAGGTGCAGAGGTGATGCAGCTTGATGTTGAGATCGGACAGGATTTTTTCGCTCTCCGGATAGATGCCGTAGAAAAAGATGACGAAGATATGCTCGACGACCGCGCCGGCCTCGCGCAGCGCGTTGCAGAAATTCACCTTGCTGCGGCCATCGGTGGTCAGGTCCTCGACCAGTAGCACGCGCTGACCCGGCTCGAGATGGCCTTCGATCTGGGCGTTGCGGCCAAAGCCCTTCGGCTTCTTGCGCACGTATTGCATCGGCAATTCCAGCCGGTCGGACATCCAGGCCGCGAACGGAATGCCCGCCGTTTCGCCGCCGACCACGGTGTCGAACTGCTCGAAGCCGGCGTCGCGCAGCACCGTCGAAGCGCCGAAGTCGATCAACGTCTTGCGGACACGCGGGAACGATATCAGCCGGCGGCAATCGGTGTAGACCGGGCTCGCCCAGCCGGACGTGAAGATGAACGGCTTGTCCTCCATGAAGCGGACAGCCTCCACCTCAAGCAGCATCTTGGCCGTCAGTTCGGCCATCACCTTCTTATCGGGAAATCCGAGGCCCATGGTCATGGCTAAATCCGCCACTCGTCGCCGCGCTTGCGGCCTTGGAAGGTGCTGGTGAACAGATCGTCGGCGGTCCAGAGCCGCTTGGTCAGCCCCTGTTCGTGGGAATAGCCGGCGATGGTGTTCATGTTGTTGCGGTTCCGATCGCCGAGGCCATACTCCCATGGGTCGGGGCCGAGAATGTCCTGCTGCTCGTTCCAGGCTTCGAGATACCAGGCGAGCGGCACGATGCGCGGGTTTTCCATGCGCTTCATGCCGATCGCCTTAGACTTTTCGAAGGCGTGGAACAGGTTGACCGGAATCCACGGGTGGCGGTCGACGATCTCCTGCCGGATGCCCATGACGTGCATGATCGGGAAAATCTGCGTCTTCTTCCAGAAACGGATCTCCTCGGCCTTGTAGTCCGGCCACAGCCGCGCGACGCGCGGATCGCCGGCCTCGATCGGCTTGATGATGTCGGAGTGGATCAGCGCGTCGACCTCACCCTCCGCCAGCATGTCCTCGACCGACTTGTCGTGCGGCAGCCGGGTGATCTTGAGGTCGGCGGGCGGCGTGAAGTCGACGTCCTCGTCGAGCTCGGCGACCCAATGAATCGATTTAACCGGAACGCCGTATTCGTGTTCGAGGATGCCGCGCATCCAGTGGATCGCGGTGACGAGGAACGACTTGATGCCGATCTTCTTGCCGATCAGGTCCTTCGGCGACTTGATGCCCTTGCTCGTATTGATGAACACGAAGCCGTGGCGGAAGCGGCGATGCAGGAACACCGGGATCGCGGTGATCGGCAGGCCGGCGTCACGCGCCACGATGTAGGACGAGCAGGACGTCTCGGCGACGTCGAAATGACCCTCGCGCAGGAACCGCCAGTGCCGCGTGGTCGAGTCCATGTCGGTGAGGATGGTGAGATCGATGCCGTCCGGTGCGACGACGCCGTCCTTGAGCGCGCGCACGATCTCGTAGTTGCCGCAGGCCAGCGTCAGGGGGATGTTTTTGGGCACTTTTTTGCTTCCTTTACGCTCCGCATGCAGTTCGGGGCGCAGTGAAGCTTCATTTGGCCGCAAAATCCAGCCTGCGGCTAAAGCCTTCTAGGGGCTTGTGGATTAGTTAGGCCGCGACTTTGCTGAGGAAGGTCTCGACCTCGCCGCGGAGCTTGGCGACTGCGCTCTCAACCGAGCGCGAGGCTGACAGCACGGTTTCCGCCGAGCTGCGGGTGGCTGTGGCGGCGCCGGCGACGTCACTCAGCACCGCCGCCATCGTACCGGTGCCGGCCGCGGCGCCGGCCACGTTGTCCGAGATTTCGCTGGTCGCCGCGTTCTGCTGCTCGACCGATGCTGCGACCGCCGTGGTGTAGCTGGAGATTTCCTTCATGCGGCCCGCGATGTTGCGGATCGCCCCGACCGCTGTGGTCGTCGAGCCTTGGACGGCCAGAATCTGCGCTGCGATCTCCTCGGTCGCCTTGGCGGTCTGCACCGCCAGCGATTTGACCTCCGAGGCGACGACCGCAAAGCCCCGTCCGGCCTCGCCGGCGCGGGCGGCCTCGATGGTGGCGTTGAGCGCGAGCAGATTGGTCTGGTCGGCGATATCGCGAATGAGCTTCACCACATCGCCGATCTTTTGCGCGGCGTCGGCCAAGCCCACGATCTGTTGGTTGGTCGATTCAGCCTCGTTCACCGAGACCCGCACCACCTCGGTCGCTCGGCTGAGCTGCTCGCTGATCTCGCCGATCGAAGCCGAGAGCTCGGTCGCGGCGGTCGCCGCAATGGCGACGTTGGCGGAAGCCTCGCTCGATGCCTTGACCGCGTTCTGCGCGCGCTGTGAGGCCTGCTCGGACGATCCCAACAGGCCGACCGCGGTGGATTGCATCGTTTGTCCGCGCATCGCTCACACTGTTGAGCACGCTTTCGACGCGCTCGCGGAAGCCCGCGATCGCCGCTTCGGTCGTCGCGCGCCGGCTTTCCATCTCCTGCATCGATGACCGTTGCAGTTCGGCGATCCGCTGCTCGGTGATGTCCTCGTGGGTTGCCACCCAGCCGCCGTCGCCCATCGGCCGGTTGGCAATGGAGATGTGCCGCCCATCGTGCTCGCGCACGCTGGTGAGTGTCTTTCCCTTGGCGACGCGGCTGAGTAGGTCCGCGATGTATTGGTCCCGGTTGCCCGAGAAGCTTCCGACTTTGATGCGATGATCTATGACCTCGCGCAGCGAGACGCCTGGCCGCGCGAGCTCAGGCGATAAATTGTACATCTTGACGTAGCGCTCATTGCACAGGATCAGCCGGGCCGTGGACGACCACACGCACAGGCCCTGCGGCATGTTGTTAAGCGTTGTCAGCAGGCGGCTGTTGCGCTGACGAAGCCGGACCCATTGCCAACAAGCGGTGATGAGGAACGCAACACCGACGAGGCCGATCAGCGGCCAGCCGTAGTGACTCGCAAGTGCGATTGCCGCGTCAGACATGAGTTGCCGATCGAGCCGTGCGCCACTTTGGCGCGACAAGGTTGCCCAGAGGTTAATGGTTGCGACCGCTACGAGAATGTTAACGTTTCGTTTATGATGCGAGTGCTCGCGCGGCAAAGACGCGAGGAAAGGGGGAGATGTGCCACGACTGACCGCAGCGGCGCTTGGTGTTGGGGTTCTGCTCGCGAGCATGGCCGCGGGCGCGCGCGCGGGCGGAAGACTATCCGTCGCGGCCGATCCGCGTCGTGGTGGGCTTTGGTCCCGGCGCGGTCGCCGACGTCATTCTGCGGGTCATGGCGACCCGCATGAGCCAAAGCCTTGGCCAGCAATTGGTGGTGGAGAACCGTCCAGGTGCGGGCTCCAGCCTCGGCGCCGAATACGTCGCCCGCGCGCCCAAGGACGGCTACACGCTGCTGATGTGCACGGTCGCCCAGACCATCAACCCGGCGATGAACAATCTCAGCTTCGATTTCGGCAAGGACCTCGCGCCGATCACGCTGCTCGCCAACGCGCCGCAGATGCTGGTGGCGCATCCGTCGTTTCCGGCGAACAATGTGCGCGAGTTGATCGCACTGGCGAAATCTCAGCCGGAAGGCGTTCAGTACGCCTCGTCCGGCGCCGGCACGATGAGCCACCTGTCGGGCGTGCTGCTCAACAGCGCGGTGGGCATCAAGCTCCAGCAGATACCCTATCCCGGCAGCGCGCAGAGCATGACCGACGTGCTGGCCGGCCGCGTGCCTCTGATGTTCGGGCCGGCGGCGACCGTGTGGTCGAACGTGCAGGGCGGCAAGCTCAAGGCGCTGGCTGTGACGCAGCCCAAGCGCGCGGCCATCGCGCCCGACGTCCCGACCATGGTGGAGGCCGGCGTGGAAGGCTATTCGGCGGGCATCTGGATGGGATTGCTGGCGCCGGCCGGCACGCCGCCCGAGATCGTCGACAAGCTGTCGCGCGCCGCCAACGAGGCGCTGAAATCGAAAGAGGTTCTGGCGCTGATGGAGGTGCAGGGCGTCGATCCGCTCGGCGGCACGCCTGCCGAGTTCGCGCAATTCATCGACGATGAACTGAAGAAATGGGACGGGGTGGTGAAGGCCGCCGGAATCAAAACGAAATAGATGTTGGGAGGGTTTCGAGCATGCGCGGATTGAGAATGATGGGGCTGTTGGCCGCGACGCTGCTGGCGGCCTTTGCCGGTAACACCGCGCGAGCCCAAGGCGACTATCCGAACAAGCCGATCCGCTTGGTGGTCGGATTCACGCCCGGCTCGGTGGCCGACATCACGGCACGCGTGCTCGGCAACCGCATGGGCCAGATTCTCGGGCAGTCGGTCGTGGTGGAGAACAGGCCCGGCGCC
This sequence comes from uncultured Alphaproteobacteria bacterium, assembly GCA_963850885.1. Taxonomy (GTDB): domain Bacteria; phylum Pseudomonadota; class Alphaproteobacteria; order Rhizobiales; family Xanthobacteraceae; genus Z2-YC6860. The sequence continues at coordinate 60,863 of CAWKOD010000005.1, read as the reverse complement.
GGCTCGAACCTGGCCGCCGAATTCGTCGCTCGCTCGGCAAAGGATGGCTACACGCTGTTCCTGCCGGGTTCCGCCAACATCGCCAATGCGGCGATCAATCCCAACCTGCCGTTCGATATCGCCAAGGACTTTGCGCCGATCGCGCTGGTCAACGCGGCGGCGGTGATCCTGGTGGTGCACCCGTCGCTTGCGGTCAACAACGTCCAGGAGCTGATCGCGCTGGCGAAATCCAAGCCCGGCGAACTGAGCTATGCGTCCACCGGGATCGGCAGCGCGCCGCATTTCTCCGGCGAGCTGTTCATGCAGCGCACCGGGGCCAAGCTCGTGCACGTGCCCTATCAGGGCAGCCCGCAGGCGGCCACCGATCTGCTCGCCGGGCGCGTCCAGGTCATGTTCTCGCCGGCCACGGCCGTGATCTCGCTGGTCCAGGACGGCAGGCTGAAGGTGTTGGCGTCGGCTGGCAGCAAGCGTCCCGGCATCCTGCCCGACGTGCCGACGATGATCGAGTCCGGCATGCCGGATTTCGACACCGCGATCTGGTTCGGCTTGATGGCGCCGGCGGGCACGCCGCGCGAGGTGATCGACAAGCTCGCCCGCGCGGTGCGCGAGGCGGTGAAGTCGAGCGAGGTGGTGGCGGCTTGGCGTCCGCAGGGCGTCGACCCGCTTGATGGCGGGCCCGACGAGCTCGCCCGCCTCATCGCCAGCGAGCTCAAGCGCTGGGGCGATGTCGCGACCGCCGCCGGGCTGAAGAAGTAGCCGCCGGATCACTCCACCTTGATGTTGGCGGCCTTGGCGACCTTGGAGTTGGTTTCGATCTCTTTGCGGACCTGGGCGTCGAACTGCGCTGAGGTCAGCGGCAAGGGATCGGCGCCGAGGTTCTTCAGCTTGTCGCGCACGCTCGGCGCCGCAAGCGCCTTCACGACCTCGGCGTAAAGCTTTTCCTTGATCGAGGCCGGGGTCTTCGCCGGCACGAACACGCCGGCCCAGAAATTATATTCCGAGTTCGGATAGCCGGCCTCGGCGATGGTCGGGATGTCCGGCAGTGCCGACGCGCGCGACGAGTTGCTCACGGCGAGCGCCTGCAGCTGGCCGTCCTTCATCAGCGGTAGCGCGTTGACCAGTGGCGAAAAGTAAAAGTCGGAACGGCCGGCGATGACTTCCGTCATTGCCTCCGGTGCGCCCTTGAACGGCAGATGCACCGCATCGAAACCGGCGGCGAGCCGGAACAGTTCGCCGTTGAGGTGGGACGAATTGCCGGCGCCGGCCGACGAATAATTGGCCTTGCCAGGGTTGGCCTTGGCCCAGGCGACGAAGTCGCTGAGCTTTTTGTAGCCCTTGCTCGGATTGAACAGGATCACGACCGGCATGTTGCCGAGCGGGATGATCGCGGCGAGGTCATTGGCGGTGTCGAGCGGCATGGTCGCGCGGACCGCCGGGCTCACCGTGTGCGTCGATGAGTTGACCAGGATGGTGTAGCCGTCGGGCTCGGCCTTGGCGACCGCGTTCATGCCGATCGAATTGCCGGCCCCGGGTCGGTTCTCGATCACGATCGGCTGGCCGATCGACTGGGACACCTGATCGAACACGATCCGCGCCATCACGTCGCTCGCGCTGCCCGGCGTCAGCGGGACCACGACCTTGATCGTCTTGGTCGGCCAAGCCTGCGACGTCGATTGCGCGAAGCTGTGGCTCGAAAGCGCAAGGACCAAAATCCCGAATGCCAGCAGCAGCCGATGCATGACTCCCCCCTTAAAACAAGACGCCGCCGTCAGTGTAGCGGCGGCGTCCGGCCCGCCGCAATGGCGGGCATGAAGTGCAGCGCGGTCACGCCATCTTGTTGACGAGCTCGCCGACGTTCTCGACCCACACGCGGGTGGTGTCGCCGGCCTTCAAGAACTCTCTGCGCGCGGCGCCGACGCCGGCGGGCGTGCCGGTGAGGATGATGTCGCCTGGATAGAGCGTGATGCGCGACGACAGGTGCGACAGTTGTTCGGCGAGATTGAAGATCATGTCGCTGGTGTTGGAGTCCTGCTTGATGACATCGTTGACCCATAGCTTGATGCCGAGCTTCTGCGGGTCCTTGATGTCGCTGGCGGGGACGATCCACGGACCAATCGGGCAGGCGTCGTCGAAACACTTCTGGCCGACCCAGTCCCATTTGAACGGCGTCGAATCCGGAAGCTGGTTGCGGCGGCCGAGATCGCGCGCCGACAACTCGTTCGCGACCGTGTAGCCGGCGACGTAGTCGAGCGCCTTCTCCAGCGGCACGTCCTTGGCCTTCTTGCCGATCACGGCGCCGAGTTCGGCCTCCCAGTCGATCGCGTTCGAGGCCTTGGGCAGCTTCACCGTGGCCTTGTTTCCAACCACGGTGCGCGACGCCTTGATGAAGTGCCACGGCTTCAGCCCCACCTCGTGCGGGTCGGGCGCCGGCGGGATGCCTTGCAGCTTCGCCATTTCCATCATGTGGTCGGTGTAATTGGCGCCGGCGCAATAGATCGCCGACGGCCACAGCACGGGCGCGAGCAGCTTGGCCTTGGCGATCGGCTGGCTCTTGAGCTTGCTCTTGCCAGCCGCCGCGGCCGCCTTCTTCAGGGTGCCCTTGGCCGATGCCCAGTCGTTGAGAATGTCCAGCATGCTTGCGTAGGCCGCCTTGCGCGTCAGCGCCGCCGCATCGAACAGCTTGTCGTCAACCACGACCCCCGCGCGAGGCCCCTTGGCGGACTGATACGTCACCAACTTGTAGCTCGGCATTTTCTGTTTGCTCCCCTTGAAAAGCCACGGACCGGAACGCTTCCGGCGAACGTTTCCCGTCAACATCTATATCACGATGCTGGGCTCGCCGGACAGCGATCGGCGGCAGTGCCTTGTTTACCTTGGCGCGATGACGCGGGTGGGTTTGCCGTCCAGGAAGCCGCGGATGTTCTCGACGATGTCGGGATAATACTTCTCGAAATTCTGCTGGCTGACATAGCCGAGGTGGGGCGTGATGACGACGTTGTCCATCTTGCGGTACGGATGATCGAGCGGCAGTGGCTCGACGTCGAACACGTCCAATCCGGCGCCGGCGATCTGCTTCTTGTTCAGCGCGTCGAGCAGTGCTTTTTCATCGACGATCGGCCCGCGCGATGTGTTGACGAGGTAGGCCGTCTTCTTCATCAGACCGAGCTCGTTGGCGGAGACGAGGCCCCGGGTGCGGTCGCTGAGCACAAGATGAATGGTCACGACGTCGGCGTTGCGGAACAGATCGTCCTTCGTGGAATATTCGACGCCGACCTCCTTGCAGCGCTCGGGCGTCAAGTTCTTGCTCCAGGCGATCACCTTCATGCCGAACGCCTTGCCGACGCCGGCGGCGCGCGCGCCGAGTTTGCCGAGACCGAGCACGCCGAGCGTCTTGCCCTCGATGTCCATGCCGAGCGTGTTCTGCCAGAGCACGCCGGATTTCATCCGCGCATGCTCCCAGCCGATCCGGCGGGTGAGCTCGAGGATCAGACCGAAGGTGATGCCGGTGGTCGGGTTGCCGAAACCGCCGGTGCCGCAGACCACGATGCCGCGCTCCTGACAGGCCTTCATGTCGATCGAGGCGTTGTAAGCGCCGGTGGTGATCAGGAGCTTGAGCTTCGGCATGCCGTCGATCACCGCGCGAGGAAATCGCGTGCGCTCGCGCATCATCACGACGATGTCGAAATCCTTGAGGTCGCTGATGGTGTCGGCATCGCTCCGGCGCACCGCCTCGGTGAACACCTTGATCTCGACGTCCTTCGTGACCTTCGACCAGTCGGCGAGCTTGAGCGCCACGTTCTGGTAGTCGTCGATGATCGCGCAGCGATAGGCCATGTCAGCACCCCTTGTGCACTTCGTTCGGACGGCACCTTAGAGCATGATCCCGAAACGTGGGAACCGGCTTTCGCAAAAGATCATGCCAAAGCGAGCAAGATTGTCAGCCGCGGGAACGGCTATCGGGCGGCGTTGAGATAGCTCGGATCGACGAACCGGCCGATGTCGAACGGCGCGTCGTTGGGCACGAGCCCGGCGCGCTGGAGCGTTTCATAGACACGCCGCATTCCGGGCTCGGAGGCGGCAAGACCCTCCGGCATCAGCTTGAATTTGAGCGCGTCGCCGATGGCGCGGCGGGCATAGTCGGGCGTGGTGCCAAGCTCCTTGACCAGGACGGCTGCAGCCGCGTCCGGATCGGCGGCCATCGCGGCCTGGCCACGCCGCAGCGCGCGAAGGAAGCCCGCGACGGCCGGCCTGTGGGCCTGGCCCCAGGCCGGATCCAGGAACACCGCGGTGAACTCGTAATCCGGCACGTATTTCGAAATGGGGCCGAGGTTGCTGAAGCCCGCGGCTTCCGACTCATAGCTCAACGGAAACGGCTGCAGACCGGCGTCGATCTTGCCCTCGCGCAACAGCTTCCAGCGCGTCGGCGCGCCGCCGACCGCGTCGATCACGATGTCGCCGCGGTTGAAGCCGATCGCTTTTTCGAGGTCTTGGACGAAATAGGTCGTCCCCTCGTGGAGCGACAGCACGCCAAAGCGCGCCCCGCGGAGGTCGGTCACCGTCTTGAATTTCGGCTGCGCGATGATGAAGTGCGGCGGCTTCTGCGCCACGCTTGCGACAACGCGGAATTTGCCGCCTTTGAAGGCGTCGGCAACCAGCGCCTCGATGCTGGCGATGGCGATCTGGGCCACGCCCGCGTGCATCACCTCGTTGATCTTCTCGGCGTTGTCGAAGATTTCGAACCGCGCGTCGATGCCCTCGTCCCGGAAATAGCCGTTCTGCTCCGCGACCCAGACCGGCGCGTAGAAGATCGTGCGCGAAACCAGTGCGATCTTGATCGTGGCGGCCATCGGATGTCCCTGGGGTGTCTGTTGAGCTTATCCGCCGAACGCGGATTCGGGCAGTCCGCGCACGCCAACGGCGAGCGCGAGCAAGCCGCCTTCCATCGCGCCGGACTCCCGACCGAGCTTCGGCGCCGGCGTTGCGCTGGTGACATAGAGCGTATCGAGATTGTCGCCGCCGAAGCAGCAGCAGGTCGGGTTGGTCACCGGCAGCTCGATGGTGCGGTCGGTCCGGCCATCCGGCGCGTATCGCGTCAGGCGGTGGCCGCCGTATTCAGCGTTCCAGAGGAAGCCTTGGGCGTCGATGCACGAGCCATCGGGGAAACCTCTTCGTGCGGAGAGATCGGCAAACACCCGGCGGTCGCCGATCATCCCGGCGTGGAGGTTGAAGTCGAACGCCCAGATCACGTGCCTCGGCGTGTCGGCGAAATAGAGCGTGCGGTCGTCCGGCGAAAACGCGGTCGAGTTCGGCACCGTGATGCCGTCAAACAGGCGCAGCACGCCGCGATCGGCGCCGATCCGATAGAAGCTGCCGGACGCGCGACGGATGCCGATGTCCATGGTGCCGATCCACAGCCGGCCACGGCGATCGCAGCGGCCGTCGTTGTAGCGGTTGCCGGGCTCATCGGGCTCGGCATGAACCAGGAGGTTGAGCTTGCCGGTGGCGGGATCGTAGCCGTGCAGGCCGTTGTCCAACGCCAGCACCAGGCCGCCGGACCTCCGCAACGCCGCGCAGCCGCAGTGCTTGCCGGGCAGGGGATAGACCCGGTGTTCCCGCGTGACTGGGTCGTATGACTGAAGGGCCGGCTTCTGGATATCGAGCCACCAGACCCGCCGAGTGGTGGGACACCACAGGCAGCATTCGCCCAGCGCGTCATGTGCTTCGACCACGCCGGCGATCTCGGTCATAGAACGGGCTCCTGGATACTCAGGAGCCCAATCTAGTCGGCTTTTGCGGTCTGGCTATCCTGCTCAGGGCACCGGGATGTTTGGCCCGCCACTTCGGGCCGGGACCACGCATATAGTGCAGTTCCGGGCGGTAGGGATCGGTGAAAGCCTGCACCAGGTCTTTGCCGATTTGGCCGATTTGCATAATCCAGTTCATGACGAGCCTCCGGGTCTTGTTGTTGTTGCTTCAACTTGCCCATTGGTCGGCTGGCCGAGCGCGCAGGTTCATGCCGCGGCTGCGGGGTGTGCGTTAGGTCACTGCGGCTTGCCCTCCGCCGCTCCGGTCGCTAAATCAGCGTCAAATCTCCCCCAAAAAGCGAACAGAACAATGAACGGCCGCCAGTTCGTCTATCACATGCAGGGTCTGACCAAGACCTATCCGGGCAACCGCAAGGTGCTCGAAAACATCCACCTGTCGTTCTATCCGGACGCCAAGATCGGCGTGCTGGGCGTCAACGGCTCGGGCAAGTCCACCTTGCTCCGCATCATGGCGGGCATCGACAAGGAGTTCGTCGGCGAGGGCTGGGTCGCCGAAGGGGCGCGCGTCGGCTATCTCGAACAGGAGCCGCAGCTCGATCCGAAGCTTTCGGTGCGCGAGAACGTGATGCAGGGCGTGGCGGCGAAGAAGGCGCTGCTCGATCGCTACAACGAGATCGCCGCCAACTACACCGACGAGACCGCGGAGGAGATGGCCAAGCTCCAGGACGAGATCGACTCCAAGAACCTGTGGGAGCTCGATTCCCAGGTCGATCTGGCGATGGACGCGCTGCGCTGCCCGCCCGACGACGCCGACGTGACCAAGCTTTCCGGCGGCGAGCGCCGCCGCGTGGCGCTATGCCGGCTGCTGCTCAACCAGCCTGAATTGCTGCTGCTCGACGAGCCGACCAACCATCTCGACGCCGAGTTGGTGAATTGGCTGGAGGGACATCTCCGCGATTACCCGGGCGCGATCCTGATCGTCACCCACGATCGCTACTTCCTCGACAACGTCACCAGCTGGATCCTCGAGCTCGATCGCGGCAAAGGCATCCCGTACGAGGGCAACTATTCGGCATGGCTGGTGCAAAAGCAGAAGCGGCTGCTTCAAGAAGGCCGCGAGGAGGCCGCGCATCAGCGCACGCTCGAACGCGAGCAGGAATGGATTCGATCGTCGCCCAAGGCCCGGCAGGCGAAATCGAAGGCGCGCTATGAGCGCTACGATGAACTGCTGAAGAAGGCAGGTGAAAAGCAGACCCAGGTCGCGCAGATCGTCATCCCGGTGGCCGAGCGGCTCGGCCAGAACGTCGTCGACTTCGATCATCTGCGGAAGGGCTACGGCAACAATCTCCTGATCGACGATCTCACCTTCAAGCTGCCGGCCGGCGGCATCGTCGGCGTGATCGGCCCGAACGGCGCCGGCAAGACCACGCTGTTTCGCATGATCACCGGTCAGGAGAAGCCGGATTCAGGGACCATCAAGATCGGCGAGTTCGTGCAGCTCGGCTATGTCGATCAGTCGCGCGACGCGCTCGATGGCAGCAAGAACGTCTGGGAGGAAATCTCCAACGGCCAGGACATCATCCTGCTCGGCAAGAAAGAGGTGAACAGCCGCGGCTATGTCTCGGCGTTCAACTTCAAAGGCGGCGACCAGCAGAAAAAGGTCGGCTCACTGTCGGGCGGCGAGCGCAACCGCGTGCATCTTGCCAAGATGCTCAAGACCGGCGCCAACCTGCTGCTGCTCGACGAACCGACCAACGATCTCGACGTCGACACGCTGCGGGCGCTGGAGGAGGCGCTGGAGGATTTCGCCGGCTGCGCCGTCATCATCAGCCACGATCGCTGGTTCCTCGACCGCATCGCCACGCATATCCTGGCCTTCGAAGGCGACAGCCATGTCGAATGGTTCGAGGGCAACTTCCAGGACTACGAGAAGGACAAGATGCGCCGGCTCGGCACGGACTCCGTCATCCCGCATCGGATCAAGTACAAGAAGTTCAGCCGCTAAGCGCGATCCGCTTACAGCTTCTCCCTGCGCGTGCTGTTGATCGAGGCACAAAAAACCGGCGGCGCTTGCGCGTCCGCCGGGTCAGATTCAGATCGTCAGCTCGAAGGATCAGCCGGCCGGGCAGAAGAATCGCGGACGGCTCCAGCCGACCACGTTGCCGTAGGGATCGCGCAGCGGACGGCGCGCCCAATAGCCGCCGGGGCAGCCGTAGGCCGGCGCGACGCCATAGGCATACGGCTCGTAGCCGGCAACCGGATAGTAGGCTCGCGGATAAGCGTAAGCCGGACCCGAAGCGATCGCGCCGCCGATGAGGGCGCCGGCCACGAGGCCGCCGGCGATGCCGTAACCCACGCCGCGACTGCGCGCGTCGGCGGCGCTCGGCGCCAGGGTAGCCGCGGCCAGCACAGCGCTGATCGCGATAGCAAGAACCGTCTTCTTCATGGTGATCTCCCCGAATGCGCCGGCCCAATGCCGATCGCAGAAAATGAAACTGATTTAACGTAGGGCCTCGTCGGCCCTCGTAAAACAGGCCCGGGCAATTTGTCGGAAATTAGATTGAACAACAATTAACAAGCCGCTCGTCATCTTGCACTGCAAGATGACGAGCGGCCTGTTGCCTTAACTGAACGACGGTTCAGGTTGGATGCGGCTTAGTAGCAAACCCGGACGCGGCGGATGCGATAGCCGTATCCGTCCCAAACTCGCTCACGGCGCCAGCCGCAGGGGGCGGCTCCGTAGGCTCCGTAGTATGGGCCACTCGCATAATAACCGCCGCCATAGCCGTACGGACCATAGCCGTACCCGTACGGACCGGCCACGGCGCCGCCGATGATAGCTCCGGCGGCCAGGCCGCCGATCACGCCGGCGGCGATGGCGCCACCACGCGCTTGCGCGGGAGCGGGCGCGGCGACCGCAGCGATGGCCACAGTCGCGGCTGCAGCAAAGGTGGTCAGGGTTCTAATCATGGCGTTATCTCTCGGATTGATACGCATGACAAGGAAATGCCTAGTCCCGCGTCGGCGTTCCCTGGCAATTCGAGACAAAATGCGGAAGTTCCCGCGGCGATCGGAGGAACAGCGGGCGCTGCTAGCTGTTCGCAGACGTATCCTGCGACGCCAGCGCCTTCGGACGACTGCGGCTCCGCGTGGCGTGGCCGATCAGCGTCTTGCCGAGCGACCAGATGGCGCCGGGCACGCGATGACTGCCGGCGATAACCTCATCGAATGCGCGTACGATCCAATCGCAATCCTTGTCGTTGATCACGAAGGCGGGCAGCAGCTTGATGGTATGGCTCGCGTGCCCCGCAACCTGACAAAGGATCTTGTGCTCCTTGAACAGCGGGATGGTGATGAGCTGGCAGAACAAGCCCTTATTGGCGGTTTCGAGCACGCTCCACGAGGCCTTCAATGCAAACGAGTTTGGCGCGCCGAACTCGATGCCGATCATCAAGCCTTTGCCGCGGACGTCACGCATCATTTCGTAGTGCGGGATGATCGCGGTGAGCTCGCGCAGCAGACGCTCGCCCATGCGCGCCGCGTTCTCGATCAACCGCTCCCGCTCAAGCACGTCGAGCGTCGCAATGCCGGCGGCCATCGCCAGATCGTTCTTGGCGAACGTCGAGCCATGCACCACCGCCCGATCCATGCGGTCGAACATCTTCTCGAAGATCGGCCGCCGCATCAGCACGGCGGCAACCGGCACGTGGCCGCCGGACAAAGCCTTGGACAGCAGCACCATGTCCGGCTCGACGTTCCAGTGCTCGACCGCGAGGAAGCGGCCGGTGCGGCCCATGCCGGTCTGGATTTCATCGGCGACAAAAAGGGTGCCGTGCCGGCGGCACAGCTCGGCGGCCGCCTGCAGATAGCCGTCGGCCGGCATGTTCACGCCCTTGCCCTGGATCGGCTCGACGATGAACGCCGCGATCTTGCGCGAGGACAGCGCGCGCTCCAGCGCCGCGAGGTCGTTGAACGGGATGCGAATGCAATCGGGCAGCAGCGGCTCGAAGCCGTCGCGGAACACCGCGTCGCCGTTGAGCGACAGCGCGCCGTTGGTCAGCCCGTGGTAGGCGTGGTCGCAGAACACTAAGCCCGGACGTCCGGTCGCGGTGCGCGAGAACTTGATCGCGGACTCCACGGCCTCGGCGCCGGAATTGGCGAAGAACACCTTGTCGAGATAGGGCACATAGGCGAGCAGCCGCTCGGCGAGAATGCCCGCGAGCGTCGACACGTCGAGCTGCACGAGGTTGGGCAGGTCGCTGTCGAGCACGTTCTTGAGCGCATCGCGCAACGCCGGATGGTTGCGGCCGACGCCGAAAACGCCGAAGCCGCTCAGTAGGTCGAGATAGCGGGCGCCTGAGGCATCGAACAGATATTGACCGGTGCCGCGGCAGAACCGCACGTCGTAGCCGATCGTCCGCAGCACCCGGACCATCTGCTCGTTGAGATGGCGGCTGTGCATGTCATAGCGGTCGGGCTCTCGTTCCGCGAACAACGCGGCGATGCCTTGGGGAGGCATGCTCTGGAGCGAGAAGTCGTCGTTCATGCGCGGTGCTTGGCCCCCGGCGCTCGGGGCGCCCATTGATTCATCGTGCCACGGTTCACCGTGCCACCGGCATGTCTAAAGCGGAAAACCTTAACGTGACGCGCACGAGGCCGGGATGCGGCATGGTGACGTATTGCACCGGCGGACGTCGCGTCACGAGAGTGGCAGAAAAGGGACAGGCGCACAAACACCGGCGTTTTGGCCTCAAGGGATCGGCAGCAGCGGCTTTTTCCCGGCGTGCAATTGCATATCCACGGCGGCGAGCAACGCTGCGGTGCCGGCATAGTTCCCCATCAGCATGACGAGTTCCACGAGCTTGTTCGGCCCGAAGATGGTTTTCAGCTGCGCAAAAGTCTCCGACTTTACCTTGTGGTCGCGCCAGAGCTGCCGGCCGAGCTCGATGATGAGCGCGTCGGTCGGATCGACGCCTTCGGTGCTGCGCCGATATTTGATGACGTCGATGGTGCTCTGCGGCACGCCTTCCTTGAGCGCCTCGGGCTCGTGCGCGACCCATTCGAACTGGCTGTCCATCTCGCGCGCGGTGATAAGGATCGCGACCTCGCGGACGTGCGGGGTAAAGCCTGCCTCGAACCGCAGATAGCGGTTGAGCGCGGAAACATTGGCCGCGGTCTTCGGGCTGAACAGCTGGATGCCGCCGGGGCCCTGCAAGCCGGCGATGGAGGCGCCCGGCGCGGCGCTGCGGTCGTAAGCCTTCTGGCCGGCTTCATCGAGCTCCTCTCGCTTTGGCAACGGCAGGCGCATTCCCGATTTCGGGTCGATGTCGGACGGCATGGTGGTTCCTGTGCTTTGCGGAGTGGCCGCGGTTTGCGCAACGGCTGGCGCGGTTGAGAAGTGTGCCGCAGTGCCGAGCAGGACGAAAGCGAGGGTAACGGACAGCCGGCGCATGACGTTTCTCCCCAGCATTGTTGAATTGGCGGCAAGCTTACAGGCGGGCGCGGGCGCGGTTCAATCCAATGCGACGGCGTGCGCCCCTGCGCCGGGTGCATGTTTCGCCGCCGATCGTTCCGGGATAGGCTCCTGCGCAAGCGGTGCAAGGGGCGAATGACAGCCGCCGGGGAGGGGACTTCATGGATTCGCAGATCGACCGGCAGCGGCTGATCGTGCCCGGCATGGCCGGCGTCTATCAGCGTTTCGCACCTTATTCGTACGCCTTCATGCGCTTCGTCACCGGCGCGATCCTGGTGCCGCACGGCATCCAGAAGGTGTTCACCGCGCCGATCGATCGCTACGTCACCAACATCGGCGGCAAGGGCATCCCGTTTGCCGAGTTGCTGGCCTATCTGGTGTTCTTCACCGAGTTCGGTCGGCGCGATCTGCCTCGCCATCGGATTGTTCACGCGCATCGCCGCCGCCATGGTCGGCATCCAGATGCTGGTGATCACCTTCCTGTTCCAGTGGCAGTACGGCTACTTCTGGACCAACCGCGGCTACGAGTTCGCGCTGATGTGGACGCTGCTCTGCGTGGCGATCTGGTTCCGCGGCGGCGGCCGCTACTCCGTGGATCACTACATCGGCAAGGAATTCTGAGTCGCTCTGCATCGCGTGGCGGCTACTTCGCACCGATCTGCTCCGCGAACAGCTCGAGCGCACGCGCAGCGAACGTCCGCATGTTGGCGCGCCGGTCGTTGCTGCCGGTCCGCAACGTGATTGCGCGCTGCGAAGGTCCGGCGACCGCGATGCAGGTGTGGCCGGCCGGATCGCCGTAACGGTTGCCCGATGGCCCCGCGGCGCCCGCTTCGGCGAGCGCCCAGGTGGTGTGCAGCCGCTCGCGGATACGCCGCGCCAGCAGGGCGGCATAGGGCTCGCTCGCCGGCCGCAGGCCCTTCATGTCCTCCATGCTGATGTCGGTGAAGGCGCTCCGCGCCGCGCCGGTGTAGACCACGGCGCCGCCGACGAAATAGGCCGAGGCGCCGGGCACGGCCAGAAGCGCCGCCGAAATAAGCCCGCCGGCCGATCCTTCGGCGACCGCGACGGTTTCCTTGCGCTCGATCAGGCGGGCCGCGATCTTTTCCGCAAGCGGCAGCAGGCTTTCCATAACGCTACTCCGATCAATTGAATTTCAATCCCGCCGCTTTCACCAGCGCGACGTTGGTCGCGATTTCCTTCTTGATCAACGCATCGAACGCGGCGGGCGACAGCGGCATCGGCTCGATGCCCTGCGCCGCGAACTTTTCCACCACGTTGGGATTCTTCAGCGCCTTCTCGGTCTCCGAGCGCAGCCGTTCGACGATGGCGGGCGGCGTCTTCGCCGGCGCGAACAGTCCCATCCAGTAGACATAGTCGGAGTTCGGCAGGCCGGCTTCGATCGTGGTCGGCACGTCGGGCAATGTCTTCGATCGCGTCGGCGTGCTCACGGCCAGCGCGACGAGCTTGCCGTCGCGGATCAGCGGCAGCGCCGCCGACATGCCCATCGAAGTGAAATCGACGCGACCGGTCATCACTTCGGTGAGCGCTTCGGGGCCGCCGCGGAACGGCACATGGATGCCGGTGAACCCGCCGGCGACCCTGATCCGCTCGGCGGCCCAATGCGTCGCGCTGCCGACGCCGGCCGAGCCGTAGGTCATCGAGCCGGTCTTGGCCTTGGCGACGAGATCCTTCAGCGTCTTGATGCCGCTGCCCGGCGCCACCACCGTGACGTTGGGCAAGGTGCCGAACGGGATGATGGCGACGAAATCCCTGGCGACGTCGTAGGTGATGTTCGGATAGGCCGCGGGCGCCGCCGAATGCGCCGAGGCCTGAATGAGGATGCTGTAGCCGTCGGGATCGGCCTTGGCGACCAGGCCGGTGCCGATGGTGCCGCCGGCGCCGCCGCGGTTCTCGATCACGACCGGCTGGCCGAGCTGGCCCGCCAGCGGATCGCACACCAGCCGGCCGACGATGTCGAGCGAGCTCCCCGCCGCGAACGGAATCATGGCGCGGATCGGCCGCGCCGGCCACGCCTGCGCGAAAGCACGTGCCGGCAGCAGCGGTGTTGCGAGCGAGGCTGCGGACATCTGAACGAACTGGCGGCGGGTGGTCATGGCGGGCCGTTTCCTCATGGTGTTTCTTTGGTTCAGCGCTTCGGCGGCGCTAGGTCGATCATACCGGCCGGCGCGGAAAAGTACTGCGCGGAACTCTCGGGTTCGTTTCGCCAAAACAGTCCGCGCGGTTTCCTCGGGTTCGTTTCGCCAAACGCTTACGGCGGCGTTGGTCTCCGGCCATATCGCCCGCGAACGCGGGCGATCCAGCAATCGCCAGACTATGCGGCCGGTTTGCCGCGCATCATGTTTCATCGAGCCAAACTCCATCGTTCCGGGGGAGCGTGCGCCCGGCCGCCTTTGGGGATTTGCCCCCAGTCCGAGGGGGTGGTCGTCAATTCAGTCCTTACTGGCAACACCAGAAAAGACCATAAAACATAAGGGTTTAGCACCAGCGCTCGCGCTAGGCGTAGCTCAGCGCGGTGGCTCGTATAAGCACTATGTAAGCGGACGTTGATCCTAGGGAAACGGTCCTCGGGCCGCTTTTGGCCGTTGGCCGGGGCTTGGGTGCCGCCAAGGCCGGGGGACGCACCAGCGGCTCGCGCTGGGTCGCCCAGCGTCGCCCGGTTGGCCGGGTTTTGGTGTGCAAATTTGGCCGGTGGGCCGTGTGCGGTGTGCCGCTGAGCGGTCATTTCAAATGCGCGCCAGTGGCGCGCATGGCGAATACGTTGTCGTGACGCAACATCGAGGAATCCTAACCTTGCACCCAAATAGATATAGATGGGGTCAGCCAGTGCCAAGCGTTCCACAAGAACGAAATAGCAGCAAAGTAACTCAGTGAAACAGTGATATAATGAAGGCTCATTAGCCATCGATACTCGCGAACTTCGTGTTTGAACCAATAAAACGATGTACGCACTGCTCCAACCCATGGAAACCACTTCCAAGTCTGCGAGAACCAATTTCCACGTATAGGAGATATGCCCGAGCGTTCCTCCTCTTCGCGAAGCGGTCCGATCAAGCTCGTGAGGATAAGACGGCACAAGTTGTACACGAGCAGGGCGACGGTGAGCATTGCTGTCAGAATCCCCTGTCCACCCCGAGCAATATCTGCCAGACGGCGTACCGCCGAAGTTCATTGCGCTGCTTCGAATAGTTCCTTGTGCTGCTTCAAGCAGCTTCAACACGTTGAAACGCGAATTCCGATTCTGGATGCGTGCTTACCGCTTTAGCAACATCGCTATAAAACGTCTGCGCATGATGCTGCGCATTGTTCATCGCAACCCAATAAAAAGTTTTCGCTACAAATGGAAGAAAGAATGCCAGCATCAGCAGCACGTGGAACAACAGGCGAGCACCCGTGTAGGTGCGACGAAGAACCGACCAGTCATCATCAGCGTTGGGGCTGAAGCGAGCGTTCCTGATATTATTCTCATTTAGTGTAAGACCTTTGGCGTCGGTAAGGTCTGCGCCTTCCAAATCGGCGCCCCACATCACTGCGCCTTCAAAATTGCTCTGGTGTAAATTCGCGCTGCGCAAATTGACAAACGCCAGATTGGCGTTTGCAAAATTTGAATACCTTAGGTCCAGCTCGCTCAAATTTTCGGGTAGCCACTCGCCACTAAGGTCAAATCCTTCATCGGATTTCCGCGCGTTTTTCGCCGCTCGCCATTCAGCTATAGCCTTCTTGCCAGCCAGCACGATCGCGACATGTTCCGGATCTGCCACAGCCGTCCCCCTGAACCGCTTTGCGAGATATCTGTGGCCCTTACTCAACGTTAGTCAACCGGCATCCGAAGGATGCGAATATCTCAACCATTGTCCGCACTGGGTCAAAGCAGTGGCATCCGCGTCAACGCGGCAGTGCCGCTTCCAACAAGCGGTATCGCGCTTGGGCTTCAAGGTCGTTCCTGGTGCCGGGGCGCCGCACGCCGGGACTGCCAAGGCTTGATGTGTAACTCCTTCAGCGATGGAGTGCTGGTCCCGCCACTGCCGCGGGCGGCGATGGCACCATGACGTTCTAGCCGCGCCTTTCCCGGACGCTTTCACCGCCGCGTCGGTGAAGCGTGGGAAGTGCGGCGCTCGCAGTGTTCGGCGAATGGGGGTCCGGTTAGTCGGCATGGCTTACTCCGAAGCCGGGCGAGGGACGGCCCATCGGCTTGATGCTCTCGGTGGTGATGCCGAGCCGGGCGAGGGTGCGAACGACGAAACTCCGTGCCGCTAACTCGTCCTTCAAGCACGGGTGCGCGCGAAGGCCGTTTTTGCCTTTGATGGTCCTCGCCTTCCGCGTCTATGGCGGCGGCCAATGCTTCGGCACGATCTGCGGCAGCGCAGGCTTGCGCGAGTAACTCAATGCCGCCGACATCTTCAATGTGGTAGGTGCTGGTCACGTCATGCCAGAGGCTGAGGCCGTGTTGGCCCAGCTTGCGGGGCGGTGGCTGGCCGGTGGAGGTTGATGCGACCACGGTTAGCTTGGGATTTTTTGTCATTGGGAAATTGAACTCCTGGTTCCACTTACATTTATAAAAATTGCGCACCGGCGCGACACGGCGCGCGCACGACCTCTATTTTTATTGACCCGCCCCCCACCCCGTTGAGCAAGTGGTGGCAGACAACAGAAGGAGTCCATTTGCCATCTGCCCCCGGGAGGCGGCCACGCCCCTTGCCGAGCGCTGGCCGAACTCATTGTCGCCATCGTGCATTGACTAGCTCCGGGTCCAACTCACGAGCCCGCTTGAGCATCGTCTGTGCG
The DNA here is from genome assembly GCA_963850885.1 of uncultured Alphaproteobacteria bacterium. Lineage (GTDB taxonomy): Bacteria > Pseudomonadota > Alphaproteobacteria > Rhizobiales > Xanthobacteraceae > Z2-YC6860. The sequence continues at coordinate 44,822 of CAWKOD010000005.1, read as the reverse complement.
AGCATGGTGCGAGCATCGGGGTCCTTTCCCGCCAACATGGATGCGATAATGGCCAAGCCGCAGCAGACGTTGGCTCTGTCAAAGTCTTCCGCCAGCATCAACGCGACAGCGAGATCGGTAACTGCGACGGTGTGTTTAACCACTCGGTGGTCTAGCTCAAGCAACATCGCGGGGCCTCAGTGGCGTAATGTTCTTGGCGTTGGCAGCACGTACATCCTCACGCAACGCCTCTATCTCAGCGGCAAGGCGCTTCAGCTCGGTGTTAAAACGCTGCTCCATCTGCCCGACTTCACCATCCATCAGGGATGCGAACTCCTCCACGCCTCTTAATACTGCGGTACGAATGCGAGCATCGGCCCAGGCATTCCATTGTTGTGTGGCCTGAACGTCCATCGGTGCGACTTTCGGTTCTGGCTCGGGTTGTACGGTGGTTTTATAAATCAGACCGCCGTCATCGATGCGAGACGCGCGTCTTGATTTTGAATTTGGCGGCATGTCGCCTTTTTAATCGGCCGGTTGTCGTCACGCTCCCACGCTATCCGCCGTTCCAGTTGGCGCGCTCGACGCGCTCATGGGCTCGCAAGCTTCTGCCAGAATTTTTGCTGCACGTTCGTCCATGAGGCTCACCACGTCACGGCGGTTATGACCTGCGCCGCACCGGGAGCAGCAACCCACGCGCACTTGGCGCGGACCATGATTGAGATGAAGCCAGCTTGGAAGCCCGACTTCACGGCAGCTTGTGGCACTTCGCGACCATTCGGACACTTGCCTTGAAAGGTCGCTTTCGGTGGTGGGTTCAACTGGTCGAAGCAACACCTTCTAATCTTGCCAGATGAGGAGGTATGCGTATGGAGGCACGGACTTGGTGGTTTACGCCAAAGCAGAGGGCTGAGCTCTGGGAGCGCTGGAGGAGCGGCCATTGTAGCGGACATCGGTCGGTCCTGGGGCTGAACGGCTCGGCAGCGAATGACCCAACTCGGACATCACGGGCCCCTTCCAAGATGTTGATCTAAGCCGTTACGATGCCGTCTCCTGAGCCGGAGGGGTATGAAGCGGCGGGATTTTATCGGTGTCTTGGGTGGTGTTGCGGCATCACGGCCACTTGCCGCAGGAGCGCAGCAGGCAGTCGTCAAGGTTCCACGCATTGGCTTTATCGGCGATAGAGCCTGGAGACCTATGTGGGCACGCAAGCGAATTGATATTGGCTGGCGCGACTTGTTGGCGGCAGCCGGCTATGCGCTGTTTCCCGGTTCGCGAGCGACGGCGCAGCAATCGGTGGAGCAGACGTGGCCCGGCAGCGATGACGTCATCGCGTGTCTGTCGGTGCGCAGCGGGTTGGACCTGATGCTCGGTCAACTCGGTCTGCCGGCGGGCTCGGAGGTGTTGGTTTCGGCTGTCACGATCGAGGACATGGTGACAATCCTACGGCATCACGGATTGGTCGCGGTTCCGATGGACGTGAATCCGACGGACATGTCGCCAAGTTTCAAGGACATAGACCGAGCGATCACATCGCGCACGAAGGCGATGCTGATTGCCCATCTGTTCGGCACGCGACTGCCGTTACAGCCGTTCGCCGGAAAAGCTCAAGAGCACGGGTTGTTGCTATGGGAGGATTGCGCCCAAGCCTTCGATGGCCGCTACGCCGGGCATCCCGAAGCGGACGCAGTGATGTTCAGCTTTGGCCCGATCAAGACCGCGACGGCGCTCGGCGGTGGACTGTTGCGTGTGCGTGATCGCGAATTGCTCACACGGATGCGGTCGGCTCAAGAGACATGGCCGTTATCCAAAAGCCGCTCGTTCGTGTCGCGAGTTGCACGGTATGCGGTGCTGAAGTTTCTGTCGGGACGCATCGCCTTTCGTGTGTTTCTGGCGATTTTGAAACTGCTGGGACGTGATCCCGACCGAGTGCTCAACAGCGCGGTGCGCAACTTTCCGGGAGACGAGTTGATTGCGCAGCTTCGGCATCGCTCTCCGACCGCGATGCTGCGTCTGTTGGCTCGGAGGCTGAGGACGTTTCGCACGGATCGGCTTGATCGACGTGCACGACTGGGCCGACGATTGGCCAATCGGCTGGCATTGGTCGTGGAGTGTCCCGGTGATGCGGCGGCCGAGCATTCATTTTGGGTCTTTCCGGTCTGTGTTCGCGACTCCGCCCCAATCTTGACGGCCGTGCGAGCGGCCGGCTTCGATGCGTCAGCGGGCAACCAATTGCGAGCCGTCCCGACAGCGGACGGTTCATTGCAATCAACGCCCAACGCCGCACGCATCACAACCGAGGCCGTATTCCTGCCTCTGTATCCCGAATTGACGGAACCAGCAGTCGACCGGCTGGCCGACATCCTGACTTCACTGCGGCAGAATACGTGAAAGGTTTGAGCGTTGGCGTTGTGTGAATCAGTGAGGACACGGGAATGATGACTGCTCATGATGCTGTGGACGGCTCCTCCACCGGCACGTGAGTGCCACAGATGTGGGCGCTGTTAAGGCTCCCACAATTCAGAGGAGCTATCGATGCAAACGGTCACGACAATCGGTCTCGACATCGCCAACAAAGGCTGCATTTCAGCTTCCGTGCCATGAAGATTTAACCTGCGGAATACAAATAATCCCCTTTACGGTATTGCAGTCCTGCCAAGACGATCCGTGAGGACGAAAGACCAACCAAAACCCGAATGCGATCAAGAGCGCCACGAAGATTAGTTTCTCCACCATTGCTATTGGTGTGATTTGAACGCCTCAAGGTTCAAGGGACGGGGTGTCGGAACAACGCCGGATGTCTGCTTATGGGGTTCTTCAGTTGCTCAAATAGATCAACGGGTGTTTTCCAACCGATGTGAGCATATCCAAGCCATCGCCACCCCTCACGGCCAATTTGGAATCTTCGTTCCTTCCAAGAGCATTATTCTTTCTGGCACCGCGCATAAGTTCACTCCTTTGATGCTCGCCAGAGCGGAAGTTGTCATCAGGACCACAACTCTGGTATCTGGCCCGCCCACCTTGTCGGGATAACTTACGGCATAGGCGGTGGTGGTCTCGCTCCCTATACGCTCAGTGCTTAGGTGGAGGTTTCGCAATAGGCGCTCGAACAATCCTTTAAGCCCTAGGCCACGGACGTCTGGATTCGCCACGCCACAAGCGCCTTTGTCAGTCAGCGTGACGACCAGTCGAGTGTGATTGCCTGGCAGGAACCAAGCGGTGCCCGAGTGCCCACTGAGAAAGGGTTGGCTAAGGTTATCGGGGATTGGTTTGACCCTGATAGCCTTAAACAACCCCGGTATCTTCTGTCGCTTTGTTTATGTGGGCTAAGCAGAACCACTCGAACGCAGCCAATGTCTCATCTTCGGCCGGACCAGCGTCAGCGCGACCGTTGGCAAGAAGCACTGTTGCGGCGGCCAACATTGCCAAGGGCCAATATCTCATCGCCGTCTCCCCAAATACCCGAGGCAGAGGCCCTGCGTCTCGAAAGCGATAATTACGCGCAAATCGGGGGCTGTGTCACACATGATCTATGACGCTGGGTCAACCGTGAGCGCGGCTCGCTGAATGTCCGCTTCGCTCCGAAAGCGACCGAGTTGCTGCGCTGCCGCGAATTGTCGCGATGTGCCATGAGCCGACATCGCTCGCCTATTCGATGACCTCGTCGGCGCGCGCCCAGGTCACGGCATCGACCGTTAATGGACAGGCGGCGGCAAGCGGTAGGGGTAGGAAAAATACGGACGGTAGCGGTACGCACGGTAGTAGCCGTACTGACGATAATACGGGCGATAGTAGCCATACGGACGGTAATAGACGTACGGACGATAATAGCCGCAGCCGTAGTAGTAGCCGCAGTGCACAGTTTCGGCGAGATTGATTTGATCGTTTGCACCTCTAAGTGCAGCCGGTGCGGAAATCGGCATCCCCCTGCGAAAAGGCAATGGGAGCCGCGCACAGTGCCATCATTACGACTGCGGGCTGCAACGTTTTCAGCAGGACGCGTTTCATAATGACCGTTCCTCTCATCCATAAATTCGATGAAAGTTAGCCTGCTGAGGCTAGCGCACCTTTGCGCCAGATCAAGCGCCGAACCATCTAAATATTCAGATGAATTGTGGTCGTGCTCACGATGCGGTCCATTCTAGCTTTGCGACTGCGTGTTTTCTCCTCTGTGGGTTTTTCCTTGGGCCGCCACGGCACCACCCGCTCATGGGTCTCTCCCTAGCGGCGCGCCGTGGCGGTCTTTCTTCTGTCAGGCAACTGCGGTGTTGATTCCGGCGCGACGGAATTCTGTGGCTCGACGGAATCCCGCTTTACGATCACCAACGCGACAGGCGCGACCGATGAAATCTCCCCCGGATCGACGACGTGGCGGCGGATCCAGGAAATCGGGAGCCGCCAGCAAGCTCAAAAAAAGGACCACCATCATGTCTGACATCACCACCGCCAAGGCGAAACCGAAGGCTGCGGCCGCGGGCTTCGCGTCCGAGATGCCGAAGTTCGAAATTCCCCGCTTCGATCTGCCGAAGTTCGAAGTTCCTAAAATGGAAGTGCCGGCCGCATTCCGCGAGTTCGCGGAAAAGAGCGTGACCCAAGCCAAGGACAACTGGGAAAAGATGAAGGCGGCCTCGGAAGAGGCGTCCGACCTGATCGAAGACAGCTACGCCACCGCGAGCAAGGGTGCCGCCGACTACGGCCTCAAGGTGATCGAGGTGTCGCGCGCCAACACCAACGCGGCGTTCGATTTTGCAGCCAAGCTTATGACCGTGAAGTCGCTGGCGGAGGCCGTCGAACTTTCGACCTCGCACGTGCGCAAGCAGTTCGACACTTCAGCGCGCAGGGCAAGGAGCTCACCGCGCTGGCCCAGAAGGTCACGACCGAGACCGTCGAACCGATCAAGGAAAGCCTCACCAGCGCCTTCAAGAAGGTCGCCTGATTGAATTTGAGTAGGCCTCGCGCGCGAGGCGGTCTTTCAGTTGCCAAGCCGGGCCGCGGCCCGGGCTTTTTCATGTGCGGAACGCGCCGATTTTGCTGAAGGAATATGTCGGTGTCGGGGGCATCTTGCTTACATAAGCAAGACGCGGGCGCGGCTAGCGCCAGGTCCTTCGCCTCCTTCAGCAATTCCGTTCCGCGCTTGAGTGTTTGCTCGATGCGCCGGGCAGCGCGTCGCGGCTCCGCTTGCGACGTCGCAGCGCCGCCAGCAGTTCGCCGCCGTCCGCGCCTTCGCCTTGCGTCTTGGTGTCAGGCAGCCTTCAACGCCTTCTCAAGATGGTCCATCAAGTGGTGTTGATTGATTGGCTTGGTTAGGAAGGCAAGCGCTCCGGCCTTCATGGCGCGCATCCGCACGTTTTCATCGGAATAAGCGGTGATGAAAATGATGGAGATGCGATGGCCTCCGGCGATCAGTCGGTCTTGCAGATCAATGCCGCTCAACCCCGGCATTTGCACATCAGTAATGAGGCAAGATGTGTCGTCGACTTGCTCAGAGTTGAGAAATTCCTCGGCCGAGCCAAACGTGGAAGCGCTGTACCCCAGAGATAGCAGGAGGAGTTTCATCGCCTCGCGCACGGCATCATCGTCATCGACAATCGCAATCATCGGAATATCTCTGACCTATCCGATAGTCATTACGAGCGGACGCTAATTTGCCGGAAGCCATGCTGCCGTCAAGAGACTTTGCCTGTGGACAACATCTTCATCCGTTGCTGGTTTCAGGGCCTTTCCGATGATCACGCCCATGTGTCAGGTTCCCGACACATTTCGGCAGTAGCCTCAATGGCCGATCGCCAGTGGGGGCCAGCGATGAAAATCACGAAGTGCAATCGGAATGCTGCTATGGCGCAACAGCCCAAGTCGCCAACAGTTCGTAAATCTCAATCGTTGCAAGATCGCCTCCGCTTTGCTGAGCGTCTCGTTCAAGACCTCCGCGAGGCCGGGTACTCTTGCGAACTAGGCGAAGACGGCCCCGCGCGGGCGTTAAAGCCCTTGAATTGAGTTCACTCGTACTTGCCGCCGGACAGATTCGGCGGATCGAAATATTTCCGCTGCAGATCGCGGACAGCACGATAGATCGCACCCGGATCGCGTAGCTGACATGGCGGGACCTGCTGCTGGCTCGCGCCGGTCGAAAATGACCCGTAGCGGACATCAGACAGCATTCTGAATTGATGGCCTCAGATCTGTACGGTGACAACGAGCCGCTACGCCGCATTAGACGCAGCGGCCCGGGGAATGAAAAACGAGACTACAGTCTTATGCTGCACTTCATTGAGCGTTTCTTCGGCATCTATTTGCCGCCCGGAATCGCGTTCTCCCTTTTTACTTCGTTGCGGTCCACCGGCAACGGCCTGCCACCGTCCGTCTTAGCTCGCGGGGCGACGCCCGGACCGGAGGTGTTGTCCCTCCTTACTTCGGCGGGGTCCACCGGCACGGGCTTGCCGCCGGTCGTTGAAACGCCCGGGGGAGCGCTGCCTGGGTCTCGATTTTGGGCCACGGCGACCGTGGCAAATAGGCCAATCGTCACCGCAGTGAGGATCGGGATAAGACGCATGATAACCTCCTCAATGAATGAAAAACGGGGACTATCGAGTGATCGCAACGGGATTACTCCCGTTGCGATTGCACAATCTAATCTTGACGAGCCGGCCGGGAAGGGGCCGTCGCGAACCACAGCGGTTCAAAATATATTTCACCCCCGCCAAATGAGTGAAGACCGCATCTACAAGCAGTGGAGTCCGACGTTGCATTTATTCGTCGGCAATCTTGTCAGCGCGCAGCGGGCTGAAAGAGTTCGACGAGATTGCCGGAGGGATCCTGCAGCAGGATTTGCGATCCACCGGGGCCGGTTACGATATCGTTGCGGAACTGCACGCCTGCGGCACGCAACCGCGCAACCTCGACGGCCAGATCGCTCACAATGAGATGAATGCGATTCCAACCGCCAGGTCCTGGCTTGCTGCCGTCGGGCATCGGCCGTCCGGCCGAACTCTTCGGCCCGCTGAGCAACAGACGGAGTGATCCAAGCATCACGTCGGCAAACGCTGGGGCGGCGTTGGTGAGGACGGTGAAGCCAAGATGCGTGGTGTACCACGCAACGGCAGCATCAACGTCGTTGACCATGTACCGAACGTTCACGGTGGTTGCTGGCATGCCTGCCTCACATGGTTCTGACTCGCTCGGTCGTCCTTTCTTCTGTCGCGTTCACCGCGCCGCCACTGCCGACATCCCCTTGAACACCAGCTTCTGCAGGCCGGCGGTGGTCTGCGCGATATAGATGTTGCCTTTGGAATCGGTCGCGATGTGGTGGCCGGCTCCGATCTGGCCCGGCACTTCGATCTCGCCCGCGACGTCGAGCGTCTTGCGGTCGAGCACGACGATGGATTTGCCGCCGCCGACATAGAGGAACTGCTGCTCCGGATCGGGCGACAGGGCGAGGTCGCGCGCGAATGGCGTGGCGGTGCGGACCAGCTGCTTCACGAACTTGCCGTCGTTGGTGAACATCTGCACGCGGCGGTTCTCGCGGTCGGCGAGATACACCATGCCGTCGTTGGCGACGCGGATGGCGTGCGCGACGTTGAAGTCCGTCGGGCCGTCGCCCTCGGGGAACGTCTTCGGGCCGACGATCGCGCAATTGTCCACGCCGCCCGGCGGCTTGCCGAAGGCGCCCCAGGTCCGCTTGAACGCGCCGGTGTCGGCATCGAACACGATGACGCGGTGATTGCCGTAGCCGTCGGCGACGAACAGCTCATTGGTGCGCGGCCACACCCACGCATCCGCGGCGCGATGCACGTTCACGGTGTCAGTGTCGCCCTTGCTCTGGTTGCTCTTGCCGATCTGCAGGATGAACTTGCCGTCGAGCGAGAACTTCAGCAGCGCGTCGTCGGCGACCGGCTTTAAGCCGGCGATGCCGGAGGTCGGGCAGTTGTTGCCGCCGATCCAGGCGAAGCCCTTGTGGTCGATGTGGATGCCGTGCTCGCGCTCGGGCCACTCGAAGCCGCTGCCCGGGCCGCCCCAGGATTTGACGAAATTGCCGGCGGGGTCGAACACCATGACCGGCAGGCGCGGCCTTGGCGGCGTCCTCGGGCTTCAGCGTGCGCGGGCGATGCAGCACGTAGACATTGTCCTGCGCATCGATGGCGATGCTGGAGGCATCGCCGAGTTTCCACTGCGGCGGGACCTTCGGCCACGACGCCTCGACCGCGAACGTCGGGACGGCGCGCGGCGGCTGTGACTGCGACTGCGCGCTGGCGTCCGTGGCGAAAAGCAATGCGGCTGCGACGAGCGGCACGATGTGGCGAAGCAACGTCGGCGTCATGGCGTCCTCCTGATGGCCGGCGCTTTGATTGGGCCGGCTGTTACGCCAGAGCGTAGCACGCGGGACGGGTTAGCCGAACACCAACCTGTCATGCCCCGCCAACGGGTACGGCCTTTGGCCGGCCCGATGACAGGCTCCGGCGGGGCATCCAGTAGTCATGGTGTCGCGATTGAAGGATAGCGATGGTGATTACTGGATCGCCCTTTCGCGGGCGATGACAGCTGAGCAAGGGGCAGCGACGCCCATCCGCTCCATCAGCCCGGCGGGATCGGCACCTGATGCACCTTCATGCCGAGCGCCACGGAGGTGTAGTAGCCGATCAGCACCAGCACTTCGGCGACGCCGTCGCGGCCGATGGCCTTTTCGATCTCGGCAAACTCGGCGTCGGACAGCTTGGCGCCGGCAACCAGCGCTGCCGCGAAACGATGCACCGCGCGCTCGTGCGGATCGGTGAGCTTCGGATCGCGGCCGGCCAGCACCGCATCGATGATGTCCTGGGAAAGCCCAACCTGCCGCCCCATCTTGATGTGCGCCTGGCGGACATAGTCGGCGTCCCAGTGCTGCGCGATCACCAGGATGCCGATCTCGACCTCGCGCTCCGATAGCGAGCCTTTCTTGTTCAGATAGGTGCCGATGTGCTCCATGCCGCTGGCGACGGTCGGCGAATGGATCCAGATCTTGTAGGGACCGAGGATGCGGCCGCGGCCGGCGACGAGCTGCTCGAACACTTTCTTTTGTTCGGGCGTCTGGTTTTCCGGGGGCAGTTCGAGCAGGCGGTTCATGATGGGTCGTGGTCCTGTGTGCGCCGCGGCATGTCGCGGGTCGCGATGTCGTGAGCCTATCGGGCTTGGAGCGGAAGGGAAATCGGGGGTAGGCTTGCCGCGTTCTGCCGCCGAGGAGGACCGTCATGAGTGAATTAAAGCCAGTGCTCGATCGCCGCCGCATCATTGCCGCCGGTGCAGCGCTGCTCGGCGCCGCCGCGTTGCCGCGCGCGGGCGCCGCCGCCGACGAGGGCCTTGCGTCCGCGGCCGATCTGCTCGGCAAGGTGCGCGCCTTCCTGTCCGGTCTCGAGCCGGACCAGCGCAAGGCCGCCTCGTTTGCCTGGAACGGCTCGGAGTGGCGCGGCTGGAATTATTTCGGCGCGACGGGCTACGTCAAACCGGGCCTGCGGCTCGAGCAGATGACCGCGGCGCAGAAGGAAGCGGCCTGGAGCGTGCTCGGCGCGGTGTGGTCGCCTTCGGGCGTCGCCAAGGCCAAGAATGTCATGCTGCTGCAGGACATCCTCGCGGCGAGCGGCAACGGCGCCGGTCAGCGCTCGTCGGAGCGCTTCTCGCTCGCGGTGTTCGGCACGCCGGCCGAGACCGGCACGTGGGGCTTTCGCTGTGAAGGGCATCATCTGACCCAGTCGGTCGCGGTGCGCGACGGCCGCATCGTCTCGGTGACGCCGACTTCGTTCTCCGCCATTCCGAACCGCGTCAAAGCCGGGCCGCACACCGGCCTCAACACGCTTCGTGACGAGGAAGGTCTGGCGCGGCGGCTGATGGCCGACCTGTCGCCGAAATTGCAGGGCAGGGCGCGGGTCGCGGACTCGACGCCGTATAACATTCTCTCCTACGCCGGCCGCGAACGCTCGAACACCAAGAAGGTCGGGCTGCCGGCCGCCGAGCTGTCGTCGGCGCAGCGCGATTTGCTGTGGAAGATGGTCGAGCTCTATGCGGTCGAGCATTTCCCGGCGCAGCTCTCCGCGGCGCAACGCGGGCGGGTGCAGTCGGGCGACCGGCAGGCCGTGCACTTCGCCTGGTATGCCGGTAACACGCCGGAGACGGCGTTCGGCTATCGGGTGATCGGCGACGGCTTCGTCATCGAGATGGCGTCGGTGGACGCCGAGGCGCAGCACCTGCACACGGTGTATCACGATCTCGGCAATGTGCTTGGACGGAGTGCGTAGTCCCGAAAAGTGGGAACCGGTTTTCGGGTGGTTCTCGGCCCCATAGGAGCAACGGCAATTACTGGATCGCCCGCCTTCGCGGGCGATGACGGCTGAATATATACAACAAGCCGGTCATGCCCCGCGAAGGCGGTGCATCCAGTATTCATGGGTTCGCGATTGAAGACTGAAACATCCAGCGTCTACCGAAACTGCGAAAGCTCGAGCGTCTCCGAAGGGCCGAGCCAGATCACGTGGTCGGTGTGGTCCTTCAGCGCGTCGCCGGTTTGCGCGTGCGTGAACACGGTCAGGCCGCGGCGGTTGAGCACCAGCCAGGACACCACGTCGGTGAATTGCGCCTTGCCGATGGTGAGCTGGCAGCTGCCGCGCGGATGCGGGCCGACCGGTTTGTCGTGCATCCGCCCGACCTTGACGCCGAATTTTTGTCCGGCCGCTTCGCAAAGTGAAAGCGCCTGCGCGCGGGTCGGCGCGTCGTAATAGACGTGGGCGTGGAAATTCTCGATCTCGCTCATGTCTAATGTCCAGTGGCTATTCTAATGTCCAGTGGCTATTCGGCCGCCACGGACTTGCTGCGATCGAAGAAGCGGTTCTCCGGCCGCGGCAATCCCAAATTCTCGCGCAGTGTCTTGCCTTCATACTCGCGGCGGAACAGGCCGCGCCGCTGCAACTCGGGAATGACGCCGCGGACGAAATCGTCGAGGCCGCCGGGCAGATACGGGAACATGATGGTGAAGCCGTCGCTGGCGTTCGTTTCCATCCACTCTTCCATCTCGTCGGCGATGGTCTTCGGCGTGCCGACCATGGCCAATCCGGAATAGCCGCCCATGCGCTGGGCGAGCTGGCGCACCGTGAGGTTGTCGCGCTTGGCCGCGGCGATGGCGCGCTCGCGGCCGCTCTTGCTGGCGTTGCTGTCGGGAATCTCCGGCAGCGGGCCGTCGGGATCGAATTTCGAGGCGTCGGTGCCGAGCGCGATCGAGAGCGAGGCAATCGAGTTGGCGTAGTTGACCAGGCTGTCGAGCTTGGCGCGCTTGGCGTTGGCCTCCTCGACGGTGTCGCCGACCACGACGAAACAGGCCGGCTGGATTTTCAGATGGTCGGGATTGCGGCCGAGCTTCTGCATGCGGCCCTTCACGTCGGCGTAGAATGCCTTGCCGGTTTCGATGTTGTTCTGCGCGGTGAATACGGCTTCCGCGGTCTCGGCCGCCAGCTGCTTGCCGGATTCCGACGCGCCGGCCTGCACGATCACCGGCCAGCCCTGCACCGGCCGCGCGATGTTGAGCGGGCCTTTGACCGAAAGGAATTCGCCCTTATGGTTGAGTGTGTGCATCTTGTCGGGATCGAAGAACACGCCGCTGTCGACGTCGCGGATGAAGGCGTCATCGGCCCAAGAATCCCAGAGGCCGGTGACGACGTCGTAGAATTCCCGCGCGCGCCGGTAGCGCTCGCCGTGCTCCATGTGCTCTTCCAGGCCGAAGTTGAGCGCGGCGTCGGGGTTGGAGGTGGTGACGATGTTCCAGCCGGCGCGGCCGCCGCTGATGTGGTCGAGCGAGGCGAAGCGCCGGGCGATGTGGTAGGGCACGTCGAAGGTGGTCGAGCCGGTGGCGACGAGGCCGATATGCGTGGTCGCCTGCGACAGCGCCGACAACAGCGTGAACGGCTCGAACGAGGTCGAGGTGTGGCTGCGCTTCAGCGCGTCCATCGGCATGTTGAGCACGGCCATGTGGTCGGCCATGAAGAAAGCGTCGAACTTCGCCGCCTCGAGCTTCTGGATCGCCTCCTTGATGTGCGCGAAGTTGAAATTCATGTCGGGCCAGGCGCCGGGATAGCGCCACGCGCCGGTGTGGATGCTGGCCGGCCGCATGAAGGCGTTGAGCTTGATCTGACGTGAGGCCATGAAACGCTCCTGCGCCATTGCGCCGCGGTGGAACCCGGAGCCCGAATATAAGGCCGGCGGAGGTTTAAGGAAGCCTGGGACAAGCCGCCCATGCATCGAGAAAATCCGTCTCCCGAACGGCGTGGGCGCGATCAATTCCTCTTGTCGGGGCAAGCCGCGCCGGAATAGTTTGCGGACACGAGGTCCAGCCGCCATCGGACCCACCAAATGTCACGCCGAGGAAACATCATGCCGATCTCACGCCGCACGCTTCTCACGACGCTCGCCGCGACGCCGCTCGCCTCGCTGCTGCCGCGCTCGGCTTTCGCCGCCTATCCCGACAAGCCGATCCGCCTGATCGTGCCGTTCGCGGCCGGCGGCAACGCCGACCTGGTGGCGCGGCTCGTCGCCGAGGGCATGTCGCCCACGCTCGGCCAGACCATAGTGGTGGAGTCGCGCGCCGGCGCCGGCGGCAGCCTCGGCGCAGCAGCAGTCGCGACCTCGCCGCCCGATGGCTACACGCTGCTCACCGGCTCGAACGGCCCGCTGACCGTCAATCCGTTCGTGCAGGCCAAGCTGAGTTATGACCCGTTGAAGGATTTCATCGCCATCGGGCTCGCCAACCTCGCGCCGCACTCGATCGTGCTGCACGTCTCGGTGCCGGTGAAGTCGGTGACGGAGCTGGTCGAACTGTCGAAGAAGCAGCAGATCGCGCTCGGCACCTCCGGCGTCGGCAGCGCCTCGCACATGACGCTCGCGCGCTTCAACGCGGCGACCGGCGCGAAGATCGTCCATGTGCCGTATCGTGGTGGCGGCGCGCTGGTCGGCGACGTGCTGGCCGGAACTATTTCCGGCGCGATGACCGAGGTGTCGACCCTGGTCGAGCATCACAATCAGGGCAAGATCCGCATTCTCGCGGTGGCGGCGCAAAGGCGGCCGTCGAAGATTCCGGACGTGCCGACCATGATCGAGTCCGGCGTGAAGGATTTTACCGCGGCGAGCTACGTCGGCGTGCTGGCGCCGGCCAAGACGCCTGCGGACATCGTCGCGTTGCTGGAGAAGGCGCTGGTCAAGGCGCTGGCCGACAAGGGCATCCAGGACAAGTTCATCAATAGCGGCGCCGAGCTCGTGCCGGAAGCGCAGCAGACCTCCAAGGGCTTTACCGATTACATCAAGCAGGAATACGAGAACTCGCGGGAGGCGGCGAAGCTCGCCGGCCTCAAGCCGGAGTAACGGGCTCTTTTGCAACGAGCCTGTCATGCCCTGCGAAGGCGGGGCATCCAGTAGTCACGGTCTCGCGATTGAGTCAGGCCAGTTCGGCGACCGAGTTCCGCTCGCAACGATGGTGAGCCGGTCGTCGCGTTCTTGCCCCTTATGAGCAATGGCGAATACTGGATCGCCCGCCTTCGCGGGCGATGACGGTTAGCGAAACCAGCCGCGCGTCGAAATGAGCGGAATGCGCTTCAGCGCTGCTCCAGCCCCGACTTTTCGCGCACGGCGGTCCATTTCTTGTACTCGGCCACCATGAACTGGTGCCAGGCTTCCGGCGTCGAGCTTTTCACGATCACGCCGGTCTTGCTCAGGCGGTCGCGGGTCTCCGGCTCCTGCAGGATCTCGTTGAGCGCCTTGTTGAGCTTGGCGATTACCGCCGGCGGCAATCCCTTCGGTCCGTACAGGCCGTACCAGGTGGTGACGTCGTAATTCGGCACCACGCCGGACTCGACCGCTGCCGGAATGTCCGGCGCCGCCGGGTCGCGGTCCTTGCCGGTGATCGCCAGCGCCCTGACGTTCCCGGACTGGGCCTGGCCCAACAGCGCGGTCATGGTGTCGAACAGCACGTCGGTGTTCTTGCTGAGCAGGCTGGCAAGCGCTTCGGGCGAGGTGCGATAGGGCACGTGAAGCATGTCGACGCCGGCGACCTGCTTGAACAGCTCGGCCGCGAGATGCTGCGTCGCGCCGAAGCCCGGGCTCGCAAACACGATCTTGCCGGGCTCGGCCTTGGCGGCGGCGACCAGCGACTTGATGTCCTTGTGCGGATAGTCCGGCCGCACCACGATCAGTAGGCCGGCGACCGCGATCTGGCCGATCCAGTCGAACGACTCCACCGCGTCGAAGCGCACGTTCTTGGTCATCACCGGCGTGATCAGCTGACCGGCGGTTTGGACGCCGAGCGTGTAGCCGTCTTTCGGCGAATTCGCGACCGCCTCGTTGCCGAGCAAGCCGCCGGCGCCGGGCCGGTTCTCCACCACGACCGCCTGGCCAAGCTTCTCCTGCAGCCGCGGCGCGATGATGCGGCCGACGATGTCGGAACCGCCGCCGGCGCCGAATGAGCTGATCAGCTTGATGGTCTGGGTCGGATAGTCCTGGGCAAACCCCGGCGCGGCCATCGCCGCCGCGAGCACGCTCGCAGCGATCGTCGTCAGCATTTGGTTCATGTCGTTTCCTCCCGGCCGCGTTGTTTTGCCGGAGCTTAGGCACTAATGGGCCGGGACGGAATACCGGCGCGATTGATGGCGGGCCGAGCTCAGTCCTTCACCTCGGTGAGCAGATTGGCGTCGCGCGCCAGCAGCCATTGTCCGTTGGCTTCCTTCCGCAGGATGGTGAGCGTGGTGCCGGCGCGCTTCACCGCCCTGCCGCCGGGCGGCGTCACCGTGATGGCGATGTGATTTCGCAGATACGCCCAGTTACCGAGCACGCGCAGTTCGCGGATGTCGCTTGAACCCTCCATGCGGACACCCTTCATGCCGTGGGACATGGCGACGAACGCCGCCTTGCCGAACGGCTCGCGGCCGGGAACCTGGAAGATCACGTCGTCAGCCATCAGCGACAGCACCGTGGCGGTGTCGCCGGCCCGGCTCGCTTCCATCCAGATTGCGACCAGATCGCGAATGGCGCGTTCGTCATTTGTTATGGAATCTCTGGGTCGAATTTTGGGTCATGCGGCCTCCTGACACCGGTTGTTTTGAGACAACATACCGCACGGAGCGGGCCGGGTTGAACCGGTAGCCACCTTCGGAACACGTGCTACAATTCGGCAACAAAGCGAAAAGTTCAGGGAGTAAATATGCGGAAGATCGAGCGGCGGACTTTCATCAAGAATGCGGCGGCGGCCGCGATCGGCGGTGGCGTTTTCGGCGCGCCGTTCGCGCTGGCGCAGGAGGCCGGCTGGCCGACCAAGCCGATCCACTTCATCGTGCCGCTCGCGCCCGGCGGCGCCATCGACTTCATCGCCCGCGCGGTCGGCGAGGTGATGCAGCGCAGCGCCGGCCAGCAGATCGTGGTCGAAAACCGCACCGGCGCCGGCGGCACCATCGGCATGGACGCGGCGATGAAAGGCGCTCCGGATGGCTACACGGTGCTGATCACCAACGACAACGCGGCGAGTGCGCCGCATATCATGAATCTCTCCTACGACTACACCAAGCAGCTCCTGCCGGTCTGCTATCTCGGCCGCCAGTCACAGTTTCTCGCCGTGCACGGCTCGCTCAGCGTCAGCACGGTGAAGGAACTGGTCGAGTACGTGAAGAAAAATCCAGGGCTGGGCTACGCCTCGTCAGGCGTCGGCTCGAACCAGCATGTCGCCGGCGAGTGGTTCGCCAAGGACGCCGGCATCAAGATCGAGCACGTGCCTTATCGCGGCGCCGGACAGGCGATCAACGATCTGATTGCGGCGCATGTGAAGACCGCATTCCTCGGCCCGACTGCGCTGTTTCCGCATTACAAGGCCGGCACCATCAAGCTGTTGGCGCACACCGGCTCCAAGCGTTCCCCGATCCTGCCGGAAGTTCCGACCCTGGATGAGAGCGGCTACAAGGTCGTGCTCGATGCCTGGTACGCGGCGTTCGTGCCGTCCGGCACGCCGGCTGGCATAGTCACGAAGCTGAACGCGGAAATGAACAAGGCGCTGAAGGATCCGAAGCTGCTGGAGACCTTCAAAGCGGGCATCGTGGAGCCGGTTGGCGGCACGCCGGAGGAGATCGGCAAGATCGCCCAGGCCGATTCAGTGAAATACGCGCGCCTGGTGAAAGAACTCAACATCAAGACCAATTAGGGTGCGTACCCATAAACGCGCGGGCCACATCCGCTTCGGAGGTAAAGCGGACGTGGCGCTTTATCAGAACCTGTAGTTCACACCGGTCAACACCGTGCTCTCGTTGGCCTTCGCGGTGAAAGCACAACCTGCGGCACAAGGCGAGCCGACCACCGGACTAACTGCAACCCCGGACTTGGACCCGAAGTCCATGTAATTGCCCTCGAGAAACCACGACCAGTGCGGCGCAAACATCCATTCAACGCCACCGCCAATCGTCCACCCGGATCGGGTGGCGGAGGTCTGGCCAGTTTGGACGCCGCTAGCAATGACGTTTGTGCTCGTATGGGCCCAAGCGCCGCCGCCCTGGAAGTAAACCAGCGTGGTCGGGGCAAATGAGTATCCCAGCCGGCCGGTCAGAGTATCGAACCATTGATTGTTGAAGTTAACCGCAGACCCCGCGAGGGGCCCATTTGCGAAAGTTCCGCTTCTCTTATTGCTCGTGCCGTCAAACATGTCGCGGAGCCCAATCACCCAACCCCCGTTGAATTGGTAGTCACAGCCAATCTGACCGCCGCCGGCAAACCCGGAACCGTCTCTAGATATTGATCCAGACACACCGCTGATGCTGGCGTGACCAAAGGCGCCGCCAATGTTGCCGCCGATGTAGCAGCCGGTCCATGTCGTTATTGGAACTGGCACGTACGGCGCTGCAGGCGCTCTTACGGGCAGATCAGCCGCAACAGCCGTCAGCGATGCAGCAAGCAAGGTGCCAGTAACTACTGATGATAGTGAGAGTATTCGCATACCTTCCCCCATTGTTTTTGCCCCCATCCAATGCGTCAGCATCGACGCGCTCATTGGATTGTTTTGAGAGGGTCCGATTTGTTTCGGGAAAAAAGTATTATACTTGAGTGTAGGTAGTTCAAACTCGCCCAAGTTTAAACTCGCCCATGTCCGCTTAATGGAGTAACAGCCGCGCACAGCGCTGCCTTTGTATCGAGACTCCGGGGGGCACTCTTTCCTATACGATCACTCTGTTTGGCTGTGTGGCCGCTTGCGCGGGAGCACGGCAATGGGCCGCCGCTTCGCGCGGCGCCTACGCGAACTCGGTTGGATCGAGGGAGGACACCGCATGCTCCGAAATGTCACAGCCACGCTGGTTTTGCTTGCGCTGAGTATCGGCCTCGCACCGGCCGGCGAAATCCGCGTGCTCGCCGCGGTCGCGGTGCAAGATCCGCTCGATCGCTTTGCGCAGGCCTTTACCCGCGCCACTGGCCACAAGGTCAATATCGGCTACAGCTTGACTGGGCCAATCCTCGCCGACATCAAGGCAGGCAAGCCGGCCGATGCCATCGTGCTGCCGGAGCAGGGCAAGGTGGCGCTGGTCGCCGCTGGCCTGTTGCACAAGCCGGTGCCGGTCGCGGCCAGCTTGGCCGGCGTCGGCGTTCGGGCCGAGGCGCCAACGCCGGACGTATCCACGCTCGAAGCGTTCAAGGCCATGCTGCGCGCCGCGCCGTCAATCGCCTACACCGACCCCAAGAGCGGCGGCGCGTTCGGCCAGTACTTCGCCCGCGCGCTGGTCGAGATCGGCATGGCCGATGAAGTGGCGCGCAAGGCGGTGCTGGTGCCCGGCAGCCATCTCATTGTCGTGGCGGTTGCAAAGGGTGATGCGGCGGTCGGAATCACCTTCAAGAGCGCCATCGTCACCACGGCCGGCTTGAAGTTCGCCGGCACCCTGCCGCGTCCTCTGGAAGACCGGGAGCCGTTCACCGCCGGTGTGCTGAAGAATGCAAACGAGCCTGAGATCGCCCAGGCGTTTGTCGCAAGCTTGACGGCGCCGGAGGCGGCGGCGGTCTGGACCGAGCGCGGGTTTGCTCCGGGCCCGGCTTCGCATTGATGGGGTCGTCACGCGTGGGAGGCGGCTTTAGCCCGCCTTCAGCGCATCCGCACAAGCATTTCTGCGAGAGTATTGCGTGCGTACGAGTACACGCCCTAGAGAACCGATTTGTCTTAATACTGCGGTCATTCTGGCAGGCATGGCGGCGCGCGGGCCGTTTTCGGTTGAATAATAACGCGTTCGGCACCATATAGAGTGCCTATCGACAGGAAGGCACTCCATTGGCAGACGAACCGAACAAGATGCGGGCCGAAATCCGGGCGCGGCAGGCCGAAGACGGCAAGAAGGCGATGGCGGAATACGAGGCCGGCGCCGCAGCCACCCGAGCCAAGACCGAGAAACTGCGAGCCCTTCGTCTGGCCAAGGAAGCAGCCGAGCTGGCAGCTCCGAAACCGCCGGCGAAGACCAAGGCCAAGGCCGGCAGCAAATCCGCCAAGACGAAGAAGAAGGCGCCCGACGGCAAGCTTGCGGACTGGCTCGACGACCAGGCGGACAGCGGACGCAACACCTGACGCGCCGCGAACCTGTCCGCCATCAATCCTTGCCGAGATAGGCGGTGGCGTCGATCTCGACCAGGCATTCCGGCGCGCCGAGCCCCGAGACGATGCAGGACACCCGGTGCGGCGGGTCTTCCGCGAAATTCCTGAAATAGACTTCGTTCATCGGCTGCCAGTTCGCGCGGTCGGTGACATAGACCGTGCATTTGACGATATCGCGCGTGGTGCCGCCGGCCTCCTCGATCAGCGCCCGGATGTTGTCGAGGCATGCTTGCGTCTGCGCGCGGACGTCGCCCACGGCGAACTGGCCCGAGCGGTCGCAGCCGACGCAGCAGACGAACATGAAGCCGCCGGCGACGGTCGCCTGCGCGAACGGCAGCGAGCCCTTGAAGACCTTGTCGGAGGTGATGGCGCGTTTGGGCATGGGACGACGATACTCCTCTATCCCGGCGGCTTCATCGCGGCGCGCAGCAACAGTGGATCGGCACCGCGACTGCGGACGGCAGCAGGAAATCGAACACCACCAGCATCGCGATGAGATAGCCGATGTTGTCGCCGATGCCCGGCCGCAGATCGTTCACGCCGAAGCTATAGACGGCGACGCCGAACACCAGCATGGCGGCGAACATGATCCCTGCGGTCCCGCCGATGGCTCGCAGGACGGCGCCACAACACAACTCCGAACACGATCGTGATCAGCAGGATGCAGACGCCGAGGGGAGCCAGTGCCCACGGCGCCGCCCCGCTGTCGTACGCCCACATGAGCGCCTGCTGAAGCGCGCCCGCGGCGGCAAGCGACAATGCGAAGGCGAGGGCGACGCGGGCCGAGAGCGGCATGGTGTTTCCTGTGGCTTCGACTGTAGCATGCGCCGGCTGCATCGAGCGGAGCGAAGGGAAGACACAAATGACCGGGCAGTTGAAGGACAAGGTCGCGATCGTCACCGGCGCGAGCAACGGGATCGGCCGCGCCATTGCCGAGACGTTTGCCGCGGAGGGTGCCAAGACCGTGCTGGTGGCGCGGCGCGCCGAACTGCTGGACGAGGTCGCGGCCGGGATCGAGGCGAAAGGCGGCACCGCGCTGCCGGTGCCGGCCGATCTCACCAGCGAGGAGCAGATCGCGGCGCTGTTCGACCGCGCGGTGAAGATCTACGGCCGCCTCGACGTGCTGGTGAACAACGCCGGCATCTCGACGCATAAGAACACCGAGGACATCACGCTGCAGTACTGGCAGGAGGCGCTCGCCATCAACATCACGGCGCCGTTCCTGTGCAGCCGTGAGGCGATCCGCATCATGAAGGCGCAGACGCCGCAGGGCGGGCGCATCATCAACATCGGCAGCGTCTCGCAAAAGACGCCGCGGCAGGACTCGCTGCCCTACACGGTGTGCAAGCACGGCCTTCAGGGCATGACGCATCAGCTGACGATGGACGGGCGAAAATACGGGGTGGTGTCGTCGATCATCCATCCGGGCGCGACACTCTCCTCGTTCACGACGCGGCGCGGGCGGGCCAAGGCCGGGCCGGGCGCGACGCCGGACGACTACGTGATGGCCGGCGAGGACGTGGCCAAGGTCGCGGTGATGATGGCGGCGCTGCCGGGCGAGGTGAATTTGTACGAGGCGACGATTTTGCCGAACCACATGAAGAGCTTTATCGGCAGGGGGTAGGGTGCGTGATCGCCGCGTCCTAATCCGGACTGTCATGCCCGCGAAGGCGGGGCATCCAGTAATCACGGCCTCGGCGACTACTGGATCGCCCGCCTTCGCGGGCGATGACGGCTGAGTATATTTGCATGTGCGGTATGGAACTTTTTGCGATGGTGGGGATTGCCATCAGCGGCGGTCTGTCGGCCGCGAACTCGTTTTCAACATCACAGGGGAGGCTTGCCATGCGGATTTCATCCGGATTTCGTGCTGCTTTGATCGCTTTGACCGCCTTGACGGGCGTCAGCCTGTCGTCGGCGGCGCACGCCGATAGCGGCTCCATCCGCATTTCGGTCATCAAGGCCGGCTGGATCATCGGCGGCTCCGGCGGCAGCGGCACGCTGTTCTTCCGCGGCAGAGCCTATCCGCTGTCGATCGGCGGCATCAGCTACGGCATCGTGTTCGGCGCGGCGAAGACGGACTTGCAAGGCCGGGTCAGCAATATCTTCCGGCCGTCGGACGTCGCCGGTGTCTATGGCGCGGCCGGCGCCGGATTGGCGGTCGGGCGCGGCGCCTCGGCGATCGTGCTGACCAACCAGAAGGGCGCGATCCTGGAGCTCAGCGGCCGCCAGGTCGGATTGCTGGCCAATGCGGATTTGAGCGGGCTGGCGATCACGGTTCGATAAGCGGAGAAACTCGATCTTCCATATTGCGGGCGGGCCGGTGGCCCGCCCGCTTTGTTGATGCGTTGACAGGCGCTGCTGCTCCCCAGGTTTCGATCGCGCTCAATCCGGGCTACGCTTGCCGATCTGCCCTGCGGGCCTGCGTGATTTGGAGACGAGATGTCGATCGAAGAAACGCCGCCGGATATCTGCCGGGCGATCCGCGCTATGGATTGCAGGGCGAGGCGCTGAAGGACTACTACCGCACCAAGGCGGCGCAGTGGGCGATCTATTGCTGGGACATAGGCGAGCGAAGCGACGCCGTCCTTCGGACGGCTATGCCGGGATCGGCAGAGATCCGGCGCGCGCTGCTGCGCGGATCAAAAGAGCTACGTCAAAAATTTCGGCGAGCGCGTGATCGGCTACGGCCATTTCGTGTCCGACGACGGCCGCGACACGCTGGGCACATCGTTTTTCATGCAGCTCGACGACCGCGCGGCGGCGGACGCATTCGTCGCCAACGAGCCGATGAACAAGGCCGGCGTCACCCAGCGCGTCGAAATCCACCGCTGGTCGAACAGCTTCGGCAAGCGCGCGGCCGACTATCGCCGCAAGGGAATGCAGCAGTTCCTGTGCACCGGACCGAAGACCGGCACGCCCGAGTTCTTCCGCGAGCACCTGCACGCGCACGAGTCATACTTTGCGTCGTACGGCGACAGCTTCATCTTCCGCGGACCGATCCGCTCGGCCGACGGCGCCGACAACATCGGCACCGCGCTGCTGCTGGAGTTGCCGGACCGGGCGGCGGCGGACAAGTTCTGGAACGAGGAGCCGTTTGCCAAGAACGGCGGGTATCAGAGGGATGCGCGCATTACGCGGTGGGTGTTTGGCGATTGAGTGGCGGCACGTTGAGGATGCCACGACGCAATTGGCGTATCGTTTTTCGGTAATCCGCGCCCTCAAGGTCATCAAGCCTTGGAGTCTTTAACGGACGTGGCGGGCCGATCGTCGCCGCGGTCGGTTTCGGTGTGCCATTTTCCCTTCTCGTCCTCGAACTCGATGACCGCGGCAGGGCCGGGCACTTTCTGCTCCGCCGCCGCGGCCCGCGCCGCCTTGAGCGCGGCCGCGTGGGTGGGATAGGGCTCCGAGAACACGCCCTGCGATTTGTAGGCCCAGCCGCCGTCGTGCTCGACGATTTCGTATGTGACTTCGGACATCGGTCCACCTGTGGGATGAGGCTGCGAGACGATGCCGGACAGGTAATGGCTGTTTGGGCGCGCGCAATGTCGCGGGCGGTGGGTGCGCTACGCTTGCTAGCCCGGGCTCATACCTTTGGCCTTGATCGCCGCTGCAGCGGCGGGAGTCTTCAGATAGTCGATAAACGCCTTGGCGGCGTCGGCTTCCTTGCTGTCCGCAGCCGCACCGGCCGTAAAAACCAGATTGCTCTGCAGTGCGTCGGGGAATGAGCCGATCAAGTCCACGCCCGGAGCAATCAACACATTGGTGAGGAAGAGCCCGAGTTCGGCCTCGCCGTTGGCGACCGCCTGGGCAATTTGCGCCGGAGCTTTTTGCGCCTTGGTCTTGGCCTTCATCGCCTCGCCGATGCCGAGCCGTTCGAACACGCTTGAAACATAGGCGCCAGCCGCGCTTTCCGGCAGGTAGGCGATGGATTGAGCTTTGAGCAGCGTCTGTTTCAGCGCATCGGGAGAGCTGATGTCGGGCTTGGGAGCGCCGGCGCGGACGATGACGCCGTAGCCCACGCGGGCGATGTCGATGGTCGGAGCGGCGGCGAAGCGCGCCTTCGCGGCGGCGTCCTTGTAAACGTCGACGGGGACGACGGCCACGTCGAACGGCGCCCCGGATGTGACCTGCTTGATCAGGTTCGGGGTGGAATCGAAGTGAACGGTGAGCTTGTGACCCGAGGCGCGCTCGAATTGCGGAGCCAGTTCATTCAGCGAGGCGGTCATCGAGCCGCCGGCGAGAACCTTGAGTTCGGCGGCGCGCGCACTGGCCATCGGTGACAGAACCATAGCTACGCCAAGCATGGCGGCAACGACTGAAGAGTTGTCCACGTTTCCCTCGAATGTTCTGCGTTGGGCAAGCAAGACGTGGATGCCCGGGCCTTCGCCCGGGCATGACGTGGAGAGGGCCGTGTGCCGCTAGAGTACCTTATTGCTCTCCTTCACCAGCGCCGCGTTCTTCGCGGCATGGGCCGCCTCGGTGTCGAGCGCCGTGGTGTGCGGCGCCTTGACCTTGTCGGCATCGACGTAAACCTGCTGGCCCATGGCGTTGAACTTGTCGGACATCTCCGCCATGCCCGCTTCCTTCTCGTTCAACGTCGCCGCGTAATCCCGCACATCCTGCGTGATCTTCATCGAGCAGAACTTCGGGCCGCACATCGAGCAGAAGTGCGCGACCTTGTGCGCGTCCTTGGGCAGCGTCTCGTCGTGGTATTCGCGCGCGGTGTCGGGATCGAGCCCGAGGTTGAACTGATCCTCCCAGCGGAAGTCGAAGCGCGCGCGGGAGAGCGCGTCGTCGCGAAGCTGCGCCGCCGGATGGCCCTTGGCGAGGTCGGAGGCGTGCGCCGAGATCTTGTAGGTGATGACGCCTTCCTTGACGTCGTCGCGGTTCGGCAGGCCGAGATGCTCCTTCGGCGTCACGTAGCAGAGCATGGCGCAGCCGAACCAGCCGATCATGGCGGCGCCGATGCCCGAGGTGATGTGGTCGTAGCCCGGCGCGATGTCGGTGGTCAGCGGGCCCAAGGTGTAGAACGGCGCCTCGCCGCACTCCTTGAGCTGCTTGTCCATGTTGATCTTGATCTTGTGCAGCGGCACGTGGCCGGGGCCTTCGATCATGACCTGGCAGCCCTTCTTCCAGGCGATCTGCGTCAGCTCGCCGAGCGTCTCCAGCTCGGCGAACTGCGCGCGGTCGTTGGCGTCGGCGATCGAGCCCGGCCGCAGGCCGTCGCCCAATGAGAACGACACGTCATACTTCCGCATCAGGTCGCAGATCTCGTCGAAGCGCTCGTAGAGGAAGCTCTCCTTGTGCCGCGACAGGCACCACTTCGCCATGATCGAGCCGCCGCGCGAGACGATGCCGGTGACGCGGTTGGCGGTGAGCGGCACGTAGGCGAGGCGGACGCCGGCGTGAATGGTGAAATAGTCGACGCCCTGCTCGGCCTGCTCGATCAGCGTGTCCTTGAAGCACTCCCAGTCGAGCTTGACCGGATCGCCGTCGACCTTCTCCAGCGCCTGATAGATCGGCACGGTGCCGATCGGCACCGGCGAGTTGCGCAGGATCCATTCGCGGGTGTTGTGGATGTTGCGGCCGGTGGAGAGGTCCATCACCGTGTCGGCGCCCCAGCGGATCGCCCACACCATCTTCTCGATCTCTTCCTCGACCGAGGAGGTGACGGCGGAGTTGCCGATGTTGGCGTTGATCTTGGTGAGGAAGTTGCGGCCGATGATCATCGGCTCGAGTTCGGCGTGGTTGATGTTGGACGGGATGATGGCGCGGCCGCGGGCGATTTCGCTCCGCACGAACTCCGGCGTGATGAACAGCGGCACCGAGGCGCCGAAGCTCTCGCCGTCCTGCTGCGCCCATTCGGCGCGGTCGAGCTGCTTCTTGCGGCCGAGGTTCTCGCGCTCGGCGACGTAGATCATCTCCTTGGTGACGATGCCGGCCTTGGCGAACTCATATTGCGTGACCGGCTTGCCATCGAGCGCGCGCCACGGCTTCGGCGTGTTGGGGAAGTTCCGGGCGAGGTGTTTGCCGCTGACGTTGCCGTTGTCGACCGGCTTGATCGGGCGGCCGTCGTATTCCTCGACGCCGCCGCGCTCCTTCACCCATTCGATGCGGGGGCGCTTCAGCCCGTTCTCGACGTCGATCACCGCGTCGCTGTCGGTGTAGACGCCGGTGGTGTCGTACACCGGCAGCGGCGCTTCGCCTGGCGCCCTCCGACAGCACGATCTCGCGCAGCGGCACGCGGAGGTCGGGCGCGGCCTCGGGCTTGGAATAGACCTTCCGCGAGCCGACCAGCGGGCCGGTGGTGACCTTGGGCGTGACGAGGTCGGAGGCGGAGATGGGCTTGTTCATGGACTTCAAAGCTCCAGTGGAAGCGCAGCGGTTGTCAGTGACGATAGCCGAAGAAACACAGCAGCGCACCGATCAAGAGATAGACTCCGGTGCTGATGTGCAGGGTGGATGGATTGGCCAGCATGGTGCGGCCGACGGCGACCGCGCGCTGCGGCGCCAGAAGGCGGATGAGGCCGCCGACGACGGCGAGCCAGCCGAGAATGGTGATGAGAATGCGCCAGTCGCCGGCCCAGACATTATGCGTCAGCACGATGGCGAGGCCGGCCGGCAGCGTGATCACGCCGGACAGGAACATCAGCGCCGGGCTGTCGAGGAACTCGCCCGCCAGGGTGCGGAACGCGGCGCCGTTGATCAAGAGCGCAAGCCCGATGACCAGACACACCGGTCCGATCAGCTTGGCGAGAAAGATCGAGGTCCCCATCGAGTGTTCCTGTCCCTTCGCCGGCATGACCCGGATCAGGTTCAAAGGGTCACCGCTGTCGCGGTTTCTCAGCCTCTCATGAGGCACCCCTCGGTACCGGGGTAATGTAGGCCGGCGCCCCCGGGTGTCAACGTGGGAGTCACCGCGAAAAGCCGGTGCCGGCCGCGCATTTGCGGGCGAGCTGTGGCGGAAAAGATCGCTACGATACAACGGCTTGGCGGGCAGGCTCGCTCGCCAAATGCTGGCCGCTCATTCGGCGCGGCTGACGTTCACATTCTATCAAGGATAAGGCGGCGGCCTCGATTGCCGGCATTCTTTATTCATGCGGAGCCGTATCGCTGGCTTGCGCGAACCCGTATGGTCGTTGGCTTCGACGTGAACATTGGAGAGCGACAGTGGCTACAGGTACCGTGAAGTGGTTCAACCCGACCAAGGGATACGGCTTCGTTCAGCCGCAGACCGGCGGAAAAGACGTGTTCGTGCATATCTCGGCCGTGGAGCGGGCGGGCCTGAGCACGCTCAATGAAGGCGCGGTCATCGAATACGATGTCGTTGCCAACAAGGGCAAGGAATTGGCGGAAAACATCAAAGTGAAGTAACGGCGGCGTCCGTTTGGACTGTGAAACCCCGCATCGTGCGGGGTTTTTCTTTTTTGAGCGGACTACTGCAGCGCGATTTTGCGGACCAGGGCGCGGGCGGTGCCTTCGGCTTCGCCGATCACCCGCAAGGTCGTTGAATTCGAACTCGATACCGGTCAGGCGGAGCCCGGTCACGGCGGCTTCGACCTCGACGCCGTCGACCGGCTTCTGGAATTCGTTGATCGAGGCGTCGATCGATTTGAGCGCGCTCGCCGCGAACGGTTTCAGATCGACCACGGCGTTGTCGGCGAGCGCCTTCTGCAGATAGGGGATGGCCGCGCGTGCGGCTGTACCCAGCAAGCCAAACGCCGCCTCCGACTGCACGTCGAGCCTGATGTCGGTCAGCCGCATGATCTGGTTCTGCTGGTCGAGCGTGGGCTTGCCCCAGATATGCACGGTCGCCTCGGCGCCGAGCCCGAACCAGCTCTTGGTCTCCTTGGCCTTGACGCGGAGCGAGATTAAAAGTCGGTCGCCTGCCGCAGCGATGCTGGAGGCGAGCACGGTGACCTGACCGGGCGCGTTGCCGGTTTCCGGGAAGGTCTTGCCCTTGAGCTGCAATTCCATCACGCGATTGAGCTCGGTGAATGGCACGTCGATCGGCACGCCGAGCTTCACGCTGCCTTGATCGGTTGCGGCGACCAGATCGAGCCGCGCCGGGAACGGGCAGTCGGGTTTGGTCTCGCTCGGCACGATGCGGGTCTCGGCCTGCACGCCGAGCGTGAGGATCACCCAGTCGGCGAGGATTTTCGGCTGCGCCGCGAAGGCGCGGGTGGGCTTGACCTCGAGCCACAGGTGGGGCGCGCCGGCGGCGGCCTGACCGAGCGAGATCGAACGGCACATCTGCGTCCACTGCTTGCGCGCCGCGTTTTCCAGCGTGCGGTCGCCGCGGAGCTTGTTGGACAGGCTGTCGATCTGCTCGCTCACGGTCTTGTCGAGCAGCGGCTTCACTTCGTTGGAGACGTTGAGCTTGAGGCCGGCGACCTGCATGCCGCCGTCGCCGATCGACACGTGGCCGGAGAGGTTGGGCTCGATCCGCCAGGTCGGCAGCAGCGCCGGCTTCGACGTCATCATCACGTTGCCGCGGATGTCGGCGCGCTGGTCGAGCACGCGCGTCGTCAGCTTCTGCACCTCGCCGCCAAGCTTGTTGCCGAGCAGGCCGCCGAGCGCGCCGGTGAGGTTGCCGCCCTGGTTGGCGATCTGCCCGGTGACGCGGAGCGAGCCGTTCAGCGTGGTCGAGATGTTGAGCCCGGTCGAGGCGCCGTTCACCACGAACGGCCCGCGCGCGATGCTCCAGCCGATCTCGGCCTTGCCGAGCAGCTCGGCGAGCGGATTTTCATTCTTGCCGGTCATGCCGCGCGGGGCGTTGGTCTCCAGCGCGTCGCGGATCGCGAGCGCCGCCACCGCGACCGGCGCGACGATGACGGAGGTTCGCGTCACCGGCTGCAAGGGGTTCAGCGCGGCGGTCGCCGGCTTGCTTTCGTCGAGCGGATTGCCGGGGAAGAACCGGTTGAGCGCCCACAGCGTGCTGGAAAAGAAAATAATGACGACGGCCGCGCCGATCACCAGGGTGCGGACCGACAGGCCGAAGAGCCGGGCGCGCCTTGGCTTCGCCTCCGGCCGCAGAATTCTATCGAGCGCTTCGTTTCGCGCCATCGTCAGCCCCTCAAGGCACCGGCCCCGGCCGGCCCGACCACCCGCCGCAACGGCGAATCATAACCGTTTCTGCGGCGATTTTAGGCCGCCGGAATGTGCAGTTTCTTAATGGCACGGCTGCCGGCGCCGCAGCCACATATTAGCGGATTTTGGCTCGATCACGCCGGCCGGCGACAAGCAGCCGGATGTGGGCCAAGGCGAAATCTAAGCCTTTGTACTAGGCCTTGGACGCGCCCATGCGGTGCAGCTTGACCGCGGCGTAGACCGCGTCGCTGCCCGGCGTCGGCACGCCGAGCTCCTTGCCGAGCGCAACGATCTTGCCGGTCAGCCAGTCGAGCTCCAGCCGGTTGCCGGCTTCGAGATCGTGCAGCATCGAGGCCTTCATGCCGGGCGGGGCGTTGTCGGAGAACGTCATGCGGTCGTCGATCCAGGAGTTCGGCACCTTGGCGCCGGACTTCTGGCCGACCGCGAGGCACTCCTCCATCAGCTTGCGGTAGAAGGCGCGGGTGTCGGGATCGGCCAGCACTTTGCCGATGGGCTCGCGCATCATGCAGTTCACGCCGGCCATCGACGACAGGAAGATGAACTTCTGCCAGCGCTCGCGGTTCATGTCGTCCTGCGGCTGGATGTCGATGTGCGCGGCCTTGGCGGCCTCGACGAAGGCCGAGAGCTTGGCGTCGGGCTTGCCGTCCATGCGGCCGACCCGCATGGTCGCGAACTTCGAGGTGTGACGCATCACGCCGGGTCCGGCGAGCACGGCGGCGATATAGGCGGTGCCGGGGCAGGTCGCGTCCTTGCCGAGAATCGACGAGACGCGCTCGTAGCTGTCGACGCCGTTCTGCAAGGTGATGACGCGGGTGTTCGGGCCGACCAGGGGCTTGGCCATCTCGGCTGCGGTCTCGGTGTCCCAGAGCTTGACGGCGAACAGCACGATGTCGACCGGGCCGACCTCCTTCGGGTCGGGCGTGGCGTTGACCTTCGGCAGGTGCAGGTCGCCGTGCACGCTTTCGATCTTCAGGCCGTCCTTGCGCAGCGCATCGAGGTGAGCCCGGCGCGCGATGTAGGCCACGTCATGGCCGCCCGCCTGCATCCGCCCGCCGAAATAGGCGCCGACCGCGCCGGCTGCCATCGCTGCAATCTTCATCCCGCGTCCTCCCGCTTGCGGACGCGATCTAGCGAAAAGAATAGGGCGAGGTCCAGTGCCTCGCCCTGTTCTTACTAACACTCACTGACGCTACGACTACTCTGTGATCAGTACAGCCGCTGTGCCGCCGAGCCGTAGGCCAGCGATGGGCGGTCGGTGTCGGGCACGGCGGCAACCGGCCGCGGCGCCTCGCTCTGATAGGTCGCCGAGACGCGCTGCCGGAGCATGGGCGCCGGAGCGGGGCGCTGGGACTGCGCCAAGCCATGACCGTTCATCGGCAGCACGACAACCTTGGTGCCGACCGTCACGCGGTTGAACAGGTCGCTGACGTCCTCGTTGGTCAGGCGGATGCAACCCGACGACACGCGCTGGCCGATGGTCGACGGCGCGTTGGTGCCGTGGATGCGATACTCGGTGCTGCCGAGATACATGGCGCGCGCGCCCAGCGGATTGCCCGGGCCGCCGGCCATGAAGCGCGGCAGATAAGGCTGACGTGCGATCATCGCCGCCGGCGGATGCCAGTCCGGCCATTCCTGCTTGCGGGCGATGGACTGCGTGCCGGCCCAGGTGAAGCCGTCGCGGCCGACGCCGATGCCGTAGCGGATCGCGCGGCCGTTTCCGAGCACGAGATAGAGATAGGTGTTGGGCGTATCGATCACGATCGTGCCCGGCGCCTCGCTGGTGTTGTAGTTCACCAGCTGGCGGCGGAAGCGCTCCTGCACCACGCCGGAGGGCTGTTCGGTCACGCTCTCCTCAGGCATCGCCTGCGGCGCGGGCTCGCGGACCACCTGCTGGAAGATCGAGCCGAACGGGAAGTTCGGATCATTCATGGCGAGCGGTCCGGCGGACGCCTGAGCGCTACACAGAATCGTTGCGGCCAACGCCGAGACGGCGAGGCGCCAGTGCTGGGTCGACAACATGATGTACTCTCCCGACATCAACCCCTCACCCTCGTGCGCCAACAACGAACGACTGCGGCCGAGGTTCCATACGGCTTGGGCGGCAGCCTGCTCACCAAAAGTTGACGCCGGCCCTTGGGGGCCGGCGTCATACGCACGTCGCCAGTGAATGGGGCGGGAAACGCCGATCAATTGGCGCTGAAGCCGTTCCGGCTTGAGACCCGATGGGCGGTCATCGGCAGCACCACGACCTTGGCGCCGACGGTGACGCGCGCGTAGAGGTCGCTGACGTCCTCGTTGGTGAGGCGGATGCAGCCCGAGGACACGCGCTGGCCGATGGTCTGCGGCGCGTTGGTGCCGTGGATGCGGTAGACCGAGCCGGACAGGTACATGGCGCGGGCGCCGAGCGGGTTGCCGGGGCCGCCGGCCATGAAGCGCGGCAAATAAGGCTGGCGCTCGATCATCTCCTGGGGCGGATGCCAGTCCGGCCATTCGGCCTTCTTCTCGACCGTCTTGGTGCCGGCCCAGGTGAAGCCTTCGCGGCCGACGCCGATGCCGTAGCGCAGCGCGCGGCCGTTGCCGAGCACCAGATAGAGGAAGGTGTTGGGCGTATCGATCACCACCGTGCCCGGCGCTTCGTTGGTCGCGTAGCTGACGACCTGGCGCTTGAATTTCGACGGCAGCTCCGTGGCCTCCTGCTCGACTTCGACCGGAGCGTAGGCGGTGGCCTGGGGCGGCTGATATTGCGGCTGTTCGAACGGGAACAGCGCCAGCGGCGCGGCGGCGGCTGACGTGGAAACGGCGGTGACAAAGGCTGCGGCAGTCAGAATGGAGCGAAGATTGAGCATGGCGACCCCCTTGGTTCTGACCATTGGTCGGGGGAGGGCCGGATTTGGTTCGAACCGACTGTGTATCGTGTGTTTCGCCGGATTTTGTGGTGCCGGCCGGTCAACCCTTCCGGCCGGCGTGGGAGACGGCGCGGGCGTCGGGGATGGAGTCCGTGGTGGCGAAATAGGGCTTGATGTCGAGCAGCGGCGTGCCGTCCAGGCAATCGAGGCCAACCACTTCGAGGCGGGTCCCCTCGACCTTGCGGAGTTCGACAACGCTGAGCGCAATGGGGTTCGGCCGCACCGGCGAGCGCACCGAAAAGGTCGGCCGGCCGGCCTCGGCGCGGGTCGGCATCTGCACCGCGAGGTCGCGCCGCGCCCGGTCCATCCAATAGAGCACGATCAGGTGCGAGCAGGTCTCGACCCCGGGCAGCGCCTGTTCCCAGCGCGGATCGACCTCGATGGTGCAAACCACCCCGGATTCCCGGGAGACGCGGGCGTTCTTCGGGCAGTCCTTCCGCGCCGTCCAGGGCGTGCGGATCCGGCCGATGTAATAGAGCGAGGCGTCGCTCTGGGCGGGCAGGGGCACCTGCACCTCGCCCGGGCGGATGTGGCTTTCGTCGGTTCCGGCGGATTTCACGGTCATGTGCGCGTCTCCGAGCCAGGAGTTTACCACCAAGTCGGGAAGCTTCCCGGGGGCCATCTTTCCTCGCTCTAATGCGGCCATTGATTTGCCTAACTTAACGGTATAAAGATATCTTTATGTGATGGGATACTTCCCATGAGCGGGTCTGCCCACCTTCCATTCGATGCCCTCAACGGCGCCCTCAAGGCGGCCGGCGAGGAAACACGCCTGCGCATCCTGGTGCTGCTGGCCGAGGCCGAACTGACGGTGTCCGACCTCACCCAGATTTTGCGGCAGTCGCAGCCGCGCATCTCGCGTCATCTCAAGCTGCTGGTCGAAGCGGGCCTGGTGGAGCGTTTCCGCGAGGGCGCCTGGGCGTTCTTCCGCCTGGCCGAAGGCAGCGGCAGCGCCGCAGTTCGCGCGCACGCTGGTCGAGCAGCTCAATCCCAAGGATTCGATGGTTGCGCGCGACCGCGACCGGCTCGCAGCGGTGCGGACCGCGCGGGCCGCCGCCGCGCAGGATTACTTCCGCTCGCACGCCGCGCAATGGGACCGCATCCGCAAGCTGCATGTGACCGACGAGGCGGTCGAGGGAGCGATCCGCGATGCGCTGGCGGACCGGCCGTTCCGCTCGCTGCTCGATCTCGGCACCGGCACCGGCCGTATCCTGGAAATGTTCGGCCCCGATCTCGAACGCGGTCTCGGCATCGATCTGTCGCTCGACATGCTGCTGCTGGCGCGCGATCGCCTCGAGCGCGCGGGCTTGCGCCATTGCAGCGTGCGCCAGGGCGACATCTACGATCTCGCGGTGCCGGCCGGCAGCTTCGACGTCGTCATCATCCATCAGGTGCTGCACTTCCTCGACGACGGCGCGCGCGCGATCCGCGAGGCGGCCCGCGTGCTGGCGCCGTCCGGCCGCCTGCTGGTGGTCGATTTCGCGCCGCATGATCTGGAGTTTTTCCGCGAGGAGCACGCCCATCGCCGCCTGGGATTTTCCGCGGAGGCCGTGACGCAGTGGATGAGTGCTGCGGGCCTCGACGTCACCATGCACAAGAGCCTTTCGCCGGAGCCCGGCTCCGACGGCAAGGTCGCGGTTTCGCTCTGGCTCGCGCGCGATCCGCGCGTCCGCGTGGCGAACGACACCCGCGAGGTGGCGTGATGGCGCAGCCGATCAACGTGTCGTTCGAGTTCTTCCCGCCGAAGACCGAGGAGATGGAGAAAAATCTCTGGGAGGCGGTGGCGCGGCTTGCTCCGCTCACGCCGAATTTCGTCTCGGTGACCTATGGCGCCGGCGGCTCGACCCGCGAGCGCACCCATTCGACGGTGCGGCGGCTCGTGACGGAGACCGCGCTCACCCCCGCCGCGCATCTGACCTGCGTCGCCGCGACCAAGCTCGAGGTCGACGCGGTGATCCAATCGTATCGCGACGCGGGCGTGCGTCACATCGTGGCGCTGCGCGGCGATCCGACCGAAGGTGTGGCCGCGAAATACGCGCCGCATCCCGGTGGCTATCAGAACGCGGCTGATCTCGTTGCCGGCATCAAACGCATCGCCGACATCGAGGTGTCGGTGTCGGCCTATCCGGAGAAGCACCCCGACAGCCCGAACGTGAACGCCGACATCGACATGCTGAAAGCGAAGGTCGATGCGGGCGCGACGCGCGCGATGACGCAGTTCTTCTTCGAGAACGACCGCTATTTCGATTATCTCGACAAGGTCCGGGCCCGCGGCATCTACATTCCGATCGTGCCGGGCATCCTGCCGGTGCAGAACTTCAAGCAGATGAAGAATTTCGCCGACCGCACCGGCGCAAGCGTGCCGCGCTGGCTGGCCGATCGTTTCGAAGGGCTGGATGACGATGTGGCGACGCGAAAGCTGATTGCCGCCGCCGTCGCCGCCGAACAGGTGCTCGATCTGGTCGAGCGCGGCGTCACCGACTTTCACTTCTACACGATGAACCGCGCCGATCTGGTTTATGCGGTCTGCCATCTGTTGGGCCTACGCCCCGCGGCCAAGAAAGCAGCTTGAAAATGCCCACAGCGTCCCACACCAGCACCCGGGATTTGTTCAAGCGGCTCGCGGCCGAACGCATTCTCGTTCTCGACGGCGCCATGGGCACGATGATCCAGGAGATGAAGCTCGACGAGCAGGGCTATCGCGGCGCGCGTTTTGACGCCTGGAACCGCGAGGTGCGCGGCAACAACGACCTGCTGAATCTCAGCCGCCCGGATGCCATCCGCGAAATTCACTACGCGTACTACAAGGCTGGCGCCGACATCGTCTCGACCAATACGTTCTCGTCGACGTCGATCGCGCAGGCCGACTACGGCCTCTCCAACATCGCCTATGAGCTCAATTGCGAGGGCGCGCGGCTGGCGCGCGAGGCGGCGAACAAGGCCGCCAAAGAGGACGGCCGGCCGCGGTTTGTCGCCGGCGCGCATCGGGCCGACCAACCGCACCGCGTCGATTTCGCCGGATGTCGCCAACCCGGGCTTCCGCGCCATCACCTTCGATCAATTGCGCGAGGCCTATGGCGAGCAGGTGCGTGGGCTTCTGACCGGCGGCGCCGACCTGCTGCTGATCGAAACCATCTTCGACACGCTCAACGCCAAGGCCGCGATCTACGCCATCGCCGAGCAGTGCGAGATGCGCGGCGTCGAGGTGCCGGTGATGATCTCCGGCACCATCACCGACCGCTCGGGGCGATTGCTGTCCGGCCAGACGCCGGAGGCGTTCTGGAACGCGGTGCAGCACGCTTCGCCGGTCTCGGTCGGATTGAACTGTGCGCTCGGCGCCGAGCAGATGCGCGCCCATATCGCCGAGCTGGCGCGGGTCTGCGACACGCTCATTTGCGCCTATCCGAACGCCGGCCTGCCGAACGAGTTCGGCCATTATCACGAGAGCCCCGAGGACATGGCGCGGCATCTCGGCGATTTCGCCGACACCGGGCTGATCAACATCGTCGGCGGCTGCTGCGGCACAACGCCCGAGCACATCAGCGCGATTGCCGAGGCGGTGCGCGGCAAGACGCCGCGCGCTATTCCGGAGCCCGCCCAATTACTGCGGCTGTCGGGCTTGGAGTCGTTCACGCTCGTGCCGGAAATTCCCTTCGTCAATGTCGGCGAGCGAACCAATGTCACCGGCTCGGCGAAATTCAGGAAGCTCGTCACCGCCGGCGACTACACGGCGGCGCTGGCGATCGCGCGCGACCAGGTCGAGAACGGCGCGCAGATCATCGACGTCAACATGGACGAGGGCCTGCTCGACTCCGCCGAGGCGATGAAGACCTTCCTCAACCTGATCGCGGCGGAACCCGACATCGCCCGCGTGCCGGTGATGGTGGATTCCTCGAAATTCTCGGTGATCGAGACCGGGCTGAAGTGCATCCAGGGCAAGCCGGTGGTGAATTCGATCTCCATGAAGGAGGGCGAGGCCGAGTTCATCAGGCACGCCAAGATGGTGCGCCGCTACGGCGCGGCGGTGGTGGTGATGGCGTTCGACGAGCAGGGCCAGGCCGACACCGTGGAGCGCAAGGTCGCGATCTGCAAACGCGCCTACGATATCCTGGTGAACCAGGTCGGCTTCCCGCCGCAGGACATCATCTTCGATCCGAACATCTTCGCGGTGGCGACCGGCATCGAGGAGCACAACGGCTATGGCGTCGCCTTCATCGAGGGCACGCGGCAGATCCGCCAGAGCTGCGCATGCAGTCATGTGTCCGGCGGCGTGTCGAACCTGTCGTTCGCCTTCCGCGGCAACGAGCGCGTGCGCGAGGCGATGCATTCGGTGTTCCTCTATCACGCCATCAAGGCCGGCATGGATATGGGCATCGTCAACGCCGGCCAGATGGCGGTGTACGACGACCTCGAACCGGAACTGCGCGAGGCTTGCGAGGACGTGGTGCTCAACCGGCGGCCGGACGCGGCCGAGCGGCTCTTGACCGTCGCGCAGAAATTCCACGGCGCCGGCAAGGAGCACAAGGCGGCCGATCTCGCCTGGCGCGAATGGCCGGTGGAGAAGCGGCTGGCGCATGCGCTCGTGCACGGCGTCACCGACTTCATCGTCGAGGACACCGAAGCGGCGCGGCAGAACGCCGACCGCGCGCTGTCGGTGATCGAAGGCCCGCTGATGGACGGCATGAACGTGGTCGGCGACCTGTTCGGCTCCGGCAAGATGTTCCTGCCGCAGGTGGTGAAGTCGGCCCGCGTGATGAAGCAGGCGGTCGCGCATCTGATGCCGTTCATGGAGGCGGAAAAGCTCGCCCGCGGCGGCACCGACAAGCAGAGCTCCGCCGGCAAGATTTTGCTCGCCACCGTGAAGGGCGACGTCCACGACATCGGCAAGAACATCGTCGGCGTCGTGCTCCAGTGCAACAATTACGAGGTGATCGATCTCGGCGTCATGGTGCCGGCGGACAAGATTCTGGAGACCGCGAAGAAAGAGAACTGCGACATCGTCGGGCTCTCCGGCCTGATCACGCCGTCGCTCGACGAGATGTGCCATGTCGCGGCCGAGATGGAGCGGCAGAACTTCGACCTGCCGCTGATGATCGGCGGCGCGACCACGAGCCGCGTGCACACCGCGGTGAAGATCAATCCGAACTACAAGCGCGGCCAGACCGTCTATGTCACCGACGCCAGCCGCGCGGTCGGCGTGGCGCAGGCCCTGATGGGCCGCGACAGCCGCAAGAAATACGTCGACGACACCCGCGCCGAATATGCCCGCATCGCCACCACCCATGCGCGCGCCCAGGAGGACAAGAAGCGGCTGTCGCTGAAGGACGCGCGCGGCAACGCGCTCAAGCTCGATTGGGCCAACCATGCGCCGACGGCGCCGACGTTCCTCGGCAGCCGCATCATCGACGATATCTCCATCGCCGAGCTGATCGATTACATCGACTGGACGCCGTTCTTCACCACCTGGGAGCTGGCGGGGAAATTCCCGGCGATCCTCGACGACAAGATCGTCGGCGCGGCGGCGCGCCCGCTCTACGACGACGCGCAGAAGATGCTGAAGCAGATCGTCGACAAGGGCTGGTTCAAGGCCGCCGCCTGCGTGGGCTTCTGGCCGGCGAACTCCTCGGGCGACGACATTGCCGTGTTCGGCGATGCGTCGCGGGGCAAGCCGATCGCGACCTTGCACACGCTGCGCCAGCAGCTGGCGCGCCGCGAGGGCCGCGCCAATGTGGCGCTGGCCGATTTCGTCGCGCCGAAAGGCTGCGCCGATCACATCGGCGCCTTCGTGGTGACGGCCGGCATCGGCGAGGACGAGGTCGCCGACCGCTTCAAGAACGCCAACGACGATTACTCCTCGATCATGGTCAAGGCGCTGGCCGATCGCCTGGCGGAAGCTTTCGCCGAACGGCTGCATCAGAAGGTGCGCAAGGAGTTCTGGGGCTATGGCGCCGATGAGACGCTTGAGCAACGCCGACCTGATCGCGGAGAAGTACCAAGGCATCCGCCCGGCGCCGGGCTATCCGGCGCAGCCCGATCACACCGAGAAGGGCACATTGTTCCGGCTGCTCGGCGGCGAGCGGATCGGCGTGAAGCTGACCGAGAGCTTCGCGATGTGGCCGGGTGCTTCAGTCTGCGGGCTCTATTTCAGCCACCCGGAGAGCCACTATTTCGGCGTCGGCAAGATCGAGCGCGACCAGATCGAGGACTACGCCGCTCGCAAGGGCTGGACGGTGGAGGAGGCGGAACGCTGGCTCGCGCCGATCCTCAATTACGATCCCAAGACCCTGCCGAAGGCTTTGGCCCGCGACGCGGCGGCCTGAGATCGGCTCCCAAAAGCAAGACACCGGAGGGATGGCCCTCCGGTGTTCTCATTCTGGCCGTTTAACGGCGGAGTGGTCTTAGGGGAAATCCCAGAGCTTCAGAACATGATCAGAACTGCGCCGACGAAAGCAATCGCCGCGCAGACCGCAAGCACATTCAGTCGCAAGGTCAGGTCCACCTTCAGGCCTCCTCAGTATGGACAGGATCGAGTCTAGCAGACCCGGCCCCCGACTAAAGTTACAAACGTTGTGCACCGCCAGACCGTTCCGGGCGTCACCAATGCGACCTAAGGTTTTGAAATAGCTTGATGAAATATCCACATGCCGGTGGATAAGTCAGTCTAAACCGAATTGCACGCATGGGCAAATAATTTAGGCAGATACAACCTGGGGAAGAGAAATTAATTGCCACCATCACGCCGGCGGGGCATCAGCGACTCGACGAACAGGGCGGCCTCAAGGGTCGCGCGATCGCCGCCGAAGCGGCCGATCACCTGAACGCCGAGCGGCAGGTCGTCGGGATCGGTGAGTCCCGGCACGTTCACGCATGGGGTCCCCATCAGGGTCCACAGCCGGTTGAAGGTCGACGAGCCGGTCGAGCCGAGACCCTTCGGCGGGGCGCCGGGAGCCGATGGCGACAGGATCACATCGACGTCGGCCATCAGATCCGACAGCGCGCGGCGCGCCTGGCTCGCTGTGCGGCGGGCTTCGTCGTAGGCGTCGGCGCCGATCGCAAAGCCGCTCTCGACCAGTTCCAGCACGCCCTTGGCGAGCTTGTCCTTGAAGCGCTCGTATTCGGAGGCGAGCGAGCGCGCCGCCTCGTAGGCCTGGATGGTGGCGTGCGCGCGGAACGCGCTGGCCAGCACCGGCGCGAGCTTGATGTCGCGCACCCGTGCGTTGGCGGCCGAAGCCGCGCGCGCAATGTTGTCGATCGCCGCCTTCATGTCGTCGCTGGCCGGCGCCCACGGCTGGTCGCGCAGCACGCCGATGCGCGGCGATGACGGCTTCCTGCCGTCGACGCGGAGATCGCGGTCGCTGATTGCCGCCGCGGCGAAGGCGACGTCGGCGACCGAGGCGGCGAACAGTCCCGCGGTGTCGAGATGCCACGACACGCACTTCATGCCGACGCTCGGCAACAGCCGGTACGACGGCTTGAAGCCCGCGACGCCGCAAAAGCTCGCCGGCCTGATCACCGAGCCGCCGGTCTGCGTGCCGGTCGCAATCGGGAAGAAGCCCGCGGCGACGCCCGCCGCCGAGCCCGATGACGAGCCGCCCGGCGTGTGCGCGAGGTTTCTCGGGTTGCGGGTCTTGCCCGGGTCGAGATGGGCGAACTCGGTGGTGACGGTCTTGCCCAACAGCGTGCCGCCGTTGCGGCGGATCAGCGCCACCAGCGAGGCGTCGACCTTGGGCCGGTAGCCGGCGTAGATCGGCGAGCCGTATTCGGTCGGCATGTCGGCGGTGTCGAAAATATCCTTGAGCGCGACCGGCAGCCCCCGCAGCGGCTTGTCCTTGAGGCCCGGCGTCTGCGCGGCCTTGCGCGCGGTTTCGATGTCGAGCGTGACGAAGGCGCCGACTTCGCTTTCGCGCTTGGCGATGGCGTCGGCGCAGAGCTCGACCGCTTGCGCGGGCGTGAGCTCGCCGTCTTCGATGGCGCGGGCAAGACCGAGGGCTGACAGCATCAGGCGGCGCCGCCGATGCGGGTCACGACGCGGTCGGTGAAGCGCCGCGCCATCGGCATGACCACGTAGCCGGTGATGGCAGCGATCGGCCAGGCGATGATGTAGGCCTTGGCCCATTGCAGGATGAAATCGTGGCGCAGGCCGAGATTGAGCCAGGTGACGATCAGCGTCACCATCGCGACCATCATCGACGACATGGTCGCCGCGAGGATGAAACGAGCCTTGTTGTCCATTGCCTGTCCCGGAGCGGTGCGGTCGGCGGCGATTTCGCCCGAAACGGCGGCGCGGATCAAGGCCGCGTATACCAAAGGTTCACCATAAACGGGTCGTTAGCATTGAAGAGTCTTTAACAGGATTGCCCGCATTCTGCGCAGATGTCGCGTGGCGTGCGTTGGTTTCTCATAGGTTCTGCTGCCCTCCTGACGCTGGCCGGATGCGGCCGCGGCTTCATGCAATATAGCGGCGAGCGCGAGCCGTGGCGGCGCGAGGCGGAGGTCGCCTGCCTCAACTCGGGCACCGTCAAGGAGAGCCCCGGCATCGTCAAAATCTCGCCGATCGAAGGCCCCGGCATGTGCGGGGCGGACTTTCCGTTGAAGGTCTCGGCGCTCGGCGAAGGCTCGGCGCTTGGCTACATCGACGAGCCGGTGCGGCCGCCGGGATCGATCGCCGGTGCGAGCCCTCCGGCGCCGCAGCCGCGCTGGCCGATCTCGCAGCAGCAGCCGCAGTACGCGCCGCCGCAATACGGCCCGCCGCCCATGCAGCCCGGCGCGCCGATGTCGATCGAGGCGCCCGGCACCGCGCCGCAGTCCTACCCTCAGCAGTCCTACCGGCAGCAATCGTATCCGCCGCAGCAATATCCGCCGGAGCAGACTCTCGGCGCGCCGCCGTCCAATCTGCAGGCCCCGCCGGATTGGCAGCGCAGCGACCGCCAGCCTGCTTACAATCCGGTGCCGTCGCGCCGCAGCGCCGCGCCGCCCCCCGAGATTGAAACCGAAGAACTGCCGCCCTATGCACAACCCGGGCGCGGCGCCGATGGGACGACCGCAGAACGCGCGAGCCGCTGCCGCCGCTTGGTCCGCCGCGCAATCCGCAGGATGCCGCCGCGCCGCCGATCGAGGTCAAGCCCGCGGCGACGCTCGCGTGCCCGATTGTCTCCGCGCTCGATCGCTGGTTTGCCAACGCGGTGCAGCCTGCGGCGCGCAAGTGGTTCAATCAGCCGGTGGTCGAGGTCAAGCAGATCTCGGCCTATTCCTGCCGCGGCATGAACGGCCAACCCGGCGCGCACATTTCCGAGCACGCCTTCGGCAACGCGCTCGACATCGCGGCCTTCGTGCTGGCCGACGGCCACCGCATCACGGTCAAGGGCGGCTGGAACGGCTCGCCGGAGGAGCAGGGCTTTCTCCGCGACGTGCAGGCCTCGGCCTGCGACCAGTTCACCACCGTGCTGGCGCCGGGCTCCAACCAGTTCCACTACGACCATATCCACGTCGACCTGATGCGGCGGGCGAGCGGCCGGCGCATCTGCCAGCCGGGCGCGGTGGACGGCGAAGTCGTGGCGTCGCGCGCCCGTGGCAACACCAGATACGCATCGCGGCCGATCGAGCCGCCGCCGACGCGGCGCTACGATCCGCCGGTCGAGCCGGGCGACGATCCGTTCGCGTGGCGCGGCGACGCCCGCCGCGGCGACCCGGCCACCACCGGTTCGATCAGCGCGCGGCGGCCCGGGGTTAAGGACCCGGCGGCCGAGGACCTCGACTGGGTCGAGGAGCCGGGCCCGAGGCCTGCGATCGACTGGAGCAGCAACAAGCACAAGGTCTATTGAGCGGCTTGTTCGGGGCGGCCTGAAGGACGTTGTATCGCCGGTATCGCGGCGTCGAACCCAGAAGCCCGCCAGCGCGACCAATGCGTATCAAGGGAGTAGACCCATGATCCGCATCACGCTCATTGCTGCCGCCGCGCTCGCAACGATCGCCACCGCAAGCTCCGCCTTGGCCCAGGCCGGCGCGCCGGTCCGCACGCTGAACCCATCCGCCACGGCGGACGGCTTCGACCGTCCTGATCGCGGAACGGAAGGCCGCGCCCTGCGCCGACAAGAGCTGCGCCAGCAAGCCGCTCAAGCGCGGTTACGTCGGCGCCGCGCCGCTCGGCTGGTAAAGCCCGGAATTCACGCTCCCGCAGTGCGGTAAGAGGTCGAAAACGCCTTAAAAATCGAAATACATGCTACCCCTGCGGCACTATGCAGCGCCCCTTCACGGGGCGCTGTCGCGTACCGATATAAGAGCCGTTCTAAGGTTGAGCCGGGCCGTCAGAGCCCAAACGATAAACCTCGAGGAAACACCATGCTCCGCATCCATCGTCCGTTGCTGGCGCTTCTGGCCGTCGTGGCCGCGCTGGTGTTCACGGTCGCCACAGTTGATGCCCGCGTGTCCGGCAGCTCCGGCAGCCGCGGCGGCCGCACCTTCTCCGCGCCGGCGGCGACCAACACGGCGCCGCGCGCAGCGCCGATCGAGCGCACCATGACGCAGGCGCCGCGCCCCGGCTCGGCCGTGGGTCAGGCCGCAGGCCAGACCGCGAGGCCGGGCCTGCTCGGCGGCGGAATGTTCGGCGGCGGACTGCTCGGCGGTTTGGCCGCGGGCTTCATCGGCGCCGGCCTGTTCGGCATGCTGTTCGGTCACGGCTTCATGGGCGGCATGGGCGGCTTCGCCTCGATCCTCGGCTTGCTGTTGCAGGTCGGGCTGGTCGTGATCGTCGCGCGCCTCGCCTGGGCCTGGTGGCAGCGCCGCAATCAGCCGGCGATGGCCGGTGGTCCTTCGCTCCGCGACAGCCTGTCGGGCGGCCAGCCGGCGTGCCGGCGGCTTCGCCGGGTTCGGCGGTGGCGGATCGGCGGCTCCGGCCGACGAGCCGATCGAGGTGACGCCCGCGGACTTCGACGCGTTCGAGAAGCTGCTTGGGCGACATCCAGACCGCCTACGGCAAGGAAGACCTCGGCGCGCTCCGCGCGCATATGACGCCGGAGATGCTGTCGTACTTCTCCGAAGAGCTGGCGCGGAACGCCAGCCGCGGCGTCGTCAACCAGATCTCCGACGTCAAGCTGTTGCAGGGCGACCTCTCGGAAGCCTGGCGCGAGATCAACGACGACTACGCCACCGTGGCGATGCGCTATTCGCTCAACGACAAGATCGTCGATCGGGCGACCGGCCGCGTCGTCGAGGAGGAGCCGTCCGAGGCGACCGAGCTCTGGACCTTCCGCCGCGCGCGCGAAGGCCAGTGGCTGCTCTCGGCGATCCAGCAGACCTGATGGCGCGATCCAGATTGAATGCAGATGGCCGGGCCGCAAGCCCGGCCATTTTGTTTTCAGGGCAGGTTCTTCAGAAACTCGAAATGCTCGGGCTCGTCGAAGGCGCGCATCGTCGTGGTGCGCACGTTGCCCTTTGAATTGACGCTCAGCACATATTTGGCGACGGCCTCGTCGTCCGGCGCCTCGATGATCTGGACGAAATCATAGGGCCCGAACGTCATGTAGACGTTCTTGCGGACGATCCCGAGCTTCGCCGCGGTGTCGCGCGAGGCCTGCTGGCGGTTCGGAATTTCGCGGACGCCCTTGGCGCCCTGGTCGGTCGAATTCACCAGCAGGATGTAGGTGCCCATCGTCGTCCTCCGTCAGCTCACGGCACGTAGCCGATGGCCTCGACCTCGACGCCGCAATCGAGCGGCATGCGCCCGGCCTGCAGGCGGGTGCGCGCCGGCAGCGTCTCCTGGCTGGTGAAGTAGGTCCGGTAGACGCGGTCGAACTCCTCCTGCTGGCTCTGGTCCTTGAGCCACACGTTCACCTTGAGCAGGCAGTCCATGTTGGAGCCGGCGGCTTCGACGAGCTTCTTCAGGTGCTCCATGCAGATGCGCACCTGCTTCTCGAACGGAATGTCAGGGAACGGCGGCAGCGGCTGCTTGTTGGCGCGCGCGGCACGAAGTTGCGCGGAGTACTCCGCATCGAACGGCGGCAGGCCTGAGACGTAGATCATGTTGCCGTATTTGACGCAGTGATTGAACGTGGCGCCGGCCTCCGGAACGTCGGCCTTGATGACTTGCTTGTGCATGAACTCCTCCTGCTTAAGGCTTGCCATACCCGCCCGCGGTCGGCGTCTGGATGATGATGGCTTCGCCGGCATCGACCACGGTGGCGTCGGCGCCCTTGAG
This sequence comes from uncultured Alphaproteobacteria bacterium, assembly GCA_963850885.1. GTDB lineage: Bacteria > Pseudomonadota > Alphaproteobacteria > Rhizobiales > Xanthobacteraceae > Z2-YC6860. The sequence goes on along the minus strand of CAWKOD010000005.1, from coordinate 2,026 downwards.
GCGGTCCATCGTGCCGTCGTTGCGGCGCACCCAGTTCTCGCCGATCTGGCCATCCTCGCCGCCGGCCATGCCGAACGGCGGGATGCGGCGGTGGCCGGACAGGATGGTGTATTCCATCTTCTCCAGGAACCGCATGGTGCGGCGGATGCCGTCGCCGGCGTTCCATTGGCCCTTGCCGCCCGAGCCCTTGCGGATGTGGAAGTCCTCCAGCACGACCGGATAACGGAATTCCAGGATTTCCGGATCGGTGAGGCGGGTGTTGGTCATGTGCGTGTGCACGGCGTCGGTGCCGGGGAAGCCCGGGCCGGCCGGCGAGCCTGAGCAGATCGTCTCGTAATACTGATACTTGTCGTTGCCGAAGTTGACGTTGTTCATGGTGCCCTGCGCGCCGGCCATCGCGCCCAGCGCGCCGAGCAAGGTGTCGGTGACCATCTGCGACACCTCGACGTTGCCGGCGACGACCGCCGCCGGATAGTGCGGCCGCAGCATCGAGTTGTCGGGGATGATGATGTTGATCGGGCGCAGGCAGCCGGCGTTCATCGGGATGTCGTCGTCCACCATGACGCGGAACACGTAAAGCACGGCGGCGCGGGTCACCGGCTCGGGCGCGTTGAAGTTCGTGCCCTGCTGCGGCGAGGTGCCGGTGAAATCGACCGTCGCCTCGCGCTTCTTCTTGTCGACGGTGATCTTGACCTTGACGACATTGCCCTGGTCGGCCTCGTAGCTGAACTCGCTGTCGTGCAGCCGTTCGATGACGCGGCGGACGCTTTCGTCGGCGTTGTCCTGGACGTGCTTCATGTAGGCGTGAACGACGTTCAATCCGAACAGCGCGACCATCTTGTGCAGCTCCTGCACGCCCTTTTCGTTGGCGGCGATCTGCGCCTTGAGGTCGTTGACGTTCTGCAACGGATTGCGCGCCGGATATTTTGCCTTGGTGAGCAGGTCGTTGAGGGCCGTTTCGCGGAACTTGCCGCGATCGACCAGCTTGAAGTTGTCGATGTAGATGCCTTCCTCCTCGATCGAGGTGGCAATGGGCGACATCGAGCCCGGCGCGATGCCGCCGATGTCGGCGTGATGGCCGCGGCTCGCCACCCAGAACAGCATTTTCTTCTTGGCGCGGTCGAACACCGGCGTGCAGACGGTAAGATCGGGAATGTGGGTGCCGCCGTTGTAGGGCGCGTTGATCAGGTAGGAGTCGCCCGGCCTGATCTTGCCCTTGTTCTCGCGGATGATGGTCTCGACCGCGCGGTCCATCGAGCCGAGATGCACCGGCATGTGCGGCGCGTTGGCGACCAGCAGGCCGTCGGCCGAGAACACCGCGCAGGAGAAGTCGAGCCGCTCCTTGATGTTGACCGAATAGGCGGTGTTCTGCAGCGACACGCCCATCTGTTCGGCGATCGACATGAACAGGTTGTTGAACACCTCGAGCATGATCGGGTCGGCCTTGGTGCCGACCGCCTTGGTGCGTTGCAGGGCGACGACGCGCTTGAGGACGAGGTGGTTCTTGGCGGTGATCTCGGCGCGCCAGCCGTCTTCGAGCACGATGGTCTGGTGCGGCTCGATGATGATGGCGGGGCCCTTGACCTTGTGGCCGGGTGAAAGCTGCGCGCGGGTGTAGACCGCGGCCTTGTTCCATTTTCCGTTCGAGAAGAATTGGGTGCGCTGAACCGGGGCGGGGAGCTTGGTCCGCGTGGTCTTGTGCTTGCGCTCGCGGAATTTGGCGCCGCCGCCGACCGCTTCGACCGATACCGCCTCGACCACCAGTTGCTTCGCCCGGTCGATAAAGCCGAACCGCGCCTTGTGCGCCTTCTCGAAGGCCGATTTCATTTTGGCCAGTGAGCCTGCTTCCACCACCAGCGGTGTGTCGGTGCCGGCGTAGCGGACGTGGGCGCGGACGATCACCTTGATCTTGGCTGTGGGCACGCCTTGGCCGGCGACCTCGGCCCTGGCGTCTTTGCCGAGCCTGCCGCCCTCGCGCTTGATGGCGGCGAGCGCCTTGGGCCCAAGATTTTCCTCGATGGCTTGC
>CAWKOD010000004.1:0-30978 GCA_963850885.1 uncultured Alphaproteobacteria bacterium | reverse complement strand
TCGGCAAGATTGTGCCCTATGTGCTGATTGAGTTCTTGCAAGCGGCGCTGATTGTTGGTGCTGGACGTGGTGCTGTTTTGACGTTCCGATCTTCGGCAATCTCCTGCTGCTAGCGCTGCTATCGACGCTGTTCATCGCGACCAATCTTGCGGTCGGCTACACATTCTCGACTTTGGCGCAGAACCAGCTCCAGGCCATCCAGATGGCGATGATGTTCTTTCTGCCGAACATGCTGCTGTCGGGGTTCGTTTTCCGTTTCTCGGCATGCCGGTCTGGGCGCAGTGGTTCGCAAATGCTGCCGCTCACCCACTACATCCGCATCGTGCGCTCGATCATGCTGAAGGGCGCGACGCTGGCCGATCTGCACTACGACACGCTGGCGCTGGCCGGCCTGATGCTGGTCGCGATGACGATCGCCGTGACGCGCTTTCGCCGCACGCTCGACTAGTGTGAGCGAGCTTGCGTAGGCGCGTGCGTTCGTCAGGTCGCGATGGCCCAGCCCGCGCCGGCCCGACCGGTCGAAGCGGCGGAATGTCTCCGCAGAACTGCATATTCGGGAGGGGTGGCTAGGCGGAAAACACGCTATATGCAGGCGCGAAATCGAAGGGAATCCGGGTCCCGACATGGCATTTCTCGCGGCTTTTTCATCCGACGACGAATCCCGCCGGCGGCTGACGATCGGCTTCAACAATTTCGCGCATGCGGTCGATCATTACGTGATGCTGATTTTCCCGACCGTGGTGATCGGCCTTGAGGTGGTCTACGGCCGGCCCTACGGCGAGCTGCTGGCGCTCGGCACGGCGTCGTTCTTCGCCTTCGGCATCTTCTCGCTGCCGGCGGGCTGGCTCGCCGACCGCTGGAGCCGCCGCTACATGATGGTGGTGTTCTACATCGGCTGCGGCCTGAGCTGCGCCGCCGCGGCGCTGTCGCCGAATTTCATCACGCTGGCGATCTCGCTATTCGCGCTCGGCGTGTTCGCCTCGATCTATCATCCGGTCGGCACCGCGATCGTGGTCGCGGCCGCGACCAACCGCGGACGCACGCTCGCCTTCAACGGCGTCTGCGGCAACATCGGCGTGTCGCTTGCCGCCGGCATCACCGCGACGCTGACGGCGTGGATCGGCTGGCGCGGCGCGTTCCTCGTGCCGGCCGTGGTCTGCGTCGCGACCGGGATCGCCTATTTCGTGATGGTGCCGGACGACCGCAAGCAGGCCGCCGGCCGCAGCGCGGCGCCGGACGTGCGGCTGGCCATGGGGGTGATGATCGCGGTGTTCGGGCTGTTCCTCCTGATCGGCACGACGGCCGGGCTTGTGTTCAACACCATCACCATCGCGCTGCCCAAGGTGATCGACGAGCGGATCGGCTCCGGCATTTCGCTGGTCGCCGTCGGCAGCATCGCCACGGGGGTGTTCCTCTGCGGCGCGATCGCGCAATTCACCGTCGGACGCGTCCTGGAGAAGTATCCGGCGCATCTGGTGTTCGCCTTCACCGGGCTGATGCAGTTCATCGGCGTGGTCTGGGCGGTCTATGCCACCGGCTACGTGCTGCTCGTCGCGCTCGCCTTCGCGATGGCGTTCATCTACGCCCAGGTAACGGTCAACGATTTCGTCATCGCGCGCTACACCGCCGACAAATGGCGGGGCCGCGTCTACGCGGTGCGCTACTTCATCACCTATCTGATCTCGGGCGCGGCGATCACCATGATCGCGTTCCTGCACAGCCGCGGCGGTTTCGACCTGGTGCTTCGGCACGGCCGTGATCGCGCTCGGCTTCGTGATCGGGACGGCGGCGTGGCGCTGCTGGTCAACGGCGTCGAGCGCGATTCCCGGGTGGCGCAGCCGGCCGAATAGCTTCAGAACAGCGGCGGCGCGAGATCGACGACGCTCGCGCCGGTGCGTTCGTGCACGATCTCGGCGATGCGGGTGCGGTGGCAACAATCCTTGTCGCGCTCGTAGCAGAGCAGGCACACCGCCTGGCCCGACTTCACGATCGCGATGAGTTCGTCCATCGCCTCGATCGCCTCCGGCGTCTTGAGATGCTTGGCGTAGATGCGCCACAGCGTGTCGAGCTTGCCCGCGCGGGCGGCCTGGCGGCCTTCGTCAGGCGTGCCGAGCTTTTGCAGATGCAGATAGGCGATGCCGTTCTCGTCGAGTGTGGCGGCAAGCTGGCGCTTGGAGAAACCGGGCTTGCGCGAGGCCGCCACCGCGCGCGTGTCGACCAGGAGCTTGACCTTGGCGCGCTTGAGCTCGGCCATCACCGCGTCGGGCTTGGCCTTCTCGTAGCCGATGGTGAAGAGCTTGGCGGATTTGATTCGCTTGACTTCGGCTTTGGCTTTCGCTTTCGGCACGGCTCACTCCTTCAATCGCTCGATCAGCGCCATCGCCGCCGCCGGCGCGCGCACCTTGCCCTCGTGAATCACATAGGCAAACACGTCGCGCGGCGCGGCCTTCGGCTTGTGCTTGGCATCGACGCTCGGCAGGTCCGCCGGCTCTTTGCCCGTCCGCCCAGGCGCGGAGCCGCTTGGCCCACGCATCGATCTCCTTCGGCGGATAGGCGGTCGGGATCGTGTCCTCGCCCCGCTGCAGCCGCGCATAGACGAAATCGCCGGTGATGTCGGCGATGTTGGGATAGGTCTCGTGGTCGGTGTACACGACGGCGATCTTGAATTTTCGCAGCAGCGCGATGAACTCCGGCGTCTTGAAGCTGTCGTGGCGAACCTCGACGACATGGCGGAGCTTTCGGCCGTTGAATGTGCCGGGCAGCAGTTCGAGAAAGCCGCCGAAATCGGCCTCGTCGAATTTCTTGAAGGGCGCGAACTGCCAGAGCAGAGGGCCGAGCTTGTTGCCGAGCTCGGTCACGCCGGAATCGAGAAATCGCTCGATCGATTCGCCGGCTTCCTTGAGCACGCGGCGGTTGGTGACGAAGCGCGATCCCTTGATGGCGAACACGAAACCGTCCGGCACTTCGCTCGCCCATTTGCGGAAAGTCGCCGGCGTCTGCGAGCGATAGAACGTGCCGTTGACCTCGATCGAGGTCAGGCGCTCGCTGGCATAGGCGAGCTCCTTGGCATGCGGCAGGCCCTTCGGATAGAACACGCCGCGCCACGGCGCGAAGGTCCAGCCGCCGATCCCAAGGTAGATATGGCTTTTGGGAGTCATGCTCATGTCACATGGCTATGGCATACAATCGCGCAAGTGGTGACGGAGAGTATCAAGTTCCGTCACCAAAAGCGGCCACGATGAACTGGTGACGCCGGATGAACGCGCACCCCTCATTTGTGGTCGTTTCCATTTTCGGTCTGCCCAAACATGTCCACAATAACAAAGGCCCGGGATTTCTCCCGGGCCTTTGCATTTCTTGATGACGGATCGTGGACTTAGAAGTCCATCCCGCCGCCGCCCGGCATCTGCGGCATGCCGCCGCCGGCTCCGCCCTTCTTCGGCACTTCGGCAACCATCGCCTCGGTGGTGATGAGCAGGCCCGCGATCGACGCTGCATTCTGCAGCGCGGCGCGCACGACCTTGGTCGGGTCGATGATGCCCTTCGTCATCATGTCGACGTATTCGCCGCTCTGCGCGTCGAAGCCGTAGCCGTACTGATCCTTCTCCAGGATCTTGCCGACGATGATCGAGCCGTCCTCGCCCGCGTTGAGGGCGATCTGGCGCGCCGGAGTGGAGAGCGCCTTGCGGACGATCTCGATGCCGGTCTTCTGGTCGTCGTTGCCGGCGCGGAGCTTGCGCAGGCCTTCGCTGGCGCGGAGCAGGGCGACACCGCCGCCCGGCAGGATGCCTTCCTCGACCGCGGCGCGGGTCGCATGCATCGCGTCATCGACGCGATCCTTGCGCTCCTTCACCTCGACCTCGGTCGCGCCGCCGACGCGGATCACCGCGACGCCGCCCGCGAGCTTGGCCAGACGCTCCTGCAGCTTCTCCTTGTCGTAGTCCGAGGTGGTTTCCTCGATCTGCGCCTTGATCTGCGCGATGCGGCCTTCGATGTCGGCCTTCTTGCCGGCGCCGTTGACGATCGTGGTGTTTTCCTTGTCGATCATCACCTTCTTGGCGCGGCCGAGCATGGCGAGCGTGACGTTCTCGAGCTTGATGCCGAGATCTTCCGATGATCGCCTGGCCGCCGGTCAGGACCGCGATGTCCTGCAGCATGGCCTTGCGGCGATCGCCGAAGCCCGGAGCCTTCACCGCCGCGACCTTGAGGCCGCCGCGCAGCTTGTTGACGACGAGGGTGGCGAGAGCTTCGCCTTCCACGTCTTCGGCGATGATGACGAGCGGCTTGGAGGTCTGCACCACCGACTCGAGCAGCGGCAGCAGCTCCTGGAGGCCCGACAGCTTCTTTTCGTAGATCAGGATGTAGGCGTCTTCCATGTCGACGCGCATCTTGTCGGCGTTGGTGACGAAGTACGGCGAGATGTAGCCGCGGTCGAACTGCATGCCCTCGACGACTTCGAGCTCGGTCTCGAGGCTCTTGGCCTCTTCGACCGTGATGACGCCCTCGTTGCCGACCTTGCTTCATCGCGTCGGCGAGGAACTTGCCGATTTCGGCGTCGCCGTTGGCGGAGATGGTGCCGACCTGGGCGATCTCCTCGTTCGAGGTGACCTTCTTGGAGTTCTTCTTGAGCTCCGCGACGACGTGCTCGACCGCGAGGTCGATGCCGCGCTTGAGATCCATCGGGTTCATGCCGGCGGCAACCGACTTGGAGCCTTCCTTGACGATCGCCTGGGCGAGCACGGTGGCGGTGGTGGTGCCGTCACCGGCGAAGTCCGAGGACTTCGAGGCGACTTCGCGCACCATCTGGGCGCCCATGTTCTCGAACTTGTCTTCGAGCTCGATCTCCTTGGCGACGGTGACGCCGTCCTTGGTGATGCGAGGCGCGCCGAACGACTTGTCGAGGACGACGTTGCGGCCCTTCGGGCCGAGCGTCACCTTGACGGCGTTGGCGAGAATGTCGACGCCGCGCAGCATCTGGTCGCGCGCGTCGACGGAGAATTTGACTTCCTTGGCAGCCATTTCAATTCACTCCGTTGATGAAAGCCTCATCCTGCGAAGCCGCGTCCGGAGGGACGCGGCCTGAGGACGAGGAGCGGGTTGGTGATTAAGCGGCCTTCTTCTTGGCCACGGTCTCTTCGACGACGCCCATGATGTCGGACTCCTTCATGATCAGGAGATCCTGGCCGTCGATCTTGACCTCGGTGCCCGACCACTTGCCGAACAGCACGCGGTCGCCGACCTTGATGTCGATCGGGATGAGCTTGCCGGCTTCGTCGCGGCCACCGGGGCCGACGGCGACGACTTCACCCTGGGACGGCTTCTCCTGGGCGGTGTCGGGAATGATGATGCCGCCGGCGGACTTCTCTTCGGCGTCGATGCGCTTGACGACGACGCGGTCGTGAAGCGGGCGGAACTTCATGGTATCCTCCATAAAACGATTGATCGGACTGATCTTTTTTGATGAAAGGGCGTCGGCAAGTTATCCCCGCGACACCCTTCAGGACCGCAGTTAGGCGGCCCATGCCCTCCATCAAGAGGGCGACTGGGATTTTTTAGCACTCATCGAGGTCGACTGCTAGCAGCAAATCGGCGAGCTTAAGGCTGTCAGCAGTCCTGTCCCAATGCTGCTAATGCCTTGAAAATAGGAACATATTTCAAACTTTGGGCTTGTCATGTCCGGGCGAGAGAACAGACTGGAAGGACCGGGACTGGGAGATTCGGACATGGCTTCGACAAACGCTGGCTTCGAAGGACTTCAAACGGCAGCTCGCGGTTACGGGCTGACCACCGCGCAAATCCTCTACCGCCGCCCCGACCATCAATGGCTGCTGCAGACCTTCGTCTGGCAGAACTACGACCTGTTCCCGAAATTTCCCGAGCTGCAGCGCTTCCTGGCCTTCTGGGTCGAGAAGCTGGAAGGGCCGCTGCATTCGGTGATGGTCGCGCACTCGCGGCTGATCAAGCCGGCCGAGCTCAAGGCGATCGACGGCGAGTTCCGGCTGAATTGATTTTGTAATTTTCGCCGCAGGTTGGCCGCGGCCTGCACCTCGCTCTGAGCGAGGCGAGAGGTCCGGTGCTGTTAGTCCTTATGAAACGTCGTCAGCCGCGGCGGCGGATCGGAGAATCCGAGCTCGGCCCAGCGCGCTGACACGCGCTCATAGACCTCGCGGCGCAACAGCGTCGTCGCCGGAAAGCTCTTCAGATGCCGGTGCGGCTTGCAGGCGTCGATCAGCGCCTTGGAGCCATAGGGCCGCCGCTCCATCTCGAACTGGCTCGGATCGAGGCCGGTCGACCAGGTCTTCTTCAGGATGTCGATGTCCTCCGACGGATGGCAGCGCGTCGACAGCGCCCACATCACCTCGTTCCAGTCGGTCGGATCGACGTCGTCGTCCACCGCGATGATCCATTTGGTGTAGTAGGCCGCGGCCGGACATTGCGCGGTGAGCGCCAGCACCTGCGCGGCGTGGCCGGCATATTGCTGCTGCATCGACACCACGACGATGCCCCAGCCCGACGCCGCGGCCGGATGCGCGTAGGCGCCGATCACGCCCGGCACGCCGATGCGCTCCAGATCGTCGAGGATGCGCGCCGAGCGCATGATGGCGTAATAGGCGCCGATCTCGCAGGACGGATATTTCGCCATCAGCGCGGCGGTGAGGATCGGCGATTTGCGGTGATGCAGCGCCTTCACCTCGATCACCGGCTGCGGCGAACGCTCGCGGCCGTAATAGCCGGTGAACTCGCCGAGCGGGCCCTCCGGCAGCACGTCGCCTTCATGCAGCACGCCTTCGATGACAAGCTCGGCATGTGCCGGGATCGGCAGGCTGACGAACTCGGCTTCGGTCAATTCGATGCCGCGGCCCATCATGCCGCCGGCGACGTCGAACTCGGATTCCTTGGAGCCGAACACCTGCGCCGCCAGCATGAACAGCACCGGATCGACGCCATAGGCGGCGACCACCTCGCAGGGTTTGCCCCGCTTCCACCACGCCTCGCGGTCGAGCCCGCCGTGCTTGCCGGGCGAGCAGTAGAGCCCGACGCGGCGCGGGCCGTGCAGCATCTGCCGGTAGCAGCCGACGTTGATGCGGCCGGTGTCGGGCGAGGCGGTCAGCGTGATGTCGCCGGTGCCGATGTAGCGGCCGCCGTCGCCCGGCCAGAACTTCGGTGCCGGGAAGGTGGTGAGGTCGATGTCGTCGCCGGTCAGCACCACCTCGTTGACCGGCGCCTTGGATTTCGGGATGTGAACCGGCGCGATCCGCCGGTTCATGATGGTGCGCGACTCCGCGATCATCTCGGCGATGGAGAGATCGGGATCGAGCCCGACCGCGAGCGCGTAGCGCTCCTTGCTCGAGCCCAGCATGTTGGCGAGGACGGACGAGCCGGAGCGATCGCCGGAGATGTTCTCGAACAACAGCGCCGCCGAGTTCTCGTTGCGCGTCGCCATGTAGGTGATGGCGCCAAGCTCCTCGTCGGCGTCGACCGGCTTGGCGATGCGCTGAAGCTCGCTGTTGCGCTCCAGCAGCGCGATCCATTCGCGCAGATCCCGCCAGCTCACTTGCGGGCCGTCCTTGGTGGAAGCGGGTTGCGGGGATCGCTGATCGATGAATTGTTCCATGGCCAGAGTTTATCCGTCATGGCCGGGCTTGTCCGGCCATCCACGTCTTGCTTGGCCGCGATGAAAGGCGTGGATGCCCGGTCCATGGCGAGCGGACGCAGTCTTGACGGCTAGTCGGCATGACGTGGCTGCGCCGATTTTGAGTGATTGCTAGTTCAGCAATCCGACGATCGCGCCCATCAGCAGGGTCGAGAGCGTCCCCGACACGATCGATTTCATGCCGAGCGAGAGGACGTCGCTCCGCCGGTCGGGCGCCATCACGGTCAGGCCGCCGATCATGATGCCGAGGCTGCCGAAATTGGCGAAGCCGCACATGGCGTAGAGCATGATCAGCCGCGAGCGCGGGTCGAGCGCGTCGGCCGGCAGCTTCGCCATCTCCAGATAGGCGATCAACTCATTCAGCACGGTCTTGATGCCCATCAGCGCGCCGGCGGTCGGCGCCTGCGACCAGGGAATGCCGATCAGCCAGCACACCGGCGCCATGACGAGGCCGAGCAGGCGTTGCAGCGTGACCGGCTCGCCGCCGAGCGCGGGCAGGAGGCCGAGCACGGCATTGACCAGATGTACGAGCGCAACGAACACGATCAGCATGGCGATCATGTTGAGCAGAAGCGCGAGGCCGGCGGTCGTGCCCTTGGCGATGGCGTCCATCGTGCTGTCGGCGACCGGCTCGGTGACCTCCAGCGAATTGGTGCGGATGTCGCGCTCGTCCGGCACCATGATCTGGCCGATCATCACCGCGACCGGGGCGCCCAGCACCGAGGCGATGATGAGATGGCCGGCGGCGTCGGGGACGGCGTTGCGCAGAAACTGCGCGTAGAGCACCAGCACGGTGCCGGCAATCCCGGCCATGCCGCCGGTCATCACCACGAACAACTCGCTCCGCGACAGCTGCGCCAGATATGGCCGGATGAACAGCGGCGCCTCGACATGGCCGACGAAGATATTGGCGGCGGTGGAGAGCCCGACCGCGCCGCCGACCCCCATGGTGCGGTTGAGCACATAAGCAAAGCCCTTCACGATCGGCGGCAGGATGCCCCAGTAGAACAACAGCGTGGTCAGCACGCTCATCAGCAGCACGATCGGCAGCGCGTTGAACGCCAGCACGAATTCATTGCCGGGAAATTTCAGCTCGAACGGCAGCGGCCCGCCGCCGATATAGCCGAACACGAAGGCGGTGCCGGCGCGGCTCGCCGCGGCGATGGCGTCGATCACATGATTGGCCGAGCCCAGCGCCGCGGTGATCGGCGGCACCTTGAGGAACAGCACGGCCAGCACCAGGGTGATGGCAAGGCCGATGGCGACGCGCCGGGGCGACACCGCGCGGCGGTTCTCGCTGATCGCCCAGGCGAAGGCGATGAGCGCGATCACGCCCAAGGCCGATTGCAGGTTTTGCATGAGTGCCGAATCCCGAACCCCCGGCCATGATACGCTGAACACCGGGCCAGAGGGAGCGTCCGAGGAAAGATCATGCCGCGTATCCGCTTCGATTTCGGCGCATTCACGTTGGATGCCGAATTACTGGACACGCCGACCGCCCACGCCATCGCCAAGGCGTTGCCGATCAAGGCCGAGGCGCTGACCTGGGGCGAGGAGGTCTATTTCGACGTGCCGGTGCGGGTGAAGCGCGAGGCCGATGCCCGCGCCGTGGTCACTCCTGGCGAGATCGCCTATTGGCCGGAGGGGCCCGCGATTGCGATTGGCTTCGGCCGCACGCCGATATCCAAGGGCGACGAATGCCGGCTGGCCAGCCCATGCAATATTTTCGCCAAGGCGCTGGGCGACGTGAAGGCGCTGGCGAAAGTCCGTGCCGGCTCCCACATCACGGTTTCGGCGGTCGGCTGATCGCCGCCGAAATTTCGGGAAATACCATGAGCCTTGTCGAGAGCCGCCGCGACCAGATGTTCCCCGTTTTTGACGCCGGCCAGATGGAGACCGCCAAGCGCTTCGCCAGCGGTCCGGCGCGTGCATTCGCACAGGGCGAGACCATCTTCAATGTCGGTGAACGCCACGCATCGGCATGGCTCGTGCTGAAAGGCGAGATCGTCATCGTGCGGCGCGACGGCCTCAGCAATGAGGCCGAGATCGCGCGCATGGGCGTCGGCCAGTTCACCGGCGAGATGAGCGAGCTGTCCGGCCGCGGCACGCTCGCCTCAGGGCGCGCCGGGCCGGAAGGCTGCACCGCGCTGCCGTTCGACGCCGCGCACATCCGGGCGCTGATCGTCGGCTCCGCCGAGCTCGGCGAAATCCTGATGCGCGCCTTCATCCTGCGCCGCGTCGGACTGTTGCAGGCCGACGGCGCGGGCTCGGTGCTGATCGGCATTCCCGGCACCGCCGACCTCGGGCGCCTGCAGAACTTCCTGTCCCGCAACGGCTATCCCTGGACGGTGCTCGATGCGGCCTCCGACGCGGAAGGCCGCGCGGTGGTGGAGCGCCTGGGCATTCAGCCGGACGAGCTTCCGGTGATGGTGTGCCCGAACGGCGCGGTGCTGAAGCGGCCGACCGACGTCGAGGCCGGTGTGTGTCTCGGCATCACGCCGGAGCTCGATACCAGCATCCTGCACGACGTGATCGTGGTTGGCGCCGGACCGGCGGGGCTTGGCGGCCGCGGTCTATGCCGCCTCCGAGGGCCTGTCCGTGCTGGCGCTCGATCAGCGCGGTTTCGGCGGGCAGGCGGGAGCCTCGGCGCGGATCGAGAACTATCTCGGCTTTCCGACCGGCATTTCCGGCGGCGCGCTGGCCGGACGTGCGTTCAGCCAGGCGCTGAAGTTCGGCGCCGAGGTCGCGATCCCGTTGCAGGTGGCGCATCTCGACTGCGGCGGGCCGGCGCGGCGGCCGCACGACCCGCTGCGGCTCGAACTGTCGGATGGACGCAGCGTCAGGGCGCGGACCGTCGTGGTGGCGTCAGGCGCGCGCTATCGCCAGCCGAACATCCCGAACCTCTTGAGCTTCGAGGGCGCCGGCGTGTCCTATTGGGCGTCGGCGGTCGAAGCGAAACTGTGCGAAGGCGAGGAGATCGCGCTGGTCGGTGGCGGCAACTCGGCCGGGCAGGCGGTGGTGTTCCTGGCGCCCAAGGTCAAGCACATTCATCTCGTCGTGCGCGGCAAAGGGCTTGAAGCGACGATGTCGCGCTATCTGATCGATCGCATCGCGGCGCTGCCGAATGTCACGCTCTACACCGGCGCGGAGGTCATTGCGCTCGAGGGCGATGAAACCGGTGCGCTCTGCAAGGCGACATTCCGCGGCGTCGACTCCGGAAACCTCCATACCTATCCGTTGCGGCACCTGTTCTTGTTCATCGGCGCCGAGCCGAACGGCGACTGGCTCGCCAAGCGCGTCGCGGTGGACCCCAAAGGTTTCGTCATGACCGGCGGCGACTTCGCGCCGACCGACCAGCCGATCGGCCGCGCGCCGCTGCCGCTGGAAACCAGTGTGGCGGGTGTGTTTGCGATCGGCGATGTGCGCGCCGGCTCGACCAAGCGGGTGGCGGCGGCGGTGGGCGAGGGCGCCGCGGTTGTTGCGCAAATTCACGCGGCGCTGGCGCATGTCAGCGCGAGCGTGCGCGAATGCACGAGGACCTAGCCTCGCCCGACGAACGGCATGCCGTTCGCCATCACGGTCATGAACAGCACGTTGGTGTCGAGCGGCAGGTTGGCGATATAGACCACGGCGCGGCCGACGTCGTCGGCGCTCATGCGCGCCTCGATCGCCATGCTGCCGTCGGGCTGCAGCACGCCGGCGCCCTGCACCATGCGGTCGGTCAGCGGGGTCGCGGCGTTGCCGATGTCGATCTGGCTGCACAGGATCATGTCGTTCCTGCAATCGAGCGCGGTCTGCTTGGTGAGGCCGGTCACCGCGTGCTTGGTCGCGGTGTAGGCGGCGGCGCGCGGCCGCGGCGTGTGCGCCGAGATCGAGCCGTTGTTGATGATGCGGCCGCCCTTCGGGGTCTGCGCCTTCATGATCTTGATGGCCTCCTGGGTGCAGACGAAGATGCCGGTGAGATTGGTATCGACCACCTTCTTCCAGGTCTCCAGCGGCAGCTCCTCCATCGGAACGGCCGGCGCGCCGATGCCGGCGTTGTTGAACAGCAGATCGAGCCGGCCGTATTCCTGCTTGGTCCGGGCGAACAGCGCCTTGATCGATTCCGGATCGCTGACGTCGGTCGGCACCGCGAGCGTCTTGGCGTTGCCCGCTTCCTTCTTGGTCTCGTCGAGCTTGTCGGCGCGGCGGCCGGCCAGCACCACGGCGTAGCCGTCCTTGGCGAGCGCCAGCGACACCGCCTTGCCGATGCCGGTGCCGGCTCCCGTCACGATTGCGACCTTCTGCTCCGCCATGGCTTCCTCCGATGAATGTCGCGGCATCCTAGAGGCTGCGGCATTTGCTGCAACGCCCTCCAGAGCCCTTGATCGCGCGCCGGGTTTGCTTTCAACTTCCGCGAGTTGCCATTGGGTGGGGGATCCGATGAAGCGACGCGACCTTCTTAAAGCGGGAATGGCAGCGTTTGCCGCGCCGGCGTTGCCGCGGCGCGCCTTCGCGCAGGCGGCCTATCCCGACCGGCCGGTGCGGCTGATCGTGCCGTTCCCGCCGGGCGGCGCCTTCGACACGGTCGGGCGGCCGTGGGCCGACCGCATCAAGCCGCACCTTGGAACGGTGATCATCGAGAACATCGGCGGCGCCGGCGGTGGCGTCGGGGCGGCCCAGGCGGCACGTTCGCGTCCGGACGGCTACACGCTGCTCCTCGGCGGCGCCACCACCCACATCACCGAGGCGCTGCTCAAGACCAAGCCGACATTCGATCCGCTCAAGGACCTGGAGCCGATCTCGCCGGTCGCGGTCACGGCCTTCGCAATTGCGGTTCACCCATCGGTGTCGGCCAACAACCTCAAGGAGCTGGTGGCCTATGTCAAAGCCAACCCGGGCAAGATGTCCTACGGCTCCGCCGGCCACGGCTCGCTCAATCATCTCACCGGCGAGCTGTTCAAGCTCAGGACCGGCCTCACCGACTTCCCCCATGTGCCGTATCGCGGCGCCGGGCCGGGGCTGACCGATCTGCTGGCCGGGCAAATTCCCGCGCTCGTTCCGGCGATGACCAACATCGTGGCCGAGCATCACCGCGCCGGTAGGCTCAAGGTGCTGGCGGTGACGCATGGCAAGCGTCTGGCGGCGGCGCCCGAATTGCCGACCGCGGTGGAGCAGGGCTTCCCCGATCTGGTTGCGCCGAACTTCATCGGCGTGTTCGCGCCGGCCGGCGTGCCGAAGCAGATTGTCGCTGCGGTCTCCGCGGCGAACCTCAAGCTGTGCGCCGACAAGTCGTATCAGGAGCTTTTGATCTCCGGCACCTTCGAGCTCGAGCCGCTGTCGAGCCCGGCGCAATACGCGCGCTATGTCGAAAGCGAGTTGACGCGCTGGAAGCCGATCGTCACGGCGATGAATATCAAGATCGACTGACGACGTTGCGTGTCAGCCCGCGAGGGCGGCGTTGGCGTCGCCGGCGAGGCTGCGATAAACGCCGGGCGTGGCGATCCGGGCCGCGATTTCGGCCGGCTCGGCCGGCCGGCCGAAGCGGAAGCCCTGCATGTAGTGGACGCCCGCGGCGCGCAGGAACAGATGCTGCTCGGCGGTCTCGACGCCCTCCGCCGTCACCTTCATGCCGAGACCGCGGCCGAGGCTGACCACGGCGTGAACGATCGCCGCGGCGTCGGCCGCCTTCTCGATGCTGTGCACGAAGCTCTTATCGACCTTGAGTTTGTCGAACGGGAAGCGGCGCAGATAGAGCAGGCTCGAATAGCCGGTGCCGAAATCGTCGAGCGCAAAGCGCACGCCGAGCGCTTTGAGCTGCAGCATTGCGGCTTCCGCGCTTTCGACGTTGCCGAGCAGCGTCGTCTCGGTGAGTTCGAGTTCGAGCCGTTTCGGGTCGAATCCGGTTTCCGCCAGTATTCGCTCGACCATGTTGACGAAGTCGAGCCGGCGGAACTGCAGCGGCGAAACGTTGACCGAAACCGTGATCCCCGGCCACGCCAAGCCGTCGAGGCAGGCCCGCCGCAGCACCTTGGCGCCGAGTTCGATGATGAGGCCGGAGTGCTCGGCGATCGGGATGAATTCGGTCGGCGGGATGAAGCCGCGGGTCGGATGCAGCCAGCGCGCCAGCGCCTCGACGCCGATGCAGACGATGGCAACCGCGACCACGACGCCAAGCGGCACGAGCACGCCGAGGCGTGTCCGGTCCCATCCGGTCGGTTTGGATCGTTCCCGCACACCACGCGGCGGCGAGGATGGCACCGCTGACACAATCTGCTCCGCGAACGGCTTCGTGGATCACGGCACGTTATGCCGCAATAATTGCGATTGGCTTGCGGACAGCTTGCGGATAGCTCGCGGATCGCGGTTTGGCTGAATTCGTGCGCAGGGCGCGCCGCATTTCCCATCGCGGCGTTAACCGATGGTAAATGCGCCTGACAGGATTAGCGCTGGGTGACGTAGGGCGGGCGGGGAATGGCGATATGGGCGGCCCGCAGCGCCGCCGACCAGCGCTCGCTCAGGTCGTGGAAATAGGGGTCGCCCGGCTCGATCCGGTAGACCAGTTCGGCGTCGCAGACGTCGCGGCGCACCACCGCGATGTCGATCGGCATGCCGACGCCGAGGTTCGAGCGCAGCGTCGAATCCATCGACAGCAGCGCGATCTTGAGCCCGTCGTAGATGTCGATGCCGTAGCGGACGGCGCGGTCGAGGATCGGCTTGCCGTATTTGTGCTCGCCGATCTGCAGGTAGGGCGTGTCGACGGTGCATTCGATGAAATTGCCGGCGGAATAGATCATGTAGAGGCGAAGCTTGTCGCCCTTGATCTGGCCGCCGAACAGGAACGAGACGTCGAACTTGACGTCGGAGGCGTCGAGCGCCGGGCCTTCGATCTTGTGGACGCGGCGGATCGCGTCGCCGATGCGCTGCGCCGCCTGGAACATGGTCGGCGCGTTCATCAAGGTGGCGGCCTCGCCGCCCTCCGGGTTCTCGATGCCCTCGTTGAGCATGCTGACCACCGACTGGCTGATCGACAGGTTGCCCGACGCCGCCAGCGCCATCACCCGCTCGCCGGGCTGCCGGAACATGTTGAGCTTGCGGAAGGTCGATATGTTGTCGAGCCCGGCGTTGGTTCGCGTGTCCGCGATCATCACCATTCCGTCGCGCACCAGGATGCCGCAGCAATAGGTCATTGAACCCCTCCGCCCGACTGCGGTTATAGCGATGCCGATGACGGCCCGGCAACGGCGGCGGAAAAGCCCGTAAAAGTGGCGGTTTGGCGGGCCGTCGGCTTGAGCGCTGGCCAAGCGGCCTCCGCGCTACAGCAGAAGCCTGCGGGAGTAGGCCAATGAACGATACAACTGGCGCCCAAAAGACTGGCGCCAAAAGCGACGTCATCACCGCCGCAATCCTGGTGATCGGCGACGAAATCCTGTCCGGGCGCACCAAGGACAAGAACATCGGCTATATCGCCGAGTATCTGACCAATATCGGCATCGACATGCGCGAGGTCCGCGTGGTGCCCGATATCGAGGAAGAGATCATCACCGCGCTCGATGCGCTGCGCCACCGCTACACCTATGTGTTCACCACCGGCGGCATCGGGCCGACCCACGACGACATCACCGCCGATTGCGTCGCCAAGGCGTTCGGCGTGACGATCGACGTCGACCCGCGCGCCCGCGCGCTGCTGCTGACGCGGATCGCCGAGAAGGACATGAACGAGGCGCGGCTGCGCATGGCGCGCATTCCCAAGGGCGCCGATCTCATCCTCAACAAGGTGTCGGCGGCGCCGGGCTTTCGCATCGGCAACGTGCATGTGATGGCCGGCGTGCCGACCATCATGCAGGCGATGCTCGACGAGGTGGCGCCGACCTTGAAGACCGGCATCAAGATGCTGTCGGAGACCGTCAAGGCGAACTGCCGCGAGGGCGACATCGGCACCCCGCTCGGCGAGATCGCCAAGGCGCATCCCGACGTGATGATCGGCAGCTATCCGTTCCAGGACGACGGCCGGCCGAACACCAACATCGTGGTGCGCTCGCGCGACGCGCAAAAGCTCGCCGCCGCCAAGACCGCCGTCGAGGACATGCTGGCGCAGGTGCGCGGCAGCTTGCGACAGACCGCTTAACATCGGGGGACTTATGGCGGAACCGCAGCCGCAACCGCAGGCCTTGCCGGCGAAGGCGTTTCCGGTGTCGTGGGATCAGTTTCACCGCGATGCGCGGGCGCTGGCGTGGCGGCTGGCGGCGGCCGGACCCTTCACCGCGATCGTCGCCATCACCCGCGGCGGACTCGTTCCGGCAGCGATTGTCGCCCGCGAGTTGAACGTGCGCCTGATCGAGACGGTCTGCGTCGAGAGCTATCGAGACTATACCAAGCAAGGTGACCTTCAGGTGCTCAAGGGCGTGACGGAATCGATCATCAAGCTCGGCGGCAAGGGCGTGCTGATCGTCGACGATCTCGTCGACACCGGAAAGACCGCCAAGGTGGTGCGCGAGCTGTTGCCCGGCGCGCATTTCGCCACGGTTTATGCCAAGCCGATGGGCCGGCCGATGGTCGACACCTTCGTCACCGAAGTCTCGCAGGACACCTGGATCTATTTTCCCTGGGACACTGGCTTGGCGTTCCAGCCGCCGATCCGCGAAGGTGGGGCGTAGAGCATGATCCCGAAAAGTGGGAACCGGTTTCCCGCCTTCGCGAAGCCCGCTCGGCTTCGGCGCATACGCGCTAACGTAAGCCTCTCGGCTGTCATGCCCCGCGAAGGCGGGGCATCCAGTAATCGCAAGAGGGGCGGTCGGAGCGAAGCCGTGCCTTTGGATGCAGCTCTGGGGGTACTGGATGCCCCGCCTTCGCGGGCGATGACAGTCGAGAATGGCCGCAGCGCCGCCTTCACTTAGCGCCTATGCGCTTCGACGGGCGAAGCAAGGTCGGATAAGATCATGCTCCACGAACAATAAATTCGCGGAGGCACGGATGCTCACTCGACGCCATTTCGGTGCGACCGCGGGAGCCGCGCTGTTCGCCGGACCGGCCACTGGCGCAGGACCAGACGGTCCGGCTGGTTTCGGGCTTTCCCGCCGGCGGCGGCATCGACATTTCGGCGCGGCTCCTGGTCGATCCGTTCAAGGACGCGCTCGGCCAGCCGGTGATCGTCGAGAACCGCGTCGGCGCGGCCGGCATGATCGCGGCGAATGCCGTCGCCAAGGCTGCGCCGGACGGCCGCATGATGCTGGTGTCGACCTCGGGCGAGATCGCGATCAGCCAGCACCTCTACAAGGAGAAGATGTCCTACGATCCGCTCAAGGATCTGGCTCCCATCACGCTGATCGGCATCGTGCCGAACGTGGTGATCGTGAGCGCGGCCACGCCGGTGCGCACCCCGCGGGAGCTGATCGCCTACATCAAGGCCAATGAAGGCAAGATGTCGTACTCGTCGTCGGGCATCGGCAATCCGCAGCAGCTTTGCGGCGAGCTGATGAACATCATGGCGGGAACGCACGTGCTGCACGTGCCGTACCGGGGCGCGGCGCCGTCGGTGACCGGGGTCGCGACCGGCGACGTCACCATGAGCTTCACCAGCCTCGCCGCCGCGCAAGGCCTGCTTGCAGGCGGACAAGGTCCGCGCCGTCGCGGTCACCTCGCTGGATCGCATGCCGCAACTGCCCGACGTCGAACCGCTGCAGAACGGCTCGCCGGAGCTCAAAGGCTACGAGCTGCTGAACTGGTTCGGCCTGTTCACGACCGCAGGCACGCCGGCCGCGGTGGTGAACCGCTACAACGAGATCGCCACCAGGCGTCTGGCCGAACCGAAGATCGCGGAAACGCTGAGCACCCAGGGCATCGTGCCGCGCAAAATGAGCCCCGAGCAATTCGGCGCCTTCGTCGCGGCGGAGAGCCAGAAGTTCGCCTCGGTGATCGAAAAGGCCAGGATCAAGCTCGATTATATTGAGATCGGAGCTCAACTCCTTGCCGCGGATGTCCAGCGTCATGCCGCAGGCGGCATCCGAGCCCACGTCGGAGCACCCGACTCTGGATTCTCTGGATGCCGGGTCGCGCCCGCCGCGATGACGTGGCAATTGCGCGGCTCCAATTGAGCCGGCCGTGCACTGGCGGCTGGCCGCCACAATCCGCTATCATGCGCCCACGAAATTCGAATCCCAGCGCCGCAAACGGAGGATCGTCATGGACGCCGTCACACCGAAACAGACCCTGGCGGACGAGCACTCGCACCTGGTCAAGCCGGCCGACATGGAGTGGAAGCCGACGCGGTTTCCCGGCTGCGAGGTCAAGACGCTGATGATGGACCCGAAGACCGGCCTGATGACCGCGCTGATGCGCTTTGCGCCGGGCGCGGTGCTGCCGGACCACGAGCACGTCAACATCGAGCAGACCTACGTGCTGGAAGGCCGGCTGGTCGACAAGGAAGGCCCGGCGGCCGGCATCGAGGCCAACAAGGGCGAGTTCATCTGGCGCGAGCCCGGCAGCCGGCATTCCGCCTGGACGCCGGAGGGCGGCCTGATGCTGGCGATCTTCCAGGTGCCGAACAAGTTCTACGAGAAGGACGGCCGCGTCACCGATCCCGCCGGAAATATCTGGGATGAGGTGTGGGGCGGCACCGGCAAAGGCTGAAGCGCGCTTGGGACACGTCGGCGCGCGATGTTACAAGCAGGGCGGGCCGACGTGGCGGAACTGGTAGACGCATCGGACTTAAAATCCGTAGGGACGCAAGTCCCGTCCCGGTTCGAAGTCCGGGCGTCGGCACCATTGCGAATTCAGCTTCGCTTGACCTGCACTGTGGATCAGGAGGTCTTCCGCCTCCCGATAGGTTTTAGAGAGGCCGTTGAAGGGTCGTAAACGAAGTCAGTGATGCTGCCATTGCTTCGCTTCGCTCGCAACGACGCTCAGTCTTCTTTCAGACCTCATGCTGAGGAGGCCGCGAAGCGGCCGTCTCGAAGCATGGGCTGCAACATGGGACCCATCCTTCGAGACGCATCGCTTCGCGATGCTCCTCAAGATGAGGCAGAAAGAAGGAGCGCGCAGCGCGACGAAGCAATCTCCGCCACCCGGGTGGGACTCGACCAAGTGCAGGCTCCGATGGCGCCAGGGCAAAACCGCGTTTTGGCGAAACGAACCCGAGGTCTTCGGCGATCGAACGGCTGCAATGGCTTATGGCCGACCAGGCCAAACACAACGCGTCCAGCAATTCGTTGTTGCCGACGCGCTTTCTCAGTGACTTTCGGACCACGACGCGCGCAGAATAGCGCGCAGCGCGGTGGAGAAGATGACGCACCGCACCAGCCTTTTGGGAGCTTCGTTCGGCAGGATTTTGGTGTAGGAATTGTTGCAGAAAATTTGCAGAACGATAGAAAAATCAGGGTGTTATCGTCCTTTCAATCGCGTAGACTAAGGGCCGTCGGCACCAAGGTGCTATGTTGGCGTTTGAGGTTGCCTGGTTTGCGTGACTGCCGGCGGAAGGGGATGCCGCCGGCCAACAATCATCGACGAAGTATCATGGGGAGCGGGCCATGAGCATGAAGACCATTCTGGTTCCGATGGAGCCGCACGAGGGCATGGGCGCGGTGCTGGAAACCGCGCTGCTGTTGGCGAAAAAACGCGGCAGCTACATCGAAGGCTTCCCGCTGCGGTTCGGCATCAGCGAGTTCGTCGCGGTCGATCCGGCCGGCAGCATTCCGCTGGAATTGTACCGGCAGGAAAGCCAGGAGGAGGCGGCCCAGGCGCGCAAGCTGTTTGACTCGTTCATGCAGCAGCGCGGCGTGCCGCGTTCGAGCGGCGCCACCGGCGGGCTGTCCTGCGGCTGGCTCGAGGACGCGCCCGAGGGCGAGAGCTTCGTCGGCAGCTACGGGCGGGTGTTCGACATCACCGTGCTGAGCCGGCCCGACGCCAACACCATCGGGCTGCACAACCGCGCGATCGAATCCGGCCTGTTCGAGAGCGGCCGGCCCATCCTGTTGTCGCCGCCGGTGCCGCCGAAGGACATCGCGACCAACGTCATGATCCATTGGAACTGCAGCACCGAGCAGGCCCGCGCCACGGCGGCCGCCATGCCGCTGCTGCAGGAGGCGGCGCGCGTCACCGTGCTCACGGTTGCGGGCGGGCAGGGCGTGCCGGGACCGACCGCCGAGCAATTGCTCACGCATTTGCAGCGCAACGGCATTGCAGCGAAGCCGATGACGGTGGGGCTCGAGGGCAAAAGCACGGGCGACGCGATCCTGCGGGCGGCCAAGGCGGAAGGCTGCGACCTGCTGGTCAAGGGCGCCTTCACCCAGAGCCGGCTGCGGCAGATGATCTTCGGCGGCGCCACGAGCCACATCCTGGCGAACGCCGGACTGCCGGTGCTGATGGCGCATTAGTTTCGATTGCCAATCCCTCCACGTCATGGCCGGGCTTGTCCCGGCCATCTACGCCTTGCTTGGCCGCGGAGAAAGCGTGGATGCCCGCGACAAGCGCGGGCATGACGAACTCAGAGCTCGTACAGGTTCGAAGACATCAACGATGTCGGAGTATTCACGCCGGAATGGTCTGCGCGCTCATCTTCTTTTTCATCTGCGCGACCCAGGCATCCATCGGCTGGCAGGTCGGATCCTGCTTGACCATGGCCTCGGTCTTGGCGCGGATCGCCTCGGCGGGCTCGGTGAGATCGAGCGGCTCGCCGAACGGCTGGCTGACATGCCAGGGCGAGGAGCAATACAGCTCGACCCGATTGCCCTCGGGATCGGCGAAATAGATGCTCCAGGCGTTGCCGTGGTTGCGCGGATCGAGTTTTTGCACCCGCTCCTTCACCAGCCATGGATAGTACTGACGCAGCTCCTCCAGGCCCGGCACCCGGAACGAGATCTGGTTGATGGTAGAGTGAATTGCGTCCTTGGGCCGGCCCGAGGCGATGGCGATCTGGTGATGCTCGATCGGGTCGCGACTGAGAAACGCGATTTCGAAGCCGCGCCCGGAATGACCGCGGTCGGTCACCACGAGTCCGAAGATGCGCGAGTAGAAGTCGACCATCTGTTCCAGGTCGAAGGCATAGAGGCCAATGTGGCAGAGCTGGGCGTCGGGCATCGCGGTCATCGTCGGTCTCCGGGAGCTTGGTTCGAGCGAGCTGGGTCTGGGGCGGACGCCGCATGCTCCCGTCTCGCAGGGAAATACGCAAGATTAAACGCCAAATGCCGGAATTCGGCCGGGCCTGATTTCGGCCTGGATTTTTTACTTTTGTACGATATTGCGGAGCATC
The DNA here is from genome assembly GCA_963850885.1 of uncultured Alphaproteobacteria bacterium. GTDB lineage: Bacteria > Pseudomonadota > Alphaproteobacteria > Rhizobiales > Xanthobacteraceae > Z2-YC6860. The sequence continues at coordinate 10,099 of CAWKOD010000004.1, read as the reverse complement.
GGCCCCGCTTGGAGGACTTCCACTCTGCGCAGAGCATCACCAATCGGCATTGCCGGTGCGCGCCACTGGCGGAGCGTTGCGCTGGTTGCGCTGTTGGCGGCGGGCCTCGCGGGCTGCGGGTCGGTCGGCGAGCGTACCGTAGCCGGGTTCACGTCACCCGGAAAATACGACATGTACACCTGCGAGGATATCGATCGGCAAATCACAGGGATCCGAACGCGGCAGACCGAGCTGGAACAAGTGATGAGCCGAGCATCGCAAGGCGCCGGCGGCGATTTTGTCAACGCCATCGCTTATCGCGGCGAATATGCCCAAGGGCGCGGTGACCTTGCCGAACTGGCCAAAGCCAAATCCGACAAGCAATGCGCCGTCGACAGCAAATTCTCCAGCGGACGCGCGGTGTTCTGATCAACTGAATCGTTGGCGGGCGAGTGCGGCGCCACGGCCGAGCGCATCGAGCTTGGCGATGGCGATGTCGCGCCGCATCGGCGCCATGCCGCAATTGGTTCCGGCAATGACGCGCTCGGGGGCGACGTGCTTCAGCACGGTCTCGATGGTGGCGGCGACATCCTCCGGCGTCTCGATGGTGTCGCTCGCCACGTCGATGACGCCGATCTGAATGTCTTTGCCCTTGAGCAGCGACAGCAGATGCGGCGGCACCTTGGAGTGGATGCACTCGACCGACACTTCGGTGAGCTTGCTCGCCGCCAGCGCCGGGAAAATCTCCTCGTACTGCCGCCACTCGCCGCCGAGCGTCGCCTTCCAGTCGATGTTGGCCTTGATGCCGTAGCCGTAGCAGATGTGCACGGCGGTCCTGCACTTGAGCCCAGTGATGGCGCGGTGCAGCGCCTCGACGCCCCAGGTCCCGACCTCTTTCATGTAGACGTTGAACGCTGGCTCATCGAACTGAATCACGTCGACGCCGTCGGCTTCGAGCGCGCGGGCCTCGGCATTGAGCAGGTCGGCGAAGGCGAACGCCATCTTTACCCGGTCGCCGTAGTGCCGGTCGGCGATGGTGTCGATGATGGTCATCGGCCCCGGCATGGTGATCTTGAGCTTGCGTTTGGTGTGGGCGCGGGCGTGACGCGCCTCCGCTCCGTGGACGCGGCCCTTGAGCTTGAGCGCGCCGGTGACGGTCGGCACCATCGCTTTGTAGCGATCGTTGCGGATGCCCATCTCGACCTTGTTGGTGAAGTCGATGCCGTCGACGAATTCCAGGAAGCCGTGAACGAAATGCTGGCGCGACTGTTCGCCGTCGGTGACCACGTCGACGCCGGCATCCTCCTGAAGCTTCACCGCCAGCAAGGTGGCGTCGAGCTTCGCGGCAGCAAGATCGGCGCCGGCGACCCGCCATTGCGGCCACAGCTTGCCGGGCTCGGCGAGCCAGGATGGTTTCGGCAGCGAGCCCGCGATGGTGGTCGGAAACATGAGGACCGTTTTCTCTGCTTAGTCTTCGCCGGCGTGCCCGCGGGGCAGGGCGCTGGAATGCACGACGCTTCGCGGCGGCGGCGCCCGCCAATCATAAAGCCAATTGTAGCGGCGCAGCAGCATCTTTCCGCCGGCGATCCGCAAAAACAGGTTGCGCGCCCACGCCTCGCCCGCGGTGAGGTGATAGACCCGCCCATTGCTGGCGGCGGCGCGTTGCACCCGCGCCGTGCGTTTGCGCCGCGCGCGCTCGTAGCGCCGTATCGCGGACGCAGGATCGTCGGGCAGGCGCGCCATCTGGTCGGCCAGAATCGCCGCGTCTTCGATCGCCATCGCGGCGCCTTGGGCGAGGAACGGCAGCATCGGGTGGGCGGCGTCCCCGAGAAGCGTCACCGGACCGGTGGCCCATGTGCTGAGCGGCGGCAGGTCGTACAGCGCCCATTTCTGCCAGCGCTCCGGCACCGCCAGGAATTCGCGGACCGGCTGGCACCAGTTCCACGGCGAGTAATGCGCCAGCAGCTCGTCGCGCTGACCGTCCGCGCCCCAGCCAGGCTCCGCCCAGCTGTCGTTGACAATCGCGACGATGTTGATGAGCTGTCCATTTTTTATCGGATAGTGCACGACATGCGCGTTCCGCCCGAGCCACAGCTGCACGTCGGGGGCGCGAAATTCTTCCTCGACGCTGTCCGCGGGAATAAGCGCACGCCAGGCGGTGCGCTGGCGGAATTCCGGCTTCGGATGTCCGAGCCGGGTGCGCAGCCCGGACCACAGGCCGTCGGCGCCAATGAGCGCGATGCCGTGTTCGTCGGCGGTGGCGGAGCCGCGGCGGCAGGCGACGCTGAGCCCGTTGGCGTGCTCGACGAAATCCTCGAACCGCGTGCCGAGGCGGAGCACGATGTCGGCATTGGCGTGTACCGCGTCCAGCAGCGCGGCCTGAAGGTCGGCGCGATGGATCGACCAGTAGGGCGCGCTGTAGCGGCGCTCCGCCTCTTCGCCGAGGCGCGCGCGCGCCAGTCTGCTGCCGCTTGCGGTCTTGACGGCGAGCGCCTCCGGCACGGAAACGGCGGCGCGCAGCCGCTCGCCGAGGCCGAGTGCGATCAGAATGCGGGTGGCGTTGGGCGAGAGCTGGATTCCGGCACCGGCTTCCGAAAGCTGACCGGCCTGCTCCAGCAGAGTGACGCGGAAGCCTGATTGCGCCAGCATCAGCGCGGCGCTCAGTCCCCCGATGCCGGCGCCGGCGACGATGACATTGCGCGAAGCGGCCACGGCTCGCGCGATCAGACCGCTTCGGTCAGGGCGCAGGCCTCTGGCCGTGCGGCATGCGGGTCGAGCGACGGATCGTGCCGGTATAGCGTCGAGCAGTATGGGCAGATGATTTCCCGGTCGCCGCCCATGTCGAGAAAGACATGGGGATGGTCGAACGGCGGCTTGGCGCCGACGCACATGAATTCGCGCGCGCCGATCTCGATCACCGCAACGCCCGGGTCATTATGAAAGTGCGGAACGATGTGGTCGGCCATGATTTCGCTTTGGAATGTCGGTTTGATGTCGCGCCGCACCATAGCGGCCCATCCGCCGATTTCCTAGTCATCCGTTTAACGCGATTGTTCAAATCCCACCGATCCGGAACGTCGTTGAATTGAAAGCGTTGCCCGCGTCGCCCTGGAACGCTCAGATTCAGGCAGGAGTCGAAATGATTCGCTCGCACCCCCGATTGGCATGGCTCGCCGCCGGCTTGTTTGCGCTGGCGGCGCTGTTCTGCGTGCCGCTCGGGCTTGAGGCGCAGTCGCTGCTCGACGCCGCCCAGGATCCGATGGCGATCGCCGACCGCGGGCTGGCGCGCGCGTTCGACGACACCGTCGCGGTGCATGAAATCCAGGCGGCGCTCGATGCCGCCGACGCCGACCTCGCCCAGAGCTTCGTCGATCTCGCCGCCGATCAGGGCGTTGCGCTGCCGCAGGAGCTCAAGCAGCGCGTTGCGGCGGCTGTCGAGCAGGCCAATTCCGCCAGCGCCGCCGCAGCCAGCTTCGCGAGCGGGCTGATCACCGGCGAGCCGAAGGACATGGCGGGGCTTGCCGGCACGGCGTTGGGCGATCTGTTCGTGTTCGGCGATATCCGCGATGCGGCGCGCGAAGGCAGCCGCTACGTCCGTGGCGAGAACTACGATCAGCTGATCCTGGGTCTCTCCGTTGTAGGCATCGCGATCACCGCCGGGACTTACGCCACAGTCGCCGCGGCGACCCCGGCGCGGCTCGGGCTGACGGCGGTGAAGGCGGCGCGTAAGGCCGGGCGGTTGAGCACACGGCTGGCCGACTGGATCGGCCGCTCGGTTCGCGATGCGGTCGACTGGTCGGCACTGAAGCGCGCCGGTGCCTCGGTCACCGAGCCTGCGGTCGCGGTGCGGGCGGCGCGCGAGGCGGTCAAGGTCGAGAAGGCAGACGGTCTTGTCCGCCTCGTCAGCGACGTTGGGCGCGTACAGACCAAGGCCGGCACCCAGGCCGCGCTCGATGGGCTCAAGCTCGCCGAGGGCCCGCGCGAGATGTCTCGGATCGCGGTGCTAGCCGAGAAGAAGGGCAGCAAGACGCGGGCGATCCTCAAGACGCTCGGCCGCGGCGCCATCCTACTTTCGGTCGCCTCGTTCAATCTCGCGGCCTGGGTGCTCGGCGCCATTCTCACCCTGTTCGGCTTCGTCTCCTCGGCCAAAGCCGGCGTCGAGCGCGTGACCTTCCGGCATCTCGCCCGCAGCAAGGAACGCCGGGCCGCGCGTTATGCCATGGCGGCGGAAGCGCGGGCTTGATCCCGCGTCGCTCCTGGTCTCTATCTTTTCTGGCATGCCGGTTTTTCGTTATGGTTCCGTGGAACTCGCCTTCCTCGACGAGGGGGAGGGCGAGCCGATCGTGCTGGTGCACGGATTTGCTTCCTCGAAGGAAGTGAACTGGGTGCAGCCCGGCTGGTTCGCGACGCTCCAGGGTGCCGACCGCCGCGTCATCGCGTTCGATAACCGCGGCCACGGCGGTTCGAGCAAGCTTTATGACCCGGCCGATTATCACACCACGAAAATGGCCGCCGACGTGAACGCGCTGCTCGATCATCTTCAGATCGAACGGGCCGATGTCATGGGCTATTCGATGGGCGCGCGGATCGCGGCCTTCCTGGCGCTCGAACATCCCGCCCGCCTGCGATCGATGGTGTTGGGCGGGCTCGGCATGCATCTGATCGACGGGGTGGGCCTGCCCGAGAGCATCGCCGAGGCCGTGGAGGCGCCGTCGCTCGCCGATGTCAGCGATCCGCAGGGCCGTACATTCCGCGCCTTCGCCGACCAGACCAAATCCGACCGGCGCGCGCTCGCCGCCTGCATCCGCGGCTCGCGGCAGGTGATCACCCGCGAGCAGGCGGCGTCGATCGAGACGCCGACGCTGATCGCGGTCGGCACCAAGGACCCGATCGCCGGCTCGGCGGAGGAGCTCGCAGCCGTTCTGCCGCATGCCAAGGCGTTGCCGATCCCCGGCCGCGACCACATGCTTGCGGTCGGCGACAAGGTGTTCAAGGCCGGCGTTCTCGAATTTCTGACGGCGAACACATGACGCGCCCGATCGCGCCGGCAGCGGCGATGTTCAAGGGCGCGAACAGCAACACGCTCGCCGGCGACGTGTACGGCGAAGCGGGGCCGCCGGTGCTGCTGTTGCACGGCGGCGGCCAGACCCGCCACGCTTGGAAAAAGACCGGCGACCTGATCGCGCGGCTGGGCCGCACCGCCTATGCGGTCGATCAGCGCGGCCACGGAGATTCCGAGTGGGTCGCGGACGGCGCCTATCAGTACGGTGATTTCGCTGCCGACGCCCGCGTGTTGGCCGACACATTAGCTGAGCGAAGCGGTGTGCGGCCGGCGGTGGTTGGGGCGTCGCTCGGCGGCATGGCGGCGCTGCTCGCCGAAGGCGGCAGGCCCAAAAACGGCACCATGTTTTCCGCGCTGGTGCTGGTCGACATCACGCCGCGGGTCGATATCGAGGGCGTCAGCAAGATCCAGGCGTTCATGCGAGCGAACTCGCGGGAGGGTTTCGACTCGATCGCCGAGGCCGCGGATGCGGTGGCGGCGTATCTGCCGCACCGGCCGCGCCCGCGCTCCCACGAGGGGTTGAAGAAAAATCTACGCCTGCACCCCGACGGCCGCTGGCGCTGGCATTGGGACCCGCGCTTCCTCGAAGGCAACCGCCGCATCGGCGCCGGTTCTCGCGAGGTCGAGCGGGCGCTGGTCGCGGCGGCGAAGAGCGTCACTATTCCGGCGCTGCTGGTGCGCGGCGGCTCCTCGGAACTGGTGCAGGAGGAGCACGCCAAGGATTTCCTCAAGCTCGTGCCCCACGCCACCTATGTCGATGTCAGCGGCGCCCGCCACATGGTGGCCGGGGATCGCAACGACCAGTTCGCTAACGCCATCGAGGCATTCCTGCGGACGATTGCGTAAGCGCGTGGCTCGCAAGCGCCCTTAAGGATTTCTTTTAAAAGATGAGAAATAGGGTGTACTCAACTGATATCTCGATAGGATTCCGTCATGCAAGTTGCGTTTGGCGGCCTTCGTCCTACTTGTGCTAAAACCTAGGCCGAATGCGGGAGAGGCGATCCATGGCGCAGCAGCACTCCAAGCCCCAGGCGGCCATCCAGAAGGTCGATCCGGTGTGGGCCAAGATCCGCACCGAGGCCGAGGACGTTGTCCGCCGCGAGCCCGAGATCGGCACCTTCATCTATTCCTCGATCCTGCACCACGACACGCTGGAGGCGGCGGTGGTGCATCGGGTCAGCGAGCGGCTCGACCATGCCGACATCCAGGCGGAGCTGATGCGGCAGGCCTATGCCGATGCGCTGGAGGACCAGCCGCAGATGGGCGAGGCGTTCCGCGCCGACATCGTCGCGGTGTTCGACCGCGATCCGGCGACCGACCGCTTCATCGAGCCGGTGCTCTACTACAAGGGCTTCCACGCCATTCAGACGCATAGGCTTGCGCACTGGCTCTGGAACAGAGGGCGCAAGGACTTTGCCTACTACCTGCAGAGCCGTTCGTCGGCGGTGTTTCAGTGCGACATCCATCCGGCGGCCAAGGTCGGCCGCGGCATCTTCCTCGACCACGCCACCGGCCTCGTCGTTGGCGAGACCGCGACGATCGGCGACAATGTGTCGATGCTGCACGGCGTGACGCTCGGGGGCACCGGCAAGGATCACGGCGACCGCCATCCGAAGATCGGCGACGGCGTGCTGATCGGCGCGAGCGCCAGCATTATCGGCAACATTATGGTCGGCCGTTGCGCCCGCATCGCGGCGGGCTCGGTGGTACTCAAGGAGGTGCCGAACAACGTGACCGTCGCTGGCGTGCCGGCGAAGATCGTCGGCGACTCCCCGTGCCAGGAGCCGTCGCGCACCATGGATCACATGTTCCCTGGATAATCGTTGCGCTGTTTGGTATCCGAGGCTTCCGGGATGAAGCGGAGAGAATCCAGTGGACGTTGTGGAAGTCAAAAAGCTCGACGCTTATCTCAGCAAGCTGTTCGGCAATCCGAACATTCGCGTGGTGCCGAAGAAAGGCGACGTCGCCGAGGTTTTCGTCGGTGAGGATGATCTCGGCGAATTGACCGTCGATGACGAGGACGGCGACCGGTCCTTCAATTTCCGCATGGTCATCCAGGTCAGCAGCGATCCGAGCTTTCAGCCGCTGCCGGCGCTGACCGCCTACCTGCGCGGCAAGTTCGACAACGAGAATATCCGCGTCGTGATGCGGCCGAAGAAGACGGATTCCGTGGAAGCCTATATCGGCGACGAATTCCTCGGCGTGCTGTTTGCCGAAAACGAAAAGGGCCGCCGGTCCTATATTTTCGAGTTGCCGATCCTCGACGTCGATCTCGAAGGCGGGCCGGTCGTCGTCGACGATTAGCTCGGCGCCGGCGCCGGGCGGAAGCCCGCGATCAGCCGGTCGATGCCGTCCGCCACACTCCGCCAATCGTCCAGCCAGGCGCGCGGAAAGCGCACCGTCACGTCGGCGCCGCCGATGCGGCGCTCGTGCAGACACATGGCGGGGGTCAAGGCGACCTGGCGGGTGCAGCGGAGCAGGAAGCGCTCCGGCGCCGACGGCTCCAGGATCAAATCCTCGCCCTGGTACGGCGAGCCCTCACGGAAGCCCTGCAGGCTGAGCCCATCGGCCCCGACAATTGGAGCGGCGTCGGCGTAGCGCGGGTAGATCGCCTTGAGCCGTTCGGCCGCCGCCAGCGTGGTGTCGCTGGTGGCAATGGTGACGAACAGCCGGTCGGTGACCTCTGGCTTGTCGGTCGGCAGCGGCTTGATGGTCAGATCGGGCGGCGTCAGCGAGGGCCATACGAAGTTCAGGTCGATGCGCGCCTGTGCGCCTGTGCGCCGCTGCACCTTGAAGCGGATCGCCGCGGGTGGGATGTTGAATGCAATGCCGCCGATCGTGATCGGCAGCGAGGGCGCGTCGGGCGAGATCGCCTGCGGCGCTCGCCACAGCATGTAGGCGACCGGCGCTCCAGCGAGACCTGCCCCCACCAGGCACAGTGCGATCCAGACCAGGCGGCCGGGCAGGCCGCCGCTGTGACCCCGTCTGCGCCCCATGGTCCCTGCGTAAGCCATCGCTGCTTTCCCTGCTCGAATCGAGCCGTGCCTATGGGACCCCGCAGTCGTTAACCCTTAATTAACGATAGGCTGGCGGGCCGCCCCCCGATCTGTGACAAATCCTGCCGTTGGTGATGCGTGGGGCCCTTTGCGATGACGCCGGAAGATCTCGTGCTTGCATTGTTCTGGTCGGATTCAGTGCGTTCGCTCCTGGCGCTCGCCATCGGCTTTGCCGTCGCCGGGCTGTTGTCCAGCGGCTATCAACTCCTGACCATGCAGCCGCCAAGCTTTAAGCTGCTGCACGAGGCCGAACGCAACCGGGCGCTGGCCGCCGTGCCGTTCCTGGTGTTCGCCGCGCCCTTCATCATTGTCCGCAACACCGTTCGCGGCCGCCGCGTCGAAGGCCGCAACTTCGGCTTTGCCGCGCTCGCCGCCGTCGTCGCCGGCTTCTGGAGCCTGATGTCCGGCAGCGTCGTGGTGATGGCACTTAACGCCATCGGCCATCTGGTCGCGTAGTTTTCTCCAAGCATCATTTTCTCCAAGCATCGAACGTGGCAAGGTCGCTCCCTGTTGGAGGAGCGCAATGCCGATTTATGAACTCGACGGACAGGCGCCGGAGTTTCCGGCCGACGGCCACTACTGGGTGGCCGAGACCGCGGTGCTGATCGGCCGCGTCCGCATGATGAGCCATTCCAGCATCTGGTTCGGCGCAGTGCTGCGCGGCGACAACGAATGGATCGAGATCGGCGAGCGTTCGCAGATCCAGGACAACGCCACGCTGCACACCGATCCGGGATTTCCGATGGTGATCGGCGCCAATTGCGTGATCGGCCACAAGGTCATGCTGCACGGCTGCATCGTCGGCGAGAACAGCCTGATCGGCATGGGCGCGATCCTGCTCAACGGCTCGAAGATCGGCAAGAATTCGCTGGTCGGCGCCGGCGCGCTGGTCACCGAAGGCAAGGCCTTCCCCGACAACTCGCTGATCGTCGGGACGCCGGCGCGCGCCATCCGCACGCTCGACGAGAAGGCCGTCGCGATGATCGCGCGTAGCGCCGACATCTACGTCCAACGCTCGCAGCAATACGCCAAGGGACTGAATCGGATCGGCTGATCGCGTTATGCCGCGGCTTTGGCAAGCTTGAGTTGAGGGGTCGCGCGAAACGCGATCGCAATCCGGTTCCAACTATTGATTGCAACCGCCGCGGCCGTCAGGTCCACCAACTCCTTTTCTGAAAAGTGCTTACGCGCCTGCTGATAGACGGCGTCGGGAACATGGCCCTCGGTGATCAGCGTCAACGCCTCGATCCACTCCAGCGCCGCGCGTTCCCGCTCGGAGAAGACTGGAGCTTCGCGCCAGGCATTCAGCAGGTGCATCCGCTCGTCGTTCTCGCCGAGCTTGCGGGCATCCGCGGTGTGCATCACGAGGCAATAGGCGCAGCCGTTGATTTGCGAGACCCGGATTTTGACGAGTTCGAGAAGCGAGCGTTCGAGGCCGCTCTGATCGACGTAAGCTTGCAGTCCCGCCATCGCCTTAAATGCGGCGGGGCTGACCTTCATGGCGTCCAATCGCTGTTGCATGTTGATCTCCCAGTGTTATTTGCACATCGAGACCCCAGCCGAGGGATGATTGAACACTGTTTTACGGCGATTTATCGTCAGCCGAACCGTATCTCTAGATCGAAACCCCGGCCTTCGGATTATTGTCGAATTCGACGAGCATCAGGAGTTACTCCATGCATTCTCATTCCATTGAGAATCACCGTCACTCGCACATTTTTCTTGGCGCAGCGCACGAGCGAAACGAGCGGAAAACGTGGGCCGTCATCGCGATCTGCGCCGCGATGATGGTGGCCGAGATCGCTGGTGGCCTGTGGTTTGGCTCGGTGGCGCTGGTGGCCGACGGGCTGCACATGTCCACGCATGCCGGCGCGCTGCTGGTCGCGGCGCTGGCCTACACCTATTCGCGGCGCTACGCGACCGACCGGCGCTTGACCTTCGGAACCGGCAAGCCCGGCGACCTGGCCGCCTTCGCCAGCGCCATCGTGCTGGCTATGACCGC
>CAWKOD010000003.1:0-161641 GCA_963850885.1 uncultured Alphaproteobacteria bacterium | reverse complement strand
CGGCTGGCACAACGTGGTCGCCCGCGGCCCCAACAAGGGCGACACCTGGCCGACGCGCTGGTGGTGATTCCTTATTCCGGCTTGAGCGCCGCCTCGTGCAGGCGATAGCCGTCGCCGTCGCGCTCGAGCGCGAGCCGGCGGCGATGGAACGCCGCGAGCGTCGAGCGGTGGCCGATCGAGACGATGGTCGCATCCGGCAGCCGCTCCTGCAGCAGCCGGTAGAGCGCCGCCTCGGCCGGCTCGTCGAGCGACGCCGTGGCCTCGTCGAGGAACAGGAAATCGGGCGCCTGCAGGATCGCGCGCGCGATGCCGAGGCGCTGCTGCTCGCCGAGCGACAGCATGCGGTTCCAGTGCGCCTCCTCGTCGAGCCGCTGCGCCAGCGCGGGCAGGCCGACCGCGCTGATCGCCTCGGCGAGCCGCTCGCGGTCGTAGGTGCCGGGCTCGGCCGGGTAGGTGACCGCCGCGGCCAGCGTGCCGACCGGAAAATACGGCCGCTGCGGCAGCATCATCAGCCGGGCGTCCTTGGGCACCACGACGCGGCCGGAGCCGAACGGCCAGATGCCGGCGATGGCGCGGAACAGCGTCGACTTGCCCGAGCCGGACGGGCCGGTGACCAGCACGTGCTCGCCGCGCGGCAGCTTGACGTTGTCGGCCGCGACCAGCGGCGCGCCGGTCGGCAGGCTCACCGCGACGTCGTCGAGCTCGACCGCGCGTCCGTCGCCGCCGGCCTGGACCTCGATCACCGGCGGTGTATGCGCCGCCGCCCGCGCCGCCACCACCGCCAGGCCGAACCCGTCCAGCCGCTGGATCACCGCCCGCCATTCCGCCAGCGAGCGATAGACGTTGATGAAGAACGACAGCGACGTTCTGCACGCTGTTGAAGGCGGACGCGGTCTGCATCAGCCCGCCGAGCTGCATCTTGCCGGCGAAATAGGCGGGGCTGACCACGACATAGGGAAACACGATCGAGACCTGCGAATAGCCCGCCGTGAAGAACGTCAGCTGCTTGGTGCGCTTCATGATCAGCAGCCAGTTGGCCACCACGCGGCCGAAGCGGTCGAGCAGCCGCTCGGTCTCGGCGGGCTCGCCCTTGAGCAGCGCGATCTGTTCGGAGTTCTCGCGCACGCGCACGAGATTGAAGCGGAAGTCGGCCTCGAAGCGCTGCTGGTTGAAATTGAGCCCGACCAGCGGCCAGCCGATCAGATGGGTGAAGTAGGTGCCGACCACCGCATAGATCAGCGCCGCCCAGACCAGATAGCCGGGGATGTTCCACTCGGCTGCCGAACAGATGCAGCGGCGCCGCCGCCGACAGCGTCCACAGGATGACGACGAACGAGCCGAGCGTCACCAGCGCGCTGAGCAGCCCGATGCCGATGGTGAGCGTGCGCTCGACGAACATCTGGATGTCCTCGGCGATGCGCTGGTCGGGGTTGTCGGCGGCGTCGCCGAGAAGCTGCATGCGATAGTGGTTGGCGCCGTCGAGCCAGTCGCCGAGATAGGCCTTGGTCATCCATTGCCGCCAGCGGATCTGGAGCCACTGGTTGAGGTAGAGCTGATAGACCGCGAGCACGATGTAGGCAGCCGGCGAGCACGCAGAAGAACAGCAGCTCGCTGACGAAGGCGTCCCAGTTGCGGTCCTGCAGCGCGTTGTAGAACCGGTTGTTCCACTGGTTCAGCAGCACGTTGATGGCGACGAGCGACAGCTCGATGGCGATCACGGCGGCCAGCAGCATGCGCCCGGCCCGGCGGTCCTCGGAATAGAAATAGGGGATGGCGAGCCGCCAGATGGTGGCGAGCGTCGAGGCAATGCCTTTCACGAGATATTCTCCTATGGAGCAGCTGAAGACGATGCGGCGGTCTCAGCTTAGGTCTAGACGATCAAGGTCTTGGGCCGGATCAAGACTTGGGCCGCGGTGAGCCGGCCCTGCGGCGATTCGGCCCGGCGATCTCATGCTAAATAGGCCGGATCGGGGCTTTGCGGGAGCCCCACGGGCTTGTGAAACACAACCAAGCCGGTAAAACTATTGCTTCGATCCGGCGGAATAAGACGCTGCCGCCGGAGGTTACGTGAGATCGCAACAGGGCTGCGGTCAGCGCGGCCCCAAAATCGACCCTGGGAGGGGACGACTCATGAGCAAGCAAATCAGACTCCAAAACCGCCACCCGCCGCAAGTTCCTGCTGGCGGCCGGCGCCACCACCGCCGCCGCCGTGACCGCCCCGAGCGTCGTCAAGGCGCAGGGCCCGATCAGCATGCGCTTCCAGAGCACGTGGCCGTCGAAGGACATCTTCCACGAATACGCGCTCGACTTCGGCAAGAAGGTCAACGACATGACCGGCGGCGACCTCAAGATCGAGGTGCTGCCCGCCGGCGCCGTGGTGCCCGCCTTCCAGCTGCTCGACGCGGTGTCGAAGGGCGTGCTCGACGGCGGCCACGGCGTGCTCGTCTATCACTACGGCAAGAACACCGCGCTGGCGCTGTGGGGCTCGGGCCCGGGCTACGCGCATGGACGCCAACATGCTGCTCGCCTGGCACAAGTACGGCGGCGGCAAGGAGCTGCTCGAGAAGATCTTTACGCTCGATCGGCGCCAACGTCGTGTCGTTCCCGTATGCGCCGCTCTACACGCAGCCGCTCGGCTGGTTCAAGAAGCCGATCCAAAGCGTCGACGACTTCAAGGGCCTGAAGTACCGCACCGTCGGCATCTCGATTGACCTGTTCACCGCCATGGGCGCCGCGGTCAACGCGCTGCCGGGCGGCGAAATCGTCGCGGCGATCGACCGCGGCCTGCTCGACGCGGCCGAGTTCAACAACGCCTCGTCGGACCGCGCGCTCGGCTTCGCCGACGTCTCCAAGATCTGCATGCTGCAGAGCTATCACCAGAACGCCGAGCAGCTCGAGATCAGCTTCAACAAGGACAAGTTCGACGCGCTGCCGCCGAAGATGCAGGCGATCATCGAGAACGCCGTCGAAGCGGCCTCGCAGGACATGATGTGGAAGGCGATCGACCGCAACTCGCAGGACTACATCACGCTGCAGACCACGGACAAGGTCAGGTTCTACAAGACGCCGGACGCGATCCTGCAAGCGCCAGCTCGAGCTCTACGACGAGATCGCCAAGAAATACGTCGCGGCCAATCCGCTGTTCAAGGAGATCATCGAGTCGCAGCTTGCGTTCGCCAAGCGGGCGACGCGATGGGAGCAGGACTACGTCGTCAGCCGCAAGATGGCGTTCGACCACTACTTCGGGCCGAACGCGAAGTCGCCGATCTGACGGCACGCTGAACTGGCAAAGCACCATTCGGACGGGCGACCGGATGGTGCTTTGTCTTACCTGACTCCTACTCGCCAGCGGCAATTGAATGAACGTCCAAAGCTTCCTGCACACCATCGACGGCATCAGCACCTGGGTCGGCAAGGCCGCGGCCTGGCTGATCATCCTCCTGATGACGGTCGTCTGCGTCGAAGTCTTCAAGCGCTACATCCTGAATGCGCCCGACGGCCTGGATCTTCGATCTCGACAACATGCTGTACGGCACGCTGTTCATGCTCTGCGGCGCCTACACGCTGGCGCAGAACGCCCATGTGCGCGGCGACTTCCTCTACAGCTCGATGCGGCCGCGGACGCAGGCCGCGCTCGACCTCGTGCTCTACATCGTCTTCTTCATTCCCGGCATCGCCGCGCTGATCTACTGCGGGTTATGTGCTTTGCCGGCGAACTCCTGGCGCGATCGCCGAGCATTCGAACGTCACCGCGAACGGCCCGCCGGTCTATCAGTTCAAGGCGATGATCCCGGTCGCCGGCGCGTTGGTGATGCTCCAGGGCATCGCCGAGATCGTGCGCTGCGTCGTCTGCCTCAAGACCGGCGAATGGCCGAGCCGGCTCAAGGACGTCGCCGAGATCGACGTGGTCGAGGAGCAACTCGCGCACAGCGAATACGTCGACGAGGAATCGCGCAAGATCGCCATCGAGCGCGCGCAGGAGATCGACGAGACCGCGCGCCAGCGCGGCATGGGCGGAGACCTCAACACATGAGCGATCCCGCACTCGGGCTCTTGATGCTCGGCCTCATCGTGGTCGTGATCATGATGGGGTTTCCGACGGCCTTCACGCTGATGGGCCTCGGCATGTTCTTCGGCTACATCGCGTTCTACGATCCGACGCATCGCCTTCTCGACAACAAGGTCTTCGACCTGATGGTCCAGCGCACCTACGGCGCGATGACCAACGACGTGCTGATATCCATCCCGCTGTTCGTGCTTGATGGGCTACGTGATGGAGCGCGGCGCGCTGGTCGACAAGATGTTCTATTCGATCCAGCTCGCGTTCCGGCGCGTGCCGGCCTCGCTCGCGGTCGCGACGCTGATCGTGTGCACGTTCTGGGGCATCGCCTCGGGCCTCGTCGGCGCGGTGGTGGTGCTGATGGGCGTCATCGCCTTCAACCCGATGCTCAAGGCCGGCTACGACGTGAAGCTCGCCTCCGGCGTCATCACGGCGGGCGGCACGCTCGGCATCCTGATTCCGCCGTCGGTGATGATCATCGTCTACGCCGCGGTGGCCGGGCAGTCGGTCGTCAAGCTCTACGCGGCGGCGATGTTCCCCGGCTTCTTCCTGTCGTTCCTCTATCTCGTCTACATCATCGGCTGGGCGATGATTAATCCGAAGATCGCCCCGCCGCTGCCGGAAGAGCAGACCAAGGTGCCGGTGCCGGACTGGATGCGGAAGTTCCAGGCGGCCTATTCCAAGAACGTCTTCGTCGGGCTCCTTTCGGCGCTGGTTTCGCCGTCGCGGGCGTTGGCGATCGAGACCGGCAAGGGGCGCGTCACCTACTGGCTGCTGCTCAAGAACTTTGCCGCCGCGCTGGTGCCGTTCATCCTGGTCGCCGGCACGCTCTGGCTGGTGTGGTGGTACGTGGTCATCCACCAGCAGGTCGGCGCGCTGGAGACCTACTCCGGCGTGCAGCAACTCGGCACGCCGGGGCTGGACACCGGACCGGCCACGCCCGCCGAGCAGGGCCCGCCGCGAGCCTTCTACCTGTGGTTCGGCGGCATCGCGCTGGTCTGCGCGCTGCTGCAGATCCGCTACTACTCGCGGCTCGACGCCGACCGGCTCGAGGTCATCAAGCTTCTGACCTCGTCGATCATGCCGCTCGGCATCCTCACCGTCGTCGTTCTCGCCGTCATCCTGTTCGGCATCACGACCGCGACCGAGTCCGCCGGCGTCGGCGCGGCCGGCGCGTTCCTGCTGGCGTTTCAGGCCAGCACGCTCGACTGGAAGCGCACCAAGGAAGCGGTGTTCCTGACGGCGAAGACCACCGCCATGGTGTGCTGGCTGTTCGTCGGCTCGGCGCTGTTCTCCGGCGTGTTCGCGATCCTCGGCGGGCAGGCGCTGGTCGAGCAGTGGGTGCTGTCGCTCAACATGACGCCCATTCAGTTCATGATCCTGTCGCAGGCGATCATCTTCGTGCTCGGCTGGCCGCTGGAATGGACCGAGATCATCGTCATCTTCGTGCCGATCTTCCTGCCGCTGCTGAAGCACTTCAACATCGACCCGGTGCTGTGGGGCACGCTGGTGTTCGTCAACCTGCAGGCGGCGTTCCTGTCGCCGCCGGTCGCGATGTCGGCGTTCTATCTCAAGGGCGTCGCGCCGAAGCACGTCACGCTCAACCAGATTTTCGCACGGCATGATGCCCTACATGCTGGTCATCATCGTGTGCATGATCATCATGTACATCTGGCCCGGCATGACGCTCTGGCTGCCGAACTATCTCTACGGCGGCTGACCGGCACGATCCGCCATGCAACTGCGCCGGCCGATGGCGCATGCAGCGACAGCTTTTCC
The DNA here is from genome assembly GCA_963850885.1 of uncultured Alphaproteobacteria bacterium. Lineage (GTDB taxonomy): Bacteria > Pseudomonadota > Alphaproteobacteria > Rhizobiales > Xanthobacteraceae > Z2-YC6860. Next base: position 155,802 of record CAWKOD010000003.1, on the reverse strand, counting down.
TGCGCCGCGGACTGGCGATATAGATAGGTATGGCCAACCGAATCACCGCTGGAGCAACGCTGCCGCGCCGCCGGCTGTTGCTGGCCGCGGCGCCGTCGCGGTCGTTGCGATGCCGCAGGTGTCGCGCGCGCAGACGGCGGTCTGGCGGTTCCAGTCGGCGTGGCCGTCGCGCGACATTTTTCACGAATTCGCCGTCGACTACGCCAAGAAAGTCGAAGAGATGACCGGCGGGCGGCTGAAGTTCGATGTGCTCGCGGCCGGCTCGGTCGTGCCGGCGTTCCAGATGCAGGATGCCGTGCATGCCGGAATTCTCGATGGCGGTCACGGCGTCTGCGACATCTGGTATCGCAAGCACAAGGCCGCTTCGCTGTTCGGCAGCCCGCCGCCGTTCGGCTGGGATGCGCATGGCATGCTGGCGTGGTTCTACGCGGGAGGCGGCGAGGCGCTGTACCGGGAACTGGTCAACGACATCCTCAAGCTCAATGTCGTCGGCCTGCTCTATTTTCCGATGCCGGCCCAGCCGCTCGGCTGGTTCAAGAAGGACATCAAGAGCGTCGACGACCTCAAGGGCATCAGCTACCGGGCGGAAGGGCTTGCGGCCGATCTGTTCCGGGAGCTCGGCGCGTCGGTGACCATTCTTCCCGAGCGGCGAGATCGTGCAGGCCATGGACCGCGGTCTGCTCGACGCGGCCGCGTTGAACAATCCGAGCTCCGACCTGCAGCTCGGCCTCCCCGAGGTGGCGAAAGTCTACATGATGGGCAGCCACCACAGGCCGGCGGGCGCCTTCGAGATCGTATTCAACAAGGCCAAGCACGACGCGTTGCCGGCGGAGATCAAGTCGATCCTGCGCCACGCCGCATTGGCGGCGTCGACCACCCAGCTTGGCATGGCCTATGCCCGCTATCCGAAGGACCTCGACGAGATCAGGAAGCGCGGCGTCGATGTCGTCCGCACCGGCGAAGCGGTGCTTCGGGCGCAGCTTGCCGCCTGGGACAAGGTGATCGCGGAGCACTCCAAGGAGCCGTTCTTCGCCAAGGTGATTGCCTCGCAGAAGGCCTGGGTCAGGCGCATGCAGCCTTATCTTGCCGCCAACAACCTCGGCTCCGGCGAGCTTGCGGCGGCGTATCAACATTTCTTCGGTTAGCGGAAGTCGGTTGCTTGGGAAGGGAAGCGTGATGATCGGTCGGCAATTCGGCGTTGTGTCTGGTTTTGTGCGTGGTGATGGCCGGCGACGACTGGCTCCGAGTCTCGCCCAGCCGAACGAATTTCCCTTCGATGGCGAACTCATCCTCGACGTCGCGGCCGATGCCGGGCTCCAAGCGCATCCCGAACATGGACATCGCCGCCGACGGCAAGATCGCCCTGGAGATGTGGTGCAACCGCGTCGACGGTCAGGTCGTGGTGGCCGGCGACACCATCACGGTGATGACCGGTCCGCCGACCGACCGGCCTGCCCGCCGGAGCGGGCGAGGGGCGATGCGGAGCTTATCGAGGCGTTGAACGCGGTGACCAACTGGCGGCGCGAGGGCGACTTCGTGCGGCTGATCGGCCCGAAGACGCTGCGGTTTCGGGTGCCGACGAACTGACACCACGTTTCGTGACCGCCCGCGAGACGGGTGCCGAATTATTGTGCACAATCCGGTTGCAATTCATTGCCAGCCGCGCCGCAAGTTGCTCCGATGCTCAGGGCGGCTTTGGCCCGCGGTTTGCTTGATTTGAGGGCAGTATAACGAGGGGGATTCGATGACGGCTACGACGGTTAGCGGTTCAACATCCAAGACATCCACGCGCTGGATTCAGCTTGTCCTCGGGCTGATCGCCATGATGTCGATTTCCAGCCCGCAATACGTCTGGACGCTTTTCACCAAGTCGTTCCAGGACGGCCTGCACACCACGCTGCCGGCCATTCAGATCACGTTCTCGATCCTGATCGTGCTGCAGACCTGGCTTTCGCCGCTGCAGGGCTATCTGGTCGATCGCTTCGGCGCGCGCGCTGCTGATCGCGCATCGGCTGCCTGCTGTCCGGCGCTCGGCTGGATCTCGTCCGCCTATGTGACCAGCCTGACCGGCCTCTATCTGACCTACGGGCTGTTCTGCGGCATCGGCACCGGCATCGTCTATATCGGCATCATCGGCCTGATGGTGCGCTGGTTTCCCGGACCGGCGCGGCTTTGCGACCGGCATGGTCGCGGCGGGCTATGGCTTCGGCGCCATTGCTGACGACGTTCCCGATCGACACCATGATGAAGAGCGCCGGCTATCAGCACACGCTGGTGGTGTTCGGCATCATCCTCGGCCTCATCGGAGCGGCTGCGGCGCTTGGCGATGCGGATGCCGGGACCGGGCGATGTGCTGCCGGCCGCGCCGGCGATGGCGTCGCAAGACGAGCGTCGACGCCGAAGCAGATGCTGCGCAGCCGGGTGTTCTGGCTGATGTTCGTCATGATGACGATGATGTCGACCGGCGGCCTGATGATCATCTCGCAATTCGCCGCGTTCTCGCGGGACTTCGGCGTCGCCAATGTCATGGTGTTCGGCCTCGCCGCGTTGCCGCTGGCGCTCACTGTCGACCGCCTGACCAACGGCCTGACGCGGCCGTTCTTCGGCTGGGTGTCGGACCACATCGGGCGCGAGAACACCATGGCGATCGCCTTCCTGATGGAGGCCGCCGCGGTCACCATGATGGTGCTGTTCCGCGACAACGCGCTCGTGCTTCGTGATCCTCTCCGGCCTCGTGTTCTTCGGCTGGGGCGAGATCTTCTCGCTGTTCCCCTCGACCCTGACCGACACCTTCGGCTCCAAATACGCGACCACCAACTACGGCTTCCTCTATATGGCGCAGGGCGTCGGCTCGGTGCTCGGCGGCCCGCTGGCCGCGCTGCTGCACGAGCAGACCGGAAGCTGGCTGCCGGTGTTTGCGCATCATCATCGCGATGGACGCGCTGACCGGGAATTCTGGCGTTGGTCGTGCTCAAGCCGATGCGGCGCGCCTACACCGCAAGTCAGTGACGCTCGCGGAGGAAAACCGCTACCGAATTGCCTCGCCGACGCGGGCTGATAGATCTCGGGATGTCGATCACCCGGCGCGATTTCCTCAACGGCGCGGCGCTGACCATCGCCGCCGGCCTGACGCCGGCGGCGCAGCTCGCGGCGCAGCCGGCACGCTACCCGCCGGCGCTGACCGGGCTGCGCGGCCAGCACGACGGCTCGTTCGAGATCGCGCATGCGCTGGCGCGCGAAGGGCCGCAGCTTTCCGATCGATGGCGCTGCCGATCGACGAAACCTACGACCTCGTCGTGGTCGGCGGCGGCATCAGCGGGCTTTCGGCGGCGTGGTTCTACCGGCGCGCCAGGCCGTCCGCCCGCATCCTGATCCTCGACAATCACGACGATTTCGGCGGCCACGCCAAGCGGAACGAGTTCACGCTCGATGGCCGCCGCATCATCGGCTATGGCGGCAGCCAGTCGCTGCAATCGCCGAATTCGCTTTACAGCCCCGTCGCCAAGGGCCTGTTGCGCGATCTCGGCGTGGACATCACGCGGTTCGAGACCGCCTTCGAGCGCGGGCTCTATCCGTCGCTGGGGCTCTCGCGCGGCACGTTCTTCAACCGCGAGGCGTTCGGCCGCGACGTGCTGGTGACCGGCGACCCCGGCAGCGATGAAGGCAACGCGCGGCGCAATGCCAAGCCGCTGTCCGAGTTCGTGTCGGCGTTTCCGATTTCGGAGGCGAGCAAGGCGCAGATCGTCGCGCTCTATTCCGGCGCGGCCGATCCGCTGGCCGGCAAGTCGGCGGACGAGAAACGCGAGCTTCTGAAGCGCACCAGCTATCGCGACTATCTGACCAAAATCTGCGGCTGCAGCGAGGAGGTGGCGAACTGCTTCCAGGGCCGCCCGCTCGGCTTCTTCGGGCTCGGCAGCGACGCGGTGCCGGCCGCCGATGCGCGCGATCTCGGCTATCCGGGCTTCGCCGGCCTGAAGCTCCCGGGCGACACCAACGCGGCGTGGAAGGAGCCCTACATCTATCATTTCCCCGACGGCAACGCCTCGATCGCGCGTCTCCTGGTCCGCTCGCTCATTCCGGGCGCCGCGCCGGGCAACACCATGGACGATGTCGTGCCGGCGGCGTTCGACTACGGCGCGCTCGACCGCGGCGGTCAGCCGGTCCGCATCCGTCTCGATTCGACCTGCGTGCATGTCGGCCGAGATCGGCGACAAGGCGCAGGTCGCCTATGTCCGCGATGGCGCGCTGCATCGCGTCGAGGCGCGCCATGCGGTGCTGGCCTGCTTCCACATGATGATCCCGCACATCGCGCCGGACCTGCCGGCGCCGCAGCGCGCGGCGCTTGCCAAGAACGTCAAGACGCCGATCTGCTACACCAATGTGCTGGTCCGCAACTGGCAGGCCTTCACCAACCTCAAGGTCAGTTCGATCTCGGCGCCGATGGGCTTCCATCATCAGGTGTCGCTCGATTTCCCGGTCAGCCTCGGCGGCATCCGCCATCCGCGCGATCCGTCCGAGCCGATGCTGCTGCATCTCGTCCACGTGCCCGGCGCGCCGAACCAGGGCCTCGACGCGCGCGCCCAGTTCCGCATCGGGCAGGGCAAGCTCTATGCGATGACCTTCGCGGATTTCGAGGAGCGCATCCGCGACGATCTCGACCGCATGCTCGGGCCGGGCGGATTTTCCAGCGCGCGCGACATCGCCGCGATCACCGTCAACCGCTGGCCGCACGGCTACAGCTACGTGGCCAATTCGCTGTACGATCCGGACGACTACGAGGAGACGGTGCTCAAGCTCGCCCGCCAGCCCTTCGGTCCGGTGGCGATCGCCAACACCGATGCCGGCGGCGACGCCTGGGTGCACTACGCCATCGACCAGGCCGACCGCGCGGTGAAGGAGCTTTTGGGTTAACGCCGGGTGATCTGGTTCCTGGCGCCTCGCCCGGCCGTCGAAACGGTCATAGAAAAAGGGCCCGGCTTTTGGCCGGGCCCTTCGGATTTGCTGCGCAGAGGCTGGGCTTAGAAGCCCATGCCGCCGCCCATGCCGCCCATTCCACCGCCGCCCGGCATCGCCGGCGCCGCCGGCTCCTTCGGCACTTCGGCGACCATCGCCTCGGTGGTCACCAGCAGGCCCGCGACCGAAGCCGCGTCCTGCAGCGCCCGCCGCACGACCTTGGCCGGGTCGACGATGCCCTTCTCGATGAGGTCGACGTACTCTTCGTTCGCGGCATCGAAGCCGAAGGTCTCGGACTTCGAATTCCATGATCTTGCCGACCACGATCGAGCCCTCGACACCGGCGTTCTCGGCGATCTGGCGGACCGGCGCTTCGATGGCCTTGAGCACGATGTTGATGCCGGCCTGAACGTCGGCATTGTCGCTGGTGAGCTTGCCGACCGCCTTCTTGGCGCGGAGCAGAGCGGTGCCGCCGCCCGGGACGATGCCCTCTTCCACCGCAGCGCGGGTGGCGTTGAGCGCGTCCTCGACGCGGTCCTTCTTCTCCTTCACCTCGACCTCGGTGGCGCCGCCGACCTTGATCACGGCCACGCCGCCCGCGAGCTTGGCCAGGCGCTCCTGGAGCTTCTCACGGTCGTAGTCCGAGGTGGTCTCCTCGATCTGCGCCTTGATCTGGGCGACGCGGGCCTCGATGTCCTTCTTCTTGCCGACGCCGTCGATGATCGTGGTCTTCTCCTTCTCGATCACGACCTTCTTGGCGCGGCCGAGCATCGCGAGCGTGACGCTCTCGAGCTTGATGCCGAGGTCTTCCGAGATGAGCTGGCCGCCGGTGAGGATCGCGATGTCCTCGAGCATCGCCTTGCGGCGATCGCCGAAGCCCGGAGCCTTCACCGCCGCGATCTTGAGACCGCCGCGCAGCTTGTTGACGACGAGCGTGGCGATGGCCTCGCCCTCGACGTCCTCGGAGATGATGACCAGCGGCTTGCCGGTCTGCACCACCGCTTCGAGCAGCGGCAGCATCGATTGCAGGCCGGACAGCTTCTTCTCGTGCAGGAGGATGTAGGCGTCCTCGAGCTCGGCGATCATCTTCTCGGCGTTGGTGATGAAGTACGGCGAGATGTAGCCGCGGTCGAACTGCATGCCCTCGACGATCTCGACCTCGGTGTCGAGCGACTTGGCCTCTTCGACCGTGATGACGCCCTCGTTGCCGACCTTCTGCATCGCGTCGGCGATCATCTTGCCGATCTGCTTGTCGCCGTTGGACGAGATGGTGCCGACCTGCGCGACCTCGGCGGACGAGCTGACCTTCTTGGCGCGCTTCTCGATGTCCTTGAGGACCGCGGTGACGGCGATGTCGATGCCGCGCTTGAGGTCCATCGGGTTCATGCCGGCGGCGACCGACTTGGCGCCTTCCTTGACGATCGCTGCGGCGAGCACGGTCGCGGTGGTGGTGCCGTCACCGGCGTTGTCGTTGGTCTTCTGGGCGACTTCGCGCACCATCTGCGCGCCCATGTTCTCGAACTTGTCCTCGAGCTCGATCTCCTTGGCGACGGTGACGCCGTCCTTGGTGATGCGAGGCGCGCCGAACGACTTGTCGATCACGACGTTGCGGCCCTTGGGGCCGAGCGTGACCTTCACCGCGTTGGCGAGCGTCTCCACGCCGCGCAGCATCCTGTCGCGCGCGTCGCCGGAGAAACGTACGTCTTTGGCAGCCATTTCAATTCACTCCTGAAAAATTTCGGTTGCTGGACTTCAGGCGATCACGCCCATGATGTCGGATTCCTTCATGATCAGGAGATCCTCGCCATCGAGCTTCACCTCGGTGCCCGACCACTTGCCGAACAGCACGCGGTCGCCCGCCTTCACGCCCATCTGGACGATCTTGCCGCTCTCGTCGCGGCCACCGGGGCCGACGGCGACGATCTCGCCCTGGGAGGGTTTCTCCTTGGCGGTGTCGGGAATGATGATGCCGCCGGCGGACTTCTCCTCGGCGTCGATACGCTTGACGACCACCCGGTCGTGCAGGGGACGGAACTTGAGCTTGGCCATGCTTTCCTCGTCGGCGCGTGAGCGCGGGATGGATCAAAAAACCTTGTTATAATAAGCACTTAGCACTCATAGTTAACGAGTGCCAAGTGCCGGGTCTGGAAATAGGGGGTTGCGCCTGGAGTGTCAAGCCGCGCGCCTTCGGACGTTAAGCAAGACGGGCGCTTGGTTAATGGGTTTTGGGCCTTGGGCCCCGGACCGGCTAGAATGAAGGCTTCAAATTGGGACGGTTAGAAACTGGTTAAATTTCCGCTGTTAGACAGGGCACCGAGTCGCCGGCGGCTGCGCCGCCGCAGGGCCCCAGTTGCAGAGTAGGAACTCGTATGCGTCATGACCCGAAATCGCGCCGCCTTGCCACGCTGACCATTCTTGCCGCCGGCCTGCTGCTGGGCGGTTGCAGCGGCTTCAACATGCCGAGCTTCAGCGGCGGCAGTTCCGACACGCCGCCGCCCCCGCCGCCGTCCGGCGGCGGCGCGATGCCCTCCAAATATGCGTCGGAGGAATTCGTCGGCCGCTGGGGTTTCACGTCCTACCAAAAGGAAGCGGATCGGGCGCGGACCATCAACACGGCGCGCGGCCTCTGCAAGACCCCCTATGTGATCGCCAAGGGGCCGGGCGGCGGCGTCATGATGCACCTGGCCGACGAACGCCAGCCGAGCGAACTGCGGCTCAAGGGCAGCCCGAGCGGCAAGAACTACATCGGGCCGGACGGCGATGCCGGCGTCGCCCAGGACCGTGAAATCGTGTCCTTCGACGGGCGGGTGCTGGTCACGCGCTACGTCGATCCCGACGCCGCCAACCGCTACGGCAACATGGTCTACGTGCGCTGCGCGGCTGCGGGCGGCCGTTGATCGATGCAGGCCTGCTCCGCGGCATGACGGTTACCATCTGGCACAATCCCAAGTGCGGGACATCGCGCAAGGTTTTGGCGTCGATCCGCGCCAAGGGCATCGAGCCCAATATCGTCGAATACCTCAAGAATCCGCCCAGCGCTGCCGAAATCAGGGCCGCGCTCAAGGAGATGGGGATAGGGCCGCGCGAACTCTTGCGCCGGCGCGGCTCTCCCTATGATGATTTGGGGCTCGGCAAGCCGAAATGGACGGATGCGGAACTGGTCGCCGCCATGGCCAAGCATCCTCTCCTGATCGAGCGGCCGGTGGTGCGGACGCGCAAAGGCACCCGCCTGTGCCGGCCGCCGGAGCGGCTAAAAGATATTCTCTAAGTCTCGTTCCCAAGCGTTGTCCCGCGTGTTTGCGACGCCCCAGCAAAAGCGAGGTCGCTCATGTTGCGTTGGTTTCACGCACTGATGCCCAAGGAAGAGCGCTTCTTCGACCTGTTCGCGCAGCATTCGCATGCGGTCGTGGCGGGCGCCGTGGCGCTCCGCGCCATGCTCGAAGGCGGCGACGCCATCCCCCGCAACTATCAGACGGTGATGGACCGCGAACAGGACGCCGACAACGTCACGCGCGAGGTGTTGATCGCGGTCCGGCGCACCTTCATCACGCCGTTCGATCGCGGCAACATCCGCGACCTGATCACCTCGATGGACAATTCCATCGACCAGATGCAGAAGACCGCCAAGTCGATCCGGCTGTTCGAAGTGACCGCGTTCACGCCGGAGATGAGGGATATGGCGGATGCCATCGTCAAATGCGCCGAGCTGGTGCAGGAGGGCGTTCCGCTGCTCAAATCGATCGGCCCCGAGGCCGGCCACATCAGCGACCTCACCGCGCAGATTTCGGCGCTGGAAGGCAAGGCCGACGAGATGCACGACAAGGGCCTGCACGACCTCTTCCGCGCCAGCGTCTCCGGTGGAAGCGGGCTCGACTTCTTCGTCGGCAACGAGGTTTACGACCACCTGGAGAAGGTTGTCGATCGCTTCGACGACGTCGCCAACGTGATGCACGGCATCGTCATCGAGCACGTGTAGCAGGGCGCGCGGGAACACGATGGACGTCGGGCTCGCATTGCCGCTGCTGGTGGCGCTGATCGTCGTCGCGCTGGCGTTCGACTTCCTCAACGGCATGAACGATGCCGCGAATTCGATCGCGACCATCGTTTCGACGCGCGTGCTGCGCCCGCAATACGCCGTCGCCTGGGCGGCATTCTTCAATTTCATTGCATTTCATGTTGTTCGGCCTGCATGTCGCCGAGACGGTCGGCCGCGGCATCGTCGAGCCGACGATCATCGATGCCCGCGTCATCTTCGGCGCGCTGACGGGCGCGATCAGTCTGGCAGATCATCGACCAACGTGGTATTACGGCATCCCGTCGTCGAGTTCGCATGCGCTGATCGGCGGGCTGGTCGGCGCCGGCATGGCCAAGGCCGGCTCCGCGGCATGGTCTGGGACTGGCGTCATCAAGACCGTCTCCGGCATCGTGCTGCGCCCGATGCCGGATGTCTGACTCGCGCTGTTCTCTGATGCTGATGGTGTCCTGGACTTTCCTGCGGTTTACGCCGTTCGGCGTCGACCGGTTTTTCCGCCGCGCGCAATTCGTCTCCGCCTCGTTCTACTGCGCTCGGTCACGGCGGCAACGACGCCCAGAAGACCATGGGCATTATCGCGGTGCTGCTCTATTCGCAGGGCTACATGGGCACGCAGTTCCATGTGCCATTCTGGGTGGTGCATTGCCTGCCAGTTCGCGATGGCGGCTGGCACGCTCGCCGGCGGCTGGCGGATCGTGAAGACGATGGGATCGAAGATCACGCGGCTCACGCCGATGCAGGGCTTCTGCGCGGAAACCGGCGGTTCGATCATGCTGTTCGCCGCGACCGGCTCGGCATTCCGGTCTCGACCACGCACACCATCACGGGATGCATCATCGGCGTCGGCGCGGCAAAACGGCTGTCCGCGGTGCGCTGGAGCGTTGCCAAGGAGATCGTCTACGCCTGGATCATCACCATTCCGGCGGCCGGGCTGATCGCGGCGCTGTGCTATCTTGCGGTCGGGCTTGGTCGCTGAACGCCCGTCTGAAAGACGAAGCCGTGAAAAAATTGAAGCCCCGAACCGGAAGGCGCGGGGCTTCAAGTCTGTCTTACGTTGTTTTTATTAGAAGCGGTAGTTCAAGCCCCCGCGCACCACGTTGACGCTCAGGTCGACGTTGGTCGCGACGCCGCAAGCCACGGCGCTGCAGGTCGTGTCACCGAGGTCGGCATAGAGATACTCGAGCTTGGCGGTCCAGTTGCCGGCGATGACGCCTTCGATGCCGGCGCCGACGGTCCAGCCGGCATTGGTGTCCTTCGAGCCGATGAAGCCGGTGCGGTTGGCTTCGATATCGCCGAGCGCGAGGCCGCCGGTGAAGTACGGCAGGAAACGATCGAAGGCGTAGCCGACGCGGCCGCGCACGGTGCCGAACCAGTTATTCCGGGTCTGGCAGTTCAACGCGCCGCAGGCGGTGCTGTCCTTGAGGTTGGTCCAATCGATGTCGCCTTCGAGGCCGAACACCCACGGGCTGCCGGCGCCCTGCCAGTTGTAGCCGGCGGTGCCGCCGATCATGCCGCCCGACGGGCTGTTGCTGACGGCAAAGCCGTTCCAGTTGGAATCGCCAAAGCCGCCGCCGCCGTTGATGCCCAGGTAAAAACCGGTCCAGTTGTACTGCGCCGCATAAGCCGGCGCCCTGTACGTCGAGCCGCGCGGAAGATCCGCCGCCGAAGCCGGCATGGCGGCGAGCGCCAGAAACCCAAGACCTGCAACAACAAAACGCTTCATCACTTCACTCCTCCAATTTCAAAGTTGACGCAAAGTATTCAATGAAGATGAGGAGTCTAGTGCGCGAAAGACACACTGGTATTGTTAATAAAATCTAGCCTGCGAGATGCTTGGTTTTACTGGTATTTTTACCAACAGTCCACAATTTTACTGTATTTTTACCATGAGTATGGTCAAGGAAGACTGAACGAATATTGTTTGTGCGGATGAATCAGAAGCGATAGTTGACGCCCAAGCGCAACAAGTTCGACTGAATGCCGTGACTGGTGCCGTCGAGCACGAAGGAACTGCTGCTCAGATCGACGTAGAGGTATTCGGCTCTGGCGGTCCAGTTCCCCGTCACCGCGGCTTCCACGCCGACGCCCCCGGCCCAGCCGGCGCTGGTGTGCGATTCCGACACAGTGGTCAGGGTGTTCTTCATGTTCAGCGTTCCATAGGCCAGTCCGACCGTCCCGTAGAACAGCATGCTGCTCATCGCCAAGCCGGCGCGAGCGCGCAGCGTCCCGAACCAGGGATTGGAGAACTTCCACGGCGCAAAGGTGTCGTCGGCGCCCGTCACTTGCAGATCGGTTTCGCCGCCAAACACAAACTGGCCGTACTGCACGTTGTAACCGGCCTGCACACCGCCGGCGATGCCGCTCGGACTGGCGGGGTTGTTGGTGATGCCGCTCCATTGATAGCCGAGGTTGGCGCCGACATACGGGCCTTGCCACATATATCCGCCGGCCCGCGTGGGGATGCCGTAGGGGAAATTGTCGGCGGCGATCGCCGCGCCGGATAGCAGCGCGAGAGCAACAAGCGCGGCTGCGAACACTGTCCTTGGCATCGTCATCTCCACACCGATCCGAAGCACCAATGCAATGGCGAAGGGATCGGTACCGTCGTGGAGAATTTATTGCGAATTCTACCTTAAGCGTTTGTGAATCGGTAACAATGACGGGCGCGTAACACTAAGGAAACGTATATTTGCGAAGGCCGGCGATGGGAATTATTTACCATGCGGCGGATGCGTGCCGCGAGTGACGAACACAGGGATCCGGCATGGCCGGTCGCGACAAAGACATTGATCCGGCGAGCGAACTCGTCGAGGACGACGAGGAGCAGGCGCTGCCCGACAGCGAAGAGTCGGAGCTCGACATTGTCGAAGCGACCGGCCCGATCGGGGCCGGCCGCGCGGCGCTGCTGCGCCACGCCAAGCTCGCGCCGTCGGCGCCCGGCGTCTATCGCATGCTCGATGCGGCCGGCGAGGTGCTCTACGTCGGCAAGGCGAAGAACATCAAGAAGCGGATCACGTCCTACACGCGGCCGACCGGGCACGACACGCGGATCGAACGGGTGATTGCGGCGACCGCGGCGGTGGAGTTTGTCACCACCGCGACCGAAACCGAGGCGCTGCTTCTCGAAGCCAATCTGATCAAGCGTCTGCGCCCGCGCTTCAACGTGCTGTTGCGCGACGACAAGTCGTTTCCCTATATCATCATCACCTCGGACCATTGGGCGCCGCAGATCCTCAAGCACCGCGGCGCGCGCTCGCGGCAGGGCAATTATTACGGGCCGTTCGCCTCGGTGTGGGCGGTCAACCGCACCATCACGGCGCTGCAGCGCGCGTTCCTGCTGCGCTCCTGCTCGGACGGCTTTTTCGAAAGCCGCACGCGCCCGTGTCTCCTGCATCAGATCAAACGCTGCTCGGCGCCCTGCACCCAGGAGATCGATTTCGCCGAATATGCCGAGCTGGTGCGCGAGGCCAACGCCTTTCTCTCCGGCAAGAGCCAGGCGGTGCGCGACGAGCTTTCCGGTGAAATGGAAAAGGCCTCCGTCGCGCTCGATTTCGAGCGCGCCGCGATCTACCGCGACCGTCTCGCCGCGCTGTCGGCGACGCAATCGACGCAAGGCATCAATCCGCGCAGCACCGAGGAGGCCGACGTGTTCGCCATCCATCAGGACGGCGGCTACAGCGGCATCGAGGTGTTCTTCTTCCGCACCGGGCAGAACTGGGGCAATCGCGCCTATTTCCCCAAGGCCGACCGGACGCTCGGCCCGGGCGAGGTGCTGGGCGCGTTCCTGGCGCAGTTCTACGACGACAAGCCGTGTCCCTCCGTCATCCTGCTGTCCCACGACATTCCGGAGCGCGAATTGCTGGCCGAGGCGCTCAGCACCAAGACCGGCCGCCGGGTCGAGGTTTCGGTGCCGCAGCGCGGCGAGAAGAAGGAGCTGGTGGCGCACGCGCTGGTCAATGCGCGCGAGGCGCTCGGCCGCAAGCTCGCCGACACCTCGTCGCAGCAGAGGCTGCTCAAGGCGCTGGCCGACACGTTCGGGCTGCCGCGGGTGCCGCGCCGGATCGAGGTCTACGACAACAGCCACATCCAGGGCTCGAACGCCGTCGGCGCCATGATCGTCGCCGGCCAGGCGGGCTTCCAGAAGAACCAGTATCGCAAGTTCAACATCCGCTCCGCGGAGCTTACGCCTGGCGACGACTTCGGCATGATGCGCGAGGTGCTGGAGCGCCGCTTCAAGCGGCTGATCGCCGAGACGCCGCGGGCTGAGCCGGTCGCAGCCGATGTGGCCACGGCGCTGCTCGGTATTGCGCCGGCGGAGAGCGACGACGGCGAAAGCGACTCGCCATGGCCCGATCTGGTGCTGATCGACGGCGGGCAGGGTCAGCTCAATGCCGCGCGCGAGACGCTGGCTGCGGTCGGCGTGACCGATGTGCCGATGATCGGGGTTGCCAAGGGGCCGGACCGCGACGCCGGCAACGAGACTTTCTATCTGACCGACAAGCCGGCAGTAAAACTGCCGCCGCGCGATCCGCTGCTCTATTTCATTCAGCGGTTGCGCGACGAAGCGCACCGGTTCGCCATTGGCTCGCACCGCACCCGGCGCAAGAAGGACATCCGCGAGGCCGGGTTGCAGGAAATTCCCGGCATCGGCCCGACGCGCAAACGCGCGCTGCTGCACCATTTCGGCACCCTGAAGGCCATCGAGCGCGCTTCGCTCAACGATCTGGCGCAGGTGCCGGGCATCAACGAAGAGACCGCCCGCAAGATCCACGATTTCTTCCACGAGACGGCAAGCCGGTAGTCCCCCATCTGGACGCCGCCGCGATTACGCGGTCGAATGGCGCCGCAGGTGAGGGGACTCGTTCATGCTCGACTACGTGATCCGCAACGCGCGCGTGCCGGGAGCGGCCAACGGCGGCGCCGTCGATATCGGCTTCGCCAAGGGCAAAATCGCCGCGATCGAGCCGAAGCTTGTCGCGGACTCGCCGTCCTATGACGCGCAGGGCTGCCTGTGCTGCGGCGGCCTGGTCGAGACCCATATCCATCTCGACAAGTCGCGCATCATCGACCGCTGCACGCCGGAGCCCTCACGGGACAACCCGAACCACATGAAGCGCGTGGCGGCGGTGAAATCGGGCTTCACGGTCGAGGACATCTACAACCGCGCCAAGATCACGCTGGAGAACTGCATCAAGCAGGGCACCACGCGCATCCGCACCCACGCCGAGATCGATCTGCCGGTCGGCACGAAGTGCATCGAGGCGTTGCAGATGCTGCAGAAGGAATATGCCTGGGCGGTCGATCTGGAAATCTGCGCCTTTGCGCAGGAGGGTCTCGCCAAGGTGCCGGAAGCCGACAAGGCGCTGGTGCAGGCGCTTGAGATGGGCGCAACCTCGATCGGCGGCGCGCCCAACTACGACACCGACCATCCCGCTCACATCAACCGCGTGTTCGAACTGGCGCGGGAGTACGACATTCACGTCGACCTGCACATCGACTCCGGTCACGACCCGGCGGCGATGGACAACATGCTGGTGGCCGACTTGACGGAGAAATATGAATACGGCGGCCGTGTCGCGATGGGTCACATGACCAAGGTCGCGGCGTTGCCGCCCGACAAGCAGAAGGACATCGCCAAGCGGCTTGCGGACGTCGGCGCGGCGGTCACCGTGCTGCCGGCGACCGATCTGTTCGTGCTGGCGCGGCACAGGGATTACGACGTGCCGCGCTGCATCACCGATGCCAACCTGTTTGCCGAGCAGGGCTGCAACTGCTCGATCTCGACCAACAATATCCTCAACCCGTTCACGCCGTTCGGCGACTGCTCGCTCATCCGCATGGCCAACATGCACGCCAATGTGCTCCAGGTCGGGCAGCCGGATCGGCTGACCGAATTGTTTTCGATGATCAGCGACCGGTCGGCCCGGCTGATCAACGCGAAGGACTACGGCATCAAGGTCGGCAGCCAGGCCGAGGTGACGGTGATCGACGCCAAATCGCCGGCCGAAGCCGTGGCGACCAACGCGCCGGTGCTAGCGGTGTTCAAGCGCGGCCGGCAGACCGTGAGCCGGCCGCGCGCCGAGCTGATGCAGCCTTATACCCAATCCCTGAAAGGGTGACTCTCGCTCTTTCCCGATGCTGACGAGTTTGATTCATGGCGAGCGATGGAGAACGCGCATCAGCGCGTATTTCAGGCACTTATTTGGCCAACCGGCCTTAAAGACGCGCTTTGGCACATCAGGGCTATTCCCCGCATTGGCCAACCCAATCTGATCATTGAGCGCGCGCCGACCGTCCGAGCCTCGGGGTGTGCGTTCATGACCGCCATCGACCGACGCCCCGCGCAAGGGGCCAACGTCGTCAAGCTGCCGCGCAAGCGCAAGCAGCCAGCATGAAGGACACGGTCAACACTGCCACCGACAAGACCGGCCCGCGTGATCGCCGCGCTGCAACGCCTCGACGCCGGGAATCTTGATCCCGTCTCATCACCGATGCAAATGCCGGGATTGAGCGGCATTGATCTGCAAGACCGGCTGATCGCCGGAGGCCATCGCATCTCCATCATTTTCATCACCGCTTATTCCGATGAAAACGTGCGGATACGAGCCATGAAGGCCGGAGCGCTTGCCTTCCTAATCAAGCCAATCGATTGCCACCACTTGATTGACCATGTTGAGAAGGCTTTGAAGGCTGCCTGACACCAAGACGCAAGGCGAAGGCGCGGACGGCGGCGACCCGGCGGGCCGGTCGCCATCCGAGACGGTCGCGGAGAAGCAGGAGCAGAGTCCGATCAGCTATTACGACAAGCAGGAGTTGGAGCGACGCGATGACGCCAACTGACAAAGCCGCGCTCAAATTGAGCATCGAGGTCGCGAAAGACCCGGGCCGCGCCGAGCAGATTGATCATTTTCTCGCCAGCCGCCCTTGGCAACAGGTCGCCGAGTTCTGCGCGAGCCTTTGCCAAGGCCGCTCGCTCGATCTGAAGCCGTGGCAGATTCCTCCGTGCGACGTTATGACAGACGACCTGACCCGCGATCACCGCTGCGGCGCTCAAAGTGCGTTCGCGTTGCTGGAGAAAATGGAGTTGCTTGGCGTTTCGAAATTTCATCCCGACCCGGTTGCCGCCTGCGAAGCCGCCGAGCGCAAGGCCGCAGCCCCATGATCGCGCTCAGCCACGACGAGATGCTGGCAACTAAGTGTTAGGAATTGAAAGTTTCTTCATCGTGGTGTTGAGGGCCTTCTGGCTGTCTTCGAATAGCTTTCGGCCGTCTTGCACGTAGAGTGCCACCCGCTTTGAAATCCAGTTCTGGTAAGCATTCATGACATCAGGCACAGAAAAACGTGCGCTTGTTATCTTTTCGGCGAACTCGGAAGCAAGCTCCATCTCCTGCTTCGCACGAACAAGTTGCTGTTGGCTGAACTGCTGAAACGTGTCGAGCAACTGCTCTTGCACTTCCTTTACCATCTCGACACGCTTCAATTCAGCCACAAGAAAGCCACCAGCCTTAAAATCGGACATCGAAATAGGATCGTGCCCTTTGGATTTTGCCATGACATGTCCTCCGATTTAGGCCGTTCCGGCACAGTAGCTCGGCCGGGAGCGGAGCGCGAGCCCGTCAGTAGGGGCGGCCTCGGCGCGATCTATCGCGCTGTCCGCGACCTGAGCGGAAATATTTCGATCCGCCGAATTTGACTGACCGAATTCGGGAAAGGTTTTGAAGAAAGACCGCCACGGCGCTGGGGGGGGGATGGGGGGTGCGCGCCGTGACGGTCTACCTCAAGGAGAACGGGAGGATCGTAGATCGGCTTGCATCGCTGATCTATTGCACTCAGGGGTGACCGGACTGGACGTTGGTATAGGAATGCGCTGGCATGTCGCCTTAAGGCCAAAGTTACGCAAAGTACCGCGTAGATCATTCTCGATGGCGATCGCCTTGGACTGCAGCAGCTTGCGATGCGTCAGCAGCATCCGCGGCTTCTGGCTGCGTAACGTCTTCACATGCACAGGGCGGTAAAGCCCAACCCGCATCATCTGGGCCATGCCACGCGCATCGTTGCGGTCGGTCTTGTTGATCTGCGCCTTCAACACCGCCCGCATATGCCGCGTCTCCACACAGATCACCGGCAACCCGGCTTCGGCAAGCGCGCTGTAAAGCCATTGCGACAGCGGTCCAGCTTCCAATCCAATCCGCTTGAAGCGGTAGGCGGGGTTTGTCAGCTCAGAACGTGCGGCGCGGGTACATCGGCGGGCATGTCGAAAACGAGTTGGTTTCATGAAAAGGCTTGGGAGAAAACTATCCCTGTAAAGGAGACCGAATACCGCATCCGTCACTAAATCTGCATCAAAGTCTCCCGCCGGATCATCCTGTGACAGTTTCAGGGTTTTGAGCGTTCTGGTCCTAAACATCTTGAGATCGTTGTAGCTCACGTGTTTGAAGTAAAATCGTCGCCCGCCCAATAGGGCTTGCACTTTTTCCGCGAACGCCCGCAAATTTTTTATCCTGATGATATGTGGCCCGAACCGCCTCGACATTTCATCGCGCATTGTCAGGCTTGAAGTGCCGCAAAATACCCCAAAGTTATAACCTGAAGCCAACGACATGGCCCACATGTGCTTGGGGCTTTGGAAAACGATGTTCGCAAAGCCCTCCATCCGATCTTTGCCGTTTTGGCTTTCGATATCTCGATAAAATTGCACAGAGCCGAATTGAAATGATCCCGAGCGATAGTAGCCTAGAGATGCGGGAGGCAAGAACTTATAGAATTCAACTTCATCGAGGTTGGGAAACTTCTCGGCGGTCATTAACGTACTAAAGCCTTGGCTCTCGCGGTCATAGGTGCCGATGGCTTCCAAAAATCGGTTCTGCGCCTTGAATAACCTGAGCACATCGATGTTTGTTAGAATGGCATCGTGCTTAAATCGGGCACATGTGTGAAGCAGAACCGAGATGTTTTCTTTGACAAATCGGTAGCTTGCGTTGGGCTCGAAAATATTTTGAACAGTCACCGGAATTCCTCTAAATCTGTGACGTTGTGCATCGATGTCATTACCCGAACTTCGCCGCAAGGTGCTGCGCGAAAAAGTCCCATCACGCAACAAGGCGATAACATCGCATCGATTCGGTTTTTGCAGATTTTTTGCGAAGGGTGGGTGGGGCAGAGATAAAAAAATGACGCCCCCGCCCCAGTACGCGGGTGGTGGGTGTACGCACCGGACCCAATTTGGCAAAAGTTCGCCGCGGCTGCCGGTGGTGGTGGTCGATCAGACAGGTTGACATCGCCCGGGTGCTCGGGATGTCGGCCCCAGTTGTCCAGATAGGTTGACGGAGTTGCCTAACTAATATGACATGATGGTAAGTGGCAGGTACCGCCAAAGGAGTCGTGTCATGAACAGTAGAGCGTTAGGCGTGAAGCCCATATCTCTTTTGCTTGGCGCGGTCGCTTTGCTTGCGTCAAGCCTTGCGCTACCTACGGCTGGTCACGCTGTCACATTCGACCTGACATCGGACCATTGCACGGGCGGCTGTGGTACCGCACCGTTTGGCACTGTGGATGTCACCCAGGTTGGGGCGAATGTGCAAATCGTAGTGGATTTGGCGAATGGCCCACCGAATACCGTTTCATGGGCGCAGACGTCGCTGGCGGACTTCCAGCTCTTCAAATTCAACGGTACTGGCGTTTTCGGTGGGTGACATTAGCGTCACTCAGACGTTTGCAGGACAAACGTTGCAGGGAAACACCGGAACCTTCAACGGGGACAGTACAGGGCCTTTCAGTTTTGGGATCAGCTGCACCACCTGCGGGAACGGCGCTCTTGGGATCAGCAGCACCCTCGTCTTCAGCATTGCTAATGCGACGATTGCTGACGTGACAGCTTTCAACCCCATAAACATCTTCGTTGCCGACGTATTCAGCGGTCAAACTGGCAACACCGGACCGGTGGACGTTGGCCTTGCCCTTGCCGTACCCGGCCCCGTTGTCGGCGCAGGTCTTCCCGGCCTGATCGCAGTGTTCGGTGGTCTCATCGGCTGGATGCGACGGCGGCCGAAGATCGCCTGAACGATCCGGTGTAACTCGCACAGCATTTGCGGCAGCTAGGTGCCGGCTATTTCCCGGCACCGAATAATTCCTCAACTGCTTGCATGACTGGCATTTTGAAATTCTTCTCCAGATAACAGAACTGTTCTAATTTGCTGAGATTCTCTTCATAGTTTTGCAGGTCAAGGTTTCGGTTGTCTCGTATGCCATTATAAGGCCGACGCAATTCTTGAACTTGTCAGGGATACGGCGCTGCGACGGCGCATTGCCGCTGCGGGCTCGCGGGAAGTCCGCGACACCTGGGTTTGGGACAAGGTCGTCGCCAGAATGCTCGCCGTGTATGGGGAGGTCGGTCAGGCAGAGGTGGACGTTCGGACTCAATGAACTATTTACTCATGACCGACTTCTCCATCGATTGGCTCGATCACAGCCGCGAGATTCGAGATCGTCATTAATCTCAAAACCGCCAAAACGCTTGGTCTCTCGATCAGTCGTGAATTGCTTTTGCGCGCCGACGAGGTGATTGAATAGATCGGCTTAGAGCCGCTACGATGCCGCGCGACGTGTGAGGGAGCGAATATGCGATGGTCTTGCTTATTGTCGGCTCTCGTGCTGATCGAGGCGTGGCTCGTCATGGCACCTCGGGCGGCCACGGCGCAGGACTATCCCGCAAAGCAGATCACCCTCGTCGTTGCCTTCGCCCCGGCCGGAAGCGCCGACAGCGTCACCCGCGTTCTGGTCGATAGGCTCAGCGCCCGGCTCGGCGGCGTGAGCATCGTGGTAGAGAACCGCGGCGGCGCCGGCGGCAATCTCGCAGCCAAGCAGGTGGCCGCAGCAGCAGCCGATGGCTACACGGTTCTGGTCACGACCACGGCCGTCGCGATCAACGAGACGCTCTATAAGAACAAGGGCTACACGACCGAGGACCTTCGGCCCGTTGCCATCGCCGCGTCCTTCCCAGAGGTGTTGGCCTGCAGCGTGAGCAATCCGGCAAAGGACTTGCAGGAATTTCTCCGCGCCTTGAAAGACAAGGGCATCAGCTATTCCTCGGCCGGGGTTGGGACGCCGTCTTTTATTCAGGCCGAATACTTCTTCAAGACGCTGGCTCAGATCAAAGCCGTTCATGTGCCCTTCGCCGGCGGCGCGCCGGCTGTCGCGGCCGCGATGGGCAACCACGTCGATCTCGTCGCCTCCGCGCTGCCGACCGCTTCCCAGCTCATCAATCAAGGCAAGCTGAAGGGCTTGGCGGTGGCGAGCCGCGACCGCGCCGCGGCCGTGCCCTCAGTGCCGACCTACGCGGAGGGCGGATTTCCCGATTACCTTGCGCTGACTTGGGTGGGTTTTTTGGTGCCGTCAAAGACCGATGATGCAGTGGTCGCAAAACTCAATGCCGCGATCAACGAAACGCTCGGCGAGCCCGGCGTGCAGGAGCGGTTGCGCAACATCGCTTTCGAGCCGATGCGCGGCACGCCGGCGGAGGCCAGTAGTTATTTCCGAAGCGAGGTCGAGAACTGGGGCAAAAGGGTTCGCGCCATCGGATATTTTGTTGAGTAGCCAGCGCCCGCAGTCGTTGCTCGCCCGCGCCAGAGAGGTGATCGAATCATGTCCGCTAAGGAGTCCCGCTCATGACAGATGCGGCCGACACAGCCCAAGTGGTCGTTCGGCCGCCGTTTGCATGGATGCTCGCAGTGCTTGCTGGGCTCGCACTGAATTGGCTCATGCCTTTACCGTTCATGCCCGTTGTAGTGCCAGCGGCTTGGCTCGGCAGCACCGTGATTGTGGTTGCGGTTGCGCTGTTTGTCTGGGCAATCGTCACCATTACCAAGGCTGGCTCGAATGTGCCCACCAACATGCCAACCACGACCATTGTTGACAGCGGTCCCTACCGCTTTACGCGCAACCCGATTTATCTCGCTATGTTTCTTGGACTCGTCGGTTTGGCCCTAGCATTCGACAGCCTCTGGCTGCTAGCTGCATTGGTGCTCTTCGCTCTTGTTATCCGCCATGGAGTGGTGGCTCGTGAGGAAGCTTATCTTGAGGGCAGGTTCGACGACGTTTACCGCCGCTACCGCTCGCGCGTGCGGCGTTGGCTCTAGTTACAAACCGGCCTTCGCGCCGAGGCGAATGAAAACCCGTGATGTCCGCTTTTGTCCACAGCGGACACCGACCGTATGACAAGCGAATACTGTTAAAGGTTATTCTGTCACGTAGCGTGCCGTGAGTGCGTGTCCCGGCACACTGGCGGAAAACACCACGCGTGCCTTGGCGCCGATCGGACTTTCGGCCTTGCCGACCAGCATGTTCGGCGCTGCGGGCTGCAACGCGACGGTGACGGTCTTGCCGCCATCCTGCACGACGGCCCGGCCCTTCAGACCCTTGGTTGCGAGCGGCGTGCCGTCGTCGTCGATCAGATAAAAGGTCAGCTCCTGGCCCTTGAGCACGAATTCGATCGGGTGTCCTTGCGAGTTGAACACCATCCCTCCGTTCGCGCCCTTCTTGGTTTGGGCCCCGGCGGGGGATGACAGGCCGATCAAAACCGCGACCAGTCCGACAAACACCAGTTTCAGCATGGGGGTGTCTCCTGTTGAGGTGATCTAAAAGGCTTCGGCAGGCGCGAGCGTGCTCGCACGTTCGGCCATCAGCCGTTCGAGCGGCTTCCTGCCGAGATTGAGGAAGAGGAGCGGCGTGAGGACGGCGTCGAGCGCGGTCGCACTCAACAGCCCTCCGAAGATCGTGACGGCGACCGGGTGCAGGATTTCGCGTCCCGGCAGATCGACTCCGAACAACAGCGGCGTCAGCGCAAGTCCCGCCGACAGTGCGGTCATCAGTACCGGCGCGAGCCGTTCCAGGCTGCCGCGGATGACCAGCGCGCGGCCAAACCGCTCACCCTCGAAGAGCGCGATATTGATGGTGTGAGATATCTTCAGGATGCCGTTGCGCGTGGAAATGCCGGCAAGGGTGATGAAGCCGACCATGGAGGCCACCGACAGGGGCTGTCCCGCAAGGTACAGCCCGATCACGCTGCCGATCAGGGCGAACGGGATTCCCGCCATGATGATGAGAGCGAGCACCACCGAGCGGTAGCGGCTGAAAAGCACGATGAAGATCGCCGCGATGGAAACAAGCGTCAGGGCGCCGATGCGCAGCGCCGCCTCTTCCTGCGCCTGGAAGGCGCCTTCGAGGCTGACCGTGTAGCCCTGCGGTAGCTTGGCGTCGGCCAAAATGCGCCGCAAGTCGGCGGCGATGGCGGCCATGTCGTGCCGTCCATCGCTATTGCCATAGACCAGGATGCGCCGGCGGGCTCCCTCGCGCTGAATTTGGTTCGGTCCATCGGTCTCCGACACGTCGGCAAACAAGCTCAAGGGAACGAAGCCGGTCGGGCTTGTGATCAACAGGTCCCCAATGGCGGTAGTGGAACGGTCCTGATCGGATAGCCGCATCACGACGTCGAAGCGCCGGTTGCCATCGACGATCTGCGACACCCGGCGGCCATTGGAGAGACCTTCGAGAGCTTGCGTCACGGCAGCGGGCGTGAGGCCATAGAGGGCCGCACGCTGGTAATCGACATCGATGCGCAGTTGCGGGATGAGCACCTGCTTCTCGACCTGAAGATCGACCACGCCTGGGACGGCGGCGAAGGATTGGCGCAGCGTCTCGGCCAAGCTGCGCAAGGTGGCGAGGTCTTCGCCGAATATCTTGACGGCGATCTGCGCACGCACCCCCGATTGCAGATGGTCGAGCCGATGGCTGATCGGCTGGCCGACAGCCACCGCGGCGGGGAGCACCGCAAGCCGCTCGCGGATGTCTGCTTCGACCGTGGCCTTGTTGCGCGTTGAGCGGACTAAGTCCACGTCGATCTCGCTGGAGTGCACGCCTTCGGCGTGTTCGTCGAGTTCGGCGCGACCGGTGCGGCGGCCGACCGATTTGACTTCCGGCACCTCGGCCAACAGCCGTTCGGCGAGCAGCCCGAGTCGGTGCGATTCCGCAAGCGAAATGCCCGGATTGTACTGAAGCGATAGCACGAGCGTGCCTTCATTGAACGGCGGCAGGAAGGCGCGTGGCAATAGCACCGCGGCAACGATGGCGACTATGACCGCCACCACGGCCGAGCTGAAGACCAGCGCGCGGTGATCGAAGGACCAATGGAGGGCCGCCGTCATGCCACGCTTGAGATGACGCACGGCAAAACTGTCGTGGGCGCGCCGAGGCGACCGGCCGGCGAGAAAATAATAGGCAAGGACCGGCGTTACGGTTACCGACACGGCAAGCGAGGCAAGGATCGAGACGACATAGGCGATGCCAAGCGGTGCGAACAATCTCCCCTCGATGCCGGGAAGCGCGAACAGCGGCACGAACACGAGAACGATGATGGCGGTGGCATAGACGATGCCGGAACGGACCTCCTGGCTTGCGGCGGCGATCACCTCCAGGACCGGCCGTGGCGCGCCGATTGCGGCGTTCTCCTTAAGGCGGCGCAGGATGTTTTCAACATCGACGACGGCGTCATCGACGAGTTCGCCGATGGCAATGGCGAGCCCGCCGAGGGTCATGGTGTTGATGGTAAGGCCCATCGCATCGAAGACCAGCACGGTCACCAGAATGGAAATCGGAATCGCCGCGAGCGACACCAGTGTGGCGCGGGCATTCATCAGGAAAATGAACAGCACGATGGCCACGACGACGGCTGCTTCCAGCAGCACCCGCTTGACGTTCTGGATCGATGTCTCGATGAAGGTCGCCTGTCGAAACTGAATGTTGGTTGCGGAGAGCCCGCCGGGGAGCGTGCGCTGCATCTCTTGCAGGGCGGCCTCGACGCGGCGGGTCAGGCCGACCGTATCCACCTCCGGCTGTTTCTGAACGCTGATGATCACCGCCGGTTTGCCGTTGTATCCGGCCTCGCCGCGCTTGACGCGCGGCGCGAAATCGACGGCGGCCACCTGCTTGAGGAAGATCTGCTGAGCGCCGCGCACCGCGACGACGGTATCGGCCAGGTCTTCAATCTTTCGGGTGAGGCCGAGATTGCGGATCAGGTATTCGCGTCCATGCTGATCGACGAAGCCGCCGCCGGTGTTGGTCCCAAAGCGGGCCACGGCCTGTTCGATCTGCTCGTGGGTGACGGCGAGCGCCTGCATTGCGGCGATGTGCGGCGTGATGCGGTACTGGCGGACCTCGCCGCCGATCGGAATCACCTGCGCCACGCCTGGCAAAGCGAGCAATTGTGGGCGCACGGTAAAATCGGCGATCTCGCGCGCGTCCATCGCCGACACGCGGCCATCGCTGGTCAGCGCGATCAGCAGGATTTCGCCCATGATGGAAGTGACCGGGCCCATCTGCGGGCTGACAGAGCGCGGCAACTGCTCGCGGATCAGCGCCAGACGTTCGGAGACGAGCTGGCGCGCACGGTAGATGTCGGTGTTCCAGTCAAACTCGACATACACCACGGAAAGGCCGATGCCGGAAACCGAGCGCACGCGGAGCACGCCGGGCATGCCGTTCATCGCCGTCTCGATGGGAAACGTTACAAGTGGCTCGACCTCCTGCGGCGCGAGGCCCTCGGCCTCGGTCAGGACATTGACGGTCGGCCGGTTCAGATCCGGAAAAACATCGATGGGAATGCGCGGCAGGACGAACGAGCCGTAGGCAACCAGCATCGCCGCGGAGGCGAGAACGAACAGCCGGTTGCGAAGACTTGCGGTGACGATGAACCGGAACATGGCTAGCGCACCTGGTTGATGAGATCGGCACCGCGGATGACGATCCGCTCGCCTTGGCTCAGGCCGGCGGCGACGATGAGACGCGTCGCATCGAAGGCTTGCGTGCGCACGGGCCTTGGCTCGAAGCCCTCCGCGTCGGTGTGCAGCCAGACGACGGCCTCGCCGGCCGGGCTGCGCACCACGGCGTCGCGCGCCAGAATGAGACCCGCGACGGGCTCACCCTTGCCAGCCGTTACCGCGACCGGCTGACCGATGCTGAGATTGGCCGGCGGGGTCACTATGGCGTAATGCACAAGCGCCGCGTGCTGCTGCAATGCCCGGCTGAAGCCCCGGAATTCGAGCGACATGGAAGACCCGTCGGGCCCTGCGGCGGTTGCCGCGCCAAGCGTCGCCGGATCGAGACCGCCGTACACCAAGGCCTCGACCCAAAGCGCTTGCGGATCGACGATCTGGAACAGGAGGTCCTGGCCCTGCACGACCTGACCCTGCACCGCTTTGGCGACCGCGATCACGCCGTCGGTCGGCGCGGTCAGCACTTCAAATTCCGCGCGCAGGGTGCGGACGGTGTCGCGGCGTGCCTTCAGGCCTTCAAGTTCGGTCTCGGCATCGATGACCTGGCTCATCGCAACGACGTTGCGTTCGGCGAGCGGTCGCAACCGCCGGATTTTTCCCTCCGCGACGGCGATGAGCTGATCGATCTCGCCGAGCTTTTCGGAAATGGTGGTGCGGTCGGCGGCTGGCAGATGCGGCGTGATCTGCACGAGCGGCTCGCCCTTGCGCACCTTTTGCCCGATCCTGGGGAAGCCGCCCGCGAGCGCCGTGACGCGCCCGCCATAGACGCTCTGCACCACGCTGGTGCGGTCGGGATCGCCGACCACCCGTCCGATCAGGGTAACGCCGGGGGTCGCGGTTGTCGGCTCGGCCGCCACGGTGCGGATGTTGAGCAATCGCTGCGTCGGTTTGGCGACAAAGGCGGTGCCATCCGGCATTCGCCGCGGCGCGTCGCTCAAGGCGGCAGCCGGCGCGGGGTTTCCCGAGGTCGAGGCCGATTGCGACAAGGTGCCGACCAGAAGATCGTCGCCGCTCGATGCGCCGACATTCAGGACAACCTCGACCGGGCCAACGGTGGTCAGCTTCGGAAATGCAACGCCGTAGGTGCCGTCAGGCGTCGCCTCGGCCTCGACCGCCTCGCGGTCTCCGATCGTGACGCTGACCGTCGCGCCGATCACCGGCTCATTGGTCGCAAAGCGATCGAGATAGAATGTCAGGCGGTCGCGTTTGAGGATGCCGACCGCCTCGTACAATTCGGAGTTCGACGTGGTGCGTGGAAAAGCTGCCGCGGTCAGCGCCGCGCGCGCCGCCTCGTCGTGATCATGGCCTTCATGCGCCAGCGACGGCACAAGGCATAGAGACAAACCGATCAGAGCGAACAGGCTAGAAAGCCAGCGAATGCCGGCAGGCAGCGATAACAGCCGAAGCGATAGCATTGAGATAACCCCAAAACGTGCGGAACCGCACGGGGGGCCAAAGCCACCCGCGCCTTACGCGATGTCGGGGGTACTCGGAGGTCGGTTCAGTCCCTCGGGCTCGACGCCCTCAAGCCGCGCTTGGACCGGGCACGGGCTTGCGCCGGAAGGTACCGATGAGGGCGCGCAGACAATCGGTGCCGGAAGGTCGGCGGAAGCCACGCCGAGAAGTCATCAGAGGCGCGTGCGCAACGCCGTCGTCATCGTGATCCGCTGGTTCGTGCACGTGCACGTGCCCGCCATCCTGGCCGTGGTGAACATGGAAATGCCGGGCGAGCGGATCGTGATAGTGGCAGCGAACCGCTGACGGTGACGGCCGGGTGCGGCATCGAACCATTCGCCGCCGCGATCTGCGAGACGACAACCATCGTCCCCTGCGCAATAAACGCCAAGGCCGCCGCCAGCATGAGCGTGCTGGCGATCCGCCGAAGCTTCCAGTGCAGAGCCGATCGCATGGCCAGGAGTTTTAGGGGAAAGCGCCGTCTCGAACAAGGCGGCCGTCGCGTCAAGAAAAGCCGAACAGTTAACGCGGGCTCGGATCGCGCAATAAGCATGGGTCCGTTGTTTTCCGGTGCTAACGGGATTGGGCGCTTGAACGGGGGCGGCTCAAAGGGTCGTCCCAGCGCATGGGGTTGCGTTGGAGCGCCTCTCTACCTAACTTGGCTGCCGGGGGACCCGCAGACTCCCCTCCAGACGGTGCGCCGTCCAAGCTCTGCGCAACACTCGATGCTTCGAGCTGATTGCGCATGCATGAACATAGCCCTCCCCGTCTTCATCACCCGTTATTGCGACGGTACGTTGCCGCGGCCAGCGCCCGCGCTGTTGCGTGCGCACGCCGCCCATTCCTTGGCCGATGCCGGTCACGTCAAGCTCTCCCATCCAATTCAAATCAGCAGGCCGCCGTGACGGCCGGCCGCAAACTGTTGCAGGCATTTCGGGGGCGGCAGCACACCGGGCATGAGCCCATGACGGAGGTAGCAATGACAAGTGCACTGAAATCCCTGATGGTCGCCGGCTTCGCAGGAATTCTGGCGACGGCGGCAAATGCCCAGGAGGTCGACTGGGCCAAGGTCGATGGCGCGCTCGGCCGGAAGGCCGCGGTCACCGCCGACGTCCACCGCTACGGCTTTCCACGCACCGACCTGAACGTGACGCTGGATGGCGTGACGATCAAGCCGGCGCTGGCGCTGGGCGGCTGGGTGGCGTTCAAGCCGATGCACGGCGGTGCCATGGTCATGGGCGATCTTGTGCTGCTGGAAACCGAGATCAACCCGGTGATGACCAAGGCCATCGCCAACGGCTTGGAGGTCACGGCGATCCACAACCACTTGCTTCGCGGCTCGCCCGCGACCTTCTACATGCATGTCGGCGGGCACGGCGATGCCGAGAAACTCGCGACCGCGATCCGCGATGCGTTGGGTGCGAGCAATACGCCGATGCAAGCGCCGGCTGCGGCGTCTCCGCCTCCGGCCGTCGACCTCGACACCGCGCAGATCGACCAGATCATCGGCGTCAAGGGAAAGGCCAACGGCGGCGTGTACCAGTTGGCCGTGCCGCGCCGGGATCTTGTGACCGAAGGCGGCATGCAGCTGACGCCTCCCGGACCGCTTGGCGTGAACACCGCGATCGGTTTCCAGCCGACCGGCGGCGGCAAAGCGGCGATCACCGGGGACTTCGTGCTGCTCGGCACCGAGGTCAACCCCGTCATCAAGGAGCTCAAAGCGGCCGGCATCGAGATCACGGCAATCCACAGCCACATGTTGACCGAGCAGCCGCGGCTGATCTTCATGCACTTCTGGGCCAACGATGACGCCATGAAGCTCGCCCGCGGATTGCGCGCCGCGCTCGACAAGACAGCCGTCGGTAAAAGCTGACGAAAGAAGAGCTGACGAAAGCGAACGATCTCGATGCGAACCTTAGCCGTTATGCTGGTGCTGCTTGGTCATTGGTGCATGACCGACGCGGCACCAGCCGCTCAAGCGGACGACTGCAAGCTATGCCGCGAAGATTACCAGGCGTGCGTGAAGGCCCACTCGCAGGGCGCCTGCAAGGTCAATTACGACATCTGCTTGAAGCACTGCCGGCGAAAGTAACGGACCGTGACCCCATCGCTCATCGGCGACCGCAAGGAGCCGTTCCTTCGCATTGAGGGGCTGACAAAAACTTTCGGCGGACAGTTTGCGTTGCACGGCGTCACCTTCGATCTGCACCGCGGTGAGGTTCTCGGACTGATCGGTCCGAACGGCGCCGGCAAGACGACCTTGCTCGAAAGCATCGCCGGGATCATGCCGGCGGAGAACGGCCGCATCGCGTCAGATGGCAAGGACATTCCGCAGCACCGGAGGCGGCAGACGCTTTTCTACGTCCCCGACGGCATCCGGCCGTATGGCGAACAGTACGTCATCCAGGTGCTGTCGTTCATGGCGGGCGTGTTCCGGAGATCGGCGAAAGACATGGAACAGACCATCGCGGCCGCCGGATTGCGCGAGGTCTTGGGCAAACGGGTCAACTCGCTGTCCAAGGGCTTCACCCGCCGTCTCCTGCTGGCGCTCGGATTTTTGGCGCCGCATCCCGTGCTTCTGATGGATGAGCCGTTCGACGGCTTCGATCTCCGGCAAACCCGGAACATGATGGGCGTTCTACGCGACATGGCGGCCAACGGAAGAACGCTCCTGTTGTCCATTCATCAGATGACGGACGCGGAACGCGTCTGCGACCGTTTCGTGTTGCTCGCCGACGGGACCGTCCGGGGCGCAGGTACTCTCGAAGAACTTCGGTCCCTGACCGCACTGCCGGCCGGACGTTTGGAGGACATCTTCCTTGCGCTCACCTGAGATAAGAGGACCGATGCGGCCGTTGCTCGCCAAGGAAATGCGCGAGATCGCGGGCGGCCGCGCCCTTTGGATCATGCTGCTGCTGCTCTGCGCGCTGGTCGGTTTCAGTTTCCTGCAGGCCGCCGAGCTTTACGGCGAGGCAAGCTCCTCGGCTCGAGATTCTCCCGTGCTGGCCGGCTCGCTATCGCCGCTGGACGGCATTCTCGTTCCGACGCTCGGCGGGTTCTATCTCGGAGTGACACTGCTCTTTCCGTTCGTGGCTATTCGGGTTCTCAGCAATGAAAAGGAAACCGGGGCACTGCGTCTGCTGATGCAGTTGCCCTATGGGGTTTCGGCGCTGTGCGCCACCAAGCTTGCGGCCGTCCTGATTGCTTGGGCCGCAGCCGGAGTACCGGTCTTCTCGGCGCTTGCAATCTGGATGATCGCCGGGGGACACATCCACGGCGATGAAACGCTCAATCTTCTGTTCGGGCACTTGCTCTATGGGTTGCTGATCGGATCGATTGCCCTGTTTGCCGCGGCCGTCTCCGAGAGCAGCGCGACGGCGGCCATTATCGCCCTGGCGGTCACGATCGGATCGTGGGTACTGGATTTCACGGCGGCTGGACACTCGGGCATGCTGGGCTGGCTTTCGCAAATTTCGCTGACGCAAACGCTGCGGCCGTTCGAACAGGGATTGTTGTCCGCAGGGCTCGTCATCGGCATGAGCGGAGCGATCCTCGGTTTCACCGCGCTCGCCGGCATCTGGCTGCCAACCGGGATTTCGACCCGGCGGAAGCTGTTGCGCTCCGCCATCTGTGGTCTTGGCGTATGCGCCATCCTCGGCGGGGCCGCCGCCGTTCGTCGCACGGCCGACGTGACCGAGGATCGCCGAAATTCCTTCTCGGTGGCAGATCAGAGCGAGCTTTCGAAACTCTCCAAGCTGCTGGCGGTCACGATCCACCTCGCCCCGGAAGACCCGCGATTTCTGGATCTGCAAAGAAACGTCATTTCAAAGCTCGAACGTGCCATGCCAAGCGTTACGATCGACGTGCCGGGTCGGGCGCGCGGCGACAACACCGACCGCTATGGTGAAGTCGACTACTCCTACGCAGGCCGCGCCGACATGAGCCGATCGACGAGCCACCGGGAAATCTTGCCATTGATCTACGGTCTCGCCGGAGTGCCGCCGCCACAGGCTTCGTCGGCTCCGGATTATCCTGGATATCCCTTGGTCATGGACGCTCGCTGCGCGGCGCCGTGGTTTTTCGGCCTGCTGCCTTTAGCGATCATCATTTGCTGGTGGGGCAGCCGCCGTTCGCCAAAAATCGATCGTGTCACCGAAGGAGAGCCATCATGACAAGCCAACGCATGCTCTTGAATATCGCACTGTGCGTGTCATTTTCTATGGCGGGCCCCGCGCTCGCGCAGCAACAGGTCAAAGTCGATTTCTCGAACGAGACCGTCGGCGCTGAGCCCAAGGCGTTTTTGAGTGTCGTCGGCATTTGGCGCATCGAGCAGGACGGCGCGAAGAAGGTGCTGGCCGTCGATGGCCGCCAATGGAAAGAGGGGCAGTCATCGGCCGGCGTTGCCGACAAGGCCCGCGCCCTTTACGGCGACCGCTACGCCGAATTCCTCGACCGTGTTCAGGCCTATGCGTATTTCCCCTACGCGGTGGCGAAAGACGTGGAGGACTTCCGCAACGGCGAGATCAGCGTCCGCTTTGAAGGGATCTCCGGCCGGATCGACCAAGGTGCCGGCATCCTTTTCAATCTAAAGCCTAACGGAGACTATCTGACGGTCCGGGCAAATCCCTTAGAGAATAATCTCGTCCTCTGGAAATTCGAGAAGGGCAAACGGTCGTCGGTGAAATGGATACGCAACACTCCGACTCCGACCCGGCAGTGGCATGACCTAAAAGTGCGCATCTCGGGAACGAAGGTCGAAGCCTACTTAGATGGCAAACTCTATTTGGAGCATTCCTTGCCCGAACCCGTATCAGGCCGGATCGGTCTCTGGTCTAAGGCCGATAGCTACGTTTACTTCGCGGATTACAGCGCCACGCCGGCCAATTGATCGGCCTCGCGCGAGATTGGATTCTCGCAACATGATCTTGCGGTTGACCAGGCGGGATTTAGCGTTGGTGGCGGTGTTGGCCGCGGTGCCCGCAGAGGCGGAAGAGCTGTCCTATTGCGCCGATTTGCAGCAAGTCGTTCGCCTCGCATCCGCGCCGGATAAGTTTGCGCCAATCACGGGGAAGGTCCGGGAAGGCAGCTTTCATGAGACGAACAAACCGCTGGCGGGCTGGAAGGATTGCACGATCTATGGCGACAAGACCTACGCCTGTCACTCTGAAGACATTGTCACGGCCGACGCGGCGGAACGGCGGCTCAACAGCATCGTCCAGCAGGTCAACGCTTGCTTCGGCGAAGGCTGGTGGGTCAACGATCTGGTCCGTACGTCGCCGCTGTATGTCGTTCTCCATCATCCGATCGGTCTCGCAACGATGACGATCAGTACGGATGAAGACCGAAAGAATGTTCACGTTGTGCGCCTCATTATGTTTTTGGCTCGGTGATGAAAGCCGGAAACCTCAGCTATCCACAAGCCGCCGGCCGATTACCCCATCTAATGACCCTTAACGGACGTCAGCCGCAGCCGATCAGCAACTCGGCGCGCGATTTCTACCGGCGCCTCGTCGGGGATCGGGAACACCGAACTAACGTTGATCTCGCCAAGCACATAGGTGTCGGTCCCATCGGCGCCGGGCGGGCCAAGCATGAAGTCGGCATCCCAGATCATCGGCAGGTCGCGCCGCGGGATGTCCAGCAAGGAGGTGAGCTGCGGCGTCCACTCGTCTTCCATCAACCGGCGCAGGCGCTGGAAGCGCGGATCGGCGTTGGAGGCGTAGAGCCGCCGTCCAGCCTCAGCGCGTGCGGCCGGGGCGTCGACCAGGGCTCTGACCTTCTGGTGGCCGAAACCGGCGCAGCGATCGCCTGCCATATAGCAGCGCACCACACCTTCGGTCAGGCGCGCCTGGAACGGCTGATCGATCACGCTGCCGTCTTCGAAATACTCGACGCACCGCTCGAGAAACTCGTCAAGCGCCAGCTCTACCGATGCGTCCTCGGTGGCATCCAGCGCGCACACCATCGGCCGGTTGCGTGGACTTGCCAGCATCTCAACTTTCCAGACGCCCTGGCCGCCGTTGCCGCGGTTGCGCTTGATCACGCGTGGGCCGAGCCGCGCCGGCAATTCGGCGCGCATCGCCTCGGCCGTTCGATAGAGGGCTGTGTCGCAGCCCCAGCTCATCGTGCGGGTACGATGGAGCACCTCCTTGGTGCCCATCTTGAGGATCACATCGGGATGGGCGCTCACCCAGACGCCGCGCGCGGCGACCTCGCGCAGCAGCGCATCGAGATTGGCGCGGTTGCGCCCCTCGTGAATCGGGTTGACCCAGACGAGCACGCCGTCGAACGTGGCGAGCTGTACACGAACGGCATCGAGGACATCGTCCTCATAGACCACCGGTTCCGCATCGACGCCGACATCGGTGAGTGCCGCGAAGATGGCCTTGAATTGGCGGGCCTCCGCCGTGGCGCTGCGGCGCGCCACTTCATCACCCCTCCATAGAATGGCGATGCGACCGAGGCGAGCTCTGGGTTCAGACATGGAAACGGCTCCCATTCGCAGTCGCGGACCGTGATGCGCACGGACGATCATTATTGACTTTTGTCTGGACCTTCCCCAAATAACGATGGTCGGGCCGAATTGCAGTCGCCCGGCCGACCCAAGGCACCTCGCCCAAGCACTGCTTGTAGCCCGCGAGCCGGGCTGAGGGCTTTTGGTGAAATATCTAAATCTTCACAAAGCTTTTTCCGGCAAGGCAGTACTCGGGCATGCGATAACCGCCCGATCAGCTGCTGTGCAGCCAAGCGTTATCTCCAACTCCATCAAGGAGATGCGAGATGTGCGCTACCACAACGTTTCACTCGACAAAGGCCGGAACGATGACGGTTGGGCTGATAATCAGAAAAGCGAAACAGCTACTTGCGGAACATCCGTACAAGCAGCCCGCTCCAGATCCCAAGGCGAAGGGTCATCAAGATCACACCATCCTGAACGTGCTTGGCGAACTCAGAACGTTCGGATCCGGAGCATGTCTGGGGTGACGAAGGACCGGTCAACGGCTAACAGGCGACCTGGAATATACGACTACATATCGAAGCCCGTAGTCATAGTCACTGCTTGAGATATTGAAGAACAGCGGCGCGATCCGTCTTGATCGCGTCCGTCGTCGTAGTACTGGCAAAGCGCGGCCCATTGAATTGCCTCGTCGTCCTTGCCGTCCCTAGCCTTTGCCGAGCGATCTTTATGAGTGCGGCCGCGGTGCTGTTGCCGCGAAACTTAGCAGACTTATGCTGGTGGATCAGAGGCCATAGCCGCTCCATGCCCGCTGTTGGCACCTCTCAGACTGCTAGGCGCTGCAAAACGTCGGTTTCTGACCTATCGCGTCATTGGCCGATCCACCCCCTTCCTGCCGTCTTGCTTAAATCGGTATCATGTCCTGTCCTGACCCTGGGGCGGGCATGAAGCGTCGAGAGTTTTTCAGTGCGGTGGGCGTTGCCATTGTCGCGTGGCCGCTCGCCCCGCGCGCCCAACAAGCCACGAAGCCGGTCATCGGATTTGTCAATACTTCGTCGCCTGATGGCTACCTCCCCATGGCGAACGCGTTTCGTGTTGGCTTGAAAGAAAACGGATATGTCGATGGTCAGAATGTGACTGTCGAATTCCACTGGGCGGAAGGTCACAACGACCGGCTGCCGGCGATAATGGCCCAACTCGTTCGCCGTCAGGTGGCTGTGATTGCCGCTACCAGCGCTCCAGCGGCGCTCGCAGCAAAGGCCGCGACGACGACTATTCCGATTGTCTTTGAAACGGGCGGAGACCCAGTCGTACTGGGCCTAATCGACAGTCTGAGCCACCCGGGCGCCAACATCACGGGAGTGACCCAAACGAACGTCGAGATAGCGCCAAAGCGGCTGCAGTTGCTACATGAGGTCATCCCGACGGCGAAGACGATTGGCCTGCTCTAACCCAGCCGATGGCGCTCTGGCCGAAAGCTACATCAAGGAGGTGCAAACCGCAGCTCGTGCGCTGGATTTAGAACTTCCTGTGCTGAACGCCAGCACGGTGGCTGACTTCGATGGCTTGTTCCCGAGGCTGCTCCAACTTGGTGCAGGTGGGCTCGTGATTAGCGGGGGTGCCTTCCTTACGAACTATGGCGAACAGCTCGCTGTGCTCGCTGACCGTCATGCGGTGCCGACAATCTTCCAAAGTCGCGAATTTGTATCGGCTGGAGGGTTGCTCAGCTATGGGGCAGCCCTTACCGAAGCATACCGCCTGGTCGGCAATTATGCGGGTCGAATTCTCAAGGGTGAGAAACCCGCTGACCTACCGGTACAGCAGGCGACCAAAGTTGCAATGTTCATCAATCTGAAGACCGCCAAAGCGCTCGGCCTTACTGTTCCGCTGCCCCTACTCGGCCGCGCCGACGAGGTGATCGAATAGATCGCAATTTGCTGCGAGTGCAAAATGTCGCCTACTGGCAGATTGTGTTGCAAAAGTCGTTTTGCACCGATGATCAAAAATTCTGCGGGCTGCAGGCGCGCATTTCGTGTAAATATGTGAGGGGACCTCATCGCCTCGCGCAAAACTCACAGGCGACTTCGGTAACGCGATTGAGGTTATACGAATTGGCGATTGCTGTCCGTGTTGTATTTTCGCGAAAAATTCGTAGCCCTGCAACTTTCGACTTTTGCAACACAATCGGCACTTAGCGGACATACGCGACCGCCTCCGAGCTATGTCCGCTTTTGGGGGGTGAATTCAACGGATCAGCGCAACACCTTCTAATCCTTCTGGATGGGGAGGTGTCACATGCTGACGTCACGGACATTGTTCACTTGGAAGCAGAAGGCCGAACTGTGGGAGCGGTGGAAGAACGGACAAAGCGTGTTGGCCATCTCCCGGGGGCTGGAAAGGAGGAACAAGACCGGCGTCCAGCGGATCGTGGCTCTCCATGGAGGTGTGGCGCCGGCGCCACGTCGCAGAGCTGTTGCGGCGTTGAAGCTTGAGGAGCGCGAAGAGATTTCTCGTGGGATTGCGGCCGGTCGGTCGATACGTCGGATCGCGCAGGGTCTCGGACGATCGCCATCGACGATAAGCCGGGAGATTCGACGCAACGGTGGTTTGCAGGCTTACCGTGCAAACCGGGCCGACAGGCGCGCGTGGGCGCGGGCGCTGCGCCCCAAGCCTTGTCGCCTGGTACTCCATAGGGAGTTACGATGGTTCGTGGCGCAGAAGCTTGCGCTGCAATGGTCGCCAGAGCAGATCTCCGGTTGGCTGAAGCAGCAGTTCCCGACCGACCGAGACATGCGGATATCTTACGAAGCGATCTATCGCAGTCTCTTTGTTCAGACGCGCGGCGTGCTGAAGAAGGAGCTGACGGCACAGTTACGTACAAGAAGGCAGATGCGCCACGCCAAAGGCGGCAAGGCCAAGAATGGACAGGGACACATACTCGATATGGTCTCCATCCGCGAGCGACCCGCCGAGGCCGAGGATCGCGCCGTGCCGGGCCATTGGGAAGGAGACCTTCTTACCGGAGCAAGCGACACGCACATCGCGACGCTCGTCGAGCGCCACAGCCGCTTTACAATGCTCGTCAAGCTTCCAAGGAAGGACACGACGACTGTGGTGGCCGCGCTCGCTAAGCACATCCGCAAATTGCCCGAGCAGCTACGACGTTCCCTGACGTGGGACCAAGGCAAGGAGATGTCTGGCCACAAGCGCTTCACGGTTGCCACCAACGTGCAGGTTTATTTCTGTGATCCGCGCAGTCCATGGCAGCGCGGCAGCAACGAGAACACCAACGGCCTGCTGCGACAGTACTTCCCGAGAGGAACCGATCTCTCGCGCTTCTCCCAGACCTACCTCAACTCAATTGCGATGCGGCTCAATCAACGCCCGCGAAAGACCTTGGGCTTCGAAACCCCTGCCGATAGACTGCGACTGGTGTTGCACTGACCGGTTGAATGCACCGGGGTAGAGCGGACATAGCCAAACCACCGCGATGTCGCGCTTTTGACCGATACCGTTGAAAAAGGGCTCGCGATAAGCGGCGAACAGTGATTCCGTCGGCTGGAAGCTACCGGCGGCGGAGGTTTGCCATGATGGGTCGGCAGACGGTCGATCAGAGCCAGCTGTTTTACCTGTTCAACCTCGAAGAACGCATTCCGGCGCGCCATCTGCTGCGCGGGATCAATCCGGTGGTGACGCAGGTGTTGGCTGACCTGCGCGAGAAGCTGGCTCCCTTCTACAGCGAGATCGGTCGGCCTTCGATTGATCCCGAGTTGATGATCCGGATGCTGATCGTGGGCTACTGCTATGGCATCCGTTTCGAGCGGCGACTGTGCGAGGAGGTCGAGATGCACCTCGCATATCGGTGGTTCTGCCGGCTCGATCTCGATGACAAGGTTCCGGATCACTCGACGTTCTCGGTCAACCGCCATGGGCGGTTCCGCGACAGCGACATCTTGCGCCATGTGTTCGAGGCAGTGGTGCGGACTTGCATGAACGCTGGCCTGGTCAAGGGCGAAGGCTTTGCCGTCGATGCGAGTGTGATTGAGGCGGACGCCAGCCGTTATCACGGCAAGCCACCCGATGAGATCGACTGGTCCCTGCCGGAGCGGCAGACGCGGGCCGCCGCGGAGTTCCTTGCCGGTCTCGATGACGAAGATCCCGACGCCAATCGCAAACTGCCGAAGGTCATCTCGCCGACGGACCCATGCTCGGCCTGGACGGCGAAAGCCAACAAGCGGGTTCAATTCGGCTACGGGCTCAACTATCTGATTGATATCGAGAACGCGGTCATCGTCGATGTGGAGGCCACACCGGCCAGAACCTATGATGAGGTTGCTGCAACGAAGACAATGATCAAGCGGACCAAAGAGTGCCTGGGCTTGCACCCCAAACGTCTCGCCGCCGATACGGCCTACGGCACTGGCA
This sequence comes from uncultured Alphaproteobacteria bacterium, assembly GCA_963850885.1. Classification (GTDB taxonomy): domain Bacteria; phylum Pseudomonadota; class Alphaproteobacteria; order Rhizobiales; family Xanthobacteraceae; genus Z2-YC6860. Next base: position 118,655 of record CAWKOD010000003.1, on the reverse strand, counting down.
AGTTCCTCAGTTGGCTGATTGGAGCTGGCATCAAGCCACATATTCCCGTTTGGGATATGAGCCAGCGAGATGACGGCACCCTCTCGCGCGCCGACTTCACATTCGACCAAGAGCGAAACGTCTACGTCTGCCCCGCAGGCAAGCTGCTCACAACGACCGGCACAGTCCACGACGGCAGGACCATTCTTTATCGCACGAGCTTGCGTAACTGCAGCTCATGCCCAATCAAGCCCAAGTGCTGCCCGAATACCTCACAACGCAAAATCCCGCGTGACCTTAATGAGAATGCCCGCGACCACGCTCGCGCGTTGATGGGAACCCCTGAGTTCGATAAATCGCGCGATGAGCGCAAGAAGATCGAGATGCGCTTTGCGCACCTCAAGACCCACCATCGCTTCGAGCGCATGCGGCTGCGGGGCATCTCCGGTGCACGAGACGAATGCCATCTCGTCGCCACCGCGCAGAACCTCAAGACCCTCGCGAAACATAGTTGGCGGCCACCGCCGAACTTATCGACCGTGGCTCTCGCCTGATGCCTAGTGCTTCAAGCCGGCGCTCCTGAAAGGAATGTCATCGCCTCCCCGAACGGGGTCGCGAGCCAACGACCGGCAAAAGCGAAAATTAGGCTACTGCCCGGCTCCTGGCCGACTTTATCAACGGTATCGACCCAAAGCGGAGATCATCTGCGGCCCTTAAAGGGTGCTAGTTTGAGCCGCTACGATGCCTTGGGTCCCGAGTCTTTACCCCGCCGGATATCCATGCTGACCCGACTGGCGATTGTGACCGCGCCTGCGCTGTTCGTGCTTTTGTGGAGCACGGGATTTATTGGCGCCCGCTACGGCATGCCGTACATCGAGCCGTTGACTTTTCTGGCCGTTCGGATGGGTTTCGCCGTGGTCATCATGGCGGCAATCGCGCTCTTGGCCGGTGCGCGGCGGCCAAATGCGAATGAGATCGGCCATAGTCTCGTTGCAGGCTCGCTGGTGCACGGACTTACCCTCGGAGGCGTGTTCACCGCGATCAGTCAGGGCGTACCTGCCGGCATTTCGGCACTGGTCCTGGGGCTGCAACCGATCGTGACTTCGACACTCGCCAACCGCTTCATGGGAGAGAAGATCACGCGGCTGCAATCGGTCGGGCTTGCGCTGGGGCTAGTCGGAGTTTTGCTTGTCCTGCACGACCGCAACATCGTAATGGCGGGCTCTGTCCTTGGCTGGATTGCAAGTGTCTTGTCGTTGATCGGCATTACCCTGGGAACGCTGTTGATCGAGGATTTTAAAAAAGCTTCCCAGCGCGCCTGGATGCAATCGCGCGCGATAAGGCAGTCGACGTCGAGACAATAGAGATTTGGTTTCAGGACGAGGCTCGCATCGGCCAGAAGAACAAGATCACCCGCCGATGGGTGAAGCGCGGCACACGCCCAAGTGCGCCCCGCGATCAGCGCACCGCCTCCACCTACATCTTCGGCGCGGCTCCCCAAGCAGGGCAAGGGCGCGGCCCTGATCCTGCCGGCCTGCAACACCGAGGCAATGAACCTGCACCTCGTGGAGATCGCCCAGACCGTCGAGCCCGGCGCCCTTGCCGTCCTATTGGTCGATCAGGCTGGCTGGCACATGTCGACGCACCTTATCGTGCCGCCAAACATCACGATCATCGCCATGCCGCCGAAATCCCCCGAGCTCAACCCAGTGGAAAACGTCTGGCAGTTCATGCGCGACAATTGGCTCTCCAACCGTGTCTTCAACTCCTACGACGATCTCGTCGACCACTGCTGTGAGGCATGGAACAAGCTCGTCGATCAGCCATGGCGCATCATGTCCATCGGATTGCGCCAATGGGCGCACGGGTTCTGATCAGTGAGACTTGGTATTAGTCTTTGAGGCTTGGATAGAGCGTCAGCGCGGTCTTGCCGAAAATCCAGTCCTGGTCCGCGGTGCTGGCGAAGCTGACCGCCCGCTGCGCCTTGCCGAGAATATTTTTCAGCGGCCCTGCGGTCGCCGGGAAGTTCGAGCCCCAGGCGATCCGGTTGGCGCCATAGGTCTTGATCAGCGCGCCGAAGAATGTCTCCGGGGTGGCCTTGCCCCAGCTTGCCGGCTCGACATTCACCGGGGTGAGCTTCAGTGAAATGTTCGGATAGCGCGACAGCGCGAAGAACTCCTGGTCCGCGGTGAACGGCGGTCCGTCGGTCAGTTGCGGTCGCGCCAGATGGTCGAGGATGATCTTCACCTTGGGAAACCGCTCGATCAGATCGCGCAACTGTGGGAAGCCCTGTGGCGTCATCTGCATGCAGACGGGAGTGCCGGTGTCGGTGGCATGCTGCCAGGCCGGAAAGGTGCGCGGATCGTCGAACCAGGTCGCCTGGCCCGGCATGGTGCTGCCGGTGGTGAACAGCCGCATGCCGGAAAATCCTCGCGCGCCAGCCAACTTCATCTTTTCGACGTTGTCGGGCGCGAGCATGTCGACCGAGAACACGCCGGTGAAGCGCTTTGGGTGCGCAGCAATGGCTTCCGCTACATAAGAATTGTCGTGGCCGTAGGCGGTCGAGGCCTGCACGATCGCCGACTTGGCGACGCCGGCGTTGTCCATCTCCTCGATCATCTTGTCATCGGGCGTCGGCCGGTCGCGCGACCAGGTGCTCTGGTTGCCGCCGAGCGGCTGCAGCGGATAGCGCACATTGTCGGTGGCGATGACATGCGGGTGAATGTCGATGATCGGCATGGTCCTTGCAGTCGCTTATGCTTCGGGGTCGAAGAATGCCTGCTCGATCGGCATCCGTTCGGGGATCAATTTCTGCTGGAGCGCGTAAGTCATCAACGCGTCGATGCTGGCGCGGTTGGCCGCCATGCCGTAGGGCAGCGGATCGCCCATCAGCGGGATGAAGCCGCGGTAGCGGATATCTTCGGGCGTCTGGCCTTCGCCGCGCTTAAGCCGTTGGAGATAGGGCGCCTTGGCTTTGGTGAAAGCATCGAAAAGCGCTCGGCCGACCGCCGGATTTTTCTTCAGCACATCGGTCTTCACCACGATGGTGCCGTGGATCGGATAGATGCCGGTCCGGCGATACCAGTCGGCCTCGACCTCGGCGACGTTCGGAATAAGCTCCGGATAATTCTGCGCCGGTGTCTGGCCGCCTTGCTCCCAGTTGGCGGTCGGTGCGCCGGCGCGGCCGATTCCGGCCGGCCCGGTGAAGCCCGCCTGCAACTCGCCGCTCGCCATCATGCTGGCCAGCGATTGACCAGGCGGCGCATGGATCACATTCTCCGGCAGCTTGAGCGTGGTGACATGCTCCTCATCGTCCACCACCCAGGTCACGTTGGAAGCGTCGAGGCCGTATTCGTTGGTGAATCCGCCTCCCCCCCTCGTTACCGAATAGGCGCGCACGCCGACCTGCTGCCTTCGAGGTCCTTCGGCACCTTGATGTTGGCGTCCGGCCGCACCACGAAGCCGCCGTGATGGAAGCGCCGCATGACGAAAATGGGAAGCGCGATATAGGGCGCGCCACGCGCCCGCGCGATCAGATAGGTGGTCGGCGCCATCTCGCAGACGTCGAACTCGACGTCGCGCACCATCCGGCGGAACGCCGCGATGATCGGAACCACTTCGACGAAGTTCGCCTCGACCCCCTCGATCGGAATCGTCCCGTCCTTGACCGCTGCCGTGTGCCCTGACGTGGCGACGGCAATCTTCAACGGCACCTTCGCACTCATTGCTTTTCCAGCCCGGCCTTTTCGATCACCGCGCCCCATTTCTCGATGTCGGCGCGCATACGCGCCTGCATCTCCTCCGGCGTGGTGCCGCGCGCATCGAGACCGAACTGCAGCGCCTTGGCCTGGATGTCGGGCGATTTCAATGCTTCGTTGATTTCCTTGCTGAGGAACCGGACGATCTCGTCCGGCGTGCCGGCCGGTACCGAGACGGCGTTCCAACTCGTCACCACATAGTCCGGCATGCCGCTTTCGCGGACCGTCGGCACATCGGGTGTCGACGGCGACCGCTTTTCGCCGGTCGAAGCCACGGCCCGAAGCATCTGGTCGTTCATCTGAGAGCGGAAGCCAGCAAGATAATCGAAGCCGACGTCGACGTCGCCGCGCAGCAGCGCGGTGACAAGATCGGGCGTGGTCCGGAAGGTGACCATCGTGACCTTGATATCGCCGGTCAGCCGGAACAGTTCCGCCGACAGGTGCTGCGTGCTGCCGGGCGCGATGGTGCCGAAGTTCAGCTTGCCGGGATCCTTCTTCGCCGCCGCGACGATGTCGGAAACGGTCTTGAGCGGGCCGTCCGCCTTGGTCGCGATGGTGAGATCGAGCCAGGCCATCACCGAAACCGACTTGAAGTCGCGGAGCACGTCGTAGGGCAGCGACTTGAACAGCGACTTGCTGATGGCGGTGCCGTTGCCGGTCAGCGCCAGCGTATAGCCATCCGGCGGCGCGCTGGCGCCGGCCTTGGCGGCGAGGATGCCGCCCGCGCCCGGACGGTTCTCGATGACGAACTGTTGGCCGAGGCGCTCGTTGAGCTTCTGCGCCAGCAGGCGGACCGTCGTGTCGGCGACGCCACCCGGGCCATACGGCACGAGAATGCGCACCGGCCGGTTCGGATAACCCGATTGGGCATCGGCCGGCGCCGGCACGGCACAGCCAATCCCGGCCAGCAGCAACAGCCACCGACTCGCGCGGCGGCATCCACTCCCCAACATTCCTTGCATGGCTTCCATCCCGGTATGAGCGGCTTGGGCTGCTCACGTTGTTGTGTTGGACGCGCGTCCGAGCGCGCCGGAATTGCGGCCATTATGCGCATCCCGCACGCTTTGCACAGCCTGCACCTGGGAACCAAGTCATGAACGTCAAAGTCTGTTCAGGCCATCGCCGGAGGCGTATTGTCGGCTGCCGATGAACACCATTCAAAGCCCGCCCTTGCCCGCGCGGCCGTTCGCGCTGCCCAACCTCTTGACCTACGCCCGGATCGCTGCGGTGCCGGTCGTGGTTGGTCTGTTGTATTGGCAGAGTATTCTCGACGGCGGGCTCTGGATTTGCTGGGTGGCGCTCGCGGTGTTCATTGCGGCGGGAATCACCGATGTGCTCGACGGCTATTTCGCCCGGATGTACGGGCAGCAGTCGTCGCTCGGCCGGATGCTCGATCCGATCGCCGACAAGCTCCTGGTGGCGTCCTGCCTGCTGATGCTCGCTGCCGAGGAGACCATCCGTGGCTGGTCGCTCTTAGCCTCCGTCGTCATTCTCTGCCGCGAAATCCTGGTATCGGGCCTGCGCGAATACCTGGCCGAGCTTCGCGTCAGTGTTCCGGTGTCGCGGTTGGCGAAATGGAAGACCACCTGGCAGCTCGTTGCGGTCGGCTTCCTGATCGCGGGCGATGCCGGCGACAAGGCCGCCTCCGGGCTCTTCAAACAGGACACTTTGGTCATCACTAACGTCGGTCTGGCGCTGCTTTGGCTGTCCGCGCTGGTCACGCTCTACACCGGCTGGGACTACATGCGCGCCGGCGTTCGGCATATGATCGACTGATGAAGCTTGTTTATTTCGCCTGGGTGCGGGAGCGGGTCGGCAAGGCCGAGGAAGAGATCGTGCCGCCGGCCGGGGTGAAGACCGTGGCTGAATTGATGCGCTGGCTCGGCGAACGCGGCGAGGAATATGCCCACGCGTTCGAGCATCCGAAATCGATCCGCGCTGCCATCGACAAAAGCCATGTGCGGCCCGACACCGCGATCGCGGGCGCCCGCGAGATCGCATTCTTCCCGCCGATGACGGGTGGATGATGCAGACGACCGTGCGGTTGCAGCGTGAAGAGTTCGATGCGGCGGCGGAAGCCGCGGCGTTGACGCGCGGCCGCACCGACATCGGCGCGCTGGTGACGTTCACCGGAATCTGCCGCGGCGCCGAATCCGGCGAGCCGATCGCGGCGCTGACGCTCGAGCACTATCCGGGCATGGCCGAGGCGGAGATCGCCCGCCATGTCGAGGAGGCAAAGGCGCGCTGGCCGCTCATGGGCGTCACCGTTATTCACCGTTACGGGCGGATCGCGCCAGGCGAGAATATCGTGCTCGTCGTCACTGCGTCGTCCCACCGTGAGGCCGCCTTTGCGGCGGCGGAATTTCTGATGGATTATCTGAAGACGCAGGCGCCGTTCTGGAAACAGGTCGAAGCCCCGAGCGGGAAGACCTGGGTCGAGGCCAAGGAGGCGGACGATGCCGCGGCAGCTCGTTGGCAGAAGCCGTCCGGCCGCGAGGCCGCGGAATAGTTTCCGATCCGTCTGTTCTTCAAGATGCAGCGAGCAGGGGACCACGCCATGATCCGATCGATTGCCATTGTCGTTGTGACGTGCGCCGCCACCACGATTGCGGTCGCGGACACCCGGGTCAGCTATTTCCCGGTGACGCCAAATTCGGGCGCACATGACGTGGCGCCGGCGCCGGACGGCAGCGTTTATTACACTGGGCAGGCGAAAGGTTTTCTCGGGCGCCTCGATCCCAAGACCGGCAAGGATGAGAACATCCCGATCGGCGCAGGCTCCGCGCCGCATGGTGTGGTCGTAGCGCCGGACGGTGCGGCATGGATCACCGACGGCGGCCTCAACGCCAATGTGCGCTTCGATCCGAAGACCAGGAAGTTCGACTACTTCATGCTGCCGCCGCAGCTGCCCGCGGCGAATCTGAACACCGGCGTGTTCGACAAGGACGGGGTCTACTGGTTCACCGGCCAGAACGGCGTGCACGGCTACGTCAATCCGAAGACCGGCAAGCACGAGAGCTGGAAGTCGCCGCGCCGCGGCAGCTACGGCATCACCGTGACGCCGGGCAACGACGTTTGGTACGTCGCGCTGGCCGGCGATCACCTCGGCAAGATCGACAAAACGACCGGCAACGTGAGCATCGTCGAGCCGCACAAGAAGGGCACAGGTCCCCGCCGCATCTGGTCGGACTCCAAGGGCATGCTCTGGGTCTCCTTCTGGCACTCCGGCGAGGTCGGCCGTTACGATCCGGCGGCGAAGACTTGGAAAACGTGGCTGCTTCCCGGCAATCCGGGCAGCGGCTGCTATGCGGTCCATGTCGATGAGCAGGACAAGGTCTGGCTCACCGATTTCATGACCAACGCCATCGTCCGCTTCGATCCGGTGACGGAAAAGTTCGAAACCTTCCCGAGCAGCCGACGCGGCGCACAAGTGCGCCAGATGCTCAGCCGTCCCGGCGAGCTCTGGGGCGCGGAATCCGGCAACGACCGGCTGGTGCAAATTAAGTATTGATCCACCGCGCGCTGCCGGCGCGCCGGACCTGTGTTAATTTGGCGGCGATGAATTGCGCGCACACCCGTCGACAGTTTCTCCGGCTGCTGGCCGGCCCGCCGCTGCTCGTGGCGGGCGGCGATCTTGCTTTGGCCGCCAAGACTGATAGCGCCAAGACCGATAGCGCCAAGACAGGTGGCGCCAAGACGGCGCTGATCGAGCGGTTGATCGCAGGAGGCGAGGGAGTTGCCGAACGTCTCGGAGCGGATCGATTTCATCTCCCGCAAGCTGCTCGGCATCCGCTACCAAGCCAACACCCTGATCGGCAGTCCGAAGCACGCGGAGAAATTCGTCGTCCGCGACGATGCGTTCGATTGCGTGACGTTCTGCGAGGTGGTGCTGGCGGCCGCGATTGCCCGCGACATGGGAGAATTCGAGACTTCGCTCCGCCGCATCCGCTACGACCACGGCAATGTGAAATACGACCAGCGCAATCATTATTTTGCCGATTGGTGCCAGCGCAACATCGAGAACGGCATCTGCCGGCCGGTTAAGATCGAGCCGTCGATCGTGATCGACAAGACCCTCACCTGGCACCGTGAGTTCGGCCAGCACCCGGTGTCCATCAGTGCGATCGCCAAGGAGACGCTGCTGGAAAACGCCAAACTGTTGGCGCCGGGCGACATCATCGGTTTCACGTCGCGGCGAGTGGGCCTCGATTATTATCACACCGGCCTCGTCGCATTCGGCAAGACCGGCGAATTGCTGCTGCGCAACGCCTCGCAAAGCCGCGGTCGCGTCGTCGAGGATAAGATGGCGGCATTCGTCAGCGTCAATCCGGTGAAATATGTGACCTTGTTGCGGGCGGTCGACAACCCGCCGGTGGTGGAGCGCCGTTGAAGAAACGCAAAGCCCGCGCGCCGCGGCGAAGGCCGGCCCCGTCCCGGCCGAAGCGACTGAGCGTTGCTGAATTGATCCGTGCCACCGCGCTGCGGCTCAAGCGAGCGAAATTGGTTTTTGCTCACGGCACCTCCGATCCGGTCGCAGAGGCGGCCTTTCTGGTCGGCGAGACGCTGGGCATTCATCCCGACCACGTCGACGCCCGCGCCGGCATGACGGTCGCCGCCGCGCAGCAGAAGAGGATTTCGGCGCTCATCGAGCGCCGCATCCGCACCCGCAAGCCTGCGGCCTATCTGCTCAACCGCATCTACATGCGCGGCGTGCCGTTCTACATCGACGAGCGCGCGATCGTGCCGCGCTCCTACCTTGGCGAAATTCTCGACAGCGAAACGTTCACTGGCGAAAGCTTTTCGCTGCTGCCCGACGCCGATTCGATCGGACATGTGCTCGATCTCTGCACCGGCTCAGGATGTCTCGCGATCCTCGCCGCGCTACGGTTTCCCAGGGCGAAGGTCGACGCCGTCGAGCTTTCCAAAGATGCCATCGAGGTCGCCCGAAGAAATGTCGCCGATCACCGCCTGAAGAAACGCGTGCGGCTGCTGCGTGGCGACCTGTTCGCGCCGCTGAAGCGGCGCGCTACGATCTTATTATTTCCAATCCGCCTTATGTCGATCGCGAAGGCATGGTGGCGCTGCCGCCGGAATGCCGGCATGAGCCGCAACTGGCTTTTGACGGAGGCAGCGACGGACTTTCAGTGGTCCGCCGGATTTTGGATGAAGCCGGCCGCCATCTCAACGAGGGTGGCGGCCTATTGTGCGAGATCGGGCGCGGCGCGCGCGCTGATCGAGCGCGCCTATCCGGACAAGCGCTTCCTGTGGCTCGACACCGAAGCGAGCAGCGGCGAGGTGTTCTGGCTCGACGCCGATCAGCTTCGCTGAAAGCTACGCCGCCGCGGCCTTGCCCTTCGGCTGCACTTCCGCGGTGTAGTCGGCCATCAGGTGCTGGGTGATGGCGCTAGGCGTAAACTTCCACTGCGCGATTTCCGAAACGGCCGTCACTTCGGCGGCGGTGCCGGTGATGAAGCACTCCGAAAAATTCGACAAGCTCGTCCGGCATGATGCGGCGCTCGATCACCTCGATGCCGCGCTTCTTGGCCAGCGTAATCGCGGTCGCCCGCGTGATGCCGGCGAGGAAGCAGTCGGCGATCGGCGTATGGATCTTGCCGTCCTTGATGAAGAAGATGTTGGCGCCGGTGCATTCGGCGACGCGGCCCTGCCAGTCGAGCATCATGGCGTCGGCATAGCCTTTGCGCTCGGCGCGGTGCTTGGAGATGGTGCAGATCATGTAGAGGCCGGCGGCCTTGGCGAGCGCCGGCGCGGTCGCCGGATCGGGGCGGCGATATTCCGCGAGGTCGAGCCGGATGCCCTTCAACCGCTGCGCCGGGTCGAAATAGCTCGGCCATTCCCAGGTCGCGATCGCGAGGTGAATCTTGTTCTGCTGCGCCGAAACGCCAAGCTGTTCCGAACCGCGCCACGCGATGGGGCGCACATAGGCCTCTTTCTGATTGTTGCGGTCGAGAACCAGCCGTTTGGCGGCGTCGATTTCGGCCACCGAATAGGGAATCTCGAAGTCGAGAATGTTGGCCGAGCGCTTCAGTCGCTCGGAATGCTCGGTGCCCCGGTAGATGGTGCCGCCATAGGCGCGCTCGCCCTCGAACACGCAGCTTGCGTAATGCAGCCCGTGGGTCAGGACGCTGACCTTGCTGTCGGACGTCGGCACGAGCTTGCCGTCGAACCAGATCAGGTCCGCACGTTGGTCGAATGGCACCGCCATGGCATTTCCTCCAAAATCACGAACAAGCGCATCCACAGGGGCAGAAACCGGATTTGCCCCGATTTGCGGCCTCTTGCCGCTTTTGCGTCGGGCCTCAAGTCCCGATATGTTCGGCCTCGAACCATCAGAGCGCGCCTGCCGGGTCGGTTCAATGCCGACCGTTCTAACCCGTTCAGCCGGTACGATCCTTTCGTCAGGGCGTGAGTTTGGGTAACAATAAAACCGAAATATGTCAACATGGCTGACATAAATATTTCGAGCCTTTCCAGCCGTTCCGCCGTGGCCCAGGCCGACCAGGGCTCCCATCCTGCCGAGCCGATCTGGGACATCATCGAGCTTTTGTTCTTCGCCTACCGCGACTTCGTCGGCGACGCCGACGACGTGCTGGCCAAGCTCAGCTTCGGTCGCGCCCATCACCGCGTGCTGCACTTCGTCAACCGCCATCCGGGCATGAAGGTTGCCGACCTGCTCGAGGTGCTGAAGATCACCAAGCAGTCGCTCGGCCGCGTGCTCAAGCAGCTCGTCGACCAGGGCTATGTGGTGCAGAAGGAGGGCGAGAACGATCGCCGCCAACGGCTGCTCTACGTCACGGCGAAGGGCGAGCAATTGGCGATGAAGCTCGCCGGCCTGCAGACCGAGCGGATCGCGCGTGCGCTGGGCGAGATCGGGCCCAATGCGCACGAGGCGGCGCGCCGATTCCTCGTGGCGATGATCGATGCTGACGGCCGCGACGACGTGCAGAAGCTGATCACCCGCGCCGATCGCGCGCGGCGCCCGCGATCCTGACCCCACGGGGAAACATGGCCCCGGTTCCGGTCCCCAACCCGCCCGCTGACGACGCGCCGCATCTGCTCGTGGTCGACGACGACCGCCGCATCCGCGATCTGCTGTCGCGTTTCCTGTCGACCGAGGGCTATCGCATCAGCACGGCGGACAGCGCGGCGATGGCGCGCGCCAAGCTTGCCAGCCTCAGCTTCGACCTCCTCATCCTCGACGTCATGATGCCGGGCGAGACCGGCTTTGAATTCGCCAAATCCATTCGCCAGACCTCGGCAGTGCCGATCCTGATGCTGACCGCGCGCGACGCTGCGGCAAGCCGCATCACCGGGCTCGAGCTCGGCGCCGACGATTATGTCTCCAAGCCGTTCGAGCCGCGCGAGCTTTCGCTCCGCGTCGCCAGCATCCTGCGGCGCGCCAAGCCCGCCGCCGCGCCCTCGGCCGAATCGCTGCGTTTCGGCGAGTTCGTGTTTCATATCGGGCGGGCCGAGCTGCGAAAGGGCGACGACGTGGTCCGCCTCACCGATCGCGAGCGCGAGATGCTGACCGTGCTGGCCTCCGCGCCCGGCGAGACCGTGCCGCGCATGGCGCTGGCCGGCTCCAGCGGCTCGGTCAACGAGCGCGCGGTGGACGTCCAGGTCAACCGGCTGCGGCGCAAGATCGAGTACGACCCGACCAACCCGCTGATCGTGCAGACCGTGCGCGGCATCGGCTACCGGCTGGTGGTTTCGCCATGACCACGCTCGACCTCGGCATGGCGCGTCTGCGCTCGGCGGCGTCGCGGGTCTCCGACGGCTGGGGCCGTTTCAATGTCTGGTACAAGGCATTTTTGCCGAAGGGTCTCTACGCCCGTGCGCTGCTGATCATCATCGCGCCGATGGTCATCCTGCAGTCGGTCGTCGCCTTCGTGTTCATGGAGCGGCACTGGAACCTGGTGACGCGGCATCTGTCCGCGGCGGTGGTCGGCGATATCGCGGCGCTGGCGGAGATCTCCAAGGCCTATCCGCAGGAGCCAGACTATGCGCGGCTCCGCAAAATCGCCCAGGATCGCATGGGGCTCAACGTCGATTTCCTGCCGCTGTCCGACATGCCGCCGCCAGGACCGAAGCCGTTCTTCTCGCTGCTCGATCAGGCGCTGTCGGTCGAGCTTCGCAAGCAGATCGGGCGGCCGTTCTGGATCGACACCGTTGGCCGCTCGTCGCTCGTCGAAATCCGCATCCAGCTCGATGACGCGGTGATGCGCGTGTTTGCCCGGCGCAGCGCCGCCTACGCCTCGAACTCGGAGATTTTCCTGCTCTGGATGGTCGGCACCTCGTTGGTGCTGCTGGCCGTCGCCATCGGCTTCCTGCGCAACCAGATCAAGCCGATCCTCCGCCTCGCCGACGCCGCGGAGAGTTTCGGCAAGGGCCGCGAGATGCCGGACTACCGGCCCCGCGGCGCGCGCGAGGTGCGCCGCGCCGCGCAGGCCTTCATCGAGATGAAGACGCGCATCGAGCGGGCGATCGAGCAGCGCACCGCGATGCTCGCCGGCGTGTCGCATGATCTGCGCACCGTGCTGACCCGCTTCAAGCTCGAATTGGCCTTGCTTGGGGAGACCCCTGAAGTCGAGGCGATGAAGAAGGACGTCGACGAGATGGGCCGCATGCTCGAGGCCTATCTTGCGTTTGCGCGCGGCGACACCGGCGAGCAGTCGGCGCCGACCGACATGGCCGACTTCCTCGACGAGCTCAAGACCGACGCCGAGCGCAACGGCCACCGCACCAACGTCACCTTCCACGGCTATCCGATCGTCACGGTGAAGCCCGCGGCGTTCAAGCGCTGCCTCGGCAACCTGGTGTCGAACGCCGCCCGCTTCGCCAAGACCATCGACATCGTCGGCCACCGCGATCATCGCTACCTCACCGTCACCGTCGACGATGACGGTCCGGGCATTCCGGCCGGGATGCGCGAGGAGGTGTTCAAGCCGTTCCTTCGCCTTGACGACGCGCGCAACCAGGACGAGGGCGGCACCGGCTTGGGCCTTGCCATCGCCCGCGATATCGCGCGCTCGCACGGCGGCGACATCACGCTTGATTCGAGCCCGCTCGGCGGTCTCCGCGCGCGGGTGCGCGTGCCGGTGTAGTTTTAGCGGAGCCACTGGCGTATTTGAGGAGTGCCTAATGCCGAAGCCGATCCTAAACATCGCCGATGTCGAATTCCGCAAGGTTGGCCACGGCTCCAACTTTCCCGGCGCGGAGAAAGCGCCGGAGAAATTTTCCGCGCAGGTCGGCGACATCGGCCGGCGGATCGGCGCGCAGAAGCTCGGCTGCAACCTAACCGTGGTGCCGCCCGGCAAGCGCGCCTGGCCGTTCCACAATCATCGCGTCAACGAGGAGATGTTCGTCGTGCTCGACGGCGAGGGCGAGGTGCGGATCGGCCCGGAGAGGTTCCCGATCAAAAAGGGCGATGTCATCGCGCACCCGCCGGGCGGCCCGGAGACAGCGCACCAGATCGTCAACACGTCGAAGGCCGAGCTGAAGTATCTCGCCATCAGCACGTTGCGGATGCCGGAGATTTGCGACTATCCGGATTCTAAAAAGTTCGCGGTGATGACGATGCAGCCCGGGTCGGACGGCAAGCCGAAGTTCTGGCGCTTTGCCGCGCGCGAGGAACTGGGCCTTGACTACTTCGACGGCGAGTAGCGAAGTCTACACCGCCACGTGATCTTCGCGATCGCGCCGGTCGCGGCGCGAGCTGCGCATCCGTTGCCGCAGGTTGCAGGCGGCCTCCGGTATCCGGCACAGATCGTCGAGCAGGCCGGCAAAGCGCTGGCCGCGCGCCAGATCGCGGTCGAGCGCCGCGAGCGTGCGTGAGCCATCGTCGTCGTCATCGACCCAGGTTCGCAGCACGTTGGCGAACAACAGCGCCAACCCCTGCGCGCGCACCATGCCTTTGGGTCCGCTTGCGCCGATGCCGGCAGCGGTCAGCATCCATTGCTGGGAGCGCACCGCCATGGCGTTGAGCGCCAGCGCCAGCGGCGGATCGCGGCGCGCTGAGCGCAACAGCGAGCGCACCGCCTCCTTGTGCGGCGACAACAGCTCGATGCGGCGCATCAGCACGTCGAACAGCCGCTCGCGCGGCGATTCCTCTTCCATGTCGGGATCGATCTCGGCCAGCACCTTGCGGTCGAGCTCCTTGGCGTGGGCGGCGAGCACCGCAAGCGGCGAGCCGAATTCGCCGCGCAGCTCGGCGAGGGTAACGCCGGCGCGCTCGGCGATTTCGGCGAGGCCGATGCGCTCGATCGGCTGCTCGGCCAGCAGCGTCATGAAGGCTTCGACGATGCGCTCGCGTGGCGAGCCGGTCGGGGCAGATCGTGTCGCTGCAGCCTTGCTGCGCGAAGCTGAGCGGGCTTTGGAACGGGTTGCCTTGCGGGCCATGACACGCCTCCTGACGCTCTCGATTGCACTGCGATCAACTTAGTCTTCTAACAGGGCCGTTCCAAGGCGCTGAATTCAGCCTGCCAAATCTTTGCCACGCTTGGTCGCGGCGGCGACGGCTTTGGTCATCAGCGGCGCGACGCCGTCGTTGCCCATCAGCACCTCCAGTGCCGCTGCGGTGGTGCCGCCGGGAGAGGTCACGTTCTGGCGCAATGTTGCGGCGGGCTCGGGCGAGCGATGCAGCAGTTCGCCGGAACCGGCGACGGTCTCGCGCGCGAGCTTTTCGGCGAGTGCCGCCGGCAATCCCGCGGCAGTTCCGGCCTGCGCCATCGCTTCGGCCAGCAGGAAGACATAGGCCGGACCGGAGCCCGACACCGCGGTCACTGCGTCCATCAGCGCTTCGTCGTCCACCCATTCGACCGAGCCGGTCGCGGCCAGGAGGCCGTGGGCGAGCTTGCGGGCCTTGGTCGTGACGCGGCGGTTGCCGACCGCGACGGTGATGCCGCGGCCGATGGCGGCGGGCGTGTTCGGCATGGCGCGCACGACCGCGGCGTTCGGCAGATGCTTTTCGAGAAAGCCGATGGTGCGTCCCGGCCATGATCGAGACCACGACGGTCTTGGCGTCGATGAGCGCCGCGAGGAGCGGCAGCGCGTCGGGCGCGGTCTGCGGCTTCACCGCGATCACCAGCGCGGCGACATCGCCGACGTCGCCCTTGGGATTGATGCGCACGCCGCGTTTCGCCAGCGCCTTGATCGCCTTCGACGGCTGCGGCTCCAGCACGATGATCTTCTTCGGCGGCAGCTTGCGGGCGAGCCAGCCGTCGAGCATGGCGCCGCCCATCTTGCCGGCGCCGACCAGCACGAGCGCGCCGGGAATGGCGGCGAGGGATTCTTGCTTGGCTGATTTCCTGGCTGATTTCGGCTGATTTGGCCATGACGTTCCCGGTTGCCATCGTCCGCGCCAGCGGACGACCAGTCATCCCGGCGATGCTGACAGTTCGCGGTCGCGTGAACAATCGCCGAGCTTACTGGATGCCCCGCCTTCGCGGGGCATGACAAGCCGAATTAACGGGGAAGAAGGAGGCTTACGCCTCGCCCGAGGTCTCGAACATCGCGGCGTCGAGCGCCTGGCGCGCCGGCTTGCCGGCCCAGACCACGAACTGGTAGGCGGGGAAATAGCCCTCGCAGGCCTCCAGCGCGCTGGAGAGCAGCGCCTGGCATTGCTGGGACGTCGCCTCGACGCCGCCCGCCAGCACCAGCGCATGGCGGAACATCACCATGCCGTCCTGGGTCCACAGATCGAAATGCCCGATCCACAATTGCTCGTTCACCAGCGCGATGAGCTGCTGGACTTCGCCGCGGCGGCGTTCGGGCACCTTGAGGTCGAAGGCGCAGGCCAGATGCAGCGCCTCGATGTCGTGCATCCAGGTGAAGGAAACCTGGTAGTCGCTCCACTTGCCGCCCACCAGCATGGTGATCTCGTCGTCGCCGGCGCGCTCGAACGACCAGTCGTTGATCGCAGCGATGCGTTCGACCACGTCGAGCGGATTCGTCCGTGGATGATCGGTGAGCGCGATCTGAGGCATGCCGTCTCCGGTTGGTCGCTTGAAAGTGGGTTGGGTCACACGCCAACCACACGCGCGCACACGACGCACTACGGCACGATGGGCCGGGACCGATGACTGTGACGCGGAGTCCCCCGAAGCGATCGCCCTTATCGCGGCCGATTGACTCGACCGGGGCGAATCACTTGCTGAATCAATATAGCCGGGCCGAATCCGCCCGCAACGTTCGATTGCGCGGCGAAGTGTTTGAAGAGTCTCTCGGAATCCACAGGGGCCACGAGAAGCGGCATGGATAATCAATTCTGCGGCGATCGGCCGGATCGATTGGCGTTGTGGAAAATTCCTTAACGCCGCGGAGCGGTTAATCGAACAGGCTCGACACCGACTCTTCCGCCGCGGTCCGCCCGATCGCTTCGCCGATCAGGGTATCGATCGGCAGCACGCGGATGTTGCGCGCGGCGCGGACTGCCTCGGTCGGCTGGATCGAATCGGTGATCACCAGTTCCTTGAGCTTGGAGGCGGTGACGCGTGCCACCGCTCCGCCCGACAGCACGCCGTGGGTGATGTAGGCCGCGACCGACTCGGCGCCCTGGCCGAGCAGCGCATCGGCGGCGTTCACCAGCGTGCCGCCGGAATCCACGATGTCGTCGACCAGGATGCAGGCGCGGCCCTGCACCTCGCCGATGACGTTCATCACCTCGGACTCGCCCGCCCGCTCGCGCCGCTTGTCGATGATGGCGAGCGGAGCGTTGATCCGCTTGGCAAGGCCGCGCGCGCGGACCACGCCGCCGACGTCCGGCGAAACGACCATGAGATTGTCGAGCTTGTAGTGATCCTTGATGTCGCGGACCATCACCGGCGAGGCGAACAGGTTGTCGGTCGGGATGTCGAAGAAGCCCTGGATCTGGCCGGCGTGCAGGTCGAGCGTCATGACGCGGTCGGCGCCGGCCCGCGTGATCAGGTTGGCGACGAGCTTGGCCGAGATCGGCGTGCGCGGCCCCGGTTTGCGGTCCTGCCGGGCGTAACCGAAATAGGGCACCACCGCCGTGATGCGGCGCGCCGAGGAGCGGCGCAGCGCGTCCATGATGATCAGCAGTTCCATCAGGTGGTCGTTGGCCGGAAACGACGTCGACTGCAGCACGAAAACGTCCGAGCCGCGGACGTTCTCCTGGATCTCGACGAAAATCTCCATGTCGGCGAAACGCCGCACCACGGCCTGCGCCAGCGGGATCTTGAGATAAGCGGCGATCGAATCGGCAAGCTGGGGATTGGAGTTGCCGGCGACGAGCTTGATCGCTCCGTTCTTCGCCGCCATGACCGCCTCCTCAGGGACCCGCGTGGGTGTACCAAGCCCCCGCGATCCCTTGCAATACGGGCGTTTCGTTGTCCCGGCTTTTTCCGGCGGTGAGCGCTAACGGTTCGCGGAGCGCCCGTCGGTGGTGCGAGTTTCCGCGGCCGATTGCGATTCTCGCGCCGCGGTGGCGGCAGCCGCTCGCTTCTTGGCCTTCGGTGGTTGCGGGGGCACCGCGACGTCGGCTGGGGCCTGTGGCGTGGCACTGGCGGTCGGCTGGTCCGGGCTGCCGAGCAGCCGAACGATCCCGGCCCCCTCCGGCGTGTCGTCGCGGCCCGAGACCAGCGTGATGAAGTTCGGCTCCGGAGCGACGGCCGGCGGCGGCTCGGACGAATTGAGGAAACCCGACATTTGATCCATGCCATTCCGGGCCATGCGGCGAAGCACCTGTTCGTCGGCGGCCGCCCAGGCGTCGCGGCGTTTGCCGGCGGCAGCCGGCTCTTCGCCGGAAATGCGCAAGGCGCGACGTTTGTCGGTGTCGTAGACGTCCCAGACCCAAGCGAAGGTGGTCTTGTCGCGCTCGACCAGCGCCGACACATAGCCGCGGACCCGGTAGGTGGCGGCGCTCTCGCGCGACACCACGGCGATCTTTCGCGTGCCGGCCTCGGCGTTCAGATCGGCCACGAGCTTGCGGAACACTTCGGGCGGCGGGCCGTCGATCGATTCAAAGGCGACGGTCGAGCTGGGCGAGACGGCGCTGGCAAGGCTCATCCGGCCGTTCGATGACGGCAACGACGAGCAACCGGCGGCGCTGGCGGCGAGCGCCGCGACCGCGAGCATGCCGGTCCGATGACAATAACTCCTTCGCGCCGCGCCCAACGCGCGCACGAACGAACACAACCGCATCCACACTCCCCCGCGTGCCGCCGCCTTTTTTGTGACCCAGGCGGCTGGTTTGCGTATCGAATTGGTAACCGTATTTCCGGCCGCGGTCCACCCGACGGGGCTTGGAACTGGTCGAGGCTGCCGTCGTCGTTAATCGGTGAGCGCGATCGCGTTGATATGGCGGCCGTAATCGGGTTCCGCCCGGTGGGTGGCGCGGCGATAGGAATAGAACTGCGCCGGATCGGCATAGGTGCAGAGCCCGAGGTCCTCAATCTCCGCGATCTCGGCCCGCCGCAGCCGCGACACGACATAGCCGGCGAGATCGAACATCGCATGGCCGGGACGCTGCGCCGGCTTGAAGAAGCGGATGGTATTTGGGTCGATCGCGACGAAACGATCGATCAGGTCCTGGCCGACCTCGTAATTGGGCTGACGGATCATCGGTCCGGCCGCCGCCACGATCCGTCCGCGCTCGGCGCCGAGCTTTTCCATCGCCGCGACCGTTTGTTCGATCACGCCGGTCAGCGCGCCCCGCCATCCGGCATGCGCGGCGCCGATCACTCGCGCCTCGGGATCGGCCAGCAGCACCGGTCCGCAGTCGGCGGTCGAGACACCGATGGCGAGACTGGGCGTCCGCGTCACGATCGCGTCGGCGCGGGGCCGCGCGCTCGACGGCCACGGCGTCTCGGCCACCACCACCTCGGGTGAATGGATCTGGTAGCAGGTGAGGAAACGATCTGGCGCAACGCCGAGATGCTTCGCCATGCGGGCGCGGTTCTCGGCGACCTTGGCGGGCGAATCCTCGGAGCCGACGCCGCCATTGAGGCTTTCGTAGACGCCCTCCGACACGCCGCCCGCGCGCGTGAAGAATCCGTGGCGGATGCCGGGAAGCTTGGACAGTGATTGCGCTTGCAGCATGAGGCTCCTGATTAGAAAAATGGCTCGGGCTCGAAGCCCGGCAACTTGCCGATCGACGGGTGAGCGATGCCAAGGACTTTGAACAGCTTGCCCATCTCGGTGCGGCCTTCGCCGAGCAGGCGCTTGACCGCGCCGTCGATCTCGGCGCGCTTCTCGGGCGAGGCCAGCGATTTCAGCGTGGCGGCGCGCTTCTCGATGCCGAGATTGCGGAGAAAATTGCCCTGCTCGATCGGGCCCGACACGCGCGCGCCCATGCTTTCGGCGGCGAGCGCAAGCGCCTGGAAATCGACGTGGGCGGTCAGATCGACCTCGCCGGGGGATTGCAGCGGATCGACGAAGGCGTGCCCGCCGACCGCCTGCAAGGTGTCGCCGGCCGCGCTTTCGACGTGGCCGTAGTCGATCACCAGCGCAGCGCCGCCTTGATGCACCAGCCGCCGGCTGAGCGAGAGCGGCAGATTGTCGGCGCGCCATTCGTAGACCGCGCCGATCGGCGCGTCGCGCATGCTCGGCGGCACGAGCTGATCGAACAGTGGGATCACCTCGTCGGCCATCCCGAATGCCAGATTTCCATCCTGTCCGATCTCGACGACGCGCTCGTACCAGCCGTTGAACTGCTTGATCGCCTGGTTCACCGGCAACGCGTCGAACAATTCGTTGGCCAGCACGATGGCGGGTCCGTCCGGCACCTCGTCGAAGGTCTGATGCCACATCACCGGCACGTCGAGCGTGGCCATCGCCTGCTGCTGCCGCTCCTGCAGCGCCGGGCTGATCTCGACCAGATGCAGCACGATCGCGGCGCGGAACGCCGGCACCACCTGCGCCGCGCGCAGCGCGTCGAGCATCATGGTGCCGCGGCCGGGCCCGATCTCGACCAGCCGCACATTCTCCGGCTGTCCCATCCGGTGCCACGCCGACGCCGCCCACAGACCGAGCAGTTCGCCGAACACCTGGCTGATCTCGGGGGCGGTGATGAAGTCGCCGCCGCGGCCGAGCGGATCGCGCGTGGTGTAATAGCCGTGCACCGGATGGCTGAGGCACAGCTCCATGTATTGCCGCACCGGCATCGGCCCGGCCATCTGGATGCGCCGGCGGATTTCGGCTTCGAGCGGCGTGGTCGCCATAGGCTTCAGGCTCGCAGCGGCGGCCGCTTCAAGGCGGCGGCCATGAAGGCGAAACCGGTGAGCATCAGCGGCACCGACAGCAGCATGCCCATGGTCATTCCCCCCCAGAGAAATCCAAGCTGCGGATCGGGCTCGCGGAAGAACTCGCAGATGATCCGCGCGATCGAGTAGCCGACCGCAAACGCGCCGATCACCAGACCGGGCCGCTTCAGCGCGCCGGCGCGCATCAACAGCCAGAGCGCGATGCACAGCACCAGTCCTTCGAGAGTGGCCTCGTAGAGCTGGCTCGGATGGCGTGGCAACGGTCCGCCGCCCGGGAACACCATAGCCCAGGGCACATCGGCAGGGCGACCCCACAGCTCGCCGTTGATGAAGTTGGCGATGCGGCCGAGAAACAGCCCGATCGTTCCGGTCGCGCAGGTGAGGTCGCCGAGCGACAGGATCGAGATGCCGCGCCGCCGCGCGAACAGCACGACCGCCAGCACGCAGCCGACGAAGCCGCCGTGAAAAGACATGCCGCCCTTCCACAACTGCACGGCCTCGATTGGATGCTCGAGGAAATGCATCGGATTGTAGAACAGCACGTAACCGGTCCGGCCGCCGAGGATGATGCCGAGCGTCACCCAGAGCACGAAATCGTCGAACTCGACGAGTGTCAAAGGCGCGGGTCCGCCCCACAGGCGCTCGCTGCGGATCAGTGCCCGCGCGTAGAGCCAGCCGAGCAGGATGCCGGCGATATAGGCCAGCGCATACCAACGGATCTGGAACGGTCCGATCGAGACCAGCACCGGATCGAAGGCGGGAAATTGCAGGAAGAGGAAAGGCATTGTGAATCGCCAGGGCTTTAGCGGTGATGCGGCCAGGAGTAAGGCGAAGTCAAGTTCTGCTGCCGGGACGCCGGCCAACTTAACAATGCCGCGATCTTGCTCTTGCGGTTGCGGGGGGCGATTGCCATTGTTTGTGCTGTGCAATCGCTCCCATAGGCCCGGAGACGCCGATGACACAGACCAGCAACCGGTTCTTCGACGAGGCGGCGCGGCTGATGAACGACGCGGCCGGCGTCGCCCAGGGCGTGCGGCGCGAGTTCGACACCATGCTGCGCCATCAGGCCGAGCGCATCCTCGGCGACCTCGACGTGGTCAAGCGCGAGGAGTTCGAAGCGGTCAAGGAGATGGCCCGGCTGGCGCGCGAAGAGAACGAGGCGCTCAAGGCCCGGATTGCCGCGCTTGAAGCCAAGGTTGAGGCCAAGGCCGAGGTCAAGCCGGCGGAAACCAAGTTTGCCGCGGGCTCCGGGGAAGGCACCTCCGGCCAGGCTTAACCCTTCGCCGGCCCCGGGCGGATTCCGGCCCGGTTTTCTTGTCTTTGGCGCCCGGCACCGCTATACAGCCGCCAGCTTGCGGTTCCAGCACCCCTGGAGGCATGCCGCGGGCGAAAAACCCTTTAATTACGGGCTTAAACACGAAGGATTGAGTCATGGCGACCGTCAAGGAAATCAAGGCGACGGCGCGTCCGAAGGCAGGCAAGGGGGCCGCCCGGTCGGAGCGTCGCGCTGGCAGAGTACCAGGTGTGATCTACGGCGATTCCAAGCCCCCCATCACCATTTCGCTCGATTACGCCGACCTGCGGCAGAAGATCTATGCGGGCCGGTTTTTGACCACGGTCTATGACCTTGAGGTCGACGGCCAGAAGCACCGCGTCATCCCGCGCGACTTCCAGCTCGATGCCGATGCGCGACAACCCGCTGCACGTCGACTTCATGCGGCTCGGTGAGGGCGCGGTGATCCGCGTCGCCATTCCCATTCGCGTGACCAATGCCGATACGGCGCCCGGCGTGAAGCGCGGCGGCACCGTGAACATGGTCACCCATACGATCGACGTCATGGTCAAGCCGGAGCAGATTCCGGATCACATCGAGGTCGACGTCTCCGAGCTCGAGATCAACTATTCGAAGCATCTGAGCGACATCAAATTCCCCGAAGGCGTGAAGCCGATTTCGCGCGTTGACCTGACGCTGGTCACCATCGTGCCGCCGTCGGGCTACGCCGAAGAAATGAAGGCCGCCGCCGAGGCCGCTGCCGCCGCTGCTGCGGCTGCCGCTGCCGCCGCGGAAGCGGGCGTGGTTCCGGGCGCCGAAGGTGCTCCGGGCGCTGCCCCGGCCGCGGGCGCTGCTGCTCCGGCCGCGGGTGCTGCTCCGGCTGCCGGCGCTGCGCCGGCCGCGGGTGCTGCTCCGCCGCCGAAGAAGTGAGGCGATACACGGACGGTTCGTCATGCTGCTTTTCGTCGGGCTGGGAAATCCCGGCGAAAAGTATGCTCGCAACCGCCACAACGTCGGCTTCATGGCGGTCGATGCCATTGCCAAGCGCCACGGCTTTCCGCCGTGGCGCCGCCGCTTTCAGGGTGTGGCAGCGGAAGGACCGCTCGGCGGCGAGCGGGTGCAACTGCTGCTGCCCGGCACATTCATGAACGAGTCCGGGCAGGCGGTCGCCGAGGCGATGCATTTCTACAAGCTGGCCCCGTCCGACGTCGTGGTGTTTCAGGACGAGCTTGAACTGCCGCCGGGCAAGGTGCGGGTGAAGACCGGCGGCGGCATCGCCGGCCACAACGGCCTTCGCTCGATCACCGCGCATATCGGCAACGACTACCGCCGGGTGCGGATCGGCATCGGCCATCCCGGCGTCAAGGAGATGGTTCACGGCTACGTGCTGACCGATTTTCCCAAGGCCGAGCGCGACTGGGTCGAGGCGTTGACCGGCATCATTGCCGACAACGCCGAGCTCTTGGCGCGCGGCGAGGATCCAAGCTTCCAGAACAAGGTGCATCTCGCCATGGACGCCAAGGGTTTCGGGCCCGGTGCGGACGACGACGGCGAATAAGACAAGCAAGAGAACATCATGGGATTCAAATGCGGCATCGTCGGCATGCCCAATGTCGGCAAGTCGACGCTCTTCAATGCGCTGACGCAGACGGCGGCGGCGCAGGCGGCGAACTATCCGTTCTGCACCATCGAGCCGAACGTCGGCGAGGTGGCGGTGCCCGATCCGCGGCTCGACACGCTGGCGCAGCTCGGCAAGTCCGAGCAGATCGTGCCGACGCGGCTGTCGTTCGTCGACATCGCGGGCCTCGTCCGCGGCGCCTCGAAGGGCGAGGGCCTGGGCAATCAGTTCCTCGCCAACATCCGCGAGGTCGACGCCATTGCCCACGTGGTGCGCTGTTTCAAGGACGACGACGTGACCCATGTCGAGGGCCGCATCGATCCGGTCGCCGATATCGAGACGATCGAGACCGAGCTGATGCTTGCCGACCTGGAAAGCCTGGAGAAGCGCGTCGATGCGCTGGAGAAGAAGGCCAAGGGCTCGGGCGAGGAAGCGAAAGAGGCCAAGGCGGCGCTCGATCTCATCAAGCGGTCGCTTACCCTGCTCCGCGACGGCAAGCCGGCACGCTTCGTCGAGCGCAAGCCCGAGGAGGAGAAGCTGTTTCACCAGCTCGGCATGCTGACCTCGCTGCCGGTGCTCTACGTCTGCAACGTCGACGAGGCGTCGGCTGCGACTGGCAACGATCTGTCGCGCCAGGTCGAAGGCCGTGCCAAGCAAGAGGGCGCCGGCTGCGTGGCGATCTCGGCCAAGATCGAGTTGGAGATCGCAGCGCTGCCGGCCGAGGAGCGGCAGGGCTTTCTGTCCGACCTGGGGCTGAAGGAAACCGGGCTCGATCGGCTGATCCGCGCCGGTTACGAGTTGCTGCATCTGGTCACGTATTTCACCGTCGGGCCGAAGGAGGCGCGCGCCTGGACCATCACCAAGGGCACCAAAGGGCCGGCGGCGGCGGGCGTGATCCATAGCGACTTCGAGCGCGGCTTCATCCGCGCCGAGACGATCTCCTACGACGACTTCGTGAAGTACGCGGGCGAGGCCGGTGCGCGCGACGCCGGCAAGCTGCGGCTGGAAGGCAAGGAATACGTCGTCGCCGACGGCGACGTGATGCACTTCCGTTTCAACACCTAGGAAATTCCGACGATCGCCGCGTCGGAATTGCCGGCGCGGACCACGTCGCCGATTTGCCTGCCCATCAACGCCTGCGCCACCGGCGAAACATACGACAGCGTGCCATGCGCGGGGTCGGCCTCGTCCTCGCCGACGATGCGCCAGGTTTGCTTCCGCCCGTCGTCGCGCTCAATCGTCACCGTTGTGCCGAAGGCGACCTTCGCCGGTGTATCTGGTGGCTTCACCACCTGAGCGCTGGCCCGCCGGGTGCTCCAGTAGCGCAGATCGCGTGCGATGGCGGCTTGCGCGGCGCGGTCTTCGGCTTGCAAGGCCGCGGCGTGACGTTCCTGCAAATCCGCAAGATTTCGGTCGATGAGGGCGAGCCCCTCCGCCGTCACGATATTCGGATGTGGCGAGACCGGCCGGTCGGGCAGCGGCTCGATGCCTCCGCCATCGTCTTCCTTGACGAACGCACGGCTCATTTGCAGCGCCTAAAGTTCGCCCCGGTTGCGGATGGCGCCCAGGTGCTCGTTGATGCGGAATACGATCAGCACGAACTCGGCCACGATCCGCGCGAACAGAATGCCGATCGTCACGCCGAGCAGGCTGCCCAGTAGCATGAAGAAACCGACGCCGGCGCTGGTCGCCATCATCTGCAGCGCGGAGGCGATGCCGGACAGGCCGAACAGGATGATGATGGCGACGGCGAGCCAGAAGAACAGCTTGATGATCGAGGGCGTAACGAAGCGTTCCCACTGGAACAGATCGCGGAAGCTGAACATCGTTGTTTCTCCGTCGCCAAAATCCGTGCGGATCCGTGGGCAGTTTGGTAAGCGATAAGTTTAGCAAGAATGAACAATCGTGAATGGCTATTCGGTGTCCCATTCGCGCCGTACTTGCGCCCGATCTGCGCCCCACCTGTTGACGCGCGGCGCGTGCCGGTTTTTAACGGCATGGGACCTCACTCGAAAGCGCGCCCGTGCCTCAATTCCATTGGGAAGACTTCACGCCGGGCCGCGTCTTCGAGCATGGCCCGCGGCGCGTGCCACGCGGCGAGATGGTCGCATTCGCGGCCGAATTCGACCCCCAGCCGATGCATCTCGACGAGGCTGCGGCCGAGCACACCATGCTGGGCGGGCTCGCCGCCTCCGGCTGGTACCTCTGCTGTATCCTGATGCGGATGTGCACCGACGCCTTCGTGCTCGATTCCAGCTCGATGGGCGCGCCGGGTGTCGACGAGGTGCGGTGGCTTCTGCCGGTCCGGCCCGACGACGAGCTTTCCTTGCGCGCGACCGTGCTCGACACCCGCGCCTCCAAGAGCCGGCCCGACATGGGCTTCGTGCGGTTCGAGTTCGAACTGTTCAACGCCCAGGGCCAGCGCGTCATGACCCTGACCACGACGCTGATGATGGGGCGGCGGGAGCGGGCCGCATCATGAAGTTCTGGGAGGATATCGCGGTGGGCGAACGCGCCGAGGTCGGGCGCTACACCTTCACCGCCGACGGCATCAAGGGTTTCGCGCGGCGCTTCGATCCGCAGCCGTTCCATCTCGATGAGGCGGCGGCGGCGCGCTCGCACTTTGGGGCGCTCTGCGCCTCGGGCTGGCACACCGCCTCGGTCTGGATGCGACTGATGGTCGAATACCAGCGCCGCGAGGACGACGCGCGCCGGGCGCGCGGCGAGCCGGTCGCGACGCTCGGGCCATCGCCCGGCTTTCGCGAGTTGAAATGGCTCAAGCCCGTCTATGTCGGCGACACCGTCACCTACGCAACCGAGGTCATCGAAAAGCGCGCTTCCAATAGCCGGCCCGGCTGGGGTCTAATGTCGATCCGCAACAGCGGGGTCAATCAGAAGGGCGAGGCCGTGATCTCCTTCGTCAGCGTCGCTTTCGTCGAGCGCAGAGGCGCCGCATGAGCGTGGCAACCGAAGCCGCTTCCGGCGCGCCGGCCGACACGGTCGCCAGCAAGGCCGACGAGCGCCGCGCGATCGGCGTCGCCTCCGGCGCGCACGCGCTGCACGACGGCTACACCGATCTGATCTACGTCATGCTGCCGCTCTGGCAGGC
Source organism: uncultured Alphaproteobacteria bacterium (assembly GCA_963850885.1). GTDB lineage: Bacteria > Pseudomonadota > Alphaproteobacteria > Rhizobiales > Xanthobacteraceae > Z2-YC6860. The sequence goes on along the minus strand of CAWKOD010000003.1, from coordinate 92,680 downwards.
CGAGTTCGGCATCGGCTTCGCTGCGCTCGGCCTGCTTCGCACCTGCTATTCCGGAACGATGGCGAGCCTGCAGATTCCGTCCGCGCTGCTCTCGGAGCGGCTCGGCATCCCGCTGGTGCTTGCGGTCGGCACGGCGCTGTCGGGCATCGGCTATCTGGTCGCGGGCGGCAGCGTCGGCTTCTGGACCTTGGTGCTCGCATTGCTGATCGGCGGGTTGGGCTCCAGCACGCAGCATCCGCTGGCGTCGGCGCTGGTCGCCCGCGCCTTCGCCGGGTCGCGCTCGATGAAGGCGCTCGGCACCTACAATTTCGCGGGCGACATCGGGAAAATGTCGGTGCCGGCAGCGGTCTCGCTGATGCTGGTGCTGCTGCCCTGGCAGCCGGTGCTCGCGATCATGGGCCTGGTTGGCCTTGCGGCAGCGGTTGCGATCTTCTGGTTGTCGCCGCGGCTTCCGGCCGAGATTCATTCCGCGGCGAGCGTCGAGAACAAGGCGGCCGCCGGTGGCGACAGCCGCTTCGGTTTCCCGGTGCTGCTGTCGATCGGCATGATCGACAGCGCGACGCGCATGGGCTTTCTGATCTTCCTGCCGTTCGTGCTGATCGCCAAGGGTGCGAGCCTGCCGACCGTGGGCCTGGCGCTGACCTTGGTGTTCGCCGGCGGCGCCGCCGGCAAGCTGGTCTGCGCCTTCATCGGCGCGCGCCTCGGCGTGATTACTACCGTGTGCCTGACCGAAGGTCTGACCACGGCGGGGATTTTCGCTTTGCTGCCGCTGCCGCTCGAAGCCACGCTTGTTGTGCTGCCGGTGATCGGCATCATGCTGAACGGCACCTCCTCGGTGCTCTACGGCTCGGTGCCGGAATTGGTCGAGGCGAGCAAGCGCACCCGCATGTTCGGCATCTTCTATACCGGTACGATCGGCTCCGGCGCCGTGGCGCCCGCGTTGTACGGCCTCGTTGGCGACGCGCTCGGCGTGCCAACTGCGCTGATGGTGGTGGCCGGCGTCTGCCTGCTGACGTTGCCGCTCGCGCTGGTGCTGCGGCCGATGCTGCCGGCGACGTCTCGATAAAGTTTAGCGCCAATCCCCGAGCACGGCCTGGATCAGCGCCAGCGCAGCCACCGCGGCGGTGTCGGCACGCAGAATGCGGGGACCGAGCGACAGCCGCATCACATTGGTGAGCTTCAGGAGCGCGGCGCGCTCCTCCTCGGCAAATCCGCCCTCGGGCCCGATCAGCAGCGCGAGCGGCTGTGCGTTTCTGCCGGCGCTCGACATGGTGAGCGGCAGCATCGCGCTCGGCGCCTCACGGGCACCGGCCAGCACGGCCACCGGGTCCTTCACGTCCGCCGTCTCGTCGCAGAACAACAGCAGGCGGTCCGCCTTGCGCGAGGCGAGTGCGCGAGCGAACGTCATCGGCTCGCCGATTTCGGGAACCGATAGGACGCCGCACTGCTCGGCGGCTTCGATTGCGTTGGCGTGCATACGCTCGACGTTGACGCGCTTGACCTGGGTGTGGCGCGTCAGCACCGGCTGCAGCCGGGACACGCCCATCTCGACTGCCTTCTGCACCATGTAGTCGAGGCGCTCGTGCTTGAGCGGAGCAAACAGGTAGTGCAGGTCCTGCGGCTCGGTCTGCGGCCGGGTCTGTTTTTCCAGGATCAGGACGGGGCGTTTGCCATCGGCAAGCGTCGCCTGCCATTCACCATCTTTGCCATTGAACACCAAAACCCCGTCGCCAGCCTTGAGGCGCAGCACGTTGCGAAGATAATGCGCCTGCGATTTCTCGAGGGTGATCTCTGCTCTGGCCTTCAGCGCGCCAGTGACGTGGAGCCGGGGGCTTCGGAAGTCGTATTGGGGCAACGGGGTGGTCCTTGAAGAGCCTTTGTTCGGCTTTACGCCTCCCGGCGCGGGGGCGCCAGAGCCTGGGTTTCGCGGCGGCGACCAGGTTTGGCGGAATTCGGCGGCGGCGGTGCGTCATGCCGCCCTATCGCCCGAATCCTGGACTTGGTATTGATTGCCGTCCCCAGGGGGGTCAGGCTTGGAGACGATGCAAATGACGCCATATCGCTTGCCCCTTGGCCGGATTTTGGCTGTCGCATGCGTTTTGGTCGGTGCCGGGCTATCCCAGGCTGCGGCCCAGTTCCCGCCGCCGCCGGGGCAGACCGCGCCTGCGCAGGCTGCGCCCGGGAGTGTATTTCCACCCCCTCCGGGACAGCGTCAGCAGGATTCCGCGTTTCCGCCGCCACAGGGCCAAGGCTCTGCGCCGACCTCCATCACGGTCGGTCCTTCTGGGGGCGGCTTTGGTCCTCCGGGAGGCGGCAGCTTCGCTCCTCCGGGCGGCGGTGGCGGATTTAGCGGCCCCGCTCCCCAGCCCTCTGAAGCTCAGAAGGTCTGTATGACCTTCCCGGCGCTCCGGGAGGACGTAGAGAAAGGCGCAGCCGTGATTAAAGCCGCCAGCGCGCGCAAGGCGTCTCGCGAGGAAGTGTGTCCGATCTTCAAGAGCTTCGCCGTCAAAGAAGCCAAGATGGTCACCTTCCTCGAAACCAACCAAAAGCTTTGCGGTGTGCCGCCCAATATCATCACGTCGATGAAGACCAACCACGCCGCCACGATCCGCATTCGCAACGCTGTCTGCAGTGCCGCGCCGGCCGGTGCGAGTGCCGCACCGACCTTGAGCGATGCGCTCGGCGGGCCGATCATTGCCGATGACCAGTCCGCCAAGCTGCCAGGGCGGGGCACCTTCGACACGCTGACGGGCAACGCCCTGCAAAAATGAGCCAGCCATGATCCAGGCCGCCGGTCGCGTCGCCGATGCGACTGGAAACTGGGTGGACAGGAGCGCGCCGCAGTGGGCGCGTCCTTATCTCCGGCTGACACGTCTCGATCGTCCGATCGGCTGGTGGCTGCTGCTGCTGCCATGCTGGTGGTCGGCAGCGCTTGCCGCCGACGCGAGCGGCGCCTGGGGTCCTGACCCCTGGCACATTGTGCTGCTGTTGATCGGCGCCATCGTGATGCGCGGCGCCGGCTGCACCTGGAACGATCTGGTTGATCGCGACATCGATGGACGGGTCGAGCGCACGCGCTCGCGGCCGATTCCTTCGGGGCAGGTGAGCGTGAGGGCGGCGGTCGTCTTTCTCGTGCTGCAGGCGCTGGTCGGTCTTTTGGTGCTGGTGCAGTTCAACCGCTTTGCCATCGGAGTCGGCGTTGCCTCGCTCGGCGTGGTGGCGATCTATCCGTTCATGAAACGCTTCACCTACTGGCCGCAGATTTTTCTGGGGCTCGCGTTCTCCTGGGGCGCGCTGATGGGGTGGGCCGGCGAGCGCGGCGCGCTCGAGCTTCCGGCATTCCTGCTCTACGCCGGATCGATCGCCTGGGTGATTCACTACGACACCATCTACGCCCACCAGGACCGCGAGGATGATGCGCTGGTCGGGCTCAAATCGACCGCGCTCCTGTTCGGCGCGAACACCAAACCGATGCTGGCGTTGTTTTCGGCGGCGGCGGTGGTTCTGATCGGCGCGGCCGGTTCAACGGCCCATGCCGGACTCATGTTTGCGCTCGGGCTGTTCGTCTTCGCAGCGCATCTCGCCTGGCAGATCGTTCGCATCGACATCGACGATCCGGAATCCTGCCTGCGGATGTTTCGCTCCAACCGCGACGCCGGCCTGATATTGTTCGCGGCGTTGGTGCTCGATGCGGCCGTTCGGCGCGCGTTCTGACACCGGCCGCGAGGCGCCATGACGGTCATCGACGTTCACACCCATATGATTCCGCGCGAGTGGCTTGATCTGCTCCAGCGCGAGGGCGGCGACTACGAGTTGAAGCCGACACGGGCCGGGCACATGGCGATCCACCTTGCCGGCGCGCCATTCGTGACCTTGATGCCCGAAATGTTCGACTACGATCTGCGCCTGCGCGCGATGGATGAGGCGGGCGTCGACATGGCCGTGCTGTCGCTGACCGGCCCCAACGTGTTCTGGGGCACGCGCGAGACCAGCATCAAGGCGGCGCGGATCGGCAACGCGGCCTACGCCGAGAGCCAGCGGAAATATCCCCGTCGCATCGCCTGGGTGGCGTCGATCCCATGGGAATATCCGGACGACGCACTGGCCGAGCTTGCCCGCGCCCGCGGAGACGGCGCGCTCGGGGTGGCGACGCTCGCGAATATGCGGGGCCGCGACCTGATCGATCCACTGTTCGAGCCGGTGTGGTCGGAGATCGACCGCCAGGGTCTGCCGGTGTTCGTTCACCCGACGATTCCGCCAGGTGGCAAGGACATGCGGCTCGACGAGTTCAGCCTGGCCACCCCGATCGGCTTCATGGTCGACACCACGCTCGCCTTCACGCGGCTGATCCTGTCGGGCTTCCTGGACCGCTATCCCAACGTCAAGCTGATCGCCCCGCACGGCGGCGGTACGCTGCCCTACCTCAGCGGACGGCTCGACCGCTGCTACGAAACCATTCCGGCCTGCCGCGCCGCCATCAAGGCGCCGCCCAGCGAATATCTTCGCCGGATTTTCTACGACACCGTCGTCTACGAACCCCGGGCGCTGGAGATGTGCGTCGCGGTCGGCGGTGCCGACAACGTGCTCTACGGCACGGACTTTCCGCACAACGTCGGCGACATGAAAGGCATCCTGGCTTTGGTACGCGGATTGCCGAGCGATACGGCGAGGAAGCTCGCGGGCGAAAACGCCAAGCGGATCTTCAAGATCTAGGATTCCGAAGGGCACGGCATGATGAAATCGGGAGCTGTTGCTGCTGTGCAGGCTTTTGGGTTGCTTGCGGCTATGCAGATCGCGACTGCGGGCTTTTTAGTTTCGCGCGATGATTTCGCGCTCGCCGCGATAGACGTTGGGATGGGCGGACAGCCGGCCTGGCTTGCGCCGCATCAGGATCGAAGGCCGACGCCACTTGATGGCGTTGCGGCGCCGCCGCCGCGGCGCGGGCTGACCCACCGCGAGACGGCCGATCCGGCGGAACGGTTCGCGGAGCGTGCCGTCGCCATCGGCAACGAGCAGCGGTACGCCGAGCACGCGGGCCCAGGATTTCCATTGCGCCATGGCGTCGTCGCCTTCGGTCGCGACGAACAGCGGCACGGAGAGCCCGATATCGCGGTGCTCCAGCATGATGGCGACGGCGGCCGGCTCGTCGCCCTCGGGCGGTAGAGTGCGCATCGTGACCCCGGCGAATTCGGTCACACGCACGCCGATTTTCATCGAAATGCCGCGCACCTCGCGGCGGAGCACGATGCGCTCGCGGTCGAGTTCAACGTTGCGAATCTGTCCGTCCGCGCCATTGTCGCGAGCCGCGTAACGGACGGGCAGGTTGTAGGGGTCGAGCCGCAACGCGCGGCTCGACCCCGGAGACATGACTCCGGCCATGTTGACGCCTCGAAACCTTCCCAGCCGGACTTATGACGTCCGGTCATGACGTGAGCTTGCCGCAAAGCCGTCGGAATCGGCTTAAGAGGCCTGGTTAATCGCGCGTTGCTTGGAGCGCATGATTGACGGCGCGTTGCCGAGGATGGTGCAATTTTTGGTAACACCCTCGAATCCAGCCGCTTTGCGCACTATTTGATGCCTTGTCAGAGGCGTGCACCCCTCCTAAACCAAGAAAGCCCGCAATGGATTCCCTGTTCGACCAATCCAAGCTGATCGCGCTCGCCGAGCGGCTCATCAAGGCTGCCCGCGCGGCCGGCGCCGATTCCGCGGATGCGGTGGCGATGCGCTCGGTGTCGCAATCGGTCGACGTGCGCGACGGCGCGGTCGAAGAATTGCAACGCTCCGAGGGCGACGACATGGGTCTTCGCGTGCTGATCGGGCGCAAGCAGGCGGTGGTATCGACCAACGACATGAGCGGCGACGGCGTCGCCGCGCTGGCCGAGCGGGCGGTGGCGATGGCGCGCGTGGCCCCCGAGGACAAATATGCCGGGCTCGCCGACGCGGCGCTGCTTGCGAAAAACTTCCCCGACCTCGATCTGGTGGATCGCGAGTTGCCCGACATCGGCGCGCTGGAGGCGATGGCGCGCCGCGCCGAGGCGGCCGGGCGCGCGGTCCGCGGCGTCAGCAAGTCGGGCGGCGCATCGGCCGCTGCCGGCATCGGCGGCATGGTGCTCCTGACCAGTCACGGTTTCTCCGGCGCCTATCTCGGCTCGCGCCACAGCATCTCGATGCAGGCGATCGCCGGCGAAGGCACCGCGATGGAGACCGACTACGACTTCTCTTCGGCGCTGCACGCCTCCGATCTCGACGCGCCCGAGAAGATCGGGCAGAGCGCCGGCGAGAAGGCCGTCGCCAAGCTCAACCCGCGCAAGGTTTCGACCAAGAAAGTGCCGGTGGTGTTCGATTCCCACGTTGCCGGCTCGATCGTCGGCCATTTGGTCAGCGCTATCAACGGCGCCGCCATCGCGCGCAAGACGAGCTTCCTCAAGGACAAGCTCGGCGAGCGGATTTTCGCTTCGGGCATCAACATCATCGACGACCCGCTGCGCCGCCGCGGCCTGCGCTCGCGGCCGTTCGACGCCGAGGGCGTCGCCGGTTCCCGCATGGCGCTGATCGAAGACGGCGTGCTCAAGACCTGGCTGCTCGACAGCGCGACCGCGCGCGAACTCGGACTCGTGACCACGGGTCATGCCGGCCGCAGCGCCTCGTCGACGCCGTCGCCCGGCCCGACCAACCTGCATCTCGAACCGGGCCAGCGGAGCCCCGACGAGCTGATCAAGGATATCGACGAGGGTTTCTACGTGACGGACCTGATCGGCTCGGGCGCCAACATGGTGACTGGCGATTACAGCCGCGGCGCCTCGGGTTTCTGGATCGAGAAGGGCCAGCGCACCTACCCGGTGAGCGAGGTGACGATCGCGGGCCATCTGCTCGACATCTTCCGCACCGTGACGCCCGCCAACGATCTGCAATTCCGCTACGGCACCAACGCGCCGACCTTGCGCCTCGAGGGACTGACCATTGCCGGCGTCTGAGCTTCTGCGCGATCGCGACCGGTTGGCCATTGCGGTGCAAGAGGCCGGCGCGGTTGCGAAAAAATTCTTTCGCGGGCCGCTCAAGCAATGGACCAAGGGGCAGGGCGATTCCCCGGTCACCGAAGCCGACATCGCAGCCAACGAGCTGTTGCACGGGCATCTGGTCGAGGCGGGCGACGGCTGGTTGTCGGAGGAAAGCGAGAACGATCCCACGAGATTGGCCGCGCGTCGCGTCTGGGTGGTCGATCCGATCGACGGCACGCGCGCCTTCATCGCCGGCCGCGAGGACTGGTCGGTGTCGGTGGCTCTGGTGGTGGATGGGCGGCCGGTGGTCGCCGCGCTGTTTGCGCCGGTCACCGATGAGTTGTTCCTGTCGACCGCGGGCGGCGGCGCGACGCGGAACGGCATCGCCGATCCAGGCCAGCTCCGGTTCAAGCCTCGAACGGCGCCCGCATCGGCGGGCCCAAGCGCATGATGGAGCGCATCGCGTTGAACGGCTCCGGCATTGCCTTGATGCCGCGCATCCATTCCCTGGCGCTGCGGCTCGCGCGGGTCGCCCATGCCGAGCTCGACGCGGCGGTGGCCGGCGGCAACGGCCACGACTGGGACCTTGCGGCTGCCGACCTTTTGGTGCACGAAGCCGGCGGCATGATGACCGCGCTCGACGGCCAGGTTTTGATCTACAACCGGCCCGATCCGGTCCACAGCGTGCTGATCGCGGCGGGCCGCGGGCGGCATGCGGCGTTGGCCGAACTCATCCGTGCGCAGACCAGCGAGCCGGTGTAACGTCGGGCGCCGGGTGTGCTCGACGTAGAGGAACTGGCGATGGCTGAGGCTCCCAAGAAGCAACTGCTCCATCTCGTGATCGGTGGCGAGTTGAGCAAGCTGGATGCGACTGAATTCAAGGATCTCGACAAGGTCGAGCTGGTCGGCGTCTACCCGAATTACGCGACCGCTTATGTCGCTTGGCGCGCCAAGGCGCAGCAGACCGTCGATAACGCGGAGATGCGCTATTTCATCGTTCACCTGCACCGGCTGCTCGATCCTGACGCGCCCGGCGCGGGTCCGGCGCGCTGACCGGACATATTTTTGCATGCGGTCGCTGCGGCAGATCACCAGGTCCTATCGGGTCCAACGAGCGATCGGGGTGACTGCCGCGTATTACCTGAGCTTTGTCTGGCACACGACAAGACTCACGATCGAGCCAGCGGGCGCGGTCGAACGGATCGCCAAACAGGTGCCGATCATTCTGGCGATGTGGCACGGGCAGCATTTTTTGACGCCATTCCTCAGGCCCAAGGACGTGCAGGCGAAGGTGCTGATCTCGCGTCATCGCGACGGAGAAATCAACGCTGCCGCGGTTGAGGCGCTCGGCAACGGAACCATTCGCGGCTCGGGGTCGCACGGTCCCGATGTTTCCGACAAAGGCGGCCTGTTCGCTTTCAACGCCGTCGTGCGCGCCCTTGAGACAGGTTTCACCGTGGCGATGACGGCGGATGTGCCCAAGGTCTCGCGCGTCGCCGGTTTCGGCATCGTCAAGATCGCGCAGATGTCCGGCCGGCCAATCTATCCGGTCGCGATTGCGACAAGGCGGCGCATCGTGCTCGACAACTGGGATCGCACCGCGATCAACCTGCCGTTCGGCCGCGGCGCCGCCGTTGCCGGCGGGCCGATCTATGTTCCGCACGATGCCGACGCCGCCACGCTTGAGCTGGCGCGCCGCGCGGTCGAGGAGGCACTCAACGCCGCGACCAGTCGCGCCTACGAGCTGGTCGACGGAACCGCAGAAGGTGCCGCTCGTGGCTGACCGGGCGCCGCTGACATTGCAGGTCTATCGCCTGCTGACCGCAGTGTCGGCGCCGATTGCCGACATGGTGCTCAATCGTCGCCTCAAGCGCGGCCGGGAGCTTGCCGCGCGGCTGCCGGAGCGGCGCGGCGAAAGCTCCGTCGCACGTCCCGAAGGGCCGCTGGTGTGGCTGCATGGCGCCAGCGTCGGCGAAATGCTGTCGGTCCTGCCGTTGATCGACCGCATCCGCGCGCGCGATATCACCGTGCTGGTGACGGCGGGAACGGTCACCGCCGCCGAATTGGCCAAGCGCCGTTTGCCGCCGGGCGTGATCCATCAATTCGCTCCGATCGACCTGCCGCAATATGTCGCGCGCTTCCTTGACCATTGGCGGCCCAACCTTGGCCTGTTCGTGGAATCCGATCTATGGCCCAACCGGATCATGGCGGGCGCCGAGCGCGGCATTCCGCTCATCCTTATCAATGGGCGGGTGTCGGAGCGCTCGTTCCAACGCTGGCGCCTGTTGCCGCGCACGATCGGTGCCTTGCTGAGCCGCTTCGACCTCTGCCTTGCGCAATCCGCCGAGGACGCCGCGCGCTACGCCGATCTCGGCGCACCGCGCTATCTCACGACCGGCAACCTCAAGCATGACGTGCCGGCGCCGCCGGCCGATGCCACCAAGCTCTGGCAGCTCCAGTCCGCCATCGGCCCGCGGCCGGTGATTGCCGCCGCCTCCACGCATCCTGGCGAGGACATCGAACTGATCGACGTGCATCGCAGGCTGAAGCACAGCTTTCCGGGCCTGCTGACGATCCTGGTGCCGCGGCATCCGGAACGGGGTGCGAGCATCGCCGGCATCGCCCGCGGCGCGGGGCTGAAGTTCGCACAGCGCTCGCTTGGTGAGCTGCCGAACCGCGATACCGAGATTTATGTCGCCGACACGCTCGGCGAGCTCGGCGTGATCTATCGGATCGCGCCGATCGTGTTCATCGGCGGGTCGCTGGTCGAACATGGTGGGCAGAATCCGATCGAGGCCGCCAAGCTTGGTGCGGCCATCATTCACGGCCCGCATGTCTGGAATTTCGCCGAGGTCTATACGGTGCTCGACGCCGCCGGCGGCGCCGCGATGGTCGCCGACGCCGGCAAGCTGACGGTGCGGATTGGCGCTTGGCTCAAGGATGCCGAGGCGCGGAAAAATGTGGCGCAGACCGGACTTCAGGCCATGGAGCCGCTGACCGGCGCGCTCGAGCGCACCGTTGCGGCGCTCGATCCCTATCTGATGCAATTCGGTTTGGAGCGGCGCGTGGGCCAAGCAAACAGTGCGGATAATGCGTGAGCCGTCGTTCTGGTGGCGCAAGGAAGGCCTGACGTCCGGCCTGCTGTCGCCGCTCGCCGCCGTTTATGGCGCGGTGGCGGCGCAGCGGATGGCACGGCCCGGCCGCGTCGCTGGAATTCCCGTGGTCTGCGTCGGCAATCTCACTTTGGGCGGCGCCGGTAAGACACCGGCCGCGATCGCAGTGGCGCGGATCCTGGACGCCGCCGGACGCCGGCCGTTCGTGCTCAGCCGCGGCTATGGCGGCACGCTCACCGGGCCGGTGCAGATCGATCCGGCGCGGCATCGCGCCGCCGACGTCGGCGATGAGCCGCTATTGCTGGCGCGGTTCGCGCCCACCATGGTTGCGCGCGACCGCGCCGCCGGCGCCGACGCGGCACGCGCGGCCGGCGCGGGCTCGATCGTGATGGACGACGGCTTCCAAAGTCCGGGGCTGCACAAAGATCGTTCGATCCTGGTGGTGGACGGCCGCCGCGGCATCGGCAACGGCCAAGTGTTTCCCGCGGGTCCGCTGCGGGCGCCACTGGTAAGTCAGCTTCGCAGCGCCCAGGCGCTGCTCATGGTCGGTGCGGGAACGGCGGGCGACCGTGTCGCTGCGGCCGCGCAGGCGCATGGCCCGCCGGTGTTCCATGGCTGGCTTGAGCCGGATGCGCAGGCGCTGGCCGTGCTCCAGGGCCGGCCGGTGCTGGCGTTTGCCGGGATTGGCGACCCGGACAAATTCTTCACGACGCTCCGCGACGCCGGGATCGACGTTCGGGTGGCGCTGCCATTCGCCGACCATCACCGCTATCGCCGGTTCGAGGCGCGTGAGCTGATCGAGCGCGCCGAGCGCGAGGGCTTGGTTCTCGTCACCACCGAAAAGGATTTGGCGCGCCTGGCCGGTCAGGACGACGTCGCGGCGCTCGCAGCCGTCGCGCAGGCGTTGCCGGTGACGCTCAAGGTTACCGAAGACGACGCATTTCGAAATTGGGTGCTTACTTGACCTGCTGCGGGTGCAGCCGGCGCATCACCGCCTCGGGCGAGGCGTAGGCCTCCTGCGACTCCACGCTCCAGTATTTCAACTCTTCGAGCGGGATCGGGACGCCGGTCACGGCGCAGCGCACAAAGGCGCCCGGCCGGACGATTCGGAAATCGCCGTCGAGAAACTTCACCTCGGCCTCTCCCGCCATCGGCGACGGGCGATCATAGCGGTTCAGCAAAAATATTCTCCGTGGCTCATGGCCAAAACCCCGACACCGGTGTTCCTACCAGAGCACTCGCATCCAACATAGTTCGCCCGCCGCGGACATGGAACCCATCCATCGCCATCGCATGCCTGCCCACCGCTTGGCAACTCGTGGTAACCTGCGGCCGCATTGATCCGGCAATATTTCAATTCATGCGCGCCATTTTTACGCTCTTGACCGCAGCCGCCGTCATCATCTCGGCCGGCCATGCGCTTGGCCGCGGGCAACCCCGAGGCGGTCGAAATTCCTCAGAAGGAAGGCAGCCGGCTCAAGGCGATGCTGTTCCGCCCCGAGGGCCAGGGCCCGTTTCCGGCGGTCGTCGCCCTGCACAATTGCACGGGACTGAATAATTCCGCCGGCACATTCGGCGCGCGCTATCGGGACTGGGGCGAGCGCCTCGCCAAGAACGGCTATGTGGTGCTGATGCCGGACAGCCATGGCTCGCGCGGAGTGGGCAGCCAGTGCGCGACTCGCTCGCGCTCGATCCGCAATGACCGCGAGCGCGTCGCCGACGCCGATGCCGCCCGCGCCTGGCTGCAATCGCAATCGTGGGTCGTTCCCGACCGCGTCGCGCTGCTCGGCTGGTCGAGCGGCGCCATCACCGCGCTGTGGGCGGTGCGCGCACGGACGCAGCCACAGTCCATGGACGGTCCCGATTTCCGCTCCGCGGTCGCGCTCTATCCGGGCTGCCGGCGGCTCAGCAACGCCGCCTGGAGCGCGCGGGTGCCGACCTTGATCCTGATCGGGCGCGCCGACGATCAATCGTCGGCCGCGACCTGCCAGCAGATGGTGGCCGGCGCGCGGGGCCGCAGCGCCCGGGTCGAGATCCACGTCTATCCCGGCGCGCATCACGATTTCGACCATCCCAACCGGCCGTTACAGCTGCGCACTGGGCTGGCGTTTTCGGCGGATGGCAGCGGCCGTGTGCACAGTGGCACCAATCCGGCCGCCCGCGCCGACGCGCTCAAGCGCGTGCCCGAGTGGTTTAGTCGGTAGTATTGACGGGTGGTGGGATGCCGCAGGTCGAGACATTTGACGTCATCGTGCTGGGTTCGGGCATTGCCGGCCTCGCCGCGGCATTGGCGGCGCACGAGCATGGGCTGCGCCCGCTGCTGATCGAAAAGGCGGATCTGATCGGCGGCACCACGTCGGATTCCTACGGGCTAATCTGGGTCGGCGGCAATCACCTGATGCGCCGGGCCGGCGAAATCGATACGCGCGAGGACATCATCCGCTACATGACGTTTCTCGGCGGCGGGGAGCTGTCCGAGGATCGCGTGCTGGCGCTGGTCGATCGCTCGCCAGATGTGCTCGCCTACTATGAATCCTGCGGCATCCCGTTCCGCATGATGGGCGGCATCGTCGATCACTATCTGGGCGTGGCGGCCGGCGCGCGCGGGCCGGGGCGCACGCTCGAAGCCGAGCTGATCTCCGGGTTCGAGCTCGGCGCCTGGCGCGACAAGGTGCGAACGCCGAAGGACGCGCCCTATTTCGTCACCGCCGAGGAGCAATATGCCTGGGGCGGGATCAACCGCTATTCCACCTGGGACCAGGATCTGGTGCGTCAGCGCCGCGACAAGGACATGCGCGGCAAGGGCGTGGGCCTCGTCACGCACTTCGTGAAGGCGCTGCTGGCGCGCGGCGTGCCGATCCGCCTCGGCGCTGCGGTTCACAATCTGACCGTCGAGGGCGATCGAGTCACCGGCGTGCGGATGTCCGATCACACCGTGCTGGCGGCGCGGAAAGGCGTCGTGCTGGCGACCGGCGGCTACGAGTGGAACGCCGAGCTGATGGCCGACTTCGATCCGATCCCCGGCCTGCAGCCGTTGTCGCCGCGAAGCTCGACCGGCGACGGGCTCATCATGGGCGCGGAGATCGGCGCGGCGATCCGGCGCATTCAAAACAATCTGTCGCTGATGCTCGGCTTCTATCTGGTGCCGGATGAGCCCAGCCACGAGCCGATCCAGTGCATGGCCGGCATCAGCGAGATGTGCAGTCCGCACACCCTGGTGGTGAACAAGGCCGGGCAACGGTTCGCCGACGAATCCTGATTTTCAGAGCGTGGTTCCGGCGCTCCGCAAATTCGACACGCTCCGGCACGCCTACGCCAACCTGCCGTGTTTCCTGATCTTCGATCAGCAGTTTGCGAAGAGCTACTCGCTGGCGCATTTGCCGGTCGGCGCCGCGGTGCCGGCCTCGGTCGCGCGCGCCGATACGATCCCGGGTCTTGCCGCCAAGCTCGGCATCGACGCCCCTGGTCTCGATCGCACCGTCGGGCGCTTCAACGGCTTTGCCGCAACCGGCACCGACGAGGATTTCCAGCGCGGCGCTCTGCGCTGGCGGCTGGCCGACCGCTCCGCGGAAGGGCGAAAAAATCCCAGCCTCGGCGCGCTCGACCGGCCGCCGTTCTACGGGCTTGAGCTCCGGCCCAGCCTGGGCACCACCTCGGCCGGCCTGCTGACCAATGCGCATGCGCAGGTCTTGCACCAGCGCCGACACCCGATTGCAGGCTTGTACGCCTCAGGCGTCGTGGCGGCGCGAAACGAGATCGGCGCCGGATATCAGGCGGGGATCAACCTCGCCTCGGGCATGACGTTCAGCTACCTCGCCGTGAAGCACATGCTGCAGCACTGATCACGTCACGCCTGATCATTGCACCCGGAGGCCGATGTCCTTGGCCAGCGCGCCCCAGGTCGCAACCTCCTTGGCAATGAAGGCGGTCAGAGTCGCGGCATCGACGTCCATCGTCACCAGCGCGTCGTTCTCGAAGCGCTTGCGCGTCTCCGGCAACTTGACGATGCGCCGGACCTCGGCGTTGAGCCTGCCGACGATGTCGGCCGGCAGGTTGGCGGGAGCCGCCAGCCAGAACCAGGCGACGCCGCCGATGTCGCTCAAGCCTAGTTCGGTGAAGGTCGGCGAATCCTTGAAGGCTGGAATTCGCTCGGCGGATGTCACGGCGAGACCGCTGACCAGACCGCCGCGGACCTGTTCGCCGGCCGAGCTGAACGTCTGGATTGCGAGATCGACGTGACCGCCCAGCACGGCGGTCATGCTTTCGCCGGCGCTGCGAAACGGCACGTGCTGGAGCTGAATGCCGGTTTTGCGTTTGATCTGCTCGATGATCAGGTGGCCGAGCGAGCCCCCGCCGGGCGATCCGGTGGTCAGGGCTTTCTGGCTGCCCAGCCGTTTCACGTCGTCGAAGGTCTTGAGCTCGGTGCCTTGTTTGGCGATGAGCACGTAGCCGTCGCCGGCGAACATGGCGATGTGGGTGAAATCCCGCAGCGTGTCGTAACCGACGTTCGGATTGATCGCCGGGCTGGTCAGCATCGGCCCGGCGCCGCCGATCAGCAGCGTATAGCCGTCGCCTGGTGCGCGGGCGACCTGGCCGGAGCCGACCGCGCCGGCGCTGCCGGCGATGTTCTCGACATAGAACTGCTGCTTGAAGGTCTTCGACATTTCTGCCGACAGCATGCGCGCGAACAGGTCGGCGGCGCCGCCTGGCGCGAACGCAACCACGATCTTGACGGGCTTTGTCGGCCAGGCCGGTGCTTGCGCCCATGCAGGGAGCGGCCACAGCATCGACGGCGCCGCCGCGCCGCCGAGCACACCGAGAAATTCCCGTCGCCGCATGGCCGTTCTTGCTTTCGCTCACAGATCGAATACGGCGACCGCGCGGATCGGCGAGCCGGTGCCGCCGCGCCATTTCATCGGCAGACCGATGAAGGTGAACTGGCCCCTGCCGAGCAGCGCTTCCAGATTGCACAGGCTCTCGATATGGGTGATGTCGAGCTCCAGGCATGCCTTGTGAACCAGCGAGTTCACCTTGCCCTCCGGGCCGGGCCGCATCGAGTTGATGCCGAAGTGCACGACGCCCTGCTTGGCCATCCATTCGGTCGCCGCGACGTTCACGCCGGAATTGTCCGTCGAATATTCCTTGCCCGGGAAGGTGCGCGCGTGGTGGCCGGTGCACAGCAGGATCGTGCCCTTTTTCGGCACCGGCACGCCGGCTTTCTTCACCGCATCCTCGAGATCCTTTGGCGTGATCTCCGCCTTCGGCGCGATGTGGCGCAGATCGATGCAGATGCCCGGCACGATGCAATTCTCGAGCGGATATTCGTTGATCGGCGTGCCGTTGATGCCGAAGTGGCGCGGCGCGTCCATGTGCGTGCCACCGTGATCGGGCATCGAGAAGAACATCACGCTGTTGCCCTGGATGTTGCCGGAATTGGCGAACGCCTCTTCGTGGGTCTTCCAGACGCCGTGGATAATGGGAGGCTGGCCCGGGTAGCTCGGGGTGCGGTGGTAGAGCTCACGGCTTAGATCGACGATTTTCACAGGCGGTCCTCCCTTTCGTTGCGGGAGATACTACGACTTGCGGAGCATCGGCTTCAACGGCCGCACGAACGCCAGAATGACGAGGCCCGCCAGCGCTGCAATCGCCGCGATCATCAGGAAGAACGAGTCCTTGGCCATGCTCGACCAGAAGCTGCCGAGGTAGCCCGCGAGAAAGTTGCCGGTGAAGCTCGTGGCCAACCACAAGCCCATCATCATCGACACGGCGCGGGCCGGCGCCACCTTGGTGACCAGCGAGAGACCGACCGGCGACAGATAAAGCTCGCCGATGGTGAGGACGACGAAATAGGCAGTCAGCCAGAGCCAGCTCGCCTTGCCGCCGCCGGCGCTGAACGCCGCGGCCACCAGGATCAGGTAGGCGGCCGCGACGCCGAAGCAGCCGAAGGCCATCTTCATGACCGTGGAGGGTTCGCGGCCGGTTTCCGCTTGCCGCTTCCACAGCGCCAGGATGAATGGCGTGAACGCGAAGATCATGAATGGGTTGAACGCCTGGAACCAGGTGACCGGGATTTGTCCGGCCCAGACAATCAGGTTGATGGTGCGGTCGGTGTAGCCGTCGGCCCACAGCGCGATGGTGTTGCCCTGCTGCTCGTAGGTGGCCCAGAAAAACGTCACCGGCAGGGCGAGCAGGATGAGGGCGCCCATGGCCCGCCATTCGTCGCGGCCGAACGGCTGAGCCTTGCCTTCGGACAGCACGCGGCTTCGCACATCCGGCGGCAGCGTCCGCGACGCATAGAGATAGATCGAAAGCCCGATCGTCATGCCGATGCCCGCTGCCCCGAACCCATAGTGCCAGCCGATCTCCTCGCCGAGCGTGCCGCAGACGAGCGGCGCCAGGAACGCGCCGAGGTTGATGCCGACATAGAAGATCGAGAAGGCGCTGTCGCGGCGGGGATCGCCCGGCTCATAAAGCGAGCCGACTTGGGTCGAGATGTTGGGCTTGAACGCGCCATTGCCGAAGATGAGAACCAGCAGCGCGAACAGAAACAGCGGCTCGAACGCCATCATGAAGTGACCGACGGCCATCAGGGTGGCGCCGATCACCACCGTGCGGCGCTGGCCGAACACCCGGTCGGCGAGATAGCCCCCGAGCACCGGCGTCAGATAGACGAGGCCGGTGTAGAGGCCGTAGATATGCGACGACAGCGGCTGGATATCGAGCGGGCCGAACAGAAACTCCAGCCCGCTTTTCAGCGCGGCGAAGCCGATCACGGTCTGCGCGTGCTCGGGGTGAAGCAGATACTTCACCATGTACAGCACGAGCAGCGCTTTCATGCCGTAGTAGGAAAACCGCTCCCACATCTCGGTGGCGAACAGATAGCTCAGCCCGCGCGGATGGCCGAATAGTTCGCCGTCGCGGGCGGGTTCGGCCGGCGCGCTCACCCGAACAGGCTTCCTTGGCCGCTTCCTTGGCCGGAACCGCCGCCCGACCCGGTCTTGGGCTTGCGCGGCTTCCACGCGGCGGTGACGCTGGGTGCGGGCGGCGGCGCCTCGCCGACATTGCGCACGCTCTGCGCCGTGGCATTCACGCAGCCGTCAGTGAACTCGATGTCGAGGTTCATGCCCGGCTGGACGGGTGCGGCCGAGCGCAGCGGATGGCCGTCGTGGCGCACCAGCGCGAAGCCGCGCTCCAACACGCTCTGATAGGAGAAGGCGCGGAGCAATTGATAGGAGCGCTCGAGCCGCACCGTCCGCATCGCGATCAACGCGTGGGCGGCGCGGTGCGAGCGCTCGCCCAGCGCCGTCGTCCGGTCGCGGGCGCGGGTGATGCGATTGAGCTGCGTCTCGCGGTAGGTTTTAAGCGCCGTGCCGAGCCGATGGGTGCAGGCGTCGAGCCGCAAGCGCCTGCGTTCCACGTTGGTGCGAAGAAGCTGCGGCGCCAGGCGGCCAGCGATGCGCGAGAATTGCGTGTGATGGATTTGCGCGTTGGCGCGCAGCGCTCGCGGCAGCCGCTCGGCGCAGGCATCGAGGCGCTGGCGCGGGATCGCCAGCAGCTCCTCAGCGTTCGGCAATGCGCGGGCAGCGGCGCGCAGTTCGGTGCGGCGGTGGTCCTGGGCGCGCTGCCAGCAGGCCAGCGCCCGCCGCGCCTTGCTCATCAGTTCGGCAATCAGGTCGGCCCGCACCGGCACCGCCATTTCGGCCGCCGCGGTCGGTGTCGGCGCCCGCTTGTCGGAGGCGAAGTCGATCAAGGTGACATCGGTCTCGTGGCCGACCGCGGAAATCAGCGGAATCATGCTCTCGGCCGCGGCGCGCACCACGATTTCCTCGTTGAACGACCACAGGTCCTCTAGCGAGCCGCCGCCGCGGGCGACGATCAGCAGATCGGGCCTGCGGATCGGGCCGCCTTCGGGCAGCGCGTTGAAGCCGCGGATCGCGGCGGCGACCTGTTCGGCCGAGCCGTCGCCCTGCACCTTGACCGGCCAGACGATGACGTGGCGCGGGAAGCGGTCGGCGAGCCGATGCAGGATGTCGCGGATCACCGCGCCGGTGGGCGACGTGACGACGCCGATCACCTCGGGCAGGAACGGCAGCAGCTGCTTTCGCGCCTCGTCGAACAGCCCCTCGGCGGTAAGCTTGCGCTTGCGCTCCTCCAGGAGCGCCATCAGCGCGCCGAGGCCGGCCGGCTCCAGGGTTTCGACGATGATCTGGTAGCTCGAGCGGTTGGGATAGGTGGTGAGCTTGCCGGTGACGATGACTTCCATGCCCTCTTCGGGCTTCATTCGCATGCGGCCGAACACGCCCTTCCAGATCACGCCGTCGATCTTGGCGGTCTGGTCCTTGAGCGCGAAATAGACGTGGCCGGAGCCGTGGGGGCCCTTGTAGCCGGAGATTTCGCCGCGCACGCGGACATAGCCGAAGTTGTCCTCGACCGTGCGCTTGAGCGCGGCCGAGAGCTCGGAGACGGTGAACTCCGCGACGTTGGGTTGCGACTCGTTCATGGCCGGGACTTTAACAGATCGCGGGACTTAAACAGATCGCAGGAGATATCTCCGCCTCATCCTGAGGAGCGGCCGAAGGCCGCGTCTCGAAGGATGCAGGCGGCCCTCGTGCGGCCGTCCTTCGAGACGCCGCGCTTCGCGCGGCTCCTCAGGACGAGGTCGGAAAGGTGTCACCGCCCGTTCAGCAGCAGCCCGATGTTGCCGGAAAGAATCCGCTGCCCATGCTTCGAGACGCGCCGCTTCGCAGCGCGGGTTCGGCCTCGTCAGACGGGTCCCCGGGGGCCTCGAAGTCACCGCACCAGCGCTTGTCGGCGCTTCGCCCCCCTCGGACCGGGGGGGAAATCCCACACGGCGGCCGGGCGCATGCTCCCCCTAGTGGCGGTCCAGCAGCAGGCCGATGTTGCCGGACAGAATCCGCTGTCCGTCCGCGCCCAGCGCGCGAATCTCAGTGACGAGTTTCGCCACGCCCGCGGTGTCGCGGATCTCCTGCGGGTAGTCGGTGCCGAAGATGCAGCGCGACGCCGGCAGCTCGGCGAGCGCCGCGTGCACCGACTTGATCTCGCCGCACATGCCGGCGGTGTCGAACACCAGCCGCTCGCGCAGATAGTGATCGAAGTCCTTCTGCGGCAGCTTGCCGTGCAGCGGATGGCCGGCGACGCCCCAGAACTCCTTGTCCTGGTACTTGCGAATGCGGCCGAGCATCGTGGCGATGCCGCCGCCGAGATGCGACATGTGGATGCGCAGGTCGGGGTGGCGGTCCAGGAGCCCGGAGTTGATCAGCCGTACGGTGGCCGCGATCAGCGAGAACTCGCGGCCGATCGAGCGCGCCATGTCGTAGCCGTTGAGCGGCTGGGTGTAGTTGAGCTTGAGCGCCGGGTGGATGAACACGAACATGCCGAGCCGGGTGACCTCGTTCCAGAACGGTTCCAGCGTGGGGTCATCGATAAACACGCCGTCGATCTCGGTGGTGATCACGACGCCGGGAAAGCCGAGCTCGATCGAGCAGCGCGCCAGCTCGCGCAGCGCTTCAGGGCCGCCGAGCGGATTGGCGTGGGCGCCGCCGATGAAGCGGCCGGGATAATCCTTCTCCGCGGCCTTGGTCTTGTCGTTGATGAGGCACGACAGCTCGGTGTCGACGCACATGCCGGGCGGACTGGTGAGAAACGCCGCATCGATGCCGGCTGTGTCCATCATCCGGATATGCTCGTCGAGATCGTAGAGCACGGAATTCGGCGTCATGCTCGGCACGCCGTCCTTGTCGAAGCGGATCGCGGTCTTGGTGCCGGCCGGCTCCTTCGCGAGTTCGCGCGGGATGAAATGATGCTGGAAGTCGACGATCATTGCTCTACTGCTCCTGAACGGATTTCACGCCGGCCGCTTCCAGGCCATCGCCGCGGCCGATGCCGAGATGGCCGCCGCAAGCACCAGGAACAGGCCGGACAGCCCGGCCGCGGCGGCCACCAGCCCCGCGCCGAACGGCAGCACGAACTGGCCGGCCCGGTTGCTCATGATGCGGAGCGAGTTGGTGGTGCCCCGCGCGCCGGCGCTGGTCATGTCGACCACGATGGTGATGCTGAGCGTGGTGGCGAGCCCGAACGAGAAGCCCATCACCGCGATCGCCATGTGCATTGCCCAGAGCGGCAGCGGCGCTGCGAACGCGGCATAGCTCAGCGCGCAGGCGAAAGTGCTGACGATCATCAACGGCCAGCGGCCGAACATCACGACCATGCGGGCATAGAACAGCCGCGCCACCATGGAGAATGCGGCGCGCACCGTGAGCAGGAGGCCGATCGCATGGACGTCGATGTTACGCTCGGCGCCGAGCAGCGGCACGTAGATCACGATGATGTCGGAGGCAGACACCAGGATCACGCCCGCCAGCACCACGCCGACCAGTCCCGGGATGCGGACGATCTGGCCGACCGGGACGATCTCACTGTCGCCCTTGGCCAGCGGCTTGTTTGGCCACGGCCGTATCGTCAGGACGACCGCGCAGGACAGCGCCGCGACGACCGCGCCAACGATGAACAGCAGTTTCGTGGGCGGGACCGCCGCGGTGCCGCCGACCCAGCCCACCACGTAGGGCCCGACGCCCTGGCCGATGGCGCCGGCCACCATGTAATTGCCGAACACCGACTCCAGGCTGCGCGGGCCGGCGGCGCGCACGCACAGCATCTGCTGGCTCGCCATCAGCATGATGTGGCCGGTGCCCATGATGGTGGACGAGACCAGCAGCGCCACCGTCGACGACGCGGTGGCAAAGCTCGCGCAGGCGACGGCGAAGATGGCGGCGCCGAGCCAGGTGGTCTGGGCGTCGCAGCCGCGGTCGATCTCGCGGCCGACGCGGACCGCGATCAGGATCGGGCAGATCGCGAAGGTGGCCGCGATCAGGCCGAGCCAGACGATCGACAGGTTGAGCTCGACGGCGCGATACGACGTGGTGACGCGCACCATTGCGGTGACGAGCTGCACCAGCATGGTGCTGATCAGCAGCGGCACGAGCAGGCGGAAATCGGTATCGCTGGAGCGGACGCGGGCGGCGAGCTTTTCGAACATCGGAGCGTGAGCCTAGCCGATCACGTTCCGTGCCGTCCCGAGATGGCGGCGGTGCCGGCTAAAAGTCGAAAAATCCGAGCAGCGGGCCGGCCGACAGGCCGCGGCAGGAGCGCTGGCAGGACCGGTCGCAGGCATCGAGATGCGGCCGGCACGCGTCGGGATCGTTGGAGCCGACGCAATATTCCATCTTCCAGGTGCAACTCGTCTTGCAATCGCGCCAGCAGGCGTCCGAAGCCCAGACCGAGGCGGCGCGTTTGCTCTGCGGATAGGGCGATTGGTGGACGATGCCGCCCTTGAACACCACCTCGGGCCGGTTTTCCAGCTTGTACTGGCCGGCGGCTGCTGGCGCGGCCAGACCCAGGATAAACAGCAGCACCACCGACAGGGCTTTCATGGGGGCAAGCAAACCACGCCCGCAGGCTGGCGTCGAGACGGGTGTGGACGCTGTGGACGGCCGAGGCAGGATCAAGTTCCGTCGCCGCCGTGCGCCATGCTAGGGCATGAGCCGCATGAACATTCTCCTCCTCGGCTCCGGCGGACGCGAGCACGCGCTGGCCTGGAAGCTCGCCTCCAGCGCGCTGACCGACCGGCTCATCTGCGCGCCGGGCAACGCCGGCATCGCGCAGGAGGCCGAGTGCGTGGCGCTCGACATCACCGACCACGCCGCGGTGATCGCGCTCTGCAAGACCAACAAGATCGACTTCGTCGTGGTCGGCCCGGAGGCGCCGCTGGTCGCCGGGCTGGTGGACGATCTGGAAGCGGCCGGTATCAAGACGTTCGGCCCGACCAAGTCCGCTGCGCAGCTGGAAGGCTCGAAGGGCTTCACCAAGGATCTGTGCCGGGCCAACAACATTCCAACCGCGGCCTACGAGCGTTTCGCATCCGCGGAACCCGCGAAGGCCTATGTCCGCATGCAGGGCATGCCGATCGTGATCAAGGCGGATGGGCTTGCCGCCGGCAAGGGCGTCATCATTCCGCAGGATCTGACCGAAGCGGAAGCCGCCATCGACATGATGTTCGCGGGCGTGCTGGGAGCGGCGGGAGCCGAGGTGGTGATCGAGGAGTTTCTGGTCGGCGAGGAGGCCTCGTTCTTCGCGCTGTGCGATGGCGAGACCGCGATCCCGTTCGCCTCGGCGCAGGACCACAAGCGCGTCGGCGACGGCGACACCGGCCCGAACACCGGCGGCATGGGCGCCTATTCGCCGGCGCCGGTGATGACGCCGGAGATAACGGCGCGGACCATGAACGAGATTATCGTTCCGACCATGCGGGCGATGAAAGCGATGGGCGCGCCCTTCAAGGGTGTGCTGTTCGCCGGTCTGATGATCACCAAGGATGGGCCGAAGCTCATCGAATACAACGTGCGGTTCGGTGACCCGGAGACGCAGGTGCTGATGCTGCGGCTGATGTCGGATTTGCTGCCGGCGCTGATCGCGTCGCGCGACGGGCAGCTCAAGAGCTTCGACCTGCGCTGGTATCCGGACGCGGCGCTGACCGTGGTGATGGCGGCGAAGGGCTATCCGGGTGATTACAAGCGCGGCTCGGTCATCGAAGGGCTGGATGTTGCGGGCGAAATCGAAGGCGTTGAAATTTTCCACGCCGGCACCAAGGCCGACGGCGGCAAGATCACCGCCAACGGCGGGCGTGTGCTCAACGTTTCGGCGCGCGGCAAGACCGTGAGCGAGGCCCAGTCGCGGGCCTATCAGGCCATCGACCGGATCAACTGGCCCGAGGGCTTCTGCCGCCGCGACATCGGCTGGCAGGCGGTGAAGCGGGAGCAGGCGGGCGGTTGACCCGCACCGGTCCGGCGCGGTCTGATGGCGCCATGTCCGATCTCGCCGATCTCTATCCCGGTTATCAGTCACACTGGATCGACACGTCAGCCGGAAAAATCTTCGCCCGTACCGGCGGCAAGGGGCCGCCGCTGCTGCTGCTGCACGGTTACGCCCAGACCAACGTGCTGTGGCACGCGGTGGCGCCGGCGCTCGCCGAGCATTTCTGTCTCGTGATCGCGGACCTGCCGGGCTACGGCTGGTCGGCCGTGCCGGAATCGAGCGACGGTCACGCGCCGTACGACAAGCGCAGCATGGCCAACGCCATGATCGAGACGATGGAGAAGCTCGGCCACGTGCGCTTCCGCCTCGCCGGGCACGACCGCGGCGGCCGCGTTGCCTATCGCCTCGCGCTCGATCATCCCGGCCGGCTGGAGAAGCTGGCGACGCTCGATATCGTGCCGACCTACGACATGTGGCACGGCATCGACGCGCGGCTCGCCTTCCGCATCTGGCACTGGACCTTCCTGGCGCTGCCGGCGCCGTTCCCCGAGGAGGTGATCGGCCGCGATCCGGTGGCGTTCTGGGATCGCAAGTCCGCGCCCGGCACCAAGGCAAAATCGCTGATATTCGATCCGCGTGCGCTCGCGCACTACCACGCGTTCTTCCAGGATCCGCTCCGCATCCACGCCACCTGCGAAGACTATCGCGCCGGCCGCACCACCGATCTCGCCAACGACGAAGCCGATCGCGTGGCGGGCAAGAAGATCAGCTGTCCGATGCTGGCGCTGTGGGGCGCGGCGGGCATCCCGAGCGAAGCGGAGGCCGATCCGCTGGCGACCTGGCGCGAATGGGCGAATGACGTGCGAGGCTTTGCCATTGAGAGCGGCCACTATCTGCCGGAGGAAAATCCGGCGGCGACCGCGAAAGCGTTGATCGAGTTTTTCAAATAGGAAGGACGCTCATGCATCCGGTGCTGCGGCTTTACGAGGATTCCATCAGCGGCGGCGCGGCTGCCGTGTCATTGCCGGCGCTGGCGCGGATGATCTTCGTGGTGCATGGCGCGGTGACAATCGACGGCAAAGCCTTGAGCGACGGCGAAGCATGGCACGGGGAGGGCGCCTGCTCGCTCAGGGCCGGCAAGGATGGCGTCACCATCTGGCGCTTCGAATTGGCCGCATCGGGCAGCGCCAACAATCTGATTAAGGGCGCGCTGCGTTCGCAGGAGAAGCTTGCCGCCGCGCTAGAAACCATCCCGCAGGGCGAACTGCTCCTTCGCGGCGACAGTGTGGCATTCCCGCCCGGCGGTTGCGCCTTCCTGCACAAGCATTGGGGGCCGGGCATCCGCTGCCTGCTCGACGGCGGCATCCGCATCGACGCCCACGGCCGCTCGACCTCCTACGGCCCGGGTAGCGCCTGGTACGAGACCGGCTCCGATCCGGTGTTTGCGCAGGCCGCGCTGGATCGGCCGAGCCGCTTCATCCGCGTCATGGCGCTGCCGCGTGCGTTGATCGGCAAAAGTTCGTTTCAGTTCGTCAACGAAGAGGACAAGGCCAAGCCGCGGGTGCAACAGTACAAGATCTTCACTGACATACCAATCGCGACGCCGGAGGCCTGACGTGCACTGGCTTTGCGCGCCGCCGCGGCGCATAAATTGAAGTCGTCGCGGCGACGGTTCATCTGGGAGGAACAGATATGGCAAAGGCTCGCAAGAAAACTCGCAAACCGGCGAAACGTGCGGCGAAAAAAGCCAGGCGCAATACCAAGCGCAAGACGGTGAAGCTCAAGGGGCGGAAGGTCGTGAAGCGCAAGGCCAAGCGTGCCGCGCCGCCGAAGCAGCAAGGCGTCATCTCGAGTGCCGTGCAGACGGTGACCGAGGCGATGGGTCTCCGCAGCAAGCTCGAAGGCCGTAACACCTTCGAAGATTAAGAAATCCGGTTTTTGAGGAGGCACTTGACGGGCTGGCCCGCGTCATATATTTAACCAATCAGTTATTTAACTAACTGGTCAAATACGATGTCGACCGACCGCCTCAGCGCCACCTTTCAGGCTCTCGCCGATCCGACGCGGCGGGCCATTCTGGCCCGGCTGGCGCTCGGCGAGACGTCGGTTTCGGAACTGGCCGAACCGTTCGACATCAGCGGGCCCGCGATCTCCCGGCATCTCAAGGTGCTGGAGCACGCCGGCCTGATCGCCCGCAGCCGTGAGGCGCAATGGCGGCCGTGCCGGATCGAACTGAACGCGCTGAAGGGCGTGGACGAGTGGCTCGAGGAATACCGCCGGCTCTGGGAGCAGCGGCTGGATCGCCTGGAGGACTATCTCCGCACGCTGCAGACCGAAACGGCGGAACGGAAAGCCCCGAAGAAGCAGGAGAAGAAACGTGGCCGCGACAAATAGTATCGACCTCGATTCCGATCCGAAGGTGATGGTGGGCACACGGCTGCTCGATGCGCCGCGCGAGCTGGTTTGGTCTGTGTGGACCGATCCGAAGCATCTTGCGCAATGGTGGGGGCCGGATGGCTTCCGCACCACCACCAGCGCGTTCGACTTCAAGCCGGGCGGCGTGTGGCACTTCGTCATGCACGGTCCGGACGGACGCGACTACGAGAACCGTATCACCTTCGGCGAAATCGTGAAGCCCGAGCGGATCGCCTATCACCGCGGCGGCGGCGATGACGTCGAACCGGTGCAGTTCCGCACTACGGTGACGTTTGACGATCTCGGCGCCAGGACGAGAGTGACACTCCGCGGCGTATTCCCGTCGGCGGAGGAGCGGGCGCGCGTCATCAGGGAATACGGCGCCGACAAGGGTCTGGTGCAGACCTTGGCGCGGCTCGGCGAATACGTCAGCGGTCTCGCGGCTTGAGACGGCGATGCGTGATGAATGCGATCAATTCAGCAGAGCGCGCGCAGGCTTTTCCGCAAAGCGTCGGGGCCTTGTTGCGTGAGCAGGCGCTCGGTCTCGGCGTGGGTTTCCTCCCACACCGGAGCGGCGGCGCCCAGCAAGGCCTTGCCCTTTGCGGTGAGCGACAAGCGGCGGCCGCGACGGTCCTCCTTGTCGACGGCGATCTTCACCAATCCGCGGCGTTCGAGCGGCTTGAGATTGGCGGTCAGCGTGGTGCGATCCATGGCGAGGAGGTTCGACACGCTGCTGATGCTCGGCGGCTCGGGACGATTGAGCGACGTCAGCAGAGAGAACTGGCCCTGGGTCAGCCCCAAAGGCCGCAGCGCCTCGTCGAAGTTCCGGGCCAGCGCCCGTGCCGCGCGTTGCACGTGCAGGCAAAGGCAATTGTCGCGCACGCGATGGGTGAATTCGAGCGGCGGCGCCCCGGCGTTTGACATGAGGTCATTATGTTGATATCAACCTATTTGTCAAGGACAAGATCGTGAACACGGACATTGCCCACAGTTGTTACTGCTCAAACCGGACAAGGAGATGACATGCAAGTTCAACCGTATCTGTTCTTCGATGGTCGCTGCGACGAAGCGTTGACCTTCTACAAGCAGGCGATCGGCGCGCAGGTCGAGACGCTGATGCGCTGGAAGGACAACCCGGATCCGGGCGGCTGCTCCGATGCGAACAAGGACAAGGTGATGCACGCGCACGTCAGGATCGGCGACGCGACGGTGCTGGCATCTGACGGTCGCTGCGAGGGCAAGCCGGAGTTCAAAGGCTTCGCGTTGACAATCTCGGCGAAGACCGCAACCGAGGCCGACAAGACGTTCGCTGCGCTGTCCGACGGCGGGCAGGTGCAGATGCCGATGACCAAGACGTTCTTCTCGGAGCGCTTCGGCATGCTGGCCGACAAGTTCGGTGTCGGCTGGATGATCATTGTCGAGAAGTGATCCGACATACAGCAAGTACGTCTGAAAAAGTGGGGCAGGAACGATGAGTGCGATTCAAACCGCGGCCGGCAGCGACTTTGTCATTTCCCGGGTGCTCGACGCGCCGCGCGATCTGGTGTGGAAATGCTTCACCGATCCGGAGCACATGAAGCACTGGTGGGGCCCGAAGGGCGTCACGGTGGTTGCGTCTAAAATGGATCTCCGCCCCGGCGGCACCTACCACTACGGCATGAAGGTACCCGACGGTTCCGTGATGTGGGGCCGGATGGTCTATCGCGAGATCGTGCCCCCGGAAAAGCTCGTCTTCATCAACTCGTTCTCCGACGAGAAGGGTGGGCTGGCGCGCCATCCGATGGCGCCGACCTGGCCGATGGAAATGCTCTCGATCTTCACTTTCGAAGAGCAGTCCGGCGGCAAGACCAAGTTCACCATCCGCTGGTCGCCGCACAACGCGACGGAGGAGGAGCGCAAGACCTTCGATGCCGGCCACGGCAGCATGAATCAGGGCTGGAGCGGCAGCCTGGAGCAGCTCGAAACTTATCTGGCGAAAGCCAAAGCGTAACCACGGAGGTTGTCATGAACTACGTCGATGGATTTGTCGTTCCGGTGCAGAAGAAAAAGGTTGCCGCCTATCGCAGCATGGCCAAGCTCTCCGCGAAGGTGTGGCTGCAGCACGGTGCACTGGCGTTTTATGAAAGCGTCGCCGACGACGTTCCGTACGGCAAGCGGACCTCGTTCCCGCGCAGCGTGAAACTCAAGCGCGGCGAGACGGTAGTGTTTTCCTGGATCATCTACAAGTCGCGCGCGCACCGCGACAAGGTCATGGCAAAGGTGATGAAGGATTCTCGCATCGCGAAGATGATGGGCAAGAAGGATATTCCCTTCGACGCCAAGCGCATGATCTTCGGTGGCTTCAAGATGATCGTCGAAGCCTAACGAAAACCCACCGCGTCGTATCCAAAGTCGAGTGAGTCATGTCCCTCACCCTCCACTTCCATCCGCTGTCGTCGTTCTGCCATAAGGCGCTGATCGCGCTTTATGAAAACGGCACTCCGTTCGAGCGGCGCATCGTCAATCTGATGGATCCGGCCGACGCCGCGGCGTTCAAGAAACTTTGGCCGTACGGCAAGTTTCCGGTGCTGCAGGACGGCAATCGCACGATCCCGGAGTCGAGCATCATCATCGAGCATCTCGACCTGCAGCACCCGGGAAAGACCCAATTCATTCCCGCCGACCCGAAGCTCGCCTTGCAGGTGCGCCTGAAAGACCGCTTCTACGACCTGCATGTTCACGATCACATGCAAAAGGTCGTTGGCGACAGGTTGCGTCCGGAGGGCAAGAAAGACCCCCATGGCGTCGAAAATGCCCGGCAGCGCCTCACGGACTCGCTCGACATGATCGATGCCGAAATGGCCGGAAAGACCTGGGCCATGGGCGATGATTTCACCATGGCCGATTGCGCCGCAGGGCCGCCGCTGTTCTACATCGACAAGCTGTTTCCGCTCGCCGGCACGCACAAGCACGCGGCGCGCTATCTCGGTCGCCTGCTGGAGCGCCCCTCCTGTGCGCGGGTGATCGATGAGGCCAAACCCTATTTCTCGATGCTTCCCTTCTGACTGCGTCTGAACCGGAGCCCACCCATGCTGAAAGCGTTCGCCGTCATCGGTTGTCTTGTTGTCGCCGGCATTGTCGTCGTTCTGATCCTCGCCGCGATGAAGCCGGACCAGTTTCGCGTATCGCGCAGCGCCGCGATCAAGGCGCCGCCCGACAAGATTTTTCTGCTAATCAACGATTTCAAAGCCTGGACCGCGTGGTCGCCCTACGAGAACAAGGATCCGGCGATGAAGCGGACCTATGGGCCGACAACCGCCGGCAAAGGCGCAACCTATGCCTGGGATGGCAACAGCAACGTCGGCGGCGGCAACATGCTGATCACCGACGCGCCCGCACCATCCAAGGTCGCACTCGACCTGAACATGACGCGGCCGATGACCGCGCACAACAAGGTCGAATTCGTGCTGACGCCTGCGGGCGACAGCACCACGGTGACCTGGACGATGAATGGCAATGCGCCGTATTGGGCGAAGATTTTCCATGTGTTCTTCAACATGGACAAGATGGTCGGTGGCGACTTCGAGGCCGGCCTCGCCAAGCTGAAGTCCGTTGCCGAGAAGTGACCGGCTCTGAGAGCGAGGCATCTCACCAACCGACCAACAGGACAACTCCCATGACTTCGATCACGCCGTTCCTCTGGTTCGATAACAATATCCCTGAGGCTGTCGCCTTCTACAAATCGGTGTTTCCAAATGCCAGGGTCGAAACCGTCAATGACTTCATGGCGAGCTTCGAGCTTGAGGGTCAGAAGTTCCACGCCCTCAACGGCGGCCCAAAATACAAGTTCAATGAAGCGATCTCTTTCTTCATCAGTGTCGAGACCCAGGAAGAGGTAAACTATTTCTGGGACAGGCTGATCGCCGACGGCGGCGAGGAAGCGAAATGCGGATGGCTCAAGGACAAGTTCGGCCTGTCCTGGCAGGTTGTGCCTACAGTCCTCCGCCGTTACCTGAGTGATCCCGATCGTGATAAAGCCCATCGAGCCATGCAGGCCATGATGAAGATGCAAAAGATCATCATCGCCGATCTCGATAGGGCATATGCCGGTTGACAAAACGGTCGGCGGCGATTTCGAGGCCGGCCTCGCCAAGCTGAAATCCGTCGCCGAGAAGTGATGGCTCAGCATCCCCTTCAAAATTCAGTAAGGAGCCCGCCATGACTACCGCATCCGACACGCTGCCGATGACCCGTGAAGTGACGCTCACGCGCATGATCGACGCGCCGCGCGCGCTGGTGTGGGCGGCCTGGACCGAACCGAAACACATGGCGCAATGGTGGGGGCCGCATCACTTCACCAATCCGGTCTGCGAGATGGATGTGCGGCCCGGTGGCAAATTGATGATCCACATGAAGGCACCGGACGGCACGGTCTATCCGATGCCGGGAATCTTCACGGAGGTGGTCAAGCCGCAACGCCTGCGGTTCACAGCCTTTGCCGAGGGTCTGGATGGCACGAGATATCTGGAATCCGATACCGTCGTGACCTTCGAGGAACAGGGCGGCCGCACCAAGCTCACCGTGAAGGCGAGCGCGAAGGGCTTCCATCCGGCCGCGCCGCAGATGCTCGCGGGCATGGATGCGGGCTGGTCGCAGAGCCTGGAGAAGCTCGAAGCGCTCATGGTGGCGATGGCGAAGTAGCTCATCGCGCTCAGCCGCGGCGTACGACATCGTCCCAGACCGGCGAGGGGCGCGCCGCGAACGGCGC
Source organism: uncultured Alphaproteobacteria bacterium (assembly GCA_963850885.1). Classification (GTDB taxonomy): domain Bacteria; phylum Pseudomonadota; class Alphaproteobacteria; order Rhizobiales; family Xanthobacteraceae; genus Z2-YC6860. The sequence continues at coordinate 62,576 of CAWKOD010000003.1, read as the reverse complement.
GTTCCACGCCGCGCAGTTCCCGGCATCGACGATGGACCGGCGGCATGATCTCCGGCGGGATCGCCTCGCCGCGCAGATGCCGCACCGCCGCTTCCGCGATGCGGGGCATGTTTTACGCTCCAAGGCCCGCCGATCCTAGCGTTCGCGCGGAATTTGTTGCCCGCGTCCGAACCATCCGCGCCGCAGTTCGTTATCCCAAATCAACTTGGAGGATGGGCCATGCCTGTGACAACGAAGCGATCGCGGAAAGTGGTGCCTATCAAGGGCCGCGGCGGCATGACAGGCCGCGACGGCGCCATCGACTTCGCAGCGAAGGCGGCGCTGATAAATCTTGAGGCCGTCAATCCGGACCACCACATCTACCGGGTGATCGAACTGGTCGGCACGTCGGAAGCAAGCATCGAGGACGCCATCACGTCCGCCATTTCGCGCGCCAACAGCACGTTGCGCAACCTGCGTTGGTTCGAGGTGGTTCGAACGAGCGGCCATATCGTCGATGGAGTGATCCAGCACTATCAGGTGACGCTGAAAGTCGGCTTTACCATGGAAAACTCGGTTTGACGCTACATCACATCGGCTTGTAGTTCCGCTCCATATCGACGTCGATCAAGAGCGCGGTGCCGTCCTTGAGCGCCTTGGCGATCAGATCGGTCGTGTCCTTCACGGTCTTGGCCCGCTGCGCTTCGATGCCGAGCGAGCAGGCGAGGCCGACGAAATCAATCGCCGGATCGGTCAACTCCATGCCGACGAAGTTGTCGGCTTGTTCCGCCAGACCCCGCATGGCGACCAGCCGCTGCTTGAGGATGCGGTAGCTGGTGTTGTTGAAGATCACCCAGATCACAGGCAGCTTGTAGTGCGCGGCGGTCCACAGCGCCTGAACCGTGTACATGGCGCTGCCGTCGCCGATGAGCGCCACCACCGGCCGGTCGGGCAGCGCGAGCTTGGCGCCGATCGCCGCCGGCAGGCCCCAGCCGATGCCGCCGCCGCGCAGCGCAAAGAAGCTCTGTTCGTCGTCGCTGTTGATCAGCGAGCGGGCGCCTGGAGCCGACGACAGGACTTCTTCGATCACCACGGCGTCCTTCGGCAGCATCGCGCCGATGGCTTCGAGCAGCGCCAGTGGCTGCACCGGCGTCTTGCCGGCCATGGCGCGGGCCTTGGCGCGGAACGCCTCGCGCTCGGCCTTGATGGCGTCGGTCGCGGACCGCAGCCGCGTCGACGCGGCGGCCTTGGCGCCGGCGCTCATGCGCTCGCGGATCGCTGCGGTGATGTCGGGCAGGGTGGCCTTCGGATCGCCGAGGATGCCGACCTCAGCCGGATAGCTCTTGCCGATCTGCCACGGATCGGTGTCGAGATGGATCAGCGGCATGCCGGGCGGCATCGGCTCGATCTTCGACGGCAGCGACCAGGTGAACATGTCGCCGCCGACCGAGAACAGCAGGTCGTGCCGGTCGAGCACCTCGCGCACGCCTTGCTGCGAGCGGGTCATCGAGCCGCGGTAGAGCGGATGCGAGGACGGGAACGATGCGGTGTTCGGCACGAACTCGGTGTAGACCGGCGCGCCGATCAGCTCCGCCAGCGCCGCGAGCTCCTTGTGGGCACGGCTTTGCGCCACGGCGTCGCCGGCGATGATGACCGGACGCTCGGCCTTCGCCAGCAGATCGGCGGCGGCATGGACCGCGTCGAGATCGCCGCGCACCCGCGGCGCGACGCGGGTAGGCTGCAGCAAGTCGATGTCGCCGTCGTTTTTCAGGATATCGCCGGGCAGCGCCAGGAACACCGGACCGGTCGGCGGCGCCAGCGCCGTCTTGGCGGCGCGATGCACCAAGGTGGGAAGGTCCTTTAGGCGCTCGACCTGCGCCGAGAATTTCACGAACGGCTTCGCCAGCGTCGCCAGGTCTGCGGAAAGGATGGGCTCCTGGACGAGATATTCGGTGTCCTGCTGTCCGGCCGTGACCAGGATGGGCGAGCCCGCCATCTGCGCGTCGTAGAGCATGCCCATGGCATTGCCGAGGCCCGGTGCGACGTGGAGATTGAGGACGGTGAGCTTGCCGGAGGCTTGGGCGTAGCCGTCGGCCATCGCCATCAGCGCGGCCTCCTGCAGGCCGAGGATGTAACGGATGTCGTTCTCGACCGCGAAGGCGTCCATCAGCGGCAGTTCGGTGGTGCCGGGGTTGCCGAACACGATTCCGACGCCCTCCTGCTTGAGCAGATCGAGGAACGCGCGTTTGCCTGACATCACGGGCACGATGGTCTCCAATTCTGGTGGAAGGTCGGTCGGGGGAACGCTCAAACCTTTTCCGGCCGCTTGCCGTGGGAAATTACCGGTGTGCCGGGCTTGAGCGAGATGTGGGAGTGCGTGCAGATCCACGGCGCGCCGACCGAGGGGCGCATCAGCGTGACGGTGGAGCGGCCATTGCGTTCGAATTTTTTGCCATCCGGGTGCAGGCCGGTGGAACGGAAGATCAATGCGCCCATCGCCATCAGCCGGTCCGGCGACATGATGACTTCGAGCGTCGAGGTGTCGAAGCGATAGTCCTCGATCGAGGGCCAGACCGAGCGCCATTGCTCGGCCTCGAGTTGCGCCTGCGAGGTCATCACCTCGACCTTGGAGCCGAACGCGATGACGTCCTCGGCGAACATGGCGCGGACCGGCTTGAAATTGACGTCGGCGACGAAACCGCTCCAGCGCTCATACCACTCGGCGACTGAACGCCGGTCCTCGTCCGCCACAGGCAGTCGCTTCATTGCTCTCCTCGCCCTTTTTCCAAGCTTAACGTGCCGCCTGCGGCGATGCTACGTTGCGGCCATGCAGAAGATCGACCGCCAGGTTGCGTTTACCGGGACCAAGGACGTGGCCGAGCCGCTGCGTTTCGATCCGGCGCGGCTGGAGGCCTATCTGGCGCGGGAGGCGCCGGGCTTTGCCGGGCCGCTCAAAGTGCAGCAGTTCAAAGGCGGTCAGTCCAACCCGACCTATCTGTTGGAAACTCCGTCGCGGAAATACGTGCTGCGGCGGAAACCGCCCGGCAAGCTCCTGCCGTCGGCCCATGCGGTCGACCGCGAATTCCGCGTCATCCAGGCGCTGACCGCCAAGCGCTTTCCGGTGGCCGAGCCGGTGCTCTATTGCGCCGACGAGAGCGTCACCGGCACGCCGTTCTACGTGATGGGCTTCGTCGACGGCCGGGTGTTCTGGAATCCCGAGATGCCGGGATCGAATCCGCGGGAGCGCGGGTCGATCTACGACGTGATGGTCGCGACCTTGGCGCGCCTGCACTGCTATGATCCGGCGGGCCTCGGGCTTTCGGACTTCGGCCGTGGCGAGAACTACGTCGCCCGCCAGGTCGAGCGCTGGTCGAAACAATACCGCGCCTCGCAGACGCAGCCGATCGATGAGATGGAGCGGTTGATCGAATGGCTGCCGGCGCACATCCCGCCCTCCGGTCCGGTGCGTCTCGTCCACGGCGACTACCGGCTCGACAACATGATCTTCGACACCGGCTCGACGCGGGTGCTCGCGGTGCTCGACTGGGAGCTGTCCACGCTCGGCGATGCTCTGGCCGATTTCAGCTATCACCTGATGGCCTGGCACATGCCGCCGGAGGAAACCGGCGCCGGCACCGGCTCGCTGGTCGGGCACGATCTCAAGGCGCTCGGCATTCCCTCGGCGACCGACTATGTCGAGATGTATCATGCGCGCACCGGCTTCGACCCGCGGCCGCAGCTGTCGACTTATCTTGCCTATAATTTCTTCCGCATCGCCGCGATCCTGCAGGGCATCGCCGGCCGGGTCCGCGACGGCACCGCGACGAACGAGCACGCACCGGCCAAGGCGCAGATGGTGCGGCCATTGGCGGAGACGGCCTGGCGCTTCGCCCGTGAGGCGGGAGCCCGATGAAGTCGGTCGCGCTGGCGCTCGGCGGCGGCGGGGCGCGCGGCCTCGCCCACATCGTCGTGGCCGAGGCGCTGGACGAGATGGGGGTGAAGCCCATTGCCATCGCCGGCACATCGATCGGCGCGGTCATCGGCGCCGGCTACGCCGCCGGCATGAGCGGCCGCGAAATGCGCCGCTACGCCATCCACATTGCGCACAACCGCACCGACGTCATGCGCCGCATGATGCGCTCGCGCGCCGGCAAGCTGCGCAACCTGTTCGGCGGCGGGTTGGGCGATGCCACGCGGCTCGACGCCGAGCTGTTGTGCGAGCAGTTTCTGCCGGAAAGCCTGCCGGAGGATTTCTCCGGCCTTTCGATTCCGCTCACGGTGATCGCTTCCGATCTTTATCGCCGCCACGAGGTGGCTTTCTCGAAAGGCCCGCTGCGGCGGGCGCTCGCTGCCTCGATCTCGCTGCCGACCCTCATGCGCCCGGTCGAGCTCGATGGTCAGATTCTGGTCGACGGCGGCGCCACCAATCCGCTGCCGTTCGAGCATCTGCGTGGCTGCGCCGACGTAATCGTGGCGGTGGAGATTTCCGGGCCGGTCGAGGACCATCGGCGCGAGGTGCCGAACGCGCTCGAATGCCTCTATGCGACCGTGCTGGTGATGACGCACTCCATCGTCAGCGAGAAGCTCCGCCACGGCGCACCTGATCTGCTGGTGCAGCCCAAGGTCGGCTCGTTTCGGGCGCTTGGCTTCCTGCAGGCGAGCGCGATCCTGCGAGCCGCCGATCATGTGAAGGCGGAGCTCAAGGAAAAGCTGGAGCGATTGCTCGTGTAGATGCCTCGGACTTGAATTAAATCGTCGGCAATGCGCGCAGGATACGTTTGATATTGCGGCCTAGCTTGCCGACATGTCAGGCATCGGCGTGCAGAAAATTTTGCCGCGGACCGCCACCGGTTGGCGGCTCCCGAAGCCCGTGCCGGATCAGAACAACGATTCCGAAGCCGATGGATCGCAGACCGAGCCAAACCCGCCGCCGCCGTCATCCGGCACCGGCCGGGTCGTCGATAAGACCGCGTAGCGGTCTCAACGCGCCTTAGCGCTTGCCACCTTCGCGTTCCATGTCGCCGCGCAGGCCGCCCGGTTGGCAGAGCTTCGGGTAGAGCCTGATCATCTCGCCGATCAGGAATTTCGCCGGCACGTCGAAGAACGTGCCGTGCTGGGTGACGTAGGACATGAACTCGCGGCCCTTGGCGTCGAACGGCTGCAACAGCGCGTCGGCCTCACCGGAGAACTCCAGCGGCGGCACGCCCAATCGCTCGCACAGGCTGACATTGAAGGTCGGCGTCGCCTTGATCCAGGCCTGACCGAGCTTGATCTCGACATAGCCGTGATAGGCGAATAGGTCGGTGCCGACGGCTTCGAGCAGCCGCGGCGTGGCGAGGTGGTTCTTGACGTCGGCGAGACCGAGCCGCGCCGGAATCCCGGTGGCGCGGCAGAGCGCGACATAGAGCGATGCCTTGCCGACGCAATAGCCGTGGCCCTTCGCCAGCACGCTCGAGGCGCGGTAGGTCTCCGGGTCGGTGTAGTCGATGTAGGGGTCGTAGCGGACCCCGTCGCGCACGGCCCGATAGAGCACCCGGGCCTGCTCGACCGGGTCCGACACCGATCCGACAGCCGCCACAGCCTTGGCGCGAACGCCGGCGTGATCGCTATCGATGAATTCCGCCGGGCTCAGATAGAGCCGCAGTCTGGAATTGTTTTGCTCTGGGACGGCGTTTTCGGCCACAATGCTTGACATTAAGATGCCGGCGCGGTTCACACAAACAGGGCCGCATTCGGGTGCGGTTCGGGGCTTTGTAACATGTTGCGGGTTTCCTGCGCGTGCGTTGGAATGGCTCTGGCGCTGCTGGCGGCCGGGGAATCGATCGCGCAGACACCGGACGCCCAACCGGGCACGCCACCAGCACAAACCGCGCCGCAGCCGCCGGTCCCGTTCGCATCGTCGATCCTCCGATGGCGGTCCGGGTTGTCGATCCGCCGCTCGCGGTCAGGGTCGTCGAAGCGCCCAAGACCGAAGCCCAGTTCGACGCCGAGCGGCGAGAGCGTGACGACCGGGCCGCGCTCTATGACCAGCTTCTGATCTTCGCCGCCCTGCTCGTCGCCGTCGGCGCCTTTCTGGCGATCGCGTTTGCGACGCAGGCGTACTACCAATCGCTGGCGTTGCGCGCGATGCGACGCTCGGCGCAACTGGCCGAGCGCAACATCGCGGCCGCCCAGCGCGCCTTCGTCTACATCAGCGCGTTGAACTGGAGCGCGGCCGGCGCGAGCGTCAAGATCAGTCCGATCTGGGCCAACGCCGGCGCGACGCCGACCCGCAGGCTGCGGATCAGCACCAACTGGAAGGCGTCGCACGGCGAGCTGCCGGCCGACTTCGACATCAATTATGTGCGGCCGCCGGAAAATCTGTTCCTCGGGCCCAACGGCAAGGCTGAGATCGGCACCGTCTTCATTCCGATGCGCGACATTCAGGCGGCGATCGAGGAGCGCCTCAATCTTTACGTCTGGGGGCGCGCGACCTATGACGACATGTTCGAAGGCAGCAAGCCGCATTTCTTCGAGTTCTGTCAGCGGCTGCAGGTGACCGGCGAAACCCCCGGCAACATCGACCTGAGCTTCACGCAGTTCGGGTTGAGCAACGGCTCCGATGAGGACAGCCGGCTGCCGGCCGAACCGTCCTAACGCCGCGCTTCAAAAAACCCCCGCAGCAAAGTGGCGGAGGCGGCTTCGCTGATGCCACCATAGACCTCGGGCCGGTGGTGGCAGGTCGGCGACAGCGAAAAAGCGAACCCCGCTATCGACAGCGCCGCCCTTGGGGTCGGGCGCGCCGTAATAGAGCCTGCGGATGCGCGCGAACGAAATCGCCGCCGCGCACATCGCGCAGGGCTCGAGCGTGACATGAAGGTCGCATTCGGTGAGCCGCTCGAAACCAAGCGCGCGGCCGGCGGCGCGGATGGCGAGCATTTCGGCGTGTGCGGTCGGATCGCGGTCGGCGAGCGTGCGGTTGCCGGCTGAGGCGATGACGACGCCATCGCGGACGATCACGCAGCCGATCGGCACCTCGCCCAGGCTTTGCGCCTTGCGGGCCTCATTCAGCGCCAGTTCCATGAAGGACGGCATTCCACACCTCGTTGGCCCCGCCGTGTATAAAGACGTGGCTGTCCGCCATAAAGCCGGGCAAGACGGGAAATCATGAGCGATACCACCGGTCCCAAAGATCGTGCCAACGATCGACAGCACCACCGCGGTCGTGCTTTCCGCGGCAAGCGACTGAAGACCACGCTGCCGAAGCCGGCGGTCGAGGTGCCGGTGCCTGCGCCCAAGGCGGCCGAGCGGATCGCCAAGGTGATGGCGCGCGCCGGGCTTGCCTCGCGGCGCGAGGCCGAGGTGTGGATCGAGGCGGGCCGGGTGATCGGTCAACGGCGAGAAAATCACGTCGCCGGCGCGGAACGTCAGCGCGACGGACAAGATCACGGTGGACGGCCAGCCGTTGCCGCAGAAGGAGCGCACCCGGCTGTTTCTGTTTCATAAGCCGCGCGGCCTCGTCACCACCTATGCCGACACCCACGGCCGCCCGACCATCTTCGGCGCGCTGCCGAAGACCATGCCGCGGGTGGTCAGCATCGGCCGGCTCGATCTCAACACCGAAGGCCTGCTGCTGCTCACCAACGACGGCGGGCTCGCTCGCGCGCTGGAACTGCCGGAGACCGGCTGGCTGCGGCGCTACCGGGTGCGCGCCCACGGCAAGATCGTGCAGGCGCAGCTCGACGCGCTCCGCCACGGCATCGAGGTCGACGGCATTCGCTACGGCGCGATCGAGGCGACGCTCGATCGCGAGCAGGGCTCCAACGTCTGGCTGACCTTTGCGATGCGCGAGGGCAAGAACCGTGAGATCCGCAACGTGCTCGGGCATCTCGGCCTCGCGGTGAACCGGTTGATCCGCGTGTCGTATGGGCCGTTCCAGCTCGGCGACCTGCCGGATGGCGCGGTCGAGGAGATCAAAACCCGGGCGCTGCGCGAGCAGATCGGCGAGCGTATCGCGGCCGTCGCCGGCGCGGATTTTTCCGGACCGCTGGTCGAGCGGGAAGCGCCCGTTGAGACGAGCGCCGCTCCGCCAACCGGAGGTGCGGGCTCCGGCGCCCAGCGTTCGGCCATCCCGCGAACAGGCGCCGCGAGCGTCGAAGGGCGGCCGGCGCGGCGCGCCGGATCGTAGCCCGGGCAAATCGGGCCGTTCCCTCGCAAATGCTGGATCGCACCGCGGCCGAGGTGACGGCGCGCCACGCCGTCACGGCCGATCTGCGGAGGGTGCGTCGCACCGGCCACCTCATGATGACGCAAAGCGGCACCGTCCGCGTGGCGCGCCGGACCGCAATCCGGGCAAGTCGGGCCGCTCCTCCCCGAATGTCGCATCGCACGGCGGACGAAATGACAACGCGTCGTTCCGGCAGGCCCGGTCCGCCAAGGGCGGATCGCACCGGCCGCCGCAACAGCATGATGGCGAGCGGCAACGGCCGCGGGATGGCGACGGCAAGCCGCCCCATCGCGGCGGCCATCGGCCCTACAAAGGCCGGCGGGACCGCTGATGCGCATCGTCGGCGGCCGGCTCGGTGGGCGCACGCTCTCGGCGCCCAAATCGCAGGCGATCCGGCCGACCGCCGACCGGCTCCGTGAGGCGCTGTTCAACATCCTGACGCATTCCTACGGCGACCCGGTCGAAGGCGCCCGCGTGCTCGACCTGTTTGCCGGCACCGGCGCGCTCGGGCTTGAAGCGCACTCGCGCGGCGCGGCCTTCGTGCTGTTTGTCGATGACGGCGCCGAGGCGCGTGCGCTGTTGCGCGGCAACGTCGATGCGCTTGGCGCCGGCGGCGCCACCAAGGTCTATCGCCGCGATGCGACGCGGCTCGGGCCGGCGCATCCGATGGAGCCGTACTCGCTCGCCTTCCTCGATCCGCCTTACGGCAAGGGCCTTGCCGAACGGGCGCTGACCTCGGCGCGCGAGGGTGGTTGGCTCACGCCCGATGCGCTGATCGTGGTCGAGGAGGCGGCGGATGCCGATTTTTCAGCGCCGGACGGCTTCGAGGAGATCGAGCGGCGGGAGTACGGCGACACGCAGGTTGTTTTTCTGAAACTTGTTCAGCCGTCAACATGAGGTCGCAAGAGAACGCGGTTCGGCGCAACGTCACTCCACGCTGATGCCGGCGTCCTTGATCACCTTGCCCCAGCGCTCGACGTCCTGCTTGAGGAATTTCGCCAGATAGGCCGGGCTGCGCTGCTCCGGCGGCAGGATTTCAAGACCGAGCGCTTCCATCTTCTGGCGGATATCGGGCTTGGAGATCATCGTTTCGATCGCCTTGTGCATCTTGTCGACGATCGGCTTCGGCGTGCCCTTCGGGAAGAAGAAGCCGTTCCAGACGGTGGCCTCGACGCCCGGGACGCCCTGCTCGCCGGTGGTGGCGAGGTCGGGGCTGACCGCCGCGCGCCGCGGCGACATCACGGCGATGCCCTTCACCGTGCCGCTGCGGGCCTGCGCCGCGCCGCTCTGGATCGTGGTGCACATGTAATCGATACGATCGGCGATGACGTCCTGCAGCGCCGGGCCTTCGCCGCGATACGGCACGTGGGTGACGTTCACGCCGAGCGCGAAATTGAACAGCGCGCAGGGCAGGTGCGTGCCCGATCCGACGCCGGCGGACGAATACTGCATCTTGTCCTGGTTGGCCTTGGTGTAGGCGACCAGCTCTTGCAGGTTCTTCACCGGCAGCCCGTTGCGGGCGACCAGGATGCGCGGCAATTCCGTCACCAGGGCAACCGGCTCGAAATCGGCGACCGCGTCATACGGTTTTTTCTTGTAGAGCGCCTGGCTGTAGACCTGGGTGCCGCTGTTGCCGATCAGCATGGTGTAGCCGTCCGGCGCGGCCTTGGCGACGCGGCCGCTGCCGATGGTGCCGGCCGCGGCGCCGACGTTTTCGACCACGATGGTCTGGCCGAGCACCTCGCCGATCGCCAGCGCTTGCAGGCGGGCGCTCGCATCGACGCCGCCGCCCGCCGCGAACGGCACGATCAGCGTGATCGGCCGCGTCGGCCAGTCCTGCGCCGACGCAGTTGTGGTCAAGGCGGCGAGCGTTGCCGCGGCGGCAAGCGCCATTCGCATCATGGTCATCGTCGATTGCTCCATTTCAGTCGAAAGTAACGCCGCTTGCCTTGATCGGCTTAACCCAGCGCGCGAGCTCCGATTTGACGAAGCTCGTCAGGAATTCCGGCGACCGCCGGTCCTTCGGGGTGACCACGACGCCGATCGTCTTGAAGCGCTCGATCACCGCCGGCGTATCGATGGCGTCGCTCGATGCTTTCGCCAGGCGCTGGACGATCTCCTTCGGCGTGTCCTTGGGGAACGAGAACGAGCCCCAGGCGCCGCAGTCGAGACCCTTCACGCCGAGCTCGTCAGCGGTCGGAATGTTTTCGAGCCCGGGCCCGCGTTCGAGGCCGAGCGTCGCATAGGCTTTCACGGCGCCCGCTTTGATCTGCGGCGTGGCGGTCGAAATCTGCTCGGTCATGTAGTCGATGCGGCCGCCGATCAGATCCTGCATCGCGGGGCCGGCGCCGCGGTACGGCACGTGGGTGATCTTGGCGCCCATCGCGCCGTCGAGCAGGATCGCGCAGGTGTGCCCGCCCGAGCCCGCGCCCGGCGAGCCGTATTGCAGCGTGGTCTGGTGCTCCTTGGTGTAGGTCATGAACGTCTTGAAGTCGTCTGCCGGGAAATCCTTGCGGGCGATCAGGACGCGCGCCGAATCCGAGAACAGCGCCACATGGGCGAAGTCGGCGATTGGATCGTACGGCGATTGCTTGCGAAAGTTCGGGTTCTGCGACAGCACCGCGCTGCCCGACAGCAGGAGGGTGTAACCGTCGGGCGCGGCTTTGGCGACGCGAACCGTGCCGGTCATGCCGCCGGCGCCGCCGACGTTCTCGATCACCATCTGCTGGCCGAGGATTTCGCTCAACCGCGCCGCGATGATGCGCGCGATCGTGTCGACCGGCCCGCCGGCCGCATAGGGCACCACCAGCGTCACCGGCCGGTTCGGCCAATCCTGTGCGGCGGTCGGGCTGGCGAACGCGGCAAATGCGGCCAGCGTCGTGCCGGCGATGATCTTGAGCATGGCTCTCTCCCTGGCGGGGAGACTTGCCGCCGCAGCGCCGCAGGTCAAGCGGCGCTATGCCGCGCCGGAACAAGCCTATTCGATGACGATGCCACTGGCCTTGATCGGAGCTTCGTATTTCTTGATCTCCTGCTCGACAAAGCTTGCCGCGTAGGTCGAAGCCCGGCGGTCCTTGGGCGGAATATCGACGCCGATGGCGAGGAGCCGCTTCGTGGTTTCCGGCGAATCCATTGCCTCGCTGAGGGCGGCGTTGAGCTTGCGGACGATGGGCTCTGAAGTGCCCTTGGGCAGGAAAACGATGTTCCAGCTGCCGGCGTCGAAGCCGGCCAGACCCTGCTCCTGCGCGCTGGCGAGGTCGGGCAACAGCGGCGCGCGCTTGGCGCCGAGCAGCGCCGGCGCCTTGACCTGCTTGTCGCGCACCTGCGGCGATGCGCTGGTGATGATCTGGCAGTTGTAGTCAATGCGGCTGGCGATCAGGTCCTGCATGGCCGGGCCGCCGCCGCGATAGGGAATGTGGGTGGCCTGGGCCCCGATCGCCCCGTTGAACAGCACGCAGCCGAGATGAATCGCCGAGCCGACGCCGGCGGAGCCGAACTTCAGCTCGCCCGGGTGTGCCTTCGCGTAAGCGATGAACTCCTGCAGGTTGTTGGCGGGGAAGTCCGGACGCGTCACCAGCACCAGCGGCGTCGAGCCGACGAGGATAACCGGCTCGAAGTCTTTGACCGCATTGTAAGCGGGCTGCTTGTAGAGCCACTGGTTCTGCGCGTGGGTGCCGACGCTGCCGAGCACGAACTGGTAACCGTCGGGCGCGGCCTTGGCGATGCGGCTCGCTCCGGTCATTCCGCCGGCGCCGGCGACATTCTCGATCACGATCTGCTGGCCGAGAATTTCCGCGGCGCGCGCGGCGAGCGTGCGGGCCAGTACGTCGACCGCGCCGCCGGCGGCGAAGGGCACCACCATGGTAATCGGCCGGTTTGGGAAGTCTTGTGCCGACGCAGGCGCGGCGAGCGGCAGCAGCGAAAGCCAAGCGAGGGCTGCGAGGGTGCGAACCATGTCGGGTCTCCCGGCGTGACCCTGATCTGTAACAGGATTGCCGGGTTCAGCGTCGGCCGAACAGCCGCTCGATGTCGGTGAGCTTCAGTTCCACATAGGTCGGCCGGCCGTGGTTGCACTGGCCGGAGTTGGGCGTCGCCTCCATCTCGCGAAGCAGCGCGTTCATTTCCTCGGGCTTCAGCCGCCGGCCAGCGCGCACCGAGCCGTAGCAGGCCATGGTGGCGGCGACGTGCATCAGCCGGCGCTCGAGCGGAAGCGCCTCGTCCCATTCGGCCAGATGCTCGGCGAGGTCGCGGGCCAGCGCCGCGGCGTCGATCTCGCCCAGCATCGACGGCGTCTCGCGGACCGCGATGGCGCCCGGCCCGAACGGCTCGATGGCAAGGCCGAAGCGCTTGAGCTCGTCGGTGCGCGACAGCAGGCGCTCGATGTCCGCGGCGTCGAGCTCGACGATTTCCGGGATCAGCAGGATCTGTCGGGCGATGCCCTTCTGGTCGATGGCGGCCTTCATGCGCTCGTAGACCAGCCGCTCGTGTGCCGCGTGCTGGTCGACGATGACGAGGCCGTCGCGGGTCTGCGCCACGATATAGGTGTCGTGCACCTGGGCGCGGGCGGCGCCGAGCGGGCGGTCGAGCAGGTCGGGCGCCGGCTCGGTCATTTCGACGCGGGCGGTGGCCGCGGCACCGCCGACATCGAACACCGCCTGGGCGGTTTCGGCAAAACCGGGATCGGGCGCATTCCACGCCGCCACCGCGCCGCGCGGCGGCATATGGCGCGCTTGCGGCGGGCTGGGCCGCGACGGTGAGCGCCGCCAGTCGAACGCGCCGCGGCGGGGCAGGGTCGCGGGTCGAAACGCCGCGATGGTCGCGCTGCCGCCGGTGGTCGCGGCGCGCTGTCCGTCGCGGGCCAGCCCCTCCTTCAGCGCGTGCATCAGCAGTGCGCGAACCAGGGTATTGTCGCGGAAGCGAACTTCGGTTTTGGCCGGGTGCACGTTGACGTCCACCTCGCGCGGCGGCAGCGTCACGAACAGCGCCACCACCGGATGGCGGTCGCGCGGCAGGTAGTCGGCATAGGCGCCGCGGATGACGCCGATCAGGAGCTTGTCGCGGACCGGGCGGCCATTGACGAACAGATATTGCCCGAGCGAATTGGCGCGGCTGTGCGTCGGCAATCCGGCGTAGCCCTCGACCAGGACGCCGTCGCGTTCGGCACGCACCTCGACGGCGTTCAATCGAAATTCCGTGCCGAGCACGTCGGCGAGGCGAGCGAGCCGCCCCGCCGCGCTCGGCAGCGCTGCAGGCCAAGTCACCGGCGCGCGCTCGTCGCTGCCAAGCGTGAAGGCGACGTCTGGCCGGCTCATCGCCAGCCGCCGCACCACCTCGCGCACCGCCTCGGCCTCGCTGCGGTCGGACTTGAGAAACTTCAGCCGCGCCGGCGTGGCGTAGAACAGGTCTTTGACCTCGACGCGGGTGCCTTCCGACAGCGCCGCGGGTTTGATCTCGGCCTTGGCGCCGCCGTCCACCGTGATGGCCCAGGCGTTCGGCTCGCCGGCGTGGCGGGTGGTGATGGTGAGGCGCGCCACCGAACCGATCGAGGGCAGCGCCTCGCCGCGGAACCCAAGGGTGCTGATCTGCAACAGGTCGTCGCCGTCGAGCTTGGAGGTGGCGTGGCGCTCGACCGCGAGATCGAGGTCGGCGCGCGTCATCCCGGCCCCATCGTCGGCGACGCGAATGAGCCGCCGCCCGCCGCCGTCGGTCGCGATCTCGATCCGGGTGGCGCCGGCATCAAGCGCATTCTCGATCAGTTCCTTGACCACGCTCGCCGGGCGTTCGACCACTTCGCCGGCGGCGATGCGGTTGACCGTGGTTTCGGAAAGCTGGCGGACCGGCATTTTTTGCGACCTGATTCGGATGTGACCAAATCTATCGGCGCAATATGGCGTCTGCGAGGGCAGCGGCCAACATGCCCCCGCTATTTCGCGCTTTTGGGCTGAACCTTTTGGCTGGTGGCGCGACCAAGGGCCATGAACACGCTGGCCGCCGTCACCGATCACCTGCTCCTGCAATTTGCCGTGGGATTTGCGCTGTGCGCGCTGGCCTGCGGGTTGATTCTGGCCGGGCGGCTGTCGATCCGGCGCGCGGCCGAGAGCGAAGCCTGGCCGGCGGTGGACGGCATTGTCATCGAAAGCACGGTCGCTGCGAAACGCGAGGGCCGGCAGCGTTACCGCCCTGTGGTCCGCTACCGTTACGAGGTCGGCGGCGAGCGCTACGAGGGCAGCCGCATCCAATGGGCCGCTTCGGCCGGCTATCGCAAATACACCCGCGCCCGCAGAATTCTGGACAGCTATCGGTCCGGCCACGCCATCAAGGTTCACTACGATCCGAAGCGCCCCGGCGTGGCGGTGCTCAAGCCCGGGCACGCGATGGGCTTGCGGCCGGTGCTGGTGCTCGCTCCGACCGCGGCGATGTACACAATCTTTATCGCCGGAACCGTGTTGGTCGGGCACTAATCCCACCGGCAGAACTAATCCCAATTCGGCTTGCCCGCCCGCATCCCCTTGATGCCGGAGCGGTGCTTCTTGCTTTCGATCCGCCGCTGCTTGGACGCCTTGGTCGGCTTGGTGGCGCGGCGCGGTGTCGGTTTGACCGCCGCCTCCTGGATCAGCGCGACCAGGCGCGCCTGCGCGTCGGCGCGGTTGCGCTCCTGGGTGCGATGGCTCTGCGCGATGATCACCAGCACGCCGTCCTTGGTGATGCGCCGGCCGCCGAGCTTCATCAGCCGCAACGCCACGTCGTTCGGCAGCGACGGCGATTGCCGCACATCGAACCGCAGTTGCACCGCGGTCGACAGCTTGTTGACGTTCTGCCCGCCGGGGCCGGACGAACGCACAAAGCTTTCCTCAAGCTCGGATTCGTCGATGCTGATCTGGTCGGTGATGCGGATCATGACGTACCGTGAGCATGATCGGCCGTCAGCCCTTCGGATCATGCCATGAGATACTTCTTCGCCAGCACCTTGCCTTCTTCCACCGCCGGCTGGTCGAACGGATCGACGCCGAGCAGATGCGCGGCGATGATCGTCTCCAGCATGAAGTGCATCAAGAGCTCGCCCAGGTGGCGCTCGTCCACGCGTTCGAGATGGATGGTGCGCACCGGGCAGCCGTTCTTGGCGAGGGTCTCGGCGGTGGCGCGGCCCTGCGCCGCGACGAGATCGCCGATCGTCTTGCCGGAAAAGTCCGGCTCGCCGGAAAGCTTGGAGAGATCCGCGGTCATGCGCGGGCCGCGGCCGGCCGGCGACGCGGTGACGATGGTGAACAGCTTGTCGCGCGGGCCGGCGATGTAGAGCTGAAGCTGGCTGTGCTGGTCGACCGGGCCGAGCGCGCCGATCGGCGTGGTGCCCTTGCCGTCCTTGCCGAGGCTCTCGGCCCAGAGCTGCACGTACCATTTGGTGAACATTTGCAGCCGGTCGGCGTAGGCCATCATCACCGCGATCGTCTTGCTGGCGGCCAGCGAAGCGGCGAGCGCGGCGCCGACGGCGGCGGGCACGTCGCTCGGCTGTTTGTTCGCAAGAACCGGCGCCAGCGCATCGGCGGCGCCCGCACGGATCGCGCCGATGTCGAGGCCGCAAACCGCGGCCGGCAGGAGGCCGACGTTGGTCAGCACCGAGAAGCGGCCGCCGACGCCCGGATCGTGATCCATCATGCGGATTTGATGAGTCGACAGCAGATCGCGCAGGCCGTTGGCCTTGCCCGGCTTGGCGGGCTCGGTGATGCCGAGGAAATGGTCGTGCGGATCGAGGCGCGCCGCCTTGACCGCGTCGAGCGCCGCGATGGTCTGCATCAGCGTCTCGCCGGTGCCGCCGGATTTCGACACCGCGACGAAGCGGCTGGTCTTGAGCGGCAGCCGCTCCAGCAGCGCGGCGTAGCTGTCGGGGTCGAGATTGTCCATGAAATGGATGCGCGGCGGATCGCGCAGGGCGCCGACGCCCGGCACCGCGTGACCCGCGAGCTGCGCCACGGTCTGGCCGCCGAGACTGGAGCCGCCGGTGCCGAGGAAGACCACGTCGCTGGTGCCGTCGCGCAACAGCGTCGCATAGCCGAGGATGGTGGCGATGTCGTCGCGTTTTTCCGGCAGCGCGCAGCAGCGGCAGCGCGCCGTCGGCGTGGCGCGCCCGCAGCCAGGCCAGCGCCTCGCCGGTGCGCGCCAGAACCGCGGCGAAGTTGTTCGGCCGCGCTTGATCGATCGATTGTTTGAGCGCCATCGGAAGCCTCGGCAACTCACTGTCCGCTCAAATGCGGGCAGTCCACAATTGCTTAGCCGCCCGGTTCCTTCGAGGTCAAATCCTTCGGCTGGCCGACCACCGTGACCAGCAGGCCGCCTTGACCGAGACGCTTCGCGGCGCGGCGGGCGTCCTCGATCGTGACCGCATCCATCAGGCCGTTGCGCTTGTCGATGTAGTCGATGCCGAGTTCGTCGAGCTGGTTCTGCAGCAGGATGCTGGCGATCTTGGTCGAGGTGTCGAAGTTGAGCGCATAGGAGCCCTTGAGATAGGCCTTGGCCTTGGCGAGTTCGTCCTCGGTCGGTCCGTCTTTCACCATGCGATGAACCTGCGCCTCGATCAGCTCCAGCGCTTCGCGGGTGCTGTTGGCCTGGGTCTGCGTGTTCGCCATGAACAGGGCGGCGTGGCGCATCGTCATCAGGTAGGAAGAGACGCCATAGGCAAGGCCGCGCTTCTCGCGCACCTCGTCATAGAGCCGCGACGTGAACGAGCCGCCGCCGAGAATGTGGTTGACCACATAGGCCGGAATGAAGTCCGGGTCCTTGCGCATGACGCCCGCGCCGCCCAGGCGGACCACCGCCTGCGGCACGGCGAGCTGGGTCACGATGCGGCGGCCGCCGTCGCGCGGTGCCACGTCCGGCACCGCGACCCGCGTGCCGGCCGCGGGCAATGCGCCGAACACGCGGTCGAGCGTCTGGCCGAGCGTCGCTGCGTCGATGTCGCCGACCGCGGCGATCTTGAGGGTGTCGCGGGTCAGCACCTGGCGGGCAAATGTCCGCAGGTCGTCGACGGTGATGGTCGGAACCGATGTCAGCGAGCCGTTGGTCGGACGTCCGTAGGGATGATTCGGAAAGGCGGTGGCCCACCACGCCCGGTTGGCGATGCTGCCCGGGTCGGTGGTCTCGCGCCGCAGTCCGGAGAGGATCTGCTCGCGCACCCGGCCGACGGCGTCGGCATCGAAGCGCGGCTGACTGAGCGCAAGCCGCAGCAGGTCGAAGCTCTGCTCCTGGCGGTCCTTCAAGAGGCGGATCGAGCCGTAGAAATAGTCCTGCGTCACCGAGAAGCGCAGTTCGACGGCGTTCTCTTCGAGCCGCTGCTGGAATGCCTTGGCGTCGAGTTCTCCCGCGCCGTCGTCGAGCAGCGACGAGACCATGTAACCGACGCCCGGCTTGTCGGCCGGGTCTTGGGTGGCGCCGCCGACGAAGGCGAAATTCAGCGCAACCAGCGGCAGCGACGGCTCATGCACCAGCCAGGCGACGATGCCGCCGGGCGAAACCACCCGCTGCACCGTGGTCGCGCCCGCAGGCTGCGCCGCGAGCGCGGCGATCGACGCCGCCGCGGCGGCAATGAGGCAACGCCAGACGATGGATCACGTTCGCTTGTCCTCTCGTTGCGCGTCCTTGATGAGATAGCCGGTCACCGACCGGCGCTTGTCGAGCCAGGCCTTTGCCGCTGCGTTGACCGCGTCGGCGGTGACCGCGCGGAGGCGATCGGGCCAGGTCTGCACCGCTTCGACCGTCGATCCCGTGGTCAGCGCCGCGCCATACCAGCGCGCCATGGTCGCCTGGCTGTCCTGCGCATAGACGGCGTCGGCGATCAGCCGGTTCTTGGCGCGCTCGACCTCGTCCGGGGTGACGCCGTTGGCGACGATGTCGTCGATCACGGCGTCGACGGCATCTTCGAGCTTCGGCAAGGTGACGCCGGGCTTGGGCGAGCCGTAGACGCTGAACTCGGAGGCGTCGAGCGCAGTGCCGTTGTAATAGCCGCCGGCGCCGATCGCGAGTTCGCGCTCGACCACCAGCGTGCGGTAGAGCCGGCTGGTGGTGCCGTGGCCGAGGATGAACGACAGCACTTCGAGCGCCTCGGATTCGCCGGCCTTGGCGGTCGTCGACGAGGGCACCAGATAGGCGCGGTGCAGGCTCGGCTGCTGGACCCGCGCGTCGGCCAGCGTGACGTGACGGGCGGCGACCTGGGCCGGCTCCTGCGGCCGGCGCCGCGGGCCGATCTCGGCGACCTTGGCGACCTTGCCGTAGGTTGCTTCGGCGAGGGTCCTGATTTCGTCGGTGGTGACGTCGCCGGCGACCACCAGCACCGCGTTGTTCGGCGTGTAGAACCGCCGGTAGAACGCCAGCGCCTCCTCGCGGTTGAGCTTTTCGATCTCGTGCCGCCAGCCGATCACCGGCCTGCCATAGGGATGGTTGAGGTAGAGCGCGGCGTCGATCTGCTCGGAGAGCCGGGCGCGCGGGTTGTTGGCGACGCGCTGGTTCTGCTCTTCGAGGACGACCTTGAGCTCGGGCGCCACCGCTTCATCGGTCAGCACCAGACCGGTCATGCGGTCGGACTCGAATTCCATCAGCGTCTTGAGATGCTCTTGCGACACGCGCTGGAAGTAGCCGGTGTAGTCCTGGGTGGTGAAGGCGTTTTCCTGGCCGCCGACGAAGGCCACCGTTTGCGAGAACTTGCCGATCGGGTTCTTGGCGGTGCCCTTGAACATCAGATGCTCGAGGAAATGGGCGAGGCCGGACTTGCCGGGCGTCTCGTCGGCGGCGCCGACCTTGTACCAGACCATGTGGGTGACGACCGGCGCGCGCCGGTCCGGCACCACCACGACTTCGAGGCCGTTGCCGAGCGTGAAATGGCCGACGTCGGGTTTCGACGCGGCTTGCACGGCGGTTGCGAACAGTGCCGCGGCGACGGCCAGGCCCGGCAACGATCCAGGCGCGGCGCGAAGGAATGAGGTTGATTGGCAATGCGGTCTCGCGCGGTCTTCGCTGGTGCTGCGGCGGAGCGTCACGCACCGCCATCGTACTATGACGCAGACCGTCGAAGACGGGTTTCGATCCGGCGTCCGGTTACTTCACGGGCTCGTTCTTGTCGACCGTCGGCGCCTTCCACTTCTCTCTGCCGACGCCGTAGGGCTGGTTGGGCGAGGGCGTCCGGTATCCGGGCGGCGGCTCGGTCAGGCTGCTGCGCTGCGGCTCGCCGGTGAACGGCGTGTATTCTTCCTTCGGCGCCCAGAACCGTGTCTGAACATGTTCAGGAAGCCCTTGGAGCCCAACTCGGCGTTCGTGCTGGGCTGCGCCGACGCCTTCCATCGGATTTGCCGGGCGCCTCGCCGCCGCCGGGGTGCGTCGGCCGACGGTCGCCTGACCTTCGGTCATCTGGCTCGGCAGAAGCGGCTTGTCGTCGACGCCCGGCTCCTGCGGCTTGCGCTTGCGTTCCTGCTCGCGGCGCAGCTTGGCCCGCTTGATGTCCGGATCGTCCGGCCAGTTGGCCGCCTTCTTGGAGTTGGCGACGTCTTCCGGCGACGGCAGCAGGTTGAGCTGATTGCTCGGCGGCAGCACCAGCGGCGAACGCTCGCGATAGTCGATGCCGGCCTCGTCCTTGCGCAGCCCAAGGCCCTTCAGAATGCCTGCGAAGATCTTGGTGTCGCAGCAACTCGTCGTCGTCATCGTCCGCGGCATGCGCGAACGTTCCGGCGCAGCCCATCACCACCGCCATGCCGAGCGTGGCGGCGAGAGCGAACCGGCGTGAATTTGCGCTTGGACCTGAAGCTCATCATGCCGATACCCGCCGAACCCCTTGAACTCACGGCAGTTTGCGGCTTTCGGAGCCAATAAACCCCGGGATCAGGGCGCTTTTGGGGCGCTGTCCCCAGCCAGGGATTCATACAAGAGTCCGATCACCCCGGCAACGATGGCTACATCGGCGAGGTTAAAGACGTACCAATTGAAGCGCCAGGTGGCGGTTTCGCATGTGCAGCAGCACGAAATCGGCCACTGCGCCGTAGGCCAGGCGGTCGATGCCGTTGCCGATCGCCCCGCCGATGATCAGCCCGAGCGCCACCGCCGACAGCCGCGAGGAGGCCCGCGCCAGCCATATCCACAGCAGCGCCACCGCCACCACCTTGAGCGCGAGCAGCGCGCATTGCCCGAACGGGCCCTCCTGCTGGAACCAGCCGTAGCTGATGCCGGTGTTCCAGGTCAGCACCAGATCGACGAACGGCATGACCTCGACGACGCCCCTGTCGGCAAGATCGAACACCTTGAGCAGCCACAGCTTCGACGCCTGGTCGAGCACGCAGGCGATCGCCGCGGCGGTCGAGCCCGAGCGCCGTCAGCGGCCCCCAGAACATGCGCGAGGGCGCCTGCATCAGGCGTTCACTCCGCGGCCTTGCGCATGGTTTCCCATTCGCGCAGCGCCTGCGCGTCGCGCGGCGTGACGTCGGGATATTGCGGATCGGCTGCCGACGTCGTGCGAGATTTTCCAGGAGCGCGCGCACTTCCGGCCTTCGGCGAGGTTCACCGACCACCGCGACGCCCGGCACGTCCGGCAGCCGGAAGGCGTCGGCCGGGCCTTCGCCGTCGACGAGCGTCGCGGCCGAAGTGATGCAGACCTCGGCCAGATCGACGCTCGAGCATCGCCTCGAACAATTCCGGCATTGCTGACATGCACGATCGGATCGGCTTCGAGCGAGGAGCCGATGCGCTTGCCGGCGCGCGCGATCTCCAGCGCGCCGGTGACGACGCGGCGGACCAGCCGCACCTTGCGCCATTTCTCGGCGAGCTTGTCGTCGCGCCACGACGGCCGGCACGTCGGGGAACAGCTCCAGATGCACCGAGGTCGTCGTCGGAGCCCATGCCGCTCGCACCAGGCCTCTTCGGCGGTGAAGCAGAGCATCGGCGCGAGCCAGGTCACGGTGCAGCGGAACAGGTGGTCGACCACGGTCAGCGCGGCCTTCCGCGTCCGCGACGAGATCGGATCGCAGTAGAGCGCGTCCTTGCGGACGTCGAAATAGAACGCCGAGAGGTCGGTGGTCATGAAATGGCTGAGCGCCGCGAAGATGCGCTTGTAGTCGAAGTCGGCGTAGGCCTTGCGGACGAGCTCGTCGAGCTCGGCGAGCCGGTGCAGCATCAGCCGCTCCAGCTCCGGCATCTTTTCGAGCGCGACGCGGTCCTCGTCGCGGAAATGCGCGAGGCTGCCGAGCATCCAGCGGATGGTGTTGCGGAGCTTGCGGTAGGTCTCGATCGTGGTCTTCAGGATTTCCGGGCCGATGCGCAGATCGTCGGCATAGTCGGAGGCGCACACCCACATCCGCAGGATGTCGGCGCCGGAATTCTTCATCACGTCCTGCGGCGCGGTGACGTTGCCGAGCGACTTCGACATCTTGCGGCCCTGCTCGTCGAGCACGAAGCCGTGGGTCAGCACCACGTCGAACGGCGCGCGGCCGCGGGTGCCGCAGCTTTCCAGGAGCGACGAGTGGAACCAGCCGCGGTGCTGGTCGGAGCCTTCGAGATACATCACCGTGATCCGGGCCCGCCGTCGTGCTTGCGCTTGATGCCGGCGAGGCTCGGGAAATGCTTGGGGTCTTCCAGCACGAAGGCGTGCGTCGAGCCGGAGTCGAACCAGACGTCGCAGATGTCGTCGACCTTCTTCCAGTCTTCGTTGGCGAGCGAGCCGAGGAAGCGCTCGCGGGCGCCGGCCTTGTACCAGGCGTCGGCGCCCTCCTGCTCGAAGGCGTCGGCGATGCGCTGGTTGACTTGCGTCGTCCTGCAGGATTTCGGCCGAGCCGTCGGCCTTCTCGCGCACGAACACCGCGATCGGCACGCCCCAGGCGCGCTGGCGCGAGATCACCCAGTCGGGCCGGCTCTCGATCATGCCGGTGATGCGGTTCTCGCCGGCGGCCGGCACCCAGCGCGTCGCCTTGATCTCGCGGAGCGCGATGCCGCGCAAGGTGCCGTCGAGGCCCTTGATCGGCTTGTCCATGGCGATGAACCACTGCGGCGTGTTGCGGAAGATCACCGGCTTCTTCGAGCGCCACGAGTGCGGATACTGATGCTTCAGCCGCCCGCGCGCGATGATGTTGCCGGCCTCGGCCAGCGCCTTGATGACGGCCTCGTTGGCGTCGCCCTTCTCGCCCTTGTCGTTGATGACGCGCTTGCCCTCGAAGCCGGGCGCGTGCGCGGTGAACGCGCCGTTTTCATCGACGGTGTAGGGGATCGCGGGATTGATGCCGCGCGCTTCGAGCGCGCGCGCGTTCGCGGTCCAGATTTCGAAGTCCTCGCGGCCGTGGCCCGGCGCGGTGTGGACGAAGCCGGTGCCGGCGTCGTCGGTGACGTGGTCGCCGGCGAGGAGCGGCACGTCGAAGTCGTAGCCGCCATGCCCTTGAGCGGATGCGCGCAGACGATCGCCGCGAGCATCGCCGCCGGAACCTCCTGCACCTTTTCGTAAGCCAGCGACGCGCGCCTGCTTGAACACATCGGCGGCGAGCTTGTCGGCCAGGATCAACGTGTCGCCGGTCTTCGCCCAGTTGTCGGCTGGCGCGTCGGTGACTGCGATAAAGGCTGTAAGCGATCTTCGGCGAGAAGCTGATCGCGCGGTTGCCCGGCAGCGTCCACGGCGTGGTCGTCCAGATGACGACACTGGCGTTCCAACTCACGAGATTGAACGCGAGCGCCGTGGCGTCCTCACTCGGCTCCGGCTTCCAAGCGCGACGCGTGCCACCGGAAACTTCACCCACACCGTATCGCTGGTGTAATCCTCGTACTCCACCTCGGCTTCGGCGAGCGCGGTCTTCTCCACCACGCTCCACATCACCGGCTTGCTGCCGCGATAGAGCGTGCCGTTGGCCGCGAACTTCATCAGCTCGCGCGCGATCTGCGCCTCGGCCGGAAAGCTCATCGTCGTGTAGGGATGGTCCCAGTCGCCCTCGACGCCGAGCCGCTTGAACTCCTCGCGCTGCACGTTGAGCCAGTGCTCGGCATAGGCGCGGCATTCCTTGCGGAACGCGATCATCGCGTCGGGATCGGACAGGTTCGGCTTCGGCTTGTTCTTCGAGCGGTAGTTCTCTTCCTCGATCTTCCATTCGATCGGCAGGCCGTGGCAGTCCCAGCCCGGCACGTAGTTGGAATCGTAGCCGAGCATCTGCTGGCTGCGCGTCACCACGTCCTTCAGGATCTTGTTGAGCGCGTGGCCGATGTGGATGTTGCCGTTGGCGTAGGGCGGGCCGTCGTGCAGCACGAATTTTTCGCGGCCCTTCGCGGCCTCGCGCAGGCGCTTGTAGAGATCGAGCTTCTGCCAGCGCTTCGAGCAGCTCCGGCTCCTTCTGCGGCAGGCCGGCGCGCATCGGGAATTCGGTCTGCGGCAGGAACAGCGTCTGGCTGTAGTCGCGCTCGCCTGATTTGGGCTCGCCGGGCTTATCGGTCATGGCGCGCTGTGTACCAGAGGCTTTCCGCCCCGCAAAGGATCAGCCGGGATTGCCAAGCGGCGGGAAGGCGTCGGGCGCCCGCGACAGCAGGTGCCGCGCCTGGCTGGCATCCTGGTCCATGCGGCGGATCAAGTCGTCGGCACTGTCGAATTTCATCTCCGGCCTGATCCAGCCGATGAAGGCGACGTCGAGGGCCGCGCCATAGAGGTCGCCGGAGAAATCGAACAGGAAGACCTCCAGCAGCACCGCGCCGTTGTCGAACGTCGGCCGCCGGCCGAAGCTCGCCACCCCGTCGTAGCGCGTGCCGCCGACGCCGACCCGCACCGCATAGATGCCGTGCTTGAGGCCGCAATCCGCGCCGAGCCGCAGGTTCGCGGTCGGATAGCCGAGCGTCCGCCCGCGCTTGTCGCCGTGCTCGACCTGCGCGGTGACGAAATACGGATAGTCCCAGCAGCTCGGTCGCCTCGGTCACATGGCCGGCCGCCAGCGCATCGCGCACCGCGCCGGAGGAGACGCGCCGGCCCTGGTGCTGGAACGGCGGCACCACATCGACCGAAAAGCCGTGGTGGGCGCCTTGCGCCACCAGGAAGTCCGGCGTGCCGCGCCGCGCCTTGCCGAAATGGAAGTTGAAGCCGATCACCGCGCCGCTGATGGCGAGCCGGTCCACCAGGATGCTCTCGACGAACTCCTCGGCGCTGAGGCTGGCCAGCGCCGCGTTGAAGGTGAGCAGGATCGCGCCGTCGAGCCCGGTCGCGGCGAGCAGCCGGAGCTTGGCGACCTCGGAGGTGAGGTGGAACGACGGCTCGTCCGGGCTGAAGAAGGTCCGCGGATGCGGCTCGAAGGTGAGCACCGCCGCCGGCCGGTGCGCCGCCTGGGCGCGCTCCATCGCCATGCCGATCACCGAGCGGTGGCCGCGATGGACGCCGTCGAAATTGCCGATGGCAACGACCGGCCGGGCCAGCCGGTCGAGGCCGGAACCCTCGTCGCGCACGACGACGAAGGGATGGGGGGAATTCGGTTCGGCCATGGGGGAGATTGGTCTCGGTCGATGGGTTACGGCCCGTCCGTCAACGATACGTTAACCGATTTGGCCGCGATACCGGGCCCGAACGGTCCAAGAACGCAAAGTTCCGCCCTTAACCGGTTCTTCAACCCAACCTTGCTACCGTTCCCTTGCGTGGGAGGGGGCCGTCCAATGCCGGGCAGGCCCCCATTCGACCATGGCGCCAGTGACCGTAGCGCAAGCGGCCCTGATGAGCGCCGACGAAGGGGGAAGAATGGCTGTCGATCCTTCGCTGCCGATCCTCGTGGTGGACGATTACAACACCATGATCCGCATCATCCGCAATTTGCTGCGGCAACTCGGATTTGAGGACGTCGACGACGCGCCGGACGGCTCCATCGCGCTCTCCAAGATGCATATCAAGCGGTACGGCCTGATCATCTCCGACTGGAACATGGAGCCGATGACCGGCTACGAGCTGCTCAAGCAGGTGCGCTCGGACCCGAGCATCAGCGCGACGCCGTTCATCATGGTCACCGCCGAGTCGAAGACCGAGAACGTGATCGCCGCCAAGCAGGCCGGCGTCAACAACTACATCGTCAAGCCGTTCAACGCCGACACGCTCAAGAGCAAGATTGAAGCGGTGTTCGGCGTTACCACACCAGCCGCCGGGTAACCGCCTTCGGGGCTACTCCAGCGTCGGCGAAAATCTTATTCAGCGCCGCCAGATTGGGATCGTGCCGGTCGCCGAGCTCCTCGGCGTGGATGCCGGCGGTCACGAACAGGCAGTCCAGCCCGAAATCGGTGGCGCCGCGCAGATCGGTGCGGACCGAGTCCCCGATCGCCAGCACACGCCGCTTCGCCGGCATCGCGCCGCGCAGGCCGGCGACTCGTTGCAGAGCCAGATCGTAGATCGGGCGATGCGGCTTGCCGGCGTAGAGCACCTCGCCGCCGAGCGTGCCGTAGAGATCGGCGATCGCGCCGGCGCAATAGATCAGCCTGTCGCCGCGCTCGACCACGAGGTCCGGATTGCCGCACAGCATGAACATCTTGCGGCGGAGCAGTTCGCCGAGCTCGGCGCGATAGTTTTCCGGCGTCTCGACCTCGTCGTCGCGCAGACCGGTACAGACCACATAGTCGGCTTGCTCAAGCGGCACGAAATCCAGGCCCAGCCCGTCGAAAATCGGCAGGTCGCGCTCCGGCCCGATATGGAACACGTACTTGTCCGGCCGGGCCGCCATGGCGGCGCGGGTGACGTCGCCTGAGCTCACGATGCCGTCGTAGGCGCTGCGCGGCACCGCCAGCTTGTCGAGGAACCGCGTCACCACCTCGCCCGGCCGGGGCGCGTTGGTGATCAGCATCACCGTGCCGCCCTGGCCGCGAAAGCGGGTCAGCGCGTCGCAGGCCGCTGCGGTCGCGGCGATGCCGTTGTGAATGACACCCCACACGTCGCTCAACACGACGTCGTAACCGCCGGCCAATGTGGAGAAACGTTCGGTGAACGTCGGCGTGGCGATCAAAACGATCCGCCCGATCCGCCCGCCGCCGCCTTCCGCGTCATGCCGGGCTCGTCATGGTGTTCGTCGGTCTCGGCGGCGCCGCGCAACGCCTCCGCCCGCACCGGGCGCGGCTGCGAGAACAGGAAGCCCTGACCGAACCGCACGTCGTATTCGAGCAGATCGACCACCTGCGCCTCGCCCTCGATGCGCTCGGCGATCAGGCTGATGCCGAACCGGCCGAGCAGGTCGGAGAGGTCGGCGGCGTGGATGTCGGAGCCGGCCGAGGCCGCTTCGCCCAGCAGGAACGTCGCCGCCACCTTGACGTAGCGGATGCCGCGTTCGCCGAGATCGCGGGGCTCCATGCGCAAATCGGTCACCTGGTCCATGCTGAACCGGAAGCCGAGCTCGCGCAGCGCCGCGAGGCTTTCGGTTTCCAGCGGCCCCATGGCGCGCAATGTGTTCTGGCGCATTTCCAGCACGAGCGACGAGGCGAGCGCGCGGTTGGCGTCCATGAACGTCAGGATTTCCGGGAACAGCTCCTTGTCGTTCAGGGTCGATGCGGCGATGTTGCAGAACAGGCCGATCTCGCGGTTCTTGAGCTGCAGGCGGCGCACCACCTGCACGCTGCGGAACAGCAGCAACTTGTCGATCCGCGGCATCAGCCCGCCGGCTTCGGCGGCTTCGAGGAAATCTGCCGGCTGCAGCGTGACGCCGTCGCCGGTGCGGAGCCGCGTGAACGCCTCGTAGAAGCGGACCTTGCGCTGCGGCAGCGTGACGATCGGTTGCAGATAGAGGTCGACACGGCCGGCATCGATCGCATCACGAATGGTGGCGATCATTTCGGCCCGGCTGTCGGGTACGGCTTCAGCCGGCGCGGCTGGGGCAGCTTCGTCGCTGGCCGTCACCGCCTGCGCCGGATCGTCGCGCTTGGCCGGGGCGCTGAAGTCCTTGGCGCCGGCAAATTTCAGCTCATGCAGCGCCACGGTTTCGGCGAGTTGCTTCACCAGGGTTCCGAGCTCGGCGAGCTCGCCGGTGACCGCCTCGGTGGCGGCGCGCGTCTTCTCAGCGGCGCCGTCGATGATCTTGTCGGCCTGGCCCTCCAGCGCCGCGGTCCGGCGGCCGAGTTCGGCGACCTGGCGGGCGAGGTCGCCGGTGCCGCGGGACAGGTCGGCGATCTGGCCGCCGACGTCGGAACGGTCGCGCAACCGGGAGGTGACGGCATTGTAGATCGCAAGCCCGGTCAGCACCGCGACCGCCACGATCAGCGATTCCGAGGCTTTCAGGCCGACGAGCAGGTAAAGCACCGCGCCGATGGAGGCCGCGATCAGCGCCATGCAAAGCACGATAAATATGGCACCAAGGCGCAACATGGACGCTTTCCCCCGCCCGACAGCCTGATTCGCCCGAACGCGCTCAATGTCCATGAGGCTTAAGCGCGGCGCAAGGAGTTTGGCTGGCCGCGCCGGGGGCGACCGGCTAGGCCAGCGCCTTGATGACCTTGCCGACCTTTTCGAAGATTTCCCCGATCTGGCTCTCGCTCACGATCAGCGGCGGCGTCACCGCAATGGAGTCGCCGACGATGCGGAACATGATGCCTTCGTCGTGGAAGCCGCGTTCCATCGCCTCGTAGCCGCGTTTGCCGACGCCGTCGGGCCGCGAGGCGAGGTCGATGCCGGCGGTCAGGCCGACGCAACGGATGTCGAGCACCCGCGGCACCTCCTTGAGCGTCATGGCGGCGTCGTACCAGAACGGCTCGATCTTCTTACAGCGCGCGAACAGGTCCTCGTCGCGGTAGAGATCGAGGGCGGCGAGGCCGGCGGCGCAGGCCAGCGGATGGGCCGAATAGGTGTAGCCGTGGAAGAACTCCACGACATGCTCCGGCCCGTGCATGAAGGCGTCGTGGATGCCCTTGCGGCAGATCACGCCGCCCATCGGCACCGAGCCCGAGGTGACGCCCTTGGCAAAGGTGATCATGTCGGGGACGACGCCGTAGCGCTCGGCGGCGAAGGCGTGGCCAAGCCGGCCGAAGCCGGTGATGACCTCGTCGAAAATCAGCAGGATGCCGTATTTGTCGCAGATCGCGCGGAGCCGCTGCAGATAGCCCTTCGGTGCCGGCAGCACGGCGGTCGATCCCGCCATCGGCTCGACGATGACCGCGGCAATGGTGGTGTCGCCATGCAGTCCGACGATCCGCTCCAGTTCGTCGGCGAGATGCGCGCCCCATTCCGGCTCGCCCTTGGAGAAGGCCTGCTGCTCGCGGTTGTAGGTGTGCGGCAGATGATCGACGCCCGGCAGCATCGCACCGAACGCCTTCCTATTGTTGGCGAGTCCGCCGACCGCCATGCCGCCGAAGCCGACGCCGTGATAGCCGCGCTCGCGGCCGATGAAGCGCGTGCGCTGGCCCTGGCCCTGCGCCACCCAATAGGCGAGCGCGATCTTCATCGCGGTGTCGGCGGCTTCCGATCCGGAGTTGCAGAAGAACACGTGGTCGAGGTCGGCGGGCGCCAGCGCCGCGATCCGGCTGGCGAGCTCGAAGGCGCGGGGATGGCCGAACTGGAAGGTCGGCGCGAAGTCGAGCTCGGCGGCCTGCTTCTGGATCGCTTCGACGATCGGGCCGCGGTTATGACCGGCGTTGGTGCACCACAGCCCGGCCGCGCCGTCGAGGATCGGCCGGCCCTCCGGCGTGTAGTAAAACATGTCCTTGGCGCGCGCGATCAGCCGCGGCCGCGCCTTGAAGGCGCGATTGGCGGTGAACGGCATGAAGAAGGCTTCGAGGTCGTTCGGGACCGCCGACGACAGAGTGCTCTTTTGCGCTGTGTTCTGTCCTTGGGCCATGTGTCGCCTCGCTTTTCGCCGTCTCCTGACCTCTTCCCGAGGATGAGGGCGGAGAGGGCCGTGCGTTGGATTATCCGCTTTCGCGGATAATGACAAAAGAGGGGGTGGCTGCTACCACCCCTCGCATATTCCGCTGATTGTCTGAGCAGATTTGTCCGAACATATGGCCGAAAAATCCAACAAGCTGAAGGCACGCCTGCCGCGCGGGCTCGCCGACCGCGGCCCGGCCGAAATCGCGGCGACCCGCCGCATGATCGAGGCGATCCGGGCGGTCTATGAGCGCTACGGCTTCGATCCGGTCGAGACGCCTGAGATCGAATACACCGACGCGCTCGGCAAATTCCTGCCCGACCAGGACCGGCCGAACGAAGGCGTGTTTTCGTTCAAGGACGACGACGAGCAGTGGCTGTCGCTTCGCTACGACCTGACCGCGCCGCTGGCGCGCCATGTCGCGGAGAATTTCCAGAACGTCGCGCTGCCCTATCGCAGCTATCGCTTCGGCTGGGTGTTCCGCAACGAGAAGCCGGGGCCGGGGCGCTTCCGCCAGTTCATGCAGTTCGATGCCGACACGGTGGGCTCTGCGACAATGGCTGCCGACGCCGAGATTTGCATGATGGCGGCCGACACCATGGAGGCGCTTGGCGTTCCGCGCGGCAGCTATGTGGTGAAGGTGAACAACCGCAAAGTGCTCGATGGCGTGATGGAAGCCATCGGCATCGGTGGCGAGGAAAACGCCGGCAAGCGGCTCACGGTGTTGCGCGCAATCGATAAGCTCGATCGGCTCGGGACCGAGGGCGTCAAGCTCCTTCTGGGCCCCGGACGGAAGGACGAGAGCGGCGATTTCACCAAGGGGGCCGGTCTCGGCGATGACGGGATTGCGCGGGTCCTGGCCTTTGTTCAGGCCAAAGGCGCCAGTCCGGAAGCGACACTCGGCAATCTCGCGAAAGTGGTTGCGGGATCACGAGCGTGGCGTTGAGGGTATCGAAGAGCTTCGCGTGATTTCCGCGCTGACGACGTCGTCGGCTTATGCCGATGACCGTGTTCTCATCGATCCTTCGGTCGTCCGCGGCCTCGAGTACTACACCGGCCCGGTCTACGAGGTTGAACTGACGCTCGAAACCAAAGACGAGAAGGGCCGCCCGGTGCGCTTCGGCTCGGTCGGCGGCGGCGGGCGCTATGACGGCCTCGTCTCGCGCTTTCGCGGCGAACCGGTTCCGGCGACCGGCTTCTCGATTGGCGTGTCGCGCTTGCAGGCGGCGCTGACCTTGCTCGGCAAGCTCGACAACAAACCCGCCCCGGGCCCGGTGGTGGTCACGGTGTTCGACCGCGACCGCGTCGCCGACTACCAGAAGATGGTGGCGACGCTTCGCAACGCCGGCATTCGCGCCGAGCTTTATCTGGGCAATCCGAAGAACAACGTCGGCCAGCAGCTTAAATACGCCGACAAGCGCAACAGCCCCTGCGCGATCATCCAAGGCGGCGATGAAAAGTTGAAAAATGAAGTCCAGATCAAGGACTTGATCCTTGGCGGCGGGCTCACCGCCATCAAGGATCGCGACGAGTATTTGAAGAAGCAGGCCGAGGCGCAGTTCGCGGTGCCTGTGGACAACTTGGTCGAGGCTGTGAACCGGGTTCTGACACGTCACGGCATCGCCTGGACTTGATCCCGGATATGGTTTTCGATCCGGCCGTTCGGCCGAACTTATTTCCGCTTCTTTCGTTTGTTAGCTGATCGACTCAAGCCCTGGTGGAACAATTTTGTCCGTCAGGGATTTTGCACCTGCTCAATAGAAAATTCTTCCAGGGAGGTCGCCATGAGTTCCCCTTGGGAACCAGGCATTTCGCAAGCCATGCAGCGGCACGGCGGAAGCAACCGATCGATCCCCAAGACCAAGCCGCCCCTGAACGGTCGGCCGGATGAACTGCCGGCCGCCGAAACGCAGGGGCAGGCTGCAAACGGTCCCGATTTGTCGGCGAAACCCGAAAATCCGGCGGCCGAGGGTTAGCTCGTCCGCGGGCTTAAAGCGCGATCCGATCGCCGCTTGTGGCGAAATCCGACGGCGCATTCGTCAGCGACGTGTTGATCGCATGGCCGAGCATCTGCTCGGCCATGTCGAAACTGTCGAGAACGGCGTGGTAGGTCATGATCTTATTGTCGCGGAACTGGAAAAATTCCGCGCGCTGATAGGTGATGGTACGACCGGTGCCGCTTTGGATCGCGGCCAGCCTGTTGAAGGCGGCGGCGCGGTCGCCATCGATCAGAAGTTCGTCGAGATTGAACTTGGTTACTCTGAACACCGAAGGCGCGACCCGCGCTATGGCGTCAAGCGCGGCTTCCTTGCCGTGGTACTGTCCGCAAAAGGGAATGAGATCGACCGGGCCGGCGATCGCCCACTCCACATCGTCATGGAGAAATTGCGCGATGATGTCCGGATCGCGCGACATGCGCGCATCATAGAAATCCCGCACGCGCTGGCGTGAAACAGGCATGAGCTTCCTTGGGCCAGTCACTCCGCTTCCTTATGAAACATTAGGGAGCGAATATTAAAGCGGTAACGACGCCAGCGTGCGGATTCCATGTCAGTACTTCACGCTCGCGAAGGCGCGCACGCCCGCTCCCGGCATCAGCACCTGATCCTTGGTGTAGGAGACGTGGTTGCGGATGTCGTCGTTGAGCAGGTTGTTGCCGACGACGCCGACGGTGATCTTTTTGATCCCGGTCGGATCGTTCTTCAACTCCCCAGTGTGGCTGATCTCGACCTTGAGCAGGTTGTAGCCGGCGGTCGGCGTCTCGCCGACGATGGCAATGTCGTTCTGCGCGAAGGCATGCAGCAGGCTGATGCGTCCGAGCCATTCGGCATTGCGGAAGTAGACGCCGCCGCCGACGCGCTGTGGCGAACGCCAGCCCAAGCTGGAGGGTCAGCGCCAGCAGCACCACCCAAGCCCACGGCCGCCTGTTCGAACGGAGCCAGCGCATCGGCCGAAAACCCACCCCCAGCCTCATCTTCCACAGCAAATGTAACATTATAACAATTGGTCCCGTCAAGCCCGCGGATCGGTAACCTGTTAACCCTCCAAGCGTTTGACCGCCGGCCATTAAGGGCAGGGACCGGTTGTCGTCGAAACCTTAAGGCTGCCGTGCTAAATCCCCGCCCAAACGCGGGAAAACCCGCGGCGGGACGGCGAGTTATGACAACTGCAACGACGGCATCGCAGCCCGACGCAGCGGGCCGAAACGCTGGTCGGCGCCTATGAGCGCGCCGGCTATCGCCGCGTCGCGCCGTCGATTCTGCAGCCGGCCGAGCCGTTCCTCGACCTGTCCGGCGAGGACATCCGCAAGCGCATGTACCTCACCGCCGACGCCGACGGCCGCGAGCTCTGCCTGCGCCCTGATCTCACCATCCCGGTGTCGCGCGATTACCTCGCCTCGCCAGCGGCCGGTTCGTCGCAGGGGTTCTGCTACCTCGGCCCGGTCTACCGCGACCGCGGCGTGCTGCCGGCCGAGATCGTGCAGGCCGGCATCGAGTCGTTCGGCCGGCCGGACAAGGCGGCGGCCGATGCCGAAATGCTGGCGCTCGGGCTCGACGCCACCGCGCACTACGGCATCGCCGAGCCGGAAATCCGCATGGGCGACGTCGGGTTGTTCGCAAGCCTCGTTGCGGCGCTCGATCTCGCGCCGGCCTGGAAGCGCCGCCTGGTGAAAGACTTCAACAGAAAGACGTCGCTCGCCCACGACCTCGACGTTCTGACGCTGCATACCGCGCAGAACAAGCCCGAGTATCAGGGTGTTCTGGCGGCGCTGGAGCGGTCCGATCCGAAGGCCGCGCATGCGCTGGTCACCGATCTGCTGTCGATCGCCGGCATCAACACCGTCGGCGGGCGCACGGTCGGCGAGATCGCCGAACGCTTCCTGGAGCAGGCCGCGCTCGGCGCCGCGACCGTGCTGCCGCGCGAGACGCGTAGCTTGATCGAAAAATTTCTCGCCATCGCCGGCGATCCCGACGAGGCGGCGGCGGAGCTCCGCGCGCTCGCCGCTTCGGCCGGTCTCAAGATCGAGTCCGCGCTCGACCTGTTCGAGAGCCGCGCCGGATTTTTGGCCGCGCGCGGCGTCGACGTCGGCCGCATCCGCTTCTCGACCGCGTACGGCCGCGGCCTCGATTATTACACCGGCTTCGTGTTCGAGCTGCACGATCCGTCCGCCGCGCCGAACGGGCCGCTGGTGGCCGGCGGCCGCTACGACGAACTGCTGAGCCGGCTCGGCGCGAAATCGCCAATCCCCGCCGTGGGCTTCGCGGTGTGGATCGAGCGCGTCGCCGGCGGCGGAGGCCAGTCATGAGCGCGCCTCTGATCATCGCCGTGCCGTCCAAGGGCCGGCTGCAGGAAAACACCGAGGCGTTCTTCGGCCGCGCCGGCCTGCAATTGGTCAAGCCGCGCGGCGCCCGCGACTATCGCGGCGCGATCGCGGACCTGCCCGGCGTCGAGGTCGCCTATCTGTCGGCCGGCGAGATTGCCGACGCGCTGGCGCAGGGCACCGTCCATCTCGGCATCACCGGCGAGGATCTGTTGCGCGAGACGATCGCCGACATGGCCAAGCGCGTGGTGGTGATCGAAGGGCTCGGCTTCGGCTTCGCCAATGTCGTGGTCGCGGTGCCGCAGGCCTGGATCGACGTGCGCAGCATGGCCGATCTCGACGACGTCGCGACCGCGTTCCGCCTGCGCCACGATCGCAAGATGCGGGTCGCCACCAAATACGTGAACCTGACCCGCGATTTCTTCTCGGGATTCGGCATCGTCGACTACCGCATCGTCGAGAGCTCGGGCGCGACCGAAGGCGCACCGGCGGCGGGCTCGGCCGAGCTGATCGTCGACATCACCACCACCGGCTCGACGCTCGCCGCCAACGGGCTCAAGATCGTCGACGAGGGCACCATTCTGCGCTCGCAGGCGAGCCTCGTCGCCGCACGCGGCGCGACTTGGGGCGACGCCGAGCGCGAGATCGCGCGCCGCATCCTCGACCGCATCGCCGCGCAGGCGCGAGCCCGCGCCTATCGCGAGGTGCGCACGCGCTTTCCCGGCTGCGACGAGGCGATGCTCACACAGGCCAAAGAGCGTTTCGGCGTGGTGACGCCGTTCGGCGGCCCGACCTCGTCCGGCATGCTGACGCTGCACTGCCCGCCGGCTGCGGTTTACGACCTGGCGAGCTTCATGCGCGAACGCGGCGCCCAGAGCATCGTGGTCGCCGCGATCGATTACGTGTTCGCGCCGGACAATCCGCTCTACGCCAAGCTCATCGCCGGCCTGTAGGGCTCGTGCCCATCGCCCACCGCTCTGCTTCTTATTGCTGAGTTGCGCTTAGGCCTCATCGGCCTAAGGTCCCCTGCAAGCGGAGCAATCAAATCCGCGCTGGAGGACTGCATGATCCGGACACCGATCTGCGATTTATTGGACATCGAGCATCCGATCGCGCTCGGCGGCATGGGCTCGGCGTCGTCGCCGGCGATGACCGCCGCAGTGTCGCGGGCCGGCGGGCTCGGCGCCATGGGCTGTCACTACCTGACGCCGGAGCAGATCCGCGAGCGCGCAGCGGCGACCCGCAAGGAAACCAACAAACCGTTTGGGATGAACTTTCTCCTGTTCGACACCCGCGAGGACAGCTTTGCGGCAGCGCTCGATCTTCGCCCGGCGGTGATGCAGTTCGCCTGGGCGCGGCCCGACCAGGACCTCAAGCCCTATTTCGACCGCTCCCATGAGGCCGGCTGCAAGATCACCTATATGGCCGGCACCGTGCCGGAGGCGGTGCGCGCGGCCAAGGCCGGCGCCGACGTCATCATCGCCCAGGGCAGCGAGGGTGGCGGCCATGTCGGCTGGATGGGCGCGATGCCGCTCATTCCCATGGTGGTCGACGCGGTCGGGCCGGTCCCGGTGCTGGCGGCCGGCGGCTTCGCCGACGGGCGCGGGCTCGTCGCCGCGCTCGCGCTCGGCGCGCAGGGCATCCTGCTCGGCACCCGGTTTCTGGCAAGCGTGGAGTCGCCGCTGCACCCGAACTTCAAGCAGGCGATCGTCGACAGCGACGGCCACGACACCCAACTGTCCGAAATCCCCGACATCGCCGCGGGTCTGGTCTGGCCCGGTGCGATGACGCGTTCGCGGCGCAACAAGTTCGTCGAGCGCTGGTCGGGCCGCGAATGGGCGTTGCGGCAGAACCGCGCCGAGGCGCACGCCCGGCTGCGCGCGGCGCGCGAGGCGGGCGACGTCGATGAAGGCCCGCTGTCGATGGGGCAGGACGCCGGCCTCATTCGCGACATCCCGCCGGCCGGCGAACTGGTCAAACGGATCGCCGCCGAGGCCGACGAGATTCTGTCGCGGACGTTGCCGCGCCTGCTTGCGTCCTAAGGCGCGTTCGGACGCTTGCGGAACACGATGAAGTGCGAGAGCGTGAAGTTGACCAGGAAGCTCACGCCGATGGCGAGCACCTTGCCGACCAGCACCGGCATGAAATAGGACGCGACGAAGACCGTCGTCGTGTTGGCGACGAGACCCGCGGCCTGCGACAGCGCAAAGCTGAAATAGGCCTTGGCGCGCAGCTCGCGGCCGGATTCGCGGGCGAAAGTCGTCAGCGAATTCATCACATAAGAGCCGCTGACCGCGACGCACCACGACAGCACGTTTGCCAGGATGATCGGCAGGTCGAAATAGGAATAGGCGAAGGCAAATACCGCCGAAATCGACCGCCGAATTGACCACGCCGACCAGGGCGAAGCTCATCGCCTTGAGCACGATGGCGCGCTCATGCCATGCGGCGATCAGCCTGTCGGAGAGCCGGGACGGGGGGGCCATCGGGATCGCTTAGACCTTTTCCGCGGCGCGGCAAAGCGGAAAGGCGGCCGATATCCAGGGCAGCGTGCGGCGACAGAACCCTTTGGTTGCGCTATAGATTGTCCGGCATAGATAACGGCATGACATGGCTGTGACAGCGACCCCATTCGCAGGAAATGCCGCCCGGCCGGCGGCCGAGGCCGGCCTGTCGATCGTGGTTCCCGTGTTCAACGAGGGCGCGGGCCTCGCCGGCTTTCACGCCCGGCTAGCCGAGATTGCCCGCGGGCTCCGGCAGCAGCGCGGCCTCGCCACCGAAGTGATCTATGTCGATGACGGCAGCCGCGACGACAGCCTGGCGGTGGCGCAGACACTGCCGGCCGAGGCGCTCGACGTTCAGGTCGTTTCGTTGTCGCGCAACTTCGGCAAGGAAGCGGCGCTGCTGGCGGGCCTCGATCATGCGCGGCTCGGCGCCGTGCTGTTCATGGATGGCGACGGCCAGCATCCGCCGGCGCTGATCCCGACCCTGGTCGGGCACTGGCTCGACGGCGGCAACGACGTGGTGTTCACCGCCAAGGCGCATCGCGCCAACGAAACGCGGCTGCGCCGCTTTGCCGTGCGGATGTTCTACCGGCTGATCAATTGGAACACGCGGGCCGCCATCCCGGAAGACGCCGGCGACTTCCGGCTGCTGTCGCCGCGCGCCGCCGATGCGCTGCGCCGGTTGCCCGAGCGCAACCGCTTCTTCAAGGGGCTGGCGAGCTGGATCGGCTTCAAGCAGTTCCGGGTGGATTACGAGCCGGCCAAGCGCGCCCATGGCACCACAAGCTGGAGCCCCTACGCGCTCATCGGCCTGTCGATCGAAGGCCTGACCTCGTTCTCGGTGGCGCCACTGCGGATGGCGAGCCTGCTCGGTCTGACGCTGGCCTTTATCGCGCTCTTGTTCGGCGCGTCGATCCTGTGGGAGACGCTGTATCAAGGCAAATCCGTGCCGGGCTATCCGTCTCTGGTGGTCGGATTGATGGTGCTGGGCGGCGTGCAACTGATCATGATCGGGATCATGGGCGAGTACATCGGCAAGGTGCTGTCCGAGATCAAAGCCCGGCCGGTCTATTTCGTCGCCGAGCACAGCGTGCGCACGGCCCAGAGCTTGATGGACCAGGGCGTTACCGACCATGCCCGTGCCGATGCGCCGGCTCGCACCGCCGCCGAATGAGCGGCGCCGGCGTCTCGCTTCGGCCGATCTGGCTGTGCGCCGACGATTACGGCATCTCGCCGGCGGTCAGCAAAGCGCATCCGCGAGCTCGTGGCGCAGGGCCGGCTCAACGCCACCTCGGTGATGGTGGCGGCGCCGAGCTTCGACCGCTCCGAGGCGGAAGCGCTGAAGATGCTCAACGTCGGTGCGCGGCGGGTCGCGATCGGCCTGCATGTCACGCTGACCGGCAAGTTCAAGCCGATGAGCCCGGGCTTTCGCCCAACGCGCCACGGCACGTTTCTCTCGCTCGCCGAGATGATGGTGCGCGGCCGGCTCGGCCTGCTCAGTCGCAAGCGCTTAACCGTTGAGATCGCGACGCAGCTCGAGGCATTCGTCACGCGGTTCGGGCAGACGCCGGACTTCATCGACGGCCACCAGCACGCGCATCTGTTCCCGCAGGTGCGCGAGGCGCTGCTCGACGTGATGCAGGAGACCGCGCCGCAGGCCTGGGTGCGCCAGTGCGGCGGTGTGCCGACGCTGCCGATATCGTTCTGGGACTACAAGACGCGGGTGCTCGATGCCCTGAGCGGAAGGTTCCGCAAGCTTGCGGCGAAGCGTGACATCGTGACCAATCCGGCGTTCGCCGGAGCTTATGATTTCACCGCGGACAAGGTGGACTTCGCGCGGCTGTTCCCCGGATTTCTCCGCGACCTGCCGCCGCGCAGCGTCGTGATGTGTCATCCGGGATTCGTCGATGCCGAACTCGAACGGCTCGACCCGCTGACCACGCAGCGCGAGCGCGAATATGCCTATCTGGCGGGCGACGACTTTCCCGGCGTGCTGCGGGCGCACGGCGTCGCGCTGGCCTGAGCAAGGCCTGAGAATGTGTCATCCGACAGGTACTTAGCCGGCGGGTGAATATTTTGCCGCAGCCATTCCGCCGCCCTGGTACGACCCCTACATGAGGGCCGAAGTTTTCGAGAGGCTCAGGGAGAACGCCATGACGCCCCAGGAACGCAAACTGATCGACGAATTGTTCGACCGCCTCGCGTCGCTGGAGCGCAATCCGCGCGATCCCGACGCGGTGCGCGCGATCAACGAGGGCCTGCAGCGGGCGCCGAACGCGCTCTATCCGCTGGTGCAGACCGCGCTCGTTCAGGACGAGGCGCTCAAGCGCGCCGACGCGCGCATCCGCGAGCTCGAACAAGAACTCGAGCTTGAACCGGGCGAACCGGTGAAGCAGCCCGGCTTCCTCGACAGCATGCGCGACGCGCTGCTCGGCAAGCCGCAGGGTTCGGTGCCGACGGTGCGGCCCGATGCGGCCCGTGCCGCAAGCCCGTGGGGCAGCACGGCGGCGCAGCCTGGTTACGCGGCGCAGCCGGGTTATGCAGCGCAGCCTGGCGGCTACGGCGCTCCGCCGCAGGCACCCGGATCTGCCGGTGGCTCGTTTCTCGGCACCGCCGCCGCGACCGCTGCGGGCGTGGTCGGCGGCGCGCTGTTGATGAACAGCTTTCGCGGTATGTTCGGCGGCCACAATCAGGGACAAAGCGCGTTCGATTCCGGCTATGGCGCCAACAGCGCGCCGTGGGGCTCGAATTTGAGCGGCAGCGATCTCGCCCGCGACGCCGGCGTGAACGACATCGGCCGCGGCGGTCGCTCGGCGGATGCCAACGACGGATCGCAGCGTGCCGGCCTGTTCGACTCATCGCCCGGGCGACAGCGATTTCGATGGCGGCGAGATTGACGTTGGCGGCGATTTCGGCGGCGATGGCGGCAGCGACAGCGCCTGAGCGCAGGCCGGCGACAAAACAAAAGGCCGCCGGAGACGGCGGCCTTTTTTATTCAGCGTTGTGCGAGGCGCGGCTAGATCACCACCACCTTGGTGCCGACCTTGACCTTTTCGTAGAGGTCGATGACGTCCTCGTTGCGCATGCGGATGCAGCCGGACGACACCGCCTGTCCGATCGTCCAGGGCTCGTTGGAGCCGTGGATGCGGTAGAGCGAGGAGCCGAGATACATCGCGCGCGCACCCAGCGGATTCTCCGGGCCGCCGGCCATGAAGTGCGGCAGGTCGGGGCGGCGTTGCAGCATCTCCGGCGGCGGCGTCCAGTCCGGCCATTCCTTCTTGGCCGAGACTTTCTTTTCGCCGGCCCAGGTGAAGCCCGGCTTGCCGACGCCGATGCCGTAGCGCACCGCGGTGCCGTTGTCCTGCACCAGGAACAGAAAGCGGTTCGGCGTGTCGATGACGATGGTGCCGGCCGGTTCGGAGCCGTGATACGCGACGACCTGCTTCTGGAATTTCGGATCGATGTTCAGGCGCGGATCGACCGTCTCGGTCTGCTCGGCGGGCTCGCCGCGCGCCAGAATCTCGGAGGACGGACGCGGCGGCGCCACCGGGCGGCCGCCGTTGAACAGGAACTCGATGAAGCCGCCGCCGAGATTTCGCTCGGAGTTGGTGGAGGCATATCGGACGGGCTCGCGCTCGGCCGCAATCGGCGCAGGCGCGGCCTGCGGCACGACGTAGGACGGGGTGGGCGGTGCGGCTTGGGCGTAGCGATCTTGGGCGTAGCGATGGGGCGTGAGTGACAGCGGCTCGGCCTGGGCCGAAACGATGGCGATGGTGCTCATCAGGAGCACCGGGAACACATGACTTTGCATCGACGTACTCTGCACTGGTTTCGTCGTTTGGGATTGCTCCCGCGATCCGCCACTACATGGTGAAAAATGTACTGATCGGTAAAAACGCGGCCGCTAAGGGCGCGCAAGCGGGGCACCACAGCGTGGTTCGTCGGATTACGGTTTATTTTGCCTGAAGCGTCATGGTTAACCGCGCGTTTCCGCGAACACATCAGCGGATGAACCCGATTTTAAGCGGCGGTGTCGTACACCTCGCGGGGGAACGAGGACGGCGATGCCGGTTCAGCGCAAGGTGTTTCGGATCGAAGAGGGCGCGCGCCTGCGCGCAGCCCATGGCGTTGCCGCGGGCGATGCGGAAGGCGCGCTGCAGCATCGCGAGTTCATGACGGAGATGCAGTCGCTGCGCGAGCTGATCGGGCCGCGCACCGAGGTCGATCGTGACGCGCTCGAGCGCGCGCGGGCGCAGATCGCGGAGGCGCAAGCCTACAAGCACGAGCTTGGCCTGATCTACGCCGCGGTCGAGCGCACCCGGACCGAGATGACCGTGCTCGGCGCCGAAGCGCAGAGCAACGAGCGGACGGCGCGCGCCAGCCGCGAGCTTGCGGCGATCGTCGGCAGCACCGAGCAGGCGACGCAGTCGATCCTGCAGGCGGCCGAAGAGATCGACCAGGCCGCCAACGCGCTGTCGGCGTCGGTCAAGGGCAGCCACGAACAGGGGCTGGCCCATGACGTCCAGGACCGCGTGGTGCAGATTTTCGAGGCCTGCAATTTCCAGGACCTCACCGGCCAGCGCGTCAGTCATGTGCTTGAGACGCTGAAGTTCGTCGAGGAGCACGTCGCCCGGCTGCTGGCGATCTGGCATGACGTCGAGCAGTTCACGCCGGTCGTGCTCGATGCAGGGGCGAAGGACGATCGCCGCTTTCTCAACGGCCCGAAGCTCGCCGATGATCGCGGCCACTCCACTCAGGATGACATCGACGGCATGTTCCGCTGCGCCTGATCAGGGGCGTCTGATGGCGGCGAAGCAGGCCAGCGCGACAACGGCAAATCCGGCGGCCAGGGCAAGCGCGGTCGCATCCGACGCCCGTTCGGCGACGAAGGCC
The DNA here is from genome assembly GCA_963850885.1 of uncultured Alphaproteobacteria bacterium. GTDB lineage: Bacteria > Pseudomonadota > Alphaproteobacteria > Rhizobiales > Xanthobacteraceae > Z2-YC6860. The sequence goes on along the minus strand of CAWKOD010000003.1, from coordinate 21,869 downwards.
ATCACCAGCGGCGCCGCCGACTGCATCACCAGCCAGAAGCCGCTGATGCGGCCCATCAGCCGGCCGTAACCGTCGGCGCCGAACAGCGCGAGCGGCAGCGCGCCCCGCGTGATGGTGACAAGACCGTTGGCCGCGCCGAACATCAGCGCGAAGGCCGCCGCGAGCGGCACGGAAATCCCAAACAGCGCCAGCAGCGCGAAGGCTGCAACCAGAAGCGACACCGCCGCGCGCCCGATCAGCAGCGGATGCAGGTTGCGGCCGAACGCGAGCTCGGTCAGCCGCGCCGCCACCTGGGCCGGGCCGAACAGCGCGCCGATCATCACCACCGTCGCGGAATCGATGCCGCTGCGGCCGAAGATTGCGAGCAGATGCGCGGACAGTGCCGACGGCACGAAGGCGTAGGCCGTGAAGGCCGCCGTCACCAGCACGAAGGCCCAGCCGCGCGACGGCAGCAGCGCGGCCGGTGCCGCCGTCGGGCCGCCCGCCGGGACATCGAGAGCGGCGCGGCTCCGTGGCAGCGCGAAGGCATAAAGCGGCGCGCAGACCAAGGCCATCAGCGCGGCATAGACGATGTAGGTGCCGCGCCAGCCGACCGCGCCGATCAGGAGGTGCGTTGCCGGCCAGCCCGCCGTGGAGGCAAAGCCGCCGGCCAGCGTCAGAAACGTGATCGGCCGACGCGCGGCGGCGCCGAAGATGCGTCCGAGCGAAGCGAAGGCCGGATCGTAGAGCGACGCGCCGAGACCGGCGCCGAGCACCATCCAGACCGCGAGATACACCGCCGGACTGCGGGCGTGAGCGAGACCGAACAGCCCAAGCGCGCTGACCAGCGCGCCGGCCGCCATCACCACATGGCCGCCGTAACGGTCGATCGAGCGGCCGACGAATGGCGCGACCAAGCCTGCGATGAGCAGGCCCAGCGAAAAGCCGCCCATGATGAAGGACAGCGACCAGCCGGTCTCCGCCATGATCAGCGGCGCGGTCAGCACCAGCGAATAGAAGATGGTGCCCCAGGCGATGATCTGGGTGATGCCCAGCACCGACACCGCGCGCCAGGGGCCGACAAACATCTCGCGGAGGCTTGGCATTGCGCCGGCAGTATTCACCGAACGCGCAGTGAAGGCGAGAGAGCACGATCCCGAAAAGTGGGAACCGGCTTCCCGCCTTCGCGAAGCCCACTTCGGCGGGCGAAGGAAGGTCGGATCAGATCATGCTCTAACGAAAACTCTATGCCGCCACCTTGGTCTCGGCGAAGGCCGGCACCTTCGCCGCGAAGCGGTCGAGCCAGGCGACGAGCTTGGGATGCGCGGCGCGCCAGTCGCCGGCGAAGCGAAGGTCGCGATGGCCGAGGAAGCACGCCAGCGCAATCTGGCCGACGTTGGGGAGCGGATCGAGCGACGGCGGATCGGCCTCCAGCGCCGTCAGGCCGCGCTTGATCTTGTCGGCCTGATAATCGGTCCACTTCTTGACGTGATGCTCCGGCGGCCGGAAGCGGCCTTCGTACACCAGCAGAATCTGCGCGTCGGTCATGCCGTCGGCCAAGGCTTGCAGCCGGAGCGCGGCAAAGCGCGCCTTGGACTCCTGCGGGATGATCTTGCCGCCGCCGGCGCGGTGATCGAGATATTCGACGATCACGCGCGAGTCGAACAGCGTCCCGCCGTCTTCCAGCACCAGTGTCGGGATTTTGCCCAAAGCATTCTGCTGACGGATCGAGTCGTTGGCGTCGTTGGGGTCGGCCGGTTCGACTTTGATGTCGCCGGAGAGGCCGAGCACGCTTGCAGCAAGCCTGACCTTGCGGCCAAAGGGCGAGGGCGGCGTCGAGCGCAGGATCATCATGGGGATGTTTCTCGAGATTGTTTGATCGTAAGTGAGACTTGTGCGGCAAGGAAAACTGGCGCGGCCGTGGAGGCCTCGACGGTCACGCAAGAGCATCGTCACGCGCGTCGCCAGCGAAAGCAACCCGCGCGGCAGCAGAGCTGGTCGTCAGCCAGTGATGACCAGATTCACGGCCTTCGGGCCTTTGCCCTTCTTGTCGGGCTCGACTTCGAACTGAATCCGCTGTCCTTCGTTGAGCGCTTTCAATCCGGCCTGTTCGACCGCGGTGATGTGCACGAACACATCGCGTCCGCCGTCGTCCGGCTTGATGAAACCGTAGCCGCGTTCGCCATTGAAGAACTTGACCGTACCACTGTTTGCCATCGGCAAACTCCTTCCCCCGCAAATGCTCCGCCACCGACCCCCACGGCGCGGCGGCTCGGCCAAACATTCACATCGGTAGAAGGCGTCAGCCCCTGAGGCCTCAGTCACTCCGCCGACCCCCCAGATGGAGGCGGAACGTCTAAGCCAGCATTCATAGGCTAGACCCAATGCCGGCCGGGTGGAAGGCGCAGAACGCCGTCAGGATGCGGATTTGCCGGCAAGCCAGTCGAGCGTCACGGCGCTCGTTGCACCGCGGGACAAAACCTCGGCCAGCACCGGCAGCACGAGCTTGAGTTCCTCATGCAAAGTCCATGGCGGGTTGACGGCAATGAGCCCGCTGCCGCGCAAACCCGTGTCGGGACCGGCAGTTGGCAGGATCAGTTCCACTCGCAACATTTTCGCGATGCCGAGCCGGACAAGCCCGCGGGTGAAGGCTTGAACCTCCGCTGGGTCCTTGATCGGATACCAGAGCAGGTAAATCCCGGTCGGCCATTTGCGGTGCGCCGCCGCCAGCCGCTCGCCCAATCGGGCGAATTCGTCCGGTTGCTCGAACGGCGGATCGATCAGCACCACGCCGCGCCGTTCCGTCGGCGGCACGTAAGCGGTGAGCGCGGTCCAGCCGTCGATCGCGATGGCCTTGGCGCGGTTGTCGCCGGCCAGCTCGCGTTCGAGGACGGCTGCCGCGCGCGGCTCGAGCTCGCAGGCGATCAGCCGGTCCTGCCGCCGCAGCAACGCCTGCGCCAGCACCGGTGAGCCGGGATAGTGAGTGAGCCGTCCGCCTGGATTGAGGGCCGCGACGGCATCGAGATAGGGCGCGAGCAGCGCACGAATAGGCGGCGGGAGTGCCGCATTCAGCAGACGGCCGATGCCGTCGCGCCACTCCAAAGTCTTGCCGGCTTCCGGCCCGGCAAGGTCGTAGCGGCCGGCGCCGGCGTGGGTGTCGATGACGCGGAACGCGGCGGGCTTTTCACGCAAATGGGTCAGCACGCGGCATAGCGTGGCGTGCTTGACGACGTCGGCGAAATTGCCGGCGTGATAGGCGTGGCGATAGTTCATCGTGCTCGCAAGGTATCGGCGCGCGATCTTAACCGAAAACCGTTTCCAGCATGCACCGAGACAACGTGGACTTTTGGCGGATTTTTTCGAGTGTCCGCTCCGCCGTTAAGGTTTAGATCGGCTCCTGCTCAACGGCGATGCCGCGATCGGATAATGGTGGCCGATGGGCCGTATCCTCCTGCTCGCAGCGCTGGTCTATGGCTACGGCGATTCCGGCTTCGACGGTCATCGCCCGGCGTCATTCGATCGTCCGCTGCGCAACCTCCATCGCACGGTCAACACCGTCGCGAGCGATGTGCAGCGTATTCTCGTGACGATTGACAACAAAGCGAACGTGATGGTGACGCTGCCGATGCTCGGCGACAAGCTCCGCCGTATCGGGGATGCCTTGGCGCCGGACTAGTGCGGCGGTTCAGAAATTTCCTCCACTCTCGCCGCGCATCCGCCAAGGGAGTTTCTGAACCAAAACCACGCTAGCTTCATATGCTTGCTCGTGTCCCTTTGATCCCGAAGTTCGCATCAGAGGTTACCGCAATGGTGTGCGAACTTCGGAATCGGGACACTAGCCGCCACGCACCGGCGGCATGAGCAGCTTGTCGCGCCGGCAGGCACGGCGGTCGATCTCGTCGCAGTCGCGGAATTTCAAATCCTTGCTCATGCAGATGCGGACCTCGCTCAGCCGGGTGCTGCCGCAGGTCACCGAAACCGCCGCGCGCGACAGTCCGGGGTTGCTCTTGACGAAAGCCTCCTCGACCTCGTCCGGCGCCACGGTCAGCGTCGTCTTGGGGGCCGCGTAGCTCTCGGGGATTTTCACCGTCTCGCGGGCCTTTCGGACCAGGTCGAAGTAGGCCTGCGCTTCAAGGCCCGAGCAGGTGCCGTGCTGATCCCACTCGTGATAGATCAACCCGCAGCGCCGGCATCAGGTCGAGCATCGAGGTCGTGAGATCGCGGGAGAGCCGCGGCGCCGGCACCTGGCAGTCGCGCGGGAAGCCGCGCTCGTATTGCGGCCACAGCCCGTGGACGACGAAGGAATAGGGCCGGCCGCGGCATTGCTCGTTGGACGGCCGGCCGCGCTCTTCCGATTCCTTGCAGAACGACGGCGACCACGACAGCGACAGCACGTAGAAGTCGAACTGGCCTGGCTGGTTGCGTGGCTGAACTTGCTGCTGACTTTGTTGTTCTTGCGCGGACGCGGAGCCGAGCCCGATAGCGATCAGAACAACGGCGAAGGCGATGGTGCGAAAAACGATACTGGCCATGAGACGCCCCTTCACTCGACAGGAACAGACGCCGGGAACTTTTCCCTAGGCGTGAGAACAAGTCAAGAACAAAATAGCAATGAAACGGGATCGGGAGCCATAACGGCACCGCCGCGTTCCTGCCGGAACGTTCGAATTCAAAATTCAAATGTCGTGTGAGGCGCTTAGGGCCCTGCGGCCTTGCACTCGGGGTTGTAGGCCCAGTTGCGGTCGACGCCGACCACGCACCACTGGACGCCCCAGTTTGCGCCGATCATGCCGCCGTCCTCGACGATGGAATAGCGGACGGTCCGCCACTGGCCGTCCGAGATCTGAACGCGGCCGCTGCAGAACCGGCGCGGAATGGTGCCGTCGGCCCAGGGCCGGTACGCGACCTCACGGATCTGGTCGAAGTTCGTGATCTGCAAATCGGAGTTCCAGAACCGGCCTTCCTTGGTCGCAAACCGCCGTTGAATGGTGGAGAGCGCCCACGAGTTGTCGCAGGAGGGCAGCTGCGAGTCGAAGCGCGGGCCGATCATATAGAAGGTCTTCTCGAACCAGTTCGCGGCACCCGCCGGCCCGCTGCAAATGGACACGATCAGCGCCGCCACGAGAATGCCCACGCGTTGTTTTATGACTTGAACGCCCACCCGATCCTCCCTCAGCGCAAAACCAACCGTCATGCTGCTTTCAGCGCACCCACTTTACCACATGTTTTACGCGATTGTGGCGGGTTGATCACAATTTTACCAGCGGAAAAGCCCGCGCCGATGGTGGCGATCCCGCGCGGCGGCTCCTAACGTTCCGGCACGATTCGCGCGAACCGGTATCTGCTTACGCGCGCCTGGGGCAGGGCGGAGACGAAGCATGGCTGTGGACGCGCGCCGACTGAAGACAGTCGAGAAGGTATTCGGCCTCGAGGCCGCGGCGGTTCTGCTGGCCGACCTGCTGCCGCCCTGGATGCTGGACCTGAGCCTGCTGGTCGAGGCGGTCGAAGCCGGCCGTCCGCCCGGGGCGCCGGCCGATTGGCAGCCCGGGGTGGTGATCCGCCTGCCGTTCTCGCTCAAGATCAGCCGCGACGGGGTGCTCTGTTCGCAGGCGCTGATGGCGCTCGCCGACGCTGCGATGACGCTGGCCTGCGCGGCGGCGTGGAACGGCCACCGGCCGATGAGCATGATCGATCAGACCATGCACTTCCTGCGCCCGGTGAATTTCGACGTGATGGCGGATGCGCGCATCGTCCGCGTCGGCCGCACCACCAGCTTCGGCCGGGTGTCGCTGTCGAGCGCCGTCGACCGGCGCCCGGTCGGCATGGTTTCGAGCGCCTATGCGATGTTGTAGCGCGTAATCCCAATTGCTTTGCGTGCCGCGAGGGCTTCGGCCACGCGGGAGGAACAAAAAGGCAAGCGGCGGGGCATCGACCCCGCCGACTTTTTTGGACCAAGCCGCGGATTGGTTGCAAAGCGGACCCGATTTATGGGCGTCCGATTGAACCTTTTACCCGGTTCGCGCGTCTTATCAGGAGGAAGACGTATCAGGGACGTGTTATGGCGGATCGCGCGGGTCTAGGGTTTCTCGGCTTCATCTTCGGCGGCGTGACCGCCGCGGTGATGCTGGTGGCCGTGACCGTGGTGATCGGTCATGTCGACGGCCGCTTTGCGCTCGACACGCCGCCGACCCAGATCGCTGCGAACCAATAGTCGGCGCCCTGCGTTCAAACAAATGGCCCCGGTTGGGGCCATTGTTATTTTCGTGTGCCGAGGCCAGGTTAATCTTTGCGCAACGCCGGCTGCGGCGATTGTGATTTCCATTGCACCAGGCTGTCGCCGATGATCTTCATCGAGGTCATCGCCGCCTGGCTCAACGACGCATAGCCGCTGACCTCGCGCTGCACGCGCTCGCCCTCGTTGCGCAACATGTCGCGCACCTGAGCGAGCTCGGCCATCACCCGTTCGATCTCGACGACGGAGGCGCCGGACACGCGCTCGATCACCGAGTTGATGTTCTCGACGGCGGCCTCGCCGTTTTCCGCTGGCGTCGGCGAAACACCGATAAATCCCGCCGCACGAAGGCGCGGATTTCTCCCTCGACCTCTTCCACGGCCGCAGTGGCGGCCGCGGCAGCCTGATCGGCTTCCGCCGGTCGTTCAGCCTTGATGACAGTCATGCTACGCTCCCTTTCGCTGGTGGCGATCACGCTCCCCAAGAGCGCAGCGATTGCGTCATGGAGTGCGGCGGCACGGTGACGATACTTGGGCAGATCCCGGGCAGACACGGGAACTTGCCCTGTTCGTTGCCGGGACGTTACCAAGTTCGCTTGAATCCGGCGGTAATGCTCTTCTTCGGCGTCGTGGTCCCGGCGTCCTCGATCGAGGTCGTGAGCTTGAGCGGGCCGACCAAGGTCTGCTCCATGCTCAGCTTGTTGTGCCACTGGGTGTCCACGGTCGATGCACCGGCGCCGGCCGAGAACGTGGTGCCGGACGGATCGACGTTGAGCCGAACCGTTTCATCGACGCCCCAGGCGGGCGCCGGCGCAGCCGCTCCGGTGTTCGGAATACCGGCTGTGGGCGGCACACCCGGTCGCGCCGGTCGCTCGCCAGCGATTGCTTGACCGAATAGCTGTTCTGCAGCGTCACCGACAGATTCTGATTGATCGGCACCGACCGGCTCAAGGTTGCGCCGAGCTTGCCTTCGTCCTTGCCGGCGTCGACGCGCGCCTCGACCGAGGTCTTGTCGAAGCCGAGCGGCCGCAGACCTGGCATCGTCAGACCTGGCATGGTCAGATTGCCCCACACCGCGCCGGACGAGCGATCCTGTGCGACACCGCCGCGCACGAGATTGTCCGACGCCGCGATCCCAGACGGCGCGGCGAGACTGACGTCGGTGCCGACCTTGGTCTCCCACGGAGTCGGCAGCCGGCGGCCGACCGTCAGTGCGGACGAGCCGTCGGGCTTGTCGGTGCGGCTGCCGAATGTCGGGTCGGCGTCGCCGGCCACGGCAGCGGCTGGCGCTGACAGTCACAACGAGCGCGGCGAAGATGTTCACGACGTGAGGATGAATTCGATTCGGCATGACCAACGCTGTGCCGGAGGATTGCGGCTGCGTTTGGGAATCTTTATGGCGGTGGAAAAAGCCGTAATCGTTAACGCGCGCGGATAGCTCGCGAATTCGGCAGCCGCCAACGGTCAATAGCCGATCAGGATTTCCACGACCGTTGGTTTGAGCGCGCGCACGCTGGCGTCGTTGGAGAGAATCTCCTTGTCGCCGGCAGCCGCAGCGCGCGCCTCCTTCGGCACCTTGGGGTCCGCGGCGAACCGCATGCCGATCTTGCAGCCGCCGGGGAGCGAGCCCAGCGCGCCGCCCTCCCAGCCGGCCACGCCCGCGTTGCCGTCGGCGTCGAAGCCGGACAACTTGAATGGACGGCCGTTCGCCTTCTCCAGCGCCGCGAGCGGCAGGCCGAGCTTCATGCCCTTCGGCGCGCTCCATTGCGACTTGCCGTTGATCGCGATCACCGACGTTTCGCTGCGGGCGCCCTCTTTGGCCCATATCACTTCGAGGCGGCGCTTCGGATCGTTCGGAAACAGGATGGAGCCGGGAATCTTGCTGCCTTCGGGACCGTCCACCTCGCCGAACGTGAGGTTGCGCGAGTCGTACTTGATCGCGAGCTTGAGGTGAGAGGAGTCCTTGGCGAAGGGGCCGCTGCAAGCGACTGTCAAAGCGGGCGCGGCAGTGGCTGATGCCGCGGGCTTTTTCGCCGGCGTGTCCAGCAGCTCTTCGCCGCCGGGCGAGGTCTTGGCCTGGGCGGGGGCGGCGCGCTTTGGAGCCGCCTGCGCGGCGGGGGCGGCCGGCGCTCCGGCTTGCGGCGATTTCGGCGGGTCCGGCCAGCGGTCCTGCACCGGAGCCGTTGACGATCCGGGAGCGGGTGGGAATTGCGCCAGCGCCGCGCCCGGCAGCGCGACGATGAGGGTGGCAGCCAGTGCGGTGTAAACGCGTGGACAATTCATTGCATCCTCCCCGACGCAAACGCAGGCTTGGCTACGCCGCTTGAGCATCAATTCGGCACAACAATAGGCATTTTGGCCGGTGCTGATCCAGCCTCGACCGCCTGGTCCGCTGTGGTGCATGAGCTTTTTTCATCAGCTTTCGAACGCGAACGGCCCCCGGAGCGTTGACGGGATGCGGCGCCGGCCCGGCTTCCATCCCGTCCGGCAGCCCACAGTCTTGATGCGGCAGGTTTAGGGCAAGGAGGCTCAATGTTGTTTTTGCGCAAGACGACGCTGGCCGCGGGCTTGATCGGCGCGACCATGGCCGGAGGCCTCGCGCTTGCGGCGGTCGACGGCGTGCCGACTTTCAACGTCGAGCCCAGTTGTCGGGCGGCGGCCCAGCAGGCCGCCTCGCCAGAGTATCTGTCGGTCTGCCGCAATGCCGAGCAGAAGGCCCACGACGAGATGCAGCGGCAGTGGCCGCAATTGAACGCCGCCGACAAGGCGCAATGCGTGCCGGCGCACGGCGGCGGCTCCACCTAACCGAGCTGCTCACCTGCCTCGAAATGGCGCGCGACTCAGGCACTGCATGGCAAAGGCCAACCCACCACGCGGACAGGGCGTGAAGTAGCCGACGTCGTCAGCGCACGCGGCTCCGGCTGCGGCGGATGCGATCTTCCGCTGCGAACACCGGACGGCCGTCGTAGAAATTGTTGGGCTGGCAGAAGCCGCCCATTCCCGACAGCGCGGCACGGCACTGATCGAGGTTCGTAAAATAGCAGTTGGTGGCGCCTCTGGCGCCATACATCGCGCACCAGCGATACGGATCGGCGTGGACGTTATTCTGCGTACCGTCGATCGCGACGGCGACGAGCAAGGTGGCCAAAGTCCCAACAACAAGGCGCATGGTGTTCTCCATCCTCAAGGTTTGGGCTGCGATTTCATCTGGTCGGCGACGCACTTGTCGACGAAGGCGATGCGCTGATCGAGGCCGCGCAGGTTCTTCTGGTGTTCGACCGCCATCCAGCAATCGGTGCGGGCCTGGATCACGGGGTCGGGGGGGACCTCTTCCGGCTCGCTGCGGGCGGCGGCGGTGGTGGCGCCGCCGCGGGGGCCGCCCGCGGAACCGGTGGGGCCGCGCGCGGCAGGCGACGGTGGGGCCGCAGCCGTAGCGCCGGGCGGCGGGGCCGCGACGGTCGAAGCCGGCGCCGGGCTCGTGGCTCCCGGCGCGGGCTGATCACCGGTGGCGAGGCAACCGGCCAGGACCAGGCACCACAGCAGTGACACAACGCGCATGGATACGCTCACACCGAGACTCCCAGCCGCCACCTATAGTCTATCGCATGCCGCAACCGGGTGCACACGCCGCCGAAACAAGCTGTGATACGGTCCGGCGCGATCGTCCCAGCAGGAAAGGCAGCCCCGTGACTCAAGCTTTGCCCGACATCCGTAAAGGTTTTGCCCCGACCGGCACGCTCCGCGCCGCGATCAACCAGGGCAATTCCGTGCTGGCGCAGAAGGGGCCGAACGGCGAGGCGCTGGGCGTCACCGCCGATCTGGCGCGGGAACTGGCCAAGCGCCTCGGCCTGCCGCTCGAACTCGTGATCTTCGACGCCGCCGGCAAGGTGTTTGAGGCGCTGAAGCGCGACGCCTGGGACATCGCCTTCCTCGCCGTCGAGCCGGTGCGCGCCGCCGAGATCGATTTTACCGCGCCCTATGTGCTGATCGAAGGCACCTACATGGTGCCGAAGGATTCCGCGTTGAAGACCATTGAGGACGTCGACCGCTCGGGCGTCCGCATCGCGGTCAACAAGGGCTCGGCCTACGACCTCTACCTGACGCGGACGCTCAAGCACGCCACCCTGATGCGGCACGACACCGACGGCATCGGGATGTTCAAGCGTGACAAGCTCGAGGTCGCGGGCGGCGTCCGGCAGCCGCTGGAAAGCTATGCCAAGCAGGATCCGAGCGTCCGCGTGATGGAGGGCCGCTTCATGGCGATTCAGCAGGCCATGGGCATGCCCAAGGGCCGCGGCGCCGCGCCCGATTATCTGCGCGGCTTCGTCGAGGAGATGAAGGCCTCGGGCTTTGTCGCCGATGCGTTGAAGCGCAGCAACCAACCCGACGCCGTAGTCGCGCCGCGAGCATGATCCCGAAAAGTGGGTACCGGCTTTTCGGACAAGATCATGCTCAAAGAGCGCGCGCGGCTACTTCTTGCTGCTGCCGAGCGTGTTGGACGGCGCGCCGCCGCCGCCGTACTGCGCCTTGTAGCCGGACACCGGCTTGTCCTTGCCCTCGGCCTTCGGCTTCTTCTTTTCCTTGGGCTGGCGTTGCTGTCCCTTGGCCATGACGGATTCTCCTGCTCTGGGTTGGACGGTCCGCGCGCGAGCGCGAATTTATCACGGGCGAGGCTTGCGGGAAATATCCGGCGCCGGCCGGTTCAGCGGATCGGATTCTCCTTGAGCGTCTGCACGACGCAAGCGTTGACCAGGTCGGCGCGCTTCTCGACCGGCATATCGTTGCGGCCCTGCTCATACTTCATCCAGCACATGGCGTTGATCTTCTCGCGGGTGACGCCGCCCTCCTTCCACCAGTCTGCATTCTTGCCGGACGCCTGCGCGGCGCGGGCGAGAGGCGAGTGGACCGAACCGGTCACTTCGGGCGCGGCCGTGAGCTCCTGCTTGGCGTTGGCGCCGGCGCAGGCCGCAAGTCCGAGGCAGAGCAGAAGTGCGGCATTGCGCATTCGATCCGGTCTCCCTGATTCGCCACCGCTGACTCCGTTTTGCGCCCGCAATGGTTAAAGTCAAACCATCCACAGGATTTGAGCCGATACGACGATGGGGCTGCGGCTTTTTGGACACGGCCTCGGGGATGGGCGCCGAAGGCGCCGATGATCTCGGGTTCGTTTCGCCAAAACGTTCTCGACGCTCTCCGCGCGAAACGTCCTCGGGTTCGTTCAGCCAAAACGCTCTCTGCGGCTTCCGCGTTGTCCGGTGAGGGAAGGGTGCGGCACGCGGTGCTGCTAGTTTGGTGCTCATCATGGGTGAGCCATGCTCCATCGTTCCGGGGGAACGTGCGCCCGGCCGCCTTTGGGGAATGTCCCCCCAGTCCGAGGGGGGCGAAGCGCCGACAAGCGCTGGTGCGGAACGCCGCACCCGGTGGCCCGACCTTACGATCGGGCCCGTCCCTTCAGCGGAAGGGAACAGCCGGCCCATGACGCGGGCCGGCGCGCCTTTCGGCGCTTCACCGCGGCGTTTTTCCTTCGTCCTCGGACCGCCTTCTGGAAACGGAAGGAGCCGTTCGCTAGGTCTCCTTGATCCCGCAGGGGCTTTCGCCCTGCGTTCATCCGCTCCACCAGCCCGTTACCGGACGGCCCCACGTAGTTGGGGCGGGCGGTGACTCCGAGGCCCCCGGAGGCCCGGCTGACGAGGCCGAACCCGCAGGCGCCGCATCCCTCCCCGTTCGCATGCGTCTCATGAGAACGCCCTCGGTCGGGTGGGACCGGAGTATTGAATAGCAATTTGGTAGGTACCCTGTGAGCCATGCAGGGACCGTCTATTCCGAATGAAGGACTGCCCGTGTGGCCGCGATTGCTTCGCCCCGCTAGGCGCACTTCACGCCACATCCGCCCATAAGCGAAGACGATGTCGTCGATAACCCGCCCTACGCGCTCACTCAACTCGCCAGCGCCCGGGTTCACAGCCTCGGGCTCTTTGTCCACGATCTTGAGCATAAAAAAGTGCTTTTTATCTCTCGTCTCAGCGCCGTCGTGCGACCCATCGGCAAGGCGTCCGAACTGAATAAATCTCGAAGCCAGCAGGATACCAAATCGAGGCCCGCTTACGAAATCGAAGCGCGACCAGCCTGTTGCCAGAATGCCTCGGCTTGTTCGCGCATCGGAAAAAACGCAATTCGCGAGCCCAGGTCGCGTAGCTATGCCGGCATGAGAGACGACATCGGAACATCCAGCACGTAGGCGAAGCCGGCGGGGTTGTAGTTCAACTGAACTTCGCCCTTTAACTGCTGGCCAAGGGATCCGATCAGCCTGGTGCCAAAGCTTCGCCGGACCGGCGCAAAGACCCTCGGGCCGCCGCTTTCGGTCCAGGTAAACCTCAACCGCTGTGTTTCTTTCGTCGATATGCCACGCAATCTCAACCCGTCCGCTGGGGACTGAAAGCGCACCAAATTTTGTCGTGTTGGTGCACAACTCGTTGAGCGTCATCGCGAAGGCGATCACGGCCGCGGACGCGATTTTGATGGCCTTCATCAGGAGATCGTGAGCGTGCCCCAGTGCGGCCAGCCGGCTGTCGATCGCATGTTCGGCGTGTCGATGCTGATCGCGGTCCGCAGGCTTTGCGACGTCACAGCCCGCACCGTGGTGATTTTGTAGCGAAGCCCTTCAGCCCGCGTCAGCTGCTGGCGAAGGTCAAAGAATACCTGCCTTAACGCTTTTTATTATCGGGCTGGAACTGCCTCGGCTTTCTATTTGGAACATCGCGTGGTCTCAGACGTTGACCACCATGGTAATTCAGATTGAGCAAACGGTTGCTGACCGGCGGGCCGAAAACTTGAGAGCCATGCGCAGCCCTGCCAGTCTCGCGTTGGCTGGCATTATTGCTTTGGCCGTTCTTGTTGCCTTTGTATTTTATGACCACCCCCTCACAGACAATCCTGTTCTCCTTAGCTACTTGCATGGACTTTCGGCCACGGTCCAATAAGCAGCTCGCGAGTTTTCGTTCGTGTCCGCGAAAAGCCCGTCGAGTTCGACAAGGGCAAGTCGGGTATTGCTGTTGCATAAGCTGAGAAGCTCCCAGGCGTGATCGACACGCTCATTGCAGCGGTGCGCAACGGTGAACTTGATACGGTGTTGTCGCAGGTCAAGCGACCACCCATGGAGAAGAAGAAGGTCGCTTAGGGCGGTAGAGGCGATTGGCGAGATGTTTGCATTGATGTCTCGCCATTTCTTTTGACGCAAGAGCAGCGCCGGATACCAGGGCGTGGCCTAATCTGACTCACACCCCTTCCAGAAGGCCAAATTAAGCGGTTACCATGACCTCCTCTGAGACTAGGGGCAGGCATGAAGCGACGCGCTGGAAGTAGCAGCAAGTCGGCCAAGAAGCCGCGTCTTATATTTGCTCGACGTTCGCCTCGAAAGGTGAAACCGAAGAGCTCCGTCCAAAACGCGCAAACGCGCATCGATGCGCTTGAGCGCGAATTGGCAGAGGCGCTGGAACGAGAAGCCGCTGCTGGGGAGGTGCTGCAGGTCGTCTCTAGCTCTCACGGCGATTTGGACGCCGCCTTCGCGATGATGCTGGAGAATGCAACCCGACTTTGCAGTGCGAAATTCGGAATTCTTTGGCTTTACCAGGATGGAGGCTTTCGGTGCGTTTCGCTCCACAACGCACCCCCGGCATTGGCCGAGCAATACCACCGCCAGCCTATGGCGTATCCACCCCCTGGAACTGGTCTGCGTCATCTCGCCGAAACGCGGCAGGTGGCTCACGTCGTGGATATGACGCAGATAGAGCCCTATCTCGATCGCGATCCTTTTGTTGTCGCGAGCGTAGAGCTTGGCGGCTATCGGACGGTCGTCAATGTACCGATGTTAAAGGACGGGGTGCTAATCGGTGCTCTCAACATTTATCGGCAAGAGGTACGCCCGTTCACCGACAAGCAAATTGAACTAGTGAAAAACTTCGCCGCCCAAGCAGTTATCGCCATCGAGAACACACGGCTGCTCAATGAGCTGCGCCAGCGCACCGACGATCTGACTGAAGCTTTGGAGCAGCAGACGGCAACTTCAGAAGTGCTCAAGGTCATCTCTAGCTCACCCGGAGAGCTCGTCACGGTGTTCGACAAGCTTCTGGACAACGCGATCCGTATCTGTGGCGCGCGGTTCGGCAACCTGTTCCTCTATCGCAACGGCGCATTCACCGCCGTGGTGATGCGTAACGCGCCGGCTGAATTCGTGCGTGCGCGAACAGCAAGACCGAACCGCCCGGGGCCGGATACAGCCCTGGGGCGCGTCGAGCGAACCAAGCAGACGGTGCAGATTGCCGATCTGAGGGCGGAGCCCCAATACAAATCTGGCGATCCGCTTGCGGTCAGCGGTGTCGAGATCGGTGGAATCCGATCGCTGGTATCGGTGCCGATGCTCAAGGATGGCGAACTCATCGGAGCGATTAACATCTACCGTCAGGAGGTGCGCCCTTTCACTGCCAAGCAAGTCGAGCTGCTCTCGAACTTCGCGGCTCAGGCGGTCATCGCCATTGAAAATGCGCGGCTGCTTAACGAACTGCACCAGCGCACCGACGATCTGACCGAGGCGCTGGAGCAGCAGACTGCGACATCGGAAGTGCTGAAGGTCATCTCCAGCTCGCCGGGAGAGCTGGAGGCAGTGTTCCAAGCCATGCTGGCGAACGCCACTCGCATTTGCGAAGCGGAGTTCGGCACGCTGTTTCGTTACGATGGAAATCTGGCCTCCCGCGTCGCCAGCTTCGGTACTCCGGCTACGTTGGTTGAATTTCAGGAGAAACGAGGCCCATTCAAGCCGGACCCGCACGGCAACTTCGGGCATTGCCTACAAAGAAAAACGGTGATCCACGCGGTGGATGAGTTAGCGGAGCCGAAGCCGAGCGTGGCCGCGGTGTACGGGGGCGCTCGATCTATAGTTCATGTCCCGATGCTCAAGGACAATGAGCCGATCGGCGTCATCGTGATCTATCGTCAGGAAGTCCGTCCGTTCACCGACTAAGCAGATCGACCTGGTACAGAACTTCGCCGCGCAGGCGGTCATCGCCATCGAGAACGCCCGGCTGCTCAACGAGCTTCGCCAGCGCACCGACGATCTCAGTGAATCGCTGGAGCAGCAGACCGCGACGAGCGAGGTTCTGAGTGTCATCTCCAGTTCGCCCGGCGAACTCGAGCCCGTCTTCAAGGCCATATTGGAGAATGCGACGCGCATCTGCGACGCCAAGTTTGGAACCTTGAGCCTTTACGATGGAGACAAGTTTCATAACGTCGCGCTCCACAACGTACCGTCAGGCTTACGCCGACCTTCGGCTTCGCGAGCCATTCCACCCGCATCCCAAAGCCGGCCTCGCGCAAGTCGCAACCACCAAGAAGATTGTACACATCGACGATCTTAGGACGCTACCGCCTTACCTGGAAGGCGACCCAGCGGTCCGCGCTATCGCCGACCTGGCTGGTGCCCGCACCATTCTTCTCGTGCCGATGCTCAAGGAGGGTGAATCTGATCGGCGCTATCGTCATCTACCGCCAGGAGGTTCGCCCCTTCACCGACAAGCAGATCGAGCTGGTGCAGAACTTCGCCGCTCAAGCCGTCATCGCAATCGAGAACACGCGCCTGCTCAACGAGTTGCGCCAGCGCACGACGATCTGAGCGAGTCGCTGGAGCAACAGACCGCGACCTCGGAGGTGCTGAAGGTCATCAGCTCGTCGCCCGGCGAGCTAGAGCCGGTGTTCGAGGCCATGCTGGAGAACGCCACCCGCATCTGCGAGGCCAAATTCGGCGTGCTCTATCCGCATGAAGGACGGCGGCGTTCCAGCACGTCGCGCTGGTCAATGTACCCGCCGGCTTATGCCGAGTTTATCGAGAAGCGGGCCGATCATTCCGTCCAGCGGCCGGACAACGCGCTTGATCGGCTGATGCGGACAAAGGCAGGTCGTCCACACTCGCCGACGATGCGGACCGAGACGAATCCCGCACGGCTGTCGGCAAGGATCGGCGGCGCACGTTCGCAGGTCATGGTGCCGATGCTCAAGGAAGACGAGCTTGTCGGCGCCATTACGCATCTATCGCCAAGAGGTCCGCCCGTTCACCGATAAGCAGATCGAGCTGGTGCAGAACTTCGCCGCGCAGGCCGTCATCGCCATCGAGAATACGCGGCTGCTCAACGAACTGCGCGAATCGCTGCAGCAGCAGACCGCCACCGCCGACGTGCTCAAGGTCATCAGCCGCTCGACTTTCGATCTGCAGACCGTGCTCGATACGCTTGTCGATCAGCGTGCGCGACTCTGTGAGGCCGATATGGCGGCAATTCATCCGCCAGCGAAGGGCAATACATATCAAGAGGTCGCCACGCTACGGTTTTCCAGCCGATTACCGAGATCTGCTTGAAGACGATGCCGCTTCGAAGCCGGCGCGCGGCAGCGTGTATCGGCCGAGCCGTGCTCGAAGGACAGCGCATCGTTCATATCCCCGATGTGCTGGCCGATCCGGAATACACGTGTCTGGAAGCGCAACGAAGTTGGCGGATTTCGCACCGTGCTCGGCGTCCCGCTGCTGCGCGAAGGCACACCAATTGGCGTCTATGGTCTTGACGCGGAGGACTGTGCGGCCGTTCACCGACAAGCAGATCGAACTGGTGACTACCTTCGCCGACCAAGCGGTGATCGCGATCGAGAACGTCCGGCTGTTCGACGAAATCCAGGACAAGAGCCGCCAGCTCGCCGAGGCGAGCCAGCACAAGTCGCAGTTCCTCGCCAACATGAGCCACGAGCTGCGCACGCCGCTCAACGCCATCCTCGGCTACACCGAATTGATCATTGACGGCATCTACGGCGAGACGCCGGAGAAGGCTCAGGCCGTACTCAAGCGCGTCGAGAGCAACGGCAAGCACTTGCTGGGCCTGATCAATGACGTGCTCGATCTATCCAAGATCGAAGCCGGGCAGCTCAAACTTTCGCTTGCCGACTACTCGATCAAGGATGTCGTCTACAACGTTGTTAGTGCGGTCGAGCCTCTAGCAACGAAAAAGAAGCTCAATTTCAAGGTGGATGTACGGCCCGACATGCCGACCGCCCATGGTGACGAGCAGAAGCTTACTCAGGTCCTCCTCAATCTTACCGGCAACGCGATCAAGTTCACCGATGCAGGAGAAGTGGCGATCAAGGTCACCGCCGCCAACGGCTCGTACACAGTCGCAATTCAGGACACGGGCCCAGGGATTAGCGCGGCCGACCAGGCAAAGCTTTTTCAGCAGTTCCAGCAGGCCGACAATTCGATCACCAAGTCCAAAGGCGGCACGGGACTTGGTCTCGCCATATCAAAGAAAATTATCGAGCTGCACGGCGGGAGTATCTCGGTGCAGTCCAGCGTTGGGCAAGGCTCGACCTTCGCATTCACACTGCCCATCACGGTCGAACGACAAGCGATGCCATCATGAGCAAGCTCATTTTGGCGGTCGAGGACCAGGAGGACAACATGCAAATCCTCCGCGACCTGCTCACCAGCGCCGGCTACGAGATCATCGAGGCTGAGAACGGCGAGGAGGCGCTGGCGGCTGTGGCGAAGCGGCGGCCAGACCTGATCCTGATGGACATTCAGATTCCGATCATGGACGGCTACGAGGCGACGCGCCGGATCAAGGCTGATCCTGCGCTGCGATCGATCCCGATCATTGCCGTTACATCCCATGCATTGAGTGGCGGTGAAGAGAAAGCGCGCGCGGCGGGATGTGATGACTTTGTGGCCAAGCCTTATAGCCCGCGTCAGCTATTGGCAAAAATTCGGCAATATCTGCCTTGATGCGCTGTTGCTGGCGATCTTAATTGTCCGCGATCCAATAGCCAATGCCAGGCTCGGTCAGGATGATACGTGGGTCGTCCGCGTGTTGTTCGACCTTCTGCCTGAGTTGGCCGACATAGACGCGCAAATATTGCGTGTCTTCGGCATGCGCCGGACCCCATACCGCAGTGAGGATCTGCTTGTGGGTGACTACGCGGCCGGCGTGGCGGGCGAGAAACGACAGCAGCTCGAACTCTTTCGGCGTCAGTTTGAGCTCCGCGCCCGCACGCGTCGCGCGGTGGCGCACGGCATCGACTTCGAGATCGCTAACCCGCAACACCGGGATTTCAGCCTTACGCTGCATCCGGTGGCGCAACGCGGCGCGCATCCGCGCCAGCAGTTCGCCAACGTTGAACGGCTTGTTCACGTAGTCATCGGCGCCGAGATCGAGAGCCTCGATCTTTTCGGTTTCGCGCTCGCGTGCCGATAGCACAATGATCGGCACATCCGACCATTCCCGGGCGCGCTTGATGACATCCTTGCCATCGCCATCGGGCAATCCAAGGTCGAGCAGCACGATATCGGGCAATTCCGCAGCAATGCGCTTGGTGGCTTCGGCCACGGTGCCGGCGCTGGTCATTTCATGACCGTTCGCCTCCAGCGCCGGCTTGAGAAATCGAAGGATCGCCGCTTCGTCATCGACGACCAGAACGCGGATCTTGGCGGTCATGCCGGCGTTCCCTCACATGGGAATGTCAGCGTTATGCAGGTGCCACGCCCGCCGGGCGCCGGGCTCTGAACTGCAATAGCGCCGCCATGCGCCTCCATGATGCCTCTCGCAATAGCAAGACCAAGTCCGGTCCCTTGTCCGCCATCGGCCTGGGTGGTGCCGCCCTTGATGAACTTGTCGAGCACGTAGGGCAATGCGTCGGCCGGAATCAGGGCCGTCGTCGGTCACCCGCAAAGCTATCTCCTTTGCGCCGAAGATCGCGTCCACCATCACCCGGCTTTCCGGTGCAGTGTGGACGATGGCATTGCCGATCACATTGCCGATGGCCTGCTCGACCAGCGTGGCATCCGCGCGCACCAGGGGCAAATCGGCGGGTAGGGTGACCTCGATGCGCTGCTTCGCACCGCGCCGCCGGGCAGCGCTGACGACCCGATCGGCGATCTCGCGCAGATCGATCCAATCCCGTCGCAGTTCCAGCGCCCCTGCATCGATGCGCGTGATTGCCAGGAGATTGCGGACCATCTCATCCAGGCTCTCGGCCTCCTGCTTGATCTGCGAAAGCAGGTCCATTTTCGCCGCGGCGTCGAGTTTCCCGCCATAGTCGATTAGGCTGGTCGCCGAGCCGAGGATGGATGACAGCGGCGTGCGAAAATCATGCGAGATCGACGCGAGCAAGGTGTTGCGAACCCGTTCGGTCTCGGTCGCAGTCCTGGCGCTTACCATTTCGCGTGCGAGCAATGCGCGCTCCAGCGCCGCGGCGGTTTGCTCGGATAACGCGTCAAGCAGCGCCCGTGCTTCCGAATCGAGCGCGCTTACTCCTCCGGCTTGGCCACGCCAATAACCCCAAGAATCTTGTCGCCGATCCGGCAGGGCACGAAGAACCACGGCACGATGGGCAAGGTACCGGTGTCGGCTCCGGCTGGCTCGCCGTGGCTGAATGCCCAACGGGCCGCCGTCATCGGCGCGGCGTCGAGCGCATCTTCCGGTGGCCAGGCCGCCACCATGGACAGCTCACTGTCCTGATGCAGAAGTACAACCACGGCGCGGCCGAGGCTTGCGTGAATTTCGCTGACGGCGCCTTCGGCAACGGCATCGAGCGAAGCCAGACCGGACAAACGGCGGGTGAATTCATAGAGACGTCGCATGGCGCGCATGCGGCTGGCCGAAATCGTCGCCTGGTCCCGCGCGCGGCCGGCAAGCGCCGAGGTAATCACCGCCACCATCAGGAAAATGATCAGCGCCAGTAGTTCATACGGTTCGGCGATGGTGAAAGTATGCAGCGGTTCGATGAAAAAGAAGTTGTAGACCAGGAACGACAGCGCCGAGGCATAGATCGCCGGCCAGATGCCGAAGTTCACAGCCGTCAAAAGCACGGCCACCAGAAAAAGCATGGACAAGTTCGGGACCGGCGTCAGGCCAGTGAGCAATTGGCCGACCCCCAGTGCCGCGGCTATGGCGAGCGTCGCATAGAGGAACGGCAGCGGCTGCAGGACAAACCGTGAGCGACGCCGTGGCTGTGCGCGTGGCGATGCCTCGTTTTGCCGCGTCACCAGATGGATGGCGATATCCTCCGTGCGGCGGACCAGTTCGTGCGGCAGGGAACGCCGCAGCAGCTCGCTGAAGATGCTGCCACGCGAGCGGCCAATGACGATCTGGGTGACATTTTCGAATTTGGCGAAACGTAAGAGTTCGGCCGGCAGATCGCTCCCGGTCAAGGTCTGGGTCTCCGCGCCGAGCGACTCCCCCAGCTTCATGGCTTCATCCAGCCGTTGGCGTGAAGCGTCGTCGAGGTTCGCACCGGGCCGCTCCACGGTGACCGCAATCCAAGGTGCATCCATCAAATCGGCAAGACGCTTGGCCGTGCGAACCACCGTGGGCGAAATTGCGTCCGGTCCAATGCAAGCAAGGATGCGCTCACCAGCCGCCCATGGACCTTCAATGGCCTGCGCCTGCATGCGCGAAATGAGGTCGGCATCGATGCGCTCGGCCGCACGCCGCAGCGCCAATTCGCGCAGGGCGGTCAGATTTTGCGGCTTGAAAAAGCTTTCGACGGCGCGGGCAGCCGTGTCCTGCACATAGACTTTTCCCTCGGCCAGGCGCTTGAGCAGTTCGTCGGGCGGGAAATCGACCAGAATGATTTCGTCGGCCTTGTCAAACACGGTGTCCGGCACAGTCTCTCTGACTTGCACCTTGGTGATCCTCAGCACCACGTCGTTGAGGCTTTCGAGATGCTGGATATTGAGCGTGGTCCACACATCGATGCCGGCTGCCAGCAGTTCATCGATATCCCGCCACCGCTTGGGATGGCGGCTGCCAGGCACGTTGGTGTGCGCGTATTCATCGACCAACAGCAAGCTCGGGCGCCGCGCGAGCGCCGCATCCAGGTCGAACTCCTTCATGATCTGGTTGCGATAGACGATCGGCTTGCGCGGGAGAACCTCGAAACCTTCGATCAGTTGCTCGGTCTCGAGCCGCCCATGGGTTTCGATCAGCCCGGCCGCGACATCGCGCCCGCCCACCTTTTCGGTGCGTGCGGAGGTGAGCATGGCGTAGGTTTTGCCGACGCCCGGCGCGGCGCCCAGAAAAATCTTCAGATGACCGCGCCCCTCCTTCTTGGCCAGGGCCAGCAGGGCATCAGGCGAAGCTCGTTGCGCTTCGTCGCCGGGCATTCAAATCCCTCTGCGGACCAATCTACGATTTCAGCCGGTCGAGCGCGAGGTTGAGCTTGAGCACGTTCACGCGAGGCTCGCCCAACAGGTCGAAAGTGCGCCCTTCGACCTGGGTGTCCACCAGGGTCCGGACACGCTGCTCGGTGAGTCCGCGCGACTTGGCGATATGCGGTATCTGGAAATAGGCGGACGCCGGGGAGATGTCGGGGTCGAGGCCGCTGCCAGAACTGGTCACCAGGTCCACCGGGACTGCGGCGTTCGGGTTCTCGGCCTTCAGCTTGTCTACATCGGCCTTCATGCGGTCGGCCAACGCCTTGCTGGTGGGACCGAATTCGAGCCCATCGAGTTGGCGGCGTTGTAGGGCGCTTCGACGGTCTTGGTCGCATCCTTGGGATCTGGCGCATTGGTCGCGGACGGTCGGCCATGAAAATATTTGTCGTCGGCGAAGGCCTGTCCGATCAGCGCCGAA
>CAWKOD010000002.1:0-106633 GCA_963850885.1 uncultured Alphaproteobacteria bacterium | reverse complement strand
TCGAAGCCCGAGGCGAACTGACCTTCCACGAGGAATTGCCGATTGTGCCCTACATCTCGAATTACAGCGTCGAGACCGTGCTGGACGGCGACCCGGTCCGCTGGCGGCCCGACGGTTGGACCCGTCGCCCGCGTCCGGTCTTGCGGGTGATCGAGAACACCGACAACGACGGCTACTGAGGGCTGCACCACGGCGCACCGCTGCGATCAATGCGCCTTGCAGCGCCACGCAGCGCCCTCGCAGCGCCCCAAAAACCATGAGCCCCAGCGCCTCGCCCTGGTCAGCGTCCAGGCTGACGTGGCCGAGGCCGAGTTGGCCGCGTTCTACGAGAACCACATCGATCGCGACGACGTGGTGAGGATGGAGGTTGATACGCGCAGGATCATCCAAGCCAACATTAACCGGTTCAAAGAACTGCTGAAGACCGAGACCGCGTGGCGACTGAGCAGCCAAGGCAGCAACCAAAGAAATCTCAAAAAGCCCCCGCGCCGCTATCGACGAAGAATAACCCTTGCGCGCAATACGGCCCAGGCTTTGTCCAGGTGGCTGGCACCGGCGCAGGATCTCTGCATTAAGGTCGGCGGCGGAGTTAGCCTCGATAGCGGTGGCGGACGTTAGCTGATGGAAGAATTCTCGTTCACAACAGCGCGCAGGTTATTCGTACTCGCACTGGCGAGACCGACCTTCGCACCATCGACATTCACCCCAACGCCTCGGTCGGCACCGTGGTCCGTGCGATGTCGTGCAAGCGCTGCTCGCCGCACCCGCCGTTCGCGAGGCCGAGTGAACATCGTCGGCATCTTATGGTCGCCTGTTTGGTGTTGGCGCAAGTGTCGGCGTTTATTTACTTTGGTGGATTTTAGGGCACCCCCATCTCGCGACAATTCTCGATGGACACACATCGTCTATGTGACGGAATACCGGTACTCGGACGCCATTGGGGTGGCCTATCTTGCCGCGACAGGGCTTCCGCTCTTGATGTCATCACAGCGCACGGTCGTCGTCCTCGGAGCAATTGTTCTCGCGGGCCTGGTCGTCGCCTATGCCCTCTATTGGGAAGCTTTTGTATCGATTTGGTGCTTCTTCGCGGCAGCGGCGAGCGTAACGATACTATGCCATTTCGAATGGGTCGCGCCGGCTCCGCCTGCAACCCGCCGGTGCCTGAGTTGTTTGCATGCGCCGGGAACGGACCGCCTTCAATCGAATCCGCGAGAGTCAATTTGGCCGAGATCAAAAACAAGACGGCCTCGAAGGAAATATCTTGCAGAGCGGTTGACCTAGGTCAAACACGCAGACTGTCAGTGCCGGCAATGTAGCTAGACCAGATTTTTGTCTGGCCACGGCGGGCTACTTGGGACCCGCGCCGCAGGCTTTCGTAGCGGCGGCGCGGATCGCCATTTCAAACACTTCGGATGAGCAACTCCTGAAAACCAATACCAGTTTTAGCCTTTGGTTCAGATCATCGACAGGAATAGCGCGGTGCGAGCTTATTGATAGGTGAAGTGAGAAATGGCGACCGCTCGATGGATCTCGCTAATACTCTTGGGGATGCGAAATGCCGTACAGCAGCTTGCTCGTTCATGTTGACGTGGATGGAGAATCGGCGGGCGTGTCCAGCTTGCGGCTGGATTGGCCGACCGCTTTCATTCGCACCTCGTTGCAATAGCGTCGTGGATGGCTTGGCCGCCATTCATCGTGGCGGGCCTCCCCGTCGATCCCACGGTAGAGAGCTATGAGGAGATGCGCGCAGTCCTCAGCCGGCGCGAAAAGGAATTTCGCGACTGCGTGGGTGTGGGGCGAAGCCAGGTCGAGTGGCGTTCGTCGCTAGATTTTCCCACTGAATTTGTTGCTCGCGGGGCTCGAGCTGCTGATCTTGTGATCGTTGGCAGGGATCGAAAATCCTGCGATCCCTATCGTTCTACGGATCCCGGCGCACTGGTGCTGCGAACCGGACGACCAGTGCTTGTCGTCCCACCAAGCACCAGGTCGCTTGTCGCAAGTCGCGTGGTGGTTGCTTGGAAGGACACACGAGAAACGCGTCGGGCGGTTCAAGATGCTTTGCCCTTCCTTCTGGGCGCAAAGGAAGTCCTCGTCGTGGAGGTGACGGAGACGGGAAGTGTGGAGGATTCCATGCACCGCCTCAAAGACGTTGGCAGGTACCTTTCACGTCATGGGGTCACCGCGTTGGCGGAATGGGTACGCCCGATTGAAGGGACCGCATCGGGCGCCTTGCTTCGGGTGGTGGAAGAGCAATCCGTCGACCTGATTGTTTCGGGAGCCTACGGACACACCAGATTGGGAGAATGGATATTTGGGGGGATGACCAAGGATCTTCTCACGCTAGTCCCGTGTGTTGTCTGCTTTCGCACTGATGGTGGCGCGACTTGCTCGCTCGGCAGTGCGAGAAGGTCAGACCGCCTCGATGGCCGATTAACGCATGTTGGGACGCGCTGATAGATCGTCCGTGACGTTCGTCAGGGTAACCCCGCAAGGGCGACATTCAAACGTGTGCAGTTCCGGAAGGCCGCCGAATATGTTGACAAAATTCTGCGTGGGGCGAAGCCGGGCGACCTGCCTGTCGAACAGCCGACCAAATTTGATCTCGTCATCAACCTAGTCACCGCCAAGGCGCTCGGCATCACCGTATCGCCCGCGCTGCTCGCCCGCGCCGACGAGGTAATCGAATAAAGCTGCGGTTTGCTGCACCTGCTCACGGCAGGTTTTGGCACGTTTGAGACTTCCGGCCCGTCCGCTTTTTGGTCGCTCTTGGGGGCTAAGCGGACATGCCAGCAGCGGGCAATTGTAGCGTTGACCCAACGTGGACCTTGGCAACTTTTAACAAGCTGTTCCTGAGACGATTGTTAGCCCCTATCAAAGGGTCCCCTTCGCGCCGCTGCCTTCGATCTCCCGCAGGCTCTTCTCCGCCTCCGCCGCGCTCTCGTAGATGTGCGGGGCGACCCCGCGTTTTTCGAGCGCGTTGCCGAGCTTTATTCGAAGGAAACCAGAAGTCGTGTAGCGCGTGACTTCGGCATAGTATTTGTCCATCAGCCCGCGGACCATGGCCGAATATTCATCGAGCAGTGCCGGGTCGATCGTAAAATTGTCGTAGTTGACAATGGCGTAGACACGCTTGCCGAGCGGCGCGATGCGGTCGGTGACGATCTGGCGGATGCGTTCGATGTCGGCCTCGCTGCGCATGGAAAAACGTTCAAGATTGACAAAGAAATGATTCGTCGTCTCGTCGTATGTGAAGCGCTGTTCGATCGGGATCGACAAAATGTGATCGCGCAACTCCATCGGGCCGGCGGCGAAGACCCGCGGGTCCATAAGGACGGGCGGCTTCGGCATCAGCGGCTTGAAATCCATTTTTCCGAGAATGTCTTTCTCGAGATCGACGTCGGGCGCGATTTCCGTGAGTTCCAGCCCGTCCTTGGCCAACCGGAACACGCAGCGCTCAGTGATGTAGAGCACAGATTTTCCTGATTTTCGCGCGACATCCCCGCTGAATGTGACATGTTCCACTTTCTGCACGAATTTTCGAATGTTGCCATCGCGCACGATCTGCAATGCGCCGTCGTGATAGGCGACCTGCATTTCGCCCGCGACAAACGTGCCGGTGAACACGACCTTCTTGGCGCTCTGGCTGATGTTGATGAAGCCGCCGGCGCCAGCGAGGCGCGGCCCGAATTTCGAGACGTTGAGCGAGCCGGATTGATCGGCCTGCGCTAGTCCCAGAAATGCAATGTCGAGGCCGCCGCCGTCGTAGAAATCGAACTGGTAGGGCTGGTCGATCACCGCCTGCGTGTTGATCGCCGCGCCAAAGTCCAGGCCGCTCGCGGGTATGCCGCCGATGACACCGGGCTCGGCCGTGAGCGTGATGAGATCGGCGATCTTTTCTTCGTTCGCGATGGCGGCGACGCCTTCGGGCATGCCGATGCCGAGATTGACGATGCTGTTGGGTTCGAGTTCGAATGCGGCGCGGCGCGCGATGATCTTTCGCGGGCCGTCTTCCATCGGTGGCAGGGAACCTGCGCGCGCGCGGATCTCCGAGGAGTAGGCGGGATTGTATTGCGTGGCGAAGGTCTGCCAGTGGTTTTCGGGCCTGGCTACTACGACGCAATCGATCAACACGCCCGGCACCTTCACCTGACGCGGATTGAGCGAGCCGCTTTCGGCGACGCGCTCGACCTGCGCGATCACGATGCCGCCGGAATTGCGCGGGCGGCCTGGAGTTGCTTCTCGAGCAGTGCGACCATGTCGGCGTGCTCTTGGAGCTTTTGCTGCGCGGTGTCGTGGGCGTTCTCGCGCGCCGCCACCGTATGGCGCAGCATCTGGTTGTGATCGCGCAGCGCCGCGTGTGACTGTTCGAACTCCCTGATCTGGTCCTCGCGCTCCGCCAGCGTCGCCGTGAGCTGGGCGAGCTTTTCCCCGCTGTTGTCATGGGCGGTGGAGGCTTCGATGACACGGCGCTCGAAGCTGCGGATTTCGTCGGCGCGGGCCGTCAAGGCCTGCCGGGCCTCTTCGAGCAGGTTCGGACGGTGTCGGCGGCTGGACCGTGATCCACGATGTTTCAAAACGGGTCTGCCGCGTCGAGCCGCCGATTTGCGCGGAGGCACGGCCAAACCGCAATGAACCTGGCCAAGAACCCGGCCCGGACGCGCGGCTCTTTGACAATGCCCGAATCCCCCTTAATCTAAGGCATCGTTCAACAACCGAAAGGAGGTGATCCAGTGTCTCATTGTCATTCGCCGATCACGGCAAGCTGGATCGATGCCACCCTAGGAGCGTGTTGTTTCTAAACTACCTTAGGTTTCAGCTGGTTAGCCGCCTTTCGGCTAGGCAATGTGGGGTCGCTCGAGAGGGCGGCCCCTCTGCTTTTCCGCTGCGATTTTCCGCTCGGGGGCACACCGGGGGCACAGATCCACTGGGTGCAGGGGCGGCGCCTCTTGTCGTGGAACTCCCCCGGCCCGCACCCGGCCGGCCGGCCTACGACCGTGCCGTACCTGACCCACTGGCCGGATGGTCTGTAGGCCACGATCCACTGAATGGAGATTGATCTCAGTCCTCGTCGCCGCCCTCGACCATCTTGCGGATGGTGACGCGGATATCCTTGCCGTCCTCGCCGCCGTGGGGCTGCGGCGCGCGGCCCCAGCCGCGATCCAGCAGGATGCCTGCCGCCGACACGCGCGCGGCTGGTGGCACGGCCTCTTGAGTGACGATCCCGGCGAACACCTTGATGCAGAGCTCGGTGTGCCCACGCGCCAGCGACCGCAAATCGGCTGGTATTTTCTTTCGGGGCAAAGGCTTACGGGGGTGGGCCTACCCCCCCTCCTGTTGGCGCAGGCGTCGAGCCCGCATCCGGCGCGGCGACAAAATAGTCTAACACAAAAGGCGCTGGCGACATCATGAAGACCCGGCGGGACTATCGCCACTCCTCCTCGCGCTCCCGGCGCACCGCGTTCGTGCGGCATGGCGGCGGTTATCGCACCGCCTCTTCGATTGCAACCAAGTGGCCATTATCGAAATAAAGGTATCTTCCATCGCCGTAAATCCATTGGTCACGCATGAGGCCCTCCACGCCTGTGCGGCGGCGGTTTCGAGGTTTGCCCCAGCAACTTGCTAGAACTTCCTCCTCCGACATGCCTATCCGAGGATCTTGTGTGCATGACGCCTGCACGCGATCCTCACTGAGCAAACTCTTCCGCTGAATCTCCGTGATCCAGCCCTTCGCTGCACCGTCTGCCGTTGTGACTTCGTAAAGCGTTCGTCCGCGCGCGTCTCTCCTTGTGGCTCCCGTAAGTTTAACCTCTATGCCGGCGGTCAGTTCAGTGCAGTTCTCTCCGGGTCTGGAGAATTCACAAAGGTCAAGGTCGAAATCGGTGAACAATCGTGTTTCCGCATGCGCCGAGACAAACATCAGGGCTGCAGGCAACGCAGCCAAAAGAGAATTCTTGATTTTATAAATCCCTGACATCATCAGATGACGTTTGTCGGTGCTCGGCGACATGTTTGCCCCGATTGCATGGTGCCTGCCGAGCCCCAGCGAGCATGGGCAACTCCAAAGGTTGCCCCGGTCTTTCGCCGCCCGCAAAAACGCTAAAGCCTCGACATAACACTCAGTCCTTGGTGGCTCCCAAATCTAGGGCGCGGTTTTCATCTGAATGTTGTTGTCGGCAAAATATCGCAGCGCGCCAGGATGGTACGGTGTGCTGAATTTCTTATACATGGCTTCCGGTCTAAAACCGCGCAACGCCGGTTGGACGGCGACCAGGTCGTCTTTGTTCTTCACGATGGCCTCGATCATCTTGTAAACAACCTCGTCCTTCACCTTGGCATGGGTGAAGATGAGATTGTCCCAAGTGTAGACGCCCATGGGTTTCTCAACGCCAACGTAGAACGGGCTCGGAGTCGCCGGCGCTAGATAGCCGTCGGCGTAAAACTTCCGCGCTTCCGCCATGCCGCTCTCCGGAACCTCGAGCGCGCGAATGCCGCCGACGGTCGCGTCCACCTCGCGCACCTTCGGAGCGCCGAATGCGAAATAAAAAGTGTCCACGGCGCCGGCAATGAAATCGTCGGCGCCGCGGACCACGTTCGGCACCAGCACGGGCGTGATGTCCTTATCGGTCAGGCCGACGGTCGCCAGCAAGCCACGGGCAACGATGTCGATGGTGCGCTGAGCCGAGAAGCCCCAGACGACCTTCCTGCCCTTGAGGTCGGCCATGCTCCGCATGGCGCTTTCTTTGCGGACGAAATAGGCGGTCGGGAGTGGATGCAGCACGCCGATCAGTCGCAGATCCGGCAGACGGTTGTTCTCGTTGACAACTAAAACTTCGAGCGCGTTGGCAAGGCCGAACTCGGTTTCGCCCCGGCCTACAAGCGGGATGATGACGGTTTCGCCGGCCGTCGGCTGCACCAGCGTATTCAAGCCCGCCTTCTCTTTGGCCACTTTGGCGATCGCGCTGCCAGTGGTGTGATTGAGCGAGCCGGGCTGCATGGTTACAAGGCCGAAGGTCTGCGCATTGACGAGCGTCGATGATGCGAGGGTAAGCGCGACGGTGGCCGCCCCGGCACGAACAACTGATGTCATTCTCATTCCGATACTCCCAGCTTAAGGCTCAGGACCACGCCAAATTGGCTTCACAATGGGGCGGAGCAAAGCAGGAAATTCAGCCCGACGAAATGGGGGGGACTGTCAGGAAATCCCAGAAGATGGGGTAATCGGCCGGCGGATTGTGAATAGCTGAAGATATTGGGTGCTGCGCTTCAGGCTGATGGTGAAACGAGGTCGGTTGTCACGGCCTCAAGCATCAGAAGGAGAAGCGCAGCATGGAGCATTTTGCTGGACTGGACTGGTCAAGCAGACCAGCGTCTACATTGTGGATGACACGGGCAGGATCGTTTGCGAAGTGAAGGTGGCGAGCGAGCCTGATGTATTGTTGGCAGGATGCTGGTTCAGATTTATGAAATCTCAAGTCCACAAGAAGCGCGAGCACTCGCGGAACTCGGCGTCGACCACATCGGTGTCCTGGTAGGCGATGGTTCATTTCCGCGCGAGCAGTCCATTGATCACGCACGGCTGATATTTTCTGCAATTCCGTCATCGGCGAAGGGCTCAGCGTTATTACTTTCCGCCGATGTGCGGCTCATCGAGCACATCGTTTCAAGTTTGAAGCCCGCCATTCTGCACCTCGGCGCGTCTACAGAGCTGCTCACTTCGGCAGCCGTGCGACAACTTAAGGAACGACTTGGTGCTCTTACCTTGATGCGCAGCATTCCGGTTGTTGGCGATGAAAGCGTCACTATAGCGCGAAGCTATGATGGAATTGCTGACTTGCTGCTTTTAGACAGCCACCGACCAGGGGACGTACAAATAGGTGCGCTCGGGGTAACCCACAGCTGGGAAGTCGATAGAAAGATCGTCGAGAGCGTGCGTGTCCCCGTCATCATCGCCGGTGGACTGGGATCCGACAACGTTGCCGAAGCCATCAGAATGGTGCAGCCAGCGGGCGTCGATTCAAAAACCAAAACCGATCAAGACGACGGAAGTCACACAAAGGATTTGCAAAAGGTGAAGCAATTTGTCGCGCGCGCGAAATCGATACAATGACCGGTGTGGATAATTGGGGCGGTTTAAAGCAGCGGCATCGGCGCGGAAGCAATCAAGCTGCTGTGTCGCCATTAAGCGACATCGCTGCCATATGCATCGCAGCAAATCGCCTCGCTATTCGATCACCTCGTCGGCGAGCAACTGGATCGAATCCGGGATGCTCAGACCAAGCGCTCTCGCGGTCTTCAAATTGAGCACCAGTTCGAATTTCGTGGGTTGCAGGATTGGCAGATCTGCGGGCGTCGCACCACGAAGCAGCCGGGCGCAGTAGTCGCCGGCTTTGCGATACTCCTCTCTGATATCGGCGCCGTAAGACACGAGGCCACCGGCCTCCGTGTACTCGCGTGATGGATAGATCGCTGGCTTGCTCGTTCTTGTGCCAAGTGTAGCCAGTTGAGCATGGCTGCTGGTGAACAAAGGGTCGGAATGAATCAAAATTGCTCCAACCCGCTGGCGACTGATCGCATCAAAGACTAGATCAATCTCGTGCGCCGTGCGTGCCTCGAAAATGTGAACAGCTCTCTTCGATGAGCGCGCTGCAGCTTGGATCTCGTCGAGGCCAGTCTTAACCGACGGATTGTTGGGATTCACAACAACGGCTACATCGGTCACACTCGGAGCGAGCAGGTTGAGAAACCCGAGACGCTTAGCGCCAAGCATCTGCGTCAAGAAGCTGACGCCGGTGATGTTGCCTTCGGGTCGAGCCATGCTCTTAACGAGGCCGTCGGCGATTGGGTCGTTGCCGCTAGCAAACACAATCGGGATTTTATCCGTTGCTGTTTTAGCGACGGGGGCGGAAGCGACACCTCCTCCTGTGAAAAGCACCGCGACATTGCGGCGGACTAGGTCTTGCGCCAATTCAGGAAGGCGCGCGTAATTGCCGTCCGCCCAACGGTACTCAATCTCAACGTTCTTACCTTCTACAAAGCCCCCATCACTCAAGCCCTGTCGGAACGCCGCGACGCGTTTGGCAAAAGGCTCCGCCGTGCCGATGGACAACTTTAAGGAAGGTACTCTGCACTGAAAGTCGCGCTTGATCGGTACGTCTCGTGCCGTGTCTTGGAACCAATGCTCTCTTGGAACTGTTCACTCAAGATGAACGGAAAACGCGAAGTGCAGACCATAGAACGCCGAGAACACCGGATTGATGAAGCTCTCAAAGAGACGTTTCCGGCGAGGCGAGTGACCCACTGTTGCCGGCACCGGTGGAGCCGCTCGCATTACAGGTATCAGCGCTACTTCAAGCGATGGCTTCAAGCCGACAATTGGTGCAAGAATTCAACGACGAACTAATACACCGCGGCAATCCTAATTTGGCCCTCGTTGCGCAGCACCTGGATCGAAACGAGGTTGTTGTGCCTGCGCAGCATCAAGTCGACGGTTGATTTGCCAAGACGCAAGTTGCGCAACGTCACCTCTTCAAGGAAGGCTGGAAGCCTTGGTCCGCGCAACAGGATTTCGTTGCGGTCCGGATCGAATTCGAGCCCCAGCGAGGATTGCAGAAGCATGAGCGGCGTGCCGGCGGCCCACGCTTGCGGCGAGCAGGCCACCGGGTAGAGCGTCGGCCCGCGCTGGCGGCCGCGTTGGAAGCCGCAATAAAGCTCCGGAAGCCGCCGCAAATCCATGTAGCTCGCCGCGTCGAACAATCCCTTAAACACGCGATCGATCGCATTTTTGTGGCCGTACCGCGCGAAGCCCGCAGCGATCAGCGCATTGTCGTGCGGCCAGACCGAGCCGTTGTGATACGACATCGGATTGTAACGACACTCCTCGCGCGCCACGGTGCGGATTCCCCATCCGGAGAAGAACGACGGTCGCATCAGGTTGCGCATCACGGATTCTGCGTGCTCCGGCCCGGCAATCCCACTGAACAGTACTTGACCGGCGTTGGAGGTCCGCACGCGGCACGGCCGCTTCTGTCCGTCGAGCGCAAGCGCGTAGGTGCCGATGTCCTCGCACCAAAACGCCGCATCGAAACGTTTGGCGAGCTTTATTGCTTGCGCGTCGAGCGTGTTGCTGAGCGAGTGCTTGCCAAGACTCCAAGCACCGCGCGCCGCAGCGCGTTTCGCCGCATAGACGTAGCCCTGCACCTCGCACAGTGCGATCGGCCCGAGCGCAATCGAACCGTCGGCATGAAATATCGCGTCGTGGGAGTCCTTCCAGCCCTGATTGACCAGGCCATTCTCATCGGCACGGTGATACTCGACGAACCCGTCGCGATCGGGATCGCCCGGTCCATCGATCCACCTCAAAGCGGCTTCAATGTTGGGCCACAGCTCTCGCAGCGTCTCGATATCGCCGGTGTGCTCGGTATAAAGTCCGGCCAGCATCACGAACAGCGGTGTCGCATCCACGCTGCCGTAATACAGTTTGAATGGAACCTCCCGCAGCGCAGCCATCTCACCGCCACGCATCTCGTGCAAGATTTTTCCGGGCTCGGCGTCGGCGAGGGGATCGGCTTCTTTGGCTTGATAGGCGGCGAGCCGCCGCAGCACGCCTTTGGCGACGCGGGAATCACACCACAGCATCTGCATCGCCGTGATGATCCCGTCGCGGCCAAACGTGGTCGAGTACCAAGGGATGCCGGCGTAAGGATAAGGACCCTCCGGCGTCGCGGTCGTCAGGATCGCGAGGTCCGCCATCGAGCGGCACATCACCTCGTTGAAGATCGGGTTCGAGGTGGTGATGGTGGTCATGCCACGGCTTGCGGTCCGGTGCTCCTTGAATGCGGCGCGCAGGCCCTTGCGGAACGGTAGCGCGAGATTTTCGTCGGCGCCGCGGTCGCATTTGACCGACACATAGATTGACTGCGACGCGTTGGGCTGAAGCTCGAAGGCATAGCTTGCAGCGCCGGTGGAGAGGCGTTCCGGCACGGGCTCGAACTGCAGCATGGTCCGCCGCCGGGTACCGTCGAGAGCTTGGTAGTTCAGTGCGACCCCGGCCTCGCCTGAAAGCTCCGCGGTCGCAGTGCCGCGGCGGGCGCGGCGCATCCCGCGCACCTCGAACAGGTCGGCAAAATCGCTGGCGAAGGCGAGCACCAGCCTGACCTCGAACGGGCGGTCGCCGTGGTTCTGGATACGGATGCGCTGATAGGCCGTGCCGCGCCAGAGAAATAGCGTTCGCACGACGTGCAGCACGTCCTTGGGCAGCACCAGCTTCTGGTCGAGATAGATATCGGGATTGGTCAAATCGACGGCGAGAATGGAGTTGTCGTCCCGGACGCTTGAGCCCAGCAGCAGAAGTTGCTTGCCGTTAAGCAGCATCTCAAGATGCGAGAGATGCCGCGTGTCGCAAAAGAAAATGCCGTCGGGCCCCCCAACCGACGCCCCGATGTCGGCATAACTGTCGAGCACGGCGAAGCAATCACCGTGCTTGAGGGTGCGGCGGGGCCGGGTGGAGGAGCCTGTCGCCGGAATATAGAAGGGGGTTTCCGGAATCTCCTCGACCACCGGCGCGGTCGAGTTTTGTCTAAGCAATGGATGGCCTCAGGATGATTGCGTCCTTGCTGTTCCCTAAATCTTGGCCGTTCCCCAAATCTTCACCATTCCCTAAGCGATGCCGGGCGGCCTGCTTCGGGACGTCGACGGATTTCGACGACTCAGTTAGCGAACGATAGACGCTGACGTAATCCTTCGCCATCCGTGTGGCGGAAAAGCGTTGCTCGAAGCGCTGCCGCACCTTTTTTCGGTCGAGTGCGATGACGCGCGGCAACGCCGCAATCGCCTCTTCCATGCTACCGACGATGGCGCCGGTGACGCCTTCGTCGACGATCTCCGGTACCGAGCCGCAACGGAACGCCAGGACCGGCGTGCCGCAGGCCATGGCCTCGATCATGGAAAGGCCGAACGGCTCCGGCCAATCGACGGGAAACAGCAGTGCCTGCGCCTCGCCGAGGAATTGCGTCTTCTGGTGTTCGTTGATTTCGCCAATGAATTCGACGCCGGGGCCATCGAGCAGCGGCTCGATGATCGTGCGGAAATAGCCTTCGTCGGCGCGGTCGACCTTGGCTGCGATCTTCAGCGGAACGCCGAGCGCGCGCGAAATCGCGATGGCGCGGTCCGGCCGCTTCTCCGGTGAGATGCGGCCGAGAAAAGCGACGTAGTCGCCGCGCGGACCAGTCGGGCGGTGCAGGTCGACTGGCAGGCCGTGATATACGGTCGCCGCGAAATTCGCCTTCGGCACCGGGCGGCGCTGGTCGTTGGAGATCGAGACGAGCGGCATGTCGTCAAAACCGAGATAGAGCGGCAGCAGGTCGGGCAGATCCTGGCGGCCATGCAGGGTGGTGACGGTGCGATCCGCGATCGGCCGGAACAGCGGAAATTGAAACTGATCGATATGGAAGTGCAGGACGTCAAAATCATCGGCGCGCTGGCGCACGCGATCGAGCATCAGCAAGTAATAGGGGATCGCATCGATGACGCTGGCGTCGAGCCGCAGCGCTTTGGGCACGCAGGGCACGAGATCGGCCGCCGTGATCGAGTCGCCGCTGGCAAACAGGGTGACATCGTGACCCAGCGCAACGAGTTCTTCGGTCAGATAGGAGACAACCCGCTCGGTGCCGCCATAAAGCCGTGGCGGCACGCTCTCGATCAGCGGCGCGATCTGCGCGATTTTCATGGTTTTCCTGACTGTCGACTGGAGTGAACCCTTCAGCAGGCCGAAGGTTCCGCAGTGCACCATCTTCGATTTCAGTCTGGGCGCGTCGGCATCAAACATAGAGACGAACAACGACGTGCGACGTCCGCTGGTGCTGCAACGCCGGCTCTCGTGACCATAATAAGCCCCAGCGGGCCGGAACGAATGAACGACGCCAGTTTGCCCTCACGACCCCCAAATTCGGAGACCACCATGTCCGTACGGAAAATGCTTCTGGCTGCCGCAGCGGTCGCTGGTCGCTGCTGCCTTCGCACCCGCTGAAGCGTCTGCTCGTTACCGCGGCAGAGTTGGTTACGGGTACGGCGGCGCGGCCATTGGCCTGGGTCTTGGGCTCGGCATCGCGGGTGGCTACGGCTATTACGGCGGCGGCCGGCCCTGGTTACGGTGGCTGCTGGCGGCGTCAGGTGGTCTATACGCCGTATGGTCCGCAGCGCGCGTCGAGTGTGGGTGTGTGGGTAAGAGCGTACAATGACTGGCTACAACGGCCCCAACAATCGGCGCTACGAGAAGCACTACAAGTGGTGGCTTCGGTTCACGATGATGAGCGCCACAGTTGGCGCGGTTTGGGGCTGGCTGCACTTCCGCCGACGCGCTTAGAACGAACAGCATGGGCCGTGCTGTCCCCACAGCGGTTGGCACTATTGTTACTTGTGCATCGACGCGGTGTTGAGACGGGGCGCTACTACTTCGCATCGAAAAGCAACCAGACAGTTCGTGACGAAGAGGGCGAAGATTTGCCTGACGACACGGCTGCGCTCCAGGTGGCGCAGCAGACGACTCGAGATTTTGCCAAGAATGGCTTGGGGAACAACGGGGCGCGTAATCCAAGTATTCAACGAGGGCGACGAATTGGTTTGCGAGGTGCCGCTGGTGCCCTGGAACTAGCTCGCGCTTGCAGCCTCTCACGCCCGTTTTGCGGCATGTATTCACCGCGCCTCCAGATTTTCGTGCCGCGCGGCGGCTTCGGGCGCCCGCCGGTGGAACGTCCAGCGGGAATAGCACGTTGTGCTGAGATGAGCGCAACCCGAGAGGAGCTTGGGTCATGACCTTCTCAGACGACGACGACCACGACATTGGCGCGATACTTCTCACCGTCATCGTAACCGTGGTGCTGGGAGCGATTGTGTACGGCTACAACAGCTGGAGCAATCTGCAGACGGCCTACATGCCAGCCATCGAACGGACAGTCCCGACCATCGTGCCCAGCCAGCCGGGGCCGTAAGGTCAGATTGCTGCACACGCTCGGTACGATCTGTCGGGGTTGAGGATGCTCAACTTCATCGTGGTGCCCCGCCGTTTTGGGCCAAAGCCGAGCGCCGGTTAGTTGGCCTCTTGAACATCTCATCGCTGTTGGACTTATGGCAGCTTCGCGCAAGTGATCACGACGCTCGGCTCGAAGATGCCAATGCATCGCGCTGCTCGTGGCGGGATAATAAATGGGGCCGATTGGATTTCGCTGGCCGAGCCGGTGCAATACGCGCTGATCAACGTCTCATCTGCGTCGCACGACTTCGACGGCTTGCCACGAAGAACGCGCAACACGAGTGCCCCCGGTTGGGCGCTCGCGGCTGGCCCTGGTTCGCCCTGTGGTCCAGGCGGCCCTCGCTCGCCCCGGGGTCCAGCCGGGCCGTGTTCGCCCTGTGGTCCAGGTAGGCCGCGTTCGCCTTGCGTCCCGCGTTCGCCCGGTGGGCCGCGTTCCCCTCGCAGCCCCGGCTCGCCCTTCGGACCTTGCGGACCGACTGGCCCAGGTTGTTGGCTTGCGTTCTTGTCGACGGCACCGCCGCCTGCCACCGAACCTTGGCCCAGCGTGGTCGAGGTGCTGCTTAGCCGAGGTGTGCTCGCCAACGTTTCGGCAATATTGCCGACGATCTCCTGGCCGACGAGCGCGTACAAGGCAAGACAGACGCCCGTGCCTCCGGCAATAGTCAGCAGCCACGCGGCCCATCTGGTCATTCCCGAGCATACGAAGAAAATGTGGAAGGTTGGAGGCCGTGAAGGCGGATGCTGGACAGAGAAGCGGCCCGCAGTGCCGCAACGTTTCTGGGCAGGCATGCGGATAAAGGGATCGAGTAGAACCCGGGCGTGCTGTGCGGCGCGTCGAAATGAGGATATCGGGCGGGGTCAGCGTCGGGTCGCGGACACGAAAAAGAAGGCGACCTGACCGCCCGCTCGACCTGTGACTTTTCGCACTTTCAAGTTGCGCCCGGTGGGCTCATAGTGGAACTACCGAACTGGAGAGATTTCCATTTCCAATGCACCAGAGCACGCACAACACCCAAGTTTTTTCAATGTTCGGTGGCGGGTACGTCCTGGAGCAGGGCGGTACCGACGAAATGCCGGGCAATCTTGCTCCGTCTGACATTGATGAAGCCGTGACATCGTTGACCGCCTTGATGTTCAGCGAGGTGTTGCAATCACTGAGGTCAGCACTGTCTGTTAAATCCAGCCGCACGGCGTAGTCGTTACAGCGCTTTGCCACTTCCTCCTCCCCGCAAAGCGTCTGAGCCGTCGCTCCCGAGAGCGGCGGCTTTCGCTTTCTTGGTGGGCAGCGGCGGATCGCGGCGCGGATAAAGCTGGCAGAGATCAAGTAGCGCCGCGTTTGAACTTGGCGACCAACGGCTTTTGGGCGGTGCGGCTGGCGTAGAGCCCACGGAACGTGACGTGGCGAAGCAACCCGTCCGCTGTGATGTCTCGGTGCTCAACCTCGAGGCCCACCGCCGAGCCTGCCTGAGCCTTGCGGCGCAGGCATCTCAAAAAATAGCCCCGCACGGGCTTGGGGGCTGAGTGCGGGGCAAGAGGCAGAGTTGTTAGATGGTTAGAGTCCAGCGTCTTTAGTAGATGAGAACGCGCACTGATTGTCGGTTCGGAACCGGACACGGGAACCAAAATAACGCACGCAACGTCGTCCTATCATCGCGTTCAACACCGCGCGGGACCGCGTCTCGCGATCGCGGTGCCGCGCGGCGGCCTCGGGCGCCCCAACCGCTCGAATCCGGTCTGGGCGCCCTATAGTTTCGTGCGGTTGCGAATCATGAATGTGTCGTAGCCATACTCGGCGACCTGCCACCAGAGATAAGCGTCGGCGCGGAAGGCGTTCTGCGAAGCGAGCACCTTCTTGAAATCGGCGTTGGCCGCGGACGTTTCGGCATTCACTTCGTTCGAAGCTTTCAGGCAGGCTTCCATGACCGGCTGCGAGAACGGGCGCAACTGCACGCCGTTGGCCACCAGCCGCTTGAGGGCCTGCGGGTTGCGGGCATCGTAGCGAGCCAGTTGCTCGACGTTGACTGCTGTTGCGGCGGCGCGAACGATCGACTGATAGTTCTTCGGCAGCGCGTTCCACTTTTCGAGATTGATCTGCAAATGGTTCGTGGTGCCGCCTTCCCACCAGCCGGGATAGTAGTAAAACTTCACGACCTTGTGGAAGCCGAGCTTCTCGTCGTCATAGGGACCGACCCACTCAGTGGCGTCGATGGTGCCCTTTTCCAGCGCCGGATAGATGTCGCCGCCGGCGATCTGCTGCGCGACCAAGCCGAGCTTGCCAAGCGTTTTTCCCGCCCAGCCGCCGATGCGCATCTTGAGGCCCTTGAAGTCCTCGACCGAGTTGATCTCTTTTTTGAACCAGCCGCCCATCTGACAGCCGGTGTTGCCCATCAGCAGGTTATAGGTGTTGAACTTGGCGCCGAACTCGTCGATCAGCTTCTGTCCGTCGCCCTCGTAGTACCAGGCATTCTGCTGGCGGGCGTTGAGGCCGAACGGCGCCGAGCAGAACAGCGCCCAGGTCGGGTCCTTGCCGATATAATAATAATAGGCGGTGTGGCCCATCTCGACGGTGCCGTTCTGAACGGCGTCGAGCGTCTGCAGGGCCGGCACGATTTCGCCCGCAGCGAATGTTTGAATCTGGAACTTGTTGTCGGTGGCTTCCGCCACGTACTTGGCTAAGGCCTCGCAGCTTCCCCACAAAGTGTCGAGCGACTTCGGCCAGCTCGCCGTCAGGCGCCATTTGAGCTCGGGCATCGATTGCGCGATGGCCGGCGCTGCGACCGCGGTGGACGCGGCGATGCCCAGCCCCGCCGACTTCAGAAATTCACGACGCTTCATGACGCATCCTCTCGGATTAAGGTGTTCGGAGATCGCCTCCTGCCGCGTCGGTTTGCGCCGCGCCCCCCACAAGCGATCAATGGCCGTATCTTAAGAGATTATCGTGGTATGACCAGCGTCAAAGCCAAGCCGAAATGACCAAGCCGATCGAAATCTATGTGGACGCCGACGCCTGCCCGGTGAAGGCGGAGGTCTACCGCGTCGCCGAGCGGCACGGGCTGAAGGTTCATGTGGTCAGCAACAGCCCGATCGCGGTGCCGCGCGAGCCGTGGATCGAGCGCGTGGTGGTGGGCGCCGGCATGGACGTCGCCGACAACTGGATCGCCGAGCGCGCCGGCCCGGGCGACATCGTCATCACCGCCGACGTGCCGTTGGCGAGCCGCGGCGTCAAGGCCGGTGCCGCCGTCATCGCGCCGAACGGCAAGACCTTCGACCAGGATTCGATCGGCATGGCGCTGGCCACCCGGCATCTGCTGCACGATCTGCGCGGCTCCGGCGAAATCACCGGCGGACCGAAGCCCTTTACGCCGCGCGATCGTTCCGAATTTTTGTCCGCGCTCGACCGGGCGATCGTGCGGATCAAGCGGCAGAGCACGCCGCGATAACGCGGCGCAATGTCGCGCGACAACGCGCACTGCGGCGGATTGTCTCTGTCTTCTTGATGCGCCCGCGACGCTCCCCGAACAATTCCCCCGTACTCGAACAGGGGCGACGCCATGAACTACATCAACGGTACGGCACGAATTCTGATGATCTACGTGATCTGCATGATCGCCGGTCAGGCCATCGCGGTGGGGATCGGTCTGCTGCTCGATCCTTATTCCAAGACGCTGGCGCTCTCGGTGTTCATCCCGCTTTACTACTACGCGATGTATTGGGTGGCGTGGCGCGTCGCGCTGTGGATCGGCGACCGATCGCCCGAAACCGCGACGGAGGCTTCCGGCGGCGGCTCCGGCGCCGAGGCCGCGTCCTGGTTGCTGGCGCCCGCGGTCCTGGCGCTCGATCTGGCCGACTAGAAGCGCGAATCACGCCCTACGCGCGCTCGATCCCGCAATAACGCGACAGCGTCACGGCGAGATCGAGCAGCGCCTCGTCGCCGCCGGCCCAGCCGATGAACGACAGGCCAACCGGGCAGCCCGAAACGGTGCCGGCCGGGATCGACACTTGCGGCAGGCCGCCGAGCCCAGCGATGCAGGTCAGCCGCATCACGCGGGTGCGATAGGCGTCCATCTCGGCCGGCGGCGTATCGATCTTCGGCGCGATGCAGGGCGCGCTCGGCAACGCCACGATGGTGCCGGGCGCGATCTGGGCGTAGATGTGGTCGCGCGCGGCGGCGTGGACTTTCCGGGCGGCGTCGGCCTCGGCCTTGGTGATTTTCGACGCGGCCTGCATGCGCTCGGCGACACCCGGCCCGAAGCGCGGGTGCTTGTCCTGCGACGAAGCGGCCGTACACCTGCCAGATCTCATAGGCCTGGATGATCCGCACCGCGTCGCGCCAGTAGTTCAAGGTCCGGTCGAGGCCGCCGGAGGCGATGCGAATGGGCTGGGGCTTCGGCAGCCGGCCGGCCATCGCGGATAGCGCATCGCGCAACAGCTCTCCGACCGGATCGTCGGCCTGCTCGAAGGCGTCGTCGGCGATCAGCAGGTTCCGGATCGGCGCTTTCGCCGCTGTGCCGCCGAGCAGCACCGAGCCGACCTTGCGGAACATGCCCGCCGTCGCCGCCAGCCAGCCAACCGTGTCGAATGTCGGCGACATGTCCATCACGCCCTCGGTGTCGATGCGGCCATGCGTGGTGCGGATGCCGTAGAGCCCGCACAGCGAAGCCGGGATGCGCACTGAGCCGCCGGTGTCGGAGCCGAGCGCGAAGTCGCAGGCGCCGGCCGCGGCCGCCGCCGCCGATCCGCTCGACGAGCCGCCGGGAATGCGCCCCGGTGCGCGGACGTTGGTCGGCGTGCCGTAATGAGCGTTCATGCCGGCGACGCTGTAGAAGAATTCGTCGCAGATCGTCTTGCCGGTGATGGTCGCGCCGGCGGCGAGCAGCTTCTCGACCACCGTGCAGTGCGCTGTCGCGGGCCCCGCATTGGCGAGCCAGTCCGGATTGCCGGCGCCGGCGCGTTCGCCGGCGATGGCGTACATGTCTTTGACCACGGCGGTGAGCCCCGCAAGCGGGCCGCTGGCGGCGCCCTTGAGCGGCGCTTTGAGATCGTGCGGGACGAAGAAGCCGCTCACTTTGAGTTGCCCTTCTGCGTGCCGAGATACCAGTCGAGGATTTTCTCGCCGCTCCAGCAGGCGACGCCGGGCTTCGACAAAATCTCCTCGAAGGTCCGCTCGACGTGCTTGATGCGGTGCGTCTGCCCCGACAGATAAGGATGCACCGCGATCGACATGATCTTGGCGCGGTCCTTGGATTCCGCGTAGAGGCAATCGAACGCGTCCATCGAGCGCCGGTACATCTCATCCGAGGTGTGGTTCTGCAGCGCCATCATCACGATGTCATGCAGCTCGAAATTGTAGGGCAGGGCGACCATCGGCTTGTGCGTGGTCTTCAAGGTCACCGGCTCGTCGTCGAGCACCCAGTCGCCGATATATTCGATGCCGGCCTGCGACAGATAGTCGAGCGTGTCGAAGGTCTGCGTCAGGCCCGGCCCGAACCAGCCGCGCGGCGGCCGGCCCCAGAACTTGCCGACGATGTCGACGGCCTTCCTGATCGAGCCGAGCTGGTCCTCGACCTTGTGCATCGGGATCTGGTCGTAGCCATGGGCGTTCAACTCCCAGCCGGCGTCGGCGACCGCCTGGATCACCTGCGGATAGGCCTCGCAGGCGCGGCCGTTGACGGTGACGGTCGGCGTCATCTGCAGCCGTTCGAACACCTTCTTCAGCCGCCAGAAGCCGACCCGCATGCCGTATTCGTGCCAGCTCCAGTTCGGATGATCGGGCAGCATCGGCTGGCCCTGCGGCGGCGTGATCACCATCCGCGCCATCGGCCGCGCGATGTCCCACTGCTCGAGCGATAGCAGCGGCCAGAGGATGAGCCGCAAGCCGTCCGGCAGTTTCAGCGGCGGGCGGCTATCGATGGCGGAGAAGGCGAGACGTTCGTGCGGTTGCATGGCGTTTCCCGGCGGCAATGGTGCGCGAGGGTGTCGCGTGACGGCAATGCTGTCAAACGCCCTTGCATGCGGAATTGATCTCGGCCGTTTCTTCGGCTGACGGCGGCGCATGCGGCCATTCGGCGCGCAATCTGGAAACCGGCGGCGCAAGCGTTTAACTTGTTTCATCCGGGCGTGGAAATTGGGAGACAGGTCATGACTCGTTGGTTCGCCGACATCGGCGCGGCGCTTGTTGCCATCGTCGCGCTGTCGGGCGGCGTCGCCGCGCAGGATTATCCAACCCGCACCGTGAAGATCATCGTGCCGTTCCCGCCCGGCGGCACCGCCGACGCCATGCCGCGCATCGTCGCCGATTTCCTGGCGAAGAAATGGGGGCAGGCGGTCATCATCGAGAACCGCGCCGGCGCCGGTGGCAACGTCGGGGCCGAGGCCGCATTCCACTCCGATCCGGACGGCTACACGCTGTTTGCGTCGCCGCCGCCGCCGCTCGTCATCAACCAGAATCTCTACGCCAAGCTGCCGTTCGATCCGGCGCAGTTCATTCCGCTCGCGGTCATGGGCAAGGTGCCGAACGCGATCCTGACCAATTCGCCCAAGCTGAAGGACGTCAAGACCGTCGCCGACTTCGTCGCCTATGCCAAGGCGCATCCCGGCGAGCTGAACTCGGCGACGCAGGGCATCGGCACCACCTCGCATCTGACGTCGGAGCTGTTCCAGCAGATGGCGGGAGTGAAGTTTCAGCACATCCACTATCGCGGCTCGGCGCCGGCGGTGCAGGATCTCGTCGCCGGCAACGTCGAAGTCGCCTTCGACAATGTCGGCGCCGCCGGCCAGCTCATCAAGGGCGGCACCATCCGGGCGCTGGGCTTGGCGACCGAGAAGCCGTTGGATGCGTTCCCGGGGGTTCCGGTCGTGAAGGACACCGTGCCGGGCTTCGTCGTGGTGACGTGGTTTGCGCTGGTGGCGCCGCCGAAGGTGCCGCAGACGATCGTCAACAAGCTCCACGCCGACATCAACGAGGCCTTGAGCGATCCGGCCGTGAAGCAGCGCCTGGAAACCTTGTCGGCCGAGGTGTCGATCGCGTCGCTGGCCGAGACCGCGGCGTTCATCAAGGCCGAGATCGAGACCTGGCACAAGGTCATCAAGACGGCGAACGTCAAGGTCGAGCAATAAAGCATTCCAGGAGCTATCCGAACGGCTGTTGGTGACAGTCGAGGGGCGCGCTATGAAGGCGCGCACCCATGTCCACGCCACCCGAAAGCTTCGTCGCCCGGCCGCCCGCGCTGCTCGAACACCGCTCGTTCGTGGC
The DNA here is from genome assembly GCA_963850885.1 of uncultured Alphaproteobacteria bacterium. Classification (GTDB taxonomy): domain Bacteria; phylum Pseudomonadota; class Alphaproteobacteria; order Rhizobiales; family Xanthobacteraceae; genus Z2-YC6860. The sequence continues at coordinate 85,355 of CAWKOD010000002.1, read as the reverse complement.
CTATTGGTGCGCCCGCACGGCAACCAACGGCGCCTATCAGATGCAGGCGGTGGCGGTCGGCTGGCAAATCTATGAGCTGACCGGCAGCGCCTTCGATCTCGGCCTCGTCGGCCTGGTGCAGTTCTTCCCGGTGGTGGTGCTGGGACTCTCTGATCGGCCACATCGCCGACCGTTACGACCGCCGCGTCGTCGTTGGAACCTGTCAGGTTGTCAAGGCGCTCGCCGCGGCGGCCTTCGCGTTCGGGACGCTGGGCGGCTTCCTCAACCGCGACGTGATGCTCGCGATCTTGTTTGTCAGCGGCACCGCGCGCGCCTTCGAAACCCCGACCATGCACACGCTGGTGCCGGGCATCGTGCCGCCGGAGCTATTGCAGCGCGCGATCGCGGCCTCGTCCACCGCGAGCCAGACCGCCATCATCTGCGGGCCGGCGATCGGCGGCCTGCTCTATGTATTCGGGGCCAGCACGGTCTATCTGACCTGCACGGCGGTGTTCGTGCTGGCGAGCATCCTGGTCAGCTTCATCCAGATGCAAAGCACGCCGCCGGACAAGAAGCCGGTCACCGTCGAGGCGGTGTTCGCGGGCTTTCGCTACATCCGCCACAACCCGGTGGTCCTCGGCGCCATCTCGCTCGACCTGTTCGCCATGCTGCTCGGCGGCGTGACGGCGCTGCTGCCGATCTATGCCAAGGATGTCCTCGTCACCGGCCCGTCGGGCCTCGGCCTGCTGCGTTCGGCGCCGGCGATCGGCGCGCTCGCGATCTCGGTCTGGCTCGCGCATCACCAGATCAAGAAACGCGTCGGCCATGTGCTGTTCATCGCGGTCGCCGCGTTCGGCTTAGCCACCGTGGCGTTTGCGTTCTCGACCTCGCTCGTGCTCTCGATCCTGGCGCTCGCGATCTACGGCGCTGGCGACGCCGTCAGCGTCGTGATCCGCCATTCGCTGGTGCAGACGCGGACGCCGCACGAGATGCTCGGCCGGGTCCTGGCGGTGAACTTCATGTTCACCGGCACCTCGGGCACGCTCGGCGAATTCCGCGCGGGCGCCGTGGCCGCCCTGTTCGGTGCGTTCACGTCGGTGCTGGTGGGGGGCGTCGGCGCCATCGTCGTAGCGCTGCTCTGGATGAAGCTGTTCCCGGAGCTGCGCCGGATCGACACGATCGAGAGCAAGACGGATTAGTCCTGAACGAAAGGAAGAGAAAGCGGTCACTGGCTCGATGATCTCGCCGCTCAAAACGGTCATCATTGGGGCCTTCCGGTATCGCAATCAGAGCAGTTACGATGTGTTCCTAAGCTTGAGGATGGACATGAATTGGCGTGAGTGCATAGCAATGGTCGGCTGCGCAACGATCACATGGCCCCACCAAGCGCGTGCGCAACAGTCCGCGATGCCAGTCATTGGATTGCTGAGTGGCAATCAGTTCGACGACCGCGAACTTGCCGCCGTGCGGCGCTTAGCGAAACCGGTTATGTCGAAGGCCGCAACGTAACGATCGAGGGATGTTCTGCAGATGGCCAATATGACCTGCTGCCCGCCTTGGCGACTGATTTAATGAACCGCCGTGTGAGCGTTATCCTCGCAATCGGCGGGACAGCGTCAGCAGTTGCAGCGAAAGCAGCCACCGCTACGATCCCAATCGTTTTTTCCAATGGCGGCGACTCCATTCGAGTGGGGCTCGTTTCCAGCCTGAATCGGTATCACCGGCATCAGCTTTTTTGTGACCACGTTAGGGGCGAAGCGGCTGGAGTTGCTGCATGATCTGGTGCAAACCGCGACCGTGATTGGTTTCTGGCACCCTCATTACCTACGGAACGGACCGTAACCATGCATGCCGCCGGGGCGGTATCTATGCCGCCAAGGTGCTGAAAGGCGAAAAACCCGCTGACCTGCCCGTCATGCAATCGACCAAGTTCGAGCTTGTCATCAACATCAAGACCGCCAAGACGCTTGGATTGGCTGTGACCCCGTCGCTACTCGCCCGCGCTGACGAAGTGATCGAGTGAAGGCGTGATGTCGCTTATAGCATGATGCAATGACTTTTCGGCTTTCGGGGAATAGCGCGCCCAGCAGGTTCGATTGCTCGACTTAGACTGCACGCCCTAGCTGTTGTCGTTGTGAGCGGCGTCGTCGTCGTAGCCGGCCCGGCTGGAATAGAACACGAGCCCCATCAGGCCGCCGCCGACCAGGAAGGAAAACACCACGCCGCCCGCCATAGCTGCATACATCCAGCCCGGCATGTCGGCTGCGCCCAGCGCCGTCCAGATGCCATAGGCATAGAACAGCGAGGCGCCGAGCAGCGCCATCAGTGCGATCACGATCAGGCCGAACACGATCCGCATGGACTCCATATGGAGCGTGGCGGCGCCAATTGCCAGCGGCGAAAGATTGCTTGCGTCACGGGGGCCCGGCACAATGACGCCATGACTTCCGACATTGCGACCTCAGACATTGCGGACGAACCGTCCAGCGACCCGACCTATGCCTTCAAGGCGTCGCTGATCGGCTCCCTGTGCCAGTTCACGCTGAAGTCCGACGCGCTGGAATGGCAGGTCGGCCGCCGCTCGGGCCGCATCCGCTACGACACGATCCGCGCGGTCCGCCTGACGTACCGGCCGGTGACGATGCAGTCGCACCGCTTCATCACCGAGATCTGGTCGCCCGGCAATCCGAAAATTCAGATCGTGTCGGTGTCCTGGCGCAGCATCATGGAGCAGCAGCGGCTGGATGCGGCCTATGGAGCCTTCATCGTCGAGTTGCACCGGCGCCTCGCCGCCGCTGGCGCTCCGGCAAGGTTCTCGACCGGGCTGCCGTTTGCGACCTACTGGGTCGGCGTCGTGGTATTCGGCGCTGTTCTGGTCGCGACCGGCGGCTTGCTGGTGCGCGCGACGAGCTTCGATCAATGGGCGCCGATGGTGGTGGTCGCGATATTTTTCCTGGTGTTCGCCTATCAGCTCGGCACGTATTTCTACCGCAACCGGCCGGGCCGCTATCGCCCCGAGGAAATTCCGGCCGACGTGCTGCCGAAAGTCCAGGAGTAAACTTATAAATTCGCGAAGTCTGCTGTACCCCTGCTGAAAGCGGACGTGGGAACAACATGCGTTGATGTCCGCTTCCTGCCAATGGCAGACGCCCCAACTTTGTCGCTTGCTCGTCGCCTATGAAGTGGCTCACCGAAGTTTTGTGGCAGCAGCCCGCGCAATGCCGAGCACTGCGCGGGCGCAAATCAGTGGCCGTAATACCGGTCAGCTAGGCCGGCCTTTGCATGCAAGCGGAGGGCCGTTGTCGCCGTAGTGCGGATGCGGATGATAACCATACCTGCCGCAATCCCCGTAAAACCTCGGGCCGCTGCCATATCCGGAGCCTGAATTTCCATTGGTCGAGCCGCCTTGAGTGGTCTTTTTGGGCGGTGGATCATCCTGGCCGTCTTCGTTGAATTTGCGCATGTGCTTGATGCCATTCGACGAGCCGAGTGACGATGCATTGCTGTGGATGACGTTCGATGGGCGAGACGAGGACATACTCGAACCGCTCACGACGCGCGCGTCAACGGCATTTGTGAGCACGACGAGCGCCAGTATGGCGACGCTGCTAACTGTGATTTGAGTTTTCATGTTTTGCCTTTAACGTGGATTGGTTCCGTACAACATTTGGTATTGCAGCGGCGTTCGCGGGTTCACTTCGTGGGCGATACATTGTATTGCGTGAGAGGCTGGACTCTGTTCGCCAAAGGCTCAAAGCCGTCCGCTGACGTTGCCAGGACCAAGGGACCCTAGTCTGTCGCCGCCGCCAGCCACCCTGGCGTCACGAAATGCTCCAGCCGGCCGCCACGCAGGTGAACGCCCTTCCAGCTCTCCACCGCGAAACTGATCACGGCCAGCGCCGAGGTGGGAAACGCGCGGCCGAGCCGCTCTCGCGCCTCGATGTCGCCCGAGGCGACCAGCATCGCCGCCAGCTCCTGAAGCCCGGGATTGTGGCCGATGACCATCAGCGTGCCGGTGTCGGGCCCGGTCTCCTTTACCGCCTGGAGGATGGTCTCCGGCGATGCATCGTAGAGGCGTTCCTCGAAGCTTGCCGGCGGAGCCTGGCCCATCGCCGCGGCGAGCAGCGTCCAGGTCTCGCGAGTCCGCGCCGCGGTCGAAACCACGGCGCGATCGGAGATAAAGGCATGCCGCGCCAGATAAGCGCCGAGCGTCTTGGCGTCGGCGCGTCCACGTGCCGCCAGCACGCGGTCTTGGTCGCGCCCGCCCGGTTGCAAGCGTTCGGCCTTGGCATGGCGCAACAGCAGCAGGCGACGCATGAATTCTCCGCGCTTTTCCTGGGACTTTTCCTGACGCCGAATTGTCGCTAGCAGTTTAGATCATGATCCGGTTGAATCCACCGCTCTGTGATTGAGGCGCAATGCTGACCGCCGAACCGAAGGCCTATGGGTCGAACTGGCATGCCGCGACCCGGATGGAAGGTCCGGCGCGCACTCGGCTCACCGTCGAACTCGACATCGACCTTTGCGTCATCGGCGCGGGACTTGCCGGCCTCACCGTCGCCCGCGAGGTCGCCCGGCACGGCTGGTCGGTCGTGGTGCTGGAGGCCAAGAGCGTCGCCTGGAGCGCCTCGGGCCGCAACACAGGCGTCGTGCTGCCGGGGTTTTCGGTGAGCGCGGACGCGCTGATCGAGCGCGTCGGCCTCGCGCAAGCCAAGGAACTGTGGGCGCGTTCCGTGGCGGGCGCCGAATATGTCCGCAACGCCGCCCGCGATATGCCGGGCGCGGCGCTCTCCGAAACCGGTTGGCTGCACGTGTCGAAAACCGACAACACCCGCGCGCTGGCGCATGAAGCCGCGCTCATGGCCGGCGAGTTCGGAGCCACGGTCGAGCCGTGGCCGGCCGACCGGGTGCGCGAGGCGCTGCATTCGCAGCGCTATTTTCATGGCCTGCATTATCCCCACGGATTCAGTCTGCATCCGCTCAATTACGCGCTCGGCCTGGCGGCGGCGGCCGAAGCCGCCGGCGTCCGCATCTTCGAAGACACCCTGGCGCTGGAGATCGATCCGGCGGGCGTGCGCAAGCGCGTCGTCACCAACCATTCCCGCGTTCGTGCGGCCCATGTGGTGCTGGCCGGCAACGTACATATGACGGAGCTCGTGCCGCAGTTCGCCGAGACGCTGTTGCCGATCTTCACCAGCGTCGTCGTCACCGCGCCGCTCAGCGACGCATTGCATGAGGCGATCCGTTTTCCTGGCGCCGCGAGCGACGAAGCCGGGCTCATCGGTCATCACCATCGCGTCGTCGACGGCCGCCTGATGTGGTCCGGTCGGAGTACCGTCCGGCTCGGCACGCCGCAGCAGGAGGCCAATGCGCTCGTTCGCCGGATTAGGCAGACCTATCCGGCGCTTCGCGGCATCACGGCGGAGCAGACCTGGATCGGCATCGCCGGCCACACCGTGCACGGCATGCCGCAGATCGGTGAAATCACGCCGGGTCTCTGGCTGCTCGGCGGCTTTGGCGGCCATGGTCTTGCCGCCACCGCGATGGGCGGCGAGATGTTGGCGCGCGCCATTGTCGACAACGACCGGGCCTGGCATATGTTCTCGCCGTTCGCCCTGGTGTGGGCCGGCGGCGCGCTCGGCCGCACCGTGCGGCAGGTGTCCGGTTGGTCGCATGATGCGCGCGAGATGTTTGCGGGCGTGCTGGCGCGCACCCGCGACGCCAGACGGCGGCGCGCCGCGGCGGCCAAAGCTCAGGAGGAGGCTGCGGCCGCAGCGCCGTCTCCGGTCGTGCCGGACGCGCCGCCCGCGGCCGTCGAATCTGTTGTCGCGCTGGTCGTTGAACCGGCCATCGCGCCTGTGATTCCTCCTGTTGCGGAGCCGGTCATCGCGCCGCGAATCGAGGCGCAAGTCGGGCCCGAGGCGCCGTCCGCCGGCGCCGCGATGCCGCCCGCCGTTGCCGAGGCGACCCCGGCCGCCTTGCCGGAGGTGACCTACGGTTCTTCCGGCGTGGTGGAGGAGGTTGCGCCGCCAGATGTGCCCGGCTTTATGAAGCGGAAGCGCGGCAAGCGGAGAAAGAGCGGCCCTAATGCACCGGCCCGACGGCCGCCCGAGGACGGCCCGGCCGGTTAGCGCCCCTCGCGCCGCGCCATGAACGCCAGCCGCTCGAACAGGTGCACGTCCTGCTCGTTCTTGAGCAGCGCGCCGTGCAGCGGCGGGATCAGCTTCTTCGGATCGCGCTCGCGCAAAATCTCCGGGCCGATGTCCTCGACCATCAAGAGCTTCAGCCAGTCGAGCAGTTCGGAGGTCGAAGGCTTTTTCTTCAGCCCCGGCACATCGCGCACCTCGTAGAACAGCTTGAGCGCTTCCGACACCAGCCTTTGCTTGATGCCGGGAAAATGCACATCGATGATCGCGCGCATGGTGTCGGCATCGGGAAAGCGGATGTAGTGGAAGAAGCAGCGGCGCAGAAACGCGTCGGGCAGCTCCTTCTCGTTGTTGGAGGTGATGATCATCAGCGGCCGCCGCCGCGCCTTCACCGTCTCGCCGGTCTCGTAGACGAAGAACTCCATGCGATCGAGCTCGAGCAGCAGATCGTTGGGAAATTCGATGTCGGCCTTGTCGATCTCGTCGATCAGCAGCACCGGCCGCTCCTCGGCGACGAAGGCGTCCCACAATTTGCCGCGCTTGATGTAGTTGCGGATGTCCCGCACGCGCTCGTCGCCGAGCTGGCTGTCGCGCAGTCGCGACACCGCATCGTATTCGTAGAGGCCCTGCATCGCCTTGGTGGTCGATTTGACGTGCCATTCGATCAGCGGCGCGTTGAGGCTCTTGGCGATCTCCAGCGCCAGCACGGTCTTGCCGGTGCCGGGCTCGCCTTTGACCAGCAAGGGACGCTCGAGCGTGATCGCGGCGTTGACCGCGACCTTGAGGTCGTCGGTCGCGACATAGGCGCTGGTGCCTTCAAACCGCATGGATTCTCCTTACGAAATCAATGCCGGACACTAGGATGGCGCCGATGCACGGGGCAAGCGCCGTGCCATGGTCGCGGGATCGTGACTTGTTGTGACCACCGCCTGCCTTCCGCCTGAAGTATGAGGGATGACGGCACTTTCGAGGAAAGTCGCAAGGAATGCTGTATGCCTGAACCTTACAAAACCGGTTCGAAATCGACCGTGGTCGAGACCATGACGCGCCGCGCCTGGCTCGTCGGCGGCGGCAGCGTTGCGGTGCTGGCGGCGCTGTGGTGGACGCAGGGACCGGACGCCAGGGCCGGCACCTTCGAGGTTGTCAAAAGCGATGACGAATGGCGCCGCCTGCTCAAGCCCGAGGCCTACAAGGTGCTGCGCCACGAAGCCACCGAGCGGCCCTACAGCAGCCCGCTCAACGGCGAGAAGCGCCCGGGCACCTTCGCCTGCGCCGGCTGCGACCTGCCGCTGTTCTCGTCCGAGACGAAGTTCGAAAGCGGCACCGGCTGGCCGAGCTTCTATCAACCGCTGCCGAACGCGGTCGAGACGTCGACCGACCGCTCGCTGCTCATGGCGCGCACCGAGGTGCATTGCCGCCGCTGCGGCGGTCATCTCGGCCATGTGTTCGAGGACGGGCCGAAGCCGACGGGGCTGCGCTATTGCATGAACGGCGTCGCGCTGACGTTTCGGCCGGCGGCCGGCACAGGGCCCGCCTGACGGTGCTGGCCGGCCGTGCCCGTGCCCGGTAAATTTTGCCGGGAGGCGGCGTATCCTGCCCGGCATCCGGCCGGCTAAATACTCATAACTATCTGAAATATAAATATTTTTAATCTGGCGCGGGGCTTGCACCGCCTGCACCGGTATTGCGGCCAGCGGCGCGTTTTGCGTTTGCGGCCTGTCGCAAAGTGGAGACGAGTTATGGGAATTTTCGGCGCCCTCACCACCGCCGTCACCGGCATGCGCGCGCAGTCCTTCGCGCTCGAAAACATCTCCGGCAACATCGCCAACTCGCAGACCACCGCCTTCAAGCGGGAAGATACGAGTTTCGTCGACCTGATCCCGGACAACATTCCAAGCAAGCAGCTCGCCGGCAACGTGATCGCCAACTCGCGCTCGACCAACAGCGTGCAGGGCGACATCCAGAACGCCTCGGTCGGAACTTACATGGCGATCAACGGCCAGGGCTTCTTCGTGGTCGAAAAGCCCGCAAGCTTCGCCGACAACCTGCCGGTGTTCGACGGCGTCGATCTCTACACACGGCGCGGCGATTTCTCGACCGACAAGAACGGCTATCTGGTCAACGGCGCCGGCTATTACCTGATGGGCATTCCGGTCGATCCGACGACCGGCAACCTGGTCGGCAGCGTGCCGACATTGCTGAAGTTCAACTCAGGCTTCCTGCCGGCGCAGCCAACGACCCAGATCCAATACCAGGCCAACCTGGCAAGCTACCCGCTGACGGCCGACCACGACACCGGCATCCCGAAGTCGGAGTTGCTCAATCCCTCAACTACAGCGTCGATCCGACGGTCGCCGGGACCGGCACCGTGGTCGCCAACGACGTGAGCACGTTCCTGAAGGATTCGGTCAGCGGCGGCGCCATCACCGCCTATGACGTTTCGGGCTCGCCGGTGAACGTGCAACTGCGCTGGGCCAAGACCGACAGCTCGCTCTACGGCGGCACCGACACCTGGAACCTGTTCTATCAGACCGATTCGACCGCCACCGGAGCCAGCGGTGGCGTGGCAAAACGTCGGCACCGACTACACCTTCGCCGCCAACGGTCAGATGACGCCGGCGGTCCCGATCGTGACACTTGACCGGCGTCGTCGTCGACGGCGTCTCGCTCGGCAACGTCGTGCTCCAGCACGGCGCGACCGGCCTCACCCAATTCGCCGATCCCAACGGCAACGTGCAGGTCAACGCGCTCCAGCAGAACGGCTTTCCGGCCGGCGTGCTGCAATCGGTTTCGGTGAACGACAAGGGCCGCGTGGTCGGCACCTATTCCAACAGCCGCACCATCGATCTGGCCCAGATCACGCTCGCCAACTTCAACGGCGTCGACGGCCTCAAGCGCATCGACGGCGGCGCCTTCGTCGCCACCGACGAGTCCGGCCCGCCGACCTACAATGCGCCCGGCAAGATCGTCGGCTCCTCGCTCGAAGGCTCCAACACCGACATCGCCGACGAGTTCACCAAGCTGATCGTCACCCAGCAGGCCTATTCGGCCAACACCAAGGTGATCACGACCAGCAATCAGATGGTTCAGGATCTCTTGAACATGCTGCGGTGACGCTGCGCGGACAGCGGTCATGAGTCATAACGCCCGATGAGTATCACCCAGGCCCTCAACACGGCATTGTCCGGCCTGAAGGCGACGCAGGCCGGGATGTCGCTGATCGCCTCCAACGTGGCGAACGCGCAGACGCCGGGCTATGTCCGCAAGACGCTGCACCTTGCGACGTCGACAGCGAGCGACGCCGGCGCCAGCGTTCGCGTCGTCGGCGATCAACCGCGAGCTCGATCAGTATATCCAGCGCCAGCTCCGGACCGAAACCTCCGGCGGCGCCTATGCCGACTCTGCGCGCGAACTTCTATTCGCAGCTGCAGGGGATCTACGGCGACCCCGGCTCCGCTCGTCGCTTGAAACCGTCTTCAACAACTTTCACCGAGCGCCGTGCAGTCGCTGGTGACGAGCCCGGATTCGACGGCGGCGCGCAGTCTTGTGCTGAGCAACGCGCAGGTTCTGGCGCAGACGCTCAACAGCATGACCGCCGACATCCAGGCGCTGCGCAGCCGACGCCGAAGGCGGCCTCGCCGACGCCGTCGCCACCGCCAATGACGCGATGCAGCAGATCGCCGATCTCAACGCGCAGCTTGCCGGCAGCGGCGATTACCAACTGCCTCCGATGCGGCGCTGCGCCGACCAGCGCGACAGCTACATCGATCAGCTTTCGCAGTTGATGGACATCCGGGTCGTCACCGACAACCGGAACCAGATCAACGTTTTCACCAATTCCGGCATCCAGCTGGTCGGCGCCGACGGCCTCGCAGCTGGCGTTCAATGCCCAGGGCACGGTCAACGCCGACGACGCTGTGGGACGCCGATCCCGCCAAAAGCAATCTCGGCACGCTGACGCTCGTGTCGCCTGGCGGGACGTCGATCGATCTGATCGCCAACAATCGATCCGGTCCGGCCAGATCGCCGCCTTTCTCGACATGCGCGACCACGTGCTGGTGCAGGCGCAGAACCAGCTCGACGGCCTCGCCGCGACGATGGCGCAGGCGCTGTCGAACGACACCATGACGGCCAGTGGCCATCGTCCGGCGCGCAGAGCGGTTTTCGACATCGACACCGCGGGGCTGCTCAACGGCAATCGCATCAACCTGACCTACACCGACACCGCCACCAACACGCAGCACAACGTCAGCATCGTTCGGGTCGACGATCCGTCGGCGCTGCCGCTCGACGACGGCGCGACCGCCGATCCGAACGACGAGGTGTTCGGCGTCGATTTTTCCGGCGGGCTTGCCTCGGTCGTGACCCAGCTCAACGCGCAGTTCGGCGGCAGCGCTGCAGTTCTCCAATCCGTCCGGCACGACGCTGCAGGTGCTCGACGACGGCGCGCGCCAACAGCACGACGTCGATCGCGCTTTCGGCCACGCAGACGGCGACGGCGCTCGCCAGCGGCAGCGCCGCGGTTGCCGCTGTTCACCGACGGCGTCGAATCCGTTCACCGGTGCGATCACTACCATCGGCGCGCAGAGCACTCGGCTTTGCCGGCCGCATCGCCGTCAATCCGGCGCTGCTCGGCGATCCCTCCAAGCTCGTGCTCTACGGCCCGGCACGGCGACCGGCGACCCGACCCGTCCGAATTTCATCTACAACCAGCTGACCGGCACGCATCTTCGCCTTTTCGGCCGAACACCGGCCTCGGCAACGCGGCCTCGCCGTTCACCGGCAAAGTCGCCGGATTTCTGCGGCAAGTGCTGAGCATGCAGGGCGAAGCGGCCGCCAACGCATCAAGCCTGTCGCAGGGCCAGGACGTGGTGGTCAATGCGCTGCAGCAGCGCTTCAATGACGCCGCCGGCGTCAATGTCGACCAGGAAATGGCCAATCTGATCACGCTGCAGACCGCCTATGGCGCCAACGCGCGGGTGATGTCGGCGGTCACGGGACATGCTCGACATGCTGATGAAGATGTGAGGATGTTATGGCGTTGACGGGTATCGGCGGAGCTTCTGCGCTGTCGCTGCAGTCGATTGCGCGACATGCGCAACCAGCTCGACGACCTGCAGCGCCAGCTCGGCACCGGCAAGAAATCCGACGACCTATGCGGGCCTCGGCCTCGATCGCGGCCTGACGGTCGGCCTGCGCTCGCAGCTCTCCGCCATCTGCGGGCTATCAGTCGCACCATCACCCAGGTCGGCGTGCGGCTCGACCTGATGCAGACCGCGCTGTCGCAGTTCGACAGCGTCGTCGCAGCAGAGCAAGAGCTCGATCCTGCAGTCGCAGTTCGCGCTGCACGGCGGCACCCAGACCCAGGACCAGAAGAACGCCGACGGACACGCTCGATTCGCTCGTCGGCATGCTCAACACCGCCGCCGACGGGCGCTACCTGTTCTCCGGCCGCACCGTCGATCAGGCAGCCGGTCGACACCACCGATCACATCCTCAACGGCGACGGCGTCAAGGCCGGCCTCAAGCAGGTCATCGACGAGCGCAGGCAGGCCGATCTCGGCGCCAGCGGCCTCGGCCGGCTGGTCGTCGGCGCGCCGACGCGCGACCTCGGTGTCGCTGACCGAGGATGCCGTGTCGCCGTTCGGCTTCAAGCTCGTCGGCGCGACCACGACTATCGCGGGCGCGACCGTGACCCCGCCGGCCGGCGCGCCGGCGACGATGTCGGTCGATCTCGGCGCGACCAATCCGAACCGCGGCGACACCATCAAGTTCAGCTTCACGCTGCCGGACGGCACGCAGCCAGGATCTGACGCTGACCGCCACGACGCTCGGCGACGCCGGGCCCGGCCAGTTCACGATCGGCGCGACGCCGACGGCCACCGCGACCAATCTGCAGGCCGCGCTGACCCAGAGCCTCGGCACGCTGGCCAACACCGAGCTGGCGGCGGCCTCCGCGGTCGCGGCCGGCAACGATTTCTTCAACACCGACGCCAGCCATCCGCCGCAGCGCGTCGACGGGCCGCCGTTCGACACCGCGACCGCGCTGGTCGACGGCACCGCCGCCAACACGGTGGCCTGGTACACCGGCGACAACGCCACCGACGATCCGCGCTCGACCGCGCTTGCCCGGGTCGACCAGTCGCTGGCCGTGGCCTATGGCGCGCGGGCCAACGAGCAGGGCCTCCGCATCGCGGTGCAGAGCCTCGCGGTGTTCGCGGCGACGCAGTTCTCGGGCTCCGATCCCAACGGCGAAGGCGCAATACGCGGCGCTGCAGCCAGCGCGTCGGCGCGGCTCTCGACGGCGCGCCCAACCAGCAGAAGGTGTCCGACATCGCGGGCCAGCTCGCCGGCGCCCAGGTCGCGCTCAACGACGCCAAGGACCGCCACGACCAGACCAACACGACGCTGCAGAACCTGCTGCAGAGCGTCGAGGGCGCGCCGACCGAACAGGTCGCGGCGCAGATCCTGTCGCTGCAGACCAGCCTGCAGGCCACGCTGCAGACCACGGCGATGCTGCTGCAGACCAGCATCCTGAAGTATCTGTGAGCAGCCGACGGCGCTGCGCAAAGCAAAAAGCCCCGCGGCATGCCGCGGGGCTTTTGTTTTGGCGCGATGCCGGAGCTCAGGCGCGTGCCGAGCAGGCCCGCCGCGATCTCGCGGTTGATGCTGATCAGCGAGCCGAGATGCTCGGGCCGCGGATCGGTCATCACCGTGACGGTGTGGTTCATGACGAACAGGCCGAGGTTGGCGACGTTCTGGCGAACGTCCTTCGGCATCGGATTGTTGGCGTCGGTCATCTCGGTGAGGAAGACCGACCAGAGCTTGCGGTTGTAGAGCAGCGCCTCGTCGAGCTGGGCTCTGTTTCTCGTCCCAGGAGTCGTGCACCGACTGCAGCCGGGCCGCGGCCTGCAGCAGCAGCGTCGCCTCAAGCTCACGCGGGTTTGACGATTTGCCTTGCCACGTTTTTGTAGGCTTGCGCCGCGCTTCGCATTCTGCAGCAGCTCCTCTTCGTACGCAATCAATTTCTTGGCTTCTTTCAAAGCCTTGTACAGGTTGCCTGTTAAGATTTGATTATTGATATTTTCCACATAGCCCCAGGTGCTGGGCGCCGCCTGCACGATCTGGCGCACCAGCGCGAAATAGACCTCGTGGTGGGCGCGGGGGTCGCGCGACGTGTACATCAGCTGCACCGCCAGATAGATGCGCTTGGCCGGCGTGTCGGCGCGCGTCGGCCGTCAGGATGTCCTTTTCGCGCAGGATCGGGCTCGTGCCCTCGATCACCAGCCAGGAGCGCTGGTTGCAATTGGTGATGACGGATTCGCCGATCAGGATGCGTTCGTTGGGCTTGAGTTCGACCTTGAGCGCCATGTCGTCCTCTCCTGCTGGCTGCCGCTTGAAGCGCAAATGGCGTTTGCGGGGTGCAAACGCCATCCGGCGGATATGAGGCGAGCGAGCCGCGGCGGGCCGGATCGGCCGCCCGCCGAGCCGCGTTACTGGAACAGCCGCAGCACGGCCTGGCTGGCCTGCGAGGCGAGCGACAGCGCGGTGGTCGAGAGCTGCTGGCGGGTCTGCAAGGCCAGCATGTTGGCGCCCTCCTCGTTGGTGTCGGCGAGCGTCAGGTTGTCGGCGCCGGTCTGCAGCGTGTTGATCATCGCCTTGGTGAAGTCCTGGCGGATCTGCACGGTCGACAGGTTCGAGCCGAACGCCTGGGCCTGCGAGCGCAGCGTGGTCAGAGCGGTGGTCAGGTCGGTGCTGGCGAGCGCGATGTCGGCGGTGGCGGCCCAGTTGTTGGTCGAGTTGTTGATGGCGAGGCCGGTCGACGGTGAAGTCGACGGCGGTGATGGTGACGGTCGAGGTGCCGCTTTCGTTCAGCGTGACCATCAGGTTGGCGCTGTTGGCGCTGTCGAGCAGGTTGATGCCGTTGAAGCCGGAGTCGCCGGCGAGCTGGTCGATCTGGCCGAGGATGAGCGTCGAACTGGGTGGCGAGGCCGGCGCGGACCGTGGTGTCGGTGGTCTGCTGCGCCTGGCTGACCAGGGCCTGGGCCGACTGCACCAGCTTGGTGATCGAGGTGATGCCGTTGTTGGCGGCCTGGATCGTGCTGATGCCGCTCGACATCGAGTCGAGCAGGTTGCTCAGATCGCTGGCGCGATTGTCAGGCCCTGCGCCGTGAAGTAGTTGATCGGGTTGTCGAGGGCCGAATTGACCCGCTTGCCGGTGGCAAGCTTGGTCTGGGTGTTGGTGATCAAGTCCGCCGTTTTCTGCAATTGCAGCAGGTTGGACCGCACGCCGGCCGTAGAACAATGTCACTCATGACCTAAACTCCGCCAAACGAATACTGCCCGCTCACCGCGAGCGGTCGTTGGCGGAGAATGATCTGTTAAGGTTGATAAAGCGTTAGCAAAGCCTTTCGGATCACTTAATTGTAACGAAATGCGCCGTGGCCGGTGCCGGATGCGGCGCAAAAGAAAAACGGCGGCACTTGCGTGCCGCCGTTTCGCTTGTCGATGCTTGCTTCGGACTTAGCTGGAACAGGCGGAGCACGGCCTGGCTGGCCTGCGAGGCGAGCGACAGGGCGGTGGTCGACAGCTGCTGGCGGGTCTGCAACGCCAGCAGGTTGGCGCCTTCCTCGTTGAGTCGGCGAGCGTGAGGCTGTCCGAGCCGGTCTGCAGCGTGTTGATCATCGCCTTGGTGAAGTCCTGGCGGATCTGCACGGTCGACAGGTTCGAGCCGAACGCCTGGGACTGCGAACGCAGCGTGGTCAACGCGGCGGTCAGGTCGGTGCTGGCCGCGCGTGATGTCGGCGGCGCCGGCCCAGTTGTTGGCCGCGTTGTTGATCGCAGGCCGCCGGCGGTGGTGAAGTCGACGGCGGTGACGGTGACGCTCGAAGTGCCGGTTTCGTTCAGCATCGACCGTGAGGTTGGTGCTGTTCGTGCTGTCGAGCAGGTTGATGCCGTTGAAGCCCGAGTCGCCGGCGAGCTGGTCGATCTGGGTCCGGATGGCGTTGAACTGGGTGGCAAGGCCGGCGCGGACCGTCGTGTCGGAGGTCTGCTGCGCCTGGCTGACCAGCGCCTGGGCCGACTGCACCAGCTTGGTGATCGAGGTGATGCCGTTGTTGGCCGCCTGGATGGTGTTGATGGCGGTCGACATCGAGTCGAGCAGGTTGCTCAAGTCGCTGGCGCGGTTCGACAGGCCCTGGGCGGTGAAGAAGTTGATCGGGTTGTCGAGCGCGGAGTTGACCCGCTTGCCGGTGGCGAGCTTGGTCTGGGTTTCGTGATCAGGTCGGAGGTCTGCTGCAACTGCAGAAGGTTCGCCCGCACGCCGGCGGTGAGAACGATATCAGACATAGCATGTACCTTTCTGGTCCAATTCCCCAACACGGGGGATGACACGTGACGATCCCCACTGGATCGGCGGCTGTGATCGCATGTCGGGCGTAATGCGCCGTAAAAAAACATAGTTAACAAGTTCGGCGGAGTTATGATTACAGAAGGGTTTGCAGCGCTCGCTTTTCAGCATTCGCTAACCACGAAAAATAACCAGACGCTAACCATGATCGGCGCGCGCAGTGCGCACGGCGCGACGAGCGATGCGACGTCAAACGATGCGCGATGAGCTGGCGAGCGATCGGCGCTGATAGAGCTGCGGGCGCGCGGCGCGGTCGAGGAAGTCTTCCAGCGCGGCGATGCAGGTGCGGTCGCGGTAGAGCCGCTGCTTGTCGCTGGCGACGCGCGCCTTGATCTCCGCCCGCCAGGCCGGGTCCCGGCCGATGCGGACCGCGAGCGCGACGTAATCGTCGATCGTCCCGGCGATGGCCTCCGGCATGCCCATCATCCGCAGCATTCCGGCGCTGACCCGGCCGCGCATCAGCTCGCCCTGGAACGTGACCACCGGCAGGTCCTGCGCCAGCGCCTCGAGCGTGGTGTTGCCGCCCGACCAGCCGATGCTGTCGAGCATGACGTCGCACTGCGCGCTCGCCGCGGCAAAGCGGCTCATGCTCCATGCCGTGCAGGAACACGCAATGGTCGCTCGGCCTTGAGCCCGGCGCGGCGAAGGCGCGATCGAGGCGCTGCTGGAACAGCTCGGTGACGCCGCTGGCCGAAATGGCGGATGAACACGAACTGGCAGTCGCCGACCTCGCGCGCGATGCGCGGGAAACACCTCGTCGTACTGCGGCAGATATTTGAACAGCGACTGCGCGCACCAATAGGCCGTCGCGTCCGGCCGCAGCCCCAGTTCCTGCGCGGGTGACCGTCACGGGCGGCAGCTCCAGCGGCTCGTAGTGGAAGCCGATGTTGGGCAGCGTCACGAGCTTTTCGCGAGTAGTGCTCCTGGCCGTCGGGCGGCTCGATCAATTCGCCGCTGAGGAAATAGTCGATGGTCGGAAAGCCGCTGGTCTGCGGATGGCCGATGTAGCTGCATTGCACCGGCGCGAGGCGCAGCGCCGCCAGTTCCGACGCCTCGTGGTTCATGCCGATTTCCGGATAGATGCAGCACGTGCGGCCGGTCGGCGAGGATGATCTGCCGCCAGCGCTCGGTCGAGTGCGGCCCCTGCACGAACCGGTGGCATGCTGCCTTGGCGAGCTCGGTCTCGGCATCCTGCTTGGAGCCGGTGTGATAGCCGAACACCTGGAAGCGCTTGCGGTCGAGCTCGCGTGACCCAGCCTCTGACGCCGACCTTCCAGACCGAGTGCTGGCAGAAGAAGCCGCTGACGATGCCGACGCGGATCGGCTCGCCCGGCGCGGGCGGCGGGGCGAGCTCCGCCGCGCCGTAGCGGTCGGCCATGATCCGCGTCGCCAGCGCGCCGAACAGGCGTTGCAGATCGCGATCGTTGTGGCCCTGGTAGGCGAGGAAGAACGGCTGCGCCATGCCGAGGCCTTTGGACATGTCGCCGGGGATGTGTCCGGCCTCGTAGGCGGCGCGCAGCGCGCGCAGCCGCCGCTCGTATTCGGCGCGCTGCGCCGCGATCTCGCTCTCCTCGGCGTAGAGGATCGGCAGCGCCGCCATGCAGGAGCCCCAGCGCGCCTTGCTGTAGTCGGGCTTGAGCGCCACCGCCTGCTCGTAGCTCGCCAGCGCCTCGGCGGTGCGGTTGAAGTCGGCCATCAGCATGCCGCGCATGTAATGCGCCTCGGCGTAGCCCGGATGGACGCGTCAGCAGCCGGTCGAGGCTTTGCAGCGTTTCGTCGATGCGCTTGAGCGCGCGCAGCGCGCCGCAGCGGTTGAGCATCGCTTCGGCGAAATCGGGCTGCGATCGCCAGCGCCCGGTCGTAGCAGGCGAGCGCGTCGGCCGGCCGGCCGAGGATGTCGAGCACCGAGCCGCGATTGCAATGCGCCTTGGCGTAGTTCGGGCCGCAGCGCGATCGCGCGGTCGAAGCTCTTGAGCGCATCGTCGTGGCGGTCGAGCGCCTTGCAGCGCATTGCCCTGGTTGTAGAACGCCTCGGCATAGTCGGGCTTGATGGCGATCGCGCGCTTGAAGCTTTCGAGCGCCTCCTCGCAGCGTCCGAGCGCGATCAGCACGCTGCCGCGGTTGTTGAGCGCCTCGGCGAACCGGCCCTTGTGCTTGAGCGCCTCGTCGAAGCTCGCCAGCGCCTCCTCGTGGCGGTCCATCGCGTTGAGCACGAGGCCGTGGTTCAGCAAGCACCTGCGGCGACTTCGGCCGCAGCTGCATCGCCGCCGACGATCAAACGCAGCGCCGTGACGAGGTCGCCGCGCGCGAGCTTGATGACGCCGAGCATCTGCAGCGCGTCGAAATGGTCCGGGCGCACCGCCAGCACCGCGGCATAGAGCCGCTCGGCTTCGGCGATCCGCCCCTGGTGATGCAGCTCCAGCGCCTGATGCATGGTGCGCGGAACGTCGAGGGGCTTGCCTTGCGGCAGCGGCAGGGACGGCATGGACGACTCAGGCCTTGATGTTGGCGTGGGGCTCGGCGGCGGGCAGTGTTATCCGATTCGCTCGCGCGCCGGCCGATAGGCGCGATAGCGCAGCAGCGCCTGGTCCGGATGCTCGCGCTCGTCGGCGTGCGCGCGCACGTCGTTCTCGCGGTTGATCACCTCGCGGCTCTCCGGATCGGCGACCACGTCGTGCGGCGCGTGGTCGTGGAGCCGCTCGCGCTGCTCGTTGCCGCCGTCGCCGGTCGCGGTGACGGTTTTGGCGGCATCGAGCTCGGTCTCGACCGGCCGCGCGGGCGAGCGATCGCGCGGCGTGAATTTCGGCACGCGCGGCATTGGGCTTGATCGTGAAGCTTCCGTCCATGTCGGTCTCCCGGCGGCGCATCGTCGCCGCGCGAACCCGAATTGAACCGCATTCCGACTCGATTCAACGCAACGAACGCTACAAGCACGCGACTGAACGTTAACGGTTGCATGGCTGCCGGCCGGCGGCGCTGTGGCGCGGCCGGACGCGCCATAGGCCTGCGGCGTCGCCTTGCGGGCAAGTTCCGCCGAGACGCCGCGCATGATGCTTTCCGATACCGCGTGGGCGGTCGCGAGCACCGTCAGGTTCATCTGCAGCACCGCGCGGAACAGGTCGTGCCGCTTGCGCAGCTCCTCGGCCATGCGCCGGCGTGACCTGCGTCGAGATAGCGCTGGCTTGCCCTGATGCGCGCGGTGTCGGCGATGTACATGCGCGACAGCTCGGCTTTGGCGGCTCGAGCTTGGCCGCCTCGGCGAGCTTGCCGGCGCGCACCAGCGCGGTTTCCTCCTCGACGGTGCCGAGCAGGGCGTCCATCACCTCGAACAGGTGCTTGATCAGCGTCTCGGCCTCGGCCGGCGCTGGCGACCGGGCGGGGCGGGCGGATGCTTGCGGGTTCGCTGCATGCGCGTGCTCATCGGACCTCCTGCTGCGCCAGCAGCTCGCGCTGCACCTGCGCGGCGATGCCGATGCCGCCGGCCTTGACGAAGGACTTGGAGTATTCGTCGGTCAGGAACGACCGCCAGATGTTGGCGCCGGGGCCGCCGCTGAACGGGCCGTTGCCGACGCCGGAGAACATCTGCTGGAACATGCTGTTGAGGAACACCGCCTCGAAATCCTGCGCCGGTGGCCTTGGCCTTGGCGGCGCGGCTTGCGGCGGCGGCATCGGCGGCCTTGCCGGCGAGCGCCGCGGTCGCGGCGGGCGACAGCGCCGGCGACAGCGGCGAGTGCGAGGGCGTGCCGCCATCACATCACCTCGATTTCGGCCTGGATCGCGCCGGCGGCCTTGATCGCCTGCAGGATCGCGATCAGGTCGCGCGGGCCGATGCCGAGCGCGTTGAGGCCGTCGACCAGTTGCTGCAGCGACACGCCTTCGCGCACCACGGCGAACTTCTTGCCGTCCTCCTGCACGCCGATCCGGGTGCGCGGCACCGACGCGGGTCTGGCCGCGCGAGAACGGCGCCGGCTGGCTGACCTGCGGCGTTTCGGAGATGGTGACGGTGAGGTTGCCCTGCGCCACCGCGACCGTGGAGACGCGCACGTCGCGGCCCATCACGATGATGCCGGAGCGCTCGTCGATGACGATCTTGGCGGCGAGATCGGGCTCGATCTGCAACTGCTCGATCTCGGTGAGCAGCGACACCACGTTGCCGGCGTATTGCTTGCGGCACGTTGACCTGCACGGTCGAGGAATCGAGCGGCTCGGCGGTGTTGGCGCCGATGAAATCGTTGATCGCGGCGGCGATGCGCTTGGCGGTGGTGAAGTCGGCGTTGCGCAGCGCCAGCCGCACCTGGTTGAGCCGGTTGAGCGCGAAGTCGATCTCGCGCTCGATGATGGCGCCGTTGGAGATGCGGCCGACGGTCGGCACGCCGCGCACGATCTTGGCGGCCTCGCCTTCGGCCTGGAAGCCGTTGATCGCGACCGAGCCCTGGCCGACCGCGTAGACGTTGCCGTCGGCGCCGAGCAGCGGCGTGACCAGCAGCGTGCCGCCTTGCAGGCTCTTGGAATCGCCGAGCGCCGACACGGTGACGTCGATGCGCGTGCCCTGGGTGCCGAACGCCGGCAGGTTGGCGGTCACCATGACGGCGGCGACGTTGCCGGTGCGCATGGTCGGCGCCGCGGATGTTGACGCCGAGCCGCTCCAGCATCGCTTGCAGCGACTGCTTGGTGAACGGGATGTTGTTGAGCGTGTCGCCGGTGCCGTTGAGGCCGACCACCAGGCCGTAGCCGATCAACTGGTTCTGGCGCACGCCTTCGATGTTGGCGAGGTCCTTGATGCGCGACGTCGCCGACACGCGATAGGGCCGTCCGCCCGCGACGGCTGCGGCGGTGCAAGACAAGCGCCAGCGCCGCGACCGCCGCGGCGAACGCACGATGTAACGTCCTGCATCACATTGCTCCCCAATGAGTTCGGACCGGCCATCCTCTATGCGAACGCCGTGCCAGCGCGCCGCGGAATCAAGTCATTGAAATATCGAAGGATTATTTTTCGGCGTGCGGCGCGGCGACCGCGGCGCGTCGTGCCGTGCGCGCGGCAAATTTTGCCGGGCATTTACCGGCGGTTAACCATACCGGGCCACCTTTGGCGGTATTCCGGGCGGGTCCGCATCCCGGCCACCTAGGCTCAAGGCAGCTCAAGGTCAAGCTCATGCGCATCTTCGGATCGAACGCCACCGCACGGGTTGCGCAACGCCGTCAGCGCCGCGGCGCGCCGCCGTCGGGCGGCTTCTCGGTCGACGAGGAGCGAGGCGCCGCAATCGGCGGCGCCGGCGGCGCGCTTCGCACCATCGGCGGCATCGACGCGCTGATCGCCCTGCAGGGCCAGGACGATCCGGCCGAGCGGCGGCAGCGGCGGTCAAGCGCGGCCGCGATGCGCTCGACGCGCTCGACGAGCTCAAGATCGAGGTGCTGGGCGGCACGCTCGGGCCCTCGACGCTGCAGCGGCTGAAGTCGGCCACCGCCGAGCTGCGCGACGCTTCGGGCGATGCCGGCCTCGATGCGGTGCTGGCCGAGATCGAGCTTCGCGTCGAGGTCGAGATCGCCAAGATGAGCCCCCGGCGGTAGCGCATTCCGGCGCTCGAACGCAGCCCGTTTTCTCGGAATATCCGCCTGCCTTTATTCCGTGCTTGTCGGCACCCCGCGGCGGCCCACTATAAGCTCGCCCCGCGAGCAGGGAGGCTCGTCGAGTAGGGTGGGGTCAAATGAAGAATAAGAAGGGGATCAATGGCGTAAAGGCCGTGAATGCGCGTCAACGGCACAACGGCCATAATGGCCATAACGGTCACAATGGCCATAACGGCCACAATGGTCACAACGGCCTCAACGGCATCCACGCCGCCAATGGCTCGGACGGCAAGGACAAGAACAAGAACTACCGGCCGACCGACAAAGAGCCGTTCATGAACGAGCGGCAGCGGGACTATTTCCGCCAGAAGCTCACGATTTGGCGGGAAGACATCCTGAAAGAAGCCAAGGAAACCCTGCAGCACCTGCAGGACGAGAACCAGAACCACCCGGATCTGGCCGACCGCGCCTCATCGGAAACCGACCGGGCCATCGAGCTTCGGGCCCGCGACCGCCAGCGCAAGCTGATCGCCAAATCGATGCTGCACTGCACCGGATCGACGACGGAACCTACGGCTATTGCGAGGAGACCGGCGAGCCGATCGGGCTCAAGCGCCTGGAGGCGCGGCCGATCGCCACGCTTTCGGTCGAGGCCCAGGAGCGCCACGAGCGGCGCGAGCGGATCTATCGGGACGATTGAGCGCGTCACGACTTAATGTATTTTGACAGCAATGGCCGGGGCACTGCCCGGCCATTGTTTTTCATGTCCCCCCCCCCCCCCCCCCCCCCCCCCCACTTCATTGGACAGAGTTGGTGATAGCGGTCCTGATGCTCCTTCAAGCGCTACCGCTGCTGTCCGCAGTGTGTACCCGCCACTGGCGTCGCTGACCGCTTCCTGAAGATAGAAATTTTGGATTGGAAAGTGGTTGTTGCCGTATTTGTATGGCCCGCGGACCGATGCATAGTTTGCTTTCGCATTTCGGCACGCATTTCGTCCTTCTTGCTCAGATCGCCTTTGACGGCTGTAACGGCGCTGCCGATCAGACCGGCGGCGTCATAAGCCTGCGCCGCGTAGAACGACGGCATACGCTTGTACTTTTCCTGAAAGCCTGCGACGAATTTTTTGTTCGCCTCGTTCGGCAGGTCGGCGACCCAGTGCTGCGCGCCGGGAATGCCCAAAGCGGTCTCTTTGAGCCGGGGCAATGACAGCGCGTCGACGATGAACGCGGTGTACAGCGGAATCTGCTGCTTCAGTCCGGCTTGCATATATTGCGTCATAAACTGAATGCCGGCTCCGCCGGGATAGAATGCGAAGATCGCGTCGGGCTTTGCAGTCCGCGCTTTGGAAAGCTCTGCGGAAAAGTCGAGCTGGTCGGGCCAGCGGGTATATTCCTCGCCAACGATGGTGCCCTTGTAGTTCGCTTTCACGCCTGCGATCACGTCCTTGCCCGCGGCATAATTCGGCGCGATCAGAAAGGCCGACTTCACGCCCTTTTGGTTCATGTATTCGCCGACCGCTTGTGGGACTTGATCGCCTTGCCACGAAGAGCTGAAGAACCATGGCGAGCACTGCTCGCCGGCGATCTGTGACGGCCCGGCATTGGCGCTGATGAGGAAGGTCTGCGAAGTCGAAGGCGGGCTTCATTGATGCCAGCAGGATATGGGACATCATGTAGCCGGTCAGAAAATTGACGCGATCGGATTGGATCAACTTCTCCGTCTTCTGCAATCCTTGTTCCGGCTTCAGGCCGTCATCTTCATAGATCACGGTGACGTTTTGCCCTCCCATCTTCCGGCCGAGATGTCCAGCGCGAGTTCGAATCCGTCGCGGAGATCGTTTCCAACGGCCGCTGCGGGGCCGCTGAACGTGGTCACAAAGCCGATTTTGACGTCGCTCTGCGCGTGAGCGGGAAACACCGCGCCAAGCCACAACGCGGCAGCACTTGCCAGTGTACGTCGCATGTCTTCCTCCCTGAACAGTACTGCGCTCCGGTCTTGCTTGCCGTCGCGCATGACGATCACTTCCAAAGCATCTTTGTCGCGATGTCGGCGCCCTGCGCGCATCGCCTTGAACTTTTCCCAGACGACCGTGTTGTGAACCTCGGTGCGGTAGAGCGCCTGCGACGAAAATCCGCAGTCGGCGCCCGCCATGACGTTCTCGCGGCCGACGAGCTTGGCAAAACGCACGATGCGCTCGGCGATCAGTTCGGGATGCTCGACGATGTTGCTGGCGTGGGTGATGACGCCGGGGCAGAGCACCTTGCCCTCCGGCACCTTCACCTTCTCGAACAGATGATATTCGTGCTCGTGGCGCGGGTTCGCCGCCTCGAAACTGTAGCTGCCGGCGTTGATCTTCAGCACGTACTCGATGATGTCGGACAAGCGCGGCTTCGTAAAGGCGCGGGCCTTCGTTGATGCCGTAGCAGGTGTGGAAGCGCACCATGTCGGCGGAATGCCTTCGAGCGCGCGGTTGGTCGCCTCGACATAGATCTGCGCGCGGCGCTTCTTCTGCGCGTCGTCGAGGCCGGGCTCGAAGAAGATGTCGGGCAGGAATGGATCGTCCACCTGCACGAGCATGCCGGCCGCGACGATCGCGCGATATTCCTTGTTCAGCTCGCCGGCCAGCGCGTGAAAGTATTCTTCGTCCGACTTGTAATACTCGTTGATGCCGACGCCGGACGGCGCGGTCGCCGGCAGGAAGACGTGGTTGGCCGGCACGCCTGCGGCCTTGGCGGCGGCCTTCACGTTGTCGATGTCGATCTGCAGAAGCTTCTCGCCGCGATACTTGACCGGGCCCGACGCAGACCACCGGCGTGATCGGAATGATCGCGCCGCCCATCATCGCCTGTCTTGAAATACTCCGCGTAATATTCCGGGAACGCCTCGACCTCCTGCTGGAACAGGATCAGCTTCTGGTTCGGGCGCGCCTCGAAGCCCTCCAGCCGCTGCTGGATGTAGGTGAAGAAGCCGGGCTTGGAGAACTCGCCGTCGGTGACGATGTCGATGCCGCACTCGACCTGCTTGCGCACGCTGTCGGCGACGGCCTTCGTCAGCAGTCGCCTGAAACTTGCTCTCGTCGTAAGGCTGCTTGTTGAGCTTCGCCTTCATGATGTCGAGCAGATCATGCGGCCGCGGCAGGCTGCCGATGTGCGTCGTCTGGATGCGGTCGGTGTTCTGCTGGATTCCCACGATGATGCTCCCGAGTTTCAACTCTGGCCGCGGTCGCATTTGGCCGGCAGCCGAAGCTGACGCAATCCCAGCGGCTGCCCCGCGCGAAAAGAAAGCGGCCTCCGGCGGGGAGCTGCCGGAGGCCGCGGTTGCCGCCGTCCGCTCGCGCGATGCGGACGGCGGGGGAGCTCTAAGCCTTCACGTCAACCAACGGACTGACAGTTCGATCAAGACACGCAGCCGACCGCTGGCACTGACTGCCGACGCTCGGTTAGAACGGCAGCAGCACGTCGAGCACCTGCTGGCCGTAGCGCGGCTGCTGCACGTCGGTGATCTGGCCGCGGCCGCCATAGGCGATGCGCGCCTCCGCGATCTTGGTGGAGTTCGATGGTGTTGTCGCTCTGGATGTCCTCCGGCCGCACGATGCCGGCGACGATCAGTTCGCGGATTTCGAAGTTGACGCGGACCTCCTGCTTGCCCTCGACCACGAGGTTGCCGTTCGGCAGCACCTGCGTGACGACGGCGGCGACGTTGGTCTGCAACGCCTCCTGGCGGTTGACCGAGCCCTTGCCGTCGCTCGAGGCAGTTGGAATCGGCGGTGAGGATGCGGGTCGGCACCGGGCGTGTTGCATGATCGGCATCTTGGCTTGCCGATGAAGTCGGCGACGCCGGAATCCTCCTTGTTCGCGCGGCTGCGCTGGGTCTCGTTGGCGATCTTCGCCTTGTCGGTGATGTTGACCGTCACGGTCAGGATGTCGCCGACCTGATGCGCGCGCTGGTCCTTGAAGAAGGCGCGCGAGCCGTTGCGCCACAGCGAGTTCGGGTTGTAGGCCGCGGGCTGCGGCGCCGGCATCGGCATCTGCACCGGCTTGTAGCCGGGCTGCGCGGTCGGATTCTCGATCGCCGCGAGCGGCGGCTGCTCGCCGATCGTGCGGAGCCGGTCGAGCGCGGAGCAGCCGCGCCAGCAGCGTGGCGGCGACGGCGACACGAGGACGAAGACAAGACGCGAGATGCATGATCATGAACGCTCACTGCGGTGCTGCGGAGCTTGGTCGTGCTGTCGGCGGACTGGTGCCGCGGCGGCCGCGACCAGCGGCGCGGCGGCGCGCGATGGTGACGCGGCCGGGGCCGATGACGGTGCCTGCACGGTGCGCTTCGACTGGATGTTGAGCACGTTGATGATGTCGCCGTGGGCGCCGGCTTCGAGCGCCTTGCCGCGCATGGTCAGCACGATGCCGGGCACCTCGTAGATGATCGTCACGGTCTCGTTGCGCTGCACGAGCTCGCGGCTTCATCAGGTCGGCCGTGCGCAGCGCCTGGCCGGCGCGCAGCGCGCGCCTGCGCGGCAAGGCCGATCGCCTGGTCGGCGGCGATGCCGTCGCCGCGCGAATTCGGCCTTCGGCCGGCGCTCGATCGCGACGTCGGACGCCTTGATGACCTCGCCGCGCGCGAGCGCGCGCGGTCAGCGTCGCGGTCTCGACGGTCTCGATCGACGCGTGCCGGT
This sequence comes from uncultured Alphaproteobacteria bacterium, assembly GCA_963850885.1. Taxonomy (GTDB): domain Bacteria; phylum Pseudomonadota; class Alphaproteobacteria; order Rhizobiales; family Xanthobacteraceae; genus Z2-YC6860. The sequence continues at coordinate 59,581 of CAWKOD010000002.1, read as the reverse complement.
GAAGCGCAGCGGCAGCGCGCCGCGCCAGCGCGCTGCCGGGCAGCTCGAAGGCGACGTCGAAGCGGCCGGTGCGCGGCTCGAAGTTCAGGCGCGCGACCGCGAGCTCGGCCGTCGCGGTCGGCTCGACATGCAGCGTGCGCACGTCGCGGTCGAAGATGACGGCGAGGTTCTGCGCGTCGCCGAGGCCGTATTGCCCGGCGAGCGCGCGCGCGATGCGCGCCTCGATGTCCTTGCGCGGTGATGCGCGCGGCTCGCCGCGTCACCACGACCTCGCTGAGGCCGCGGGTGTCGAGGCCGATCATGTCGTAGGGCGCGCACCGCCTCGGCGATGCGCGCGACCGGCACGGCGCCGGTCTGGCCGAGGTCGGGCGCGCGGAAGATCGGCGATGTCGGCGACGGCGCCGGCGTTCTCGACGAGGTCGCCGATGCGCACGATCTCGCCGAGTGACCGTGACCAGCTCCTTGAGCGGCGGCGGCGGCGGGACTGCCGCGAGCTCGGCGCCGGCGCCGCGGCCGAGCGCCAGCAGCAGGCGAGAGCGAGGACGATGCGGATCATGGCCGTTCCTCAGCGCATCAGGTTGGAGGTGGCCGACAGCATCTGGTCGGCGGCGGTGATGACCTTGGCGTTCATCTCGTAGGCGCGCTGCGCGGCGATCAGGTCGGAGATCTCGGTCACCGCCTCGACGTTGGCCTGTTCGAGATTGCCCTGCTGCAGGTCGCCGATAGCCGTCGGTGTTGGGCATGCCGTCCTGCGGCGTGCCGGAGGCCGGCGTCTCGACGAACAGGTTGTCGCCGATCGGCTGCAGGCCGGCCTTGTTGACGAAGCGCGTGAGCGTGATCTGGCCGAGCACGGTCGGCGTGGTCGAGCCCGGCGACCGTCGCCGAGACCTGGCCCTGCGCGTTGATGGTGATCGCCGGCGCGTTCTGCGGGATGGTGATGCCGGGCTGCACGACGTTGCCCTGCGGCGGTGACGATGCGGCCCTGCGCGTCCATCTGGAACGAGCCGTCGCGGGTGTAGGCGAAGGTGCCGTCCGGCATCAGGATCTTGAAGAAGCCTTCGCCGCGGATGGCGACGTCGAGGTCGTTGCCGGTCGGCGCGAGCGTGCCCTGCGTCATCAGGCGCGGCGTGCCGACGGTCTTGACGCCGCCGCCGAGGTCGATGCCGACCGGCAGGATGTTGCCCTGCGTCGAGGTCTGCGTGCCGATGCGGCGTGACGTGCTCGTAGAGCAGGTCCTGGAATTCGGCGCGCTGGCGCTTGTAGCCGGTGGTGCGCATGTTGGCGATGTTGTTGGAGATGACCTGGACGTTGAGTTCCTGGGCCATCATTCCGGTCGCGGCGGTGTGGAGCGCGCGCATGACTTATGTCTCCTACTTAGGCCGGAACTTCGGCGAGCTTGTCGATCGCGTTCCGGCGCATGTCGCTCTGCTGCTGCAGCATGCCTGGCGATCTGGGTGTAGGTGCGCGTGATCTCGATCATGCGCGCCATCTCGATCACGGCGCGCACGTTCGATTTCTCGATCGCGCCCTGCACGACGTGCACGCTGGCGTCCGGCAGCGGCTGCGGCGTGACGCCGGCGGGCGCGGCGAAGGTCGATGCGCCGTCCTTTTGCAGCTGCTGCGGCTCGGCGAAGCTCACCAGCCGCAGCTTGCCGCGCGTGCGAATCGGACGTTGAGGCTCGCGCCTTCGCGCACCGTGATCGTGCCGTCGGTGGTGATCGCGATGTCGCGGTCGGTGGGCTGGAACTCGATCGGCCCGCTGTCGCCGAGCACCGTCGCCGTCGCTGGTCACGAGCTGGCCGGTGGCGTTGATCTGCAGCGCGCCGTTGCGGGTGTAGCGCTCGCCGCGCGGCGGTCTGCACCACCAGGAAGCCGTCGCCGTCGATGGCGACGTCGAGCGGATTGCCGGTCTGCTGGATCGGGCCCTGGCTGAAATCGTGCCAGGTCGCGCGGTCCTGCACGTAGCTCAGGCGCCGGTCGGGCGCGGCGAACTGCTCGGCGCGCGCGACCGGCATCAGATATTCCTCGAACACCGAGCCGTCGGCCTTGAAGCCGGTGGTGTTCATGTTGGCGATGTTGTTGGCGACGACGTCGAGCTCGCGCTGCAGCGCGATCTGCCGCGACAGTCCGATGAGAAGCGCGTTCTCCATCGCGTTGCTCCCCTTGCGACGGTCGCGACCGCCCTCCCAGGCGGCCATCGCCGTCGATCGACCGCGCGCTCTCCCAAGCGGCCGGCTCGGCCGGTGCTTTGCAGAGCCCGTGCCAACGATGAAAATCGTAGTTAGATCAATGGCTTAGTAGAAATCTGGCGAGCCGGCGGCGCCGGCAGAATGGCCGTTTGCCGGCTGCACCCGGCAAAACTTTCCGGCTCGCAGCCGCTCGGGAAAGATTCCATTAACCATTCCGACCTACCGTCGCTTCGCGAAGGGCGCCGGGGTCGGCGCCCGCGGCCTGTCTCAGTGCTTCTGCCGTCAGCCGGCTCCGCATCGCACAGTGATCGGGGTCGATCCATGGCAGACGCGAAGGCAGCGGCAAGCGACAGACGAGGCCGACGTCGAGGAGGACGCCGAAGGCGCCGACGCCGAACAGCCGAAGTCGAAATTCGCGCTCAAGCTGCCGCGCTCAAGCTCATCATCATCGGCGGCGCGGCGCTTGCTGGTGCTCGGCGGCGGCGGCCGGCGCCTATCTTCTTGTTCGCGCAGCAAGCACGAAGCCAAGGCCGACGCGCCGGCGGTCAAGCCCGCGGTGTTCGTCGATCTGCCGGAAGTGCTGGTCAATCTCTCCAACCCCGGCACCGACCGCACGCAATATCTCAAGGTCAAGATCGTGCTCGAACTGCCCGAGCAGAAGATGATCGAGCAGATCCAGCCGTGATGCCGCGCGTGATGGACGCGTTCCAGACCTATCTGCGCGAACTGCGCCCGACCGATCTCGACGGCTCGGCCGGGCTCTACCGCCTCAAGGAGGAGCTGACGCGCCGCGTCAACGCCGCGATCGCGCCGAGCCGCATCAACGCGGTGCTGTTCAAGGAAATCGTCGTCCAGTGACGGTGACGATGCAATCATGAGCCAGGCCAAAGACCAGATCGACCAGGACGCGCTCGCCGCCGAATGGGGGCTTGCGCTCGAGGCCGGACGCCGCGAACGCGCTGGCGGCCGCGCCGACGACCGGCGGCGCCGGCGCCGGCGTCGAGACGACGCGCCGCGCAATGGGCGGCGATGGCCGACGACGGCAGTCGCAAGTTCACGCAGAGCGCCGCCAAGGGCGGCGCCGAGCGCATCCTCAACCAGGAGGAGATCGACAGCCTGCTCGGCTTCAGCCTCGCCGACGTCTCGCTCAACGACAATTCCGGCATCCGCGCGATCATCAACTCGGCGATGGTCTCCTACGAGCGCCTGCCGATGCTGGAAATCGTCTTCGACCGGCTGGTCCGGCTGATGACGACGAGCCTGCGCAATTTCACCTCCGACAACGTCGAAGTCTCGCTCGACCGCATCACCTCGGTGCGCTTCGGCGACTATCTCAATTCGATCCCGCTGCCGGCGATCCTCGCCGTGTTCAAGGCCGAGGAGTGGGACAATTTCGGCCTCATCACCGTCAATTCCAGCCTGATCTATTCGATCATCGACGTGCTGCTCGGCGGCCGCCGCGGCCAGACCGCGATCCGCGTCGAGGGCCGGCCCTACACCACGATCGAGATCCAACCTCGTCAAGCGCATGATCGAGGTCGTGCTGGCCGACGCCGAGCTCGCCTTCAAGCCGCTGTCGCCGGTCAAGTTCAACATCGACCGGCTGGAGACCAATCCGCGCTTTGCCGCGATCTCGCGGCCGGCCAATGCCGCGATCCTGGTGCGGCTGCGCATCGACATGGAAGACCGCGGCGGCGACCTCGAGCTGCTGCTGCCCTACGCGACGATCGAGCCGATCCGCGACGTGCTGCTGCAGATGTTCATGGGCGAGAAGTTCGGCCGCGACCCGATCTGGGAAGGCCATCTCGCCACCGAGATCGGCCAGGCCGAGATCGCGGTCGATGCCGTGCTCTACGAGGCCAAGCTGCCGCTGCAAGCAGATGATGAAGCTCGAGGTCGGCGACACGCTGACGCTCGAGCTCAAGCCCGACGCGCTGGTCACGCGTGCGCTGCGGCGACGTCACGCTGACCGAAGGCCGCATGGGCCGGGTCGGCGACCGCGTCGCGGTGCGCGTCGCCAAGCCGTTGCGCAAGCCGCACACCACCTTCGCCATGTTCGAGAAGGCCGGACGAATCCAGCAACCGGATGGAGGCGCAGTGAGCAACATCCTTCGGCTGATGATCGAGAGCCTGGTCGCGATCCTGCTGCTGCTCACGATCGGCTATTGCGTGCGGCTCAACGAGCAGCTCAAGCGGCTCAAGGCCGACGAGCAGCGCTCGAGAGCGACGATCGCCGAGCTGATCACCGCGACCGAGATCGCCGAGCGCGCGATCGCCGGCCTCAAGACGACGGTGCGCGAGGGCGACGCAGACGCTGGGCGAGCGCCTGCGAGCGGCCGAGCGCTTCTCGGCTGAGATGCGGCAGCAACGCCGACGGCCGGCGACGAGGTGCTCGACCGGCTCGTCGCAGATCGCCGGCGCGCGCCTGATGGCCGCGCCGAGCCCGAGGACGAGCCAGCCGGCGGCCGCCGACGCCGAAGGCGATCGTCGCGGCGGCGCAGGCCTTCGCCGAGCGCGCGCGCGCGCGCGTCGAAGGCCTTGCGGCATGATCCGGCTGGCTGCGCGATTTCCGGCTGATCCCGGTCGTGCTGGTCGCGACGCTGCCTGTTCGCGCTCAAGACCTTCGGCCTGGTCTTCGACGGCGGCTATACGCTCGGCGAGCGGCTCGGCGCAGCGACACGCTGGTGGTGACGACCGTGCCGGCGGCGCCGGTCGGCGCAGATGCGCTCGCCCGCCGTGCACGCTCGAGGTCGCCGCCGCGCGCCGCAGCCGCCGAAGCAGTCCTGGACGCAGGAGATGTTCAACTATCCCGGCGACGTCACCGGCTCGGTCGCCGCCACCAAGCCCGCCGAGAAGGCCGGCCGCGGAGAAGGCCAGAGCCGCCAGCCGAAAAGAGCGCGCCGAGCCGCCGAAGCCGCGCCGGCCGGCACCGTGATCGCGCTGGAGCAGCCGCGGCGGCGTCGGCCGGCGAGCGCGCGTTGCTCGAGCGCCTGCAGGAGCGCCGCCAGGAGCTCGACGCGCGCGCGCGCGAGCTCGACATGCGCGAGAGCCTGCTCAAGGCGGCGGAGAAGCAGCTCGAAGCCAGCGCGTGGACGAAGCTCAAGGACGGCGGAGAAGCGCACGGGCGCGACGGCCCAGCGCAAGAAGGAAGAGCCGAGACGCCCGCTTCAAGGACCTCGTCACCATGTACGAGAACATGAAGGCGAAGGACGCCGCCAAGATCTTCGACCGGCTCGACATCAAAGTCCTGCTCGAGGTCGCGACCCAGATCAATCCGCGCCGGATGTCGGACATCCTGGCGCAGATGTCGCCGGAAGCGGCCGAGCGGCTCACCGTCGAGCTCGCCACCCGCGCCGGCAGCGACCGCAACGCCAAGCCCGCCGAACTGCCGAAGATCGAAGGCCGGCCGAGCGGCGACGCTAGCGACGCCGGCGTCGCACGGTTAACGCGCCTTAAACGCCCTGGTCTAGGGTTCAACGGTCGATCCAGGTTTGGTTGCGGGCGCAGGCTGCGGCGTCCTTGTCAGCGTGTGTGGCGTAGTGTCGACGTCGTCAGCAGTCGCTGGTCGGCTGCGTCGCGCGTTGTGCTGGCCGTCGCTGCTGCCGGCGCTGCTGCTTGCGCCGAGCGCGGCGCTGGCCCAGGCGCAGGCGCGTGCGCGGCGAAGCCAGCGTCACCACCGACCGGCGGCTATGGCCGCATCGTCATCACGCTCGCCGACGAAGTCGAGTCGCAGGTCCGCATGACCAGCGGCATCCTGGTCATCCAGTTCAAGCAGCCGGTGACATCGCGGTCGATCGGCTCGGCGCCGCGCGCCGCGAATATGTCGGCGCGGCGCGCCGCGATCCCGACGGCCGCGCGCTTGCGCTTTGCGCTGGCGCAGAAGGTCAAGGTCAGCTCGATGGCGGCGGGCGACCGGCTGTTCGTCGATCTGCTGCCCGAAAGCTGGACCGGCGAGCCGCCGGGCCTGCCGCGGGAGGTGGTCGAGGAACTGGCGCAAGCGCGCGCAGCGAGGCCGAGCGGCATGTGCGCAGCAGAAGCTCGCGGCCGAAGCAGCAGCAGCAAGATGCCCGCCGGTGCGGGTGCGGGTCGCGGCGCAGCCGACCTTCACGCGCTACATCTTCGAATTGCCCGAGCTGACCGGCGTCACCGCCGAGCGCGGCAAGGACAAGCTGACGCTGACCTTCGCCAAGCCGCTGCGGTTCGATCTGGCCGACGCCAAGCTGCGCTGCCGCCGAAGGCGGTCGACCGCGATCGACGCCAGCGGCAGCGGCGACACCGCCGAGGTGCAGCTTCACGTTCTCGCAGGCAGGCCGATGTCCGCACCTTCCGCGAGGACTTCAACTACGTCGTCGACGTCAGCCCGATCGAGCGCCAAGCCGGCGCCTGCGCCGGCCGTCGCCGCTGCGGCCGGGCCCGCTCGCCGGCGTGACCGCGCCGCGAGACGGTCCCGGCAAGCCGAGCCGGCCAGCGCCGAGCCAACGCCGCGCCGAAGCTCGAGCCACGCCGGCCGTCGCAGCCGAGCCGCAAGCCGCGCCGCCGGCGCCCGCCGCCATGCCCAAGGTCGCAGCCGACGAGGCGCCGCAGCCGCCGAGCGCCCGCCGCCGAACCGGCAGCCGGCGCGCAGTCCGGCCGCGCGCGCGCCGAAGCTCGACGCCCGACCGTCCGGTCGATCGCCGAGCTTGCGCCGCCAGGGCGACAATCTGCGGCTGTTCTTCCCGTTCGCCGCGCCGACGCCGGCGGCGGTGTTCCAGCGCGCCGACACGCTGTGGCTGGTGTTCGACACCGAGGCCGCGATCGACATCGGCGTGCTCGGCAACGACCAGAGCAAGACCATCCGCAGCGCCAGCCGTGGCGCGCGAGGACGACGCGCAGGTGGTGCGGCTCAAGCTCGAACGGCCGCGGCTCGTCAGCGTCGAGCCGCAGGACGCCGGCTGGATGGTCACGATCGGCGACGCGATGGCGGGCGCGACGCAAGCCGCTGATCGTCGCCCGCAACATCGTCGGCCCCGGCCGCACCAGCATCACCATCCCGTTCGACGAGCCGCGCAGGCGCATTGGCTCGACCGATCCCGACATCGGCGACACGCTGCTGGTCGTCACCGGCGCTCGGGCCGGCGCGCGGCTTGATCAAGGGCGCAGGACTTCGTCGATTTCCGCGCGCTGGCGACGCGCGCAGGGCATCGCCGTGCAGCCGTTCGCCGACGACTCAAGGCCGAGCTTGTCGGCCGACAAGGTGATCGCTGACGCGGCCCGGCGGGCTTGACGCTGTCGGACGCCGCGGCGCCGCGCAGCAGGCAGCAACGGCCGCGCCGCGCGGTGACCTTCGACACCAAGCTCTGGGGCTTCGACCGCGACGCCGATTTCACCGAGCGGCAGTTCGAACTGGTCCGCGCCGCGGCCGAGGCGCCGTTCACCAGCGCGCACCGCGCGCGCGGCTCGATCTCGCGCGCTTCTATTTCGCGCGCCAGATGTACGCCGAGGCCAAGGCCGTGCTCGACGCCGCCTCGCCGACGAGCGGCCGACCGCCGAAGACCCGATCGCCGCTCGTGCTGCGCGCGGTCGCCAACATCATGCTCGGCCGCGCCGAGGCGGCGCAGAAGGATCTCGCCAATCCGGCGGTCGGCAACCAGAACGACGCGCCGCTGTGGCGCGCGCTGGCCTTGGCCCGGCAGGGCAAATGGGCGGAGGCGCGCGACGCCTTCCGCAACGTCGAAGGCGCGCTCGGCGCGCTGCCGCTCGAGTTGCAGCGGATCGCGCTGAAGGAGGCGCTGCGCGCCGCGATCGAGGTCGGCGACTTCGCCAGCGCCGGCGAACCGGCTCAACGATTTCGAGACCATCGGCGTGTCGCCGCGAGCTCGAGCCGGCGTGTCGGTGCTCACCGGCCGCCTGGCCGAAGGCGCTCGGCCGCAACGCAGGACGCGCTCGCGGCCTATCGCTTCGCCGCGGCATCCGACGACCGGCCGGCGGCGGCGCAGGGCCGGCTGCGCGAGATCGCGCTGCGCTATTCGCTGGGCGAGACTCAAGAAGCCCGACGTGCATCGGCGAGCTGGAGAACGCTCACCACCGCCTGGCGCGGCGACGAGACCGAGGTCGAGGCGCTGCAGATGCTGGCGCGGCTCTACACCGAGGAGGACCGCTACCGCGACGCGTTCCATGTCATGCGCGTGGCGCTGACGGCGCTATCCCAATTCGCCGCTGACGCGCAGCATCCAGGACGAGGCCGGCGAAGACCTTCGACGCGCTGTTCCTCGCCGGCAAGGGCGACGCGCTGCCGGCGATCGATGCGCTCAGCCTGTTCTACGATTTCCGCGAGCTGACCCCGATCGGCCGGCGCGGCGACGAGATGATCCGCCGGCTCGCCGAGCGGCTGGTGTCGGTCGATCTGCTCGATCAGGCGCGCCGAACTGCTGCAATACCAGGTCGACAACCGCCTGCAGGGCGCGGCGCGCGCGCAGGTCGCGACGCGGCTTGCGGTGATCTATCTGATGAACCGCAAGCCGGACAAGGCGCAGGCCGTGCTTCGCGCCACCCGCACCGCCGACCTCTCCAACGAGATCCGCGTGCCGCGGCTGATGATCGAGGCGCGCGCGCTGTCCGACATCGGCCGCCACGATTTCGCGCTCGAAGTGATCGCCGGCCTCGAGGGCCGCGAGTCGCTGCGGCTGCGCGCCGACATCTACTGGGCGTCGCGGCAACTGGCAGAAGGCGGCCGAGCACATCGAGCTGCTCTACGGCGACCGCTGGAAGAGCTTCGAGCCGCTGACCGACGCGGAGCGCGCCGACATGCTGCGCGCCGGCGTCGGCTATGCGCTGGCCGAGGACAAGCTCGGCGCTCGCGCGGCTGCGCGACAAATACGCGGCCAAGATGGCGGAAGGGCCGGACGGCCGCGCCTTCGATGTGGTCACCGGCGGGCTCGGCCCGAGCAGCCGCGGAGTTCCGCGAGGTGGCGCGGCATCGTCGGCTCCGGCGACACGCTGTCGGGCTTCCTGCGCGACCTCAAGGCGCGCTATCCGGAGATGCAGGGCGTGATGCCGGAGCGCGGCGCGCGCAGCCGGCCGCCAACGCGCCGAAGCCCGAAGGCCGATCCCGAGCCGACCGGCTCGATCAGGCAGAAGACGCATCGCCGCTGCGCGATCGGGTGTTCGGCAGCGGTCGTGATTCGCGCTAGCGTACCCGCCGCCGTAGCTCTGCACCAGCGAGCCCGCGACCAGGCTCCAGCCGTCCACCAGCACGAAGAAGATCAGCTTGAACGGCAGCGACACCACGACCGGCGGCAGCATCATCATGCCCATCGACATCAGCACCGACGCCACCACGAGGTCGATGATCAGGAACGGCAGGAACAGCAGAAAGCCGATCTCGAAGGCGCGCTTCAACTCCGAGATCATGAAGGCCGGAATGAGAATCCGCAGCGACACCTGCTTCGGGCGTCGCCGGCACCGGCTCCTTGGCGAGATCGTTGAACAGCTTGAGGTCCTTGTCGCGGACGTTCTTCAGCATGAACTCCTTGAACGGCCCGGACGAGCGCTCGAACGCCTGCTCGGCGGTGATCTCGTTGGCGATCATCGGCTTGACGCCGACGTCATAGGCGCGCTGGAACGCCGGCCCCATCACGAAGGCGGTGAGGAACAGCGCCAGCGACACGATCACGGCGTTGGGCGGCGCGGTCGCGGTGCCGAGCGCGGTGCGCAGCAGCGACAGCACCACGACGATCCGCGTGAACGAGGTCATCATCACCAGGATCGACGGCGCCAGCGACAGCACCGTAAGCAGCGCGATCAACTGGATCACGCGCTCGGTGAGGCCGGTGCCCTGGCCGAAATTGATGCTGATGTCTTGAGCGTGCGCGGGCGTGAACAGTAGAAGCGCTATCGCCACCCCCGTCGTGAGACGGACGCAGGCGGCGAACCCGCGTGACCTCAAGTCTTTCCTGGTCTGCTCAAAAGACTCGCCATCTCTTGTTCGAGATTGCCCTGTGACCTGGGTGGGGCGCCGCGCGGCTGCACGGCAGCCTTCGGGGTGCCCGCTTTGACTTCGACAGTGGCCGTGACTCGCTGGGTTTCGGCGACCACCTTCTGCGCCATCGGGCGGCGGAGCGCGGCTTCGAGGCGCTGCGCCATTTCGGCGAGGCTCTGGTCGGCGGCCGGGCTCGGCTGCGCCGTGCTGGCGGTCGCGATCGGCTGCGGCGGCGGCGGACGCGCGCCGGCTGGATGCTGGCTGGCGGCTGGACCTGGACCGGCCGGGTGGCGGCGGCTCGGCTCGGGCGCGCGAGTTCGTCGGCGAGACCGGCGAGCGTGTCGGCGGGGCGCACCGGGCGAACCTCGGGAACCGGCGGCGGCATGACCGCTGGCTCGGCGGGCGGCGTCTGCCAGACCTCGTCGGCAGCGGCACGCGCGTTGCGCACGCGCCGGCTGCTGGATCGACGCCGCGGCGGGCGCGGGCTCGGGCTGCAACGGCCACGGCGTCGGTTCGGGCATTGCGGCATGGCGCGCGGCATGGTCTCGGCGAGCGCCGTTTCGCGCCGGCTGGCGCATCGCGGGTCGGCGACGGCTGTGCCGCGCACGATATTGGTTTCGACCACGACGTCGCTCGGGCCGCCGATCATCAGGAGATGTTCGACGTTGTCGCGGCGGATGATGACGAGCTTGCGCCGGCCGTCGACGGCGGCGGAATCGATCACGGCGAGCCGCGGCTGGCGCCCGCGCGCGGCGGCATCGATCCGCGTCGCGCCGAATCGGCGCACCAGCCAGGCGGCCGCGCCGATCAGCAGCAGAACGAAGACGAATGCGATGATGAAGTTCACCGGAGTCGGTAGCTCCACGCCGAAGAGGCTGCTCATCGATGTTCCCCTGGCGCGCCTGGCGCCCACGGGCCGGTCGACGTCGACACCAAATGGTTAACGCCGCCGGCAACAATTGCCGTCGAGAATATTAACAAAGAACTAACGCCGGAGGGCGATTTTGAGCCTGCCGCCGCCAGTTATAACGATTTGTTTGGTAAACGGCAGATTGATGGCAAACCGCGCATTTTCGCGGATTTAACCGATCGTTAACCATACACCCGGCAAAGTCTGCCCAGTTGAACCGGATCGGATCGCGGCCTGGTGCCTCATGGGCAGGCACAGAGTTCCGACGGCATCCACGAGGGCTTGAGCCGTGGCCATCACCGATCTGCCGCTGTTTTCCATGCTGCGCACCCGGATGCAGTGGCATCAGGAGCGCCAGCGCCTGCTGTCCGAGAACGTCGCCAATTCCGACACGCCGAACTACCGGCCGCGCGATCTGGCGCCGCTGCAATTCGACCGGACGATGCCGACGCTGACGTCGATCGGGCTCGATCGCACCGAGGCCGGCCATATCGCCTCGTCGAGGCCACGTCGAGCCAATTTCAGGCCTCGCGGTTCGGCGGCTACGACGTGCGTCCCACCGGCAGCGCCGTCAATCTCGAAGACGAGATGATCAAGGTCGCCGCCAACCAGATGGACTACCAGGCCGCGACCACGCTCTACACCAAGAGCCTCGGGCTGATCAAAACCGCCATCGGCAAGCGCTAGCATGAGGAGGCATCATGGATTTTCTGAAGTCGATCGCGATCGCGGCATCGGGACTTGCGCGCCCAGGCCGGGCGCATGCGCATCATCTCCGAGAACATCGCCAACGCGGATTCCACCGCGCCTCGGCCGGCGCCGAGCCGTACCGCCGCAAGATGGCGACCTTCAAGAGCGAGATGGACCGCGCGCTCGACGCGCAGCTCGTCGCGCTCGGCCGCGTCAAGACCGATCCGTCCGAATTCCGCGTCAAGCATGAGCCGGGCCATCCGGCCGCCGATGCAAACGGCAATGTGAAATATCCCAACGTCAATTCGCTGGTCGAGATGACGGACCTGCGCGAGGCCCAGCGCTCCTACGAGGCCAACATCAACGTCATCGGCGCCTCGCGCCGCATGATCCAGCGCACGATCGAAATTCTCAAATCCTGATTTGGAGAGCGACGATGGCCACACCGAGCATTGCCGCCAACGCCTACGCGAGCCTCGCCAAGCTGACCGATCCGTCGGGCCTGACCAAGGGCGCGCGGCGAGGCGTCCGGCGGGCCGAGCTTCGGCGCGCTGGTCAAGGACGCGGTCGGCGCGCTCAGCAAGACCGACGCACAACTCCGACATGCAGACCCAGGCCGCGGCCGCCGGCAAGGCCAATATGGTCGATGTGGTCACGGCGGTGGCCGAATCCGAGGTCGCGATCGATACGCTCGTCTCGGTGCGCGACAAGGTGATCTCGGCCTACGAAGAGATCATGAAGATGCCGATCTGATCGGTGCAGCTTTCGACGGGAATGCGGGCGATGCCGATGAAGGGAATAAAGTACATGACCGGACCGGAAGTGCTCGATGTGGCGCGGATGCGATCATCACGCTGGTGCTGGTGTCGAGCCCGCTGATGCTGGTCGGCCTCGCCGTCGGCGTCGCGATCTCGCTGTTTCAGGCGCTGACCCAGATCCAGGAAATGACCCTGGTGTTCGTGCCGAAGATTCTCGCGATCTTCGTCGCCATGCTGCTGGCGCTGCCGTTCATGGCCGACGCGTTGCAAAGCCACATGGCGCGGCTCGCCGCCCGCATCGTCGGCGGGTGACGTTGAGCGATGGCTTCGCCGCGTCCGGCCAGGACCTAGGAGCCGGCGCGATGCAGATCGACGTCTCGTTCCTGCCGGTGCTCGCCGCGGCATTCATGCTGAGCTTCGCGCGCATCGGCACCATGGTCATGCTGCTGCCGGGGCTCGGCGAAATGACCGTGTCGCCGCGGGTGCGGCTCACCATCGCGCTGGTGCTCACCGCCGTCATCATGCCGCTGCACCGCAACGACTATCAGATCGATCTTCGCGCCTTCGGCCCGGTGCTGCTCACGCTCGGCCAGGAGCTTTTGATCGGCGTGGTGCTCGGCCTGCTGGCGCGGCTGACCATCGCCTCGTTGCAGATCGCGGGCTCGGTCGTCGCCCAGCAGATGGGACTCGGCTTCGTCACCGCGGTCGACCCGACCCAGGGCCAGCAGGGCATGATCGTCGGCAATTTTCTCGGCGTGCTCGGCGTCACGCTGATCTTCGCCACCGACATGCATCACCTGGTGATCGCCGCGCTCAACGACAGCTACACGCTGTTTCAAGCCCGGGCGAGGTCCCGCTCCTCGGCGACGTCGCCAACATCCTGACCACCACCGTGACCGGCACGTTCCGCATCGGCGTGCAGCTTGTCGGCGCCGTTCCTGGTGTTCGGCCTGCTGTTCAACCTCGGCCTCGGCGTGCTGTCGCGGCTGATGCCGCAGATGCAGGTGTTCTTCGTCGGCATGCCGCTGTCGATCCTGGTCGGGTTCCTCATCCTGCTGCTGGTGATCGGCGCCATGATGATGACGTTCCTCGATTACGTCGAAGGCGTGCTGCACGTCCTGGCGCCGAGCTCGTGAGGCGAGGGCACCGATGGCTGACGAACACGATTCAGATCGCACAGAAGACCCAACACAAAAGCGGCTCGACGAGGCGCTCGAACGCGGCGACGTCGTCAAGAGCCAGGAGGTCTCGACCTGGTTCGTGATCGGCGGCGGCGCGCTGATGCTCGCGGCGTTTTCCGGCTCGATGAGCGGCGGCCTGACCACGACGTTCCGCGGCTGTCATCGCCAACTCGTACCAGATCCCCGTCGATGGCCGCGGGCCTCATTTCGATCTGCCGGCGCGCATCGAGCGCGAGGTGCTGGCGGCGATCGCGCTGCCGCTCGGCCGTTCTGGTGCTGGCCGCGCTCGCCGGCAACGTGATCCAGCACCGCCTGGTGTGGTCGGCCGATTCGCTCAAGCCGAAGTTTTCCAAGATTTCGCCGCTGGCCGGATTGAAGCGGCTGTTCTCGAGCCAGGCGCTCGCCAACTTCGCCAAAGGCCTCATCAAGCTCGCGGTGCTCGGTTCGGTCATGGTGGCGCTGCTGTGGCCGCAACGCCACCGGCTCGAAGGCCTGGTTGCAGACCGACATCCTCGGCACGCTGCTGCTCACCCGCTCGCTGTCGCTCGACCTGCTGGCCGCGGTGGTCGCGATCCTGTTCCTGGTCGCCGCCGCCGACTACCTGTTCCAGTACCGGCAATGGTTCGAGCGCCAGAAGATGTCGCTCCGCGAGATGAAGGAGGAGTTCAAGCAGACCGAAGGCGATCCGCTGGTGAAGGGCAAGATCCGCCAGTTGCGCCAGGCCCGGATGCGCAGGCGCATGATGGCCGCGGTGCCGAAGGCCTCCGTCATCATCACCAACCCGACCCACTACGCCATCGCCCTGCAATACGACCGCGGCATGGACGGCCCCGGTCTGCCTCGCCAAGGGCATCGATGCGGTGGCGCTGAAAATCCGCGAGGTGGCGGCCGAGCATTCCATCCCGATCGTGGAAAATCCGCCGCTCGCCCGCGCGCTGCATGCCACCGTCGAGATCGACGAGGAAATCCCGACCGAGCACTACAAGGCGGTGGCCGAAATCATCGGCTACGTCATGAAACTGCGCCGGGCGGCGGGCCAGGCGCGGACCTGACAGGCGTAGGGAACTGGGCGATGCGGGAACTCTGGGGAGCCGCATGAGCGAAACCCTTGCGCAAAGGCCTCTGCTGGGGCACCAAGGGATTCCGTTGCGTCGCGCCCTCCATCCCGACCTGAAACTGGTTATGGCCACGCAGGATTTGAGCGAAACATCCCGGGCGACCGCCGTCGATCGCAGCCAGACTGGCGGGCGCGGCGGCAGCATCGGCATGGTGCTGCTGGTGGCGATCGCGCTCGTCGGCGCGGCGGTCGGCCTCCTGCTGGTCGGCCGCGGCAACGCCGGGCCTTATATCCTGGCGCTGCTTGCCTTTCTCGCCATGGCCGGCGTGTTCTCGCTGTTTGCGCTGGCGACCGGCATCCTGCGCGTTGCCGGCAAGGACACCGGCGCGAGCCCGATGCTCAAGGCGGTGGTCGACGAGGCGGTCGACGGCCTCCTGGTCACCGACCCGCGCGGCCGCGTCATCTACGCCAACGCCGCCTATCTCGACCTGGTCGACGCCACCGACCCCAACGACGTGCGGCCGGTCGAGCGGGTGTTCATCGGCGATCCCGACGTGTCGGAGGCGGTCTATCGCCTGCTCAAGGCGGCGCGCGAAGGCCGCCGCGCCCAGGAGGAGGTGCGGGTCACCGGCCTCAAGGGCAAGGCGGTGAGCTGGCTGCGGCTCCGCGTCCGCCCGCTCGGCGATGCGAAAGGCGGCAGCAAGCTGACGCTGTGGACCGTCACCGACGTGACGCGCGACCGCGAGCGCCAGGAGAACATCTTCCAGGAGTTGCAGCACGCCATCGACTATCTCGATCACGCGCCGGCCGGCTTCTTCTCCGTCGATGGCAACGGCGACATCGGCTATCTCAACGCCACGCTCGCCTCGTGGCTCGACCACGATCTCGCCCAGGTCGGCTCCGGCGGGCTGAAGCTCGCCGACATCGTCTCCGGCAACGGCGCCTCGCTGATCACCACGCTCGCCGCGGCCCCGGGCGAAGTGAAGACCGAGGTGATGGACATCGACTTCAAGACCCGCGGCGGGCGCACGGTGCCGGTGCGGCTGTTTCACAAGGTCGCGTTCGGCGCCGACGGCGTGCCGGGCGCCTCGCGGACGCTGGTGCTCAACCGCGCCCGCGGCGAGACCGACGATCCGCAGCGCACCGCGGAAGTCCGCTTCATGCGCTTCTTCCAGTCGACGCCGATGGCGATCGCCACCGTCGACAAAGCCGGAAAAATCTCGCGCACCAATGCGCTGTTCGCCCGCATGTTCCCGGGCGCGCTGGGCGACGGCCGCTCGATCCTCGCCGCGGTGTCCGAGCGCGACCGCGAGCCGCTGGAAAGCGCGATCCGCCAGGCCGCCGCCGGACAGAGCGAGGTCGCGCCGGTCGACGCCGGCTTGAGCGGCAGCGGCGAGCGTTACGGCCGCTTCTACGTTTCGCCGGTCGAGGAGGAGGACCGCGACGCCGAGGCCGCGATCGTCTATGTGCTCGAGACCACCGGCCAGCGTTCGCTGGAGAACCAGGTCAACCAGCGCGCTCGGATGGAATCGGTCGGCCAACTCGCCGGCGGCATCGCGCACGACTTCAACAACGTGCTGTCCGCCATCATGATGGCGACCGACTTCCTGCTCAACGCGCACAAGCCGACCGATCCGTCCTTCCAGGACATCATGCAGATCAAGCAGAACGCCAACCGGGCCGCGAGCCTGGTTCGGCAACTGCTCGCCTTCTCGCGCCGCCAGACCTTGCGGCCGCAGGTGCTCGATCTCGGCGAGCGGCTGGAAGATCTGCGGATCATGCTGAGCCGGCTGATCGGCGAGAAGGTCAAGCTCGAGGTCAAGCACGACCGCGATCTGTGGCCGGTCAAGGCCGACATCTCCCAGTTCGAGCAGGTCATCGTCAATCTCGCGGTCAACGCGCGCGACGCCATGCCGAACGGCGGCAAGCTCGATGTGCGCACCGCCAATGTCGATGCGGCCGAAGCCGCGCGCATGCAATACAAGGGCATGCCCGCGGCCGACTACGTGCTGGTCGAGGTGGCCGACACCGGCACCGGCATCCCGCCCGACATCATCGACAAGATCTTCGATCCGTTCTTCTCGACCAAGGACGTCGGCAAGGGCACCGGGCTCGGCCTCTCGACGGTGTACGGCATCGTCAAGCAGACCGGCGGCTTCGTCTATCCGGACTCCGCGCCCGGCCGGGGCACGACCTTCCGCATCTTCCTGCCGCGCCATGTGCCGGACGCCGCCGAAGAGGCGATCGACATCGCGTCGCAGGCGAAAGAGGTGCCGATCTTCGCCGACGAAGAACCCGCTGGATCTCCGCGGGCCGAGCCGGTTGCTCCAGCGTCGCCGGCCGCGGCCGATCTCACCGGGCAGGGCACCATCCTGCTGGTCGAGGACGAGGAGGGGCTTCGCGCGCTCAACGCCCGCGGTCTCACCTCGCGCGGCTATTCGGTGCTGGAGGCCGGCAACGGCGTCGAGGCCATCGAGGTGCTGGCGCAGAACGGCGGCCAGGTCGACCTCGTCGTCTCCGACGTGGTGATGCCGGAGATGGACGGCCCGACGATGCTCAAGGAGATGCGCAAGCGCAATCCGGCGCTGAAGATCATCTTCGTCTCGGGCTACGCCGAGGAGGCTTTTGCCAAAAGCCTGCCGCCGAACGATGATCGAAAGCAGTTCTCGTTCCTGCCCAAGCCCTTCACCCTCAAGCAGTTGGTCGGTGCGGTGAAGGAGACGATGAAGGAATAAGGAATAGAGTCCCTACTCAACTCTGGTATTGGCTGGTTTCGCCTGAATATCTTTACACGCGGAGCCTGGAATCGTGATATGTCGGGCACCGAGCACAGAAAAGCCTCGCGTTCGTGCTTTCTGCGGTTTCCAGGGCACAGCGCCCCGGCACCGCCCCCGCCACAACCGAAAGACACAAGGTTCCTTGGACAACAACGATCATTCCGCGCGCCCCGCCGCCACGCCGACCGAAGCCCGCGGCTGGACGCAAATTCTTTCCCGTTACCGGCAGCCCAGCGATGGCCGCGGCATCGTCGAGATTGCCATCACCGTCGTGCCGCTGGTGGTGTTGTGGGCGCTGACCTGGTTCGCGCTCGAGCAGGGCTATTGGCTTTCGCTCCTGATCACCGTGCCGGCCGCGGGATTTCTGGTGCGGCTGTTCATGATCCAGCACGACTGCGGCCACGGCGCCTTCTTCCGCCATCGCCTGGTCAACGACTGGGTCGGCCGCGTCATCGGCGTTCTCACGCTGACGCCCTACGATTTCTGGCGCCGCACCCACGCGCTGCATCATGCCACCTCCGGCAATCTCGATCGCCGCGGCTTCGGCGACATCGATACGCTGACGGTGCGC
Source organism: uncultured Alphaproteobacteria bacterium (assembly GCA_963850885.1). Lineage (GTDB taxonomy): Bacteria > Pseudomonadota > Alphaproteobacteria > Rhizobiales > Xanthobacteraceae > Z2-YC6860. The sequence continues at coordinate 41,491 of CAWKOD010000002.1, read as the reverse complement.
GAATATCGCGAGCGTCCGCTGTGGGGCCGGCTGAAGTATCGCCTGTACCGACATCCGCTGGTGATGTTCGGCATCGGCCCGGCCTATCTGTTCGTGTTCCAGCACCGGCTGCCGGTCGGCCTGATGCGCGGGGGGGTCGTGCCCTGGCTCAGCACCATGTCCACCAATCTGGCGATCGCGGCGATCGTCGCCGGGCTGATCTGGCTGATCGGCGTCAAGGCGTTTGTGCTGGTGCATCTGCCGATCATGCTGCTCGCAGCCTCGATCGGCGTGTGGCTGTTCTATGTGCAGCACCAGTTCGAGGAGACGGCCTGGGACGAGAACGCGGACTGGGACCGGCATGAGGCCGCGCTGCACGGCAGCTCGCACTACGAGTTGCCGGGCATCCTGCGCTGGTTCACCGCCAACATCGGCGTGCACCACATCCATCACCTGAGCAGCAACATTCCTTACTACCGGCTGCAGACGGTGCTGCGCGACCATCCCGAGCTGCGCGGCGTCGCCCGGCTGACGCTGTGGCAAAGCATCCGCTGCGTGCGCCTCGTGCTGTGGGATGAAGGCCAGCGCAAGCTCGTTTCGTTCCGCGCGTCGCGGGCTTTGGCCTAGGTGGTCGCCAGGCGCACGCCCGAGATCTTTTAAGCCGCCGCCGCCCGCCTGCTGGCGGCATCAGGCTGACGTAGCGCCGGTTCCGTTCGGTTGCGGCCATTGCTTTTGGCGGCATAAAGCGCGGTGTCGGCGGCCTTGATGAGATCCCGCGGCTGCAGTCCCTGGCGGGGAATCATCGATGCGGCGCCGATGCTGACGGTGGGGGTGCTGTCCGGGCGGCCTTGCTGATCGTCGCGCAGTATGATCACGCTTTTGCGGATTTGCTCCGCGAGCTGCACGGCCTCGGCAGCCGAAGTGTCGGGGAGCAGCACGGCGAATTCTTCGCCGCCATAGCGCGCACCGATGTCGGTGACCCGCCGCGCGCTGCTCGCGATGCAGTGCGCAATCGCCTTGAGAGCGACATCTCCCGCCTGATGGCCGAAATTGTCGTTGTATGCCTTGAAATGATCGGCATCGATCATCAGCAGCGCGATCGGTGTTTGACTGCGGAGCGCGCGACGCCATTCCAATTCGAATATTTCGTCGAGCCGTCGCCTGTTGCACAGCCCGGTCAGGCCGTCCGTCGTGGCCATGATCGAGAGCTGATGCTCGGCGTCGCTTCGCAATTTGAGCGCGCGCGTTAGGAAGACGACCAACGCGAAATTGATGCCGCATAGAACGAGCATCAGGGCGCCGATCAATATCGCCTTGTGCCACCAGCTCGAATACATGGCTTCGATCGATGAGCCATAGTTCAAAGTCAACGGCTGCTCGCCCACGCGCTGGTACACGTAGAGACGCGGTACGTTGTCGATGATGGAGACATACTCGAAGGAGCCATTTTGATATTCCGCGAGCCTCTTGAAAATAGGAGAGCTCGCGAAATTTTGCACACCCGGCGAAGTCGCGAATGGAAAGCGCATGACGACCGAGCCGTCTTCCCTCGTCAGGGTCAGTGAATCGCGCTCGCTCAATCGAAGATTGCTGAACAATTTTTGGAAGTAGCTGAGGCGCAATGTGCCAACGACCACGCCTTGGAACGTGTCGTCAGCGCTCGATAGCCTCCGGCTGATGGCGATAAAACCTCCGCCGTCGGCGGTGCGCCACGGCCGGCTTACGAATGCACCGGACAACGGGCTGTCCGCCAGAACCCTGAAGTAGTCGCGCTGCGCGTGATTTTCCGGGGTTGGCTTGAACGTTTGGGAATCGTAGACCACCGTTCCGTCCGGCCCGAGAACAAAAATCGACCCCATGTCCTTTGCCGTGGCGGCTCGGTCGAACAGCACGAGTTGCCGCATTTCGGGGCTGAGCTCGGTCAGGGCCGGAAGCTTCATGCCGTCGACGACGGCCTGGAGAGACAGGTCGTAGAGTTCGAGGTTGCGGTCGATTTCCGAACTGAGGAGGGCGATGACGTTCGATGCAGCCTGCTTGGCCTGTTCCCGATCGCGGCCGCGGCTTTCCCACAGGACTGTTCCGACGACGGCGGAAAATCCAATGGTGATGGCGAGGCTCAGTGTGGTGAGGTGCTTGGCATGACTGAGGCTGCGCGTAGGCAGATGGTTGGGTAACAAGCCCACTTCAAAAGCCCTCCGGAACTCGGTCTACAGGAGGCTTGTTGAAATTCCGCTGGCAAGCGGCTGTAAACTTCTTGGATTACGGAGAGGATTTGTTAACCAATGGTGCTGCACCGCTTTGCCGGCAGGGCCCATGCGAATCCGTTTAAAAAGGCAACCATGCCGCCCGACAATCTCGAAAAGCCGCCGACCCTCCGAAGAAGAAGCGCGCGACCGCCGCGCCGCGAACATCTTTCTGCTGGTGGCCGGCGCCGTTCTGGTCGGCGTCGGCGTGTGGCTCGCCAACGCCATGATCGACGCGCGGAAAGCCGACGATTGCCTGTCGTCGGGCCGCCGCAACTGCAACCCGATCGAAGTGCCGCGTTAAGCCGCTTGTTATTTATCGATCTTTACGTCGATGCGGTGGTGGTGCCGCACCACCGCGACCGCCGGCGGATCCCACACGCACTTGTAGGCGATGTAATCGCCGGGTACGCGATGGATGCTGGTCGCCACCGCAAACTTGTTCCAGCGGGCGCACTGCGCCGAGGCGATTTCGAAGGAGGCACGCTCGTTCTCCGGCGTCCACGGAATGATGCCGCCGGTGTCGTTGCCCTTCGAGCCCCAGATGCTGTTGAGAATATCGTTCCAGGCGCCGGCTTGCGGCACCGCCGTTAAACTGATCGCCGCGACGAACAGCAATTTCTTGATCATTGCATCCTCCTGAATTTTTGCGCGCGGCGTCCCCAACCGACTTCGGCGGTGTAGAGGTTGCCCTTGGAATCGATGGCGATGTTGTGAACCCACTTGAACTGGCCGGGCTGGCGGCCGTGGCGGCCCCATTGCGTGACCACGTCGCCGTTGTCGCGGTCGAGCGTGACGATCTGGCCGTTGGCGCCGTCGGCCATGAAGATGAACTTCTGGCCGGCGTCCTCCGACAGCACGAGATCCCACACCGAGCCGTTGGCCAGCGTCTCCGGCGTGACGCGGAATTCCTTCACGAAGATGCCGTCCTTGCGGAACACCTGGATGCGATTGTTGGCGCGGTCGCAGACATAGACGAAGCCGTCGTTCGACAGCCGCACGCAATGCACCGGGTTGGCGAACTGCTCCGAGAGCTTAGCGTCGGGCTTGTAGGCCGGCATCTTGTCGTCGCTCGGCGGCTTGCCGTAGGCGCCCCACATGCGCTTGAACGCGCCGGTCTTGGCATCGAACACGATGATGCGGTGGTTGCCGTAGCCGTCGGCGACGTAAATCTCATTCGCCTCGGCGTCCGTCATCATGTGGGCGGGGCGGCCGAGCCTCGTCTGCGATGACGAACCCTTATTGCCGTCGTCCTTGCCGATCTGCTGGAGAAATTTTCCCTCCGGCGTGAATTTCAAGATCTGGTCGCCGTCGTTGTTGCCGCCGAGCCAGACATTGCCGTCGCGGTCGACGTGGATGCCGTGCTCGTTCTTCACCCAGGGCTGGCCCGCGGTGGCGCCGCCCCAGGAGGCGAGCAGATTGCCGTCGGGATCGAATTTCAAAACCGGCGGCGCGGACTTGCAGCACTTGGTTTGCGGCGGATCGGCCTGCGCGCCCTTCTCGTCGTCGAGCAGGGTGGCCGGCCGGTGGATGATCCAGATGTTGTCTTGGCCGTCGACCGCAATACCGGCGACCTGGCCGAGAACCCAGTTTTCCGGCAACGGTTTCGGCCAGAACGGTTCGGGCTGGAATTTCGGGACAGCCTGCTGGGCCGCGACGGGCGCCGGCAGCAACGCCGTTGCGGCGACCGCCAAGCCCGACAACACCCATGCTGCAACCCGTGCCCTCATGGGTACTGAGTTTAGAGAAGAGTGGCCGGGTCCGTAAGGAGGCAAGTGGATATCGAGGCGCCTAAATTTGCCGGGGAGGGGTCGTCACCGTCAGGCCGTCCAGTTCCTCGCTGACCACGATCTGGCAGGACAGGCGCGAGTTGTCCTTCAGGTCATGGGCGGTGTCGAGCATGTCGCTTTCTTCCAGCTCCGGTGGCGGCAGCTTGTCGATCCAGTCGTCGTCCACATAGACGTGGCAGGTGGCGCAGGAGCACGAGCCGCCGCAGGTCGCCAGAATGCCGGGAATATCGTTGTTGATGGCGGTTTCCATTACGGTCGCGCCGATCTCGGCATCGACCGTGCGCTCGGTCCCGTCCTGCTCGATATAGGTGATCTTCGGCATGGTTCTTGGGCACGGTCCGTCGCTGATTTCGCGGTCCTATAGGCCAAGCGGTTCCGCCGCCGTCAACCCGTTCCGTCATCGGCCTGGAGCGGCTATCATCGATTTCAAGAAAGCAAATATCGGCGAAATATCGGGAGGAGACCCATGCTGTTCCACAGTTGTCCGGCTTGCGATTCGACAGGCTCGTCCCGCCGCCAGTTTCTGGCAGGTCTTGGCGCTGTAAGCCTCGGCGCCGCAGGTTTGGCTGCGGCGCTGCCGGCACCAGCGGTTCACGCGCAGGGCGCCAAGACGCTGATCGACACCCACAATCATTTCTATCCGCCGCCCTATCTCGCCATGCAGAAGGAATGGGAAGGCAAGCGCAACATCCCGCCGCGCCCCGGACGTGTTCAATTGGACGCCGGCCAAGCTGATCGAACTGATGGACAAGGACGGCATCCGCACCGCGGTCATGTCGCTCGCCTCCACCCCGGGTCTGTGGTTCGACGCCGGCGCCGAGGAAGCCGCCAAGACCGTCCGCATCTGCCAGGATTTCGTCGCCAAGATGCGCCAGGACTATCCGGGGCGGTTCGGTGTTTTCGCGCCGCTGTCGATGATGAATGTCGATGTGACCTTGAAGGAGATCGAATACGCCTTCGACTCCATCAAGGCCGACGGCATCAACCTGCAATCGAACTACGGCGACAAGTGGCTCGGCGATCGCGATGTACCAGCCGGTGCTGGCGGAGCTGAACCGCCGCAAGGCCGTGGTCTACGTGCATCCGCTGGTCGCCGCCTGCTGCGGCCGCCTCAGCCATCCCGACGTTCCCCGCGGTGATCGAGGTGCCGCACGACACCACGCGCACGGTGACGAGCCTGCTGCTCACCGGCTCGTTCAAGCGCTTCCCCGACATCAAGTGGATCTTCTCGCATGCCGGCGGCACGATCCCGATGATGGCCGGCCGCATCGCCGCGTTCTACGATCAGAACCCGAAGACCAAGGAGTTCGCGCCGAACGGCGTCGCGGCCGAGCTGGCCAAGCTGCACTACGACACCGCCAACGCGACCTCGGCTCCCACGATGGCGGCGCTGCTCAAGCTCGTGCCGGTGTCTCAGGTGACCTACGGCACGGACTATCCGTATTTCGCGATGACCAGAACAAGGATCTCCAGAAGCTTGGTCTCTCCGCCGCCGACGTGGCCGCGATCGAGAACGGCAACGCGACGCGGCTGATCCCGCGGCTGAAGGCATAGGCCGGAAAGCAGGACGGACGCCATGCTCAAGTGGAAAGGCCGACAGCTGTCGGCCGTCTGCACGTGCTGCGTCGAGCCGCTGGCCGCGACCGGCATCAGCCGCCGGCAGTTCGTCGCCGGCGCCGCCGCCGCGGGGCTCGCCGCCACGGGCTTCGCGCCGAAGGTGTTGGCGCAGGCGAAACCGCACCGCATCGACGTGCACGCCCATGTCGTGCCGCCATCCTGGCTCAACGCGATGGACGTGATCGGCCGCAAGGATTTCCTGCTGTCGAACTGGTCGCCCCAGAAGATGATCGAAGACATGGACAAGGGCGGCGTCGCGACCGCGATCCTGTCGCCGACCACGCCGCAGGTCACGCCGCTCGGCAAGGATGCGGCGGTCCGCGTTTCGCGGGAGTCGAACGAGTACTCCAAGAAACTGGAGTCCGATCACGCCGGCCGTTTCGGCACCTTCGCCATGCTGCCGTTGCCGCAACATCGACGAAAGCCTGAAGGAAATCGCCTACGCCTTCGACACGCTGAAGGTCGACGGCGTCGGCATCATGACCAGCTACGGCGACAAGTGGCTCGGCGACGCCGCCTTTGCTCCGATCTGGGAGGAGCTCAACCGCCGCAAGGCTACGGTCTATACCCATCCGACCGGCGCCAATTGCTGCGTCAATCTGGTGCCCGGCGTCCGCGAGTCGACGGTGGAGTTCGGCACCGACACGACGCGCAGCATCGCCAGCCTGATCCTCAGCGGCACCTCGCAGAAGTACAAGGACATCAACTGGATCTGGTCGCATGGCGGCGGCGTGCTGACGTCGGTTGCCGAGCGGTTCCTGATCCAGATCGTGAGCACGCCGCCCTACAAGGGCAAGTTCACCCGCGAGATCATGCAGGGCGAGCTCGACCGCTTCTATTACGACACCGCGCAGATTTCGAACGCGGTGACGCTCGATGCGCTCGCCAAGCTGGTGCCGATCTCGCAGATCGTCTACGGCACCGATTTCCCGTACCGGACCGCGGCCGATCACACCAAGGGCGTGAGCGGCCACTTCAAGGGCGACGATCTCAAGAAGGTCGATCGGGAAAACGCGCTGCGGCTGCTGCCGCGGCTGAAAAGCGTCTGATCGCGCGAGTGATCGACGGCCGGGCCAAAAGCCCGGCCATGATCTTTCAGGGCAGTTCCATCTTCGGCAGCTTCGGCATCTTCGGCCGCGACTCGTGCCAGAGCAGGAACAGGCCGGAGCCGACCACGATCACCGAGCCGATGATGAGGCCGATCGTCGGCATGTCGCCCCAGACCGCAAAGCCAAACAGCATCGCCCAGATCAGCGACAGATACTGGAACGGCACCACCGCCGAGGTCGGCGCCAGATGGATGGAGCGTGTCCACCAGTATTGGCCGAGCAAATTGCAGACGCCGTTGGCCACGATCAGCGGCATGTCGGCCCAGGTCGGCATGACGAAAAAGAACGGCAAGGTCAGGCCGTAGAACAGCGACAGCCAGATCAACTGGTACATCGTCAGCGTCTCGGCCGACTCGGTCGTGGTCATGCCGCGCACGCCAGCGGTGACGGTGCCGAACAGCAGCGCATTGCCGAGCGCATAGAGCGCGCCGATCTGGAACGTCTCGCCACCGGGGTTGGTGACGATCAGCACGCCGAAAAAGCCGACCACCAGCGCGGCCAAACGCGCCGCGCCGATCGGCTCCTTCAGGAACACCAACGAGGCGAGCGCGGCGAACAGCGGCGCGGAGAAATTGATCGCGGTGGCGCTGGCCAGCGGCATCATGCTGAACGCGATCAGCAGCAGGGTCTGCGAGGTGAACTGCGACATGCTGCGCAGCACATGCGCGGTCGGCCGCCGGGTGTGCAGCACGGCCAGTCCGCAGGTCGGCAAGGCGAAGGCTGAGAAAAAGATGAGCGAGACGAACACGCGGCTGAACAGCACTTCGCCGACCGGATAGGTCGCAACCAGCCATTTCGATGCGGCGCTGGAGAACGAGAAGATCGCGCCGGCGGCGACCATGTAGAGGATCGCTTGCGGAATCCGTTCCTGCCGCGCCGGCGGCGTGGGGATGGGCCGTTCGGCGCTGCTGCTCACGGTCACGTCGGCTTGCGATCGGTTGGGTTGGGAGAAGCCGGGACGTAGCACGCTGGCGCCGGGCCGAGCAGCTTAAAATGCGAATATCGAGGGCGTGGCGGCTGCATCGGCCGTCTCTGGCCGAAATCCGTGCCCGGCTGTTCTCACGGGAACTGCCAAGAAACGGCCAGAAAACGCCAAGTCCAGCGTTACTCAAATCATAAAGGCAGTCGCCGGGAATCCAGCGATCGTATGCAATTTCCCTCAAGTTTTAGGCAACAGCGTAGAGCCCATCGCCGGATTTGTTCAGCTTGACGCGACGGTGGGAGAACTACGGCAAAGCCAGGTTCCGAGGGTGTTGTGATGCGCAAGGATTTGAGACAAAGGCCCCGCGGGCGGTCGGCAGCAAGGCGTGGATCCGTTTCGACGACGGATTCTCGGTGCGAGCCTGCCGGCTTGTCGACCTATCCCGCACCGGCTTCCGGATCATGGTCGATGCGCCCCGCGATGTCACCGACAGTTTCAGTCTGCTGCTGTCGCGGGACGCCGCTCCTGGCCGGCGCTGCCGGGTCAAATGGCGGACCGGCTCCGAGATCGGCGCCGAGTTCGTCGGCGCCACAGGGTAAGGCGTCCCCATCACCGCAGCACGTGGTCTTCACGGTCCGGCGCAACGCTGTAAGCTCAACGGCATTGCCGGACTGGAGAAACCCCCATGCGCTACGAGCTTTACTACTGGCCGGAAATCCAGGGACGCGGCGAGTTTGTCCGCCTGGCGCTGGAGGAGGGCGGCGCCGACTACGTCGACGTCGCGCGCCGCCGCGGCTATGGCGCCGACGCCATGATGAAGTTCATGGCCAGCGAACGGGCCAAGCGGCCGCCCTATGCGCCGCCGTTTCTCAAGGCCGGCAAGCTGGTCATCGCGCAGACCGCACTGATCCTGCATTATCTCGGGCCGCGGCTCCGTCTGGTGCCGCGCAGCGAAGCCGACCGGCTCTGGGCGCACCAGCTGCAAATGACGATCACCGATCTGGTGAAGGAGATTCACGACACCCACCATCCGATCTCGACGGCGCTCTATTACGAGGATCAGCGGCCCGCGGCGAAGCGCTACACCAGGGAGTTCTGGCGCAATCGCGTGCCGAAGCTGTTGGGCTATTTCGAGAACGTGCTCACGCACAGCCGCGGCCCCTACGTGTTTGGGCGCACGGTCAGCTACGTCGATCTGAGCCTGTTCCAGATCGTCGAGGGACTGCGCTACGCGTTTCCCAAACGCATGAAGCGGTTCGAGAAGAAGGTGCCGCGCCTGGTCAAGCTGCACGATGCCGTGGCCGAGCGTCCGCGCATCGCCGCCTATCTGCAATCGGAGCGGCGAATTTCGTTCAACGAGTGGGGCATCTTCCGCGCCTACCGCGAACTTGACGGCTGAGCGGCGCCTAGTCCCTCCTTCACCTCTTGTTGATCGGCGCAGCGTTAACGGGCGGGCACCGTTCTTGCACGTGTCATGCAGGGGTCAAAATCGCCCGGAAAATCGCGGCTTGCTCGTCTGCACGGCATCATTAAACATCTGTAATTATTGCGATATTTCGCATGACGCCTATGCACCTGCGGCAAGCCGTCGCAGGGCGAAGCAGCTTATGTTGCGCCGCAAGGGCGATGACTGCTGGAGATAAACGCAATGAAAAAACTTCTCGCCACCAGCGCTGCGCTGGCCACTGTCCTCGCTGCGCTTTCCTCGCCGGCCTTTGCCGCGCGTCGGGCGCCTGTCGGGCACGATACGCCGTACGGTCAGCCGTCCGGTGACCAGATGCTGGCGCGGCCGTCCGACCTCGCCGTGACCGAGGGCCGCGTCGTCGGCGCGGATCCGGACATCAACATCCGGACCCAGTTGCTTCGCGACCTGGACCAGGCCGGCTTCTGATCGCCCAGGTTCTTCCGTGTTCGGCAAAGCCCGGCTTCGTGCCGGGCTTTGCTTTTTTGCCGTACACAGGCCTGCAAGCTGCCGATGGTAAACCGGCGGCAGGCCGCCATGCACGTCGATCGGACCGGCCTTAACCATTCGGGCCGATAGCGGGTGCAATCGCGCCCGCCGCAAAATACCTTCGCCGCAATGACGTGATGCGGCGCCTGAGGGGGCACAGCGAGGACACGTCGATGAAAGCGTTTGCGATTCTGCCGGCGGTTGCGACCGCCATTCTGGCGCTCAATATTTCGTCCGCTTCCAGCCAGGGCAATGCCTGCGTGAAGGAGTACCAGGCCTGCATGGATACATGCGGCGGCCGGCCGTCGAAGGGTATGCAGGACAGTTGCTTTACGTCCTGCGAGGGCAAGAACAACCTGTGCGCCGAGCGCATCTACGGCAAGCGGCCGTTCAACGGCGCGCCTGCGACCGCTGCTGCGCGAAGGGCCAGGCCAAGGAGGCCCTGGCCAAGAAGGACAAGATGCAGGACGCGCCGCAGGAGCAGGCGGCCGACGAGCCTCAGCAGAAAGAGGCCCCGCAGGCGGCTCCCCAGCAGCGCGTGCCGGCGAAGCGCTAAGCGCCGAGCTTTAATCGGCTGCTTGATCGACGTTCAGGCGACCGCCGCGGCATTCTGCCCGGCGGTCGTCACTGTTAGCGTTGTCTCGACCGCGACCGGATCGCGCAGCGTGGCAATGCCGGGGCAGCCGGCCAGCGCCAGCCGCTCGATCTCGGCAAGCTTCTCGGGCGGCGCGTCGCTCTTCACCTCGATGGCGATGGTCACCTTCTGGAAGCCCGATGGCGGCGCGTCCGGCATCATGTGGCCGCGCACGTCGAAATTCGTCCGCGCCACCGCCTCGAAGCTTTCGTAATTCACGCCCATCTTCGCCGCGTAGAACGCGAACACCGCGGCGTAGCAGCCGACCGCCCCCGACAGCAGATATTCGAGCGGCGTCGGCGCGTCCGCGAGCCCGCCGACATGCTTCGGCTCGCTGATGATGAAATGCCGTCCGCTGTTGCGGGTCTCGACGCGCTCGTTGAGATTGCCGATCGAGGTGACCTTGATCTCCAGCGACGACTGCGGGCCCTCCGGCGCGGGCTTGCCCGGGTCGGAGCGGTAGCGGGCCTCGCGCGCCGCGGTGACGGACTTCAACTCCGGGAAACAATCGCAGACGGCCGGCATGGCAAGCTCCTGTGCGGGACGACAATCCTATGCGCCTGCGCTGCCGCCTGCCACCGGCGCGGACGCGTGCTTGTCGCGGCACGCGGCGGCGGCAAGTATTCGGTCGACGCCAGGCTCGGCAAGGATTCTGACCGGCCTTTAGCGTTTTCGCTTCGCTGCGGCGCGCTTTTCGCGCCGCAGCCGGAGGCGCTTGCGTTCGGCCCGTTTGGCCTTGGCGCGTCGCCTGGCCTGCTGCGCGGCGCGGCGCTCCCGGCATTTCGGGCACCGGCAACGACTCTTGCCGATGAAGGCCGCGAAGTAATCCTTGCCGTAGTCGACCGTGATCTCCTCGTCCGGTTTGATCTTGCGGCGCGCGCAATAGACGATGATCGGGCCGCGGCGCTCGATCGCCTCGGCGTTCGGCCGGCACGAGTGGTTGACGTAGCGCGCCACGTTCCAGCGCTTGGAGCCGTCGATGGTCCAGCGCGAGTTGATCTCGAACATGTAGCGGGAGCCGCGCGCCTCGAGCTTGTCCGCCTCCGGATTGCGGATGCGGCGGCCGCGGTACGTGACGATGTACTCGCGCTTCCTGAAGGGTTTGATGGCGTAGAGGCCGAGCCCGGTTTTCGAGCGGCCGATTCGGTATTTACGATTTGGCACGGCGTGCATTTAGGCAAGGATTCGCAGGACCGCCAGAACAATTATGAAGCGCCGTGGACAAGCTGCCTGCGCTTAACCATTCCGCCTAACCATTCCACCAGCAAACGGATGCAAAGCGCATCGCGCCGCCGCAGATTGCGGGCCGGGGCAATTGGATCATTCAGGTGCATCCATGAAACACGCTTTGCTGTTGCTGACCGCTTCGCTCGTCATCGCTTCGTCCGGCGCCTTCGCGCAGGGCAACACCGACGCCTGCCACAACAACTACGGCTCGTGCATGGAGCGCTGCTCCTCGCGGCCGGCGTCGGTGCAGGAGTCCTGCTCGAACACGTGCGAGGCGAACACCAACCAGTGCTATTCGCAGCTGTACGGCCCGAAGTCCGCGGCGCAGAGCATCCCGGCGGCGGCGGAACAGTCTTCGGCTCAGGATCCCGACGCGCAAAACGCCCGCGACGAAGCCAAGCCAGCCACCAAGAGCAAGAAGAAGAAATAACGCGCCGCGAGCACGCTTTCTTCATCCTCCCCCTCAGGGGAGGGTGAAGTGCGTTTGTTGATTACTTCTGCTGCTTGCGGACGATTCCCCACGGGTCGTTCGACGCCTTCTTGTCGGGGATCTTCTCGTTGATGGTCTGATTGTATTGGGACTCGATCTCGCGCTCCCGCTGGGCCTCTTCCGGGGTCAAGTGGCGCCGGTTGTCCGGCATCATGTTCATGCCCAGCGGGTTGCCGCCGGTGTTGCCGCCGGATTGTTGGTGTACTGGGCGTGGGCGGTCCCCATGAACAGGACGAGGATGGCCGCGGCTGGGATGAGTTTTCGCATGGCTATGACCCGGTTGGACGCTGGCCGCATTATGCCGTTTTTCGCTGCGCGGGCTAGCGCGCCGCGCGACCCGGACTACCTTGGTTCCAGAGCCGTCCGGAGGACATTCATGCCGCCACAATCCGATGCCGCCCGCTGGCCCGAGCTGCCTTACGCGGCCTGGAAGGACACCTGCGAAACGCTGCACCTGTGGACGCAGGTGATCGGCAAGGTGCGGCTGGCGCTGACGCCGTGGCTCAACCATTCCTGGCACGTCACCCTGCATGTCACCGCGCGCGGGCTCGGCACGCCGCCGATCGCCTATCAGGGCCGCGACTTCACCATCGAGTTCGATTTCATCGACCATGTGCTGTGGCTGCGCACGAGCGACGGCCATTTCCGCCAGCTCATGCTGAAGCCCATGACGGTCGCGGAATTCTACGCCGACGTGATGGTGGCGCTGCGCGAGCTCGGCATCGACGTTCGCATCAACGAGATGCCGAACGAGATTCCCGGCGCGGTGCCGTTTCCCGACGACCGCACGCACGCGTCCTACGACCGCGACTTCGCGCAGAAATTCTGGCGCGTGCTGCTGTCCTCGCACGAGGTGTTCTCGCATTTCCGCACCGGCTTTCTCGGCAAGGCGAGCCCGGTGCATTTCTTCTGGGGCAGCTTCGACCTCGCGGTGACGCGCTTTTCCGGGCGGCAGGCGCCGCCGCATCCGGGCGGCGTGCCGAACCTGCCGGATGCGGTGGCGCGCGAGGCCTATTCGCACGAGGTGTCGAGCGCGGGCTTCTGGCCGGGCGGCGGGCCGATCGATTATCCGGCGTTCTATTCCTATGCCTATCCGGCGCCGGAGGGCTTTGCCGCGGCGAAGGTCCAGCCGGCCGAGGCGTTCTATTCGAAAGAGCTCGGCGAATTCATCCTGCCGTATGACGCGGTGCGGACCGCGCGCGAGCCGGAGGCGGCGCTGATGGCGTTCCTGCAAAGCACGTATCAGGCCGCGGCGGATCTGGGGAAATGGGATCGCAAGGATCTGGAGTGCGGGCTCGGCGAGAAGGGCAAGCCCAGGCGAGTGTAGCCGAGCGCGGGCGGCTGAACCTCGACGGGCCTCGACTCCGACTAACCTTCACGGACGCTGCGGCGGCCGATGGAGGGACCTAGCCGTGCGATTCACATCGACAGCGAAGCTGTGCGCGCTGACCCTGGCGATGGCCATCGGTTTCGCGTCCGCCGGATATGCGCAGGACGCGCCGGCTGACACTCAAAAGGTCGGAGCCGCCGCCCGTGCCCGACCGCGGCACCACTGTGCAACCCAACTGCATCGATGAAAACATCCGAGTACACCAAGCGCGGCAAGAGCCTCTTTTCCGTGATGAAGCTCACGAACAAATGCGAGGCGCGCATGAAGTGCGCGGTCTTTGTCTATAAGATCAATGCCAAAGGGCCGGCGCAGGGCCGCGCACCCTGATCCTCGGCCCGAAGTCGGAGGGCGGCGGCGACAAAATCCTACGCGCTGAAGGTCAAGGGCGCCGGCGGCTTCAGCACCTCGACCGGCGAGTGCCGGCGCTCCGACGTTCGCTCGGCTCGATCAATTTGGCTCGATCTTGGCGGCCTTCACCGCGACGCCCATCGCCTCGACCTCCTTGCGGAAGAACGCAGCGGTTTCGGCGGCGGTGCGGTTGTCCGGAATGTAGCCGTCGCGCTGCATGACGCCGGCGACCAGCGGCACCTTCAAAGCCTCGCGGATGGCGGCGTTGAGCTTGTCGACGATCGCGTCCGGCGTCTTGCCGGGCGCGTAGAACATGCCCCACGAGCCCATCGGGGTAGAGCCGGGCAGCACGTCCTTCATCAGCGGCACGTCGGGGAATTCCGGAAACGGCTTCGTGCCGGTGAACGCGAGCGCACGGACGCGGCCTTCCTTGACGAGGCCGACGACCGAGACCGGCGTCACGAACATCACCTGCACGCTGCCGCCGAGCAGCGCGGTCATCACCTCCGACGAGCCCTTGTAGGGCACGTGCTGCATGGTGATGCCGGCCTTCTGGGCGAACGCCTCGGCGGCCAGATGCAGCACATTGCCGACGCCGGGCGAGCCGTACAGCACGCGGTTCGGCTTTGGCGAAGGCGATGAACTCCGGCATGCTCTTGATCGGCGATTTGGCGTCGACCAGCATCAGCATGCCGTCGAGCACGCCGGAGGTCGCGACCGCGCGCAGATCGGTCAGCGTGTCGTAGCCGAGGCTCTTGTAGATGTGCGGCGTCGGCGCGATCGAGGAGCTGGAAAACAGCAGCGTCAGGCCGTCCGGCGGGGCGGTCGCGACCGCGCGCGCCGCGATGGTGCCGTTGGCGCCGAGCCGGTTCTCGATGAAGAACGACTGCTTGAGATCGGTGGCGAGCTGCTGCGCGATGGTGCGGGCCTGCAGGTCGGGGCCGGAGCCGGCGGCAAAGCCGACCAGGATGCGGACCGGGCCCGCCGGATATTGCTGCGCCGACGCGGGGAGGGCGAGGGCGGCGAAACAGAGGGCAAGGAGCATGCGAAGCATCGGTCTGTCCTTTCCACGAGCGTTCAACCCGGTCGCGGGCGGCTATTGCGGCCGGTGCCGGTCCGCCGCCGACGCGGTCGGCGCCGGACGGATGGTTTTCCACGGATCGTTCGAGGGCTTCTTGTCCGGGATTTTGGCTCGTGAACGTCTGGCGGTATTTCAACTCGATCTCGGTGTCGCGTCCGGCGTCCTCCGGCGACCGCGAACGCCCGTAGCCGCGTCGGGAACGTCCCCCAACTGTAGATAGTCGGCTCCGGGGGGACGGCCCGTGGTGATGTCCGTCACCTGGGCGCGGGCGAGGCTCGCCGGCAGAACGATGAGGACGGCAGCGAAGATCAGTCTACGCAACATGGCCTGCCCCCGGCGAATGCGATGAACCCATTGTGCCGGGTTTCGGCTGCGCGGGCGAGCCGCCAGGCGAAAGGTTTCGGCGCTTAGTTTGGGTCACTGCCTTGGCCAGAACTCGGCTCCGCTTCCCCTTTCCGGCCAAGGCTCCTAATACTCTTCTCGACATCATCGATCGCGAGCCCGCCATGAACGCCCCCGTCCCAATCATCCCGCCCTACAAGCACACGCCGCTGTTCCCGCTCGGCAAGGACACCACCACCTACCGGAAAATCTCCGTCCGACGGCGTGCGGGTCGAGAAGATCATGGGCCGCGACATGCTGGTGGTCTCGCGCGAGGCGCTGCGCGCGCTCTCCGAAGCCGCGTTCATGGACATCAATCATCTGCTGCGCCCCGCGCATCTGGCCTCGCTCAAATCCATCGTCGAGGACCCGGAGGCCTCCGACAACGACAAGTTCGTCGCCTTCGACTTCCTCAAGAACGCCAACATCGCGGCCGGCGGCGTGCTGCCGATGTGCCAGGACACCGGCACCGCGATCATCATGGGCAAGAAGGGCCGGCTGGTCTTCACCGACGGCGACGACGAGGCGGCGCTCGCCGAGGGCGCGCGCGACGCCTATCTGAAGAAGAACCTGCGCTATTCGCAGCTCGCGCCGCTCTCGATGTTCGAGGAGAAGAACACCGCCAACAACATGCCGGCGCAGGTCGAGATCTACGCCGAGGGCGAGCGACGAGGCGCTACAAGCTCCTGTTCATCGCCAAGGGCGGCGGCTCGGCCAACAAGGCGTTCCTGTTCCAGGCGACGCCGTCGATCCTGACGCACGACCGCATGGTGGCGTTCCTGAAGGAGAAGGTGCTGACGCTCGGCACCGCGGCGTGCCCGCCGTATCACCTGGCCATCGTCATCGGCGGCACCTCCGCCGAGCTGACGATGAAGACGGTGAAGCTCGCCTCGACCAAGTATCTCGACAGCCTGCCGACGCAGGGCAGCGAGGACGGCCACGCCTTCCGCGACCTCGCGATGGAGCAGGAGGTGCTTGAAGATGACGCAGTCGCTCGGCGTCGGCGCGCAGTTCGGCGGCAAGTATTTCTGCCACGACGTGCGCGTGATCCGGCTGCCGCGGCACGGCGCGTCGCTGCCGATCGGGCTTGGGCGTGTCGTGCTCGGCCGACCGCCAGGCGCTGGGCAAGATCACCAAGGACGGCGTGTTCCTGGAGGAGCTCGAGCACAATCCGGCGAAGTATCTGCCGGAGGTGGACACCTCGAAGCTCGGCGGCGAGGTGGTGAAGATCGACCTCAACAAGCCGATGAAGGAAATTCTGGCGCAGCTCACCAAGTATCCGATCAAGACGCGGCTGTCGCTGACCGGGCCGATGATCGTGGCGCGCGATCTGGCGCACGCCAAGCTGCGCGAGCGGCTGGAGAAGGGGCAGGGGCTGCCCGACTATTTCAAGAACCATCCGGTGTATTACGCCGGGCCCGGCGAAGACGCCGGCGGGCTATGCCTCGGGCGCGTTCGGCCCGACCACGGCGGGGCGGATGGATTCGTTCGTCGCCGATTTCCAGAAGGCCGGCGGCTCGATGGTGATGCTGGCGAAGGGCAACCGCTCGCCGGCGGTGACGGCGGCGTGCAAGCAGTACGGCGGCTTCTATCTCGGCTCGATCGGCGGCGTCGCGGCGAACCTCGCCGAGCACTGCATCAAGAAGGTCGAGACGGTGGAATATCCCGAGCTCGGCATGGAGGCGATCTGGCGGATCGAGGTCGTCGACTTCCCGGCCTTCATCGTGGTCGACGACAAGGGCAACGACTTCTTCAAGGAGTTGAATCTGGGCTGAGCGCCGCCGCGGTCGCCTTGCTAGATGAACGCCACCGCCGCCATCAGCAGCGACAGCAGCAGGTATTTCATCATCGCCGCCGACGAATAGAGCTGATCGACCAGGCCGAACACCCACAAGGAGGAGGCGAAGGCGAGCACGCTGTATTTCACCACCGGCAGGGACAATTTCTGCTTCAGGAATGACATTGCAATAGCTCTCCAATGGCGGGCGCGGGTCGCCCCGCTGCAGCACGCGACGCTTTGAAATGCTGCTATGCACAATGCGTGCCAGGATGGAGCCGGTAAGTCATTGGGAAACCTAGGCTTTACTGGTATACCGGAGAGCTAAATTGGCCGGTTTGCGGCGCCGGTCATTTGATAAGCAGCGCCAGCCCGCTGACGGTCAGCGCGCAGGCAACGGTGCGGCGGAACGCCAGTTCGCTCATGCCGTGGTGGAAGTGGTTGCCGATGAAGATGCCGACGCAGCATCGACGGAAACAGGATCGCGGTGACGATCAGCACGTCGCGGCTGAACTCGCCGACCGCGAAATAGCCGATGCCGCGAATGACCGTCAGCGTCAGCAGGATCGCCGTCATGGTGGCGCGGTAGTTGTCCTTGGCGAGCCTGATGGCGTCGAAATACATCGCGAAGAACACGCTGCCCATGGTGCCGACGACGGTGCCGGTCATGCCGCCGCCGAGGCCGCCGAGCGCCGCCGCGATCCGCGGCGGCAGATGCGCCTTGGGCGCCGTGCGCGAACGTGCCCCACAGCGAATAGAGGCCGTAGGCCAGCACCAGCCCGCCGAGCCATTTCGCCAGCGTCGTCGGAGTAGAGCAGCGTGAACACGTAGAGGCCGATGGCGATGCCGATGAGCGTGCCCGGGCACGAGCTTGACGCATCTCGGCCCAGGCCACCTTGTTGCGGTCGCTGCCGATCAGCGCGGTGCCGGCGGCGATGCCGATCAGCGTCCACGCCGGCACCAGCACCTTGAGCGGCATCACGAGGCCGAGCAGCGGCATCGCCGCGGCGGCGCCAAAGCCCGACGCGCCGCGCGCCGAATAGGCGATCACCATCACCACGCAGCAGTAGATGATCGTCAGGGTGGAGAGGGATTCGATGGCAGGACTCCGGGACTTGCGCCGGAGACTTTATTCGTCGCGCCGCGTTTGTCACAGCGGCATCAGCTCGGAATGCAATTTTGAACAGGGATGCCAGGTCGGAGCCTAATCAGCGCAAGACCCCGCACGCGAAATGCGGTATTCTGGCATCTGCCGTTGGATGTGCTGGCGATCCCAGTCAAACCCCGATGCGCATCTTAAGGAGTTTCCCATGTCGATGAATTAACCCGGTGATGCCAGCCCGTTGCAGGCCTTGGCCCGTACCATGCACGAGCATTGGATGATGTTTCTCGTCGAGGGCATCGTTCTGCTCGCCCTCGGCTTCCTTGCGATCCTGCTCCCGCCGCTGGCCACCCTCGGTATCACGATCCTGTTTGGCTGGCTGTTCCTCATCAGCGGAGTCATGGGTCTGATCGCGACCTTCTGGGCGCGTCAGGCGCCTGATTCCGGTGGTCGCTCGTTTCCGCCGTGCTGGCCATCGCCGCGGGCCTCGTTCTTCTGGTAAGCCCGGCGCAGCGGCGCGCTTTCGCTCACCCTGATCTTGTCGTGTTTTTCGTGATCGAGCGTCGCCACGTGATGTACGCGCTGGAGCATCGGCAGCAGCTTTCGGCAGCTGGGGCTGGATGCTGGTCAGCGGCATCATCGATCTCATCCTCGCGGCCATGGTCTTCGCCGGGCTTCCTGGGTCCGCAGCTTGGGCCATCAGCTTGCTCGTCGGCATCAACATGATTTTCGGCGGTTCGGCGCTGATCGCGATGGCGCTGGCTGCCCGCAAGGGCGGCGCGATTTGATCGCCCGATTTGAGCTGGCGGTAGGGCTGGGCTTGCAGTGCCGCAATTCCGGCTGGCGGAACGCTATGTCGGACCCACCCCTCTTGTTTCCGCGGGGTTTGAAGCACAAAAATCATGTTCCGATGTTGGAACACAAAACGCCGTTCTCCAGTTAGGCGGTGGGGCGACTACCAGACGCATCCCGACGCACCAGACCCAAGGAGCCAAACATGCGTGTTCTTCCGATCCTGATGGCCGCGGCCATCGGCGCTGCCGTTTCCACCGCCGCCTTCGCCCAGAGGCTGGCCCGGGTCCAATCAGCCTCCCGGCCAGGCGACCACCACCCAGAGCTCCGAGCAGAAGATGGACGCCAGCGGTAAGCCGATGAAGGTGAAGAAGGCCAAGAAGAGCTCGAAGAAGATGAAGAAGTCCAGCACGTAAGGTTGGCAGTTGCAAAGCCGCCGTGCCTTTTCCGTGAGGCGCGGCGGCTTTTCGTTTGCGCGGCGCACCGGAGGGCGAGGCAATTGAGAGCGGAACGATGTGCGGTCTCGGGGGTTGAGAAGACGTCCTCCCCAAACGGGTTTGGACCCTCACCAACCCTGGAGAGTTTTATGAAAATCAAACTGCTCATGCCGATGGTCGTGCTTGCGACCCTGGCGCTGCCGATCGCGGCGCAGGCGGAAGGCACCATACGCGGTGCGGAAGAGGGCGCCGCTGTCGGCGGCAATGCCGCGGGACCACTCGGCGCCATTGTCGGCGGGGCCGTCGGCGCTGCCACCGGCACGGTCGGCGGCATCCTCGGCGTCGACGACCGCCCGCGTTTCCGCGAATACGTGGTTCGCGAGCGCCGGCCGTCCTACGCCTATCAAGGCGATCTTCGCACCGGCGTCGTGCTGCCGGAAGCCGGTGTGACATATTACGACGTTCCAGCGGAATATCACGCCCCGCCAGGCTACCGTTACACGGTCGTCAACCAGCGTCCGGTGCTGATCGAGGCGCGCACGCGGCGCATCGTCGAGATCTACGAATAACAAGACGACGTTGAATGCGAAAACTCCGTCCTGCTCGGCAGGGCGGAGTTTTGCTTTGCCAAAACTCCCATCGCGAAGCTCCCGGTCTTTGTGTAGCCTCGAAGTGAACAGGGCGAGGGGCCGATGCGACTGACGACCACGATCCGTGCGGTCTCGATTGCCGTATGTGCCATCGCGATGTTCACCGCGCCCGCCGCGGCGCAGACCGATCCGGCCGCCGGCTATCCGAATAAGCCGATCCACTTCGTTCTCGGCTTTGCCGCGGGTGGCGGCACTGATCTTTTGGCGCGCATCGTTGGGCCGAAGCTTGCCGAGATTCTCGGCCAGCCGGTGATCGTCGAGAACCGCATCGGCGCCGGCGGACGGCTTGCCGTCGAATACGTGCAGGGCCAGCCGGCCGACGGCCATACCGTCGCGATCGGCGCGATCGGCCAGCTCGCGGTCGCGACCGCGATCTATCCCGGCAAGCTGTCATTCCATCCGACCCGGACCCTGATGCCGATTACGATGCTGGGGTCGTATCCGCTGGTGCTGACGGGGCCGGCGAACGATCAGATTAAGACCGTCGCCGACCTGATCGCGTTCGGCAAGGCCAATCCGGACAAGTCGAACTATCCGACCTCGTCGCCGGCCTTCACCATCGCCTCCGAGCTGTTCAAGCTGAAGACCGCGATGCCCGGTCAGCCAATTCCGTACCGCTCGACCAATGAGATGGTGCTGAGCGTGGTCGGCGGGCAGACGCTGTTCGCGTTTCCCGATTCCGGCGTGGTGGTGCCGATGGCGCAGGGCGGCAAGTTGCGCGCGCTGGCGGTTGGCGCCGCAAATCGCATTCCGGAATTGCCTGACACGCCGACCTTGGCGGAGGCGGGACGCGGCGACGTCGAGCTCAAGACCCAATGGATCGGCGCGTTCCTGGTCGCCGGCTCGCCGCCGCCGATCGCCCGGAAGCTTGAGACGGCATTGCGTCAGGCGCTGTCCGACCCCGGCGTCCGCGAGCGCATCCGCGGCATCACCTATTTTCCGGAGGGCGGCACCGCCGACGAATTCCGCGCGCGGATCGACGGCGATATCCAGACCTTTTCCGACGTGGTGAAGGCGGCGAACCTGAAGTTCGAGCAGTAGCTCTCCCCGCCGGAGCGGGGAGAGGTGCACCCAGTGCCTACGCCGCCCGCCGCTCCAGGTGCTTGCCCTGGAATTGCGGCGCCACCTCGCGCATGAAGCGGTCCATCTCGTCCTTGACCATCTGGTGCGGCTTCATGCCGACGTTGAAGTAGAGGATGACCTCGGAGAAGCCCGCGGCCTCGACCTTCTTCAGGGTGTCGGTGATCTGCTGCGAGTTGCCGAGCAGCACCGAGTTCTCGGTGAGCTGCTCCGGCTGCACCTGATGCAGGCGCTTCACCATGTCGATGAAATAGGTGTAGCTCGGCGGCGCGGTCTTGGGATCGCCCGGCAGCGCCGGGATCACGCATTCCTTGTAGTAGCGGATCTGGCGGGCGCGCTGCGCCGCCTCCTGCTGCGGGTTGTCGTAGAAGTGCGTGAAGTAGCTGCACATCAGGCGGCCGGGCTTCTTGCCGTGCTTGACGCAGGTCTCGTTGTAGAGATCGGCGACCTGCTTCAAGCCGCCGTAGCTCATGGCGGCGGCGAACGGCGCCACGATCAGGCCGTAGCCGAGCCGGGCGGCGAGCTCGATCGAGGGCTTGGAGAACGAGCCGATATAGGCCGGCAGCGGCTTCTGGATCGGCTTCGGCGTGATGCGCACGTCGTCGAACTGGTAGTGCTTGCCGTGATGCGAGATGCGGCCTTCGGCGGCCCAGAGCTTCTGGATCACCTCCATGCCCTCTTCGAAGATGCTCTGGTTGTCCTTGAACGAGACGTGGAACGGCTCGTACTCGCGGGAGTCGTAGCCGCGGCCGGCGGCGAAATCGACGCGGCCGCCGCTCAGCAGATCGAGCGTCGCCCATTGCTCGGCGACGCGGATCGGATGGTGCAGCGGCGTCACCGTCACGGCCGGCGCGAGGCGGATGTGCTTCGTGCGCGCCGCGATATAGGCCAGCACCAGATCGGGGCAGGACAGCACGCCGAGCGAGTTGAAATGATGCTCGCCGATCCAGGCCGAGTGCATGCCGAGCTGATCGGCGTAGAGCGCTTCGGCGGTGATGTCGGAGACGAACTGGTTGGCGTCGCGCGGATTGTTCTCGTAGTGATTGTCGCTGAGGGTGAAGTAGCCGAATTCCATGTTCGTCTCCTCCCGTTGGCCCACCGCTTCTGCGGCTGCCGGTAATAATGCAACAGCAATTGTTGTAAATGCAATAGTTGAACCGGCAATAGTAACGCGATATTTTGTCCAGGTTTTAGGTCAGCATTGCTGCCGCAAGTGAACGTTTCGAGGATCCGTCCGTGGCCGACCGCTCCCATCTCGATCTCGGCAACTACCTGCCGTATCTCATCAATCGCGTCGGCTTCGCATTGGTCGAAAGCTTCACCACCAGCGCGCTCACCCCGCACGGGCTCAGCATCGCGATGTGGCGCGTGCTGGCGGCGCTGTCGAACCGCGGCGAGCAGCGCCAGATCGACCTGGTCGACATGACCTCGATCGACGCCTCGACCATGTCGCGGCTGGTGACCCGGCTGGTGCGGATGGGCCTCGTCACCCGCAGCCGCTCGGCGACCAGCAACCGCGAGGTGGTGGTTGAGCTCAGTCCGAAAGGCCGGGTCCTGGTGCAGCGGTTGATCCCGATCGCCAAGAAGCTCGAGCAGACCGCGAGCGCCGGGCTGCCGCCGAAGGATCTGGCGGTGGCGAAGCGCGCGCTCGGCCGGATGTACGACAATCTCGCCGGCGGCGACTGAGCCGTTTTCAGGGCCGTGCTCTGCGCCGGGCGATATGGCCGGGGCGGGAGGCTTGCGTTAGTCTGCCGGCCATGAACGTGCACTCCGGCTCCGCCGCCCGCGACCCTTGCGTCCTTTGGGCCCGCTGGTCTTCCTCGACATGGACCAGCAGGCGCTGGACGACGCCTACGACCAGGAAATCTGGGCGCCGAACCGCGCGCTGATCGTCGAGCGGCGGAAGGCCGCGAGCGAGCGGGCCCGCGCGATTCTCGGCATGCCAAAGCGCGTCGCCTACGGGCCGGGCGAGCACGAAGGGCTCGACATCTTCGACTGCGGCATCAAGGGCGCGCCGATCAACGTGTTCGTTCACGGCGGCGCCTGGCGGCGGAACGTCGCGGCGGATTACGCCGTGCAAGCCGAGCCGCTCGTTCGCGCCGGCGCGCATTGCGTCATCATCGACTTCATCAATGTCGATCAGGCCTGCGGCGATCTGTTTCCGATGTACCAGCAGGTGCGGCGCGCGCTCGGCTGGGTCTACCGGAACGCCGAGAGCTTCGGCGGCGACCGCGACCGCATTTATATCTCGGCGCATTCCTCGGGCTCGCATCTGTCCGGCGTGGTGCTGACGCGCGGCTGGAAGGAAGAGGGCCTGCCGCCGGATTTCTGCAAGGGCGCGGTGCTGTTGAGCGGCATGTACGATCTGGCGCCGGTCGCGCTGTCGAAGCGATCGTCGTATGTGAAATTCACCGACGCCATGGTCGAACAATTGAGCGGCGGCCGTTTCATCGACGGATCTGCACACGCCGCTCGTTCTCGCCATCGGCACCTGCGAGACGCCGGAATTCCAGCGCCAGTCGCGCGACTTCGCCGCCGCGGTGAAGGCAGCCGGCAAGCCGGCCGAACTGATCGTCGGCGCGGGCTACAACCACTTCGAATTGCTCGAGACGCTCGCCAATCCCTATGGTCTGACCGGGCGCGCCATGCTCGCGCAGATGCAACTCGCGAAATAGGAGAACACGATGAACCAAGCCGCCAAGGTGCAAGCACGCCAAGGGCCCGCTGGTCTGGCTCGACATGGACCAGAAGGCGCTCGACGACGCCTACGACCAGCTGGTCTACGCGCCGAACCGCGATCAGGTCCACAAGCGCAACATGTTCAACAGCGACCGCGTGCGGGCGCGGCTCGGCGCGCCGAAGCGCGCTCGCCTATGGGCCGACGCCGATGGAGCAGCTCGACCTGTTCGCGACGACAAAGCCGAACGCGCCGATCAACGTGTTCATCCACGGCGGCGCCTGGCGGACGCGCACGGTCAAGGACTACGCCTTCATGGCCGAGGCCTATGTGCGCGCCGGCGCGCACTGGATCGGGCTCGACTTCGATGGCGTCGAGAACACCAAGGGCGATCTGCTGCCGATGGCCGATCAGGTGCGGCGCGCCGTCGCCTGGGTCTACAACAACGCCAAGAGCTTCGGCGGCGATCCGAACCGCATCTATGTGTCGGGCCAGTCGTCCGGCGCGCATCTCGCCGGCTGCGTCGTGACCACCGACTGGAAGGACTACGGCGTGCCGAACGACATCGTGAAGGGCGCGCTGCTCTGTTCGGGCATGTACGACCTGAAGCCGGTGCGGCTGTCGAAGCGCTCGGACTATGTCGCCTTCACCGACGAGAGCGAGGAGAAGCTGTCCTCGCAGCGCCGGCTCGACCGGCTCAACTGCCCGGTGATCGTCGCCTACGGCACCTTCGAGACGCCGGAGTTTCAGCGCCAGAACCGCGAGTTCGCCGACGCCGTGAAGAAGGCCGGCAAGCCGGTCACGCTGCTGGTCGGCGAGGGCTACAATCACTTCGAGATGGCCGAGATGATCGGCAATCCGCTGAGCCTCTCTGGGCGCGGCGATGCTGGAGCAGATGAAGCTCTAAAGCAAACGTGTGAGGGGAGGGAGCGATGGCAATGCATGATCAATCGCCGACGCGGCGCAGTGTGCTGTCGCATGCCGCCGCGGGTGCGGCCGTGATCGCGAGCGGAGCCGCATCGGCGCAGCCCGCGCCCGGCGGCGCGTGTCAAAGGCCCGCTGGTCTGGCTCGACATGGACCAGAAGGCGCTCGACGACGCCTACGACCAGGCGGTCTATGCGCCGAACCGCGACATCGTCATCAAGCGCTGCATCCGCAACAGCGAGCTGGCCCGCGAGCGTCTCGGCGCGCCGAAGCGCTTCGCCTACGGGCCGACCTCGTTCGAGGGGCTCGACGTGTTCACCGCCAAGACGCCGAACGCGCCGATCATGATCTATATCCACGGCGGCTCGTGGCGCGTCGGCACGGCGTCGCAGTACCACTACCCGGCCGAGATGTTCCTCAACGCCGGCGCGAACTATCGTCGTGCCGGACTTCGCCAACGTCGGCGACGTCGGCGGCAGCCTGCTCACCATGGCCGATCAGATCCGCCGCTCGGTGGCCTGGGTCTACAACAACGCCAAGAGCTTCGGCGGCGATCCGGAGCGCATCTACGTGTCCGGCCAATCGTCCGGCGGCCATTGGATCGGCGTGCTGATGACCACCGACTGGAAGGACTACGGCGTGCCGATGACCGTCATCAAGGGCGGCGCCTCGGGCAGCGGCATGTACGATCTCAAGCCGGTGCGGCTGTCGAAGCGCTCGGAGTTCGTGAAGTTCACCGACGAGACCGAGGAGAAGCTCAGCGCGCAGCGCCATCTCGACAAGCTCGTGGCGCCGATCGCGCTGGTTTACGGCTCGCTGGAGACGCCGGAGTTCCAGCGCCAGAGCCGCGACTTCTTCGCCGCGGTGAAGGCGGCCGGCAAGCCGGTCACGCTGTCGGTGATGGAAGGCTACAACCACTTCGAGGTCATGGAATCGATCGGCAATCCGCTACAGCCTGTTCGGCCGCGCGGCGCTGGAGATCATGAAGCTTCGTCCGGCGTGATCGGGGAGGATGCCATGACATCGCGGCGCGGATCGGGCGGCGGTCGTTTCTGGCCGGCGGCGCGGCGCTGGCGTTCACGGCGAACGGCGCGCGAGCGCAGAGCTTTCCGTCCGGCCCGGTCAAGATCGTGACCTCGGTCGGGCCGGGCTCGAGCCCGGATGTGTGCGCCCGCGTGCTCGCCGACAAGCTGACGCAGCTCTGGGGCCAGCAGGTGATCGTGCTCAATCAGCCGGGCGGGGCCGGCGCCGTCGCCATCAAGGCGGTGGCGCCCGCGGCGCCGGACGGCCACACGCTCTACATGTCGCTTGCGACCAATTTCATCGCGCTGCCGCAGTTGCAGGAGAATTTCCCGGTCGACGTGCTGCGCGATTTCGTGCCGATCGGATATGTCGGCGATCATCCGATGGTGTTCGCGGCGAGCCGCGATCTCGGCGTCACCACGCTGCCCGAGTTGATCGCGCTCGCCAAGAAGCGCAAGGGCGAGCTCAACTTCGCCGCCGGCAACCGCGGCAGCATCCTCCATCTCGCCGCCGAATGGCTGCGCAGCGCGACCGGCATCGAGGTGACGCTGGTGCACTATCCGGCGGCCTCGCAGGCGATCACCGACATCCTGGGCGGGCGCGTGCATGCCATGGTCGACGCGGTCCCCGCCATGCGCGGCGCGATCGAGGGCGGCCAGCTCAAGCCGCTCGCGGTCGCGACCAAGAAGCGGCTGCGGAATTTCCCCGATCTGCCGACGGTGGCCGAGACCATTCCGGGGTTCGAGGCGGTCGGCTGGCTGGCGCTGATGGCGCCGCCCGGCACGCCGGCGCCGCTGGCGCGCCGGATCAGCGACGATCTTCGCAAGGTGCTGTCCGAGCCCGCATTCGAGAAGCGCTACGAGGAGCTCGGCACCTACATCCGCGTCACCACGCCCGAGGAGCTGACCGCCTTCATCCGCGAGCAGCAGCAGATCTGGCGGCCGGTGATCGCGGAGACGGCGAAGGCGATCAAGCAATAGGAAACGGACATGCGCCTGCTCTGGGCTCTGGTGTTGCTCGCCGCGGTCACCGCGACTCCGGCGCCCGCGCAGAACTTCCCCACCGCGCCGGTCAAGCTGATCGTCACCACCGGCGCGGGCGGCGCGCCCGACGTCATCGCGCGCATTGTCGCCGAAGGGCTGTCGCGGCACTGGGGCCAGCAGGTGTTCGTCGCCAATCATCCGGGCGCGGCCGGCTCGATCGGCATGAAGGTCGCCGGCACCTCGCCGCCGGACGGCCACACGCTGCTGTTCGGGCTGTCGTCGAGCTTCGTCGCGCTGCCGGAGATCGCCAAGGACTATCCCTACGATCTCGTTCGCGACTTCGTCTCGATCGGCTTCGTCTGCGAGCAGCCGATGGCGATCGCGGTGCCGGTCTCGCTCGGCGTCAACACGCTCGGCGAATTGATCGACTACGCGAAGAAACGGCCCGGCGCAGATCAATGTCGCGGCGCTCAGCCGCGGCGGCATCCCGCATCTGACGTCCGAGTGGATCAAGCTTGCGGCCGGGTTGGAGTGGACCACGATCAACTATCCGGGCACGCCGCAGGGCCTCTCCGACGTCATCGGCGGCCGCGTCCAGGTCATCATGGACGGCCTGCCGAGCCTTGCCGGCGCGATCAACGGCGGCCAGCTCAAGCTCATCGCGGTCGGCTCGGCGAAGCGCCTGCCGAACCGGCCGGAGACGCCGACCATCGCCGAGACGCTGCCTGGAATTATCCGCGCGCTCGGCTGGTTCGCGCTGATGGGCCCGCCCGGCACGCCGGAGCCGATCGCCAAGAAGGTCAGCGACGATCTGCGCACGGTGCTCAGGGAGCCCGCCATGATCAAGCGCTTCGAGGACATCGCGAGCTACATCAATCCGATGTCGCCCACGGAACTGCGCGACTACATCCGCGCCGAGCAGGCGCTGTGGAAGCCGGTGATCGAGCAGATCGCCACCTTCAAGGCGGCGCCGAAATAGGGCGATGCGGAGCGAAACTCATGATCAGGTTCCCGACTTCTGGTCATGGCCTTGGCGATCGGCGGTCGCTCGGGAGCGCTTCGGTGCGCGCGCAGGACGCCTATCCCAGCAAGACCATCACCATGATCGTCCCGTTCGCGGCGGGCGGCTCGACCGACGTGATCGGGCGCCTCGTCGCGGAGGGGCTGCGCGCGGTGCTCGGCCAACCCATTGTGGTCGACAACCGCGGCGGCGCCGGCGGCGCGGTCGGCACGGCCGCGATCGCGAAGGCCGCGCCCGACGGCTACACCATCGGCATGGGCACCGCCTCGACGCTGGCGATCAATCCCGCGACCTACAAGAGCCTGCCGTTCGACGTGCTCCAAGATCTCGCGCCGATCGGCAACATCGCCGCCGTGCCCAACATCATGTCGGTGAATCCCGCGTGAAGGCCGCGACCATGGCGGAATTCATCGCGCTGGCGAAGGCGCAGCCGGGCAAGCTCGCCTATGCCTCGCCGGGCTACGGCTCGGTCGGGCATCTGCTCGGCGAGCAGTTCAAGCTCGCGACCGGCACCGACATCCTGCACGTGCCCTATCGCGGCATGGGGCCGGCGCTCAACGACGCCATCGGCGGGCAGGTGCAGGTGGTCTACGACAACCTGCCGACGTCGCTGGAACTGGTGAAGTCGGGCAAGCTGCGCGGCCTCGGGCTGTCGGGGGAGAAGCGCGTCGCGGCGCTGCCGGATGTGCCGACCTTCGGCGAGCTCGGCCTCGACGACCTCAACTGGATGGCGTTCTTCGGGCTGATCGCGCCGAAGGATACGCCGGCGCCGATCGTGCGGCGCCTGAACGAGGCGCTGGTGCGGGTGCTGGCAATGCCGGAGATGCGCGAGAAGCTCGCAGGCCAGCAGGCCATCGTCGTCGGCAATTCGCCGGAGGCGTTCAAGGCCGAGATCGCCCGCGAGCTGGCGCGCTTCAAGCGCGCCGCGACGGCGGCCAAGATCGAGGTGAACTAGCGGACACGGCTAGCGTTTGGCCTTCGAGCCGTTGCCGGCGGCCGGTCGCCCTGGCCACGATGGCCATCCGGCCCGGTGTCGAACACACCGAAGTCGCCGGATTTGGCGCCTGCGCCGGCCGGCTTGATGCCGACGGACGCCAGTCCAAGGCGGAACAATTCGCGCACCGCAGCGGCACGGCTCGGCATCCGCTGCCTGAAGCGGAAATCGTCCAAAGCCGCCAATTCCTCAGGCGAGAGCATGATTTGCAGGCGCTCGCCGCGTGTCAGATCACCAGACATGAGACTGCCCCTTCCGACGTTGGTCAGGCTAATAACGCGCAAACGAGTTAGCAAGATACTCATTCACATAAATTTGAGCTGCTACGTCATTTAACGCATTCAGCTGAATTCGGCGGCGAAGCAGTAATATGCGCGGCTTCATCATAATGATCAAAGTATTCAATGTTGTTAAAACGAGCTGATGGCCGGTTATTGGCTGAATAATCAAAGTATTCGAAGATTATATTTCTTCGGACACTATTGAATACTTGTTCGCGGCTTGATACCTTAATGATCGGAGCGGAGGAGAAAGCGGGACATGACCATGACCGACTATCGCAAGCGCGCCGAGGAATGCATCGAGATCGCGCAGACCGCACGCACGCCCGCCCAGCGCACCATGCTGCTGCACATTGCCGAGACGTGGATGAATCTGGCCCGCGACGCGGAAGGCAATTCGTCGTCGACCGCTACGCGGGAATCGCGCGAGACCACGAGCTTGAACTGACCGCGCGCCGCGAACGGCCGACGTGCCGTCCGCGATGCCGGAGTTCAATGCCAACAGCGCAGGTCCGAGCGGACCGCTGTTATCGAAACCGACGCTCGAGGAGAGGCTCCGATGTCAACGCAAGAGCAGCAAGGACCTTCGAGCAGCGGCATGCCGCCGCGATCGGGCGGGCCCGCGAATCCGCCCGGTCCGGAAAATCCGCCGTGCCCGACCTGCGAGCGCCGCATGGTCGTCAGGCAAGTGATGCCGGTGCTGTTCGCCTCCGGATTGGATGACGTGGTCTACGGCTGCGAAAAATGCGGCACCGAGGCCAAGCGCACCATCAAGCGAACTTAAGTCGCGCTCACTTGATCTGAAGATTGAGTTTCTTCACCGCCTCGGCGTAGCGCTCCATGTCGTATTTCATGAACCGCACGTAGTTCGCGGTGCCGTTCTCTTCCATCACCATGCCGAGCTGCTTCATGCGCGCCGCCATCGACGGCTCGCGCATGGTGGTCGCAACCTCGGCCTGGAGCCGCGCCACCACCTTCGGCGCGGTGCCCGCCGGCGCGTGCAGTCCCATCACGGTGGCGACGTCGAAACCCTTGTGGCCGAGCTCGTCGCAGGTCGGGATCGCCGGCGTCGAGGGCGAACGCTGCAGCACGCTGATGCAATAGCCGCGCAGCTTGCCGCTCTCGATCAGCGCCATGACGTTGGGGATGCCGGACCAGCCGACCTGGATCTCGCCGGTCAGCAAGCCGTTCACCATCGCCGAGCCGCCGCGATAGGGCACGTGCAGCAGATCGATGCCGGTGCGGTCGGCGAAGATCGCCATGGTCAGATGATGGATCGATCCGGCGCCGGCCGAGCCGTAGCTCATCTTGCCGGGCTCCTTCTTGGCGAGCGCGATGAACTCCGCGAGCGTGTCGGCGGCGACGGTCGGATTGGCCGACATGATGGTCGGCAGGCTGACCAGCGCGGTGACCGGCGCAAAGTCCTTGATCGGGTCGTAGCCGAGGTTGGCATTGAGCGCCGGGTTGATCGCCATCGCGCCGGAATCGCCGAACATCAGCACATGACCGTCGGGCGGCGCCTTGGCGACCATGTTGGCGGCGACGATGCCGCCCGCGCCCGGCACGTTCTCGACGACGAACGGCTTGCCGAACGTGTTGGTGAATTTTTCCGCAAGCAGCCGCGCCAGCACGTCCGGATTGCCGCCGGGCCCGGACGCCGCGATCAGCCGCACCGGATGGGTGGGCCAGGGCTCGTCCTGCGCCAGCGCGGCGGCGGGCAGGGCGAGCGCCAGCGTCAGGGCGAGAGCGGCGAGCCGCATGTGACTTGCTTTCATCATGGTGCTCACGCCTCGCCCCAGATGTCGCGCGCCAGTTCCACCACCAGCCGGAGCTTCTGCTCCTGCACCTCCGGCGTGATCGGGTTGCCGGTGTCGAGGCTGGCGAAGCCGCACTGCGGGCTGACCGCGAGGCAGTCGAGATCGAGGTAGCGGGTCGCATCCTCGACGCGCTTCCTCAACTCGTCCTTGTTCTCCATCGCCGGCGTCTTGGTCGAAATGAGGCCCAGCACCACGGTCTTGTGGCGCGGCACGAGCCGCAGCGGCGTGAACGTGCCGGCCCGCGGCGAGTCGTATTCCAGGAAGTAGAATTGGATGTTGAGCGCGTTGAACAGCCGTTCGGCGACCGAGTCGTAGCTGCCTTCGGCGTGCCACTGGCCGCCGCGGTTGCCGCGGCACAGATGCATGCCGATCTGCATTCCCGCCGGCGCGCTCTTCAGCACGCGGTTGGTGACGGCGACGTATTTGTCGATCAGCGCGCTCCAGTCGTCGCCGCGCGCCTTGAGCGAGGCCTGCACCTCGGGATCGCCGAACTTGGCGAAGGCCGTCTCGTCGATCTGCACGTAGCGGCAGCCGGCATTGGCGAGCGCCTGCAATTCCTTGCCGAACGCCTCGACCGTGTCGTCCCAGAACTGGTCGAGGTCCTTGTAGGCGCCGGCCAGCACCGCCGCGTCGCCGCCACGAAAGTGCAGGGCGCAGGGGCCGGGAATGGTGATCTTCGGGATAAGCTTGGTGTTGGCGTGGATGAACGCGAAGTCCGGCACGTTGATCGGATGGCTCCAGCGCACGCGGCTCTTGATCATCGCGACCGGCTGGCTGGCGCGCTTGCCGGGCGTGCCGCCCTGGGCGTCGACGCCGCCGACCGTATCGATGCTGAGGTCGCCGAGCTGGCGGTAGAAGAAGCTGTGGTAGGAGCGGCGGCGGAATTCGCCGTCGGTCGCGAACTTCAGCCCGACGCGCTCCTGCAGCGCGAGCGCGTCCTTGATGGCCTGGTCTTCGGCTTTGGTCAGCGCGGCCTGGTCGATTTCGCCGCGCGCGAATTTCGCCCGCTGGTCGAGCAGCGCCTTCGGGCGCAGCAGGCTGCCGATGTGCTCGGCACGGAATGGCGGCTTGATCTGGGATAGCATGGTTTCCTCCGTGCCGCGTGTTGTTGGATTTTGACGGAGAGACTACGCCAGCGCGTGCATCGTTGGGAAGGCGCGGGCAGCCGATGTCTGATCCGAATGGGCTTCAGCTTGATGTCCTTTTGTTTCACGTTCATAAATGTTGGTGGAGGCCGTCATGAATGTGAACCCGCGCATCGCGCCGGCGCGCAACAGCAAGGCGATGATCACCGGCGCGTTCGTGCGCAACGCCTGGTACGTGGCGATGTGGGGCGAGGATTTGCCGCGCGAGCAGGTGGCCGGCCGAACCATCCTGAACGAGGCCGTCGCGTTGTTTCGCAAGGCCGACGGCTCGGTCGCGGCGCTGGCCGATCGCTGCGCGCATCGCTTCGCGCCGTTGCATATGGGCAAGGTCGCCGGCGACCGCATTCACTGCGCCTATCACGGGCTGGAATTCGACGGCACCGGCGCCTGCGTGCTCAATCCGCACGGCAACAAGCGGGTCCCGCCGAGCGCCAAGGTGCGCAACTACCCGGTGGTCGAGAAACACCGGGCGATCTGGATCTGGATGGGCGACAAACCGGCCGACCTCTCGGCCATTCCCGACTTCGGCCCGCTCGACACGCCCGAACAAAGCCATGTGACGAAGCTCGACTGGATCAGGATCAAAGCGAACTACGAGCTCGTGATCGACAACCTGCTCGATCTCAGCCACACCTCGTATCTGCACGACGGGCTCCTGGGCAACCAGGACATGGTCGATGCCGAGATCACCGTCGAGCAGGTCGGCGACGCAGTGGTGGTCGGCCGCCGCTCGATGAATTCGACGATCCCGGGGCTGTTCGCCATCCAGATGCCGGGGCACCCGCGGGTCGACAAGTGGAACACGATCCGCTGGACCGCGCCGGGCAACCTCTTGCTGCGGTCGGGCGTGCACAAGCCGGGCACCGACCCCGAGACCGGCACCGGCTACTACGGCATCCATTTCCTGACGCCGGAAACCGACCGCACGACGCTCTATCACTTCACCGCGGTGCGCTGGAACGTGCTGACCGAGGAATCCGCAACGAGCAGATCCGGGAAAAGATTTCGGTGATGCGCCGCTTTGCCTTCGCCGAGCAGGACGGCCCGGTCATCGAGGCCCAGCAGGTCGTGATCGACCAGGCCGGCGAGGATCTCGATCCCGTGACGCTGTCGATCGACGTCGGGCCGATGCGTTACAAGCGCATCCTGCAGAACCTAATCGCGGAAGAGCAGACGTAAGGCGCTAGCCCACTGCGCCGCTGGCGTCGCGGCGCAGCACCTCGCCCGGCAGCGCTTCGGTGTGCTTGGCGTTCTCGACCACCAGCTGCCGTTGACGATGACGGTCGTTCGCGCGCCGCTCGGGAACTGGTGCGGGTCGGCGTAGGTGGCGCGGTCGCGAAAATCCGCCGGATCGAAGATCGCGACGTCGGCGCGATAGCCCGCTTTCAACAGCCCGCGGTCGGAGAGCTTGAGCGCGCGCGCTGTCGCGCCGGTCATCTTGTGGATCGCCAGTTCCAGCGGCAGCGCGCCGCGCTCGCGCACGTAGTGATGGAGGATGCGCGGGAAGGTGCCGTAGAAGCGCGGATGCGGCATGCCCTTGCCGACCTGGCCATAGGGCGCGACGCAATTGCCGTCGGAGCCGACCAAAGCCATCGGCGAAGCCACGATATGCTCGATGTCGTCCTCGGAGATCGACGTGACCAGCACCCGGGTCGCGCCCTGGTCGTCGGCGAGGTAGTCGCACAGCGTGTCGATCGGATCCTGGCCGCGCTCGGTGGCGAGCGAGAGAATGGTGCGGCCGGCGAACTGCGGCAGGTGCGGCGAGATCGAAATCTGCACGCAGTCCCAGGACGGGATGCGGCCCCAGTTGTTGAGGCCGTCGCGTTCGATGTCGGCGCGAATTTTTTCGCGCGTTTCGGGGAGTTTGAGCCGCTCGAGCATCGCCGGCACGCCGCCGGACTGCACCCATTGCGGCAGCAGGTTCTTCAGCGGGTTGGAGCCCGCGGCATAGGGATAGGCGTCGCAATCGACGTCGACGCCGCGCGCCTTGGCGCCGGCGATCATGTCGAGCGCGGTCGCGGCCTTGCCCCAGTTGTTGGTGCCCGAGCATTTGAAATGCACGATCTCGACATGGATGCCGCAGGTCTCGGCGATATCGATAGCCTCCTGCACCGCCTCGATGACCTTGTTGGATTCATCGCGCAGATGGGTGAAGTAGCCGGCGTTGTGGCGCTTCAGCACGTGGCCGAACGCCGTCATCTCGTCGGCGCGGGCATACGATCCCGGCGGCGTGAACAGGCCCGAGGACATGCCCAGCGCACCGGCCCGCAGTCCTTGTTCCAGCAGACCGATCATGGTGTCGAGCTCGGGCTTGGTCGGTGCGCGGTCCGCCATGCCCATGACCATCAGCCGCAGCGTGTTGTGGCCGACCAGCATTCCGGCGTTCACCGATGTTTTTGGAAACGTATCCAGATAGTCCGGAAAGCTCAGCTCGCGGAACGGCGTCCACGGCGCGCTCGGGCTCAAGTAATCCCGCAGCAGCTCCACCTTGCCGGCAAGCGCCGGCGCGACCGAGAAGCCGCAATGGCCGATGATCTCGGTGGTGACGCCCTGGCGGACCTTGCTTTCGGCTTTGGGATTGATCGGCAGGGTGAAATCGGAATGGGTCTTGATATCGATGAAGCCGGGCGCGACGGCCAGGCCCGCGGCATCGATGATTTTCCCCGCGGGCGCTTTGATCGGCGAACCGATCGCCGCAATCCGTCCATCCTTGATCGCGACGTCGGCGGCAACGCCGGCGCTGCCGCTGCCATCGAACACCAGCCCACCGCTGATCAGGATGTCATGCACGGCGCCACGCTAGTGTCCCGATTGGCGGCGGCGACTTAGCGCCGGTTGATCGAACTGATATCCAATCCCAACTCGTGCATGACCTTGCTGGAATACTGACCGTCCAGCCAAACGTAATCGGCGACGACTGCCGCCACCAACACAGCACGGCGACGATGATGAAGTCCCGCATGGCGCAACATGGGTTGGTGAAAGCAACACGGGGTCAGCTTAGGTCAAAGTTCCGCGGCCAACAAACGAGAGCGCGCCTCGGTTCTCGTTGGGACAAAGTCGGCCACTTGGCATCACCACTGTCCCGTGGCCGAAAGAATAGCCACCCCACACAGCGCAAGCGCTGCTATCGCGCCAACGGCTAATCTCGGATGTAGTTGGCCCATGGTGACCAACGCCCCGGATCGCCGAACGATCCTCGGGTCTTAGGTCAGCATCACTGCCGCCCCTGCGGTTGATGATGCATGCTTCCACAACTCAATTAAAGGACTTGACTACGGGCGCGCATGATGCCGCCCGCGGTCGCGCAAGTGAAATGACACACGCAGGGCTACGCCCCCAAGTTAAGCCCCAAGTAAATCGATCGCAGAAAGTCGGCGCGGGCTGAGCGCGTGT
This sequence comes from uncultured Alphaproteobacteria bacterium, assembly GCA_963850885.1. GTDB lineage: Bacteria > Pseudomonadota > Alphaproteobacteria > Rhizobiales > Xanthobacteraceae > Z2-YC6860. The sequence goes on along the minus strand of CAWKOD010000002.1, from coordinate 6,229 downwards.
CATGAAAAACGAGGCCGCCCACTGAGGCGGCCTCGTTAGTCAAAGTCGGATTTAGTGACGACGCGAACGGTGCGAACGCCGCGACCCGTGCTTCCTAGACTTCTTCGATCTCCTGGAACGTCCGTTGTGCCAAGCAATCTGTTCGACGTTTGCTGCTGCTGCTGTTGGACTTGTCGCTGCGGCTGCTGGCGCGGCGTCTCGTAAACCACATCGGTATATGAGTTTTTGGCGGCCTGATCGGCCAAACGCAGATAGGCTAATGACAGCCTCTCATATTCAGCTTGCTGGAAGGACTTTGGCGAGTGCCGCCATGTCACCTGCTTTTACTCGGTATTCGTCGGCGCGGGTCATTAAGCGACCTCTATGTCATTTGACACTGATGGGAGCGGACTCGGAACGCGCGTTCTTAGATTCGTTCAGTCCAAGTAGGCCACCCACAGGTTCCAAAGCCGGCCTGTGCCGTAATTTGGGTGCGGGTATTGCGTTAGGTTGAAATGAAAGAGGCCGCCCACTGAGGCGGCCCCTGAGCTCAGACCGGCCATGTGGGGCTAGTTCAGCGCGTTCGATACATTCGTAAAGGTCGTTGCTAGCTTGGTACCAAGACTAGACACGACGGTGATGATCGCCACGGAAATACCAGCGGCAATCAGGCCATATTCGATGGCCGTGGCTCCGGACTCGTCCTTCAAGAATTTGGCAATAGCGGTCATGTTGTATCCCGACTGGGTAATGTCGCCGCCGTGTGTGGTTTTACATACGATCTGTCGAGAACCGGTTGCCCAGTCCCCTCAAATTTTAAGAACTCAAAACAGGCCCCGCTTCTCGGCCCAAAAGAAGAGGCCGCCAACTGAGGCGGTCTATTTGGCCGGCAGGACGTATGTTTTAGTCTGATTGCACGTGGTGCAAAGGAACGTGTGCCGGAGCATCTGGGGAGCAATCGGGTGCGGCGTAATTGCCGCTAGAGTCATGCCCGTTCCGCACCTTGGCTTGGGCAAGGTGTTGCTGCGTCGTGAGTCGCTAGTTGCATCGAGTCCTCGTCCGCCCCCCCGGCAATAGCCTTATGGGCATTAAAAACCGGTGCACGGCTAGCGCGTAATGAGGATACTGCTGGATTTTAATGAGGACACAGTGCCTTAGATACGGACATCACCGCAACCGAAAAGAACATATTGCGAACATAGAACAAATAGTGTACAGTGGTTTTTCATTGATGACGGGTGCTGCGCCGGGAGGGGCGCCCGTTTGTCCGACCTTCGAATCCCGGTCATAAGGAGCGAGGAAATGGCCGCGGCCACACTGCGAGTTGTCGAAGGAATTTCAATGGACAAGGACAGGTCCAAGGCGCTGGACGCGGCGCTGTCCCAGATCGAGCGGAATTTCGGCAAGGGCTCGATCATGAAGCTCGGCAAGAACGACAAGTCGATGGATATCGACGTCGTCTCGACCGGCTCGCTCGGGCTCGACATCGCGCTCGGCGTCGGCGGCCTGCCGCGCGGGCGCGTGGTGGAGATCTACGGGCCGGAATCCTCCGGCAAGACCACGCTCGCGCTGCACACCATCGCCGAGGCCCAGAAAAAGGGCGGCATCTGCGCCTTCATCGACGCCGAGCACGCGCTCGACCCGATCTATGCGAGGAAGCTCGGCGTCAACGTCGACGACCTCCTGATTTCGCAGCCCGACCACGGCGAGCAGGCGCTCGAGATCGCCGACACGCTGGTCCGCTCCGGCGCGGTCGATGTGCTGGTGGTCGATTCGGTGGCGGCGCTGGTGCCGCGCTCCGAACTCGAAGGCGAGATGGGCGACGTGCAGCCGGGCAGTCAGGCCCGCCTGATGAGCCAGGCGCTGCGCAAGCTCACCGCCTCGATCAACAAGTCGAACACCATGGTGGTCTTCATCAACCAGATCCGCATGAAGATCGGCGTGATGTACGGCTCGCCGGAGACCACCACCGGCGGCAACGCGCTCAAGTTCTACGCCTCGGTCCGCCTCGACATCCGCCGCATCGGCGCGATCAAGGAGCGCGACGAGGTGGTCGGCAACCAGACCCGCGTCAAGGTGGTCAAGAACAAGCTCGCGCCGCCGTTCAAGATGGTCGAATTCGACATCATGTACGGCGAGGGCGTGTCGAAGACCGGCGAACTGGTCGACCTCGGCGTCAAGGCCGGCGTGGTCGAGAAGTCCGGCTCCTGGTTCTCCTACGACAGCCAGCGCATCGGGCAGGGCCGCGAGAACGCCAAGACCTTCCTGAAGGAAAATCCCGACATCGCCGCCAAGATCGAAGCCGCGGTCCGTGGCAATGCCGGCGTGATCGCCGAGAAGATCGACCAGGGCGAAGCCGAAGAGGACGACGAGGCCGCCGAAGCTTAAGGCGTTCGGATCCCCACAGTCTGACGTCAAAGACGCCCCCATCCTGAGAGAGCCGCCGCGGCGGACCTCTGTAGGGTGGGGGCGAATTGTTTTCGGCAAGCAAGCTTCCGCGAGAAATGCTGGCCCTTCCAGAGGCGCGGTTGCGCCGCGTTTTGGCGGAACGAACCCGACGAGGGGCCAGTTCCACGTTTTGGCGAAACGACCCGAGGGCTGCTTCCTGGACAGTGCTAAGCCCCCGCCGCTAAATAGACCCCGGCAGAAACACCAAGCCCGTCCGCTATTTAGCAAGGCGCCGGGACGGTCCGACAGGGTTCCACGAGCGTTCCATGAGCGGCGTCAACGACATCCGGGCGAGCTTTCTCGACTATTTCGCCAAGGCCGGCCACGAGATCGTGCCGTCGTCGCCGCTCGTGCCGCGCAACGATCCGACCCTGATGTTCACCAACGCCGGCATGGTGCAGTTCAAGAACGTCTTCACCGGCCTCGAAAAGCGCCCCTACCAGCGGGCGGTCACCGCGCAGAAATGCGTGCGCGCCGGCGGCAAGCACAACGATCTCGACAATGTCGGCTACACCGCGCGCCACCACACCTTCTTCGAGATGCTCGGCAACTTCTCGTTCGGCGATTACTTCAAGGATCGCGCCATCGAGCTTGCCTGGAACCTGGTCACCAAGGAATTCGGCCTGCCCAAGGACAAGCTGACGGCGACGGTCTATGTCGACGACGATCAGGCTTTCGATCTGTGGAAGAAGATCGCGGGCTTGCCGGATTCGCGGATCATCCGCATCGCTGGCGCCGACAACTTCTGGCAGATGGGCGACACCGGCCCGTGTGGGCCGTGCTCGGAGATTTTCTACGATCACGGCGACAAGATCCCCGGCGGGCCGCCCGGCAGCGCGGACGCCGAGGGCGACCGCTTTATCGAAATCTGGAATCTCGTGTTCATGCAATTCGAGCAGCAGCCGGGCGGCGCCCGCGTCGCGCTGCCGCAGGCCATCGATCGACACCGGCATGGGGCTTGAGCGGATCGCCGCGGTGCTGCAAGGCACCCACGACAATTATTCCATCGATCTGTTCCGCGCGCTGATCGGCGCCATCGCCGAGCTGACCAAGGTCTCGCCCGACGGCGCGCAGAAGGCCTCGCACCGCGTCATCGCCGATCATCTGCGGGCGTCGTCGTTCCTGATCGCCGACGGCGTGCTGCCGTCGAACGAAGGCCGCGGCTATGTGCTCCGCCGCATCATGCGCCGCGCCATGCGCCACGCCGAGCTGCTCGGCGCCCGCGAGCCGCTGATGTGGAAGCTCGTGCCGGTGCTGGTCCGCGAGATGGGCCAGGCCTACCCGGAGCTCGTCCGCGCCGAGGCCCTGATCACCGAGACGCTGAAGCTCGAAGAGACGCGCTTTCGCAAGACGCTCGAGCGCGGCCTGTCGATCCTCGACGACGAAACCAAGACGCTCAAGCGCGGCGACAATCTCAAGGGCGAGACCGCCTTCACGCTCTACGACACCTTCGGCTTTCCGCTCGATCTCACCCAGGACGCGCTGCGGGCGCGCGGCATCGGCGTCGATCTCGATGCCTTCAATGCGGCGATGGATCGGCAGAAGGCCAAGGCCCGCGCCTCGTGGTCGGGCTCGGGCGACGCCGCCGCGTCGACCGCCTGGTTTCCGATCCGCGAAAGGCTCGGCGCCACCGAATTCCTCGGCTACGAGACCGAGACCGCGGAAGGCGTCGTCACCGCGCTCATTCGCGACGGCAAGGAGGTCGCCGAGCTGAAGGCCGGGCGAGACCGGCGCCGTGGTCGTCAACCAGACGCCGTTCTACGGCGAGTCCGGCGGCCAGATCGGCGACACCGGCATGATGCATGCCGACGGCGTCCGCTTCATCGTGAGCGACACTCAGAAGGAGGCTGGCGACCTGTTCGTGCATCACGGCAAGGTCGACCAGGGCACCCTCAAGGTGGGCCAGGCGCTGGCGCTTGATGTCGATCATGCCCGCCGCACCGCGATCCGGCGCAACCATTCCGCCACGCATCTGCTCCACGAGGCGCTCCGCCAGGTGCTCGGCGACCACGTCGCGCAGAAGGGCTCGCTGGTCGCGCCTGACCGGCTGCGCTTCGATTTCTCCCATCCGAAGCCGATGACGCCCGAGGAGATCGAGCGCGTCGAGGATATGGCCAACGATTACGTTTTGCAGAACTCTCCGGTGACGACCCGGCTGATGGCGCTCGACGACGCCCGCGCCTCCGGCGCCCGCGCGCTGTTCGGCGAGAAATACGGCGACGAGGTTCGCGTCGTCGCCATGGGCCAAGTCCTTCAGGAGCCACCGGCAACACCATGGGCTGGTCGGTCGAGCTGTGCGGCGGCACCCACGTGCGCCGGACCGGCGACATCGGATTAATCTCGGGCGTGTCGGACTCCGGCGTTGCCGCGGGCGTCCGCCGCATCGAGGCGCTGACCGGCACGGCGGCGCGGAAAGCCACTAATGCGCAGATCAAGCTGGCGCAGGCCGCGGCCGACGGGATGAAGGCGCCGCTGGAGGAATTGCCGGCACGGCTCGGCGCGCTGCTCGACGAGCGAAAAAAGCTTGAGCGCGATCTCGCCGACGCGCGGAAAAAGCTTGCCATGGGCGGCGGTGCGCAGGCCTCCGGCGGCGATGGCGTGCGCAACGTCGGTGACGTCAAGCTTCTGGCGCGCGCGGTGTCCGGCATCGACGTCAAGGACCTGAAAAGCCTCGCCGACGAAGGCAAGAAGCAGATCGGTTCCGGCGTCGTCGCCTTTGTCGGCGTCACCGAAGAGGGCAAGGCCGGCGTCGTGGTCGGCGTCACCGCCGACCTGGTTAGCCGCTTCAACGCCATCGATCTCGTCCGCAAGGGCGCCGAAGCGCTGGGCGGCAAGGGCGGCGGCGGCCGGCCCGACATGGCGCAGGCCGGCGGCCCCGACGGCTCCAAGGCGGAGGATGCGCTCAAGGCCATCGAGGCGGCCCTCGGGGCGTAGGCTTCCGCCCTCATCCTGAGGAGGCGCGAAGTGCCGTCTCGAAGGATGGGCTGCAATCGAGATCGTCGCCATCCTTCGAGACGCGCGCAAGAGCGCGCTCCTCAGGATGAGGTCAGAGTAAGCGGCACGGCCATGGACGGAAAAAAAAACGGCGCGGCATTTGCCGCGCCGTTTTCAATTCGGTCAGCCGTAGCAGAACTACTTCATCGCCTTCTTCAGGTTGGCGTCGACCTTGTCGAGGAAGCCCGTCGTCGACAGCCACTTCTGGTCGGCGCCGACCAGAATCGCGAGGTCCTTGGTCATGATCGCCGGCCTCGACGGTGTCGACCACGACCTTTTCGAGCGTGGTGGCGAACTTGGCGAGATCGGCGTTGTTGTCGAGCTTGGCGCGGTGCGCGAGGCCCCGTGTCCAGGCGTAGATCGAGGCGACCGAGTTGGTCGAAGTCTCCTGACCCTTCTGGTGCTGGCGATAGTGCCGCGTCACGGTGCCGTGGGCGGCCTCCGCCTCCACGGTCATGCCGTCCGGCGTCATCAGCACCGACGTCATCAGGCCGAGCGAGCCGAAGCCCTGCGCCACGACGTCGGACTGCACGTCGCCGTCGTAGTTCTTGCAGGCCCAGACATAGCCGCCGGACCACTTCATCGCGGCCGCCACCATGTCGTCGATCAGGCGATGCTCGTAGGTGAGCTTCCGCTTGTCGTATTCGGCCTTGAACTCCTTGTCGAACACCTCCCGGAACAGGTCCATGAAGCGGCCATCGTACACCTTGAGGATGGTGTTCTTGGTCGACAGGTAAACCGGGTAATTGCGGCTGAGGCCGTAGTTGAACGACGCGCGGGCGAAGTCGCGGATCGAATTGTCGAGGTT
>CAWKOD010000001.1:0-44472 GCA_963850885.1 uncultured Alphaproteobacteria bacterium | reverse complement strand
CGTGGCGATGCCATCGATAGATTGCGAACTCTGCTGGGGCTACCAACCCGGACACAGTAAAGTCAGCAAGGGGCCCGTAACAAAAATTCTGAGATCGGCGTTGCGGTCCCCACCAGCGCGAGGCTCCTCGGACACCTCGGGCCGGTCCCTTTTGACGCGCGTGTGAAAAAAAGGACAAAGAAAAAATCCACGATTTGAAAAGCTGTCCTGAATTTTTTGGCCCAGTACTGGAAGGTCCAAAGACATTCGAGCTTCGCAAGAATGATCGCAACTTTAAGGTTGGCGATATTCTTTGGCTGCGCGAGTGGGAACCACTCACCGCAAAATACAGCGGCAGGGAATGCCAAGCGCATTACCTTTTGATGGAAGGTGTGGGTCCCGGCGCAATTACTCCAATGCTTGGGCTGAGCCGTGAATATGTAATTATGGTGCTTGGTGAGGAATGATGCCCGCACTGTCGAACCCGAAGCACGAAATATTCGCGCAGGAACTGGCGAAGGGTAGGCCGGCCGACGAGGCCTATGCGCTTGCATCCGCTGCTCGTAGTTCTCGACCGTGCCCCGTTTTTTTATTGGCTCATGTACCAGAGGGGCCACGGCGGCTGCGGAGTTCGGTTTAGATACGGCAGGCCAGTTCAGCGGGGCTTCTATGCCTGCGTCACGGAACAACTTCACTGCCAAGTTACGATGCACCCAGCACGTCGCAACTACATAATGAAACACTTTGGCTTCGCCGTGAATTTCCCATTGGTCAGCCAGCGCTGCTGGAAACACAAATGCTGCATCTGGTGCCGCCTCGGGATCGAGCAGCCACTGCCGCCGCATTATGTGTCCATACATTTCGCTCAGGCGCAACAAAGCGCGCGGACCATAGTCGTCTTCAGTACAGCGTTGCGGTCCTCTTTGGTGATCCCGAGCGAGGACATCCGTGTTTCAACAGTTCGACGCAGGTCATGTGCGGTTGGACGCGAATGTTTCCACTATCCCGGCTGCTCCTTCGGTACTCTGAAGGCTCCGGCTAAATCTCGCGACCGCCATAGTCGAGGCATGGCCTGACACCGGGCCCGTGCGCTTGCGGTTGAACACGAGGTGATCTTCATTGGATCTCAGTGACGCGAGCAGCTCAATAAGGATATTACGGGCGGCGGGTAGAGCGGCAGCAGATGTGCACGACCGTTTTTGACGCGAGCGGCAGGGATCAACCATTCTGCTCTGCTTGGGTCCTGAAGATTATTGAATTCGGATCTCGACAGTCCGGCAAGCTCGCCCACCCGACACCCGGTAAGGAGCGCGAGGCGCAGAGCGAGACCGAACCGCTTAGCGATGGGCGGCTCGACGATCCCGGCCCAAAAGAACCTGATTTCGTCATCCGATAGCACTCGATCGCGACGCTTTTCCTCCCCGCGCTTCTTTAAGCGTGAGCATGAATTCGCGCTCAGCAGCCCTGCATCGATCGCAAATCCAAAGATCGTGCTGACAAAGGATTGAATGCGGTTTGCCGCCACGGGTTTTCCCGCAGTGACCAAGCCTTCGGCCAACTCGATTACGTCGCCACGGGTAATGCCTTGATAGGATCGGCTGCCCCATTTCGTAGCACGTGAAGTTTAAGATTACTTTCGTCGGCGGCGTGTGTGCGCTTCTTTCGTCGCGCGTGCTCGTTCAAATAGCGTTCGGCTAATGCTTGAAACGTTTTGTTCGGGGCCTCTGTACGAGCTATGCGCTTCGTTTCGACCGGGTTTCGGCCGCGAGCAACCTCAGCGCGCAGCTCGTTTGCGCGGCTCCGGGCATCCGCGAGCCCGATGTCGGAATATCGACCGATGGTGTACCGAGCAGGAGCCCCTGTTGTTGGATCGCGAAAGCGAAACGACCAAGACATCGCGCCGCTGGCAGTCTTCCGAAAGCAAAGCCCCGCGCATCGAAGATCGGCAATTTCCATCCGTCCCGAAGGCGGCGCTTTGGCACCTCTGATGAGGGCGTCGGTTAAAACCTTTTTCATCGGCACACGCTATGCTGGGGGCGCGCGGGGGGCGCAATAGTGATGAATGCAACGGTACGAATCAGAACCAGCAGTCTCAAAACATGCTAATATTATTGGCCTTTTGCGGCAACGCTTAGTCCCGTACAATCCCACGAAATCCTGCAATATCTGCCAGCTCATCAGCTATTCTTGAGAGGTCCCCCTTGTTCATTGTCGAAGTCCGCGACCACATCATGATCGCCCATTCGTTTCGCGGCGCGGTGTTCGGCCCGGCGCAGGCGCTGCACGGCGCGACCTTCGTGGTCGATGCAGCGTTCATTGCCGACACGCTCGATGCTAACGGCATCGTGGTCGATATCGGCCGCGCGCTTGATACGTTGAAAGAAGTGCTGCAGACGCTGAACTACAAAAACCTCGACGACGTGTCGGCGTTCAAAGGCAAAAACACCACCACCGAATTTCTGACCAAATACATCTTCGACCGCCTCGCACACCATGCCCGCGAGGGCGATCTCGGCCGCCCCGGCCGCGAACTCAAGGCGATCCGCGTGAGCATCGGAGAGTCGCACTGTGGCGCGCGCATCCTACAAGGCGCCGTTGTGGTGAAGCGCGTTGCGTTTGCGGTGCCCGGCGATCTCAACACGCCGACCGGAGGCTATGCCTACGATCGTCGCATGATTGCCGAATTGCAAAAGCTCGGCTGGCAGGTTGACGTCATCGGGCTCGGCGACGGCTTTCCGCGCCCGGACGCGGCAACCAAGGTTGCGGCCCGCGACAAGCTTGCCGGCGTGCCGAAGGACTGTCCGATTGTCGTCGACGGGCTGGCGTTGGGGGTGTTGCCCGAGGCCGCAAAAGAATTGCACGAGCGGAATCTGCTGCTCGCGCTGGTGCATCATCCGCTGGCGCTGGAAACGGGTCTCGCGCCGGCCGACGCGCAAGCCTTGAAGACCAGCGAGTACGACGCTCTTGCGGCCGCGCGCGGCGTCGTTGTTAACAGCCCTTCGACCGCGCAGCTTCTGATCGACGACTATGACGTTCCGCCCGACCTCATCACCATTGCTTGTCCGGGCACCGATCGCGGCGAGGCGGCCAAGGGAAGCAGCGATGGCGTGGTGCGGCTTGTCTCGGTCGGTGCGGTGGTGCCGCGCAAGGGCTTTGACGTGCTGATCGAAGCGCTGGCACCGCTGAAAAATCTGCCGTGGCGGCTGACGATTGCGGGCGACCGCACGCGCGACGTGGCCGTAGCGGCGCAACTCGATGCCGATATTGCAAGCCACGGGCTTGCCGATCGGATCGACGTTCTCGGCGCGCTGCCGGCGGACCGCGTCGCCGCACTCTATGTGGCGGCCGACCTGTTCGTGCTGGCGTCGCGTTTCGAGGGTTACGGCATGGCCTATGCGGAGGCGCTGTCGCATGGGCTGCCGGTGGTTGGCACCACGGCCGGTGCCATTCCCGATACGGTGCCGCCCAACGCCGGCGTGCTGGTCGAGCCGAACGACGTCAAGGCGTTGACCCGCACGCTGCGAATGCTGATCGGAAATCCCAAGGAGCGGCAGTGGCTCGCGTCGGGCGCCCGCGAAGCCGGGGCAGCGCTGCCGACCTGGGAAGATTCCGCCAAGCGTCTGGCCGACGCCATCGAGGCACTGGCATGAGTTTCAGTGCCGCCTGGCTGGGTTTGCGCGAACCTTACGATCTTCGTGCGCGCAACGCCGCCGTGATCGATGCGGTCGTGGCGATGCTCGCGGGGCGGCCGTCGGTGACGATCGCCGACCTTGCCTGCGGCACCGGTTCGACGTTTCGCGCGCTCAGGCCGCGCATCAAGGCACGTCAGAGCTGGCGGCTGGCCGACAATGATCTCAGCCTGCTGGCCCGCGCGCCGCAATCGTCCCTTCCGGACACTCACGTCACGACCATGCCGATCGATCTCAACCACGATCTTGAAGCAGCTCTCGATGGCCCGGTCGATCTGGTCACGACGTCGGCGCTGCTCGATCTCGTGTCGGACGAGTGGCTGCAGCGGCTCGCCGTCGAGACGGCGGCACGGCGCCTGCCAATCTATGCGGCGCTGAGCTATGATGGACGGATCGAGATGACGCCGGCCGATGCCGCCGACAAAAAGATCATCGCCGCGGTGAACAAGCATCAGCGCACCGACAAAGGTTTCGGTCCGGCGCTCGGGCCGGACGCGGCGCAGAAGGCGGTTGAGCGGTTCGAGCGCGTCGGCTATTCGGTGGTGCAGGGTCCGTCCGATTGGGTGTTCGCGCCGACAGACCGCGAAATCCAAATCGAAATCCTAACGGGCTGGGCCGCCGCGGTCCGCGAGACGGGTGATGTGCTGCTGCCCGACGTGGTCGGCTGGCTCACTCGTCGCCGCGATCTTGTTACCGCTGAGCGTTCGTCGATCCGTGTCGGTCACGTTGATTTTTTCGCGCGGCCGACCGGCACGCGCTGAGCCGACAGGTCGCAGTCGAACAGCACCTCGTCGTCGAGCCGGTGGACGCTGACTGGCATCAGCAAGGCCTCGTCGACGCGCGCGATCGGCGGCAGTGAAAAGCTCGCGCGGCCGGAGCCCAGGATGATCGGCGCCACTATGATGTGCAGCCGATCGAGACATTTCGCGGCAAGGAAGCGCGACACCGTATCGGCGCCGCCTTCGATCAGCACCCGGCGCAGGCCCCGCTCGGCGAGCGCCGACAGGATCGCGGCCGGTGCGATCTGCCCGTCGGTCTTGGCGATACCGACAATCTCGATGTCCGACGGCAATGGCGGCTTCGTGCCCGTGCCGGTTACGACGAGGCGCCGCACGCCGTCCTTGGCCAGCATTTTTGCACCGGCGGAAAGCCGTCCGCGGGCATCAATGACAACCCGCGCCGGCTGCGGGCCGGTGACGCGCCGTACCGTGAGCTGGGGATCGTCGGCCAGCGCCGTTCCGACCCCGATCACCACCGCATCGACCAAGGCGCGCAGCCGGTGCAGGTGGGCAAGCCCCGCCGGCCCATTTATGTAATGGGAATGTCCAGTTTCGGTCGCAACCCGGCCGTCCAGCGACTGGCCGATCTGCGCCACCACCACAAGGTCATCGACACGGCTGTGTCGCAATGGTCCGAATAAATCCTCCCAGGGCGACGGTAGTGGGTAGGTCAGCGCCCGGAACGCTTGCGGAACGGGGGACCAGGCATCCATGTCCGGAGTGTCTTTGGTCTGGGTTTCGAGCCCGGCAGATGCCCGCGGGCGGAAGGTTGAGCCCTTGTGGAGTGGGGCCCGACTACGAAAAGCGAGACGACGGAACTTTAACTTGCCATAATAGCTTATTGCCGCTGAAGACGACATGTATCAATGGCTTAGGGGAATGGCTGCGCCCGTCCGGGGTTCTAGTTTTCGGGCGGGTGCGTCGGGGAGTGAAGCGAGTATCAATGCCAAATAATAATGGTGGCGCGACGGGCTCCGTTCTCTTTGGAACCCGTGAACAGGTGGGCGTTGGCCGGGGTCTGGCCGAGTTTAGGGCCGGCCGGCCGGTGGCGGTGACAAGCGGGGATGAAACGCTGCTATGTCTACCGGTTGAGGGGCTGAACAAGGAGCGGCTGGTCGCTTACCGGGCGCTTTGCGCACCGATCGCCCCGCGCCTGGTTTTGACCAGCTTGCGGGCGCGCTCACTCGGCATCGAGGCCAACGAGCCGGTCGCGCTTGAGCTGATGTCCGATGTCGACGCGAACATGATCCTGGCGCTCGTCGCCGATGCCACGTCCGACCATGTATTCGTGCCCGAGCCGGCGGGTCCGGCGGCGATCGCGGCCATCGATCTAGTCAAACTCGCCCAGGTGCTACCTGCGGTGCTGGTCGCCGAGACCACCGCGACGATGGTGAAGGCGTTCAATCCTTCCATCGTCACCGTGGAGGCCGGCGCGGTGGCGCGGTTTCGCGAGAAGGCCACGCTGTCGCTCGCCATTGCCGGCGAGGCCTATGTGCCGCTGAACTCCGGTGTGCGCACGCGCTTCGTGGTATTCCGCGACGCGTTCGGCGAGGATCCGGTCGCGGTGATTGTCGGCACGCCGGACCTGTCGAAGCCGGTGCCGGTGCGCATCCATTCGGCTTGTCTCACCGGTGACGTGTTTGGCTCGCGCCGCTGCGATTGCGGCGATCAGTTGAAGCTTGCGCTGGCGCGGCTGCAGGAGGCCGGCGGCGGCATTATCCTTTATCTGGCGCAGGAGGGCCGCGGCGTTGGCTTGGCCAACAAGATGCGGACCTACAAGCTGCAGGACGGCGGCCTCGATACAGTCGACGCCAACACCACGCTCGGCTTCGACGACGACGAGCGCGACTATGGCGTGGCGGCGCGCATGCTGCAGATGCTCGGCTGTACCCGCGTGGTGCTGCTCACCAACAACCCGGCCAAGCTCGATGGCCTGACCAAGGCCGGCATCGAGATCGCCGGCCGCATGGCGATCGAAACACCGATCAACTCCGACAACCGCCGCTATCTCACGGCGAAGGCGTCGCGTGCCGGCCATCATCTCCGCCACGTCACCGCGGCGCTTGCCGAGACGCCGGAAGGCGACGAGGAGGCGAGGCTGGTTCCCTGAGGGGGCGCTGGCTGAGGGGGGCGGGCATGCCTGAAAACACCGTACAGGCTTACACGCTCACCGCGCTGATGCGGATGATCAGCGGCTAGGCCATGACGGGATCCGCGACCAGCCGCGTCATCGGCGACCTCACGTTCCAGGAGGTCGGCGCCGCGTTGCGTAAAAGTTCGATCCTGTGCCTGCCGATGGGGTCGATGGAACAGCACGGCCCGCATCTGCCACTCAACACCGATGCCGTGCTGGCCGAGGCGTTCACCGGCCGCATCATCGAACGTTGGGGCGAGCAGTACGATCTGTGGCGGCTGCCGCCGGTCTCGGTCGGATTGTCGCGGGAGCACGACTGGGCGCCGGGGACGTTGTCGCTGTCCGTCAGCGGCATGACAGCGATTTTGCAGGATCTTTGTCGCGAGATCGTCCGGGCTTTGCCGGCGCGCAATCTTCTGATCGTTAATGGTCACGGCGGCAACCGTGGCATGCTGGAGGCGCTCGGCCGTGAATTGCAGGGTGACTTCGGCCTTAATCTCTGCGCGCTGCATCTTGGCGCGATGATGAGCCCGGCGACGGATGCGACGGTTCCGGAAATTCACGCCGGAAAGGACGAGACGTCGGTGATGCTGGCGCTTGCTCCCGAACTGGTGCGGCGCGAGCGTATACCCGGCCTGAAAGCGCCGCCGGACGGCGACGCGGTGCGGGCGACGATCCTCGATCCGGCGACGAGCTGGCCATGGTCGAGCGGAGACCAGCGGATCGCCGTGGCGGGTGTGATTGGCGACGCGCGTGCCGCGTCGGTAGAACATGGCAACGCCATCGTTGCGCGGATAGTCGAGGCGACGGGCGCAGTGCTCAAGAAACTCGGCGAAAACCAGATTTAGTCAACCTTGCCCGCGATCCCCTCCGGACGTGCCTTTCGCCCGCCGCGCTCGATCGACGCCGGCGCTTGACCTTGGGCAATCAAGCCTGCGGCGAGATCGATGCATGGCCAGCATCGCGGCTCCATCGGCGAGCTGTTGGGACTCACGCACGATCTCGACGTTGCGAATTCTCACTGCCGAGATCGAGTTGATGCCTGGACGTGTGCGTCGCCTGATCCGGCCGCGGCCCTCCAAGGAAATTGTGGCGGGCTCCACGCTCGACGCCGATGAAGTGACCGAGACCGAAGCGCTGATCGGTTTCGTCGCGACGTGCCGCAACTATGCCGGGGAGCTTGCCATCAACGAGGTTACGCAGCGCACCTTCGGCGAGTTGCAGCAATTTCTCGAGCCAGGTACCCGCACCCTGCTCGACACGTTGCGTGGCGCAAGCGGCGTCGACCGCGCCTTCCGCCAGTCGCAAGTCGATGCCGCGGTGCGGTTCTGCGCCAAGGTGTTCGGCCAGGAATATGCCTCGTTGCTCGCCAAGGCTGCCGAGGTTGCCTCGCATGACCACGAGCGCAAGGTGGCAACCCGCGCCTGAAACGGCGCGCAACCGATAATCACGACCATTTTAGGACCCGCCGCCGGCTATCGAGATCCCGCGGCGCGAATTGTATTTTGTCGGCCGCGACCGAGATGATAACCCTCAGCCATGATGCTCTGGTTGGTTATGGCGCTCATGACGGCAGCCGCGATCTTTGCGGTGCTGTGGCCGCTGGCGCGGCGGACGCCGCTGCGGTCCGGCAGCGATATCGCGGTCTATCGCGATCAGCTTGATGAAATCGAGCGCGATCGCGCGGCAGGCCTGATCGGCGAGCACGAAGCGGAGGCCGCGCGTATCGAGGTGTCGCGGCGGCTGCTTGCGGCGGCCGACACGGTGCCGCCGCCGTTGCCGCAGGCCGGCATGACCGGCCGCCGGCGGGCCGCCGCGCTCGCGGCGTTGATCCTGCTGCCGCTCGGCGCTGCCAGTCTTTATCTCTCGCTGGGCTCGCCGGAGCTCACGAACCAGCCGCTGGAGGCACGGCGCGCACTATCCCCCGAGCAAAGTCCGCTCATGGAACTGGTCGCGCGGGTCGAGGCTCATCTGGAGCAAAATCCGGAGGATGGCCGTGGCTGGGAGGTGCTCGGGCCGGTCTATATGCGGCTCGCGCGCTACGATGACGCGGTGAGGGCGCGCCGGGCCGTGCTGCGGCTGCTCGGTCCGAACGCGGCCCGCGAGGCCGATCTCGGTGAAGCCATCACCGGGGCGCAAAACGGCATCGTCACCGCCGAAGCCAAAGCGGCGTTCGATCGCGCGGTGGCGCTTGATCCGGCCGACATCCGAGCCCGATATTTCCTCGGGCTTGCCGCCGAGCAGGACGGACGCCCGAAAGAGGCCGCCGAGATATGGCGGGCGCTGCTGGCGGAGGCATCGGCGGATGCGGCGTGGAAAGGCTTTGTGCGAGAATCGCTGGTGCGGGTCGACCCCGCCGCGGCTGCAGCATCGCAGCCGGGCCCGAGCGCGGACGATGTTGCCGCGGCAAGCGAAATGTCGCCCGAGCAGCGGACCACGATGGTGCGGGGCATGGTGTCGCGGCTCGCGGAGCGGCTCAAGCAGGACGGCAGCGACGTCGAGGGGTGGTTGCGGCTTCTGCGCGCTTATATGGTGCTGGGCGACAAGGAACAGGCTCGCGCGGCCGCGGGCGATGCCCGGCGGGCGCTGGCGAGCGATCCGGAAAAACTTCGCCGCGTCGATGACCTGATCAAAGGGCTGGGACTCGAAAGCCAGAGCATGATCTCGAAATGACACGCAAGCAGCGACGCCTGGTTTTGATCGGCTCGAGCCTCGGCGTGCTGGCGCTGGCCGCGGTTCTGGTGCTGAGCGCGTTGAAGGATTCGATCGTGTTCTTCAATTCGCCGACCGACGTGGTGGAAAAGCACGTGCAGCCCGGCAGCCGCATCCGGCTTGGCGGGCTGGTCAAGGAAGGCACCGTGCAGCGCGGCGACAATCTCGCGGTGCGCTTCGAAGTCACCGACGGCAACCGCGCCATCGCGGTCAGCTATCAAGGCATCCTGCCGGACCTGTTCCGCGAAGGGCAGGGCGTCATCGCGGAAGGCACGCTCGAACCCGGTGGCGGGTTCAAAGCCGATTCGGTGCTGGCCAAGCACGATGAGAACTATATGCCGAAGGAAGTCGTCGACGCGTTGAAGAAGCAGGGCCGCTGGGAAGAGGGCACCGGGAAGAAGAAATGATTGCGGAGATCGGCCATTACGCGCTGGTGCTGGCGCTGGGGCTTGCCCTGATCCAGTCGGTCGTTCCGATTGTCGGCGCGCGGCTCCGCGACGACACGCTGATGGGCGTCGCTGGGCCGACCGCGCTCGCGCAATTCGCGTTTGTCGCAACGGCGTTTATTGCGCTCACCGCCTGCTACGTTATGTCGGATTTTTCCGTCGCCAACGTTTTCGAGAATTCGCACTCGGCGATGCCGCTCGTCTACAAGTTCACCAGTGTGTGGGGCAACCATGAGGGCTCGATGCTGCTCTGGGTGCTCATCCTGTCGCTGTTTGGTGCGCTGGTGGCGGCGTTCGGCGGCAATTTGCCCGCGACATTAAAGGCGAACGTGTTGGCGGTGCAGTCGTGGATCGCCTCGGCGTTCTATCTCTTCATCCTCATCACATCGAACCCGTTCCTGCGCCTGCCGCAGGCGCCGTTCGAGGGGCGCGATCTCAACCCCATCCTTCAGGACTTGGGCCTCGCGATCCATCCGCCCATGCTCTATCTCGGCTATGTCGGCTTCTCGATTTCGTTCTCGTTTGCGATCGCAGCGCTGATCGAGGGCCGCATCGACGCCGCCTGGGCGCGCTGGGTGCGGCCGTGGACGCTTGCGGCCTGGATGTGCCTGACGCTCGGCATCGCCATGGGCTCGTACTGGGCCTACTACGAGCTCGGCTGGGGCGGCTTCTGGTTCTGGGATCCGGTCGAGAACGCCTCGCTGATGCCGTGGCTCGCCGGCACGGCGCTACTGCATTCCGCGGTGGTGATGGAGAAGCGCAATGCGCTGAAGGTCTGGACCATACTGCTCGCCATCCTGACGTTCTCGTTGTCGCTGATCGGCACCTTCCTGGTGCGCTCCGGCGTGCTGACCTCGGTGCACACCTTTGCCACCGATCCGACGCGCGGCGTGTTCATCCTGGCGATCCTGGTGCTGTTCATCGGCGGCGGCCTGACGCTCTACGCCTGGCGGGCGCCTGCGCTCAAACAGGGCGGGCTGTTCGCGCCGATCTCGCGCGAGGGGGCGCTGGTTTTCAACAATCTGTTCCTCACCGCGGCCTGCGCGACGGTGTTTGTCGGCACGCTCTATCCCCTGGCGCTGGAGGCACTCACCGGCGAAAAGATCTCGGTCGGCGCGCCGTTCTTCAATCTCACCTTTGGACCACTGTTCGTGCCGCTTCTGCTGGTGGTGCCGTTTGGCCCGCTGATGCCATGGAAGCGCGGCGATCTGCTCGGCGTCGCGCAGCGACTGATCGGCGCGGCGGCATTTGCTCTGGTCGTGATCGCAGCGGTCTTCGCAGTGACGAGTGGCGGGCCGGTGCTGGCGCCATTTGGCATTGGCCTTGCTGCCTTCGTCATGGCCGGCGTCGTCACGGACTTCGTCGAGCGCACCGGATTGCTGCGGGTCCCGGTTGCCACCGTGTGGGCACGGGCAAAGGGCCTGCCGCGTTCGGCCTTCGGCACAATGTTGGCGCACTTCGGTCTGGGTGTGACGCTGCTTGGCTTGGTCTGCGCTTCGACCTGGGGCACCGAACAGATCGTGGCGATGAAGCCCGGCGCGGTTGTCTCGTTGCGCTCCTACGACCTGACCTTCGACGGTACGGTGACGCGCCAGGGCCCGAACTATCGCGAGACGATCGCCAAGTTCACCGTGCGCCAGGGCGGCACTGTCCTTGGCACGATGGAGCCGTCGAAGCGCACCTTCCCGTCGCGGCAAAGCTCGACCACCGAGGCCGCTCTGATGACGCGCGGGGTGAGCCAGCTTTATCTCTCGCTCGGCGATCCCAACGACGACGGCTCGATCGCGATCCGGCTCTATCACAAGCCGCTGGTGCTGCTGATCTGGCTCGGCGCCGTGGTGATGTTTTTCGGCGGCGGGCTGTCGTTGTCCGACCGGCGGTTGCGGATCGGCGCACCAAAGCCAGCGAAATCGGGCAAGCCCGCGATGCAGCCGGCGGAGTGAGCTGTGAGTCTCGCGCGGCACTCGTTGGGTTTCAATCGTTCTATTCGCGGCCGCACTCGCCGGTGCATCGCCGTCCTTCGCCGTGCAACCCGACGAAATCCTTACCGATTCCGCCCTCGAAACGCGGGCGCGAACGCTGTCGGGCGAATTGCGCTGCATGGTGTGTCAGAACCAGTCGATCGACGACTCCGACGCGCCGCTTGCCCGCGACTTGCGGCTTCTGGTGCGCGAGCGCCTCAAGACCGGCGACAGCGATGCGCAGGTGCTCGATTTCCTGACCGCGCGTTACGGTCAATTCGTATTGCTCAAGCCGCACTTCGGCTGGGACACGGCGTTGCTGTGGGGCGCGCCGGCCGGCGTGTTGCTCGTCGGCGGCCTTGCGATCGTCATGGCGTTGCGCCGCAGGAGAGACTTCTCCGCTCCCGCGCCGCCACCGCTCACTGACGATGAAACCCGCCGCCTCGACGAACTCGCCGGACACTAGCACAACCCCGATCGCCATAATGATGGCGGCACTGTCCCGCCGGTACCCTTGCCATTGCACGATGGAATGTAAAAAAAGATAGCATTTTCAATTATTTATAGAATCAACCGACCTTACCAAAGATTAATGTCACCGCCACGCCGTTGTAAGGCGACCGATCCCATCTTCTGTCCAACGCACAGCGCTGGGGCGCTAAACCACACACAGTTGAGGACAGATATTCCGATGAATCAGGCCAACCCAAAGAAGGCGCGAATCCTGCCGATGCGGCGGCTCGCGCTGCTGGCCACCACCGTCGCCGGCCTCGCTGTCGGCGGCATTCTGGTGGCGCCCACCTTCTCGCCATACGCGCCGATGGCGCAGGCGCAGAACCTTTCCCAAGAGGCCCAGCATCTCGCGCGGCCGAGCGGCTTTGCCGACATCGTCGAGAAGGTGAAGCCTGCGGTGATTTCGGTCCGTGTGAAGATGAGGGTGGACGCGCAGTCCACCTCGTCCGACGACGAATTGCCGTTCCCCAAGGGCTCTCCGATGGAGAAGTTCTTCAAGCGCTTTGGCATGCCTGAGGGCGGCCAGGGCGGACCGAACGTGCCGCGCGGCCGCCAGTTCGGCCAGGCGCAAGGCTCGGGCTTCTTCATCTCGGCGGACGGTTATGCCGTGACCAACAACCACGTGGTCGAGAAAGCGACAACGGTCGAGATCTCGACCGACGACGGCAAGATCCACACCGCCAAGGTAATCGGCACCGATCCGCGCACCGATCTCGCGCTGATCAAGGTCGACGGCAACAACTTTCCGTACGTGAAGCTCGCGGAGACGTCGCCACGCATTGGCGATTGGGTGCTCGCGGTCGGCAATCCGTTCGGTCTCGGCGGCACCGTGACCGCAGGCATCGTCTCGGCGCGCGGCCGCGACATCGGCGCCGGCCCCTATGACGACTTCCTGCAGATCGATGCGCCGGTGAACAAGGGCAATTCCGGCGGTCCGACCTTCGACACCGAAGGCAGCGTGATCGGCGTCAACACCGCGATCTTCTCGCCGTCCGGCGGTTCGGTCGGCATCGCCTTCGCCATTCCGGCGGAGACGGTGAAGAGCGTCGTCGCTCAGCTCAAGGACAAGGGCTCGGTGACGCGCGGCTGGATCGGCGTGCAGATCCAACCGGTGACGCCGGAGATCGCCGACAGCCTTGGGATGAAGAAGCCCGGCGGCGCGTTGGTGGCCGAGCCGCAGAAGGATGGCCCGGCGGCCAAGGCCGGTATCCAATCCGGCGACGTCATCACCGCCGTGAACGGCAATGCGGTGGCGGATGCGCGCGACCTTGCTCGCAAGATCGGCGGCCTGGCTCCGGGCGCGACCGTCAAGCTCGGCGTTGTCCGCGCCGGCGCGGAAAAAACGCTCAGCCTGACGCTCGGCGAGTTGCCGAATCAACGTGAGGCGCGTGCGGACGCGAAGGATCAGCCCGAGAAGAAGAGCAGCAACGAGCCGCGGCTCGGGCTGTCGCTGACACCGGGCGGCAGCGAGCCGGGCGTCGTCATCGCCGAAGTCGATCCCTCCGGGCCCGCCGCCGATTTCGGGTTCAAGGCCGGCGACGTGATCCTCGAGGTCGGTGGTCAGACCGTCGCCACGCCCGCCGAGGTCGGCAAGGCGCTCGGCAAGGCCCGCGACGACGGCAAGCGCAGCGTGCTGATGCGCGTGAAGTCTGAACAAGGGACGCGGTTCGTGGCTATTCCGCTGAGCCGCGCCTGACGAGCGAACAACTGCGCCCGGGTCGGGTGCGGACAATAGATCGGGGCCGTTACGTCAGCATTCGTCGCCCCCGCTGGCGGAGCGAACCCGGGGGACGGGGTTACACCCGTCCCCGCTCATACCGTCTTGATTTACCGGCATCCGTCGCCCCCGCCGGGAATGAGGACGGTCGAGGGGCGGCGGAGCGATCCGCCGCCCCTCGCTTTATCGCGAGGCTGGACAGAGGCGCGGACAGCCGGATTTCGATACAATGGACCGCACCCAAAGCGGACCGACATGCGCCTTCTCATCGTTGAAGACGACCGCGACGCCGCGGACTACATCGCCCGGGCCTTCCGGGAGGTCGGCCACATCGCCGATCAGGCGCCGGACGGCGAGGAAGGCCTGGCGCTGGCAACGGACCGGCAATACGACGTCCTGATCATCGACCGCATGCTACCCAAGCGCGATGGCCTCTCGGTGATCGGCGAACTGCGCGCCAAGGGTATCGAGACGCCGGTGCTGATCCTGTCCGCGCTCGGTCAGGTCGATGACCGCGTCAAGGGCCTGCGCGCCGGCGGCGATGACTATCTGCCCAAGCCCTATTCGTTCTCCGAATTGCTCGCCCGGGTCGAGGTGCTGGCGCGGCGCCGCGGCGGCCGCGGCGAGGAGACGGTATACCGGGTCGCCGACCTCGAACTCGACCGGCTGTCGCATATGGTCAAGCGCGGCAACAAGGAACTCGACCTGCAGCCGCGCGAGTTCCGGCTGCTGGAATATCTCATGAAGCATGCCGGACAGGTGGTAACGCGCACCATGCTTCTGGAAAATGTCTGGGATTATCACTTCGATCCGCAGACCAACGTGATCGATGTGCACATCTCGCGGCTTCGTTCCAAGATCGACAAGGGGTTCTCGCAGCCGCTGCTGCATACCATCCGCGGCGCGGGATACATGATCCGTGACAAATGATGTCGTCACGACGGACCAGCGTGCCGGCGATTCAGCCGCGGGCCGGCTGCGCGTCTTTTTCGACGGAATGAAAGCGCGGGCCTGGCCGCGGCTGAGCGCGCTCGGCAAGCTCTCCAACACCACTGCGTTCAAGCTGACGCTGGTCTATCTGACCGTCTTTGCGCTGTTTGCGGCCTTCCTGCTCGGCTATTTCGCCTGGAACACGCGCCGGCTGATCACCGAGCAGATCACACGTACGGTCGACGCCGAGATCACCGGGCTTTCCGAGCAATACAGCCAGGGCGGCATCCGCCGGCTGGTGTTTGTCATCGACGCGCGGGCGCGCCGGCCGGGATCGAGCCTCTATCTCGTCACCACGTTCTCCGGGGACGGGCTTGCCGGCAATGTCGGCCTGCTCGGTGAAGGGGTGCTCGAGCACACCGGCTGGACCGAAACGGTCTATCGCCGGCTCGACGACGCCGAAGGCACCGAGCACCGCGCGCTGGTGCGCGTGTTCGAGCTGCCGAGCGGTTTCCGCCTGCTGGTCGGCCGCGACCTCGAGGAGCGGGAGCGGCTTTACGAAATCATCCTCGCCGCCGGACAATGGTCGATAGCGCTGGTGATCGTCCTGGGCCTCGCCGGCGGGTTCTTCGTGGCGCGCCGGGTGCTGCATCGCATCGACGCCATGACGGAGACGTCGCGCACCATCATGGCCGGCGATCTGTCCGGCCGCCTGCCGACCGCGGGCTCCGAGGACGAGCTTGACCGGCTGGCGGTCAACCTCAACGTCATGCTGGAGCGGATCGAGGCGCTGATGCGGGGCTTCAAGGAGGTCTCCGACAACATCGCCCACGATCTCAAGACGCCGCTGACGCGGCTGCGCAATCGCGCCGAGGAGGCGCTACGCTTGGGCAAGAACGAAGCCGATTACCGGGCTGCGTTGGACTCGACGATCGAAGAATCCGACGAGCTGATCCGCACCTTCAACGCACTCTTGATGATCGCGCGTGCGGAGTCGGGACAAGCCAGCACGCCGATGATTGAGTTCGACGCCGCCGACATCGTCCGCGGGGTGGGTGAGCTTTACGATCCGCTCGCTGATGAAAAGGGCCTGACGCTCAAGATCGAGGCCGGCGCAACCCTGCCGGTGCGCGGCAACCGCGAGCTGGTGACCCAGGCGCTCGCCAATCTCGTCGACAACGCCATCAAATACGCCCGCCCCCATGAGGCGGAAGCGAACGGCACGCCGGCCGACGTCGTGATCGCGGCAAGCGGCGAGGGCGATCGCATCCGTCTCAGCGTGTCCGACCATGGTCCGGGCGTTTCCGCGGGCGATCGCGAGCGTGTGGTGCAGCGCTTCGTGCGGCTGGAGCAGAGCCGCTCGGAGCCGGGCTCGGGACTCGGCCTCAGTCTCGCGTCGGCGGTCGCTCATCTGCATGGCGGCGAACTCCGGCTGGAGGACAACGGGCCGGGGCTCAAGGCCACGCTGGATTTACCCCGCGGCGGACCGCAATTGCCGCAGCCGAACGAATAGTCAACCGCCGCAAGCGCGGCTATGACAGGGCATGGCCCGGCCCGTTCGGAAGAAAACCAAGCCATCGGAAAAGGACGAAAAGACGCTGGCGCTTGCGCTCGTGGACGCGCCGCGGCTGATGGACCGCAAGGCGGCGCACGCATGCGTCGCCGCATGGTTGACGGAGATCGGGCGCAGCGCCGCCGGCAAGGCGCTGAAGCGCCTGGTCACGGCCGCGCCGAAGCTCGAGGCCCTGCTGCTCGGCCTCGCCGATGGCTCGCCATACCTGTGGGACCTCGCGGCCGCCGAGCCCGAGCGGCTGCTGTCGCTGCTCAATTCCAATCCCGATGTGCATTTGGCCGAACTGCTGGCGAAAGCCGAGAAGGCGGTCGCCGCCACCAAGGACGAAGCCGAAGCGATGCGGCTCTTGCGCCGGATGAGGGCGGAAGCGGCGCTGCTCATTGCATTGGCCGATATCGGCGGTGTGTGGCCGGTGATGCGGGTGACACGCGCGGTGACCGAGCTTGCGGACACCGCCGTTCGCGCCGCGGTACGCTTTCTGCTGCGAGAGGCCGCCGCGCGTGGCCGGCTCAAGCCCGCCGATCCGGCGAAGCCGGAGGAGGGCAGCGGCCACATCGTGCTCGCCATGGGCAAGATGGGCGCCTTCGAGCTCAACTATTCGAGCGATATCGATCTGATCGTATTCTACGACCCGGACGCGCCGGCGCTCGCCGACAAGGACGACGCCACCGCCTTCCATGTGCGGATCGTCCGCGGCCTGGTGAAGCTCCTGCAGGAACGCACCGCCGACGGCTATGTGTTCCGCGTCGATCTGCGGCTGCGCCCCGACCCGGCCTCGACCCAGATCGCGGTGTCGACGGAAGCGGCGCTGAACTACTACAGCAGCGTCGGCCAGAACTGGGAGCGCGCGGCGCTGATCAAGGCCCGCGCCTGCGCCGGCGACATCGCGGCCGGTGAAGCGATCCTTCAGCAGCTCGCGCCCTTCATCTGGCGGAAGTATCTCGACTACGCCGCGGTGGCCGACATCGAAGCGCTCAAGCGCCAGATCCACGCCTATCGGGGCCACGAGGACATCGCGGTCGAAGGCCACAACATCAAGCTCGGCCGCGGCGGCATCCGCGAGATCGAGTTTTTCGTGCAGACCCAGCAGCTCGTTGCCGGCGGACGGCATCCCGAACTGCGCGGCCGCGAAACGCTGCCGATGCTGGCAGCGCTCGCCGAAGGCGGCTGGATCGGCGCCGATGCCCGCACCGACCTGGAGGCCGCCTATCATTTTCTTCGCACCATCGAGCACCGCCTGCAGATGGTAGCCGATGACCAGACTCATACGCTGCCCTCAGAAGCGGAAGGCATCGAGCGTTTCGCCCGATTTGCGGGGTTCAAGGATCGCGATGCCTTCGCGCAAAAACTGGTCGAACATCTGCGCAAGGTCCAGCGTCAGTATCTCCGGCTGTTCGAGGACACCTCGGCGCGGGCCGATCAATTGGCGCTGTCCTTTCCCGAGGACGCCGACAACCGCGAGACGCTCAACCGGCTCGGCGCGATGGGCTACCGCAAGCCGCTGGAGGTGTCGGCCACGGTGCGGCGCTGGCTGACCGGCGCCTATCCGTCGCTGCGCGGCGAATTCGCCCGCACGCAATTCACCGAGCTCGTGCCGGTGCTGCTCGACCGGCTCGGCGCGGGCCGAGAACCCGGACATGGCGCTCAACGCCTTCGATCTGTTCCTCGGCGGGCTGCAGCGCGGCGCGCGGCTGTTCTCGCTGCTCAAACAAAACCCGCGACCTGGTCACCCTGGTCGCGCTCACGCTCGGCACCGCGCCAAGGCTCGCCGACATCCTGGCCCGCTATCCGGAGGCGATGGATGCGCTCTTGGAGCCGACGTTCTTCGGCGCCCTGCCGGATGAAGCCAAGCTCGACGCCGAGCTTGCCCGCACCATCAAGGAGGCGCGCAGCTATGAGGATTTTCTCGACCGGCTCCGCATGTTCAGCCAGGAGCAGATGTTCCTGGTCGGCGCGCGGGTCCTGTCGGATACGGTGTCGGCGGAGCAGGCCGGCGGCGCCTTCGCGCGGCTCGCCGATGTCGCGGTCCGGGCGCTGCACCGCCGGGTGGAGGACACGGTTGCCGCCAACCACGGACGCATCCGGCGCCAGCAGACCGCGCTCCTTGCCCTCGGCAAGCTCGGCGGCCGCGAGATGACGGCGACGTCCGATCTCGACCTCATCATCGTCTACGATTTCGATGCGGAGCATCCGCAGTCCGACGGCGAGCGCCCGCTTTACGGCGCGCAGTATTTCGCGAGGCTGACCCAGCGATTGATCAGCGCGCTGTCGTCGCAGACCAACTACGGCGCGCTCTATCAGGTCGACATGCGGCTGCGTCCCTCCGGCCGCTCTGGCCCGGTCGCCACCAGCATCGATGCCTTCGCGAGCTACCAGGAGAGCGAAGCCTGGACCTGGGAGCACATGGCGCTGACGCGGGCGCGGGTGGTGTCAGGCGCGCCGGCCTTTGCGACCCGTGTTGAAGAGGTCATTCGGGCCGTGCTCTGCCGCAAGCGGGATCCGGCGGTGGTGGCGGCGGATGTCGTCGAGATGCGGCGAGCCATCGCCAAGGAGAAGGGCGAGGACGCCCGCTGGGACCTCAAATATGCCGCCGGCGGGCTGGTCGATCTGGAGTTCATCGCGCAATATCTCCAGCTCGTGCACGCGGCGCAGCAGCCGGAAATCCTCGACACCTCGACGGCGCGGGTGCTCGACAAGGCATGGCGGCTGGGGCTTCTTTCGGCGGAAGAGGCCGACGTGCTGCGGCCGGCGGTGCGGCTCTATCACAACCTGACGCAAATCCTGCGGCTTTGCCTGCCCGGCCCGTTCGATCCGAAGACCGCGGGGGCAGGGCTGCTGGGATTGCTCCATCGGGCCGCCGATCTGCCGAACTTCGCCACGCTCGATGCCCATCTCACCGAGACCCGGCAAAAGGTGCGCGCGAGCTTCAACCGGATTCTGGGTGCGGCGCAATAGGTCTGGTCACGCCGGCACGGCGGCTCGTTTCTTTACGCTTTCGATCAGCGACGCCTTGCGCACGTAGGCCCGATGCGCCGCAGGGTCGGCGGCGGTCCGTCGCAACTGCTCGAAATCCTTCGCCCGCGCCGCCGGGTCCTTCTCTTCCATCCGCTTCTTGTTGGCGACGGTCTGCTGCTGCACGAACTCGATGTTGAGCGGGCGGCGGTGCAGATCGTATTCGTTGAGAATATCCTCGCGCGCCTCGCCGCGGATGACGCGGCCGAGGAGGTCGCTCAGTTCAATCGCGTCGTGGATACCGAAGTTCAAGCCGAGCCCGCCGAGCGGATTGTTGACGTGCGCGGCATCGCCGGCGAGGAACACGCGGCCCTTGCGGAAGCTCGCCGCCACCCGCTGGTGCACGTTGTAGAGATTGCGGTGGACGATGTCGTAAGCGCCGTCCTTGGGCAGGAACCGCTGCAGCCGCTGCTCGGTTGCCTCGGGATTCATCAGCTCGTCATCGGTCTGCTCCGGCCGTGTCGAGGACAGCACCCGCCAGAGCGGGCCGGCCTCGTCGCCGCTGACCTTGAACACCGAGAACCAAGCGTCGGGATCGGAGATGTAGTTCCGGGTGCAGCCCGGATAGCGGGTGCCGATGTTGTCGGTCGTGGTCAGGATCATGAAGCGTTCGGGGTGGGTGTAGCCCTCGAACTCGATGCCGAGTGCCTTGCGCACGGTCGAGCGTCCGCCCTCGGCGCCGATCAGATACGAGCCCGCGACCTTGCGCGTGCCATCGGCGGTCTCGACCTCGATCTCAACGCCATCGGAGGACTGCGTAAGCGACATCACCCGCGCCGAGAATTCGACCTTGGCGTGGGAAAATTTCTTCAGCCGCTCGATCGCCATGCCGGCGAGCTTGTGCTGCTCGCATTGCACGGCAAATGGATAAGGCGTCTCGTTCTTGAGGATGCCGAAATCGAATTCGGCGATCATCTGGTTGCTCGGGCGGTCCCAGATCCGAAACAGCGGCTCGACCAGGCCGCGCTCGATGACCTCGTCGACCATGCCGAGGCCCGCCAGCATCTCCAGCGTCGCGGCGTGGGTGGTCGCCGCGCGCGGCATGTCGTTGACCTTGGTTTCGGCCTCGAACACCTGCACCGGCAGGCCCTGGCGGGCGAGCGCCAGCGCGGTGATGACACCGACCGGCCCGCCGCCGGCAATGAGAATGGGACGCTGTGTTGCCATCTTGGGTTGTCTTGCACTTGCAGTTTCACGCCGGCGATTGCGACGGCTTCCGCCCACAGTTTTAGATCGGCTGTGACCAGTTCTGCAAACTGAACGGGCGCCCACACACGATGATTTCCCTCAAGCGGCCGTTTGAGATTAAATCGCCCCTGCGAGCCTCGTGCCAGGATTGCGGCACGAGGTTACGCGCTACGAGGTCGCGCCATGACGGTGATGCGCCGGCAGGTTCTGCGGTTGGCAGGCGGCGCGTTGGCCGCGGGGCTTGCTTCGCGGCATGCCCATGCGCAGGCCTATCCGAGCCGACCGGTGCGGGTGATCGTCACCACCGGGCCCGGCGGGCAGGGCGACACCACCGCGCGGCTCGTCGCGGCCAAGCTCACGGAGAGCCTCGGCCAGTCGTTCTACATCGAGAACATGCCGGGCGGCGGCGGCAACATCGCCATGGCGGCCACCGCGCGCGCCGCGCCGGACGGCTATACGATCCTCGCCGCCACCAGCAACATCGTCACCAACATCAGCCTCTACCCGAAAATCTCCTACGATCCCTACAAGGACTTCGATCCGATTTCGCTGATGTGCTCGTCGCCGCACGTGCTGGTGGTCCACCCGTCAATTCCAGCCGCGACCGTCAACGAACTGGTCGCGCTGGCGAAGGCGAGCCCCGGCAAATTCAGCTACGCCTCAGCCGGCCGCGGTACGCCCGCGCATCTGGCCGGCGAGTTGTTCAAGCTGGCGTTCGCCGTCGACATTACGCACGTGCCGTTCAACGGCGGCGGGCCGGCGTCCGCCTCCACGCTCGGCGGCCATGTGCCGATCGCGGTGTCGGCGCTGCCGACGGCGGTGACCTATATCCGCGGCGGCCAGCTCCGCGCGCTTGGCATGTTCAGCAGCAAACGCTCGTCGGCATTGCCGGACGTGCCGACCATGATGGAAGCCACCGGCCACGATCTGCCGGCCGACATCGTCAATGGCTTTATCGCGCCGGCCGGACTGCCGAAGCCGATCATCGAATTCCTTCACCGCGAAACCGTGAAGGTCCTGTCGACGCCCGACACGCGGGAGAAGCTTGCGACGATGGGCTTCGACCCGGTGGCCAGCACGCCCGAGGAATTCGCGGAGTGGATCAGGACCGAGATCGTGCGCTGGGGCAAGGTCATCCGCGACGCCAATATCGCGCTGCAGTGATTGCTACTGCTCGATTTTGACTCCGGCGATCTCGACCGCCTTGGCCCAGTTCGGGATTTCGGCGGCGATCAGGCCAGCCAATTTCTCCGGACCCTCGATGGCCGGATCGATGCCGTTGTCGCGAAGCAGCTCGATGAATTTTGGGTCTTTTCCCGCGCGCGCCATTTCGCCCGCGAGCTTGTCAATGACTGCCTTCGGCGTTCCCTTGGGCGCCAGCATCGCGGTCCAGGATACCGCGTTGTAGCCCGGATAGGTTTCCGCGATCGTCGGCACGTCCGGCAGGCGCGCCGAGCGCTTCTCGCTCGACACCGCGAGAATGCGGATGCTCGGATTGGTGGCCTGCGCCACCGCTTCCGAAATCGGCACGAACGTGGTCGGGATCTGGCCGCCGATCACGTCGGTCAGCGCCGGCGCGGTACCGCGATAGCTGATGCTGGTCATCTTCAGATCGGCGCGATTGAGGAACAGCGCCATGATGAGATTGCTGGCGCTGCCCGGTCCGCCGCCGCCGCCATAGGCGAGCGGCTGGGGCTGCGCCTTCGCATAGGCGACGAATTCGGCGACGGTCTTGGCCGGCACCTTGGAGTTGACCAGCAGCACCTGCGGGCTCGATCCAAGCTGGCTGATCGGCGCGAAGTCCTTCACCGGGTCGTATTTCACCTTGGTCGTCGCCGGCACGATGGCCATGACGTTGGTGCTCGCCCACAGCAGCGTGTAGCCGTCCGGCGCCGCGCGCTGGACCGCTTCCATCGCAATGATGCCGCCGCCGCCGACGCGGTTCTCGACCACCACCTGCTGGCCGAGCGTTTCGGACAGCCGCGCCGCCATCAGGCGGCCGGTGACGTCGATGTTGCCGCCGGCGGCGAAGGGAACCAAAAGCTTGATCGGCCGGTCCGGCCAATTCTGGGCGTTGGCGGTGCCTGCAAGACCAAGGAGCGAAAGGACGGCGAGGGAGGCGCCGAGGAGGCGCCGGCGCTGCGTATGCGTGCGATGGTGTTTCATGGCCGCACCATATTGCGGCGGCATCGCCATCCGCAACCAAGTCGGCGAGCGCGAATGGCTGATCTGCATGCGACCAATGGTGGCATCAACCGGAAATAGATCGGCGCCCGCTGGCGGCACGGGCGCCGATCCTCCGACACCTTCACCAAATCACTTGCGCCAAATCACTTGCACCAAATCAGGCCGCTTGAGTTTCGCCGCTCGTCTTGCCCTTTTCGACCGGCGGCCCGTCGAGCGGCAGGCGCACCACCACCGTGGTGCCGGCGCCGAGCGTGGAGCGGATGCGCATCTCGCCGCCATGCAGTTCGATCAGCGACTTGGCGATGGCGAGGCCCAGTCCGGAACCGTGATGGGTCTTGGTCAGCTGGCTTTCGACCTGTTCGAACGGCCGGCCAAGCTTCTGCAAGGCGTCGCGCGCGATGCCGATGCCGGAATCCTGGATGCCGATCACCACGGCGCCGCGCGACACCCGGCCGCGCACCGTGATGCGGCCTTGCTCGGGGGTGAATTTGACCGCGTTGGACAGAAGATTGAGGGCGATCTGCTTGAGCGCGCGCCGGTCGGCCTTCAGGCAGATGCCGGAAGCGATCTTGGAGCGAACTTCGAGATTCTTATCCTGTGCGCGTGTCGTGACGACGCGGAGCGCATCGCTCAGTTCGCGGTCAAGTTCGACATGCTCCAGGTCGAGCTTGAGACGTCCGGCCTCGATCTTCGACATATCGAGCACGTCGTTGATGACGTCGAGCAGGTATTCGCCGCTGCGGTGAATGTCGCGGCAGTACTCGACATATTTGTCGGAGCCGAGCGCGCCGAACATCCCCGATTCCATGATCTCGGAGAAACCGATGATGGCGTTCAGCGGCGTGCGCAGCTCGTGGCTCATGTTGGCGAGAAACTTGGACTTGGCCTGGTTGGCTTCTTCGGCGGTCTGCGCGAGATCGGCAAGCTGCTGGGCCTGCGACTCGAGCTTCTGCTGCGATTGCCGAAGATCGGTGACGGTGGCCATCAGCCGCTGCTCGCTGCCGACCAGCTTCTTCTCGTGCTGCTTCAGCGGCGTGATGTCGGTGCCGACCGAAACATAGCCGCCGTCCTTGGTGCGGCGCTCGCTGATCTGCAGCCAATGGCCGTCGTCGAGCTGCGCCTCGAAGGTGCGGGCGCCGGGAACGGCCGGGTCCTCGCTGGCGAGCTTGGAGCGGATGACGTGCTTGCGGCCGGCTTCGACCACCAACTCGTAAGGCGTGCCGGCGGCGATCGCCGAGTCGGGCAGGCTGTGCAGATTCTGGAAGTTCGAGTTGCACAGCACCAGACGATTCTCGTGATCCCACAGCACGAAGGCTTCCGGGATGGTCTCGATGGCGTCGCGCAGCCGGATATCGGCCGCGGCGGTCCGTTCGACCAGGGTCTTCTGCTCGGTGATATCGACGCCGATGCCGATCAGATGCACCCCGGGCTCGCCGGGCTGGTGCACCAGCTCGCAGCGCACCCGCAGCCAGACCCATTTGCCGCTGGCGTGGTGCATGCGGAAGTCATGGTCGATGGCGTTGGTCTTGGCGTCGGCGAGCTGGGCTGCGACCTCGTAGAGCTTGATGTCGTCGGGATGAACGAGCTGGCTGACTTCGCCGAAGGTCATCAGGTCGTCGCGGGGCGCGAGACCCAGGATCGCGAACATCGAATGCGACCAGAAAATCCGGCCGCGGGCGAGGTCCCAGTCCCAGAGGCCGCAGCGGCCGCGATTGAGCGCGGTGTCGATGCGGCTCCGCACCGTGTCATAGATCGCGTCGGCCTCGCGCGCGCGGGTGGCCTGCCAATGAAAGGCAAAGCCCAGGATCAGCAGCACGAAGCCGGTGGTGGCTGTGAGCGTGACGGTCAGCGTGGTGTCGGAGCGCCAGGGCGCCAGCGCATCGCTCCGCAACTGGAAAACGCTCAACTGCCCGCGGGTGGCGGCCAGCGTCCGCACCGTTGCGAAAGCCTGGTTGCCGTCGGCGAGCGCGATCTCGAGGACGCCCGCGCTGGCGCCGAGGATGGTGAGCGGTTGCGTCTCGCCCAGCACTTCGATCAAGCGCAAGCCGATCGGGCCGCCGGCGGGTGCGGTCGCGGTGATGACGCCATCGGCGTTGCTGAGAAGGATGTGGCGACCGAAGGCCGTGGCGCGGGTCGAGAGCGCACGCTCCAGCAGATCGCGCCGCGTGGTGTCGCCCTTTTCCGCGCTGGCCAGCCGGTCAAAGCGCTCCGAGACAAAGTCGGCGACGTTGTCGATGTCGTGGGTGGCTTCGGCGATCGCCTGGCGGTGATGATCGAGCACCTGCACCACGGCGCCGACGCCGATGGTGAGCAGGAACGCGATGATGAGGGCAGGGACCGCACGGCGCAGCGCCGGCTCCGCGGTCAGCAGCCGTCGATACGCGGGATTGGCGATCGATTGCGCCAACCCCTTGATCGAATCCGCTCGCGCGGACGCACTCGCCGTTTCGGCGCGCGCCATGCCCCGTCCCCGTTTGGATGATCCCCTGGAAAGTTACGCGTCCGAATCGGCGTGCCATACCGCTTCGAATCAGATGCCATTCGAATCGATGGCGACTCGCTTGTCGAGAGTCCGAGTCAATATTTTTGGTTAACGTCTCCACAGAAATCAACACCGCGGCGTTTTTGCACGAAGCGGGAATTCCGGAGTCGTTTCAATACGTTGAATCCGGCGCCGGTTTACCGGCGCCGGAATGTCTGCAACCTCAGGAGTCAGCCAGCGCGCGTTGCGCGATATCGTGCACGTCGCGCGATAGCTTTGGCGCGTCGGCGATGCGCTGCAACGCCGCCTTGGCGCGGGCGCGGCGGCCGCTTTCCAGCATGCGCCAGCTTTTGAACGCGGTGGTCATCCGCGAGGCGACCTGCGGATTGTTCGGATCGAGCGCGAGGATGCGGTCGGCCATGAACTCGTAGCCCGCGCCGTCCGGCCGGTTGAACTGCGTCGGGATTGCCTTGCGCGAAAGCCCCGATCAGCGAGCGCACGCGATTGGGATTGGCCATCGAGAAGGCCGGATGCCCGGTGAGGGCGCGAACGCGGTCGAGCGTCGCGGGATCGGGCGTCATCGCCTGCAGCGAGAACCACTTGTCGATGATCAGCGGATCGTCGCTGTAGCGCTGGTAGAAGTCGTCGAAGGCGGCTTTCCGCTCCGGACCATCGTGCAGCGAGAGCGTTCCGAGCGCCGCCATGCGGTCCGTCATGTTGTCGGCGGCCTGATACTGCGTCGCCGCCAGGCGAATGGCGTGGGACTCCTGCGTGGCCGCCAGCAGATCGAGGCAGACGTTCTTGAGCAGGCGCCGTCCGGCACTGACGGCGTCCGGGCTGTACGGCCCGGTGTGGGCGAGGCCTTCATAGGTGGCCGTCAGCGCGGCGTTGAGATGCAATCCCATCAGCGCGCGAAGCGCCGTGCGGGCGCGGAAGATGGCGTCGGGATCGACGTCGCGGCCGATCTCGCGGGCGATGTCGGCCTCGCTCGGCGGGCTCAGCGCCTCGGCGACAAACGCCGGTTCGAGGGACTTGTCGGCAAGGATCGCCGCAAGCGCGTCCAGCAGACCTTCGTCCGCCTCGGGGTCCTGACCGGCGCGCAGCCGGGCGACGTTGCCGACCAGGAGCGCGCTCGCCAGCGTCTGCACCGCCTGCCAGCGGTTGAACGGATCGCCATCGTGCGCCGCCAGCAGCCGCAGATCGTCGGAGTCGAGATTGGCGGTGAGGCGGATCGGCGCCGAGAAATTGCGGTTGGTCGAAAGCACCGGGCGTTCGTTCACACCGGTAAAGACGAAGCTCTGCGCGGCCTTGTCCAGCACCAGCAAGCCGCGCTCGAGTTTATGGCCATCGGCAAGCGTGAGCGGCAGGTCGCGGCCGTCCCGCCCGACCAGGCCGGTGACGAGCGGAATGACCATCGGCTCTTTGGTGGGCTGGCTCGGTGTCGGCGGGATCGATTGCGTGAGGTCGAGCTTGTAGGTTTTCGCGTTCGCATCGTAATGGCCGGAGGCCGTGACCTGGGGCGTGCCGGCCTGCGAATACCAGCGCATGAATTGCTTGGGGTCGCGCTTGTTCACATCGGCGAAGCACTGCACGAACTGCTCGACGGTGGCGGCTTCGCCGTCGTGCCGTTCGAAATAGAGGTCCATGCCCTGGCGGAATTTCTCCGGACCCAGCAGCGTGTGGATCATCCGCACCACCTCGGCGCCCTTCTCGTAGACGGTGGTGGTGTAGAAGTTGTTGATCTCGCGGTAGAGCTCGGGCCGCACCGGATGGGCGAGGGGACCGGCGTCCTCGACGAACTGGCTGGCGCGAAGTCCGCGTACGTCGCCGATCCGCGTCACCACGCGCGAGCGCTGATCGGAGGTGAACTCCTGATCGCGGTAGACCGTCAGACCTTCCTTCAGGCAGAGCTGGAACCAGTCGCGGCAGGTGATGCGGTTGCCGGTCCAGTTATGGAAATACTCGTGGGCGATGATGGCCTCGATCGAGACGAAGTCGTTGTCGGTCGCGGTCGCCGACGAGGCCAGCACGTATTTGTCGTTGAAGACGTTGAGGCCCTTGTTCTCCATCGCGCCCATGTTGAAGTCCGAGACGGCGACGATCATGAACACGTCGAGATCGTATTCGCGGCCGAACGCCTGCTCGTCCCAGCGCATGGAGCGCTTCAGCGAATCCATGGCGTAGCCGGCGCGGTCCTCCTTGCCGGGTTCGACATAGATGCGGAGCGCGACCTTGCGGCCGGACGCAGTGACGAAGCTGTCCTCGATATGGCCGAGCTTGCCGCCGACCAGCGCGAACAGATAGGCGGGCTTCGGCCAGGGATCGTGCCACACCGCGAAATGGCGGCCGCCGGGCAGATCGCCACTGTCCTTGAGGTTGCCGTTGGCGAGCAGCACCGGGGCTTCGGACTTGTCGGCCTCGATGCGCGTGGTGAAAACCGCCATCACGTCGGGGCGGTCGGGATAATAGGTGATGCGGCGAAAGCCCTCGGCCTCGCACTGGGTGCAGTAATTTCCGCCCGACCGGTAAAGCCCCGAGAGCTGCGTGTTGGCCTCCGGATCGACCAGCGTTTCGATCTCCAGCGTGAACGGCCGGTGCGGTGGCTGGGCGATGGTGAGGCCGTCCGGCGTCGCCACATAGGCGTCCTTGGCGACCGGCGCGCCGTCGAGCTTGAGTGAGACCAGGGTGAGCCCATCGCCGTCGAGCGTCAGGGGCGCGGGCGCGCCCGCCGCCGGGTTGGGCTTAAGCTTCAGCGTCGCCCGCACTGGCGTCTGCGTCGGATGCAGATTGACGTGGAGATCGACGGTTTCGACCAGCCAGTCGGGCGGCCGGTATTCGGAAAGGCGGACGGGACGAGGCTCTTCGGTGCGCATCATGGCCTGATCGATGTGGGTTGTTTTTGGCCCAACGGAAGTGGGCCGCAATCTTTGCCTGCCCGGTGGGCAAAGTCACCTTGCTAGATCGCGGACGGCGGCAGGCATAGCATGGCCTCAACAAGAACGCTCAGGGAGGTTCATATGAACTCATGCATTCAGTTCCGGCTGTCCGTGCTGCCCGCCGAGCGGTGGCCTGTCGCGGCGGCAATTCCTTTGCACCACGGCGGCGGGTGCCGCAGCAGCACCCGTGATCGCGGCCAGCGTGATCGGCGCACCGACCGAGGCGGCGGCTCAAGCGAGCCCGAAGCCCGGCCGGCCGATCCTGCTCAAGGGCGGTTGCGTGCTCTCGCTCGACCGCGCGGTCGGCGATTTCGAGCAAGCCGATGTGCTGATCGAAGGAAAGAAGATCTCCGCGGTGCGGCCGAACATCAATGCGCCGAATGCGCAGGTGATCGACGCGAAAAACCGCATCGTGATGCCGGGCTTCGTCGATACCCATCGGCACATGTGGCAGGGCTTCCTGCGCAACGTGCTGCCCGACGGATCGCTGGAAGACTACCGCAACGTCGTGCAGCGCACGTTCGGCGCCAAGATGATCCCGGACGATGTCTATGCCGCGGACCTGCTCAGTGCGCTGGGCGCGATCGACAGCGGCGTCACCTGCGTGCTCGACTGGTCGCACATCGGAAATTCGCCGGAGCACACCGACGCCTGCATCAAGGGATTGCAGGAATCGGGCGTGCGCGGCGTGTTCGCCTATGGCGCAGGCCAGAACGAGAGCGGCCGGGTCATGGAGATTGCAACCTCGAAATATCCCGGCGATATCGCGCGGCTGCGCAAACAGCATTTCTCCAGCGACGATCAGCTCACCACGCTCTATCTCGCGGCCCTTGGGGGACCGCCCGAAGCGGCGGTTGCGCAGTTCAAGGCCGCGCGCGACGTCGGCGCCCGCATCAGCATCCATGTCGGTGTCGGCGAGTTCGGCCGCAGCGCGTTCATCGAGAAGGTCAACGCCCTCAACGGGCTCAAGGACGACACCACCTACATCCATTGCTGCACGCTGAACGACACCGAGTGGAAGCTGATCAAGGACACCGGCGGCACGGTCTCGATCGCGAGCTATGTCGAGACGCTGATGGGCCACGGCAACCCGCCGACCCAGAAGGCGATCGACCTGGGCATCCGGCCGAGTCTCAGCGTCGATGTCGAGACCTCGGTGCCGAACGACTTCTTCACCCAGATGCGCACGGTGTTCTCACTGCAGAAGAATGAGGTCTGGGCACGGCGCCTCGGCGGTCAGAAAGACGCCGGCAAGTTCCTCACCGCGCGCGAGGTGGTCGAATTCGCCACCATCGAGGGCGCGCGCGCCAACGGCCTCGACAAGAAGATCGGCTCGCTGACGCCCGGCAAGGAGGCGGACATCATCATGCTCCGCACCGATCTGCTCAACGTGTTGCCGATCAACAATGCGATCGGCGCGGTGGTCACCAGCATGACCGCGCAGAACGTCGACACCGTGCTGATCGCGGGCAAGGTGGTGAAGCGGAACGGCAAGCTCGTCGGCGTCGACATGAACCGGATCGCCAAGCTCGGCCGCGATGCGCAGGCGCGCAACTACAAGGCCGCCAACGTCCCCGACAAGCGGATTTAACAGTACGGAAACGGTCATGGCCGGGCATCGGTTGCCCGGCCATAGCCGTCCGCAGGACGGCGTCGCTATGCTCGCCTATGACGATTCATGGGAATGAATGCGAATGACCGATCGTTTCGACATCGTCGTGGCGGGCGCGGGCCACAACAGCCTGGTGGCGGCGGCCTATCTGGCCAAGGCCGGCTACCGCTGTCTGGTGCTGGAGGGCCGCTCGGTGCTCGGCGGCAATGTCGTCACCGAGGAACTGACGCTGCCGGGCTTTCGCCACGACTCCTGCGGCACCGCGCATGTCATCCTGCAAGACAGCCCGATGATGCGGAACGACGAGCTCGGGCTTGCCGAATACGGGCTCGAATACATCCATCCGGAGATCGTCTGCCACGCGCCGTTCCTCGACGGCAGTTAGCTGACGCAGTACCACGACATCGAGCGGACCATCGAGCAGTTCGCGAAATTCTCGAAGAAGGATGCCGCCGCCTACCGGCGCATGTATCGCGGAGTACGACGCGATCAAGCCGCTGTTCGATGCGGCGTCCTACACGCCGATCGGCTTCGGCAAGCCGATCAACGACCGGCTCAACGAGCACCCCGACGGCAAGAAATGGCTGCGCCGCCAGGCGCAGTCGGCCTGGGAGATCATCCGCGACAATTTCGAGGACGATCACTGCCGCTGCTTCATGCTGTGGATGGCGTTCCAGACCGTGACGCCGCCGGAATGGCCGATGACCGGGCGCAACGCCTATTCGCTGGCCTGGGGCCGCCAGCGCTGGAGCTGGTGCATCCCCAAGGGCGGCTCGGGCATGCTGACCGAAATCCTGGTGCGGCTGATCGAGGACCACGGCGGCGTCGCGCTGACCAACAAGATGGTGCAGGGCCTGATCGTCGAGAACGGCAAATGCGTCGGCGTCGAATGCGCCGACGGCTCGTCCTACCGCGCCGACAAGGCGGTGCTCTCGACCATCCACATCAAGCACTTGATCGACATGGCGCCGCGCGAAGCCTGGGCCGACGATTTCGTCGAAGGCGTGGAAACCTGGCAGGGCGGGCCGACGCTGTTCGTGCAGCACTATGCGACCAGCGAGCCGATGACGTTCAAGGGCGACGGCGGCAACATCACGCCGATCGCCTGCGCGATGCTGTCGGAGCCGACGCGGGCGCTCCGCATGGGTTACGACTTCGCCCGCGGCGCCGCCAATGTCGAGGAGCCGGTGCTGCTCGCGGTGTCGCCGACGATCGGCGATCCGAGCCAGGCGCCGCCCGGCAAGCACACCATCAAGATCATCGGCATGCAGCCCTATGACCTGAAGGAAGGGCCGCAGCACTGGGACAACATCAAGCACCAGGTGGCGGACGCCAATCTGAACTGGCTGCGGAAGTTCTCGCCCAATCTGACCGACGACAAGATCCTCGCCCGCGTGGTGGAAAGCCCGCTCGATCTCGAACGGCGCAATCCGCACAACTGGCACGGCTCCTGCCACGGCGGCGCGCAGAACGCTGCGCAGGCGGCCGCTTTGCGCCCGGCGCCCGGCTGGGCGCAACATCGGATGCCGATCGCGGGCCTCTATCAGACCGGTTCCACCACGCATCCCGGGGGCTCGATCTCCGGCGGGCCGGGGCGTAATGCCGCTGCGGTGATGCTCAAGGATTTTGGTAGGAGTCTCGACCAACTGGTGGCAGAAAAGGGCCAAGGTGCCGGCCGGCGCCGGCGGCGCTCGCCAAATAGTCGACCGAGGAGGAACATAATGAAGCGGGTCCTGAATTTCATATTCGGCGCGGCGGCCATGACGGCCGCTTCGGTTGTCGCCACAGCGCCGGCGTCGGCGCAGGCCTGGCCGACCCAGCGCGTGACGGTTGTCGTGCCGTTCGGCGCCGGCTCCGTCACCGACATTCTGGCGCGCATTTTCGCCGAGGAGATGGGACGGCGCTGGGGCCAGCAGGTCATCGTCGAGAACCGGCCCGGGCTTGCCGGCACCGCAGCCGTCGCCAAGGCCGCGCCCGACGGCTACACCCTGATGGTCACGTCCAACGGCCACACCGTTGCGGGGTTGGTGACGAAGGATGCGCCGTTCGATCCGGTGAAGGATTTCGCCGGCATCACCCGGCTCGGCTCGGCGCCGCTGTTCCTGATCACGCACCCCGACGTGCCGGCCAAGACCGTGAAGGAGGTCATCGAGCTCGCCAAAAAGGAGCCGGGCAAGCTCAACTTCTCCTCGCCGGGCCTCGCCAGCACGACGTTCATCGCCGGCGCCCAGTTCCGCCGTATCGCCGGCATCAACATCGTCCATGTGCCGTTCCGCAGCGCGCCCGACGCGGTGACCGCCGTCATCCGCGGCGATGCGCAGTTCTATTTCGCGCCGATCAACCTGGCGCGCGATCAGTCCGAGGCCGGCAAGGTGCGGGCGATCGCTGCCGCAACCGCCACAGCGCATTCCGGAATTGCCGAACGTGCCGACCTTCACCGAAGCGGGGCTGCCGTTCGTCTATGACTCCTGGTTCGGCCTGATGGCGCCCGCGGGCGTGCCGAAGCCGATCCTCGAGAAGATCAGCAAGGACTGGGCCGATGCTCTCAAGAGCCCGGAGATGGATGCCAGGATCAAGGGTCAGTTCCTGATTGGTGTCACCGACACGCCGGCGGCGATGGACAAGATCGTCAAGGACGAGACGGCCACCATGACCGAGACGTTCAAGGCGGCGGGCATCGGTCAATAAGGATAGCGCCGCATGATATGACGCTTTAGCGGCGCGGCTCGGCGTGGCCGATCACCCGCTTGATCGAGGGTGAGCGGCGGCGAAGGCGCGTTCGACCTCGTCGATCTTTTCGTGCACCGCCTGCACCGCGAGCGCAGGATCGGCCCGGCCGTGGAAATTGACGATCTCGCCTTCGTCGGTTTCGCGGACCCGCACGTTGTGGACGTCGCGGATCATGCCGCTTTCGGCGGCGATCTCGGCAAGCGCCATCTCGACCGCGCGGACCCGCTCCGGCGGCGCCTCGCGGCCGGCGGCCTCCGGCGGCTGCAGCGGCTCGATGTGGGTTTCGACCTCGACGGCGGGGCCGAGCTCCTCGCGGAGCGCCGCCTCCAGCTTGTCGGCGATGTCGTGGGCCGAGCCCAGCGCCAGCTTGCGGTCGACCTCGAGATCGAGCGAGACGGAACGCTTGCCGTGGAAGTCGTGCACGGTGACGTGGTGCACGGCGAGGCCCTGGTTGCGCGCGATCACCATGACGCGCTCCTGCACGGTCTCGTCGTCGAGCGCGCGGGGGGCGGCGTCGACCCCGACCTCGGCGCGCGGCATCTCCGTGCGGATCGCTTTGGCGACCTGATCTTTCAGGGCTTCGACGCGGTCGAGCGGCAGCGTGCGGCTCACCGCCAGCACCACCTCGACGAACAGCTTGTCGCCGACCGGCCGCACCCGCACGCCATCGACCCCGACCACGCCGCTGACGCGGCCGGCCACGCGCCGCACGGTTTCGGCGGAGCCCGGCGGCGCGGTATCGGTCAGCGTCTCGATGGTGCGGCGGCCCAAGCGCCAGCCGGCGATGCAGACGAACACCGCAACGACGACCGCCGCCGCCGAATCCGCCCATTGGTATCCGAACGCGACGCCGCCCAGCCCCACCAGCACCGCGAGCGAAGACCACATGTCGGAGCCGAAATGCAGCGCATCGGCCTCCAGCGCCTCGCTCGCGGTTTCGCTGGCCACGCGATAGAGCAGGCGGGCGCGGAAGAAATCGACCACCACGGACACGATGATCACGACGAAGGCCGCGACCGTCGCCTCCACCACATGGCCCTGCTCGCCGAGCAGCCGCTTCACCGCCTCCCAGATCACCACGCCGGACAGCACGAACAGCAGCGCGGTCTCGGCCAGCGCCGATCACGCTCTCGACCTTGCCGTGGCCGTAATGATGCTCTTCGTCGGCGGGCTTGCCGGAGATGCGCACGGCGAAATAGGTCATCACCGTGGCGCCGAAGTCGATCAGCGAATGGGCGGCCTCCGACAGGATCGCCAGCGAGCCGGTCAGAACGCCGACCACGCCCTTGGCCAGGGTCAGGCCGCCGGATGCCGCGATCGATCCAAGCGCGACCTTTTCCTTCTCGCTTTGCATCGGGCTTTTGAATCGCTCTGAGAGGCTGTCGCGCTTGTCCTGCATCCAGATAATGCGGCTTGGGCGCGAACGCAAAGCGTCTTGTTCGCGCAGGACGGCCCACCTAAGCTGCAACCGACAATCGGAATTATTCGCAAAAGCGCCGTTCAAGGCGCGGCTTCGTCGGGGAGGTCATATGGTTCATCTGGTGCTTCGCAGTGCTTGGCTTGCGCTTGTGCTTGCAGCGTTTGCGTTCAACGTCCCCGCGCAAGCGCAGGGCTACCCGGCCAAGAACGTCACCATCGTCGTGTCGATCGGCGCCGGCACCGGCATGGACGTCCTTGTGCGGCTCTATGCCGAGAAGCTCCGGCGGTGCTCGGCAAGCCGGTGGTGGTCGAGAACAAGCCCGGCGCCGCGACCATGCTGGCGGCGCAACAGTCGCTACCTCGCCGGCGGATGGCCACACGCTGGTGGTGCTGACCAGCGCCGCGATGGCGATCAACCAGTCGCTGTACAAGCAGATCAACTACGGCCCGGAAAACGACTTCGTGCCGATTTCGCTCTATGTGAAGTCGCCGTTCATCCTGGTGGCCAATCCCAACCTGCCGTTCAAGACCGTGCCGGAGTTCATCAAGCACGCCAAGGACGTGAAGCCGCCGCTGAACTACGCGACGGTCGGCGCCGGCGCGCTGCAGCACCTGTCGATGGAGTTCGCCAAGCAGCGCTTCGGCTTCGAAGCAGTCCATGTGCCGTACCGCCAGACCGGCAGTCGGTGACCGACTTGGCCGCAGGCCACGTCGACGTCGGTTTCGTCGAGGCCGGCGCCTCGATCCCGCTGATCAAGGAAGGCCGCCTGCGCGCGCTTGCGGTGTCGTCGTCGCAGCGGCTGCCGCTGCTGCCCGACGTGCCGCCGTTCGCGGAAGCGGCCAGTGCGCCGGATTTCGAGGCGGTGTCCTGGCACGTTCTGCTGGCGCCGGCGAAGACGCCGAAGGACATCGTCGACCGGCTGCATGCCGAGATGAAGAAGATCATGGCGGACCAGGACATGAAGGAGAAAGCCTCCAACATCGGCCTCATCCCGTTCGACACGCCGTCGGTCGACGGCATGAACGACTACATGAAGTCGGAGCGGGCGAAGTGGGGCTCGCTGGTGGTAAAGCTCGGCCTCAAGGGCTCGCAGTAGTCACGTCATGCCCGGACGACTGCAGGACAAGATGGCGCTGGTCACCGGCGCCGGCTGCATCGGGCCCGGCTGGGGCAACGGCCGCGCCACCGCCGTGCTGTTCGCGCGCGAGGGCGCCAAGGTCTTTGCCGTCGACAAGAACGGCGAGTCAATGAAGGAGACACTCGATCGCGTCGCCGAATTCGGCGGCACCATCAAGACTCACGAGTGCGACGTGACACAGAGCGCTGCGGTCAAGGCTATGATCGACGCCTGCCTCGCCGCGTTCGGCCGCATCGACGTGCTGGTCAACAACGTCGGCGGCTCGGCGGCCGGTGGTCCGGTCGAACTCTCGGAAGAGGCCTGGGACGGCCAGATGAATTACAATCTGAAAAGCGTGTTCCTCGCCTGCAAGCATGTGCTGCCGGTCATGGAACGCCAGGGCGGCGGCGCCATCGTCAATCTGGCATCGACCTCCGGGCTGCGCTGGACCGGCTCGCCGCAGGTCGGCTACGCCGCCTCGAAGGCCGGCGTGATGCAGCTGTCGCGCGTCGTCGCCGTGCAATACGCCAACAAGGGCATCCGCGTGAACACCGTGGTGCCGGGTCAGTTGCACACGCCGATGGTCGAAGCGCGGCTCGCCGGGCAGCGCGCCGGCGGCGACGTCGAGAAACTCCTCAAGACCCGGGTTTCGCGCATTCCCGCGGGCTTCATGGGCGACGGCCGCGACACCGCCAATGCCGCGCTGTTTCTGGCTTCCGACGAGGCGCGGTTTGTCACCGGCACCGAGATCATCGTCGACGGCGGCATGGTGGCGCGCTGCGATTGACGCTGATTGGCCGATCTTGGCTAAGATGGTTTCGAAAACGGAAGGGATCCCGGAATTGTCAGACCATAAATTCAGAGGCCGCCGCGAAGATCTGCGATTGCTGACCGGGCAGGGGCGATACACCGCCGACTACGGCTTCAGCGGTCAGGTTGCGGGCCATTTCCTCCGGGCCGACCGGGCGCACGCCAAGATTGCGCGGATCGACACGGCGGCGGCACGAAAGCTGCCGGGCGTTCTCGACATCCTGACCGGCGCCGATCTTTTCGCCACCGGCTGGAAGGGCGCGCCTGCGATGTCGTTCTTCAAGGGCGTCGGCGGCAGCTCGCTGCGCGTTCCGTTCCGAACCGGGCTCGCCCATGAGCGGGTCCGGTATGTCGGCGAGCCGGTGGCACTTGTCATCGCGGAGTCGGAATACATCGCTCAGGACGCCGCCGAGCTCATCGCCATCGAATACCAAGATCTGCCGGTGCTGGTCACGGCCAGCGATGCCATCGCCGCAGGCGCCGTCCGTGTGCATGACGAGGTGCCCGACAATCTGGCGTTCGACTACGAGTACGGCAACCGGGAATCGACCGAGCCGGGATTTGCTGAAGCCGCCCATGTCGTTCGCGTCGAGCTGCACGCGCAGCGGATTTCCGGCAATCCGATGGAGCCGAAATCCTGCACGGCGCTCTATGACGCCGCGAATGAAACGTTCGAGATTTGCATTCCAACCCAGGGGACCGGCGATCTGAAAGCGTCGCTGTCGCAGATCACCGGCCTTGCTCCGGAAAAATTCCGCATCCACTCCGCCGACGTGGGCGGCGGCTTCGGCGTGCGGCACGAGGTCTATCCGGAATTTCTCGCGGTCATGCTGGCGGCCAAGCGGACCGGCAAGCCGGTGCGGTGGCTCGGCACGCGCTCGGAGACGATGTCCGGCGACCACCATGGCCGGGCGGCTGACCTGATCGGAGAGCTCGCGCTCGACAGCAAAGGACGGTTTCTCGCGCTGCGGGTGCAATGGCTGGTCAATCTCGGCGCCTTCTGCTCGAACTCCGGCCCGCTGATCAACACGATTGCGGCGCCGACCAGCTCGGCCATCAGCCTCTACAATGTTCCGGCGGTGCATGGCCGGCATCGGCTGGTCTTCACCAACACGACGCCGACGACGGCCTATCGCGGCGCCGGGCGCCCGAACGTCGCCTATCTGTGGGAGCGGCTGGTCGAGGAAGCCGCGGTCGCGACCGGGATCAATTCCATCAGGCTGCGCCGGCGCAACGTGCTGCGCAAGAATGTATTCCCGATGAAGACGCCGACCGGCTCCACCTACGACAGTGCCGATCCGGCGCGG
This sequence comes from uncultured Alphaproteobacteria bacterium, assembly GCA_963850885.1. Lineage (GTDB taxonomy): Bacteria > Pseudomonadota > Alphaproteobacteria > Rhizobiales > Xanthobacteraceae > Z2-YC6860. Next base: position 7,238 of record CAWKOD010000001.1, on the reverse strand, counting down.
CTCCTGGACACGGCGCTGAAGGCGTCGGACTGGGACGGTTTCGCAAAGCGGCGGCGCGCGGCGAAGCGCGAGGGCAAGCTGCGCGGCATCGGGCTCGCTTTGTTTCTCGAGCCGTCCGGCGGCATGGGGAAAGAACAGGTCGAGCTGCGCGTCGAGCCCGATGGCCGGCTGTCGATGTTTTCGCTCGCCGGCCCCTCAGGGCAGGGCCACGAGACCGTCTATCCGGCGCTGGTGGCGGACATCCTCGGCGTGCCCGAGGACCGGATCGACCTGCGCTACAACGATGTGAATACGCCGAAGCTCATCGGCGTCGGCACCTTCGGGTCGCGCTCGCTGATCAGCCACGGCGCAGCGCTCGCCAAGGGCGCCCGGGAAATCGTCGAAAAGGGCAAGGCGCTCGCGGCGCGCCAGTTCGAGGTCGCGGCCGATGATGTCACCTTCGCCGACGGTCAATACCGCGTCGTCGGCACCGATCTTTCGGTCAGCATGCAGGCGCTGATCGAAAAGCGATGGGGCGAGGCCACCCATCCGCTCAACACCAATGTGACGCTCGACCTCGCCAACGCATTTCCGAGCGGCGCCCATGTGGCCGAGGTCGAGATCGACCCGCAAACCGGCGCCGCTCACATCGTCAATTACGTCGCCGCCGACGACTGCGGCACGATCTACAATCACAAGCTGGTGGAGGGCCAGCTGCATGGCGGGCTGATGCAGGGCATCGGCCAGGTGTTCGGCGAGCACATTGCCTACGATCCCGACAGCGGCCAGCTGTTGTCCGGCACCTTCATGGATTACTTCATGCCGCGGGCGGACAACCTGCCGCCGATTGCGCTGATCGATTGCGGCGTGCCGTCGCCGGTCAATCCGCTCGGCGCCAAGGGCGCCGGCGAGGCCGGCGCGACCGGAGCGGTTCCGGCGCTGGCCAATGCGGTGCTCGACGCGCTGAAGCCGGTGAATGTGCGGAAGCTGGAGATGCCGTTCACCTCCCATCGGATATGGCGCGCCATTCATCAGAGCGCGGCGGCTTCCGGTTAGAGCGCTTTGCAACGGGCGTGTCATGCCCCGCGAAGGCGGGCATCCAGTAATCACAGTCTCGCAATGGCGATTGCTGGATCGCCCGCCTTTGCGGGCGATGACGGCTGCGGCTATAGACTTGTTGATCAATTTGCCGCCGCATTCGCCTTCTCAATCACCCCGGACACAGTGGTGTCGGGATAGATCTCCTTCAGCCGCGGATAGACCTCGCGGGCGAACATGCGGATGCCGTGCACGGTGTCGTCATGTTCGAGGAAGCCGGCCTGTCCCATGATCAGGAGATGGCCGTAGCCGCCGACGTGGTTCCAGTGTTTCTTGATCTGCTGGAACACCACGTCGGGCGTGCCCGCAAACATGGTGCCGGCTTCGATGGCGCCGTCGACGGTGCCTTGCTTGGTGCCATGGGCGCTCACCACGTTTTGCGCGCCGCGCGCCAACTGGATATTCATCGCCACCGGCACATAGCCCGGAGGATTGGCGAACTGCGGCGCCACCTTGTTGGAATTCACGTACCACAAGAGTTTTTCGGCGCCGGCGCGGGCGCGCTCTTCGGTGTCGCCGACATAGATCAAAGCCGCGTAAGCCAGCCGATCGATCGGAACATCCTGGCCGCGGCCGGCCTCGCGCCAGCCGCGCCGATAGGCCTCATAGATGCGTTTGGTGGTGTCGAAGCCGGTCAGGAACGTGGCCTGGACATAGCCGTGCGAGCCCACTTGCGCGGCGCCGCCCGGACTTGTCGTGCTGACCCAGATCGGCGGATGCGGCTGCTGATAGCAGCGCGGCCAGATGTTGATCGAGCGGTGGTGGAAAAACCGGCCTTCGAAGCTGAACGGGGCGTCGTGATGGGTCCATGCCTTGACGATGAGGTCGAGCGCTTCCCAGTGCCGCTCGTTCATCCGCACCGGATTGCTGTTCGCCGGCAGAATCTCGTACGGCACCCCGCGCACGAAGCCCGCCTCGAGCCGGCCGTGCGACAGCACGTCGATCATTGCCATTTCTTCCGCGACGCGGACCGGCTGCCGGCGATTGGCGATCGGATTGCCGAGGATCAAGAGGCGCGCCTTTTTGCTTTGCCGGGCCAGCGCGGCCAGCATCAAAGGTGCTGCAGGATCGACGCAGGTCGCGGTCTGATGATGCTCGTTGAGCATGATCTCGACGCCTTCGTCTTCGGCGATCAGCCATTCGTCGATGTAGCGGTCGTATAGCGCGGCGCCCTTGACCGGATCGTAGATGCGGTTCGGCAGCGACACGCGAATGGAGGGATAGGTCTCCTGCGGCGGCAGGTAGGGATATGCGGTTTCGCTGAAGTGCCATGCCCTCATGTCATGCTCCGATGAATTCGAGGACGGCCGAGGCGAGCGCCTCGGGCTGTTCCAGATGCGGCGCGTGGCCGGCCGCCGGTATCGTCAGCGTGCGCGCATTGGGTAAAAGGCCCGCATAGGCCCTGAGGTAAGCGTCGGACACGAGGCCGTCGCCGGCGCCGCGAATGAACAAGGCCGGCGCCTTCACGCGGTGCAGGCGGCGCTTGAGCTTGGTATTGTGCATCCACGGCTCCCAGACCAGCAGAGCGAGGGTTTCGCGGTTGCGGAACATGACGGCCAATTCGTCGTCCGTCATCTTGCTGGGGTCAGGCGCCATCTTGGCGGGATCGTGGTAGAGCAGCTTCTGCACATCCGCTTGCGGCATCGCGAAGATATCGGGGATGTCGAGCTTGTCCGGCGAGCCGACCTTGACGCCGACCGGCCCGACCATGACGAGCCGGCTCACGCGCTCCGGTGATTTGGTGGCCATTTCGGCGGCGATCCAGCCGCCGATCGAGCAGCCGACGACATCCACTTTATTGAGGCCGAGCGTATCCAGCAGTTCGAGATAGATATGCGCGATGTCGTCGACGCTATCGAGCCACTCCGGCAGGGACGACTTGCCGAATCCGGGATGCGACGGCGCGATCAAGCGGCGCTTGGCGGTGAGCGGAGCGACGAACGGCTGCCCCTGGTCGAAGCCTTCACCGCCGTGCAGGAACAGGACTGGCGATCCCTGTCCGAATTCGAACAATTCGAGATCGATGTCTGCGACTTTGGCCATCGTCAAGCGCGCTCCTCCCGGATCGATGCCGTGTGGTTCTGCCGTGCAGCCGCACGATCTCTCTGCAGCCACGGTGGCACACCGCAGGGCCAAAAGGAACGCCGCGAATGAAGGGCAGGGTTGCAGATGAATACGCCGGCCCGGGCCACTATCGCGCTTTGCGCGCGGATAGGAAGACCCGGAGGTCGCTTCGCTCATCCGGGCGACTTGCTGCCTCTATCACTTCATCATTTCTCTTGCGCGGGCGACGACGTCTTCCGGAATAGCGAGCACGTCGCGGAGCGCGGCTTCGGTTTCCTTCCAGTCCATGGGATCGACCACCAACTGTTGCTTCTCGGCGTCGGCCTTGAGCTCGGGCGAGTGCGCCATCGCCCAGAACGCGTCCCGTAGCGCAGTGACCCGATCCGCCGGCGTGTCCGGCCCCACGGCAAGGGGCCTGGAGATTTCCCCCGGGCCGAAAACGAACTGCATGAGCTGCAAATCTTGTTTGCTCTGCGTGAGTTCGTAGACCATGGGTGCATTGCCAAAGATCGGATGTTTCTTCGTGCCCATCTGCACGATCGGCACCAACTTGCCGGAGTCGATGTCGGCCCGCTGCGGTCCCAGGACGGAGGAGGCCCATACCGAACACACGGCCTCCACCTCACCTCTCTCCATCGCGAGACGGACCTCGGCGGTTCCCCCGTAACCTGTGATGATCTTGAGCTTGTAACCGAAAAGCGTGGCGAGCAGACGCGGATGCTGCCCTGTCGAGTTGGTGGCCCCATCGGATCCGAAGATGATCTCGCGCTCCTTTGCATCGGCGACGCTCTGGATGCCCGACCGTCCGGAGGCGACGCAGGACTGCGCGTCCCGGACCAGGTTGCCGAGCCAATTGAATTTAAGCGTGTCCCAGCGAACGTTCGGCATGCCCATCGCCGCGGCGGTGGGCACCGTCACCGATGGAAGGATGATGCGCGTCCCGTCCTGGGGGACGGTGTTGTAAACGTGATTGACGGCCGTGAGCCCGCTGCCGCCCGGCATGTTCTGAACGATGACGGTCGGATTGCCCGGAATGTGCTTGCCCAGATGGCGGGCGATAAAACGGGCCCACAAGTCTGCTCCGCCGCCGGCGCTGTATCCGACGACCAAGGAGACGGTCTTGCCCTTGTAGAAATCGGCGACCGCATCGGCTGTGGCCGGCGCAGCGCCAAGCGCCAAGCTCCAGGCTATGGCGGCAAAAGCGAAGGCTCGAAACACGGTCAGGCACTCCTGCCAGAGTTTCCGGCGAAAGATGCAGGCACATATCTAGCACGTCTCAAACGCTCAGGTAGTTCCGTAACACTGTCTCGTTGCGCTCGAGCTCGGCGGTTGTGCCGGTGAAGCAGATCTCGCCCTTGGACATCACGTAATGGCGGTCGGCGAGGTCGAAGCGCGACGCGCAGGTTCTGCTCGATCAGCAGCACGGCGAGGCCCTCGCTTTAGCGTACGCAGCACGCCCACGATCTCCTCGACGATCATCGGCGCGAGGCCTTCGGACGGCTCGTCGAGCAGGATCACGTCCGGATTCAGCATCAGCGCGCGGGCGATCGCGAGCATCTGCTGCTCGCCGCCCGACAGCTGGAAGCCGAGATTGCCGCGCGCTCTTCCAGCCGCGGAAACAGCGCGTACGCGCGCCCCAGCGTCCAGTGCCCCGCGCGCGTGCCGCGGGCAAACCGTCAGGTTCTCCTCGACGGTCAGGCTCGGGAAGATGCCACGCTCCTGCGGCACGAAGCCGAAGCCCCGCCGCGCGAGCGCGTACGGCGGCAGCCCGCCGATTTGCGCCGGCGTAGACGATCGCGCCCGGGGCGGGCGCAGGTAGCCCATGATCGTCAGCACCGTCGTCGTCTTGCCGGCGCCGTTGCGTCCGAGCAGCACACGACCTCGCCCTTGTCCACGGCCATCGATACGCCGTGCAGCACGTGGCTGTCGCCGTAGTACGCGTGGACGTTGTCGAGTTCGAGCATCAGCGCGCCAGTCCCAGGTAGACCTCGCGCACGCGGACTTGTCGCGAATCGCCGCGGGCGCGCCCGACGCGAGCACTTCGCCGTAGTACAGCACGGTGATCGTGTGCGCGAGCGAGAACACCACGTTCATGTCGTGCTCGATCATCAGGATGCCGAGGTTCGCGGCAGCGAGCGCACGAGATCCATCATGCGCTCGGTCTCGGCCGGCGACATGCCCGACGTCGGTTCGTCGAGCAGCAGAACCGCCGGCTTGCTCGCCAGCGCGAGCCGATCTCGAGTTGCCGCTGCTCGCCGTAGGAAAGACTGCGGACCGGCCGATCGAGCCGCTCGGTCAGCCGTCACTTGCGCCAGCACCTCGTCGACCTCCGCCAGCAGCGCGCGATCGGACGCCGTCGCGCAGGCATTCGAACGCTGCCGCGCGCCCTGCAGCGCGAGGCGCACGTTCTCGCGCACCGACAGGCGCGGAACAGGTTGTTCTTCTGGAACGTGCGGCCGATGCCGAGCTGGCAGCTCCTCCGGCGGCGTTCGGTGATGTCACGCTCGCGAAGAGGATGCGGCCCGATGGCGAAGCTGCCCGCCGATTTGATGGACGAGGCTTGTCTTGCCAGCGCCGTTGGGACCGATCAGCGCGTGCAACTCGCCTTCGTTGACGGCGAGGTCGACGTCTTCGTGACGACCAGGTTGCCGAAAGCCTTGTTGAGCGCATCGAGGCGCAGCAGGCTCATGCGCGCTCCCGCCGAGCGCGTTGCCGCACAGCCAGCCCCAGATGCCCGGGGAAGAACATCACGCACAGGATGAAGATGATGCCGACCCACAGCAGCCAGTATTCCGTGTGCGAGCTGACGACGTTCTTCAGCAGCAGGAACACGCCGCGCCGATCGCCGGGCCGACGATCGTACCGGTGCCGCCGAGAATCACCATGATGATGCTCGCCGGACGGCCAGTGCAGGATGTCGCTGACACGTACGCGTTCTGCAGCGCGTACAGTCCGCCGCCGACGCCGGCCAGCGCGCCGGCCAACGTAAAGGCGACGAGCTTGAAGCGCTGCACCGGATAGCCGGCAGCGCGCATCCGTTGCTCGTTCTCGCGAATGCCGATGAAAATCGAGCCCGAGCGGCGCGATGCGATGAGTCGCCGCAGGAATAGGAGCACGAAGAATCCGACGGCAACGACGTAGAACTGCACGGCGAGCGATTGTCGAGTCGAATGCCGAACAGCGTGGGGCGCTGAAAGCCGGCAGCCCGTCGGTGCCGCCGGTGACCGTCCGCCACTTGATCGACAGCGAGAACAGCAGTTGCGCGAACGCCATCGTCAGCATCAGGAAGGTATGCCGCTCCGCGAATGGCGAAGAACCCGATCACCGCCGCGACGGCTGCGGATACCACGATGCCGACCAGAAGGCCGACCCACCCGACCAGCCGAACTTGTTGCCCGAGGATCACGACCGCATAGGCCGCGACGCCGAAGAACGCCGCGTGACCGAACGACAACAACCCCGTGTAACCGATGAGGAGGTCGAGGCTCATCGCGAAGATCGCGAAGATCAGCACTTCGGCGGCAAGGCCGTCGCGTAGCTGCCCGATAGCGGCAGCAGCGCGAGCACGGCGAGCAGCACGAGCCAGCGCCGGCGATGCGGCGGCCGGCTCGGGTCGGCATACGCCGTGATGCTGTCCGCCGACGGCTGCGGCGTCGGCAGTATCTTGATACCGAACAGGCCCTGGGCCGCGTCAGCAGCACGAGCAATCATGGCGAGATAGATCAGAGAACAGCGCGAGGCTCGGCAAATACGCCTTGCCGAACGTGTCGACGATGCCGATGAGCATGCTGCCGACGAACGCGCCGCGCAGGCTGCCCAATGCCGCCGATCACGACGACGATGAACGCCGGGATCAGGATCTCGATGTCCATGCCCAGATAGAGGCCGAGCATCGGACCCGCCGCGGTGCCGCCGATGGCGGCGAGCCCGACGCCGAGCCCGAAGACGACCGCTGAAGAGCACCGGCACGTTGATGTCGATGCCTGATGCCACCGCGCGTCGTCGACCCCGGCGCGAACCATCGCGCCGACGCGGCTGCGTTCGAGGACAGCCACAGCAGGATGCGCGATGGCACCGCCGAAGGCGATCAGGAACAG